>NZ_JNAR01000001.1 GCF_000760095.1 Prochlorococcus marinus str. MIT 9401
TCTTGTCTCCTTTTAGCATCTGCTTCCCTTTTAGCTTTAGCCTCTTCTCTCCTCTTAGCATCTGCCTCCCTTTTAGCTTTAGCCTCTTCTCTCCTCTTAGCATCTGCTTCCCTTTTAGCTTTAGCCTCTTGTCTCCTTTTAGCATCTGCTTCCCTTTTAGCTTTAGCCTCTTCTTCTCTTCTCGCCTCTTCTCTTCTCGCCTCCTCTTCCCTTCTCGCCTCTTCTCTTCTCGCCTCTTCTCTTCTCGCCTCCTCTTCCCTTCTCGCCTCTTCTCTTCTCGCCTCTTCTCTTCTCGCCTCTTCTCTTCTCGCCTCCTCTTCCCTTCTCGCCTCTTCTCTTCTCTTAGCATCTGCTTCCCTTTTAGCTTTAGCCTCTTCTTCTCTTCTTGCCTTTTCTTCCCTTCTCGCCTTTTCTCTTCTCGCCTCTTCTTCTCTTTTAACCTCTTCGTTAGTTTTAATACTATTTTCTGATGAATTCGAATTTATACTGGACCTTTCATTTTTGTAAGTTCCCATGTTCATGAGATTTGTACATGATATTAAGTTCTTTTTATCTTTCCCCTTAACTGTTTTTTTATTGCTATTTAGTAATTTCTGACAACTTTTGAATAATATTACATGCCGTTCATTTTTATTTTCTGCTGAATATAGGTAGTAGATTGTGAGATTTACATAGTTAATTAATTCTTGAGTTCTGTATTTTGAAATTTTTTCGGCTTTGTTCTTAGTGCCTTCCCCTCCATAACCAGCGAATATTGGATTTGTTAATGAAGCTAGGGTTACTATAAAAAAAAGGTATTTATTTATATTTCTTTTTAGTTTCATTTGTTAAAAATTGAATTTAACTTTGTAAAAAAATTTTAATATAAAACTTTTATGATTAAGCAACAGTAGATAATTCTAAGTTATAAGAATACTCTAAATTCTACATATGAACAATTTATTAAAATATGCTTTAGCTGGATCAATTGGTTTGGGATCTTTTGCAATAGTAATTTCTGCTCCTTGGACTGCAAGAAACCTTAAGCCTTTAAAAAATGAGCGAATGCAAGAAAGCGAATTGTTTTCTATTTATACTGATAAAGAAACAGGGGATATGTATGGATATATAGATGGACCAAGAGGGGAAACCAGATTTGTCAAGATGGATAAAAACTCTGAAAACAAAGTTAGACAGGAAAAAATAAATGAGGAAAAAGCGATAGCTAGAGCACAAGCTAAGGGATCATCGGCACCTGTTGTGAGTGTTAATAAAAATGATGTCAGATCAGGAGAGATATTTAGTGTTGATGATCAATGGAAAGACTTCGACATAAATACTCGCATCAAGTATAGAGCTCTTGAAGGTGAGATGCTTTATAGACTTGCTATTAAAGCCCCAGTTAAGACCATAAACAAAGGACAATCTCCTGACTGTAGATTTTCTTCCGAAAAAGAAAAAGAATTAGAGAATTTGGTTGCTAATCAGGATAATTCTGTGAGATTAAGGTTTAAAGATGCAGATGATTTTTGGATTAAGGATTATATTATCCCACTTGGTACAGAATTGGCTGGGGATAAAATAACAACTGCTATCGATGGTTATTACAGGGATGATTGTGATAAAAAGAATCAATTGGTCTTTCATGGAAGAATAGAAAATTTATCTCTTCCTGGTTTTAGTTGGGTAGAGGATGGAAAACTTTTATTTAAAGGAGTAAAACTAAGCAAGCCTGAAAAAAATAATTAAAAGAATATTTAGTTTTAAATTTTAATTACAGTATGAGATTGAGCAATTTTTAAAACTATCATCTTGACCACTCGCATTGATGTGAATATTTTTTATATATTTTTCCATAACCTTTTTCAACTATCATTTTTTGAATATTTAATCTATTTTTAAATAATTCACCAACTGTTCTGCCATATCTATCCTTTGTAATTCTTTTAAGTGAAATTTGTTTATTAGCTACTAAGTTATTTAAGAAATCTTTTGATCTTTTTGCTTCTATAGGCTTAGCTTTAGGTCCTTTTAATTCAGGAGTATCTATACAAGCCAATCGAATTTTTTCTCCTTTGGATGTTGTGCAAGTGTCACCGTCATAGCAATTTTTAATGATGACTTCCTGTATTTTCGATGCGTAAGCTTGATTTAAAGAAAATGTTAAGAATATTAGAAAGATAATTCTTGCCATTATTCGTAAAAAAATTTATAACATTAATATCATCATTACTCTTATTAATCTAAAAGTTATAAATGTCACCAATATTTAAATGTTTAATATGTAGGAAGGATATAGAAAGGTCAACAAGAACTTTTTGGAAGAAAAAAGGTCATTTGTTATGTTCTACTTGTCTTGACAATATTGAAAAAAAATTGGATTAATTTAAACTTTTACAAAAAAAAACTCTGTATAAACAGAGCTTTATTTTATTGATTTAAAATTAAAGGGTCTTAGAACAAATTTAATTAAAAATACTTTACGATTATCAATCTAAAAGACTTGGCTAAATTACATGTTGGTCTTTCAGAAAACAATCAGTGATATTAAGAATTAAATTTAGAACCAACCAGGAATGATTTGTCCTGTTGTTACGTATGCACCAACTGCTGCTACGAAACCTAACATTGCTGCCCAACCGTTAAAACGTTCTGCTTCTGGAGTCATGATAAAAGAATGAATTTTATGTTAATGATTGTAACAGGTTTCATGAAGCTTTGTAAAGTATTTTTTATTTAATTTTTGAACAACATAGATTTACAATCAAAATAATTTATTTTTTACACAAAGTTGTTGCATATTTGTGTCGGATTTTATTTTTATTCAATAATTTCGTGAGTATTGAGGTTTAATATTTCTAGATTATCAAGATCAGAAAAATTTTAGATTAAATATTTAATTCTCCTTTATTGAGATTAAGTAATCAATGCTAATTTTAAAGTCGCTCACAACATAGTTTTTTAAATAAACAATTTTTAGGAATAAGTACAATCGATTTTGTTTAGATTTTTTTATAAACCTGCTGAGTAAGCCTTTAATAAATACTCACACTCAGATAATTCATTTTTCGAAAAAAATTTGCCCTATCTGAAACAACTAAGATTATTAATATTGTTATGCAATATTTTAGAAAAGGTTTTTAAGTCAATAGAAGTTTTTATAGTTTTTTGGTATTTAATACTTCAATAATGAACTCAATTTAAATTGATGTGGGTCGCCTGAGATTCGAACTCAGGACCAGCCGGTTAAAAGCCGGATGCTCTACCGCTGAGCTAGCGACCCATTTTGTAAAATTGAGTACATTAAAAATTATCCCTTTTTAAGGCAAAAAAAACAACTTATTATCTTAACTTGTACAATTGAAATACAATTCTTAACTTATAAGATAAAAGATTAAAAAATCTCTCTTTATCTTCTGTGGAAAGTTAAAGTATTATATGAATTATTAATTTTTTAAGATGTTAAGAACTATTGTCGTTTTCGCGCCAATTATTGCAGCTCTTGCGTGGGTCATTTTCAATATACAAAAACCTGCAAGGGAACAATTCAATAGAGATTTTTTGGGAAAGGATTAATTTAATTTGATAGATAAAGAGGTAGTAGTAATAGGGGCAGGTCTAGCTGGATCTGAGGCGGCCTGGCAAATAGCAAACGCTGGAATAGCGGTTAAGTTAGTCGAAATGAGACCACTATCTTCAACTCCAGCTCACCATACAAGTGAGTTTGGTGAACTAGTTTGTAGTAATAGTTTTGGGGCTTTAAGTAAAGATAGAGCCGCTGGACTTTTGCAAGAAGAATTAAGGACATTTAATTCACTTGTGATTAAAACAGCAGACAGATGCGCTGTTCCCGCTGGAGGAGCTTTGGCTGTCGATAGATCAAAATTTAGTAAGTCTTTGACTGAGGTTTTATCTTCACATCCACTGATTCAAATAGAAAGGATTGAACAATTAGAGCTCCCCAAAAGTGAAACTATTTCCATAATTGCTACTGGACCATTAACTTCTAATGCATTAGCTGCAAAAATTAAAAATTTCACAGGTATTGATTCTTGCCATTTTTTTGATGCGGCTAGCCCAATTATCTACGGAGAAACCATTAATAAAAAAATAGTCTTTAAAGCAAGTAGATACGACAAAGGTGATCCAGCATATTTTAATTGCCCAATGAACGAAATTGAATATATAAAATTTAGGGATGAATTAATTAAAGGTCAGCAGGCCTATTTGAAGGATTTTGAAAAAGAATCTGCAAATTTCTTTGAAGCTTGTTTGCCAATTGAAGAAATAGCAAGAAGAGGTGTAGAGACAATGCGATATGGACCTTTGAAATCTATCGGTTTATGGAATCCAGAATGGGGCGATTTGTTCGACAGAGAAAATAGATTAAAAAAGAGGCCTCATGCAATTGTTCAATTAAGAAAAGAAGATTTAGAAGGCAAATTACTTAATATGGTTGGTTTTCAGACTAACCTTAAGTGGTCAGAACAAAAAAGAATATTTAGAATGATACCTGGTTTAGAAAAAGCTGAGTTTGTTCGTTTTGGTGTAATGCACAGAAATACATTTCTAGAATCTCCCAAACTGCTTTTACCAACACTTCAATTTTTAAATAGAGATTCACTTCTTGCCGCTGGCCAAATTACAGGGACTGAGGGCTACGCAGCAGCAGTAGCAGGAGGTTTATTAGCTGGTATTAATGCCGCTCTCCTCGCAATGGATAAAAGTCCAGTTACATTTCCTAAGGAATCAATGATAGGTTCTTTAATGAACTTCATTAGTAATAAAAATATAATAATGTCTAATCAGAAAAAAAATAAATTTCAACCAATGCCTCCGTCATTTGGATTAGTTCCAGAATTAACTTATAGAATAAAGGAAAAAAATAAGCGATATAAAGCTTACCAAGAGAGATCTATTGAAGCTTTACAAGGTTTTAAAAAAATATTAGATTCACTCCTCGAAAAAGATCATTTACTTGTTTAGATTAATTAAAGTGAATTACTCAAAAATTTAAAAATGGAATCCAATAAAAAAACCTTTAACGCAATAATTATTGGTTCGGGAATAGGTGGATTGGTTACAGCTTCACAGTTGGCTGCAAAGGGTGCGAAAGTATTAGTTCTTGAAAAATATATTATTCCTGGTGGAAGTGGGGGATCTTTTAAGAGAAAAGGCTATACCTTTGATGTTGGAGCATCAATGATTTTCGGATTTGGAGAGAAAGGTTATACAAATTTATTAACCAGAGCTCTAAAAGATGTAAATGAAAAATGTGAAACTATTCCTGATCCTGTTCAGTTAGAGTACCATCTCCCAAATAATTTGAGTATTTCAGTTGATAGAGAATATGAAAAATTTATTAGTAAATTATCTGATCGCTTTCCTAGAGAAAAAGAAGGCATTAGGAAATTTTATGGAACTTGTAAAAAGGTATTTAATTGTCTTGATTCTATGCCTCTTTTATCAATTGAAGATCCTGGCTATCTTTTAAAGGTCTTTTTTAAAGCTCCATTATCTTGTCTTGGTCTTGCAAGATGGCTACCAGTAAACGCTGGAGATGTTGCAAGAAAATATATTAAAGATGCTGAACTATTAAGGTTTATTGATATTGAATGTTTTTGTTGGTCAGTAATGCCTGCCCTTAAAACTCCAATGATCAATGCAGGAATGGTTTTTACAGATAGACATGCTGGAGGTATTAATTATCCTAAAGGAGGGGTAGGTAAGATTGCAGAGAAATTAGTTACTGGTATTGAAAAATTAGGTAGTGAGATACGTTATGGAGCTAATGTTACAGAGATACTTATAAAGGATAAAAAAGCTGTTGGAGTGAAACTATCAAATGGAGAGAAAATTCACGCTGATATCATTGTTTCTAATTCCACTAGATGGGATACTTTTGGTCTTAACAATTACGATAAAGGTTTAATTCCAAAAGATTACGTCCCAAAGAGTGAATATAAGTGGTCTAAAACTTATAAGCCTTCTCCATCATTTGTTTCAATACACTTAGGTGTAGCAGAAGAATTGATTGATAAAAATTTTAATTGTCATCATATTATTGTTGAGAATTGGGAAGAATTAGAAAATGAAAAAGGAGTAATTTTCATTTCTATTCCCACACTTCTAGATTCATCTTTAGCTCCAGATGGCAAACACATCATTCATGCTTTTACCCCTTCTTCTATAAGTGAGTGGGACAACCTTTCAAGAAAAGAATATCTTACTAAAAAAGAAAATTATTATTCGTTTTTAATTGAAAAGATTTCTAAGATAATCCCAAAATTAGACCAAAATATTGACCATAAAGAAATTGGCACTCCTAGAACTCATAGAAAGTTTCTTGGTAGATTTGAGGGCAGTTATGGTCCAATTCCTAATAAAAAGTTACTAGGACTTCTTCCAATGCCTTTTAATACAACTAATATTAAAAATCTTTATTGTGTCGGGGACTCTTGTTTCCCAGGGCAAGGCTTAAATGCTGTAGCCTTTAGTGGATATGCCTGTGCACATAAAATTGGATCAAGATTAAATATTAACGATTTTAAGTTGCCTGATTGAAAAAAAATAAAATTATGAAAGAAAAATTTGAAACACTTTTCTCGGTAAAAAGCTCTCTTATTTCATTATATATAGCTCTTACTTTTCCTATCGCATTTATTTCAAGTGATCAATTAAAAATTCCCTCATTATTTTTCTTTATATTAGGTTTATTTTTGATTTCAAATATTACTAGTGATTATGTAGAAACTTGTGAAAAAAAAATTACTTATAAAACAAGTTTTATTTCTAAAGTGCTTGGAAAAAAAAATTGGGAAATTTTTTGGGAAGAAATTAAGTTTATAAAATCCTTTCCAACCAGCCAAGGCAGTAAGGTTTTTTATTTTATAGATGTAAAAGGTAAAGGTTTTCTCATACCACAAAGAATTGAAAATTTTGATAATTTTTTAGGAAAAATTGAGGAAAAAACTAATATCAAAACGGAAAGCATAAATTATCTCTCCCCTTTATGGACTTATAAATTACTAACGATTTTATCAGTTTTGATGTTAGTAGGAGAAATCAGCTTATTTTTGCTTTAGATATTATCGAGGCTAAATCTATATCCTTGCTGTCTTACTGTTGTAATACCACCACCTTCTCCTAAGCCAGCCTGTTCTAGTTTTCTCCGTAAGGTTAATACTTGAGTATCTACCGACCTTGGTCCGCCACTAAAAGGTGGCCAGGCCATTCTCAAAAGCTCCTGTCTACTTCTTACCATTCCTGGAGGCATTAGTAGCGCACAAAGCAAAGCAAACTCCCTAGGACTTAATTCTACGGGTTTCTCGCTTAGTGTAACCTGCCTTAGAAGCAGATGTACTTCTAATGGTCCGACTTCAACTTTCTCTTGAAGTCCTATTCTGCCTCTTTTTAAGAGAGTTCTACATCTTGCGGCTAACTCTTCAAGACCAAATGGCTTTCTAAGAACATCATCCGCTCCTTCGTCTAATAAATTAACTAATGCTTCTACACCTGATCTGGCAGTTAAAACTATTACTGAGCACCCCAATTGTTGAGCAAGCCTCATTGCAGTATTTTGTTCGAGAATTTCTGCGCTGACCAATAGGTCAGGTGATTGCTCTCTGCATAGGTCAATTGCTTCTGTGGCAGATCCAACTGCAGCAGCTAAGTGACCATCTTGACGAAGTCTTTGAACAAGGACCGTCCTAAGTGTGGGGTGAGGTTCAACAACAAGAACTCTTGAGGGTGTTTGAGAGCTCGAAGGCAATTGTGAACTGCCAGGAGTTGAAGCTAAGATTTGCTCAGTTGATTGCATTCTTAATTACTGTTGGGCCAGGCAATTTATTATCATCCTTAATAAGGTATAACAAATGCTAAATAAAAATCAGAAATCTATCGAATTATGACATCATTTGAAAATCCTAGGGCAATTCGTCATTTTCAATCAATTTGCGATAGTTGCCAGGACTTGGTTAGTCGTTTTCATACACCAACAGACCTTCGGTTATATTGTGATGGTTATCTGCAAGCATTAAGGAATTGCAGTAGTTTAGAGCAGAGAGATCAAGATAAATTAGAAAGATTAATAGAAAGATGGATTTTAGATCCATCTAGTTTTATAGAACCCGGTGAGGATGAAAATAAGGGTTTTTTTGATAAAAAAAGAGTTTAAAATATTAATTTTTATTAACTAATATCAGTATTTATACTTATTGAATGTTTTAGGATGCTAATTCAATTTCAATTTTTTCTTTTAAGGTGCCAGAGTTATACATTTCGATAAGTATGTCAGATCCTCCAAGAAATTCTCCTTTTAAATAAACTTGAGGTATTGTGGGCCAATCTGAATATTCTTTAATACCCTCTCTTATATCAAAATCACTAAGAACATCAAAAGTACTAAATTCAACACCTAGAGAGTTAAGAATTTGAACAACGTTGTTTGAGAATCCGCATTGAGGCATTAATTTAGTACCCTTCATAAAAACCATAATCGGATTAGATTCTATTAAGTTTTGGATTTTATCTTTAGTGTGATTTTCCATAATTCAAATTGGAGTTTCTGTTTTTAGAGCCAGTGCGTGAATAGCCTCTGATGCTAATTCATCTTTAAGGGCAGAATAGACTAGTTGATGTTGTTTAACCAATGATAATCCATCAAACCTTGATGAAATTACTGTTACTTGTAAGTGATCATTACCTTTAAGATTTTCAACTTTTACTTGGGAATCTGGCAACTTCTTAGTTATTAAATCTATAACTTTTGATTTTGTAATCATGATTATTATTTTAAAAACCCTTGTAAGTTGTTTCAACGAACCCCAATTGTAATAAATTCTCATATGCTTCTTTACCTTCAGTACTATTTGGAGTCATTAATCTAATTATTTCAACCAGTAGAGGTACTGCTACCTCTGGTTGTTCTTTTCTTTTATATAAAGAAGCTAGTCTAGCATTTGATTGTGCCCAGATTTTTATAGATTTTCTTCCTTTTTTATCCATCTCAAGTGGTATTCTTGCATCCAAACCTTTAAATGAACCGTTTAGATCTCTATAGAATCCAGCAAGTTGTTTTGCTAAATTCCTCGCTTTATCGTAAGCCTTCTTCGCTTTTTCAAAATCTCCATCCTTTACAAATTTGTCGCCCTCATCTATGTAATCTTTGACATCAGAGATTGAAAGTTTTTTATTTGTACTGGAAAGAACCTTATATTCATTTGGATTTTTACTTTCTGCATAAGAAAAGTTCATATAAGTTGGTATCCCAAGAAAAATAAAAAATATTGGGATCATTTTTAAGAATTTCATATTCTCATAATTTATTAAGTTTAATATTAACTGATAATGGATTTATCGACCTACATTTTTCAAAGCGATTTTTTCTGCTTTGTACATTCTTTTATACAAAATGTCATTAAAGTCTCTTGTTGATAAATTTGGATTTTTAGTTACTAACAAAGGATCTCCAAAGCATAAGGAGGCTTTACCTCTAATTTTAGGAGAGACCTGGCTGTATGCAATTCCAATTGGAATTATAAAAATTGAGCTTGACTTTTTTGCTGCCAATAAAGCCAGTCTATATAAACCCTCCTTAAGAATTAACTTTTTACCATATTTATTAATTTTGCCTTCAGGGAAAACTACTAGTTGATTCTTTTTTTCTATTAGTTCAACAGCATACCTCAATACTGAAAGAGAAGGAGATAATTGATCAATGGGAAAACAACCAAGTCTTTTTAGGAACCAACCTTGGATCCCTTTCATTTCAGATTTTGTAACCATAAATCTGCAATCTTTATTAGTTACCCTTCTACCCATTGCCCTAGTAAGAATTAATCCATCCCATCTAGATCTATGGGTTGGGGCTAAAATAATTGAAGAATTTTTGGGTATTGCAAAACTTTTATTTATTATTTTTATTTCAGTAAAAAAAGCTTTTATGACAATGTTTTGGGTAATAAACATTGCTAAAAAACCTAGAAGAGGATTTATACCATAATGAGTATCTATAGATTTTTTCTTCAATTTCGGTTAACTATATATTAATAATTTATAGGTTTGTAATTTTTTATTAGCTATTATTGGGCGGTTAATAGATTGTCTAGAAACTAAGATTTTAGAATTATGACTACTTTAGGAGTAAACATTGACCATATTGCAAATGTAAGGCAAGCGAGGAAAACTATAGAACCTGACCCTGTACAATATGCTTTTTTAGCTGAATTAGGAGGTGCAGATTCAATAACAGTTCACCTGAGAGAAGATAGAAGACATATTCAAGATAGAGATGTATTTCTTTTAAAAGAAACAATAAAAACAAAACTTAATTTAGAAATGGCTGCTACAGAAGAAATGTTAGAAATTGCTAAAAAACTTCTTCCAAATTACGTAACACTCGTACCTGAAAAAAGAGAGGAGGTTACTACTGAAGGAGGGTTGGATGTTAAAAGTAATTTAAAACATCTTAAGAAGTTCGTAAAAAGTTTAAAAGATTCCAGAATAGAGGTAAGTGCATTTATTGATCCACTCTCTGAACAGATTAATTATTCCAAAGAAATAGGCTTTGATTTTATAGAGTTACATACTGGCAAATATGCTGAACTTACTGGGTACAGCCAATATGAAGAGCTTCAAAAGATTATTGAGTCTACATATGAAGCTAATGATCTAGGTTTAGTTGTTAATGCTGGGCATGGACTTAACTACAATAATGTTAAAAAAATTGCATCAATTAACAATATGAACGAGCTAAACATAGGTCATAGTATTGTTGCAAGGGCTTTAGCGGTAGGATTAGAAAAATCTGTTCGTGAAATGAAGTCACTTATTACCATAAATTAAATATTAAAATGAAAACATATTACTTCGTTGCAGCAAGTGAAAAATTTTTAACGGTTGAGGAACCACTTGAAGAAATTTTGAAAGAGAGGGAGAGGAATTATAAAGAAAATAACAAAGAAATAGATTTTTGGCTTTTAAAAAACCCATCATTTTTGCAAACTACTCAATTTTTTGATCTAAAATCAAAGATTCCATCACCCCCAGCAGCTGTCATATCGACAGATAAAAAATTTATAACTTTCTTGAAGCTTCGTTTAGAGTTTGTTGCTGTTGGGGAATTCGAATTTCCTAATGCAGAAATAACTGATCCATTTAAAGTTGAGTAATATATCCAACTAATAAATTGCTCAATCTATATAAGTCAAACAAAATTGAAGTAATAAGTGATCTGTTGGCTGAAGAATTAAAAATATGTCCTCCTCTAATAACTGAGAAATTAGAGATAGCGGTTCCAAATTATTTTTTGGGCAATTGGTTACGTGAACAAATAACTATTAAAAACAAGATAAGTGCTCTTTATGAATTAAAGACAATATCCAGTTATACCGAATCATTATTGATAAAATTTTTTCCTGAAATTGATATGAGTTTATGGAATTTTGAGTCAATTAAATGGGGCATTATTGATTCACTAGAAGAATTAAATAGCTTTAAAGAATCATCGCCACTTAGCCATTGGATTAATAAATATTTGGATAATAAAAAGACGATTGATGGAGACATATATAATCTTATAAAAAAAATCACGAATAATTTTATTGATTATCTTATTTTTAGACCTGAAATTATTAGTGAATGGAATAGATATAAAATAGATTCTGTAAATCTTTTTAAGAATTTAAATTCGAATCAATATTGGCAACCTATTTTATATAAACTCTTAGAGAAAAAAATATCTGAAAAGCCTTCATGTTTATACATGATTGAAGTAATAAAGAATTTAAGAAAAATTAAGAAATTTCAAATTAAAGTACCTAATCAAATTTATATTATTTCCGATAATAACTTATCTAGACTACATATTAAATTTTATTCAGAACTTTCAAAATTTACTAAGGTAAATTTATATTTATTATCTGCAGGAGATGATTTATGGAACAGAATAAATTGTCTTGAAGGTAAGTTGGAATTCGATGATAATGAAAGCAAATTTAATTTAAATAATACAAATATAGAGAAAATATTTGGCAAATTTGGAGCGAACTTTCAGAAATTAATTGAGGAAAATATTTATGAGGAAGGTATAAATTATAAAAATAATCAAATATACATTGATCCAACAAATTTTCATGATAAGAAGGATATTCCTCTTCTTAATCAAATACAAAAAAGACTAATTGATAATAATAGAAATGATTTTATAGTAAATGAAAGGGATGATTCAATAATACTTTGTGAGCATTTTAATCAGCATAGCCAATTAGAATATATAAGAAAAAAAATTATAGAAATAATAAATTCTTGCGAGAATATTAAATATAGTGATATAGCTGTTTTATCTCCACAAACTAATCAAATTAAACCTTATCTCAAGTATATCTTTAATAATGAGTTAATTAATGGTGAAAAGATACCTTATTTTTTTATAGATGAGGATAATAATGATTCTCCAGAGATTTATAAATTTTTAATTGATATTATAGACATAGCAAATGAGAAAATTACACTTGAAAAAATAGATTATTTTCTTTCTAAAAAAGTAACTCAGAACATTTTTGATTTTGATATTACTGAGAAGGATGAAATTATTTTCTTACTTACCCAAGTTGGTTTTCATTGGGGATTAGATTCCAATGAAAGATTAGGTGAAGAAAAAAATACCCTTGAGTGGTGTATAAATAGAATTACTTTAGGTTTAATTTATGACAAAGAAGACAATTTAATAAATTTTAATTTAAAACCATTTAGCCTAAATAATATAAGTTTGGATTTAAAAAAATGGGTTAAATTATTAATTGATTTTAAAAAATATATTAATTTGCTAAGGGGATCTTTTTCATATAGATCTTGGATTGAAAAGATAAAGTTTATATTAAAAAGTATTGCTGATTCTAATGCAAAGTTTAATTTAGAAATAAGTGAAATAAATAGAATTTTTGATAATTACGAAATACCTTTAATACCTAATGATCTTATTTTGTTAAATGTTTTTAGAGAGATATTAATTTCTTGCATAAATAAAGCAAAATATCAAAGAAAATCACGTATTAACAAGATCCTAGTAAGTGATATTGAAAATTCACGGCTTATTCCACATAAGGTTATCTTTCTCATAAACATGAATAGTGTTTATTATCCCAAATTATCAAAGAATGAAAATATAAATTTATTAAATAATAAATATCACCTCGGCGATCCATCAGTTTTTGAAAGAGAGAAATATGCATTTCTTGAGTTGTTAATTGCCTGTAGAGATAAATTTATAATTACTTGGGTAAAGAATGACAAAAACAATAAAAAATTGGATGTTTCTTTTCCTATAAAAGAGTTAATTTCTTTTTTTGATAGATTTTTAAACAAAGGCCAAAGAGAACTAATAATTAAATATTATGATTTAAATAAAAAAGAAATAATTCATCTTGCTAGTTCTAAGATTATTAAAAGTAATTACTCTTTAGTAGAATTTTTAGATTGGAATGAAAAAAAATATGATATTAAAAACTATAAATTATCAGAACTGATTTATTGGTTCAAGAATCCACAAAAATATTGGTTAAATAAAAAAAATATTTCTCCCAAGCAAATATTTGTTCATCATCCAGATGAGGAGTATGTAAGTAATTTGCAAAAGTCGCAACTAATTACAAAAATTATCCAGGAATTAGAAATTGATAACCAAAATTTTATTGGTGATGTAAAAAAATTGAATATTAATGATCAATTGGTTGAAAATGGGATTATTATGCCCAAAAATAGTTTTCCTATAAAAGAAAAAGAAATCAAAGATCTATTAGAGAGTTTATCTGCAATTTTGACTCAACATAACGAGATTAATAGAATTTATGCTAAATCAAATGGAAATAAAGAAGAATATTTCGTCGCTGATGATACCGTAATTGAAATAATTCATGCGAAGCTAAGTTTAAGTCGTTTGATAGAGGCTTGGATAAAATCACTATTCATTTCTTCTTTAAAAAAGAATATAAAAAATACTAAAGTAATTTTTAGAACAGAAAATCATTATAATTCGCAAATTATTCAACCGCCCGGAGTAATTGAATCAAATTTAATTTTGGAAGACTACATTAATATTTTTAAAAATTATTCTGAAAAATGTTTACCTCTCCCTCCAGAAAGTACTTATAAATACGTAGAAGCAAAAATAAAATCAAAAAATGAGAAAAAAGCTTTTACTGATAGATGGATTGGTAATAAATTTTTTTCTAAAGGTGAAAAAGATAATATCGAAATGAAATTGTGTTTTGGAGATGAAAAAGAACCAGATTTCTTTTTTGGAAATAATAATTTTGATAAATTATCATTCAGATTATATGGTCCTCTTATTGAAGCATTAAAGAAATAAAAATGTATAAATTTCAATTAAAAAATTTTTTAAATGCTGCCTATGAACTAATACTTGTTTTTTTACAGTTCTTTATTATTAGTCTCCATTTTTTTAAATGGGATTTTATTCCACAAATACAAATAATTCGAGTTAGTTCTTTATCTTATTTATCGGGTTTTTTTATTATTATAATCTCTTTCATAATATTGTTAATTTCGATTAAAGATTTAGGTAGAAATTTATCCCCTTTCCCAACACCTATAAAAAATAGCAATCTTGTTACTACAGGAATTTATAGCTTTACTCGTCACCCAATGTACTATTCTTTAATATTTGTTTCCTTTGGCATTTTTATAACAAAGCTATCTACTTATTATTTATTTTTAACACTAAGTCTGGGTTTAATAATTAAATTTAAGATTGCTTTAGAAGAGAAATATTTAAACAATAAATTTAAAAAATATTTGCTTTATAAAAATGAGGTTAAATATTAATTCAATAAAGATATGGATATTAACCAAATTAAATTAGATAATAAATTTAAATTAGTAGAGGCAAGTGCAGGAACTGGCAAAAGTTTTACTTTGGCTCACCTAGTTTTAAGAAACGTTTTGGAAAAAAAAATTAAACCAGATGAGATACTCTTATTAAGTTTTACAAAAAATACGTGTTATGAATTACGAGATAAAATACTTTTGAGATTTATGGATTTAAAATTATATTTGCAAAATCATAATGAAATTAAGATAGATAATACTCTTAAGGATTGGTATCTGAAATTTAAGGAGAATCAAAAATCTAAGGACAAAACTATATCCGAAATTGATAATTTTGTTAATGAAATTTATAAATTACAAGTAACTACATTCCATGGGTTTTGCAATAATATTATTGATGAATATAGTATTGAAATAGGTGTAACTCAAGATCCGTATATTGAGAATAATATAGATAACTTGTACAAAGATGTAATAGATAATTTGTGGATTGATGATTTTCTAAATCTTAATCCTGCGCTAATTGCAGCAGTAAGCCACAAAAAAATAAATTCTAGATTTGGAGGAAGAATCAATAAGTCATTTTTCGTGGAAATTCTTAAAAATATAGATCAAGAAAATATTTGTAAATTTCAAATAAATAATAAATATAAGATAATTGATATAAATAATTATTTTATTGAATTTTTTTATTTAAATTGGAACGAGTTTTGTGATGAATGGAATAAGAAAGGTAAGGCATTATTTTTACAACTTATAGAGTTAGGAAAATTAATTAAGGATGGTGGTGGTAAAAGTCAAATATATTCAGCAAACCCTAGAAAAGATAAGTTTAATCAAGTAATTTGTTGGATTCAAGAAATCAACAAAAGGCTTAATTATCAAAATTGTATTGATTTTATATATGAAATTTCTAAAGATGATCTTTTATTTAAATATTTTTCTAATGAAAATATATCTAAAGAAATCAAAAAACATAATCTGGAATTAGATTTTACTAAATTTAATTCATTACAAGATAAAATTTATAAAATAAAAGAAGGGTTCTATACCGAATTTGTAAGAATATTTACCCAATTAGCTTATATAAAATTAATTGAATTAAAGAAAAAATTTTCTATATTGAACTTTAATGATCTTATTAAGACTGTAGAAAATAAATTTCTAAATTCAGAAATTAGCAATATTAGTACGCTATCTAAGATTCAAAAAAGATTTAAATGTGTCTTAGTAGATGAATTTCAAGATACAGATAATACTCAGTGGAATTTAATAAAAAAGTTCTTTAATACTAAAAATCATTTTTTGCTATGTGTAGGTGATCCAAAACAAGCCATCTACAAATTTAGAGGTGGAGATATTGAGACATACTTAGATGCAAGATCTAATGCAATCGAAGTTTTTAGTCTTACAGATAATTATAGATCCTCAAAAAAGTTAATTGATGTTATTAATAAACTTTATAGCAATGGACTTAAATTATCAAAACTAAACTATAGGAAATTAAACTCTAGAATCAATGAAAATAATAATTCTGAATTTAAATTCCAAGATGTATTTGAAATTGTAGAATTTTCAAAAAAAGAGACCAATATAGAGGATCTTGTAATTCATTACATAGTTGACTTTATTTTAAATAATAAGGAAATTGATATTAATAAAATTGCGATCCTTACATTAAATAATTCTCAATGCTTAGATTTGAAAAACAAATTAAATCAGCTTAATCTCCCATGCAAAATTCAAAATAAACAAAATATTTTTGATACAGAAGCAAGTTCTTTAATATTTTTATTGATTGAATGTTTATTAAATCCCAGGGTTATTAAAAATATAAATTTGCTTTCTACTTCAAAGTTTATAGAAATTAAATTAGTAGAATTTTTTAATGATGGAATTAGTAATAGTTCAGAAATTTTGATGAATAATTGCATTACTTGGTCTCAGGAACTTAGAGAAAAAGGGTTTTTAAATATTGTTAACGAACTTCTTATAAATTATAAATCATCTTCAATTATTCATGATTCAGATTTAAATTCAAATTTATTTCAACTTTCAGAAATTGTTGAAGAAGAATTAATAAAAAATGATTTTAATCTCAATAAAGTTTTTTACTGGTATAAAAATCAGTTAGATCATTCTTTAAGAATTTGTACTGGAGAAGATTTTTTGACGAAAGATTATAATCTTCAAAATGGAATAAATCTTTCTACCATTCACAGTAGTAAGGGCTTAGAATTCGAAATGGTTCTATGTCCATATCTCTCAATTATTTCAAAAAAGTCAAATAAAATTAAAGGACCTATTTGGAAATCAAATATTGATAAAAATATATATATTAATATTTCTAATAATTACTCGAAGGTTGAAAAATTTAAATTTCTAGAAGAAGAAGATTTATTTAAAGAAAGTGAGAGGTTAGTTTATGTAGCACTTACAAGGAGTAAATATAAACTTATAGTTTTTAATGATTTAGAAGATACAAATAATATCTTAAATAATGATTTACTTAATAATTTGGAAAATATTGATATTTATAAGTCTAATTTTGAAGATAGTAGTTTAGAAAAAGAGAAAATTAAAGAAATTTTTTCTAAGTTCAAAATTAACCAATTTAATAATAATCTTTGGAAAATCGATAAAGTTAATAAAAAAATATCTAAAGAATTTAATTCTGATCAATTGATTTCTTATTCAAGTTATTCTTCTTGGATACGTAAAGATAAAAATATTGAAGCTGTAATTAATCAATATAAGCATTATGAAGACAATATATCAATTGTCAAAGAGTCTAACTTTAAGAAATCAAAGAATTATCCTAATTATTTTTCTTTTCCAAATCCCTTAAGTGAATTTCCAAAAGGAAATATTGCTGGGACTTGCTTGCACAAAATAATAGAAAGATTTGATTTCAGAAACGATACTAATCAAGAATTAATTGATTTAATTATTGAGGAATTGGATTTTCATCAAATCGATACTTCATTTGCTTCTAAAGTAAAAGATGCAATTTTAAGAATTATAAATATATCTTTAGGAACTGAATTACAAAATAAGAAACTAGTTGATATCCCAAATGAATATTTACTCAAGGAAGTTAAATATGATCTAACACTATCATATGAAGGAAGAAATATAGAATCTCATGATATATCAAGATGCTTTCTTTTAGATCCGGAATATGAATTTGGAGGAGAATATGCAGACAAAATAAATGATCTTCAAATTATGAATAAAGGCTTTCATTCAGGATGTATTGATTGTGTTTTCCCTGTAGGTAATACATTAGAAGATAGCAAATGGTGGGTACTTGATTGGAAAAGTAATTTGATTTCTGGAAGTGATAATAGTGATTGTTTACCAAAAAACTATAACTATAAAAATATGAGAGATGAAATGATTAAACATCATTATCCCTTGCAATCTCATCTTTATTTATTAGCTTTACATAGATTATTAAAGTGGAGACTTAAAAATTATCAACCACATAAAAATCTAGGAGGATATATTTATTTGTTTTTAAAGGGATTGCCAGATATTGAATTATTTGAAAAATCTAATTCGAAAGATATATCTCCAGGTGTTTTTATTAGTAATGCCCCTATAAAGAGAATTAGTTATTTAGATAACCTTTTTTAGAATGACAAAAACAACTATTGATATTGAAAAGTACCAATATGATTATATATTTAATTTAATTTTAGATATTTTTAAATTCAATGAAAAAAAATATGGTAATTTCGTAAAAGATGTAATAAGAATTTTATTAGATTATGAAAAAAATGGTGAGACTATTATTGATGTAGATAATAGTTTAATTATCGTTGAATTATTTGAGGATGGCTGGCCAAATAAACATCTAGATATTCTTAAAAATATAGACTTGATAGGCTCATTTAATTCTCCCTTTGTATTAGTAGATAGAAAATTATCTCTTGCAAAATGGTCAAGAAAGATAGAAAGAGTTATTAATTCATTTTTAAAAAAAATAGATACCGATAATTTAATCAATTCGATAATTTATGAAGATGATAATAAAATTGATCAAATTAAAAATATATTCAAATATTCCAACTTAGTTTTTCTTCAAGGCGGGCCAGGCACAGGTAAAACAACTTTAATAATAAGCTTAATACTAGAATTTCTTCGAATTGATAACTTTTTAAATATTGGCTTGTCATCTCCAACGGGTAAAGCTACAGCTCGTCTAAAAGAAGCTCTTAATGATAAAAAAAATATTTCCTTCAGCAAATTTTTAGACCAAATAGAATTTCAAACTTTACATAGATGGATTTTAAATTCTCAAAATAAATCTCTAAAGTTGAAATTTAAACTAAATCAACTTGATATTTTCATAATTGATGAAATGTCAATGGTCAATATCGATTTGATTGAATCAGTTTTAAGTTTACTAGCAAAGGACTGTAAAATTATTTTAGTTGGAGATAAAAATCAATTGTCTCCAGTAAATAACTGTTCTATCTGGAATTACTTGTTTGAATATTGTGAAAACAGTTCAATTAAATCTTGTGTAGTAAATTTAGAAAAAACTTATAGAAATTTTGGAGATATAGCATTAATTAGTAATTTAATATTTAATAATGATTATTCTTTAGTTAATCAAAAGATAAAAGAATTAGCAAAAAATAATAAATCAAAAGAAGTTAATTTTTTAAAAAGTATAGACAAAGATATTCCAAAACATCTATTTTTTTCAATTAAAAGTCATCTAAATAAGTTAAATCTTTCAACTTCAAATTTAAGTAAAAAAAAATATATATTTGATGAAGGTATTGATAATTTATTGCTTCATGAAAAAGATTTAGTAGATAAGATATTTCTAGATTTGCAAAGTCACTTGATTTTATGTGAAAAAAATTCTGGGATATGGAGTGTTGAATATTTGAATGAAATTGTTTTTGGTCAAAAAAAACCATATGATCTTAAAACTCTTAAAGAGGGTGTCCCGATCATGTGTACAAAAAATAACAATGAACTTGGATTGTCAAATGGCGATATCGGCGTACTTATAGGTTTAAAAAATGAGAGAAAATATCTTTTTAGAAAATTTAATGATAACAATGAAGAAATTGTTGAATTAATTGATCCATATAATTTAGAAAATGTTGTTCCTGCAATAGCAATTACTATACATAAATCTCAAGGAAGTGAATCTGATAAAGTAAGCATTTTGTGGTCCCAAAAATATAGAAGAAATCAATATGCTTTAAAAGAAAAAAAAGACAGTGAAAATATGTTTTGGAGAGATAATTTTGAAAAAAGATTATTTTATACTGCTGTTACAAGAGCGAAGAAATTTCTAAATATATATTATTTAAATTAAATTTAATTTTAGAGAGATTAGTGAGATTTTAACCCCAAGATGTTAGATTGATAACTCGGCTCTGCAAGGCTAGTCAACAATTTAAGTAAATTTAGATATTTGTTGAATGCCTAATCAGAAGATCATTGGGCATTTAAGATGGCTTTAAAAAAGGATAGTAACTCTCCTGATAGTGATCAGGATAAATCTCAGAGTAAAGATGTTTCTCTGATAGAGTTAAGGAAATTAGAGAATAAATCAGAAAATAAATCTCAACAATTGGAAGTATCGCAAGGAAATGATAATGAGAATGGATTTCTCGATTTTGGTTTTAATCAATCGATTTTAAATTCGTTAAGAAAAAAAGGGTACAAAAATCCAACTCCTATCCAAAAAGCTGCAATTCCTGAACTAATGTTAGGCAGAGATTTACTAGGCCAAGCACAAACAGGAACTGGAAAGACTGCAGCTTTTGCATTGCCATTAATAGAAAAACTTGCAGATAATAAAGAATTAAATGCCAAGGTTTTAGTTATGACTCCTACTAGAGAATTGGCAACTCAAGTGGCAGAATCTTTTAAGAGTTATAGTTCTGAATCTAGTAATTTTAAGACTGTTGCTATATATGGAGGTACCGACTATCGAAATCAAATTTCTGCATTGAAAAGAAAAGTTGACGTAGTAGTTGGGACCCCTGGACGAATAATGGATCATATAAGGCAGGGAACTTTTAAAATTAAAGATATAAATTGTCTTGTTTTAGATGAGGCCGATGAAATGTTAAATATGGGTTTCCTTGAAGATATTGAATGGATAATAGACCAACTCCCGGAAAATAAGCAGATGGTATTGTTTTCAGCAACAATGCCTAGTGAGATAAAAAATATAGCAAAAAAATATCTGAATGATCCTGCCGAAATATTGATCAAAAGTATCAAAAAAGAAACACAGTTAATTTCTCAAAAATTTCTATATGTACAAAGGCATCATAAATTAGATGCTTTAAAAAGAATATTAGAACTTAATAACGAGGGAGTAATAATTTTTGTGAGGACAAAACTACTTACTAATTCAATTGCTGAAGCTTTAGAGAATTCAGGTCATACAGTAGCAGTTCTTAATGGAGATATACCTCAAAATCAAAGAGAAAATACTGTAGATAGATTAAAAAAAGGATTCATTGACATCCTTGTTGCGACTGATGTAGCAGCTAGAGGATTAGATGTTGAGAGGATAAAACTTGTTGTTAATTACGATTTCCCTTTTGATAAGGAAACATATACTCATAGAATTGGAAGAACAGGAAGGGCAGGAAGATCAGGAGAGGCAATTTTATTTGTTAATCATAGAGAAAAACATTTTCTAAGAAACTTAGAAAACTCAACAAGAACTAAGATTGAGGAAATTAACATACCAAGTAATAAATTAATTAATGAAAAAAGGATGGAAAAACTTATAGAGAATGTTAATGAGAGTTCTTTAGCTAAAGAAGAAAATGAAGAAAATAAAGCCTTGATTATTGATGTACTAGATAATTTAAAAGAAAAACACTCTATGGATGACTCAAATATTGCAATGGCCGCGATTAATTTAGTAATAGGTAATAAATCATTTTTTGTTAATGAGGATGATTCTTGGATTAATAAACAAAATAATACTGATCGAAATAGATCAAATAGAAATAGTAACAATCGTATGAGGAATTCAAATAGAAGAAATAATTATCAAAATGATTCTTTTGAAACCTACAAATTTAACTTTGGTAAATTTGATGGAGTTAGAGTTGCAAACATTATATCCTCAATCTGTAATTCAACTAATATAAATGGTAGATCCATAGGTAAGATACAGATTTTTAATGATTACAGTTTGGTGGATTTACCCAGAGACCTGCATAGAGAAACTAAAAATAAATTAAAAAAAATTAAATTCAGAAACTAGTAATAGAAAATGAAAGCTAACAAATATAATTTCTTTATTTTTGTCAATCTGATAATACTATTCAACTCCTTTAATAGTTATTATTTAGCTCAAACTAAACAAAATTCAATTATAAAATTATTTTGTCTTCAGAGTGTCAAAGAGGAGATGATGAAAGCAGAAATGGAATATAGTGAAGAAATTGCGAATGAAACTTGTGATTGTTACTACGAGGAATTTATGCAAACTGCAAGTCATCAAGATGCAAAAACGAAATGTAAATTAGAAACTAAAGAAAATTTAAATCATAATAGAAAAATTTAATTATTATTTTTATGAGGTCTAAAAAAAATCAAAATCCAATAATTAGACTTTATTTAAATCTGATTGAGGAAAGAAGGTTACTATTTTTTGCTTTTCTTAGTTCCATAATTAATAAAATATTAGATTTAGCACCCCCCGTAATAATTGGTCTTGCAGTAGATATCGTTGTTAAGGAACAGAATTCATGGATTGCAGGTTTTGGAATAAAAGAAGTTCCAACACAATTGATTTTTCTTGCATTTGCTTCAGGAATAGTATGGTCTGGTGAATCCTCGTTTGAATATTTATATTCGATTTTATGGAGAAATTTGGCTCAGCTATCGCAACATAAATTAAGAATAAAAGCTTATGAGCATATCCAGGAATTAGATATGGATTTTTTTGAAAATGATAATACTGGAAGGCTATTATCTATTTTGAATGATGATATAAATCAACTCGAGAGATTTCTAGACCAAGGGGCTAATCAGATTATCCAGTTATTTATAACTGTCTTAATAATTGGGGGTACTATGATTTTTGTCGCTCCAAAAATCGCTTTATTTGCTTTCTTTCCTATTCCAATTATATTTTTAGGATCAATAAAATTTCAAAGGAAGCTTGCTCCAAAATACAGAGATGTTAGAAATAAAGCTGGACTGTTGGCATCAAGGCTTAATAATAATTTAAGTGGAATTCTAACCATAAAGAGTTTTACTAAAGAAAAATGGGAACTAAATAGATTAAATAAAGAAAGTCTCGATTATCAAAGAAGTAATAAGGCTGCAATAAAATTATCTTCTGCTTTTATCCCTCTAATAAGATTTGCAATTTTATTTGCCTTTATAGCGATTCTATTAATTGGAGGTTTCCAAACCTGGAATAAGACACTTGATGTAGGTACTTATAGTTTTTTAGTGTTTATTACACAAAGACTATTATGGCCTTTAACTACTTTGGGGCATGTTTTAGATGATTTTCAGAGATCTATGGCTTCAATAGATAGAGTAATTGATCTCATAGATACGCCTATAAAAATAAAAGATGGAAAATTAAAAATTGAACCTAAAGATATCAAAGGAGAAATTATTTTTAATAATGTAAATTTTAATTATCCAGGACGAGATTTAACTTTAAAAAACATAAATTTCAAAATTGAAAATAACTCAACATTAGGCATTGTTGGTTTAACAGGTTCTGGGAAAAGTACAATAATAAAACTACTACTAAGAATTTATGATAGTAATAATGGGTTAATAACCTTGGATGGGGTTTCTATTAAAAAAATAAATTTGAGGGATTTAAGAAAGTGTATCTCTTTAGTAAGTCAAGAAACTTATTTATTTCATGGTAGTGTACAAGAAAATATTGCTTATGGCTCAATCAACCCAAGTCTTAAAGATATTATTAAATCTTCAAAGATTGCGGAAGCTCATAAATTTATTGAACAATTACCAGATGGTTATAAAACTATAGTGGGAGAAAGGGGCCAAAGACTCTCAGGCGGGCAACGTCAAAGAATTGCCTTGGCGAGAGCTGTTTTAAAAGATGCTCCAATATTAATATTAGATGAAGCTACAGCTTCGGTTGATAATGAAACAGAGGCTTTAATTCAAAAATCGTTATCTAAAATCACAAAAGAAAGAACAACTATAGTAATAGCTCATAGATTAAGCACTATAAAAAATGCGGATAATATTATTGTTATAGATAAAGGTAAAATAGTTGAAAGCGGAAAACATGAAAGACTATTAGATCAGAACAACATATATGCTGATTTATGGAATGTTCAAGTAGGAATTTAGTATAGAATTTCTAAACTATATTAAAAAGTTAAATGATTCAATTACATTACTAAACATACCATCAACTTTATTCCATCTCTCTTCATTTGTTCCCACAGCGAAAGTGTAAAGTGTTCCTCTATCAATTACGACAGTAGCTAATTCGTGTCTCGCCTGTTCATTTAAATTTAATTCATATTCTAAATCATAGAAAATATGATTGGATGCCTCCCTCTTATTGGCATTTATAAGTTTTACCTCTCTGCCTGAACCTTCGGGAGCAATGACTTTATCAATTAATGTTTGACCTACTTCACTTGGGCTTCCTAATTGCTCTAATTGAACCTCTTTCTTTACATCAGAAATAACTAGGCTTAAGGTCTCATTACTATTTATTAGATCATGATAAATAATTTCAGGTCCTCCATCGACTTTTACTCTCGTCCATCCTGTTGGATACAAAAATGCATATCTTCCATCTGGACTTTGATAAGCTTCTAATCCTGCATTTAGTCCGCCACTACAAGCACTCAGTGTTAAACACAAAAAAATCAAAAATAAATATTTGAAAGGGTTAAATTTAATATTTTTCATTTTGTTTGAAATTACTAACTAAAAACATAATAAGACATTAAAAGCAAACAATTATGGCAATTCAGAATTTTGCGTCTAAATTATCCCTAGAAATAGTTTGATTTTGATTACTTATACCAAACCGCTTTCAAAATTAATTGGTCATTTTGAGAAATTCCCAGGGATTGGTCCAAGAACAGCGCAACGATTAGCCCTGTTTATTTTAAAACAACCTGAAAGTACAATAAGAGATTTTTCAAAGGCTTTGTTAGAAGCACATAGTAATGTTGGTCGTTGCAAAAAATGTTTCAATTTGACTTCAGAAGATGAATGTGAAATTTGTAAAAATACTGAAAGAAATCAAAAACTAATCTGTGTAGTAGCAGAAACTAAAGATTTGCTTGCTTTGGAGCGCGCTAGAGAATTTAAAGGTGTTTACCACGTTATTGGTGGTTTAATATCCCCAATGGATTCTGTTGGTCCCGAACTCTTAGAAATAAGAAGCTTGGTAGAAAGAGTTAGTAAGTCTGAAATAGATGAGATCATATTGGCATTGACTCCCAGTGTTGAGGGAGATACAACAAGTCTTTATATTGGAAAATTGTTAGCACCTTTCACTAAAGTTACGAGGATTGCATATGGTCTCCCAATGGGTAGCGAACTTGAATATGTGGATGAAGTTACACTTGCGAGAGCCTTAGAAGGAAGAACAAAACTAAATTAGACAATGAGAAAAAATAATCTAATCAAGAAAGAAAAAATCTTAAGACTTCCCTCTTGGATAAAATTTCCTATTAGTAAAGCTTCCGAGTTCGAAAAAATACAAACACTCATCAAAAAATCAAATATTCATACTATTTGTGAAGAAGCAAGATGTCCAAATAGAGCAGAATGTTATGCCTCAGGGACAGCCACTTTCTTACTGGGTGGATCGATATGTTCTCGTTCTTGTGCTTTTTGTCAGGTAAATAAAGGTAGACCTACTTCTATCAATATTGATGAATGTATTCAAGTCGCTGAAGCAGTGAAAGTATTAAATTTGAAATATGTAGTTTTAACATCTGTAGCTAGAGACGATCTCCCTGATCATGGTGCAAATTTATTTATATCTACAATTGATGAGATTAGAAAAATTGATTCAACAATCAAAATAGAGGTTTTAACTCCTGATTTATGGGGTGGTGGCAAAAATTTTGATGAAACTAATAACCTTCAGACTGAGAGATTAAAGATGATTTTAGAAAAAGATCCAATATGCTTTAATCACAATCTTGAAACTGTTGAAAGACTGCAAAAAGAAGTTAGGAGAGGTGCTAATTATAAAAAATCTCTTAGTTTATTGAAAAAGTCAAAAGATATTGCTCCTCATATTCAAACTAAATCAGGAATTATGTTAGGTCTTGGGGAAACATTGGATGAAATAAAAAATACAATTTATGATCTTAAAAAAATAGATTGTGATCAAATTACAATTGGCCAATATTTAAGGCCCTCATTAAATCATTTGGCAGTTAAGAAATATTGGGATCCATCAGAGTTTGAATATTTATATCGCTTCTCTAAGGAATTAGGATTCAAGAAAGTCTCTTCTGGGCCCTTAGTTAGAAGTAGTTATCATGCGGGTTAACTTTCTCCAATACATGAAAGTTTCTTTTCAAGTTTTTTTAAAATTGAATTACATTCACCGTTCATAAGTGTGCCAGCACCTCCCCAGACCAATCTTAAAAAAAGATCTACTGGGCTGGAACCAACTTCTTTAACAACTTTGAAGCCTATTAACTTGAAATATCTTACGAGTTTTTTACTATACCCTTCACTATCAAAAATAGCTAAAAGTCTTGCTTTATTGCTTGATTTTTTTTCAATTGCCCAAGCCATAGTTGTTGCCCAAATTAATTCTGAAACATAAGCGGGAGCTTTACTAAGGATTCTTAATGTATCAAGCTGAATACCTTGTTTATTTAAATAAGTCCAACCTTTCATTTCGGCCCAAATCTTTATGATGTTATCTTTTTTTTCTGCAACAACGATTCTGAAGAAACATAACCCGAGTGTTTCTCTAACCTGTATTTTAATTGATAGTCCCAAGGAACTTGATAATTTGTCTAATTCTTCAACTTTCATATTTTTGGGAAATTAATTTTTATTAATTGACTGTTCTACCCCTTTTAATCTATCGATCTGTTTTTGCCTTTCTTCAAACCTTTTCCTATCATCATCACTGAATTGATCTACGCAGAAATGACATTGGATGCCTTTTCTATATTCTTTTCTTTTTTGATCTTGAATTGACACTGGCATTCCACATGCATGACAAATGGAGTAGGACCCCTCTTCTAATTCTTGATCTAAAGCAACTCTTTTATCAAAAACGTAACATTCACCTTCAAATAAGTTTTCTTCTTCTGATATGTCATCAAGGTATTTAAGGATGCCCCCTTCTAAGTGATAAATATTTTTATAGCCTTTCTTTTTAAGTAAACTTGTAGCTTTTTCACATCTGATACCTCCGGTACAAAACATTGCTATATTTGTAGACTCTTTATTTTTTAAATAACTATCTAAATGATCATCTACCCATCTGGGAAATTCGCTAAAGTTTCTCGTATTTGGGTTAATAGAATTATGAAATGTCCCTATAGAAACCTCATAGTGATTCCTAGTATCAATGACTATTGTATTTTGATGCTTGATTAACTTATTCCAATTGGCTGAGTCAATATAAGTACCATTATCTTGTGAAGGGTTTATTCCATTTACACCCATGGTAACTATTTCTTTCTTTATTTTTATTTTTAATTTTTTGAAGACTTTCTTTTTTGAAAAGTTTACTTTAATATTCAAATTTCTATTACCTGCATATTTATTAAGTAAATTGATAACAAAATCAATTACATTTTTCTCGGCACAAATAGTTCCATTAATACCCTCACTTGCAAAAATTAACAAACCTGAAAGATCATTTTCATTTTCGATTTCTAATAATTTATTTTTTAGATCAAGAATTAAGTTTTCTTGAAATGGGAAGAAAGAGTAAAGAGAAACTATTTTATAATTTTTGCCTTTCATAAAGAAGATAATGTTTTTTCACAAGTTTCAAAATCTTTGTTGAATGATACTCCAACCTCTTTAAGAAGTTTTCTGTCTGATTGAAATGATGGATTTGAAGTTGTGAGTAACTCATCTCCATAAAAAATTGAATTTGCGCCACATTGAAAACATAAAATTTGGGCTTCTTTTGAAAGCTTTTCTCGCCCTGCACTTAATCTTATTTTACTTTTAGGCATAAGAATTCTGGCTGTAGCGATCATCCTTATCATTTCAATAGAATCAATATCTTCATTATCTTCTAAACCAGTGCCTTCAATAGCAACTAATGAATTTATAGGAACACTTTCAGGGTGTGGGTTCATGTTTGAAAGCACTTCCAAAAGAGATGCTCTATCGCCATTAGTTTCACCCAAGCCTATTATTCCTCCACAACAAACATTTATTCCTGCATTTCTTACTCTTTTGATAGTGTCTAGTCTGTCTTGATAAGTTCTAGTCGTAATAATATTTTTATAATGCTCAGGACTAGTATCAAGATTATGGTTATAAGCGGTCAAGCCTGCATCAGCCAGTCTGGAAGCTTGTTCTTCTGTAAGCATCCCCGCAGTAACGCATGCTTCCATCCCTAAATCTCTTACCCCGCTAACCATCTCCAACATTGCATTAAAAGATTTCCCATCTCTAATTTCTCTCCACGCCCAACCCATACAAAACCTATCTGCACCCTCATTTTTGGCTACTTGAGCTTTTGCTAAAACCTCTTCAACTTGAAACTGTGGATGACTTTTGATTTCGCTAGCACTATAAATTGATTGGCTACAGTACGAACAATTTTCCTCGCATCCACCAGTTTTTACACTGAACAATGATGCTAATTGAATATCGTATTTGTTGAATTTCCTGTGAACGGTTTGGGATTCCCACATTAAATCAATAAGAGGCATATTAAGAATTTTCAAAATCTCCTCTTTATTCCAATCAAACCTAATTTCTTTTAATAACTGATTATTCGAATTAGCCATTTTTATTAGGAAATATATTGAGAATCTTCAAAAGATTCATTTGGTAATGATTCTATACCGCCAAAACGTCTATTTCTTGATTGGTAATCAATTATTGCTTTAAGAAATTCATGCTCATTGAATTCTGGCCAAAGTACGTCAGATATATAAATTTCTGAATATGCTAATTGCCACAATAAAAAATTACTTATCCTTTTTTCACCACTAGTTCTTATTAGTAATTCTGGATCCTTAATTCCTCTAGTTAATAACTCTGAATTGAATAATTCTTCATTAATTTCACTTGGTTTTATTTCTCCAGAAGAAGATTTTAATGCTAGTTCTTTTGCAACTTTTACTATTTCTTGTCTGCCCCCGTAATTAACACAAACATTGAATAAAAATTTATTATTGTTTTTAGTAAGTGATTCTGAACTAGATATTATTTCTTTTAAATTTTTTGGGAAAGGAGTTAAATCTCCAATAAATTTTATTTTTGTTGATTCTTCATGTATCTCTTTAATTTCATTTTTTAAAACTTCGCTAAAAAGATTTATAAGAAAATCAACTTCTTTTGTTGGTCTTGTCCAATTCTCAGTTGAAAAAGCATAAACAGTAATTACTTTACAACCTAAATTTTTTGCAGCTTTGAGAATTTTTTTTAATACACTTACGCCCTGTTTATGTCCAAATGATCTGGGTAAACCTTTTCTAGTCGCCCATCTCCCATTGCCATCCATAATTATTGCTATATGCTTGGGCAATTTTTGCTTATCTATTTTCATTAATAAGTCAGTAATTTTATCGTCTATTACTTTTTCTAAACTCATGAATTAATCCTTTTTGTTAATAAAAATTTCTGATTTTTCTGACTCTTTTTTATTAATATCACTGATGATATTATCACTCGAGTCTGTCTTTTGGGATAAAACATTTTTACTTAAAGATGCTTTATTTGCTCCCATAGAGTTTTGATTTCCAATCAATTTTGCAAGAAGTTCTTGTAACCTGCTGCTGGTAATTGGCCTTTCAAGTTTGCCTTGGTTCGCTAATGATAACGTACCTGTTTCTTCAGAAACAACAATACAAATACATCTATCAAATCTTTCTGTAATACCTAATGCTGCTAAATGTCTTGTGCCATATCTACTTATTCCTTGTCTTGAGAGAGGAAGTATTACGCCAGCAGAAATTATTTTATTTCCTTTCACAAGAACTGCTCCATCATGTAAAGGCGTATCTGTAGCAAAAAGATTTATTAAAAGGTCAGTTGATAATTGTGCCTCAATATTGGTACCTGAATATAAAAAATCTTCAGGTCTTAAATCACTCCCCAAATCTACAACGATTAAAGCACCTCTTCTATTTTGAGAGAGTTTACCGGCAGTATCAACTAACTGTGTAATGGTAGTTGAAGTTGCTCTAAATTCCTTTGGTGGATTCCCTAGTAATACAGCTAGCCTCCCAGTGCCAAGTAATTCCATTAATCTTCTTAACTCTCCTTGCCAAAGGATCGCTAATGAGAGAGAGCAAGCGAGAACTACAGCATCAATTAATTTTGATGTTAGTGGTAAGTATGCATATCTTTGAATAAACCATGCGGTTGAAACTAAAAATAAATATCCCCTTAAAAGCCATAATGTTCTTTGTTCTTTGACTCTAGAAAATAATAAAAGTCCAAAACCAACAGCAAATAAGACATCTAATAAAAGCTTAAAATTTATAATCCCCCAGAAATTCACACTAAAAATAAAATTAATTTAAATGTACCTAACTTTATTTAATAAAGCGATCAGGTAAAACATCATATTGTAAAAGATCAAATGGACTTTCTCTTTTTTGAATAATATCTGCTTCTCCATTAAAAACTAGAAGAGCTGCAGGCCTAGGGATTCTATTGTAATTGGAACTCATTGAATTATTGTAAGCACCAGTCCCGAAAACACATATAAGATCTCCTGTTTTGCAATTTGCAAGTTCTATCTCCTTAAATAATACATCTCCAGATTCGCAGTGCTTACCTGCAATAGTATATTTATTTTTTGAATTAATATTAAATGGATTACTTACCAAACATGCAGAATAATTTGATTGATAAGTTATTGGTCTTGGATTGTCACTCATCCCACCATCTACTGAGAAATATGTTCTAATCCCAGGAATTTCTTTAAAAGCCCCGATTTTGTAAATTGTTATTCCTGCTGTAGATACGATAGATCTTCCAGGCTCGCACATCAATGTAGGTAGATCTAAATTATGTTTTTTACAAGCTTTAACAACAGATTTAGATATTGTTTTTACCCATTCATCAATCGAAGGAGGATCGTCATTTTCTGTATATTTAATGCCTAAACCTCCACCCACATTCAATTCTTGAATGTCATGACCAAAATTTTTGGCATCAATTATAACATTTACCATTATTTCTCCAAGATCCTTATGTGGATCTAGTTCAAAAATCTGGGAACCAATATGAGCATGTAATCCTTTTAATTTGAGATGTTTCGTGTTGGTTATTTTGTTAAATAAAATATTTAAATATTCAATTCCAAATCCAAATTTGCTATCGAATGATCCTGTTCTTATATATTCATGTGTATGGCATTCTATTCCAGGAGTAAAGCGAATCATTATTTCTATATCATGTTTATGTGCATTTGAGATTTCTTCTAATCTATCTAAGTCATAATCATTATCTACAATAACTTTAATGTTATTTCTAATTGCAAACTCAATTTCTTTGTCTGATTTATTATTACCGTGAAAAACAATGTTTTCATTTGGGACCCCACCTTTGAGAGCAGTTAATAGTTCTCCTTCTGATACGGCATCAAGTCCTAAACCTTCTGAAGAAACTAGGCTACTCATGAAAATAGAACTATTTGCCTTTGAAGCATATATGGGTAGCGATTTACCAGGGTAATACTTTTCTAATGCTTTTTTGTATGCTCTACAAGAGTTTCTCAATGTAACTTCATCCAAAATATAAAGAGGAGAATCATATTTTTTTACTAATTCTTCAATAGAGCACCCACCAATTGATAATTTTCCGTCACTTCCAATTGATGTAGTAATAGGCACAATATTTTTGTTCGGGCTATTGTGATCAATCTTTTGTTTTAAAAATGATTTTTTTCCTTCCATGAGAGAGTCTTTAAAAAAAGTTATGCTAAAACTGTCATTTTATTATGACTTTAAAATTAAAATTTTTATAATACTTTTTTTATTATAAGATGATATCCATTAAACAAATTAACGATAAAGATATTGATTTATGTTATGAATTAGATTCAAAAACTCTTTCGCTATGGAGCAAAAAACAATGGGCTGAAGAATTCAAAAAAAAAGGCATAAAAGTTTTTGGATTATTACTTTCTGATTTTTTAGTGGGAATTTGCGTTTTACATGTTGTTCTTGATGAAGCGCAAATAAATTTTTTTGTAGTAAAACAGAAATATAGAAAAAAAGGTTTTGGAACTCAACTTATGAGTTATTTAATAAAACACTGTGAAGAATTTAAGATAAATAAGTTGTATTTAGAAGTTTCGCATAATAACTCAATTGCTGAGAAATTTTATAGTAGCTTCGATTTTTCCACTGTTGGGATTAGGAGAAATTATTACAAAGACGGTTCAGATGCTCTCTTAAAAGAAAAAAAATTAACAAGTAAATAATTAAAAAAAACTAATTGTTCGGATAACCAGAATGCTTGAAATTACTATAATTTATTGCTATATCATTAAAAAAGTTAAATTTAATTCAATAAAATATGCTTTTGGGTATTCACAAAAGCTCATTCTGAACACAAAATTGGCATATTACTGGTAGGTTATTAGTAGGAATTTAATCTTCTAATGTTTGAAAGATTTACAGAAAAGGCTATAAAGGTCATCATGCTTGCTCAAGAGGAAGCTAGAAGACTCGGTCATAATTTCGTTGGAACTGAACAAATTCTACTTGGTTTAATTGGAGAAGGTACTGGTGTAGCAGCAAAAGTTCTTAAATCACTTGGGGTTAATTTAAAGGATTCAAGAATTGAAGTTGAAAAAATAATAGGTAGAGGTTCTGGTTTTGTAGCTGTAGAAATACCTTTTACTCCTAGGGCAAAAAGAGTTTTAGAATTATCACTTGAAGAAGCTCGTCAATTAGGTCACAATTATATAGGAACTGAACATCTTTTACTAGGGTTAATAAGAGAAGGTGAGGGTGTAGCTGCCAGGGTTCTAGAAAATCTTAGTATTGATCTTTCAAAAGTAAGAACTCAGGTCATTAGGATGTTAGGTGAAACAGCCGAAGTGGGTAGTGGAGCTAATTCAAATAAGGGGAACTTAAAAACTGCTACTCTTGATGAATTTGGAACAAATTTAACAAAGTTAGCTAGTGAATCAAAACTTGATCCAGTAGTTGGTCGTTATGAAGAAATAGATCGTGTAGTTCAAATATTAGGTAGAAGGACTAAAAACAATCCAGTTCTTATTGGAGAACCTGGAGTAGGTAAAACAGCTATTGCAGAGGGTTTAGCCCAAAGGATACAACTAGGAGATATTCCCGATATACTTGAAGATAAAAGAGTGCTAACTCTTGATATTGGTCTTTTGGTTGCTGGCACAAAATACAGAGGAGAATTTGAAGAGAGATTAAAAAAGATAATGGAAGAAATTAAATCTGCTGGTAATGTAATCCTTGTTATTGATGAAGTTCATACATTAATAGGTGCTGGAGCTGCCGAAGGTGCTATAGACGCAGCTAATATTCTTAAGCCAGCATTGGCTCGAGGAGAACTCCAATGTATTGGAGCAACAACACTTGATGAATATAGAAAACATATTGAGAGAGATGCTGCTCTAGAAAGAAGATTCCAACCTGTTATGGTTGGAGAACCATCTATTGAAGATACAATCGAAATTTTAAAAGGTCTTAGGGAACGTTATGAACAACATCATCGTCTTAAAATTACTGATGATGCTTTAGAAGCGGCGGCTCACTTGGGTGACCGCTATATATCAGATAGGTTTTTGCCTGATAAGGCTATTGACCTTATTGATGAGGCCGGAAGTAGAGTTCGCTTAATAAACTCTAAACTTCCTCCTGAAGCTAAGCAGATAGATAAAGAATTAAGACAAGTTCAAAAACAGAAAGAAGAATCTGTAAGAGATCAAAACTTTGATCAAGCTGGCCAGTTAAGAGAGAAAGAAATTGAATTATCTGCCAAAATTAAAGAAGTTCTTGAAAATAAAAAAGAATCTACCGTTGAGGATGAATCTAGTGTTGATGCAACTTTGGTAAAAGATGATCCAAAACTTTTACAAAATCCTATGGTTAAAGAAGAGGATGTGGCACATATTGTTGCATCTTGGACCGGTGTACCTGTTCAAAAATTAACTGAAACAGAATCAGTAAAACTTCTTAACATGGAGGAAACTCTTCACCAAAGATTAATTGGACAAGATGAAGCTGTAAAAGCAGTTTCTAAAGCTATAAGAAGAGCAAGAGTTGGTTTAAAAAATCCTAATAGGCCTATCGCAAGTTTCATCTTTTCGGGCCCCACTGGAGTTGGTAAAACTGAATTGACTAAATCGTTAGCTTCATATTTTTTCGGTAGTGAGGAAGCAATGATCAGATTAGATATGTCAGAATTTATGGAAAGACATACTGTTAGTAAACTGATTGGTTCTCCTCCGGGATATGTTGGCTTTAATGAAGGAGGTCAACTTACCGAAGCCGTCAGGAGAAGACCTTATACAGTTGTTTTATTTGATGAAGTAGAAAAAGCTCATCCAGATGTATTCAATTTATTACTGCAACTTCTTGAGGATGGCAGATTAACAGATTCCAAGGGAAGAACTGTTGATTTCAAAAATACTTTGTTAATAATGACTTCTAACATTGGTTCAAAAGTGATTGAGAAAGGTGGTGGTGGTTTAGGATTTGAGTTTTCTGGGGACTCTGTTGAAGACAGCCAATATAATAGAATCAAATCTTTAGTTAATGAAGAATTAAAGCAATATTTCAGACCTGAGTTTTTAAATAGACTTGATGAAATCATAGTATTTAGGCAACTATCTAAAAATGAGGTTAAAGATATTGCTGAAATAATGTTGCATGAGGTTTTTGCAAGATTACAAGATAAGGGAATTAAATTAAGTGTAACTGATGCTTTCAAAGAAAGACTTGTTGAAGAGGGCTACAATCCTTCATATGGAGCCAGACCTTTAAGAAGGGCTGTTATGCGTTTATTAGAAGATAGTTTAGCTGAAGAAGTTCTCTCAGGCAGAATAAAAGATGGAGATAAGGCATTAGTTGACATAGATGATAATAAAAAAGTCACAATTAATATCTCTTCGGAAGAATCACCTCAGGAATTAGCAAGCGCTAATTTCTAGCAATTACTTAAATATGCAGTCGATCTCTCCAGAAACTATATTTAGGGGAAACTTTGCATGGGAAAAATCTCTACCTCATATTTCTAAATTAACTCAGTGCCCATTAATTTTAGGTAGAGGGGTTAATACTAGTAACCTTAAAAACAAAATCTCTTCTGATTTAAAAAATCAAAATCTTGATGTCAATTCTGCCAATTTACAATTTGATTGTTGTTATGAAGATATTTCAAGAATTAAGAATATCATTTTAAAGAATAATCATGATTCCGTTATCGCAGCTGGAGGTGGCAAAGTTCTTGACTCCGGGAAATATATTGCAGACTTGCTTAATATCCCCTGCATCACAGTCCCTCTTAGTGCCTCTACATGTGCAGGTTGGACAGCATTATCAAATATATATACAAAAAATGGACAATTCATAAAAGATGTTGCACTAGGGTCTTGTCCAAAAATCCTAGTTTTTGATCATAAATTTATCCAAACAGCTCCATCAAGAACACTTGCAAGTGGAATAGCGGATGCTTTGGCAAAATGGTATGAATCCTCAATAACAAGTTCAACAATTGAAGATGGTCTTGTTCAACAAGCTATTCAGATATCGAGAGTTTTAAGAGATCAACTTTTAATTGATGGAAAAAAAGCATTTAAGGGTGAATTTGAAAATAATATTTCTTGGCGAAATACTGTAGAAGCATGCGGACTTACAGCAGGATTAGTAGGTGGTATTGGTGGAGAAAAATGTAGGACTGCAGCCGCACATGCTATTCATAACGCAATTACTCAGATAATTACCCCAAATAAATTTTTACATGGTGAGATTGTGGGTGTTGGCTTACTACTGCAATTAAGACTAGAAGAAATGAAAAATAATAATAAATTAGCTGATCAATTAATTAAACAATTGTTAGTACTTATGAAAGAATTGAATTTGCCAACTACTATTGCACAACTTGGGATAAATGTTTTTGAAAATAATAATTTAGAGAAAATTGCTAATTTTACTTGTCGAGAAAAATCAGAAATTCACTTCTTGCCTTTTGAAATTAATAAACAGGATATGATTGAGCTTATTGCAAATTTTGAACTACAAAAAATAAAACTTTAATTATTTTTTTGACTAAAACAAATTTCGAACAATTAAGTGAATCAAATATTGATTTTTTTGAAAGTGCCAAAAAGTCATTGTTAGACCCGCTAGGTATTAATTTGGCAAATGATGTTAAGTGGATCAAACTCAATGAGAATTGGAATTCATTGAAATTTCCTGTTGTTGTTGGAGGAAAAGGTCCACCTATCCTTCTACTGCATGGCTTTGATAGTAGTTTTTTAGAGTTTAGGAGGATATATCAATCATTAAAAAGAAATTTCCAAGTAATTATCCCTGACTTGTTAGGTTTTGGTTTTAGTCCAAGGTGTGCAACAGATGAATACAATCCTTCGAGAATAATTTCATTTTTAATTGATATTCTTAAGAACTTAAAAATAACAAATAATCTAAAAATTATTGGTGCCTCTATGGGAGGCTCAACAGCTTTAAAACTTTCTTTTGAAATCACTGATTCTGTTGATAAAATTATCCTCTTATCTCCCGCTGGATTGTACGGAGAACCTAAAAGTATCCCTTTCCCTCTTAACCAAATTGGGGCTTTTTTTCTTGGATTGCCACAAGTTAGAAAAAGTCTTTGCAGGCAAGCATTTGCTTTCCCAGATGAATGTGTTGGTGAAATGGAAGAGCAAATTGCTTCAATTCATTTGGGTTGTAAGGGATGGAGGAATTCACTTGCATCGTTTGCAAAAAGTGGCGGGTTTGCTGGAACACATAAATATATTAAAAATATTCCAATTAAAGCAGTATGTGGAGAAAATGATCGCATTCTTGGAAAAAATGAGATTAAAAATATAAGAAAAATTGATAAATTAAATTTAGTAGAGTTACAAAATTGTGGTCATCTTCCGCATGTAGATTTACCATCATTAACTAGCAAAATTATCGAAGATTATTTTTTGTTATAAAAAATTTCGTAATTAATTAAGATATTTAAGAATAATAAAAATGTAATACAAAACAGATGGAGTAAAAATGTAGCTATCAATTCTGTCCAAGATACCTCCATGACCCGGCAAAAAAGTTCCGGAGTCTTTAATTTTTGCATCTCTCTTCATCATTGATTCAATTAAATCTCCAACTAATGCCATAAGAGAAATTAAAGTCCCATATAAAATCCCAATTTGTAATGGATTTTCCCAATTTAGTAAAAATGCGAAAAATATTGCTAATAAAATTGAAAAGGATATTCCTCCAATTAAACCTTCTATAGTTTTGCTCGGAGATATTGGAGAAAGAGATTTTTTACCAAATGATTTTCCAATAAAATAAGAACCAATATCACTAGCTACAATTAAAAGACAAGAAGTTAATGTTAGTTGAAGACCTGTGGTATTTGATAAGTTTTCAAACGAAATAAAATCTTGATTGGAACTTATTATTACTGACTCTAATCCTCTTAACTTTATCCAGTAACTTGGCAAAAAACCTAAATAGAATAAACCAAAAATAGAAGCTGCAATATCTGAAATTGTCCCAGGCTTTGGTTGCAATAGTAACCAAGTGCATATCCCAACTGAACAAATAGGCAAAATTGAATTTGATATTTCTCCTTCAAGGAAACCTATGGTCTCAAGATAAGTAGAGATTATAATGACGAAAGATGAAAATAAGGTTGTTTTTGTGGCAGGTTTAATTCCTTTAAATTCTGCCATTCTAAAAAATTCTAATAATGCTAAATAAGTAAGCATTGCTGTTGCTAAAGTAAAAAACCACCCCCCCAACAAAACAACAATTAAACCAAATATTCCTATTAGTAATCCACTTCTCAATCTCATATTAAATTTCCATGATTATATGACTCTAATATTAAAATTTACCAGATCTTTGTTCCATAAACTTTGATTATTTATCCAATTAAACCTATCAATGTCAATTTTTTCTCCAGGAACTAATAAAGGTATCCCAGGAGGATAAGGACAAATAATATCTCCAGATATTTTATTTAATGATTGGGAGAAGGGAATAATTCTAGTATCACTTCTCCAAGCAATTCCGATTTCAACTTCGGGTGTTTGAACTAATTTAAAAGGAGATTGGAGTAATTCTAAACTTTTTGATTTTTTAGAATTTAATAGTAATTTATTCCACACCTTTTCAAATATATTGAGAAAATCTTTTTGATTTGCAAATCCTAAGCAAAAAGTAAGTGTCATCATTTCAGGTAATTCAGCAATAAGACCATTTTTATAAAAAAATTTATCAGCAGTAAAACCATCAATTCCAGCCTTGGAGGTATTTAATACTATTTTTAAGGGATCTTGTGTTTCTATTAGAGGGACTTTCTTCTGGATTAACTTTTTGTAGATACTTTTTGCCTCTAAAATTCTTGTTTGATATTTTGATAAACTTTTTTTATTGAGCCAATCTTTAATTGACTCTTCACAAGATGAAAGTAATAAGGAACTTGGACTCGTGGTTTGCAACAAATTAATACTATTGATTAAATTTTGTTCATTTACTAGATTCCCTCTGTACCAAAGTGCAGCTGTTTGAGTCAAACCATTTAGCGATTTATGCAATGAGTGAACTACTAAATCAGCTTTTGATAATAAAGCGGATTTTGGTAGATTAAGGTTCTCACAAAAAAGTAGATAAGAACCATGGGCTTCATCAACCAAAACAGGTAATTTTTTTTGATGACAAAGATCTATTAAAGGCTCTAAATCCTCTGCATACCCGTGATATGAGGGACTTACAAGAATCACACCTACAATTTTTTTTTCATCAAAATTTATTTTTTTAAATACATCGCCCAACCACTTTTTTGTTAAGGGTTTGTAATGACCAGTTTCTGATGAAACATCTAGGTCAAAGAATATTGGATGTATATTCTGCATCGCACAGATTTTTATAACACTTATATGAACATTTCTAGGCATCAGAATATTTTCACCTGGTTTCGCAATTGCAATTATCCCTGATTGTATTAATCCAGATGCGCCATTAACTCCAAAAAAGCATCCTTTTGCCTTAAATCTTTCAGAGAATTCTCTTTGGGATTTAGCAATTAATCCTTTTTGGGATAAAGGCGAGCCAATTTCTGGTAGTTCCGGTAAGTCCCAATAGCCGGGTGGATTTTTTAATAACTTTACTAATTTCTTGGGTAAAGCTACCCCTCTATTATGAGCGGGAAAGAAAAGTGACTTTAAAAATTTTTTAGTTAGAAAAGATGAAATGCTCATAAAGTATTATTGACACATATAGAATGTTTTAAAAAGAATTCTTCTTTGATATTTTTTTAACTTTAATGACAAGTTCTTATTCAAAATATTCAGCAAAAGATGACTTAATTTGGTTGATGTTGAGACCATGGGTTTTTATACCAAGAGTTTTATATATCCTTTTAACTTTTATTTTTCTTTTTTTAAGAGTACTTTTTCAAGGTAACAGTAAAAATAAAAATGTACAAAAAAACCTCTCAAAATATCTCTTCGACGTAATAACAGATTTAGGACCCTGCTTCATAAAATTAGGCCAGGCACTCTCAACCAGACCAGATCTTGTTAGACAAGATTGGCTTACAGAACTTACAAACTTACAAGATAATCTTCCAGCATTTGATCACAAAATTGCTCTAAAAATTATTGAAGAGGAACTTGGTTCACCAGCTAATGAGTTATTTGATGAATTCCCGGATAGGCCTATTGCTTCAGCAAGCTTAGGTCAAGTATACAAAGCAAAAACAAAAGAAAATACTTATCTAGCTGTGAAAGTACAAAGGCCCAATTTATACTTTCTCATAAGAAGAGATGTTGTAATTTTACGAGTTTTAGCAATTATTTTTTCACCTTTTTTACCACTTAATATTGGTGTTGGGATTGGTGAAATAATAGATGAATTTGGAAAAGCTCTTTTTGACGAAATTGACTATGAAAAAGAAGGCGAAAATGCTTTGAAGTTTGCAAACCTGTTCAAAAAAAATCCTAATGTTTTTATCCCTAAATTGGAAAAACGGTACTCATCAAAAAGGATTATCACAACCTCTTGGATTGATGGAGTTAAATTAAGAGATAAGTCTTTATTGGAGGAAAATAACTTAATACCTTCTTCTTTTATAAAAACTTGTGTAATAAGTGGACTTCAACAATTATTTGAATATGGATATTTTCATGCAGATCCTCACCCTGGTAATATGTTTGCTCTGAAAGGAGGTAATGCGGAAAGTGGGCATTTAGCTTATGTTGATTTTGGAATGATGGATACAATTACAAATTCAGATAGACTCACTCTTATTAAGGCAATTGTTCACATAATAAATGAAGAATATTATCTTCTTGCAAAAGATTTCCAGAAATTAGGTTTTTTAACTAAAGAACAAGATCTGAAAACACTCGTAGAACCATTAAAAGAAGTTCTTGGAGGATCTTTAGGTGCTGAGGTGGGTAACTTTAATCTAAAAAATGTAACTGATAAATTTTCAAAACTAATGTATTCTTATCCTTTTAGAGTCCCTAGCAGGTTCGCCTTAATTATAAGAGCAGTTGTTAGTCAAGAAGGTTTAGCATTGAGATTAGATCCTGAATTTAAAATTTTAAAAATCGCATATCCTTATATTGCCAAAAAACTTCTTACGGATAATTCAGATGAGATTTTAGAAATTCTTCTAGAAGTAGTTTTTGATAATAATGGTCGAATTCAATTAGAAAAAGTTCAGAGTTTACTAGATATTTTATTTAAAGACTCTGATAATATTAATTCAGATTTAATACCGGTTGCTAATGCTGGTTTGAGATTATTTATTAGTGAAAAGGGATCCGAAGTTAGAAAAAACCTTCTTTTAAGTCTTATCAAAGATGACAAATTGGAATTAACTGATGCAAAAAAACTCTTAAGTTTAATTAGAGATACATTTAGTCCCTTGAATATTGCAAAAAGTGCAGTTCAAAATATCATCTCTACAGTTTAGCTTTTACATTTACATCTAGTTATTAACTAATGATTTTTAATTGATTAAAATTGAATAACGTACAAACAATATTTTGAAAAAATTTTTTTTATTTAATAACAAACCTAAAAAAAATAAGGATTTTAATAATGAAGTATTTGATCATTACAAAGAACTTGCGAAGTTAGTAAAAGAAGCAAGAATCCATCAAAAACTAACATTAAAAGATTTGTCACGGATTTCAAAAATTCCTGAGCAAACAATTAATGCTATTGAAAATAACAATAAAAAAATTAGACCTAAGTATCCATTTATTAGATCAATATTAATTAAATTAGAGGAATGTCTAGTATTAAAAAAAAATACATTAGTAGGATTAGTAATTAGAGAAAAAGAAACTTCTAAGAGAGTAAAGAAAGAATTTCTGGTTAGAAAATTTGATCTTATAAATACTTGGCAAGGTAGTCTTTTATATTTTTTCTTATTAGTTCTAATTATTTTTATTTTAAAAAGATACTTTGTTTTAAACGTAAATATTTTAGAAATTCAGAATATTGAAAATAAAATTATTAATAAATAGTTTTAATATATATCTATTTTCTAATTCTCCCAAAGTTATTTCCTAATTCACTAAAAATTCTAATATTTTCTTCTATTTCATCTAAAGAACGATTTAACTTCCATTTCCAGTTATTATTTGTGGTACCAGGTATATTTAATCTGCTTGAGTCATCTAGAAACAATAAATCTTGTATGGGAGCGATAAAAAGATTAGCGTTTGTGCTCATGCCAATTTCAATTAAACTCAGCGAGGGATTTTCTGAAAATTTATACTCTTCTTTTATTCTTGTTTTAGTCTGATCGTCTAAATATTCCCACCATGAGATGGAAGTAGAATTATCATGAGTCCCTGAATAAACGACCCAATTTTCCCCCTCAATATTCTTAGGTAAATATGGGTTATCTTCATTGCCATCAAAAGCGAATTGTAATATTTTCATGCCAGGTAGTTTAAAATTTTTCCTTAATTTTTCTACATCCGGCGTTATGACCCCTAAATCCTCAGCGATAATAGGAAGATAGTCTGTTCCTAAATCTTTTTTTATCTTATTTAATAGCATTCTACCTGGAGAATTTATCCATTTTCCACAAATTGCCGATTTAGCATTACCATTAATCCTCCAGTAACCGGCTAAACCTCTGAAATGATCTAATCTCAACAAGTCCATAAGTTCAAATTGCCTTTTAAATCTCTTTCTCCACCAAGCAAAATTTGAACGCTTATGTTTTGACCAAAAGTAAGTTGGAGTTCCCCATAATTGGCCTGTTGCTGAAAAATAATCAGGTGGGACTCCACTTTGAAAAATCAAATCTCCATTTTTAAAAATTGAAAATATTGATTTATTACTCCAGACGTCAGCGCTATCCCTAGAAACATAAAAGGGTAAATCTCCTATTAATTTTATATTTAATGAATTTGCAAACTTTCTAATAGATCTCCATTGCTGATCTAAATGCCATTGTATTAATTTTTCGATAAGTATTTCTTCACTTTTCTTCTTAATCCATGATTTCAAAAACTTGTTATTTTTGGTTTTAAATTCTTGAGGCCATTGCCACCAAGGAGATTTATTAAATTCTTCCTTGATAACCATAAATGTTGCATAATCTTCAATCCAATAATTATTACTAATCCATTGATAAAAATTAAGTTTTCTTTTTTCAGATTGTGAACTCCAACCTTGCAAAAGGAGGTGACCCAATTTTTTTGTTAGATCATCTGCAACAGCAAAATCAAAATAATCTTTATTATCAATTGTGAGTACTAATTCATCTTTATTTGATATGAAGATGAAACCTTTCTCGATTAAATCCTCAATATCAAGAAACCATGGGTTCAGTGCAAAACTGGATGGAGAACTATATGGAGAACCTTTAGAGTCAGTAGGTGTAAGAGGTAAAAATTGCCAGTATTCAATTCCATTATTATAAAGCTTTTTTATCCACTCTTTAGCCCCTTTTCCAAAAGTCCCACAGACACCTCCTCCAGGTATGCAAGAGGGATGCATAAGTACTCCTAATGATTTTTTTGGAAGTACTTTTTGTATTGGCATGTTCTTTTATTATATTTTGATTCTTTACAATTAAATTGTTGTTAATTCTCTAAATTCCAAGATATACAAATATTTTTTAATTGACAAATATTTCTCTAAGTTTTTCAAATGAATTAATAATAAATTTTGATTTTTAGTGAACTTGGTTAATTTTTTCCCAGAGTGATATGGCTTTTAAAAGAATTTATACATTATCTTTTGCGAAATCCACATAAACGACTACGATAAAGATATAGTTTATAGTGCTAATTTCGTGACGAGTTTTATCACGGCAGTGCAGAATAAAGAATCAAATTTCAATCTAACTAATAGTAGATTAAGGCTAGTTAGTGGAACAACAAATCCTAAATTAGCCGAAGAAATTGCATCTTATTTAGGGATTGAAAATGTACCCTTAGTATCTAAAAGATTCGCTGATGGAGAACTTTATGTTCAGATTCAACAATCTATTAGAGGTTGTGATGTATTTTTAATACAACCTACATGTGCTCCTGTAAACGATAGTTTAATGGAACTTATGATAATGGTTGATGCTTGCAAGAGAGCATCTGCCAGACAAATAACCGCAGTAATCCCTTATTTTGGATATGCAAGGGCAGATAGAAAAACTTCAGGAAGAGAATCTATAACTGCAAAACTAACTGCCAATCTACTAGAGAAGTCAGGAGTAGATAGAGTCCTTGCTATGGATTTACATTCGGCTCAAATACAAGGTTATTTTGATATCCCATGCGATCATATTTACGGTTCACCTGTACTAATTGATTATTTAGATTCTTTAAATTTACAGGAAGTGGTGGTTGTTTCCCCAGATGTGGGTGGAGTGGCGAGAGCAAGAGCATTTGCAAAATTAATGAAAGATGCTCCGTTAGCTATAATTGACAAAAGAAGATCTGCTCATAATATTGCTGAAAGTTTAACAGTTATTGGAGAAGTGAAAGGTAAAACTGCTATTCTTATAGACGATATGATAGACACTGGCGGCACAATATGTTCTGGAGCCAATTTATTAAAAAAAGAAGGAGCTAATAGAATATTTGCTTGCGCCTCACATGCTGTATTTTCTCCCCCTTCTTACGAAAGACTAAGTGCTAAGAATTTATTCGAACAAGTTATTGTGACAAACAGCATACCAGTATTAGTCAAGGATGATTTTCCACAGCTAAAGGTACTTTCTGTTGCCAATATGCTAGGCGAAGCTATTTGGAGAATCCATGAAGAAAGTTCAGTTAGCTTAATGTTCAGATAAATAACGAATTTATTTTTTGTTTTTATTTACAAGCTCCTTAAACCTTTTTTCGTAATCATTTTTTATGTTCTTTGGAATGCTTTCAGGGCAAATATTAAGTGCACTTCCTACGATCTGAAATGTGCCGGCATTATAAAGTCTTTTTTCGTCAAGTTTTTCATTACCAAGTTCTTTGATTACACCACCATGTTTACCAATTATTACATTTGCAAAAGTAGCACTAGCGATGCCCAGACCTTTTTTAAAGTCAACCTCGGCTTTTGAAGCTATACAAAGATAAGATGCCCCCATTTGCCGATATAAAAAAATATCTTTATCAGAAGCGGCAATTAAATTTTTTTCTGCTTTTATTGGTTTGTTAATTGTAGAAAACTCAAAAAGTGCAATTGGCGCAATAAGGCTAATACAAAACAATTTCAGATTTCTTTTTGTATAAAAATTAATACCCATTAACTAATAATATTTAATACAAGATAACACTTTTACTTTTACATAAATTGATTGGAATAAGTTACTTAATAATTTTTATTTCGTGATGATTCTCTACTATTTTTAGCTTATTTTGGTTCCATGAATATATAACCCTGAATCTGTAATTATCTGCATCTACAAGTCTTGTATGTTCAATAATATACCAATCTTTATATGAAGATTCAAAAATCATTTCGTGTTCATCAACTTGCTTAATATTTGAAATTCCTTCTTCATTACTTAAATAAAAATTTTCCCTCATAAGTTGGTGGCCCTTTATAAATGCGCGCATTTCTCCTTTTTCTTGATATTGAGGATTATCATCAAAAAATTTATATTTTTTTTCTGGATACCAAGTGAATTTGTAGTGTGACTCCCATTCAGATTTTGTCTTGAGAGTTTGTATATTTAAATTCATACATAAATTATAAGTTTTCTGAACGTCATCAAGAAAATATGTTCTATTAGATTTCCACAACCCAATGTTTCTAGAGAACCATCTTTTTAGATTACTATTCACACTTATTTCTGGTGAATTATTTTTTCCAAAATTTAGATTTTTCTTGTGATTAATAACAATCATTTATAAATAAGTTCTATTTATTCATAGCTTATCTGTACAATAAAGATAAATTTCTTAATGTGTTTATAAGGATTAACAGCTTTTCAACACTTCAGGGGTAATCATTTGAATGATAAAAAAGAATTAAAACTATTACTTATAGCGGCTAGAAATCAACTTTCTAGTAACGATATAAAGTCTTTGATATCATATTTGGAATCAGACGAATGTGAATTTGAAATATCTCTTCAAATCTCCGATCCAACTGAACAGCCCGAATTATTAGAATTACATAGATTAGTTGCTATTCCAGCTCTTATAAAGGTATCACCATCTCCAAAGCAGATATTTGCTGGAAGTAATATTTTCTCTCAGTTACAAACATGGTTGCCAAGGTGGAATCAGGAAGGATTAACAAAGAATCTAGGGATTAATTTGCAACCATCCAAAATTGATTCAACAAGAACTCAAAAAGAATTCCTTCTAGAAGACGAACTCCTTGTCTTGAGGCAAGAAAATGAAACATTAACAAAAAGAATAGAATCTCAGGAAAGATTATTAAGAATGGTTGCACATGAACTAAGAACCCCCTTAACTGCAGCAACTTTAGCTGTTCAAAGTCAGAAGCTTGGTCAAATAGATATTTCAAAATTGCAAGACGTGATTAAAAGACGGCTGGAAGAGATCGAACTCTTATCCCAGGATCTTCTAGAGGTTGGCACTACAAAATGGGAGGCATTATTTAATCCTCAGAAAATTGATTTAGGTAATATTAGTGCTGAAGTAATACTTGAATTAGAAAAATTCTGGAGATTAAGGAATATCGAAATTGATACTGATATTCCGTCCGATTTGCCCAGTGTTTTTGCAGATCAAAGAAGAATGAGACAAGTATTTTTAAATTTAATTGAAAATGCTATTAAATTTTCTAAAGACGCTGGATCTATAAAAATTACAATGATTCACAAGACAAATCAATGGGTAGAAATAACAATTTGTGACAAAGGTGCTGGGATTCCTTTGAGCGAACAAAAAAGAATTTTTTTGGATAGAGTTAGACTCCCACAGACTTCTGAAGGAACTTCAGGATTTGGAATTGGATTATCTGTGTGCAGAAGAATCGTAGAAGTCCATGGGGGAAGAATATGGGTTGTATCTGAAGTTGGTGTCGGTTCTTGCTTCCATTTTACTGTTCCTGTGTGGCAAGGACAAAACAAAGAGCAACAATACTTGACGAAAGGCTCGCCTTACTCTTAATTTTTAATAAGCTGCTATGCTTATTATCCTGGCCCCATCGTCTAGAGGCCTAGGACACCTCCCTTTCACGGAGGCGACAGGGGTTCGAATCCCCTTGGGGCTATTATTTAAATTCTAAACTAATTTTATCGATGATTTTGCTTGCTTATCTACAGCAAGCAAATTTTCTGAAAGATCTTTTTTTAATCTTTTCTCTATCATTCCAATAGGCATCCACTGACATCCTTGAACAGTGAGATCGTAAATTAATGAATTTTTGGAAGTATTCTTAATATTTTGAATTTTCCAACTACCTTCAAATTTTCTGAAATCGCCTTTAATCAAATTGAATTTTAAAAGGCCAAGCTCCTTATCCTCAAATAAATCAATAGTTACTTCAGCTGAAAATTTCATACCAAGAAAATCCTGGGCTCCAACTTGCTTAAGGTGAACATTATTGTCTTTTTGATATATTTTTTTGCTTGAAAGTAAATTTGGTATGTAAAGATTTAGTCGATCATAATCTGTTAAAACATTCCACAAAGAATCAAAGCTAGCAGAAGTTGTAAGTTGAGCTGCAAGTCTTCTTGTTCCGCCAGAAAGCTTTTCCATTGTTTGCTCAATTGTCCTGTAGTCATCGCTTTTAGAATGGTCTACTGATTCTTGAGGATTATTCATAAATGAATTTTTTAATAAGATAAAAAATTATTTCTGTGTAACTATACCGATAAAAACAATAAATACTGAAAAATAAAAATAATTTCATTAAATTATTCCGATCTCAAAACGTAACCATTTTTGTGAAATCACTACAAATTAAACTACAAATTGATAATCTTTTATAAAAGAAATCTTAAAAATGTATTCACAAGCAAAAGTAATCGCAGGCGGATTAGCTCATATACCAGTAGTAATAGCTGTTTTTTATTTTATACTCACAACTTTTAATAAAAGAGCTTTAAAATTTGTTGAAGAAGCTAAAACAAAAAAACCTGAGGCAAAAGCTGTGGAACCTAAAAAAGTGACTGTTTCAAAAACAGAAGCTCCTAAAAAAGAAGCTCCAAAAACAGAAGCTCCAAAAACAGAAGCTCCAAAAACAGAAGCTCCAAAAACAGAAGCTCCAAAAGTAGTTAAGAAAAAACATGCAGATGTACCAGTAAATATTTATAGGCCTAAAACACCATATGAAGGAACAGTGATTGAAAACTACAGTCTTCTTAAAGAAGGAGCAATTGGTAGAGTTAATCATATAACTTTCGATCTTAAAGATAGTGATCCATTTTTAAATTACGTTGAAGGTCAAAGTATTGGTATTATGCCTGCAGGTGAAGATGCTAATGGAAAACCTCATAAGTTAAGACTTTACTCAATTGCTAGTACCAGACATGGCGATGACTTTAATGGAAATACAGTTTCTCTTTGCGTGAGACAGCTTCAGTATGAAAAAGATGGTGAAACCATTAATGGTGTCTGTTCTACATACTTATGCGATATTAAGCCTGGAGATAAAGTAAAAATAACCGGACCTGTAGGTAAAGAAATGCTTCTTCCTGACGAAGAGGATGCAAACATTGTTATGTTGGCCACAGGAACTGGAATAGCACCAATGAGGGCTTATTTAAGAAGAATGTTTGAACCAACTGAAAAGGAAAAAAATAAATGGAATTTCAAGGGCAAAGCTTGGTTATTTATGGGTGCTCCAAAATCAGCTAATTTGTTATACGAAGAAGATCTTCAAAGATACCTTACTGATAATCCAGATAACTTTAAATATACAAAAGCAATTAGTCGTGAGCAGCAAAATACAAAAGGTGGAAGAATGTACATTCAAGACAGAGTTCTAGAGTCAGCCAACGAACTTTTCAATATGATTGAAGATGAAAAGACACATATATATCTTTGTGGATTAAAAGGTATGGAGCCTGGAATAGATGAAGCAATGACTAAGGCCGCAGAAGAAAAAGGTTTGAATTGGTCAGAGTTAAGACCTCAACTAAAAAAAGCAGGCAGATGGCACGTAGAAACATACTAAATATTTAATATATAGATTAAGTTGCATGTATTAAATACTTTTTGGTTTAGACACAATATGTAGCTAATTTTAGAAAAAAAGAGGATTTTAAAAAAAGAATACGAAAAATATGCCTTCAACTTTAAGTAATCCTCTAAGATTGGGTTTACGGCAGGAAAGAGTCATATCTCCACAATGCTTAGTAATATTTGGTGCTAGTGGAGATCTTACTCATAGAAAATTAATACCAGCCTTATTTGAACTCTATTTGCAAAGAAGAATTCCTAGTGAATTTGCAATAGTTGGTTGTGCGAGAAGACCTTGGACTGATTATGAGTTTAGGGAAAAGATGAAAATAAAGCTATCCAATCAAATATCTGGTAAAAAAAGGGAGTGGGAACAATTTTCTAATTATCTTTTCTACGAACCTGTTGACTTACAACAAAGTGATCATGTCGTAAGGCTTTCTAAAAGATTAAATGAAATTGATAAAAAACAAGCTACTCATGGTAATAGAACATTTTATTTATCAGTATCTCCGAATTTCTATGCAAGTGGATGTAAAGCTCTTAAAGAAGCTGGCCTTTTAGATGACCCTAAGAAAAGTCGTTTAGTTATTGAAAAACCTTTTGGAAGAGATTATTCAAGTGCAAAAAAATTGAATAAGATCGTTCAAAGTTGTGCTGAAGAAAGTCAGATTTATAGGATTGATCATTATTTAGGTAAAGAGACAGTTCAAAATATTCTTGTTTTGAGGTTTGCTAACACTATTTTTGAACCAATCTGGAACAGAAATTACATATCAAGTGTTCAAATTACTTCATCTGAAACAGTGGGTGTTGAAGATAGAGCAGGTTATTACGAAAGCTCAGGTGCTTTAAGAGATATGCTTCAAAACCATATGACCCAAATGCTTGCTGTTACTGCTATGGAACCTCCTGGGAAGTTTGAGCCAGAAGCAATAAGAAATGAAAAAGCTAAGGTTCTTCAAGCTTCAAAACTTGCTGACGAAAATGAACCGTGGAATTGTTGCATAAGAGGTCAATATGGAGAGGGAGGGAATATTTCAAATCAACTTAAAGGATATAGGCATGAAGATGGTGTTAATTCCAATAGCACAACAGAAACTTATATCGCGACAAAAGTTTTCGTTGATAACTGGCGTTGGCAAGGTGTTCCATTTTATTTAAGAACAGGGAAAAGACTACCTAAAAGACTTGGAGAAATAGTCTTGACTTTTAAAGACGTTCCTGTTCATTTATTTGAATCAACAATAATAAATCCTGCCCCAAATCAACTTATCCTTAGAATTCAGCCAGATGAAGGGGCGACTTTCAAATTTGAGGTAAAATCTCCTGGTTCTGGAATGAAATCAAGACCTGTTGAAATGGAATTTTCTTATGATGAATCATTTGGAGAACCATCAGATGAAGGCTATGTAAGATTATTAGCGGATGCAATGCTTTCTGACCCAACCTTATTTACTCGAAGCGATGAAGTAGAGGCAGCCTGGAAACTTTATACGCCATTAATAGAATTGATGGATAATTCTCCTTGGAAGTTGCCTATTTATAATTATGAATCTATGACATGGGGACCTCCTGAATCTGATCAATTACTTTCAAAAGATAATATTTTCTGGCGTAGACCTTAAAAATGAAACCTCAACTTACACTCCAAACCCCGTTAGAGCTCCCTTGTCAGGAGATTTCTAATTATCTTAATAAATTATGGGTTTCAGAAGATAAAGATAATACTGGAGCTAATACTTTTACACTAATTGTCTGGCAGCCTGCTTGGCTAGAACAATGTTTGGTTCAAAAAGGATTAGTAAATGGACCAATTACTGGAAATTTAAGTCCTGAGATAATTGAAGTTGCTAAAAAGTTCATATTAGATCAGGGACTCCCCATCACTACATCCCTTAATAGTGAAGAATTATTTAATTTATTGAAGGAAAACTTATCTAATAAAGACTTTGAAGACTTTAGAGGACAATTTTTTGAATCATCAATAAGTACATTAAATCCAAGAAGATTAATAACTCTAGCGCCAACGTTAAATAAAAATTCAGATATCAAAACTTTTGTATCCGCTTACTGTCCATTAAGTGATACTCCAACTATGCAACCTATCTGTGGGGATTTAGTAGTTATTAGGGGAGACTCAGCCTCAATATCCAATAAAGGATTAAAAATAATTGATGAATTATCTATTGATGAATTACCTTCATGGTTGTGGTGGAACGGAAGCTTGGATGAATCACCTGAAATCTTCGAATATTTTACTAATTATGGTCTAAGGTTAATAATTGATACTGCTCTTGGATCGCCATACAGATGTTTAAAAGTTTTAGATCAATTAAATAATTCAGACAAAGCTATTAATGATTTGAATTGGGTTAGGTTGAAAAATTGGAGGGAATCATTGGCAATGATTTTTGATCCGCCTTCGAGAAGACCAATCTTAGATCATATTACTGATGTTGATATTGATATAGCAGGGGATCATATGATTCAGGCTTTGTTTTTGATCTCATGGATTAGCGATAAACTTGGTTGGTCTTTTCTAAGAGTTGAAAGGGATACAGAATCAACAAAAATAGAGTTTGAAAGAATTAATGGCGAAATAATTTCTGCGTCAATTAATCCCTTATCTTTGGGGAATCCAAGTATTCATTCAGGACAAGTTATTGGATTGAGGTTGATTTCAAGAATTAGTGAGGTTCAGAAAAATAACACTTGTGTAATACTTGGCTGTGAATCAGTGGAATGTATGAGACTTGAAGCAGGGGGAATGGCTAATATGGAATTAATAGAGCAAGTTGTTCCAAATTCTTTTTCTTCATCAGAGTATGACGTTAGTAAATTATTGGGTAGTAGTAGAGGTAATACAAGCCCTCTTTTTGAAAATTCTATTAAAATAGCACTTCAAATATTTAATGGTTTTAAAAACTAATAAATGCCTTGTATAATATCTTCTCCTTCAACTGATAGTGGGAAAACTACATTATCCCTTTTGATATCTTGTTGGGCGTTATCAAAAGGTATAAAGATACAAACCTTCAAGGTTGGCCCAGATTATCTTGATCAACAACAACTTAGCTCTATTGGCCAACCTATATGTAGGAATTTAGATATTTTCTTAAATGGTGAGGAATGGGTTCAAGAAAGTTTTTTTAAACATTCTTTGAAATATGAATTCTCATTAATTGAAGGAGCAATGGGTCTATTTGATGGGTTAGGAGCAACAACCTATTCAAGCACAGCAAATATATCTAAACTTCTCAATGCTCCAGTAATTTTTATTGTTAATGCTAGAGGTCAAGTAGCTTCTCTTTTAGCGACTGTTCGAGGTTTTAAAGATTTTGATAGTGAATTGTCAATAGCAGGGATTATATTTAATAACGTTAATTCAGATAGACATAAAAAATTAATTGAAGAAGTTTTTAAAAATGAAGATATCGAAATTCTTGGTTTTTTACCTTCAGATTCAAAAATAACTTTAAACAAATCTAATTTAGGTTTGATTTCTCCATTGGATAATGGGAAACATATTGATGTTGAATATTTTGCAAATTATGCCAACAGAAATCTAGATTTATTTTCTCTTATTAAATTCCTGAAATCTCCTCAAAAGAAAATGTTTAATTCTGCCAGTTTTGAAGATTTTAAAATTGAAAAAAGTAAACCTATTGCAATTGCAGAAGATAAAATCTTTCATTTTCAATACCCTGAAACTAAGGAGTTTTTGAGTGACCTAGGTATTCCATTAATTTCATGGAGTATTTATGATGATGAAGAAATACCTAACGAGGCTTCTTCTTTAATTATTCCTGGGGGGTTTCCTGAAAAATATGCTGAGCATATAAGTAACTCTAAAAAAAGCTTAAATTCGTTAAGGAAATTCCGCGAAAATGGATTTATATATGCTGAGTGCGGAGGGATGATGATTCTAGGAGACTTTATAAAAGATGAAAGTGGTAATAATCATAAAATGAGTGGCATCCTCCCTTTTAGATCAAAAAAAAGTAAGCTTACAGTAGGTTATAGATATATTAAAGGTCTAAAAGACACTCCAATCATTAGACAAAATCAATTAATTAGAGGACATGAATTTCATTATTGGGAAATTGAAAATAATTTATCTGAACTTGATTTAAGAAAAGCTGATCATCAGAAGAAACTTTCTTCCCCATGGAAAATTAAATCTTGGGAAACTGAATATAAAAATGAAGGTTTTTTTGATCAAAAATTGCATGCAAGCTGGATTCACTTACATTTGCCAAGTTCTCCAAAAGTCGCAAAAAACTTTATAGATGCAACCCAAATTAGTTTTTAAAAGGGTTCTTAATTTATTATCAAATCAAATATTTTTAGAGGTGAACCTAAAAAAAACATGCCAGGCAAAGTAATTAATGGTCCTAAAAAACTTCCCACTATGACTTCAATTTTTGTGTGGCCCAAGGTTTCTTTTAAAAGTAATTCAGATTTAGGGTCTAGTTTTTTTGAGAGTTTATTGATTTCTGCAGCTTGAATCCCAGCTGATTTTCGAACACCACTAGCGTCATACATAACTATTAGTGCTACAGCAACTGATAATGCAAATATTGAACTATCAAATCCCAGCTCATAACCTATACCAGATGTAGCACCAGTTATTAATGCGGAATGACTTGAAGGCATACCACCAGTCTCAAACATAATCCCAAATCTTATCTCTCCATTTGATAAAAAATTGAATATGATTTTAAAAAATTGAGCAAGTAAACAGGATAATAAACTCCAGAAAAGAACTGAATTGTTAAAAAAGGGAAAAAACTCAGACATAAATTAAACTATTTATCTGTCTCTATTTGTAATAAAGTCGGCTAATGATATTAAATACTTTGCATCTGGACCCCAAGGTTCAATTGCTTTTTTTGCTTTTTCAACTAAATCAAATGCTCTTTTCTTTGACTCCTCCATTCCAAGCAATTTAGGGTAAGTGGTTTTGTCAGCTAAAAGATCTTTACCGGCAGTTTTACCAAGCTTTTCACTACTAGAAGTTAAGTCAAGAATATCATCTATAATTTGGAAGGCTAAACCAATTCCCTCTGCATATGTTGTTAGTGCTTGTAATAGTTTTTCGTTAGCGCCAGCAATCATCGCACCTGTTCTTACACAAGCTTTTAATAAAGCTCCAGTCTTATGGAGATGAATATATTCGAGAGTTTCAAGGTCGACTTTTTTCCCTTCGCATTCTAAATCAACAACTTGTCCCCCAACTAGGCCTGGTGCGCCTGCAACTAAGGATAATTCACCAATTACATTTAATAATCTTTTTGGATCTACTCCAGGACTTCTTAAAGATACCATCTCAAAGGCCCTAGTTAATAAAGCATCGCCAGCAAGAATAGCTATTGCATCTCCGTATACTTTATGATTTGTTGGTCTTCCTCTCCTCAAGTCATCATTATCCATAGCGGGCAGATCATCATGAATCAAGGACATAGTATGTATCATTTCTATCGCTACTGCGGTAGGAACAGCAAGAGACGCCTCTCCTCCAGCTAGAGAGCAAGATGCTAAACATAAAATTGGACGTATTCTTTTCCCTCCAGCTAGAAGAGAATATCTCATGGATTCTCTTAATATTTCTGGATTCTCAGGGCCTAAGGAAAAATCAAGTGCTTCTTCTACAACCTTTTTTGTGTTTTTAAGATATTTTTCAAAATCAGAAATACTATTTATAACTTTAGTCATTTCATACCCTTAGTAAAATTTTTTTCATCTTGGAGTTTATGGCAAAAGGTCATTAAGAGTTGATGATAAACCAAATTGTTTTTGCCAGCTAAAAATAGTATTTACAAGTAACATTGTTACTGTCATTGGTCCCACACCTCCTGGTACGGGTGTGTATGCAAATACTTTAGAAATGACATCCTCTAATAATACATCGCCACATAATCTGGTTTGGTTTTTGTCGGGACTTTTTAATCTATGTATTCCAACATCAATAATTACTGCTCCTTCTTTCACGAAACTCGAATCTACAAGATTAGGTTTACCCGCGGCCGCAATTAGTATGTCGGCTTTTCTACAGACTTTATTCAAATTTAATGTTTTTGAATGAGTCATTGTAACAGTGCCATTTAGATTCAATAGCATAAGCGATAAGGGTTTCCCAACGAGTAAACTTCTTCCAATAACAACAATGTTCTTACCTTCAATTGTAATATTTTGGGATCTTAATAAATTTATAATTCCCGCTGGTGTGCATGATCTCATCGCAGGCTCATTTTTCACTAATTTGCCAATGTTTATCTCATTTAATCCATCTACATCTTTGCTTGGATTAATATGACTGATCAGTTTTTGCTCATCAAACTTCTTTGGGATGGGAAGTTGTAACAACATCCCATCAATATTCTTATCAGAATTAAGCTTGATTATTAATTGTTCAACTTCTTTTTGCTCTACATTATCTTTCAGATGAAAGATGAAGCTTTTTATCCCAATCCTTGCACATGCTTTTTCCTTGTTATTAACGTAAACACCACTCGCAGGGTCTTCACCTATTCTTATTACAGCTAAGCCGGGGGGTCTTTTTGCAATTTTTTTATTGCTAGAGATATAGTTGTTAAGTCTTTCTTCAATCTCAAGAGATAATTTTTTACCATCTAATTTTAATGACATTTAGAAAAACATCTCCTTTTTACACCTAGCATGCCTATAATTTTAAATTATTCAAATAGATTTATTTATATTCTGTGCAAAACATCACAACAACCTTCAAAAAATTTTTTTATCTGTGGAGGAGAAGTCAAGTTCCAGTAAAACAACCAACAAAAATTTCAAGAATAGATAATCTCATAATTTTTTTAGTATGCATTTTAATTTCAATAATTTCTTCTTATAAACTACTTCTTATCTCTCCATTAAGTTTCACAGTTATTTTTTCTTGGCTTTTAACCTTTACTGAAATATTGATTAGTTCCGGTATTTTGATATTAATTTCAAAAAAAGAGAATCCCACAATTTCTTCAAGACAGATTATCTTGATCATTTCTCTTCTTTTAACCGTACAATCTGCGAAATTAGCCTTAGCTTCAACCATTAGTCCATTATCTATAATAATTCCGCCGGCGTTAATAATATCTCAGGGAATGGGAAGCATAACAGCTTTAACCTGGGTATCGATAGCAACTCTCAGTTGGCCAGACCCAGCAGTTGCTATAAATAATAATTTAATTTTTAATTTATTAGTTTGTGCTTCAGTAGTATCTCTACTTGGAGGAAGAATAAGAAGTAGAGCTCAGTTACTACAACTATCAATTTTTGTCCCAATAGGATCGTTCTTGTGTCAATGGATACTTATAGGTAAAGATAAAATATCTGTTATTAATGAGCAAAGTTTTGTTTTATCTAAAGAGGATATATTTTCAGATTCCTTGCTTTTGGCAATAGTAATGCTTTTTACTATTTTATTTATTCCAATTTTTGAATCGATATTTGGATTATTAACTAAGGCAAGATTACTCGAATTGGCTGATAAAGAGAAACCTCTAATTAGAAGATTGTCTCTTGAAGCTCCTGGAACTTTTGAACATACATTACTTATATGTGGTTTAGCAGAGGAGGCTTCAAGAATGATTGGTGGTGATATTGATTTAATTAAAACTGGAGCGTTATATCATGATGTTGGTAAATTACATGCACCAAATTGGTTTATCGAAAATCAGAATGGTTCAAAAAATCCGCACGACGAATTAGATGATCCGATTAAAAGTGCAGCAGTATTGCAGGCACACGTTGATGAAGGATTGAAATTTGCAAGAAAAAATAGACTACCTAAACTGATAGCCAATTTCATACCTGAACATCAAGGGACCTTAAAAATGGGATATTTTTTTCAAAAAGCTAAAGAAAAACATCTGGACATTAATGAAAATTATTTTAGATACAAAGGCCCTATCCCTCAGTCCAAAGAAACAGCTATCTTAATGCTCGCAGATGGATGTGAAGCAGCACTAAGAGCTATGAATATTGATGCGTCTGATAAAGAAGCTTTGGAAACGATATCTAATATTATCTACTCGCGTGAAAAAGATGGGCAATTAGATGACTGTAACTTATCAAAAGGAGAAATTTTTCTAATAAAAAGAGCATTCTTGAATGTGTGGAAAAGAATTAGACATAGAAGAATTCAGTATCCAACTAGCAAGAATAATACTTTTTCTTAATTTTCAATTTTATAGCCTAATATTTCTTCGATGTTTTGGATTACACCAATACAAAAGAGCCAACGTACTTAATAATGTTGTTAAAAGAGTAAACCCACCAATTCCAAAAATGTCTTTAAGAGTTATGAGTCTTACCACTGAATAAGGACCCATCCCAGAAATTACCATTGACAGAGATACTAAAGTTAAAGTTACCCCCCATTTTCTCTCTGCTAAAAGAGCTGCGGAAGAAACTATTCCAACAATGGCAGCAGGCCAACCAAGACTTATGGCAAGAGTTATATTTGCAACTTTTAGTGGAGGCCCATAACTTATTATTAATGCGATTATTGGCAGTGCAACTATATTGCTGATTAATCCAACCCATGATAGTGACCAATATCCTAATAACCTCTCTCTCATTATTTACTGCTATAACTATTAAATTAATCTACAATACTAAGAGACTATTTTAAAAGCTACTTAATATACCTAAGAAATGATTTAATTTTCGTGATTAGATAGAAAAATTTTATTGGGATTTTCTAAATTATCAAGTTGTGGGTGGATTGAATTTTTTTTCTCAGAAAAGACAAGCCTATTCAAAGCGTTAACGTAAGCATTCGCTGCAGCAACTACAACATCAGTATCAGCAGAATGACCGGAATAAATTTTACTACCTCTTCTTATTCTTATTGTTACTTCGCCCAATGCATCAATTCCTTCTGTTACCGACTTAACAGAGAATTCAATTAATTCATTAGGCACTTTAGCTAATTTATTTAAAGCCTCGCATACAGCATCAACTGGACCAGTACCTATTGAAACAGCAGTATCCTCGGTATTATCTTCCGTGTTTAGAAGCGAAATAGTAGCGGTTGGTTTAGATGCGTTACCGCAACTTACTTGTACAAGACTTAATTGAAATTTAGCTTCTGGGAGCTGTACTTGTTCACTAACAATTGCTTCTAAGTCTCGATCAGTAATTTCTCTTTTCCTGTCAGCTAAATCCTTAAATCGAGCAAATGCATCATTTAAATCTTCTCGACTCAAGTCATATCCCATCTCTTCTAATCTTGCTCTTACTGCACTTCTTCCACTAAGTTTCCCCAAAGATATTTTGTTATCACTCAAACCGACAGTTTTTGCATCGATAATTTCATAAGTTAGTCTGTTTTTTAAAACCCCATCCTGATGAATGCCTGACTCATGTGCAAAAGCGTTGGCTCCAACAATTGCTTTATTAGGTTGTACAGTCATTCCAGTTAGGTTGGAAACAAGTCTAGAGGTTTTTGTTATTTCTTCTGTCCTTATAGCCGTAAGAGGGGTTGGTGAATCTGGATTTCTTTTGAAGAAACTATTAAAAAAACTTTTCCTAACATGCAGTGCCATTACCAATTCTTCTAGAGAGGCATTCCCGGCTCTTTCTCCAATTCCATTAATAGTACATTCTAGTTGTCTTGCTCCATTTTTTACTGCCTCTAGAAAATTAGCTACTGCTAAACCCAAATCATTATGACCATGCACCGAGATTACTGCCTCATCAATATTTGGAACATTTTTATTTATATCGGCAATTAATTTGCCAAATTCACTAGGAGTTGTAAATCCAACAGTATCAGGGATATTTATTGTTGTAGCTCCTGCAGAAATTGCTATTTGAATCACTTCGTATAAAAAATCAGGATCACTCCTTGAGGCGTCTTCACAAGAAAACTCAACATCATCTACCAATGATTTTGCATAATTAACCATTTCTGGAACTATTTGAAGAACATCTTTTCTGGATTTTTTAAGTTTATGTTTAAGATGGATATCACTTGTGGCAATAAAAGTATGAATTCTTTTCTTAGGAGCTGGACTTACTGCTTCGTAACATGCTTTTATATCTCCTTCAGACGCACGAGCTAAACCACATATTATAGGGCCATTTTCTTTTCCTACAGCATGAGCAATTTTATTAACAGCTTTAAAATCTCCTTGACTTGCAAAAGGGAATCCAGCTTCAATAACATCTACCCCTAATCTCGCTAATTGATGGGCAATAGCAAGTTTTTCTTCAAGGTTTAAACTGGCACCAGGAGATTGCTCTCCATCTCGAAGAGTTGTATCAAATATCAAAATTCTCCCAGGATCTTTCGTCATTAAAGGGAATAATATAAGCCTATATTAAGCTAATTAAAAAAATTTGACTAGATTTTGCATAATAAAATCTGCTAGAAGTTTGTAACTTAACAATATTGGTTAAAATTCTGAAAAAAAAATGAAATATTTAGATTGTTAAAGTATTCTTTATAGGATAAAAGCTTCCTTTTTATAAAAGGTTAATTTTTGATTTTTTATAGAATTTCAGGCATAAACTATAAAAGGTATGACTGGGCAATACCCCAAAAAAAATGTTTTAGGACAGTTAGCGATAGTTTTACATGCTCATCTTCCTTATGTCAGAAAAAATGAAAAAAACTCCTTAGAAGAGGATTGGTTATTCCAGGCTATTTTGGAATGTTATATACCACTACTTCAATCAATAGAATCTTCCAGAAATGAAAATCCTGAAAATACAAAACTTACTATTAGTTTGTCTCCAACATTATTATCACTTCTAAATAGTAAACAAATTCAGGAAACTTTCCCAAGCTGGATCGAAACAAGGAATGATTTCTTAAACGAACTACCACTAGAAGAAAAAAATGCCTCTACATTTTTAATAAAAAATCTTAATGATAAATACCTATATTGGCAAAATTGTTCTGGAAATTTAATTGAGAAGTTTAAGGTTTTAAATAAATCTGGAAATTTAGATATTCTTACCTGCGCGGCTACTCATGGATATTTGCCAATTCTAAGGGAGAATCGCGAAACTGTTAAAGGACAAATTAATACTGCAATTAGGAATCATGAAAAAATTTTCGGAACAAAGCCTTTAGGTATTTGGTTACCTGAATGTGCATATTATGAAAATTTAGATGAGATATTATTTAATTCTGGAATTAAATATACAATCTTGGACGGTCATGGGGTTCTAAATTCTACACCAAGGCCTAGGTATGGTGTTTACGCTCCAATATGCTCGAGAAAAGGAGTTGCATTCTTTGGAAGAGATAGTGAGTCAACCCTGCCAGTTTGGTCTGCTAGGGATGGATTCCCGGGTGACAAAGTTTATCGTGAATTTCATAAGGATTTGGGTTGGGAATTGCCTATTTCTAAGCTCCAAAATAAAGGTATTTCTACAAAAAGACCTTTGGGTTTAAAGTTTCATAAGATTACAGATGAAAACGTACCACTAGGGAAAAAGAAGTTTTACCTAGAAAATGAAGCAAAAAAGAAAGCTGAAGAGCATGCTGACGCTTATCTTATAGAGAGATCCAAACAATTAGAAAAACTAACTTTATCCTCTTCCTTTAAGCCTTTATTGGTAGCCCCATTTGATGCAGAGTTATTTGGTCATTGGTGGTATGAGGGACCTTTTTTTATAGAAAATATTTTAAAGAACTCTAGTAAATATTCAATTAAGCTCACAAATTTAAAGGAATTCTTATTGCAAAAGCCAAATCTTCAGATTTGTGATCCATCGCCATCAAGCTGGGGACAAGGTGGTTACCACAATTACTGGATTAATGATGCAAACGCATGGATCGTTCCAGAAATCACAAAAGCAGGCTCAACCTTTGTTGATTTATGCTTGAATAATTTTAATAATGATTTATCACTAAGACTCTTTAAGCAAGCTGCAAGAGAACTACTTTTATCTGAGTCATCTGATTGGAGTTTTATTCTAAGAGCTGGAACTACAACTGAGCTTGCAAAGGAGAGGATAGAAAAGCACTTATTCAGGTTCTGGAAATTGGTTGAAATGATTAAAAATCATTCAATCATTAATTTAAAATTTCTTGAAGATATTGAGGAAGAAGATAAAGTTTTCCCAGAAATTAATATTGATGATTGGCGAATATAAAAAAACTAATTTAACTTTAGCATTCCCAGTTTTACTTTTAGAGGTGAATTTATAAACATCTTACTCATCACGTAAATTAGTTTTGGAAGTGGAAGTGTGTTTGTAAGAAAACCTACCCATTCATTGGTCGATAATCTAAAGAAATTTGAGAAAAAGCTCCTTAATCTACTTTCGTCAAAACTCATTAATCTTCTAAGACCATATTGGTAAAGTTTGTGCCTTTGAGTTAACTCGTAAGGCCATAGTATATTCCAGCCTTTCGTAGCTAGTTCCAGAGAACTTAGATGAGGTTCTTTTAAAAAGATTGCTAATTTTTCTGCAAGGAGTGGAGCCCTTCTTAATAAAGATCCGATCATGTATCCTGATGCAGGATGAACCATACTGGCGGCTCCTCCGAAACCAAGTACAAATTGTTTTTTAAATGGGAGGGGTAAATTCATGGGGAAAAGGCAATTCTCTTCATGAAAAATTTCACTTACCTTAATACCCTTACTATTCAGTCTTTTAAAAAGTCTTTTTTTAAGATTTTCTTGCGATAATGCTGGATAACTAGCTAATGAGGTTTCTTCAACAAAAAAAGTTTCATTTCCTAGATCCATTGCATAAAGGAAGGAAGGAGAGGATAACTTCTCCTCGTCGTTTAAGTGATTTGGACGAAAATCCATTAAAACAAACTGTTCCTTATTAACAGGTGGAGATGAAAATTTACCCACTATTCCATAAGCAGCTTGTTGAGCGATTTCATTTTGAACTGGTCTTTTTATAAAATTACTTTTATGACCACTTGCGTCAATAACTAACCTTGCCTTTATTCTTAGACCTGAAAAACAAATAACCTCAGAAAGTTTATTTTTTTCTTTAATATCTTTTGCTGTTTCATTCAACCATTCAATACCATTACAATTTTTTAAAAGTTCATTTTGAAAGGCTTCTTGATTTATTAAACCATAATCGTAATTATGTTTTGTTGGAGTATCCTCTTTTTTATTTTCCCCATTCCCAAAAAAACTAACTGTTTTACACCAGCGATGAGATAACAAAGATTCTAATCCTAATTCTTCTAATTCGGATGCCCAAATACCATATGTATTCTCCCATTTTTCATTTGGAGATTTAGTTGATATTCCCTTTATTTTAAGATTCTGCTTTGCTAATTCTGAAGCTAAACATAATGCGGCAGGACCGGAACCTAAAATTAAAATATCAAGTATTTCCATATTATTTAATTAACCATTTATCTTTCAATTTTCTTCACCTGAGTTAAGTTGATCTGGTTCCTCTATTTGTTCGCGAGGAACTAATACAACTTCCGATAAATGATCACCCTCATCCAGTCTTTGTAATTTTACTCCAGTAGCTGCTCTAGATTGCTGAGAAATTTTGTCTGCGTTTGTTCTAACTATTACACCTTTTTCGGTTACGAAAAGTAGCTCTTCTCCTTCTCCTAGGACCTTCAAACAAACTAATACATCATCTTGAATTCTATATTTTATCGCTCTTAACCCCATCCCTGCTCTTTTTTGCAATCTGAACTGCGCTACAGGTACTCTCTTCCCTAGTCCAAAAGCACTGGCTATTAATACCCAAGGACCTTTAGAGGAGTTAACCTCAAGATTTTCATCAATTTCTTTTGTGAGATCCTCATTTTTAGTTAATTGATCAACTAAATCAGATGTCAAAACATCCATAGATACTAGGTTATCTCCTTTTCTAAGATTCATAGATTTAACACCTCTTGCGGTTCTCCCAAGTGGCCTTAATTCGTTAACATCTAACCTGAAATGAATAGCCATTCCTGTTCTTGATCCAATTAAGACACTATCTCCTTCTTTTGATAATCTAACCCATGTAAGGGCGTCTCCATCCTCAAGATTAATCGCTATTAGTCCATTTGAGCGAATTTTTGAAAAAGCAGAAAGTGAAGTTCTTTTTATAAATCCAGCCTTGGTTAACATTAATAAAAAACAATCTTCACCAAAAGAATCTACTGCGACTAGTGAAGTTATTTTTTCTTCTCTTGGTATTGGGAGAAGTTGAACTGATGGAGTGCCTTTTGCGGTTCTGCTACTCATAGGAACTCTATATGCTGGGAGAGCATAAGCGACTCCTCTGTCACTGAAGAGTAAAAGAGTATCATGATCGTTACAGCTTATAAATAATTTAACCTCATCACCACCTTGTGTTTTCGTGCCAGCTTTCCCTCTTGACCCACGACTGGTAGATTCAAATTCATTAACAGGCATCCTTTTTAGATAACCTGCTTCACTTAATAAAACTACTGATCTATCATTAGCTATAAGATCAATATCATCAAGACCACCACCTAAATCTAATATTTCTGTTTTTCTGGGAGTAGAAAATTTTTCATCAATTTTATTAAGTTCTTCAAGAATAATTTCAAAAATTCTTTCTTTACTATTTAAAATTTCCTGATATTGGTTGATTTTTTGAGTTAATTCATCATGTTCTGCTTTAATTTTATCTGCTTCCAGGGCTGTTAATCTTCTTAACTGCATTTGCAAAATTGCATCTGCCTGAGTGGAAGATAATTCATGATCATTTTGTAATTTTTCTCGAGCTGTAATTGTATCTCTAGCTGATCTTATTAAATTGATGATTTCATCCATAGCTCCTAAGGCTAATAAAAGTCCCTTAACAATATGATCTCTTTCTTCTGCCTTTTTTAATAAAAATCGGGTTCTTCGCCTTATTGTCTCTACCCTGAAATCTAGAAATACATCCAGCATTTTTCTAAGTGAAAGAGTTGTAGGTTCTCCTTTTACTAAGGCTAAAATATTAGCACTAAAATTATTTTGAAGAGGAGTTAACTTAAATAAATTATTTAAAACTACTTGTGGGTAGGCATCTCTTTTAAGCTCGATAACAATTCTCATTCCATCACGATCACTTTCATCTCTAATGTCTGATATACCCTCTAATTTCTTTTCGTTAACCATATCTGCAATCCTCTCTATCAAAGCTGCCTTATTTGTTTGAAAAGGTAGTTCTGAAATAATTACTGCATCTTTTTCTGCTCTACCGGCTAACTTGATTTGCTCAATATTTGCAACCCCTCTCATAGTTATTGAACCTCTTCCTGTTTTGAAAGTTTCTCTAATACCCTCTCTTCCTAAAATTTGACCACCGGTGGGGAAGTCAGGGCCTTTAATTAGTTCAAAAAGTTCTCTATCTTGAATTGAAGGGTTTTTGATTATTGATTTGAGACCATTTATTAATTCTCCCAAGTTATGTGGCGGAATATTAGTTGCCATTCCAACAGCTATACCAGATGATCCATTTAAAAGTAGTTGAGGAATTCTTGCAGGTAAAACTGTAGGTTCTTGTTGAGAACCATCAAAGTTATCGGCAAAATCTACAGTTTCAGATTCAATATCTTCTAATAAACTTTCATCAGTTAGAGACTTGAGACGAGATTCCGTATATCTCATTGCTGCTGGAGGGTCGTTATCTACAGAACCAAAGTTTCCATGACCATCTACAAGAGGCATCCTCATAGAAAAATCTTGAGCCATCCTAACTAGAGCATCGTAGACAGCAGTATCACCATGTGGGTGGTATTTACCAAGTACTTCACCAACAACCCTCGCACATTTCCTATAAGGCCTGCCGCTAGTTAAGCCAAGTTCATACATTGCATAAAGAATTCTCCTATGAACTGGCTTCAATCCATCTCTCGCATCTGGAAGAGCACGACCAACAATGACGCTCATTGCATACTCTAGATAAGAGCGAGACATCTCATTTCTTAAATCAGTCTGAATAATTCGATCATTATCTTCACTAAATTCAGAGTTCTCGGAACCTATAATATCAGACATACAAAAAATCTTTCTTTAATAATAATCCCTGATTGACATAATGAATAAAAAAAAAGAATATTTTAATTCTCAAATACTCACATTTACACACAAATTAAAAAAAAAACTATTGTTTTTGAATAAACCTTGGCTTATTACCCCTTTAGTTGTTAATTTAATCAAAATAATTGATAAATTCCGTGAATATTGAACTTGGTTTAAACAGAAAAGTCCGAAGGGCTTATGGCATTGACGAAATAGCTTTAGTCCCAGGCAAAAGAACACTGGATTACGACTTAACTGATCCTTCTTGGTTTATAGGTGATTTAAAGAGAGAAGTTCCAATTGTGGCAAGTGCTATGGACAGCGTTGTTGATGTTAATACGGCTGTAGAACTTACCAAATTAGGTGCCCTGGGGGTCATAAATATGGAGGGTATACAAACACGATATGAAAATCCTGATAAAATATTAAATCAAATAGCATCAGTAGGTAAAAATGACTTCGTTCCGTTAATGCAGAAGATATACAGTGAACCCGTTAAGGAGGAATTAATTTCAAAGAGAATAAATGAGGTTAAAGAAAGAGGTGGTATTGCTGCGTTTAGTGGAACTCCTCAAGCGGCCATAAAATTTAAAAAAACACTAAATAATTCCAATTTAGATTTATTTTTCCTTCAGGGTACAGTTGTTTCAACCGAACATCTTGGTATGGAAGGTAATGAAACCTTAAATATCAGAGACCTCTGTCAATCTATGAAAGTCCCAGTTGTGGCTGGCAATTGTGTTACTTACGAAGTTGCTAAACTTCTTATGGAGGCAGGAGTCGCAGGATTAATGGTTGGTATAGGTCCTGGAGCTGCTTGTACTTCAAGAGGGGTATTAGGAATTGGAATCCCTCAAGCAACTGCTATTGCTGATTGTAGTTTGGCAAGAGATGACTACTTTAAAAAAAGTGGTCGTTATATTCCTATAATCGGAGATGGAGGTATTGTTACGGGCGGAGATATTTGTAAATGTTTAGCTTGTGGCGCAGATGCTGTAATGATTGGCTCGCCAATAGCAAAATCCTCAAATGCTCCAGGTAAGGGGTTTCATTGGGGTATGGCTACTCCAAGTCCTATATTGCCAAGAGGTACAAGAATTGAAGTTGGTTCTACAGGAACTTTAGAGAGAATTATTAAAGGACCTGCCTTGCTAGATGATGGCACACATAATTTGTTAGGGGCTATTAGAACATCAATGAGTACACTTGGGGCTAAAAATATTAAGGAAATGCAAGGAGTTGAAATAGTTATTGCACCATCTCTTCTTACAGAGGGTAAGGTTTATCAAAAAGCCCAGCAGCTTGGAATGGGTAAATAGTTTTATAAAAAAAATTTAAACCTTAGCGAATTATGCATTTAATTGAACAAATTTCGCATTACGAGTTATTATTGAATGATGGGGGAAACCCCATACTCCTCACACACTAAATCGCCCGATTAATCGGGCTTTTTTAGATATTTTGTTACTTATATTATTTAATCTGTAATGAAATCATCACTTAAAAGAATTGCCTGCTAAATTTTTTAAAAGGAATATTTAAATTATGTCATCAGCTCCAGCCGTAACTGATTCTTCATTTGATAAAGATGTACTGAAAAGTGATCTACCAGTATTAGTTGATTTTTGGGCACCATGGTGCGGTCCATGTAGGATGGTTGCACCAGTTGTTGAAGAAATCTCAAAAGACTTTGAAGGCAAGATTAAAGTTTTCAAATTAAATACTGATGAGAACCCAAATGTTGCAAGTCAATATGGAATTAGAAGTATTCCAACATTAATGATCTTTAAAGGTGGTCAAAAAGTAGACACTGTTGTTGGAGCTGTACCAAAAGCAACTCTATCAAGCACTCTATCTAAGCATCTTTAAGATATATAGCTTTGCATAAAATTGGACTTATAGACTATGGGATGGGTAATATTCATTCCGTGACAAAATCTCTAGAAAGTCTTGGAGAAGAAATACTTTTAATTAAAAATTTTAGTGAAACGAAGGCTTGTAAGGCGATAATCCTTCCAGGAGTTGGAGCATTTGATCCGGCTATGACAAACTTAATAAATACGGATTTGATAACTGATTTAAAAAAATGGATCAATAGTGGAAAGTCTTTTTTAGGAATTTGTTTAGGTCTTCAACTCCTTTTTGAATCTAGTGATGAAGGGAATGTTAAAGGACTGGGGATTTTAAAAGGAAAAATACAAAAAATTCCTAATATAGTTAATCAAAGGATTCCTCACATGGGTTGGTGCCAACTTTTACCAACAAAACAAAACACTTTATTAGAGTTAGAAGAATTAAATAATTGGGTATATTTTGTTCATTCTTATCATGCAATCCCTGATGATTTTAATATTATTGCAGCTCAGGTTAATTATGGATCTGTCAAATTAACAGCGATGATTGAGAATGATAATTTATTGGCCTGTCAATTTCATCCAGAAAAATCTGGTAAAACTGGAGAAAAACTTTTGAGGAGATGGCTAAGGAATATTCATTAAAAGATTCTTAGAGATGAAGACAAACTTAAGATTAATAGGTGGTAAAAAACTCCAAAGTCCAAATAATATTTATACGAGACCTACAACTCTGAGAGTTAGAGAGGCTATATTCAACATATTGAATAATAGAGTTGAAAATAGTAATTGGCTAGATTTGTTTAGTGGAACAGGTGCTATATCTTGTGAAGCCTATAATCACGGGGCAAGCAAAATAATTGCAATTGAAAAAAACAAAATCAACTCAAAAATTTGCTTAGAAAATTTACTCTCGCTGGAGAATATTGAGAATAGGAGAAATGATATCGAAATTATTTGTAAAGACGTATTGAAATGGACTAAACCAAATTATGAGAGAAACTTATCATCAAAAGTTTTTGATTTAAACAAATTAAAATTTGATTTTGTTTATCTAGATCCTCCATACGATGTTGATTTCCATGAATTAGTTTTAAATCAGTTATTTAATTGTAATCTTTTAAAAAAAGATTCAACAGTTATTTGTGAACATTCTCCAAATCTTTTTATTAAAAAAAGTACTTTGTGGGAAACTATAGATGTAAGAAATTATGGGCAGTCAAGATTAACATTTTTAATCAATGTCCAGCATTCCTGAACCTCTTCTGTATTGATTCCATGCACTTACAAATAAGCCAAGAAGAGTTATTGGTACTAAACCTAAAACAATTCCACAAAGAAGAGGCTCGATCATTTTTTTGCCTTTTTTGAATTTCTTAATCACAATTGTTACATAGAGACTATTTTTTGTGTCAACATCTTCATCAACTGCAGCAGAAAGGGACTTTAAGGGAGAATTCTTAAAAATTGTTTTTGTTGTATTTGGAGTTTTATTGATTTGTTTTTCAATAATTTTCGTAAATCATCATGAAAATAACAAATATATTATTGAAACTCTTGAGCTTAATGGCTCTGCTGAGGAAGGAGATGCTCTTTTTAAGGTAAATTGTGTTGGATGTCATGGAATTACAGCAAGAGGATTAGTGGGCCCAGACTTACACTCAATAACTCAACGTTTGAATGATAAAGAGATAATAAAACAAGTTACAGGAGGCTTGACTCCTCCCATGCCAAGTTTTGAAATTGATCCTGCAAATATGTCCAATTTGTTAAAATATCTTCATAGCCTTGAATAATTTTGGTAAAAAATTTTTCTAATTTAAAGGTAATTTTAGTTGAACCAAATGGTCCTTTAAATGTTGGAAGCGTTGCTAGGTTATGCAGTAATTTTGAAGTGGATGAATTAAGAATTGTTTCTCCTAAGTGCGACATATTTTCTTTAGAAGCAAAAAAAATGGCTCTTAAAGGCCAAAAATTTCTTAAACATTGTAAAGTTTTTGATGATCTTCAAAAAGCAATTTTTGATTGTGATTTGGTTCTAGCATCTTGTGGAAGGATTGATGTAAATAAAGATTCATTTTTTGCATCCTCTGAAGATATATTTGATTGGACTTTATCCTTTAAGAAGATAAATAATTTAGCAATTATATTTGGAAGAGAAGATAGAGGTTTAACTAACAGTGAATTGCTTCTAGCAAATAAAACTTTTAATATTCCAACTTCTCAGAATAATCCTTCATTAAATCTTTCTCACGCTGTTTCAATAGTTTTGTATGAATTAAATAAGTCTTCTAAAAAGAATTTAAATAATGAATTAAAAGTTTTTAACTTGGCATCATCGAAAGAAGTACATGATACATTTGTGGAGATAGAGGAAATGCTTTTGCGAGTTGGATATCTCTTAAAACATACCTCCAAGGCAAAAATCAGTAAATTTAAGAATTTTATTTTAAGGACTAATACATCAATGCACGAAGTAAATGTTTTAAGAGGAATTGTCCATCAAATAAATTGGTTTTTAAACAATTCAAAAAAAAATAAGTAAGTATAAATTTGATTAGTTATTATTCGCATGTTGTTTTAATTTGATAGGGATATTTACTAAAAACATTTTCTGAAGTAGCATCTATTGATTATTTGAATATTTAAGAAAACTAAAACTGTGCCTACAACCAAGAAAAGAAGAGTTTTTCCTTTTACAGCAGTAATTGGTCAAGAAGAAATGAAATTGGCTCTCTTGTTAAATGTTATTGATCCAAGAATTGGAGGAGTGATGATAATGGGTGATAGAGGGACTGGAAAGTCAACTACAATAAGAGCCTTAGCTGATTTGTTGCCTGCAATCGATGTTGTTAAAGACGATCCATATAATAGCTCACTAGTCGATCCTGATTTGCAAAGTAAAGAAGTTTTGGAAAAAATTACTCAAGGAGAAAATTTAGAGAGTATTCAAAGACAAGTACCTATGGTTGACTTGCCTTTAGGGGCTACTGAAGACAGGCTTTGTGGAACCATTGATATAGAGAAGGCATTGAGCGAAGGTGTTAAGGCATTCGAACCTGGTCTATTAGCAAAAGCCAATAGGGGTTTACTATACGTTGATGAAGTGAATTTACTTGATGATCATTTAGTGGATGTACTCTTAGATTCGGCAGCTTCTGGATGGAATACAGTTGAAAGGGAGGGGGTCTCAGTTCGACATCCTGCGAGGTTTGTCCTTATTGGTTCAGGAAATCCAGAAGAAGGTGAATTAAGACCTCAACTATTGGACAGGTTTGGCATGAGTGTTGAAGTTAAGACAGTTAGAGATGCTGAATTAAGAGTTCAAGTGGTTGATCAAAGAACTTCTTTTGATGATAATCCTGATGAGTTTTCATTAAGTGTTGAGAAACAACAGGATGAACTTCAACAAAAAGTTATCAAAGCACAAGAAATATTAAATTCTGTTCAAATGGATGATGACTTAAGATTGAATATTTCTGCAATCTGCGGAGAACTAGATGTGGATGGTTTACGTGGAGATATTGTTACAAATAGGTCTGCAAGGGCAATTGCAGCATTTGAAGGCAGAACTGAAGTTCAAGAAGATGATATAGCAAGGGTTATTTCTTGTTCTTTAAGACATAGACTTAGAAAAGATCCATTAGAACAAGTTGATTCAGGCGAAAGAGTTATTCAAGCTTTTTGTAAAGTATTTGATTTAGATGAAAAAGAAAATCTTTCAAAATTTCAATTGTCTGCTGAAGCTTAATAACAGTGAGAATAATTGGGATTGACCCTGGATTAGCTAGAGTTGGTTATGGAATAATTGAGATAGAGAATGAAAGAAAGATATTATTAGATTGCGGCGTTATTGAAACAGATAAAGATAAAAAAGAAGAAGATAGACTTTATGAGATATTCCAAGATCTTAATGAATTAATAAATCATTGGAACCCAACTGCAGCGGCAGTAGAGAAATTTTTCTTTTACAGGTCAAGTACTACCATTAGTGTAGTGCAGGCTAGGGGAGTGATTATGATGGTATTGGCCTCTAAAAAGATTCATGTTAGTGAGTATTCACCTGCTCAGATAAAATTAACAATTGCTGGATCTGGAAAGGCATCTAAGAGAGATATTCTTGATGCTGTTATGTATAACTTAGATCTTAATAAACCCCCAAAACCTGATGATTCGGCAGATGCATTGGCTATAGCACTCACAAAACTAAATGAGGATGGCTTTAACTGAAAATTTATAATGAAGATTTTTGAAAATAAGAAATTGGAGAGGGATAGGTTTAGAAAACTTAGAGATGGGATTTCTTTTAACCAAAGAGAGAATGTAGAAAAGAATGTAGGATTATATATTGATTCATTTGTTAAGGGATATAAAAATATTGGTTATATAGCCATATATTGGCCTTTAAAAAATGAGGTTGATATAAGGAGTCTCAAGAAAAAATTCACTTTAGCTTTGCCTAGATGTAAAGATAAAAAAGAGTTGTTATTTTATCCATGGGATGAAAAACCTCTTACCAAAGATTCTGAAGGGATATTAAGTCCAAAAAACTCTTCTCCTTTAAGTCATTTGCAGATAAGTATGATATTTGTACCATGTCTTTCCGTTGATAAGAATTTAACAAGATTAGGTTATGGAGGAGGTTATTTTGATAAATTAAGGAGAGATAATGATTGGAGAAATATTCCATGCATTGGAGTATTAACTTCTAATTGTATAAGTACGATTCCATTAACCAGAGCTGAGTGGGATATTCCTTTATCGGGCTTTATCACAGAAAAAGAAATATTTGTATAATAGAAGACTCATAAAGTGATTAATTTATAGTTTTAAAAAATGGAAAATCACGAAAAATACAATAATTTATCAAAATTAGTTGAAAAGTTGAAGAAATCAGAAGATCCAAAAAGAAAATATGAATACATTTTGTGGTTAGGCAAAAAACTGAAAGAACCAGATAGTGAAATCCTTGTTGAAGAAAATAAAGTTAAGGGATGCGTTTCAGAAGTTTTTGTTAAGGCAACTTTTAAAGCAGGTAAATTATTTTGGGAAGGATATTCTGATGCTCTTATAACAAAGGGTTTGTTGTCCTTTTTAATAAGTGGATTAAATGAGTTAACACCAAATGAAGTTGTTGAAATAGATAAGAAATTTATAGAAGATACTGGTTTGAAAGCAAGCCTAACTCCTTCACGATCAAATGGTTTTTTAAACATTTTATTGAAAATGCAGTCTCAGGCAAATGAATTTTTGTAGGCCTAATAATATAAAATTAAACTCAAAGTTAAAAGAAATAAAAAATGAGAAAATGCAGAATTGGGATTATAGGTTTTGGAACTGTAGGTTCAGGGATTTATAAAATATTATGTTCTGAGGTTGATTCACATCCAATTCTAAAAGAAATAGAAATTGCAAAAATAGCAGTTAAAGATCTTAATAAAAAAAGAGATATTGAGCTAGATAATAATTTATTAACTGATGATCCATTTAAATTAATTAATGACCCCTCCATAGATGTAATTGTTGAAGTCATGGGTGGGGTTGATTTAGCGAAAGATATTATTCTGCAATCATTAAAATTAGGTAAATCTGTTGTTACAGCAAATAAAGCTGTCATTGCAAGATATGGAGAAGAAATATATAAAACTGCTTCTAAAGAAGGAGTTTATATATTGTCAGAGGCGGCAGTTTGCGGGGGAATTCCTATAATTGAACCCTTAAAAAGATCATTAAAAAGTAACAGCATAAAAAAAATGGTTGGGATAATAAATGGCACAACAAATTTTATTCTTTCCAAGATGGCAAATGAAAAAGCTGATTACAAGGAGACCTTAAAATTGGCCCAAAGCCTTGGATATGCAGAATTTGATCCAACTGCAGATGTTGAGGGTCATGATGCTGCTGATAAGATTTCAATTCTTAGTGAACTTGCATTTGGAGGGAAAATCAAAAGAGAGGAGATTCATTCTGAGGGCATTAGTAAAATTAATCTAAAGGATATTGAATATGCCAATAAATTAGGGTTTGAAATAAAACTTATAGCTTTCTCAGAAAGGGGACAAATTAATACTAATGATTCCCTTTCTTTGAATATTTGGGTAGGACCTTCTTTGATTCCAAAATCTCATCCATTGGCAACAGTTAAGGGAGTTAATAATGCCTTATTGATAGAGGCTGATCCTCTTGGAGAGATAATGTTATATGGTCCAGGTGCAGGGAGTGGCCCAACTGCTGCATCAGTAGTATCAGATATATTAAATCTGCATGCCGCCTCAGTAAAAAATAATAATTCAATCGATCCATTATTATCTTTTTATTTCTGGAGAAACTGTCATATCATTGAACCTTCACAAATAAATAAAAAAAATTACCTTAGAATTATTTGTCTTGATAGCCCAGGTGTCATAGGAAAGATTGGAGATATTTTTGGGAAGAATAATGTGTCAATCGAATCAATTGTTCAACTTGATGCAAGTGAGGACAAGGCTGAAATTGTCGTTATTACTCATGAGGTGAATAATGGAGATTTTGAAAGATCGAAAGATGAGATAAATTCGCTCAATGAAGTCAAAATTATTGCAAGTCAATTAAGTTGTATTTAAAAAAATAGTTTGCAAATTTCTTTATAGCTTGTTAAACCGAAGAAAGTAAGTGTTTCGTTTTAGCGCCTTAATGATTCATTCAAAACTACTAGATAATAATAAAGAAAATAATAATTTAATTTTTTCTGAAAACCTTTATAAAGGTGCTTGTATAAAAATTAAAAATAGCAATAAAACTTTTCAAGTAATTGGTCTCAATTTAGGTAAAGAAATTTGTTGGGTGAGAGAGTGGCCTTTTGCCTGTAATTCTAAAAAAACATTTGCTTTAGAAATAAGTCAAATAACCTTACAAATTTTTTGTTCAAATAATTCTTCAGAAAAATTAAGTAATTATGAAATATGAAAAAAAAAGTTGTTTTATCAATATTTATAATTTTAATTTCTTTTTTACAGAATTCTTGCGGTTCAAAAAGAATATCTAAAAAAATTATAGTAGCAAGTTCTGGAAAAATTGAATCTTTAGATCCAGCTAGAGCAAATACTCTTAAAGCAATTCAATTAATCAGTTCTCTAGGAGACACATTATATGAATTAAATTCTGATGGAGAATTAATCCCTGAATTGGCCTCGGGGATGCCAATTATTTCAAAGGATAGACTTCAAATAACTATCAATTTAAGAAAGAATGTTTTTTTTCACGATGGAACTGCATTTAACTCAAATGCTATAAAGTTTACCTTTGATAGATTCAAAAGAATTGGAACGATGAATTATATTTTAGGAAATAAGATTAAATCAATAGAAACGCCGAGTGAATATTCAGTCATAATAAATTTGAATAAACCATCAAGTTCTTTAAATGGTTTACTCACATCTGTAAATTTAACTCCAATATCTCCTACATTTTATAAACAATATTCTGATAAGTTTCTAAATGAAAAATTCGTTGGTACTGGCAAGTATGTGCTGACCAGTTTTTCTAATGAAGTTCAATTAATTGATCCATATTTGAATTATTGGGGTGAAAAGCCCTTAAATAAGGGCGTTAATTTTGTGGGATATTCAAATTCATCTTCTCTTTTTGGGGCTTTAAAAAGTAAACAAATTGACGTTCTTTTATCAAATTCAATTGATGATAGTCAGAGAAAAAGCTTAAATAATTTAAGCAAAAATAAACAGTTTAATGAAGGTAATAGCCCTTTCACTGAATTAAGTTTTATAAGCCTTAAAACTAGTTCTTATCCCTTAAGTAATTTTAATTTAAGAATGGCTCTGGCAAAAAGTCTTAATAGAAAATTGATTAGTGAGAAAGTAAGTTATGGATTAAGGAAGCCATCTAGATCAATTATTCCTCCGATATTAAAAAAAGATAATCAAGAACTATGGCCAAAATATGATTATTTAGAAGCGAGAAGGTTATTGCAAAAAGAAAATTATTGCAATGGAAATATTCTAAAAATACCCCTTACTTATAGATCTAATGTACCAGCTGACAAGCTTATTGCTCTTACATGGCAAGAAGAAATTAAATCTTATTTGAAGGATTGTATTGATATTGAGCTCAATAGTGTGGAATCTACAACAGTTTACAAGAATCTAAGTTTAGGAATTTATACGGCAGTTATTCTCGATTGGACTGGGGCTTATTCAGATCCAGAGGCCTATCTCACCCCTCTTTTAAGTTGTAATGAAATAGTTGATGGTATATGTAAAAAAGGAGAATCAGTTTATAGTGGTAGCTTTTGGGGATCTAATAAAGTGGAAAGTTTATTTCTTGAGAGTGAAAAAAAAAGTGGAGTTAAAAGATTAGAAAAACTTGTTGAAATTGAAAAAATAGCAGCAAGTTCAATACCTTATATTCCTATTTGGTTTTCCTCTCAAAAAGCATGGTCTCAAAATAAAATATCAAAACCTATTTTTAATGGTGCAGGAATTATTTCATTAAGTGATCTTGAGTTAATTAATGAGTAGAAATTTAAATAAACTACTAAATTATTCCCTATTAAAAATATCATTAATTCCGATAATGTTATGGATAATTTCTTCACTAGTTTTTATTTTATTAAGAGTTGCGCCTGGCGATCCTGTCGATGCCATACTTGGATCTGGCGCAGATGAGGTTTCTAGGGAATTTCTAAGAAATAAATTGGGGCTAAATGAACCTTTAATAAATCAATATTTTTCGTATATTAAAAATATATTGCACTTAGATTTTGGCCAATCTCTAAGTACCCAAGAACCAGTCCTAAATATTATTATTAAGTCATTCCCGGCAAGTCTTGAGCTTGGATTCTTTTCAATATTATGTGCCACACTAATAGGTTTCCCATTAGGATTAATAGGCTTAAGAAATAGAGGGAAAAAGACTGATTATATTGCGAGAATATTAGGAATTGCTACATATGCTATCCCTCCTTTTTGGGGGGCAATGATAGCGCAATTATTATTTTCTGTATTCTTTAATATTTCCCCAATTGGAGGTAGATTTCCAATATTTCAGCAACAACCTCAAATTACAGGTTTTCTAGTTTTAGATAGTATTCTTTCAAATAATATTATTGCTTTGAAAGATAGTCTTTATCATCTCGCACTTCCTTCTATTACTCTTGGCTTTTTATTAAGTGGTATATTCAGCCGCTCATTAAGAGTAAATTTGGATAAGGAATTAAAAAGTGATTATGTAAATGCTGCTATATGTAGAGGAATATCAAAGAAAAAAATATTTTTAAACCATGCATTGCCTAATGCTTTATTGCCAATTTTCACTATTTCTGGCTTGACTATGGCTTCATTAGCAGGAGGTGCTCTATTGTTCGAGGTAACTTTTTCATGGCCAGGTATAGCTTTAAGATTAAATGAAGCTATTTCTCAAAGAGACTATACCTTGGTTCAAGGAATTGTAATTTTCACCTCTATGCTCATAGTCTCTTTAAATCTCTTCGTGGATATATTAATCTCATATTTAGATCCACGAATAGAGTACTAATTTTCGGAAATTTCTTTTATTGTTTCAAGATCTAAAAGATGGAAATCAAGTCCTAAATCTCTTTGGTTTTTAAATACCGTGGGGATATTTTGGCCTTTAATATTTTTTAAAAATTCAACTATAAATTTCGCAGATAAATCTTGTACTAATATTGGCTCTGAACCAATAAAAGATTCATTTATTTTGAAGACGTCATTATTTTCTTCATTGCTTTTATTAATTCTTATGGGAGAGAAATGACTTGCCCCTTCAATAATTAGAAATCTATTTGATGGATTATTTAAAGCAGAAAAAACTCTAAATTGTTCATTCATTAATGGTGTAATAAGGTCATACGTACCACCTATTAGAAGAGTTGGTGTTTTTATGCCAGAACTATTTTCTTTTGGCCATACTAAACTGCCAAATGAATTAAAACCTATAATTGCACTGGCCTTATTAGTATTATTTTTCTTGGGGAATGGTATTTCGCTCAACTGACATTGAAGTAATTTAGATAAATTTGTTAGCGCAAAGTCTTTTAATGCAGAATCACATTTGTCCTCTAGTTGATCTGTAGGTTTATTGCCTTCATATAAAAGTGCTATTAAAGCACCAAGTGAATGCCCCATTAAAATATAAGAGTCATTAGGTAAACCAAACTCCCCATTTTCATGAGCTTTTAATACAGCATCTAAATCTTTAATTCTATATAAGAAAAAGTCTGCACTGCTTGGTATTGTTTCCTTACCTTCGAGTACATCTATTAATGATTCTAAATTACTCCCTCTATGATCTATGAATAATATTGGCCAACCTCTTTTAGCCAATTCGTTGCCTATCCATTTGAAATTATTAATTTCGCCTCCAAGACCAGGCATAAAAATTATCAGTTCTTTATCATCATTTGTTTTATTACTTTTCCATATTTCAATTTCAAAAGGTTTCACTCTGTGAGGAGCATAAATTTTTTTATCAATTTTTATTGGATCATGAATTGATTTTGTTTTAGTATTTTCGAAGGCCTTTTGATTCGTTCTTTCAAGTTTATTTAATTTGGATATAAGTTCTTGTTGCATTGATAACTCATTTTTCCAAGATGAAATTATTAAAATTAAATTATCAATATCTAGTGAGATTTCTTCTGATGGTAATGCCTTTATGATGTCTAAAGTTGAAACTTCTTTTTTTTGATCTAATAAATTTTCTATTGTGTTATATATTTCTGTTCCATTATTGTCATTTGGAACTCTAATACTTTTGCTTAATTCTGAAAGAATTTTACGCCCTATCCAACTTCTTAATATCTCTCTATTTAATCCTTCTTCCTTGAAAACTGGAAATTCTAAAAATTTTGATAATTCAAAAACTCTTATTAATCCATTTTTTTTTAACCAATCTATTAATTCTGTTGAATCATCTTTGTATTTTTCTAATTTTGATAATTGTTCTATAGTAAGAGGGATTTCCATCTCTTCAAATTTAATATTTATCTTTTCAGCCGCCTTTAAACCATTATTAAAAAATAAACCACAAAAACTAAAAAAAATTATAAAAATGTATTTCACTTGTGATTAGTCCAAATAGTTTACAAATTAGCAAAAATTGGTGGATTCAATTTCCATATCATTTGAGGTTAATAACCAAGATAAGATTTTATGCTGCATTTGGAGCGGGAGGTGTTATTTATTTAACATCACTTATTTTTAATAGCATAGGATTATCGGCAACAGATATTGGCTTGGGGTTTACCATTTCAGCAATAATTGGAACCGTAACAAGACTCGTTACAGGTAATTATCTTAATAAAACTGGGAAAATTCAATTTCCAATAGTTACTTCTTCAATTCTAAGTATTGTCGCTAGTTTATGTCTTATTTTTTCAAGAGATACTTTTTTGTACATAATTGGACAATCATTTGTTGGGGCTGCTGCAGGAATATATTGGCCTGCTGCTGAGTTTGGGGTGCCATATTTTTGCCATCCTATCGAAACCCGCAAAGCATATGCTCTTGTTAGGAGTTCAGAGGCTTTAGGAATATTTCTAGGTGTTTTCTTAGGGGGCTATATGACGAATTTTTTGTATTCCAAGTCAATTTTTATTAATGATGTACTTTGTATGTTAGTTATCACGAATTTAATATCTAGAAATAGTTCTTCTATAAAAAGAAACTTAGAAAATTTTCAAAAAAAATTAGTTGATCCAATTAATCAGGGACAATTGAAATGGAATAAAAATTCAACAATAATAATTTTATCTATTTTATTGATAACTACCTCTTTAGCCTTGATACAAGTAACTTTGCCTCTGGATCTTGTTAAAGGTGGAGTATTTCGTAAGGCATTAAGCAAAGAAATTATTAGTCTTATAATTTCTATTCAGTTAATTTTATTGTTGTTTTTACAATGGCCTGTCGGTTCTTGGATATCTAAGAAAGAAAGATTATTTGGCTTGAAATTTAGTTTAATAAATTTCTCTTTCGCTTCATTTTTATTATTTATTTCTAGTTATTTAAATATCCCAGCGTTTTATTTGATTTCTTTGGCATTGATTTTAGTAAGTTTAGGGACTGCTTCATTTCTTCCAACATCAACAGATGTCGTTTTCAGAATAGCTCCTTCAAATAAAAAAGGTTTTGCACTTGCTCTACTATCACAATGTTTTGCTATGGGTTATTTCTTTGGACCATTTATTTCAGGACGCATATTAGATCTATTTGGTTATGCTTCAATAATCTGGCTTTCAATTTCTTGTTGTTGCTTTATTGCATTTACAATTCTATTTAAGAGATTATTTTAATTAATCTTTTCTAATTCAATAATTCTTCTCTCTCTTAGAAATAAGAAAAAAGGTGCAGAGAATGCGAAGGCTATAAGAAAAGTTCCAATGTATACAACCCACATATTCTTCATGTTTAGTTTTTTTGATTCATTTACTATCCATATAAAAATAGCGCTTGCACCTACTAATAAGTCTCTAGAAATTGACTGAGCTGCAGGGTTTGCATTCGCTAAAGAAATGAAGTTATTTATATCAAAGCTGTTTCCATATTCCCTAGCAAATTCGAAATTTGCCAACATTGGGAGAACAGCCCCCAAAATTGATAGAAAAAGGTAAAGAAAAGATAGTATCTGTTTATTATCTTTTAAAATGTTAAATGAATTCACTTGTCAAAAATATTTCTTTTAATAATAGTATTTAAAAGCTTATGGTTGTTGAAAAGAATAATAAAGTTGAAGACTATAAATTTAAAAAAGGAAATTTAAATTTTGCCGTTGTTGGTCATGTTGAGTGGATAAATTTTTTAAAGGTTGATCAATTACCAAAACCCGGAGTCATTTCTCATTCTGAAAAGTCCCTTGATTATCCAGCTGGTGGTGGATCTATTATCGCGAAAATACTTTCTGATTTAACTTCAAACCAAATTCATTTTTTTACGTCATTAGGTAATGATGATTATGGAGATAAGTGTTTCAAGATTCTCTCAAATATGGGAATTAAGTTACATGTAGCTTGGCGTGATAAACCAACTAGAAGAGGATTTAGTTTAATTGACTCTCAAGGTGAAAGAGCAATAACAGTTATTGGAGAAAGGTTAGCTCCAACTCATAAAGACAATTTAGAATGGAACATTTTAAAAAAAATGGACGGAATTTTTATTACTGCATCTGATTCAGAGATTTTTAAAATGGCTAGATCGGCTTCAATACTGTGTACAACACCAAGGGTAGGATTAAATACAATTAATAATTCAAATGTTCTTTTAGATGGATTAATAGGCAGTAATCTTGATCCCGGAGAAGTTTTTTCTTTTTCTGAATTATCGTTAAAACCCAAATATACTATTAAAACCGAGGGAGAGAAGGGAGGCATTATATTCCCAGGAGGAAGATATAAGGCTCTTAAAAACAAAAAACTAAAAGTTGATTCTTATGGATGTGGTGATTCTTTTGCTGCGGGTATTCTTTATGGAATGGCATCTAAATGGGATATAGATAAAAGTTTAAATCTTGCTAAAGTAATGGGGAGAGATGCTAGTGAATTTTTTGGACCATATGCAAATAATGATGAAAAATAATTGAATTAGCACTTACATGAGCAATCTAGATAATAAAAATAAAAATATTCTTGTAGAAAATATTATTGTTTTCTTTTTATTTACTGTTTTTATGGTTTTTAAATCTTTGAAAACTTTATCTAGAATTTTTACTTATGGAATCTTAAGAAAAGAAATATTAACTACTAAAAGTAACTTAGGCGTAGATATTAAAATAAAAATTAAATAGTTAATGAATATATTTTTATTTTTTCTAATTTTAGGGGTTATTTTTTGGGTCTACAAAAAAATTAAATCTAAAAAAATAAAGAACTTAAAATTAAATAAATTTAAAAATAAACTTCAAAGCACGCAAACAAATATTGAAAGAATTTTTTTAAGAGAGGAAGAAAAAACCTTTTCAAACCCTAATATAAATATCTATATTGGGATTTATGATAACGAAGAAAATATTAATAGGAAATCTAATATTCACAGAGCAAGGCTTTCAAAATTTAAGAAATCCAAATTAAATGGTGAAATGATATTTCAAGATGATGAACAAAGGATTTATAAATTTAATAATGGTAAGAAAGTTTATTTATAGTAAATTTACTTATGGTTTTTGTTTTAACTGCACTCAAGACTTTCTCTTGTTGAAACACCTGTTGTTGGGTTGATCCCATCAGCAATTTCACATAGATTTCTTTGATCTTCGCTGTCAAGAATAGCGTAAGAAAAATCTGCCCCTTCTATTCGAGCTCCTGCAAAACTGCTACCTGATGCGATCATATTTATTAGAACAGCATTTCTAAGATCTGTTTTTTGGAAATTAACTCGATCAGAAAGAGTATCGGTCAGGTCGATTCCATTTAAATTAGAACCTTTTAAATCAGATAGAGTTAAGGTTGTCCCATGCAAATCAACATCACTAAAATCTGCGTCTCTCGCAACTGCTCCAGCTATAGATGACAAATGAAGATCCTCCCCATGGAAATCAAAACCTGTAATATTAGATCTTACATAACTTGGAACTTCATCTCCCTCGCCTTTAACAGCTACATTTGCCCCAGCAAAAACTGGAGATGATAAAACTAAGAAAGAAAAAGTTATGCATAAAAGATATTTTAAAAAACTAAAAAATTTCATACTAGAAAATCCGAATATTATTATTTTATAACAATTAGATAATTTTTAAAATTGATGACTAAATTTGGAACTCCTTTTTAAAATTATTTAACACTATAAATTTTGAATCTAGGCTCTAAATTGGTTATACAATCTAGAAGTTTTTTGTTATCTCTGCTATTCGTAACCTTGAATTCAGATTCAACTGTACCTTCTTTATCTCTTATGGCTTGATTTAAAACTATGGAACCGTTTTCGTCAGATACTGATCTATGAAAAGTTCCTCTAGGTATTCTTAAAATGTATCCGCAAGAATCTAATCTAACTTTATAAAAAGGATAATCCCAGCCAAAATTGACAAGAAAAAATGTTCTTCCCCCGGAGATAGCAAGTAGATTATCTTCTTGATTGTGATGGATGTAAAATTGCCAATTTTTAAATTCTTCATCATTGGGAGGACTAACTGCAGACCCATTGTGAATAACTAGATCTCTATAGTTTGATTCATTTACACTAATATCAAAAAATTTTACATCTTTTGTATCGCGAAATTTTTCATAACTTATCAATTCAAACATTTTCGATTTGTTTGATTTGATAACTGGAATTTCTAAACTTGAGTTCAATTTTCTTTAAAGATTAAACAAATGAAAACAGATATATATATCCAAGAACGTATCAATTAACACTAAAAAAGAAACATATTATTATTGAAATTTTTTTTGTTATTTTATAAGATTAAAAATTTAGTGTTTATTTAATTTCAAGAGGTTTGATTTCCCAGGATAAAGTATTTTCTAAATTATTTTTTCCTATAAAGTTTCCTGTAATTACAGAGGTTAAATTAGATTTTGAAGAGGATACCAATGTTAAATATCTTTCATCTATTAATCCTTTTCCACTGGGATCAAAACCCCTCCAACCAGCACCTGGAATATATAATTCAGCCCAAGCGTGTAAATCCAACTCTGAGGGTAACGGATCTTCAAAATGATAACCACTTACAAACCTACTTGGGATACCTATAGACCTGCAAGCTTCAACCATCAACATTGCTAAATCTCTGCATGAACCTATACGTTCTCTAAGTGTTCTGCTAGCGGGCCATGCTGGACCTGTATGTCTTTTGGTATATTTAACCCGATCTTGAATAATCTCTATTAGCTGGTAGGTAAATGATAATGCGTTATTAATGCTTCCTGCTAGGGCTTCTTGGGCAAGTTCTACAGCAGAGGGGTCGTGTTGCCCATTAGGCATCCATCCCTCTAATGCTCCCTGCAAATCTCTGTTAATAATACTTCTACAAAAAGGTAATGTTAAATCTCTATTTTTAACTCCATCAATAATGTTTGGATGTTTAGTGGTTTCAACTTCGCTGATTGATTCAATAATTAAATTATCTGTTAATCCATTGAATCTGATTCTGTTAATCTCTTCTCCGCTGGCAGCAAGTAATGGATAAATAATTTCTGGTTCTGGGGTTATTTTTAATTCAAAATTCTTTAGTTTTTGGAATCCATTTGACCTTGGCTTTATACATAATCTATGCTCGCCTAATTGAACAGGGTCTTCATATTTATATTCAAGTTTGTGAATGTATTTAATTCTCATTAATAAACTTATTAATTAATAAAATATTTTTCTTGAATGAGATCATTTAATTTATTTAAATCCATTTGCAATGAATCGATTGCTTCATGTAAACCATCATTTATTATATCTTCAATTCTGATATAACTCCACTTTGCTTTAAGCAAACCTCTCATACATTCTAATTCTGAAGGATTTTCAAAACTTGGAGAGGTATCTATCTTTTTAAGTGTATTGCTTATCCCATCAAGACAGTATCTTACTGATCTAGGGAAAATTGGATCAAGTAAAAGAAATCTCGCAACTGAATTAGGCTTTATAGAATTTTGCACTGCTTTCCTAAACATTTGATAAGCTCCAGCTGAACGTAAAAGTGCAATCCATTGCAGCTCATCAAGAACTCCTCCAAGTTCATCTAAGCTGGGTAGGAGTAAATAATATTTAACATCTAAAATTCTTGATGTTTTGTCAGCTCTTTCGATCAATCTACCAAGAATGCTAAATCTCCAGGCGAGGTCTTTGCTTAGAGTCGCATCTGTAATTCCATAAAAAAGTTGACATTCCCTCCTTATCTCACTTAATTGTTCTTGTCTTGGTTTATTCCATATTGCTTCTCCTTCTTGCATATTCCAATATAAAATATTAATCTGTTCCCACATTTCTGTGGTCATAACATCTCTGATTTGTCTTGCATTTTCTCTTGCCATTTGAATGCAAGAAATTATACTGTTTGGGTTTAAACGATCTCTTATTAAAAAATTAATAACGTCGTCAGGTTTTTTCTCTGGGAATCTTTTATCAAAAGATTCTCTATCACTTGAAGCATCAATTAAGGGGAGCCAAGGCTCTGCACTTCCTGGCGGACAATCTAATGACATTGCTTCACTTACTTCCACGAAACGAGATATGTTTTCTGCACGTTCTAAATAACGATTGATCCAATAAAGAGATTCTGCTACACGACTTAAAAGCATATTATTCACCTACAACCCATGTATCTTTGCATCCTCCACCTTGAGAAGAATTAACGACTAATGATCCTTTTTTTAATGCTACTCGCGTAAGCCCGCCTGGGCTTACCCATGAATCTTTTCCTCTTAAGATATATGGTCTTAAATCAACATGACATGGATATAGTTCTCCTTCACATAACGATGGCACAGTAGATAATTCTAATGTTGGTTGTGCTATGAAATTTCTAGGATTATTTTTAATTTTATTAGCGAATTCTTCTATCTCACTCGTTGTTGAGTGAGGGCCAATTAACATTCCATAACCTCCAGCTTCTGCGACAGACTTAACAACAAATTTTGATAAATTTTCTAGAACATATTCACGATCCTTTTGATAATGACAAATATACGTTTCTACATTTTTAATAATAATTTCTTCATCAAGATAATATTTAATCATTTTTGGCACAAAAGAATAAATCATTTTGTCATCTGCTATTCCAGTCCCAGGAGCATTTGCTAAAGCAACATGACCTGCCTTAAAAACATCAAGTAATCCGCTAACACCGAGGCAAGAATCTTTTCTGAAATTAAGAGGATCTAAGAAATCATCATCAATTCGTCTGTAAATGACATCTACTCTTTTTAATCCTGAGGTAGTTTTTAAATATACATAATCATCATTACAAACTAAGTCATGACCCTGAACTAATTGAATGCCCATTTCTTGAGCTAAATAACTATGCTCAAAATAAGCACTATTAAAAATTCCTGGAGTTAGCAGCACTATCTTGGGAGTGTCAGTCCAAACAGCAAGTTCTTGAAGAGTTTTTAAAAGATATGATGGATATTCGTCAATTGGTTTTACTATTCTTCCTGAGAAAAGATTAGGAAAAATATTTTTCATAACTAATCTATTTTCTAAAAAATAAGCAACCCCAGAAGGGCACCTTAAATTATCTTCTAAAACATGCCAATCTCCTCTTCTATCCCTTATTAAATCAAGTCCCGAAATTTGACACCATTTATTTAGTGGAGGTTTGAAACCTATCAACTGAGGTCTCCAACCTTCTGAACTCTCTATTAATTCTCTTGGAATTATTCCATCATTTATTATTTTTTGAGAATTATAAATATCATCTAGGAATAAATCAATTGCCTCAAGCCTTTGTTTTAGGCCTTTTTCTAACGTTACCCAATCATCTTTACTAATTATTCTGGGAAGTGGATCAAAAGGTAATATTCTCTCAGTACCTTTTAAACCAGTATCGTTTAATCTAAAAGTTGCACCATGTCTTAGTAATAATTTTTTTGCGGCAGAGTGATTCCTGTTTAATTCTTCAAGTCCCATATTATCTAAAGATGAAAGAAGTGGAATCAATATTTCTCTAGCAGAGTTAACATTGTCCTTAAAATATTCATCAAAGCTATTTTTAGGCTGATAACTTGAAAACATATATTTCATCGTTTAGTAACTTTTACTTTAGCTTTATATCTTTATTCGTATTTATGGCTACCAAAAATAATATCTCTTGACTAGATCTATATCATTATTTTGATCATTGAAGTATATTTCTTAAAAATCTAAAAAGCATGAGTTCTAGTAATTGGCAATTTGTTTTTTTTAGATATTTCGCAAGCTTTCTTTTTATCCTCTCTCATAGTTTGCTGGTTCTTGATCATCTACCAGTAGGGGCAGCACTTCACGGACTTGGGGAAGTTTTTATTGCGCCTTGGGCTTTCAGGGAAAGAGCATGGGATCTTGTTGTTATTGCAGTTTTATTTTTCTTCTTCGATATCTGGGGACTTATAAACACTCCTTGGAATTAACTGATATTATTTATTTACTAATTCTGGAAAAATCATAATAAAAAATGAATTCTTATTTTAATCAAATTTATAAAATAATTTTTCTTTTATTACTTATTAATAGTTCCAGTTTATACGCGCATAATTTATTTAATGGTGGTTGCAAAGAACATTGTAGGCAAAAAGTTAAAGTAATAAGTAATAAAAACAAATTAAAAAATATTAATGATCAAATAAATATTGAAAGTAAAAATTCTTGTTTAAATAAATCACTTTGTAGAGGTTGACCTCTTGAGATTTTTTTAATTGTTTTATGAAGTTTGTTCTTTGATAATTATCATTAAATTTCCATTTGCTTGATAATTTTTATTAGGAGGATTTATTTGATTTTTTATTAAAAAAATAAAAGTATAAATCAACGGTAGAAGTAATGATGAAGCAGCAACTAAAGCGATTATCTGGTTTAACCTAATATATGGTTTTTTTACGAGATCCTCTCCGCATAATCCACAAATCAAATTACCTTTTAAGGATTGTTTTTGAAATTGATATTTAGGATTGCAATATGGGCAATAATATCGAACCATTTTTAAATTTTATTGTTTTAATCATTATCTATAAAATTAGAAGAAAATCACCTTGTTAAAAAAAGAGGGCTAATTTAAGCCCTCTTTTATCTCTTACTTATATTTTTTACTGAAGTTATTAACGCACCTAAATCATGGATCCTTGTTGCTAACTTCTTTTAAGCTAATGCTCACCAAAATTAACTAATTGTCTTTAACTGGGGCAAAAACTCTAGAATTAAGCTTGTTTCTTAAAGGGCACCTAAACGATGCAGAAGAAGGAAGCTTAGACATTAATAAAAAATAATTGGAGCAGTTAATTAAATTAGTTCGGTTTATTCCGAAATTTCAGGCAGGCTATCGATCATTTTGAAAGACCTCCTAGAACTCAACAATATAAAATTAGGAAAATATTTCTCTAAAGACAATCCGTTTTTATACGCATTGCTTTTTAATTAAAAATGTCCGAGAGTAGTAATCAATTGTGCTAATTTTTATAAGATATTTTTAGTAAGTTTTGCTTATTTCTTTTGATAGTTAATTCGTCTATCTTAATTTTAAATAATTGAGGAAATCTTTTATGAATCATTCGAAAGAAGTTGGTAAAACTGATAAATCAAACCCCATAGACGAATATTTTCAATGTCTCTCATATTGCGATATTCACCCAAAAGGTATAGATAATGACTGTGAGGTCATTTGTATGGAAAGACATTTAAAAGCTAACTATTGGTAATTAATAAATTTCTACTTTTTACTTAAATCCCTTTGAAAAAAGGTTAGTACGAACTTTAAATTTCCATACATTTACAACACCTTTTGCATTGACTGCTGCAAGTGCACAATCATCAGGTCTCCATGATATTGCCCCTACTAAATCTCCTGCGAATGCAGCCCCAACAGGATCTCCATTACCATCATTTTTTAGGAAACTTGCGACAACAGAACCATCCCTAGATCCTGAGGCTACAAGCATACCTTTATTTGAAAAGGCTAGGCTCGAAATAGGTTCTGTATGGTGACATAGCTCTCCTGGCATAGTCCCTTCTGGACCATTGCCTATAAAGCTCCAAACTGTAATTCTTTCACTGCCACTAGTGGCTAGTAATTTTCCGCTGTCATCAAAAGAAAGGTGACTTGGTTTTCCAGGGTATCCAGTCATTTCAGCATCCATTCCTGTTGATCTTCTCCAAAAATGAACTGAATTGTCTTGACTCCCACAGGCGACTATATCTCCATCAGGGCTTAATTCCATAGAGACCAATGATCCTTGCCACTCAAGTTTTTGATTCGTTTTATTATTAACAATGTCAAAGAATGTCACTCTGCCATAGCATGCAGTTGCAAGCTCATTTTTATTTGACCATGTTATTGCACTTACTGTGCTTGGATGATCTTCTGAGATCCATTTCTCTTCTCCAATTTCATTAAAAACATATACTTTTTTTGCGGAAGCTATCGCTAGAAATAAACCGTCATTAGACCACTTGAGGTGTTCCACCCAACTCTTACCAAGATCAAGTGTTTTAATAACTTTACCTTCATGGCAATTACAAATTTGAACATTTCCATCCTGACCTGATGTTGCAAAAATTTCACCCTCTGGATGAATTGCCATTGCTAATAGACCACCAGAGTGTGTATTTTCTTTTTTCCAAATAATTTTTCCAGTATCTCCTTCGAACGAAAAAAGACCTCCTGCCACGTCGCCAACAATAAATTGTTTTCCTTTAAGAGCCCAGCCACATGCTATGGCGTAATCGCTAACTTCAGCAGTCCATCCTTCATGGAACATGCCTCTTGGGCTAAATGGTTCTATATCAGGCATTTATCAAAGCCTTCTTGCATCTCTTTCTCATTTAAATTTCTACCGATAAAAACAAGTTGATTTCTACGAGGTTCGTTACCCCATTCTTTATCAGGTTGTGCAGTAAATAACATGTGAACTCCCTGGAAAACTATTCTCCTTGGGTTACCTGAGTAACTTATGAAACCTTTAGTTCTGAATATATCCACTCCTTTTTCTGAGAGAAGTCTTCCCATCCAAGTATTTAGTTTTTCTGGGTCAACATCTCCAAAACGCTCTATAGCAATTGAGCCTACCTCATCATCATGTTCATGCTCTGCTTGCCAGAACCTTTCAGTATTAAATGGAATCTCTTTATTTACGTCACTTTTAATGACTTTCATCTTGAATTCTTCAGCGGTGTGCTGTGTAAACAAACCTATTTTTGTTGGTTCTTCTATGTTCAGGATGAAGGATTTATTTCCTTTATCCTCTAATTTGAGATTTATATGTTCTCCATATGGGATGGTATTTCCAGGAACTAAACTATTAGCTTTTTCTGCATAAAGTCTCACGGAGGATTCAGCACCATCTTTAAGTTCCTCTTCACTCTCTCCTTGGTTAGCGAGGGCTACTAAGGACATTTCTGGATCGGGTCCTTCTTCTAGCATTAATTCATATTTACCTGCATCAAGATCGTAAACACCTGTCCATTCAAAAGGATATTCTGGTTCAAGGAATGTTGGCCTGCGTTTAAGGATCTGATCAAGATCAAATGCACTTAGATTTAATACTGTTTCAATTGGTACTTTGGCATTCTCAGCTCTAATAATTCGGGTCATTCGGTTCATATCTCTCAATCTCGATTCAAGAGTATCTAGTGCATCATCAGATACTAAATCAGTTTTATTAAGGACAAGAACATCAGCAAATGCAACTTGTTCTGAACTTTCATCACTCCTGCCTAACTGTTGATCAATGTGGGCAGCATCAACTAAAGTCACAATTCCATCAAGAGTGAATTCAGAACTAATCTCTTCATCCATGAAAAATGTTTGAGCAACTGGGCCTGGATCTGCTAATCCTGTCGTTTCTACTAAAACATAGTCAAACTTATCTCTTCTTTTCATAAGGTTGCCAAGGACTCTTATTAAATCGCCGCGAACAGTACAACAAATGCACCCGTTTGACATCTCAAACACTTCTTCATCGGCATTAATTACGAGCCCTTGATCTATACCCACTTCACCGTATTCATTTTCAATTACTGCTATTCTTTTCCCGTGCTCTTCACTCAATATTCTATTAAGCAAAGTAGTCTTCCCTGAACCTAAAAATCCAGTGAGAATAGTAACGGGAACTTTATCTTTGATGCTCATTTACTGATTTTTACTAAATAAACAATAGTTTAATAATAGTTATGATAAGAAATGAAAACCGTTTTTATTAGAAAAATTTAATCTGAAAGTTTGTACCATTCAGACTCAAGATTGGAGCCAGATTCTTTATCGCAGTTTCCACCTAATGAATCAACAATTGTACAAGTGTTGTGTACAGCTACTGAAACAGTATTACCATCCATCATCAATCCATCAACAAATATTTGATCAGAAGAAATAGGAATAGAACTTTGTCTGCTTAGATTTCTTAACAGTTTAGAAGCAGGTTTTTGCTCTGGGAAAAGAGCCAAAACATTATCTTCTTTGAGTTCTTCAAGTACAGACTTTATATTTTCCGGCCTTAAGCTTGAGGAGTCTCCAAGAACGTCAAGTAAACTAATGGTTTCAAAACCAAAAGCATCCCCGTAGTATTCCATAGACTTGTGTTTAGACACAATTACTCTGTTCTCCTCAGGAATAGAGCCTACTTGTTCGACGATCCAACTATCCAAGTCTTCCAAAATAGAATCAGCCTTTTCAAATCTTTCATTAATTTGCTTTCTGAGGCTTCTCTTTGAAGCATCTTTCTTTAAACTTTCGTTTATAACATTTCCCATTTTTATAATGTTATGTGGATCATGCCAAATATGAGGATCTAGTCCTCCATGGTGATGATGATGCCCCTCTCCTTCATCTGGTACTTGTGCTATCGGCTCTACATCACTATTCAATGCGTCTTTAAAAAAGTGTTCATTTGCCTCAAACTCAAAAGGCATGTGTTCAGTAAAAAATGTGTATTGACCATCTTCTTTAATTTCCACGTTAAAAACTGTGGTTTCTTTTCGTTGATCAAAGTTAAGGACGAAAGCTTTATTACTTGCAGTCAGAGTCCCATTATTTTTTCTTCCTATTGAGTATCTAGATCCTAATAGTTCTCTAGCTAAATCTTCGGATCCCTCTATGTTATTGGATTTTAGAATTACCATTTTCATTGCAGGATCTGCATATTCGCCATCGACTTTTGCAAATGACCATTTGTAGGATCCTTTAGATAACTGGAATTTACCTGCCCATTCGAAAGCTCCTTCAGCGTGATCATCATGTCCACCATGATCTGAGTGATCATCGTGACCTCCATGATCAGAGTGGTCATCTATCTTAGCTGAATGTTCAGCGTGATCATCATGTCCCGCATGATCAGAGTGGTCATCTACATCTATTGCGCTAACACCTATAACAACTGTTTGCTTTTTGCTTTCCCAATTTCTCATACTTGGAGTCATTTCTTTACCAAGAGTGAATACTTTATCGGCGTTATTAAGTAATTGAGCTTGTCTTGGATTGATCTTAAAGTCATGAACATCCTGCTTTCTATCTACTAAACATGTAACCTCGTCTGAAGGTAGTGCAATTGATTTAACTAAATCACAGACTAGTGGTTCTACTGCTAAGTAAGACTTTCCCTTAGCCAAAATATCCTGGCCAAAACCAGAAAATATTATTGTTCCAGCTAACACGGAATTTTTGATAATTGAATTACTTGAACTTGTATTATTTGTTAAAAGTCTTTTAAGAATTGACATAAAGAGTTATTAAGCACTTAAAAATGATAATCATTTCCATTATTTAAATCAAGTAAAGGTATCAAATGTTATGAAAATAATATGAAACTTGTATTATTGGTAAGCTTATAAAGTGACTTTTTTTTAAAGATTAATTAATGGCTACTTTAGTCGCTGAAAATTTAACCTATTCATACACAAAAAAAAGTAAGCCAGTTTTAAGTAAGGTCTCTGTTGAGATTAAACCTGGAACTCTAACAGCGCTAGTTGGTCCAAATGGAGCTGGCAAATCTACTCTTTTAAGAATATTGCAGGGACAATGTATTCCGGATAATGGTCAGATAACAATTGACGGAGAGAAGTTAACTAGACAAAGATCTCAAGTCTCACTTATGCCACAAAGAAGCTCTATGAATTGGAAATTTCCAATAACTGTGGAAAAACTAGTTTCATTAGGGCAAATAAAATACTCAAAATCAAAAAGTAATAGCCCTTTTCAAATAAAAGCTCTTCTTGCCAACCCTAATGCATGGATTAATAAATGCTGTGAATTGGAGGCCACAATGCAAAGAGTCGGCATCGCAAATATTGCTAACAGAAGGCTTGATTCTTTATCTGGGGGACAACAACAAAGAGCTTTATTAGCCAAAACTTTAATGTCTCCAGCAAAAATTTATCTTCTTGATGAACCTTGTGCAGCTTTAGATCCACCTGCAAAGGAGGATTTTCTAAAAATTGTTCGTCAACTTGCTGATGCTGGTCTTTCTTTAATGGTAAGTAGTCATGATTGGGGTACCTCATTAAATAGTTATGATCAAGTTATTGTTTTGGATAAAGCTGTATTGGCATCTGGAAGCCCTGATTCTATAAAAGATAAATTAGAGGATATAAATATCAGCTCAATTGAGGATAATAATTGTTGTGATTAAAAAAATATTTAGTTTTAACTTTGTGCTTGATAGCAATTCTGGCAAAGTCCGAAATACTCCAGGGTATGAAACAACAATTGGAATTTCTTTGGATTTGTTTTGGGTGTATGAATATCTTTTACAGGGCACCCTTCCATTTTTGATGTCTCACCACATTGAACACAAGTCAAATGATGAATGTCTCTATCTACGGGAGTGTAAAGAACCTCTCCTGTTGGGAGATGTCTAGAACGAATTAAACCATGCTTTATAAGAACTTGAAGATTCCTGTAAACAGTTGTCAGTCCCATAGCTTTTCCGCTTTCAATCAATTGTCTATGCAACTCTTGACCGCTCAGTTCATCTTCACATTTATTAAGTTCTTCAAGAAGTTGTTCTTGTCTTTTGGTAATGTCAGGCTTAGTTACCATTGTTTCCGAAATCTTTTTTTGTCCCGTATTTTTGATCATACCGAATCTTTAGATTAATGTCTTTTATTAATAGCAGTTGGTGGCTTGTTCCTTTAATAATAACTATTTTTTCAGGAATTCTATGTCCAGCGATGGGAACTGTATTAATAACACATAGGAGATTACTTCAAGTAAATTTGATCTCTCACTGCGTTTTGCCAGGACTTGCTTTAGCCTTAGCTCTTGGAATTCATCCTTCAATTGGTGGGGTTATCAGTGGTCTTTTAGGTTCTGTAATTGCGGAAAGTTTAACTAATAAAAAGAGTGAAAACTATGAAGCAATAATGAACACAATATTAGCCGGAATGCTTGGGTTTGGAGTCCTTATAATCCCTCTACTCGGAATAAGGATTGATTTGGAGGCAGTATTATTTGGCGATTTATTAACAGCAAATTTTGGAGATTTATTTAGAACAATAATTGCTTTTTTAGTATTTATACTTTTAATGACTTTTGGATATGAAAAGGTTGTTTATGTTGGATTAGATCCAGAAGGTGCATCCGCGAGTGGTATAAACGTTTCTTTATTAAATCTTGCTTTGAGTTTTACAACGGCATTAGTAATTGTTAGTTCAATGTCAGCAGTGGGAGTAATTCTTGTAATTGCTCTTCTTTCTACGCCAACTTTGTTAGGGCTAAATAAGGCTCATAGTTTAAGAATTGCAATGATGAGGTCTTCATTTTTTGGATTATGTATCTCACTTCTTGGATTTATTCTCTCTATAGTCTTTAATCTTTCCCCTGGACCTGCAATTAGCGTTATTTGTGTTGCGTCCCTTTTAATTCCTAGGCTTCGCAAATAATTAAATCTTAAATGTCCAATCAGAATTTAATGCTTGAGCTTCTGGATTGTTTTTTAAAGCTACTTCCATAGCTTCTTTTTTATTATTAGCTATAACAACTTCATCAAATTCCTTTCCATTTTTTTTGAGACTTACTTTGAAACGCATAAATATTATTTAATTAATCAAAAGTTAACCACTAAGCAAATAGATTTAAATACTTTTAAAAGTTAATTGATGAAATAGAAACATTAGTTATTCTGAAGTTTTTCTACTACAGATTCTTTCTCAATCTTAGCTACATCCTGTAATCCATTAGCATCAAACCAAGGAGCGTTTTCCCAATTAAATCCTTCCCCAAAAGTATTATCGGGAGCAGCTACATACCAGTGACATGACGAATCGGGAACATCTACAGCACATTTTGACCAGTCAGCTTCCCATTGTGGAACTTGTACCCACATTACAGATGCTAATAAAAAAGAAAAAATAAAATTCATAATTATCGGTTAGCAAAATTTTGAAAGATTTTTTTCACATTCTTTCTTTCTTTTCTTCCAATAACTTTCAAGTATTTGATTTTTATGCTTATTTTTAAATTGACTTAAATGAATATTCTTCTGGTTAAGAACTGAAGTTTTTATGATTTTCATGACTCAAGCTGTCAATGTAAGATCATATTTAAGACGCTTTATAGATTTTTTGAAGTGAATTTATACTTAATTTTTGTCCTACTTTTGTATAGGTAAGTATTTTTCGGGATTATTTTCAATATAAGTAAGCGAATATTTGACAACACCTACTATTACTGAAAAAAGAGCAATTGCCGAAATAATAAAAATGATTTTTTTGTAAATGCTTTTCATGAATTTTTTATGTTTTTGATTATATTTTTCATCAACGCCCAATTTTTCTGAAAGATTTAAATAATTAGTAATTTATACTGTAGCCTTTTAAATTACCTACGGAGTAAATTAAAACATATCAGAAACTCCTCACACACTTTTTTCTGATAACTTTAAAAGTACTCGACCGCAATGTTCGAGTACTTTTTGTATTTTATGCGATGTGACAGTTAAGATAGAGGCCTATCATGCATTACATATTTTGGATTTAGGTGTGATATTAAATTTGTGTGTAGGAGGAATTGATTTATTTCAGTGGAAACAAGGAAACACTTGATATAAATTAATTTTAAAAAGATCTCTCTCTGAGGGATCTTTTTTTTTTGGGATTTTGTAGAAATAGATATTAAATTCCTGAATATAAAAACATATATGCTTTCTTCCAAAATAATTAGATACGACATTACAAATTAGTAATTTAATTCGTTAGATTATGATTCGTTAAATTCTTCTGTTAATGAAAATACTTTTTTTAGCAATTTTAATTTGTTCAAGCTTTTTATTCCCTTCTTCATCATTTGCCTCGCATGTAGAATTAAAACCTTGTGTAGAGATTGCACATTGTGTACGAGAAGAATGGGAGGTAAACAATATTGAGAAACCTTTTGAAGAGATTAAAACATTTATCGAAAACACTCCAAGAACTGAGATTGTAGAAATTGATGGCGATTATCTTCATGCTGAGGCTACCAGTAAATGGATGAAGTATGTAGACGACTTAGAGGTATCCTTTTTTCCTGAATCAAAAATCTTATCTATAAGATCAGAATCAAGAGTTGGAGAAAGTGATTTGGGAGTGAATCAAAAAAGAGTTGATTTACTAAAATCAAAAATGTTTTGAGGTAAGAAGTAAAAAAATAACTTGTTTTTATTGTTTTTTGTATAACTTTTCCATTTTTAAAAAAAATTAGCAGATAAAAAAGTAATAATTGTCATCATGCCTTGATAAAGGCAAATTTATTAGATTTTCTCCAAAAAGATGATCATAAATTATATATATATATTGTTATCTAGTTTGGTTTTTTTCTGGTTTTATATAAACATTAAAAAAAATGGACTTAAATGGATAATCAAAGGTCTTTTTCAAATTGGAATATTGGTATTATTTATTGGAGGGTTTTTCAAAATATTTTTCACCTTACCCCCTAATTTATTTATAAAAATATTTTTTCTTATTATTTATACATGGTGCACTGTTGGAATAAATGTAAATTTCATGATCCCTTTGATTAGTTTGATTGACCAAAAAATAGTTAAAAAATAAAACTTAAATATGACTTAATTGTCAGTACAAAAAATAAATCTATTTCCTTAATCTGAAATATTAAAATTTACAAGATTTATTTTTTCCCTTTTGAAAGTCTTTTCCTTGTATAACTAGTTTTTATTGCCAAATCTGTCATTATACATATTCCAAATAAAAGAATCATTATTCCAATAAAGTATTTCATTATTTTTTATGTAATTACTATGTTTGAGATTTATTCATTATGCCAACTAATTTTAATATCTATTTCTTGAGATAAATTTCTTGTAACTGGACATTCTTGGGAAGCTTTTTTCAAAAATTCAATAGTTTCATTAGAAGTGCTCTCTGGTATAAAAATATTTATTATTAGTTCTTTTATCTTTCTCGCGCTATTTTGTGTCATTACTTTTTCAATATTTAAATATATACCTTTCAAATCAAATCCTTTCGATTTAGCCTTGATTGCCATAATGGTTAGCAGGCAAGTACCTAGAGATGTTGCTAATAAATCAGTTGGGGAAAAACTTTC
>NZ_JNAR01000002.1 GCF_000760095.1 Prochlorococcus marinus str. MIT 9401
TACTGCTGCAGATTCTTCCTTCTTTGTCTTCTAAAATTGGAATAATTTTCAGTTTTATATCTGTATCTTTAATTGTATTTTTTATTGTATTTATGTCTCCACTTCTTCTAAACCCAAATTTAAAATTAGCACCCACAGAAATGTTTTTTGCTTGTAATTGATTTATTAAAATATCTTTCACAAATATTTCTGCACTTAATTTAGATAGTTCCTTGTCAAAAGGAATCAGAACTAATTGTTCAATCCCGAGATCTTCAAGAATAGGTAGTTTTTCATGAGGAAGATCAAGTCTAAGACGCACTTCTTTGTGTAGAACTTCTCTGGGATGAGGCCAGAAGCTTGCAATTGTTGGGGTATATTGATTCTCTTCAACTACACTTTTTATTAATTTTCTGTGGCCAGCATGAAGACCATCAAAACTTCCAATAGCTATTGAAGTAGGGTTCTTAACTTCAGATGGCGATATTAAAGAGATCAAAAGATTACGTGCAATTTTATGATTTTGATGGCAAATTTGAATAGATTATAGTTTATTCAATCAAATGAATGTCTGACAAAATTGATTTTCAGTCCCTTTCATTTGGAATGCGGCGAATTGGGTGGATACGCTTTTGGGTTCAATCCATTTTAGGTGTTGTTGTCGCAGCTGTTTTGCTTTTTTCAAATGTTGTAAATAATAGTGAAGGACAGCTTGGCTTAGCGCCTGGTCTATCACTTACGACGATATCCTTGATTTTACTACTTTTTAGTCTTTGGCAAGGTTGGTTAATTGTTAGAACTGGAAGAGCAATCGCTAGCAACGCAAGGCCATCAAGAGGACAAACCAGTAAATTAATAAAAAGAGGACTAGTAGTTGATTTATTAGGAATTTTGTTTGGATTAATTGGATATCAAGCTCTTATGGGTGCCCTATTTATACAAGCATCCTCTCAGACTACTGGACAATTGATAACAGCGGCATCTGATATTCCAATTACTGGACTTGAAATATTATCAGTTCTCAGTAATACACAAGTTATTGCTGCTCATTTTTTTGGACTTTGCTTTTCTTTATGGCTTTTAAGAAGGATTTACAAATGAATTATTAATTTTAGGTAAGTCCTCTAGATTCCCTCTCCAAAATAAATCTGGTTCTACAGGAGTAAGAGATATTTTATTATCTTGTATTTGAGATACATCACTAGGCCAACTCTTAGGACCATAACCTTTTGATTTAAGATCTAAAACTACCTCACCTGCTAACCAATAATAATCATCCCCCCTCGGATCTTCTCTTTTGGAAAATTGATTTTTATATTTTCTTACTGATAATCTTGTCCAGGATAATTCTTTGATTTTATTTTTCTCGCAAGGGGGTATATTTAAATTTAAAAGAAGTGAAGCTGGCCAACCATCTTTAATTGCTTGTTCAGCAATATTCATTGCAATTTCTCCAGCGAATTCAAAATTCTTCCATTTAAAACTAGCTACACTTATTGCCATGGAGGGAACATTTTCTAAAGTGCCTTCCATGGCTGCAGCGACTGTGCCTGAACAAAAAATATCGGTTCCTAAATTGGGACCATGATTTATTCCAGATAGAACTAGATCAGGTTTATTATCTAAGAGCTCAGAAAGTGCTAATTTTACGCAATCAGCAGGGGTGCCAGAACATCCCCAAGCTTCAATGCCTTCCTCAAATAATTTGTCCGCTCTTTCGACTCTTAATGGAGATTGCAAAGTAAGACCATGACCAGTAGCTGATCTTTCTTGGTCAGGACAGACTACTTTCACCTTATGTCCTCTTTTTTGCGCTGATTTTGCTAAAGCTCTTATTCCCGCGGCAAAAACGCCATCATCATTGCTAATTAATATATTTAACGGTTTCATATATCAACAAATTTTATTTATGGACGATATTTAAGTAAGATAAAGCAATACTTATTTTTACTATATCAGTGAGTCAGATTGAATCATTAAGTCAAATTGAGGAAAAACTAAATAATCTTTCTCTAACAGCAAAAAATAATATAAATAATGCTAATACTCATGAAGAACTGGATCAATTGAGAGTATCATTGCTAGGCAAAAAAGGTGAATTGTCAATTATCTTGAAAACAATGGGTCAATTATCTGCTACTGATAGACCGATTGTTGGCCAGAAGGCAAATCTAGTTAAGATAAATTTGCAAGAATTAATAACTGTAAGGAAAAGTCAACTAAATAGTGAAGCTTTAGATAAAAAGATTAAAACAGAAAAAATTGATGTAACTATTCCTTCAATTGGAACGCCCCCGGGAAATAAACATCCTTTAATTTCAACTCAAGATGAAATAATAGATATTTTTTGTGGTTTAGGATATTCAGTTGAAAGTGGCCCAGAAATAGAAACTGATTTTTATAATTTTGAGTCTCTGAATATACCGAAAAATCATCCTGCAAGAGATATGCAGGATACTTTCTACTTAGACGAAAATCGACTTTTGAGGACCCATACTTCTCCTGTACAGATAAGGTACTTAGAAAAAAATCCTCCTCCAGTAAGAATTATTGCACCAGGCAGGGTATATAGAAGAGATGCTGTAGATGCTACTCATTCCCCTGTATTTAATCAGGTTGAGGTTTTATGTATCGATCAAGATATTAATTTTAGTCATTTAAGAGGAACTGTCCTTTCTTTTTTAAAGACCTTTTTTGGTGATATTCCTGTAAGATTTAGAGCTAGTTATTTCCCATTTACTGAACCTTCAGCAGAAGTAGATGTTCAATGGAAAGGGAAATGGCTAGAAGTAATGGGATGCGGAATGGTAGATCCGAAGGTCTTAGAAAAATTAGGCATAGACTCTGAGAAATGGACTGGATTCGCAGCTGGATTAGGAGTTGAAAGATTTTGTATGGTAAGACATCAGATTGACGACATCAGAAAATTTTATACAAATGATCTTAGATTCTTAGAACAGTTCTAGTAAAATTAAAATTTTAAATTAGGATTGTCCAGCAAATTAGTTTAAGATAGTCATAGTTTTAGTTTTTTGATTGGTACGTAAAGCAGGACTAATCGTTAATGATGGGAAAGAACTTGCTGTTCAAACTGCAAGTTCTGTTGAGAAAAAATTGGAAAAATCTAATTTTGAGGTTGTCAGAGTTAGCAGCTCTGGTGGAATGGTTGGATTCGCCAATCCTGATCAACATGTTCGTCCTTTGGGATATACGAATTGTGTTCCTGAGGGTTTTGACTCGTCAATGGAATTTGCAATCGTTTTAGGTGGAGATGGAACCGTGCTTTCAGCAGCAAGGCAAACAGCACCCGCTAAAATTCCAATCCTTACTATAAATACTGGTCATTTAGGTTTTCTTGCAGAAGCTTATTTATCAAATCTTGATGAAGCGATAGATAAAATCATTGCTGGAAATTGGGGTATTGAAGAAAGAACTTGCTTTATTATTAGTGTAATGAGGAATGATCAGAGGAGATGGGAGTCTCTCTGTCTTAATGAGATGGCTCTTCATAGAGAACCTTTGACAAGTATGTGTCATTTTGAGGTTTCTATAGGGCGACATGCACCTGTGGATATCTCGGCTGATGGAGTAATTTTATCTACTCCAACTGGTTCTACTGCATATTCTTTAAGTGCTGGAGGGCCAGTTATTACTCCTGATTGCCCAGTCGTACAATTAACTCCAATTGCTCCACATTCATTAGCATCTAGGGCATTGGTTTTTAATGATTCCGAGCCAGTAACTGTTTTTCCAGCAACTCCTGAAAGGTTAGTAATGGTTGTTGATGGAAATGCTGGATGTTATGTTTGGCCTGAAGATAGAGTTTTAATAAGAAAAAGTAAGCACTCAGTAAAGTTTATTAGACTTGAAGATCATGAATTTTTCCAAGTTTTAAGAAATAAACTAGGTTGGGGTTTGCCCCATGTGGCTAAACCTGATAAATAAAAAATAATTAAATTTATTTTTTCCCTTTTAATAAAAAAACAGGATTATTTGGTTCTAATCTTATTCCCTCAGCAATACTTAAGCTTTTATATGTCTGAATTAAATTTAAATTCGTTTTGAAATCTTTATATTCTAATGCCTCTTTCAATTCTTTAATTATTTGAATGTCAATTATCGGGATAACGATAATATCTCCAATACTCATAGCCTGAGCTAGTTTATTAATAATTAGAAGTTTAGTCTTTTTATCACATCCACCAATTATTAATCTATTAGGTTTTTCAAAAGAACCTAAACTTCTCCTATTCAAGGTATTATTTATATCTTCTTCAAGAATAAATCTTGGTTGAACCCCAAGCCTTTTTGAGTTTTCAAGTATTAATGCTTTTGAGCCAATCCTTTTATCGATACAAAACAAATCTAAATTAGGTCTTAATTTTAATGTTTCTAAACCAATTGACCCACAACCTGCTCCTATATCCCAGATGACACCTTTTTTAGGGAGCTCTAGCTCAGCTAAAATTTGAATTCTTACCTCCCTTTTAGTAAATAAATTTGGTCTATCATCAAAAGTTTTAAAAATATGGTCACTCACTCCGAAAAGAGGGAGATTATTATTTGAGTAATTTTTCTTTGTTTTTGTAAGAACAACAATGTTCAAATTTAATATGTCAGAGGGTAATGGTTCTTTAAGATTTATTTTTCTTATATTTTCATTGTCGAAGCCTATTTCTTCACAGAGCCAAAAATCATAGAAGTCAATCAGATTTAATTCTGATAAGTTTTTTTTGATTATTTCTAAACTTTGCTGATTAGAGTCTGTAAGTATAGCTATATTTGTAGGCCTTTCTTTAAGAGCCTCAATTAACTTAGTCGAATCTCTGCCGTGAATACTTACATTAAATGTATCTTGCCACGGTATCTTTAACTTACTAAATGCTAATTGAATGCAAGTATTTGAGGGGTAGAAACTTAATTCATCTTTTGAAAAATTTTCTAGTAGTATTCTCCCGATCCCAAACCAAAGTGGATCTCCTCTCGAAATTAAAATAACATCAGTTTTTTGAGATTTAAGCCAGTTAATTAGTGCGTTATTACTATTGCTTAAAAAAAATGATTTCTTTTTTAAATCATTTTCGCTCCATGATTTAATTTCTTTAAAATATGAATTGGGAACTGCAATATTTTTTGTCTTTAAAAATAGATCTTTTAATTTGGGAGGCAAATCTCCAAATAAATATGAATTAATTCCTACTACATGAATTTTTCTATTAACTTCGGCCATCAATATTCAATGAAAAGGAACTAAATTGTTTGAATGTTTTATTAAATTATCTTATTATGATCTGAGTTATCATTGTAAATTAATTGTCTGAAAGGAGAAAGAGATTACATGATTTATTGTTAACTCTAATTAATAAAGATGATGAATTTGAGCTTATTGAAGAAGATTCTAGTGACTTAACATCTGGCTATTCTCAAAAAGACACTTTAAATTTATCCCGAGTGATAGAAAAAAATCGTAAAATAATTAAAAGATATCAAGCTATTGTTAGAACAGCTGTAACTTTAGACGCCCTGATGGATTCTGAAAATGAAGAAAACTACAAAATTAAATAAAAAAATTTTTTTAAAAAGAATATTCCCTTTACTTTTACTACTATCCTTTATCTTCAATCCATTAAAAGTATCTGCAGAAGTTGCAGAAACAGAAATAAATGGTGAATTAATAAATGCTAGTAGTGAGTTTTTAAGAGATTTGGACTTTGAAACTTGGCAATTAGTAGCTTACAAATCACCCCTCTATTCAGATAAATTGATCTTGAGAGTAATTGGATATCCAGGAAATCTTAGAATTGATCATCCCACTGATTTGAAGGTTGAATCAGGGAGAAAGCAGTGGCTTTTAGATGATAAAACATTACTTAATGTGGAATTAGCAAATGATGGAAGACAAGCTGCTGCAGAATTTGATCTTGATAAATTGATTAAAAATTTAGATAAAAATAGACCATTAAGATTATCTTTATCGGGAGTTTTTTCTGAGTTACCTGTTCCACCCTTTGTTGTTAAAGAGTGGAGAGCAATAAACTAAATTTAATTTTTTGGAGATGTCTAAAAAAAATATAAGCCATACAAAATGGATGAAAAGAGCAATTTTTTTGGCTTCTTTGGGCAAGAATACAACGAGTCCTAACCCTAATGTGGGAGCAGTGATACTTGATAAGAATGGAAATCTTATTTCAGAAGGATTTCATTACAAGGCTGGCATGCCACATGCTGAGGCAATGGCTTTTAAAAATTTAAAAAAAGATGCTAAAGGAGGATCAATGTATGTAAATCTTGAACCCTGCTGCCACCATGGTAAAACACCTCCATGTGTAGAAACGGTTATATCCTCTGGGATAAAAGAGATATATATTTCAATTGAAGACCCTGATAAAAGAGTCTCTGGTAGAGGTATAAAGATGCTTAAAGAAGCTGGAATACTAGTTCACTTAGGATTGTGCAAAAAAGAATCCTTAGATTTAAATAAGGCTTTCATTCATAGGAACATTACTAAAAAGGCATTTGGTGTTCTTAAATGGGCAATGAGTATTGATGGAAGAATAGCTTTAAAAAATGGCAAAAGTAAATGGATTAGTAATGAAGAATCAAGGTCATTAGTTCACTCTTTTAGAGCAGAATTTGATGCAATAATCATAGGTGGAAACACCTTAAGAAGAGATAACCCACTTTTGACGACTAGAGGTTTAATAAGCCCTGAGCCTTTGCGAGTTGTTTTCACAAAAAGTTTAGATCTGCCTTCAAGATCTAATCTTTGGGATTGTATTAAGGCAAAAACTTTAATCATTTATGATTCTTCTACAGCAAATGAAAATTATCTTACAAGGATTCCGAAATGCGTGGAGGTGGAAAAGGTATCATCAGATAATCCAGAGTTAATTGCCGAGTTATTAGCTAAAAGAGGGTGTAATAAAGTTTTATGGGAATGTGGCCCTAAATTGGCTACCGCTGCTATACAAGCTAACTGTATTCAAGAAATTATAACTTTTATTGCTCCAAAAATTTTAGGAGGAATAAATAATAAGACTCCACTTGGTGATTTTGAATTTAGAGAAATGCATGAGGTTATTAAATTTAGTGAATCCCAGGTAAGTTTGGTTGGTAATGATATATGCGTGAAGAATAAATTAAAAAATTAAATTTAAGTACTAAATCAAATGGGTTAAAGTACCGTACGGTTCTCACCCAAAAAAAATAAGACAGATACGGAACCTCTTGGTTTAGTTTATAATGGATTCAAAATTGACCATAACCATGCCAATTAGACAAGATGATAATCAACCTAATAGAAGATTTGGAATTGTAAATATCATTTTAATAGGTGTAGGCGCACTACTCTTATTTAGTAGCCTTTTCCCTAATCAAAATATGCAAATCCCTAGGGTTCCATATTCCTTATTTATAGATCAGGTTAATGATGGGGAAGTTAAGCGTGCTTATATCACTCAAGAACAAATTAGATATGAGTTGAATGGGGCTGAAGAAGGAGCGCCTTCAATTTTAGCGACAACTCCAATTTTTGATATGGACCTTCCACAAAGGTTGGAAAGTAAAGGCGTCGAATTCGCTGCTGCTCCCCCAAAGAAACCTAATTTCTTCTCAACCATCTTGAGTTGGGTAGTTCCCCCTCTAATTTTTATTCTAGTTTTACAATTTTTTGCTAGAAGAAGTATGGGAGGCGGAGGAGCTCAAGGAGCTCTAAGTTTTACCAAAAGTAAAGCTAAAGTATATGTACCCGATGATGAATCAAAAGTAACATTTGAGGATGTTGCAGGAGTTGATGAAGCTAAGGATGAACTAACGGAAATAGTTGATTTCTTAAAAAGACCAGAAAGATATACCGATATTGGAGCTCGAATACCTAAAGGAGTACTTCTTGTAGGACCTCCAGGGACAGGAAAAACTCTTCTTTCAAAGGCTGTTGCAGGGGAAGCAGAAGTCCCTTTCTTCATTATTTCAGGTTCTGAATTTGTTGAACTTTTTGTAGGTGCTGGTGCAGCTAGAGTAAGAGACTTATTCGAACAGGCGAAGAAGAAGGCCCCTTGCATAATTTTTATAGACGAATTAGATGCTATTGGTAAAAGCCGTTCAGGCTCAATGGGAGTTGTTGGTGGTAATGATGAAAGAGAACAAACTTTAAATCAGTTACTTACAGAAATGGATGGTTTTGCCTCTACTGATAAACCTGTAATTGTTCTCGCTGCAACTAATCAACCAGAAGTTCTTGATGCCGCTTTATTAAGGCCAGGAAGATTTGATAGGCAAGTTTTAGTTGACAGACCTGATTTGTCAGGAAGAAAGACAATATTAGAGATATATACTAAAAAAGTAAAATTAGCTGAATCCATAGATTTAGATTCTATTGCTCAAGCTACTAGTGGATTTGCAGGGGCTGATTTAGCCAATATGGTTAATGAAGCAGCTTTATTGGCAGCTAGAGCAAAACGTAAAAGTGTTGAGCAGCAAGATCTTAGTGAGGCGATTGAAAGGGTAGTTGCAGGTCTAGAAAAGAAAAGTAGAGTTCTTCAGGATGATGAGAAAAAAGTCGTTGCTTACCATGAAGTTGGCCATGCTATTGTTGGCCATCTTATGCCTGGAGGATCAAAGGTCGCTAAGATATCAATAGTTCCACGTGGAATGAGTGCTTTAGGATATACCCTTCAACTACCCACCGAAGAAAGATTTTTAAATTCCAAGGAAGAACTGAAAGGACAAATAGCTACTCTTCTTGGGGGTAGATCCGCTGAAGAAGTGGTATTTGGGAAAATTACTACGGGTGCCTCAAACGATCTACAAAGAGCTACTGACATAGCTGAGCAAATGGTGGGTACTTTTGGTATGAGTGATATTCTTGGTCCTCTTGCTTACGATAAGCAAGGTGGAGGCCAATTTCTAGGAGGTGGTAATAATCCTAGAAGATCAGTTAGCGATGCAACAGCTCAAGCTATTGATAAAGAAGTAAGAGATTTAGTTGATGATGCTCATGAAACAGCATTAAATATCTTAAGAAATAATTTATCTTTGCTTGAATCAATATCTCAAAAAATCCTTAAAGAAGAAGTCATAGAGGGTGAAGATTTAAAATCTTTACTTGCTGAAAGTAAAATGCCTGCATAGTAGAATTATGATTTTATAAATAAATTCATGCTTAAACCAAAAAAGCTTTTTAATAATAATTTTTTATCAAGCTTGGATTTATCTTCTGAAGAAGTCATACACATACTAAATATTGCTTTTAATTTAAAGAGTAAAAATCTAAATTTAGAATTCAATGACAAAGTTCTTGGTTTAATTTTTGACAAGTCATCTACTCGTACGAGAGTAAGTTTTCAAGTAGCGATGTCAAGACTTGGAGGCACAACAATTGATTTAAATCCTACTACCTCGCAAATCGGTAGAGGTGAGCCAATCAAAGATACAGCAAGGGTTCTAAGTAGATATTGCGATGTGCTTGCAATTCGAACTTTTAAACAATCTGATTTAGAGGAGTATGCTAAGTGGTCATCCAAACCAGTAATTAATGCATTAACCGACCTAGAACATCCCTGCCAGGCTTTGGCCGATTTTATGACAATTAAAGAGGAATTTACTGACCTTGAGAATACAGTTTTGACATTTATTGGGGATGGGAATAATGTGGCAAATTCTCTTATCTTATGCGGGGCATTATTAGATGTTGAAGTTAGAATTGCATGTCCAAAAGGGTACGAACCAAATTCTTTATTAATTAGTAAAGCACTCGAGCTATATAAGAATAAGAACATGTTGCGAATAACAAATGATATTAATTCCGCTATCTCAGGTGCAAATGTTATTTATACTGATGTTTGGTCTTCAATGGGAGAAGAAAATCAAAAGGAAGAAAAAGATAAAGACTTTAAAGGTTTTACTGTAAATAGTAATTTATTATGCAAAGCAGATAAAGAGGCAATTGTTCTTCATTGTCTTCCTGCGTATAGATCTAAAGAGATAAGTGATGAAGTATTTGAATGTAAAAACAGTAGAATTTTTGATCAAGCGGAAAATAGAATGCATGTACAACAAGCACTTCTTTCTTGTCTTCTTACATAAGATAGCTTGCGAATTTTACAATTAATAGGTACAAATGTATTAGTATAAATTTGCTTTATGGTATTTTCTGAAGAAAATAATCTTACTGATGCTCAAAATGAGCTTTATGGTTGGATAAAGAATTATATGAAAACTTTTCAACATAGTCCATCAATTCGACAGATGATGAAAGCTATGGGTTTAAAATCTCCCGCTCCAATTCAAAGTCGATTGAGACATTTGCAAGAAAAAGGATACATTTCATGGCAAGAAGGCAAAGCTAGAACTATGCAAATAGTTGATGAAATAATTGAGGGTGTGCCTATTATGGGTTCTGTTGCAGCAGGAGGTTTAATTGAAACTTATTCTGATGTGCAAGAAAACTTAGATATTTCTGATGTTTTAAGAAAGAAAAATGTATTTGCCCTAACGGTTAACGGAGATTCAATGATAGATGCTTGCATTGCTGATGGAGATATGGTTCTAATGGAGCCTATTAGTGATTCTTATTCTCTAAAGAATGGAACAATTGTTAGTGCAATGGTTCCAGGCTTGGGAACTACTTTGAAATATTTTTTTAAAAGAAAAGGGAAAATATTTCTTGAGGCAGCAAATCCTGCTTATGATCCAATTGAGCTAAATGATGATGCAGTAATTTTTCAAGGAAAACTATTAGCCGTTTGGAGAAAAATTTAGAGAAATATTTAAAAGTGATTGGTATTTATATTTTTCAAATAACTGGTATTTAAAATTAAAGTACTAATTATGCTAATATTTTTGTATTAATTATTAGAAAATTTCAAGGATTTAAATCTATAAATATTAAATGAATAAACAAATAAGTTCTATTAGATTAATCAGGCTTTTTAGATACTTAACTGTCTTATGTTTTTTTAATTTTCAAAATGTTATCCTTTCTGATGAATTTGTAGTCGATAATGAAAATGCTTCAAATAAATCTAAAATTTTCTATCCAGAGAAACCAAATTTAAATGGAAACGAATATATTCTCTCAGGTGGGGATCTCATCAATATAGATTTTGCAGGTATTAAAGCTTATAGTGGCCAATATTATGTAGATCCAGATGGCAATTTATTTTTACCTGATATAGGTATTTACAATGTAGAGGGTAAGACATTAAATGAATTAAGAAAGGAATTATTAAATTCATATAGAGATTTTATTTTTGAACCTGAAATTACACTTCAAATCCAAAGCTATAGGCCAGTAAATGTATATTTAAGAGGTGAAGTAAGGAGTCCAGGACTGTACCGAGTAGAGTATGAAATTGTGAAAAAATCAAATACAACTTTCAACTCAACAAATGATTTTACTTCAAATAATTCATTTTCATCAAATAGTCCATTTTCTTTAAATAGTCCATTAAGCAATGACAATCTAAAAAGCTATCAATTGCCGCCAACACTTTTTGATGTACTAACTCAAGCTAAAGGATTTACTAAAAGTGCTGATTTATCTGAGATAAAAATAATAAGAAACAATACTATTTCACAAGGTGGAGGGAAAATATCTGCCAAAATAAATCTTTTATCTCTGCTTTTAGAAGGAGATCAATCAGTAAATATAAGAATTTTTGATGGTGATACTATTGTGGTTCCAAAGTCAGAAAATTTGTTGAAAGACCAAATTTTAGAAATACAGCGGAGTAATCTTAGCCCAGAATTTATATCAGTATTCATTACTGGTAATGTAAGAAAAGGCGGTGAAATATCTTTAAAAAAAGGTGCAAGTTTAAACCATGCAATAGCTTCTACTGGTGGTAAAAAAATTCTTACAGGTAATATAGAATTTATAAGATTCAAGTATGACGGAGAGACAGATAAATCCCTCTTCAGATATGATTCAAATGCTCCAATTGCTTCCAAAAGAAACCCTATATTAATGGATGGTGATATTATCAATGTGAGAAGAACACCAATTGGTGCTGCAACAGAAATTTTAGGTGAGATTTCTTCCCCAGTTTTAAGTGGTTATGGTCTCTACAATATTTTTAACTAAAAATGAATTTTAATGCTTCTAAAAATATGAATTCTAATTTCAATGAAGGCGAAGATGAAATAAATATACAAGAAATTGTTAATTACTTATTTAAGAGAAGATTTCTAGTTTCAGGAGTAACATTTTTTGTGACAGCTTTTGGAGTTGTTTTCTCTTTAATACAAAAACCTATTTATAAAGGTGAGTTTCAAATAGTCGTTGCTGGACAAAAATCAGAAAGTATTTTAAGTCAAGCAGCTGGGGCATTTGGAAATTTAACTGGAGGAGCTTTTGAATTACCTGGAGTTTCAAGTACAGAAATAAAAACGCAAGAATTCATATTAAAAAGTCCTTCCGTGCTAATGCCTGTTTATCAATTTTCAAAACAAAAATACAATGAAAGAGGAGAGAATAGTGAAAACCTAAGTTTTAAATCATGGAGAAAAAAATTCTTAAATATCGAATTTGAGAAAAAAACTACAGTATTAAATATAACGTTTTTAGACAATGATAAAGATTTAATTTTAGAAGTACTAAATAAAATTTCCTCTAAGTATAAAGACTACTCTAGGAAGGACAGAATAAAATTATTAACAAAAGGAATATCTTATCTTGAAAGCCAACAAAAAATTTTGAAAAGCAATTCAATTCAATCTTTAAAAAATTTGAATGAATTTTCTATTGAAAATGGCTTGGGAGATATAGATGGATTTGTTGCGTTGGGGAATAATATCAATGGGTTTGGAGTTGAAAAATTTAATAATTCTATATTAAATAAACTATCAGAATTAGAGGGTATCTCAAACCTTAATCTAAGAGCGGGAGGTGGAGCAATCCCAAATCTTAATTTAAGAACAGGCGGCGGTGGAACAGGAGCAGGACAACGTTTTACTTCTCAATTCTCATTATTAGAGCAATATGAATCACAATACACTGATTATTCTTCTAAGTTAAAACCAGAATCAGGATTGATGAAAGACTTAAAAGCTAAAATAGATAATCTTAGATCTTCATTAAAAAGACCAAATGAAATTTTAATTAAATATAGAGAATTAACATCAATATCTAGGCGAGATGAGGCTCTCCTCAATCAAATTGAGGATCAATTAGTATCTTATAAGTTGGAGCAAGCCAATAAGCAAGATCCCTGGGAATTAATTTCAGAACCAACAATTGCAGACTTACGAATCTATCCCAAAAGGAAAAGTATTGTAGCTTTATTTGGCTTTTCAGGTTTATTTTTAGGGATATCACTTGCATATTTAAGGGATAAGGCTAGAGGTTTAATTACAGGATTCAATGAAATTAAGCGTTTAATTGATCCAAAATTCTTAGATAATCTTTTTATAAGAAATAAATCTTTAAGTAATCAACTCCTCCAGAACTTTTTTAAAAATAATGAAGAATTTCAAAATGTTAAAAATGGAAATTGTATTTTAATGATTTCAAATCGTTCTTCAGCTATTGAAAATGAATTTTTAAATTATGTTTTGAAAAATAATGATAAATTAGTATCTATAGAATTTAGCGAAATCGATAAAATTAATAATTTTGATAATATTGTCATTTTTATTAGCTCCCATGAAGTAAAAAGAAAAGATTTATTTTTATTGAATCAATACTACAAACTAAATCAAAGAAAAATAGTAGGGTGGTTTTACCTTGATTGTTCGGAAAAAATTAACCTTTCATAATCAAAGTTTATTTAATGTTTTAATACCTTTATCAAATATTATTTTTGTGTAACTATTGTTGTTTCTGAGTAACCCTGACAATATGTAGTTGGTCCCTCTAATTTAATTATCCTATGGGTTTTCGAAATGCTCTCGAAGAATTTTTTATAGCGATCTCTAGATGAATTATCAAAAACCAAAATTCCATTTTTATTGAGTTTTTTAAGTCCTTTTTCGGCACATTCGTTTCTACAATATCCATCAACCAATATTAAATCGAATAAACAGTCATAATCGTCTATTGCATTTACGTAATTTTCAAATGAATAACCTTTGAATTCTTTCCAAGCTGTTTCAAAAGTATTACTCGTTTTCAAATTAATTGGTTCTTTAACTAATAGTTCTATATTTGTTATATCTAATTCAGCTATTCTATTTTTAAGAGTATTTACCCATTGAGGATTATTTTCTACAGTAATAACTTTATCACTTCTTTCAGAAAACCATAGAGTTGAAGTCCCTCCACCCCATTCAAAAACTTTCGGAGAAGTTGTTTGCAAAAGATGCCATTCTATAAAGTGTATAGCTTTTATATACATCCAAGGCAGAGGATCAGAATCATATATTGATTCCCATCCTCTTTCTGAATTTCTAAAAAATGATCTAATCCAATGAGAATATACATTGATTTTACCTTCTTTATAGTCCAGATTATTTCTGAAAATCTCTCTTGAATAAAGATTATAAAGTCTCCAGTCAAATATTAATCCTATACCTTTTAAAAATTTCCATAATGGATAAATTTTTGTTTTCCTTAACTCTCCTCTATTATTTTTAAAGAAATTAAGATTCTCAATTATTTTAAATGGTTGCATTTTTAAAAATTATGTTTTTTTGTTTATAGTCTTGAGGTCTGATTTATAATCTGGACCCCATGGCATTCTCATAACTTTTTGTTCAATATCAGCTATTCTAAAATGAACTATATTATTTAATAGTCTGCAAATTTTTTGTTTTCTTGAGAATAATTTATAATCTTTATCTATTCTTTCAAGATCTATCTTTTCATCTTTAGTACAGTAAATATCATCATGTATTTGATTTTGTTTAGTAAACGAATTTTTAGACATAAAAATATTGTATCCACAAGATTCTAGAAAATCTTTAGTTATATCTAAAGTGTTAAATTTTCCGCGTCTTACCTCTATAAATATATCTGGACTGAAATCTTTTATCAATTCTTTTGCACCTTCAAGTGATTTTACTTCATCACCCTCTATATCTATTTTTATAAAAATATTGGAATTGTGATTAAAAATTCCTTTGCAATAATTATCTAGTGTAGTTATCTTTGAAATTGTAGAAGTACCTGAATCATCTATACATAATGATTTAGAAAAAGAATGTGAGCCTATTTTATTAGAGAAGAATAATTCAGCTTTTCCATGAAAATTACTTACTCCTAGTTTGTTAATTGTGGGAATTTTAATATTAGGCTTAAGATTTTTTTCTATACTAATTAATTTTTTTCTTTTTTCCAAAATTGAAAAATAATAAGGGTGCGGTTCAAAAGAATGACATTCGAATCCTAGTCTGGATATAAAAAATGTAAACAAACCCATATTTGCTCCCAAATCTAAAAAAATTGGGTTTTTTTTATTCTCAACAAAAATTTTCGATGCTTTATAGAAGTTAAAAGGCATTTTTCTAATCCTCATCCTTACTATATTCGCAGGGAGCATTTCAATAAAGGAAAATAAAATGAATCTGTAATAACTTGAAAATTGAATAATTTTTAAAAACATACTTTATTTGCTAATATTTATTACTTAGTTAGGGGCCATAGCTCAGTTGGTAGAGCACCTGCATGGCATGCAGGGGGTCAGCGGTTCGAGTCCGCTTGGCTCCATCAGGATTTTCGCAAGTAATACCAATTAGTTTGAACGAATATATACAGGAACAAACCATTTATTTTAGTGTATCAATGTGTATTAATATGTGTTCTCTGCGAGCAACTCTGCGAGCCACATCCCTTGCAAATAGTTAGAAGGGGTATAAGGGGCTAAGTAAAAAGATATTGAGAAAAAACTACATAAAAAAGATATGATTAATTTTAGGATATGATTACTTTAATTAAATTTAAAAATTCTCTTAATCCTTCAATAACCTACGATAAATTATATGTTAAAGAACTCTCTTAAAAATTTCTTAAAAAGGATAAAACTTTTACCTTTTGCCAAAAAAATAAAGAGACTTTTTTTTACAAAAAAGCATCCATTACAAAATTTTAAAAATGCTAAGTTAGACAATATTATCACTCTAGGAACTGAATATGGTGGTTGGAGTTTTGTTGACGAGGATAACTTAAAGAATTGTACAATAATAAGTGCTGGTCTTGGAGAGGATGCTTCATTTGATATAGAATTTGCTTCAAAATATGATGCAAGAATAATTATTGTTGATCCAACTCCTCGAGCTATAAAACACTACGATGAAATAATTAATTCACTTGGAAATTCATCAAAAACTGAATATTTGGAAGGTGGAAAACAACCAATAAATTCATATAACCTCATAAATTTAAAAAAAGAAAATCTTATCCTTTTAAAAAAGGCCTTATGGAATAAAAATGAGAAACTAAGATTTTTCTCTCCTCCTAACCCAGAACATGTCTCACATTCAATAATAAATTATCAAAATCAATATAAGGAAAATACAAACTTTATTGAAGTTGATGCTATTACTATTGATAAATTGTTGGATCAATTTAATTTGAATAAAGATGATATACCCCTCATTAAACTTGACATAGAAGGAGCTGAAATAGAGTTTTTAATTGATTGCTTTAGTAAAGGTTTTAGACCAAGACAAATTTTAGTCGAATTTGATGAACTTAATGTTCCGTCGAGAAAGGGTTTTGAAAGGGTTACAGAAATTAATCAAATATTGATAAACAATAATTATCAATTAATAAAAACAGATGGCAAAGCTGATTTTCTTTACTTAAAGAATTAATACTTTTACATCAAAAATTAAATATTAATTCAGTAATTTATTAATTTATAAATTTATTAATTTATTAATTTATTAATATTTAAATATTGTTATCTGTGCGAGTAGCCCTGCGAGCAAAATGCTAAAAACACCTGCAAAACCTAGTTATTGCTTAGTTGGTCATCTGCATGACATGGAGGGGGACAGCGGTTCGAGTCCACTTGGCTCCATAAGTATTATTGTTCTTCTTTTGAAATAATATGTTTAGTTGATATTTATTTCTATCAAATAAGCAAATATATTTGATCCGCCATTTCTTATTTTATTATTCATTTCAAGATCTATTTGATTGATTTTTTCAAATTTTTTAATTACATTGATATCTAAATTTCCAGATAAGTAGATTTTATTTTTGTTGTTTATGTAATAAACTTGCTTTTCGGTTAAGGTTAATGGTTCTCTATGACTATAAATAAAAAATTTTTTATTATTGATTGACTTTATATTATCAAAACTGCATTTTCTTTCTGAAAGAAGTTTATATTCTTTACTTCCTTGCATTGAAAGATTTGAAAATGGTTCATATGAATTTGGTAAATAACAGTCTGCATCTTTGATCAAACTTATAAGCTTCTCTTTATCTGGCTTTGTATATGAAATCTCTTTGACTGAATTATAAGCGCTTAAGGAAAAGATAAGAACTATGAATAAAATAAAGAATTTATTTATTTTTTTATTTCCTAAATTTATGAATATTTTGTCAATTAATAAAATAATAGGTATCCAAATTAATGGATATATAAATATTGTATGCCTAGTAGGAGAATAAATAAAACTTCCTGTCAAAGTAAAAAATATTGTTAAAAGAATAATAAAAAATGAGAATATTTGAAAAACTTTCCCAAAATTATATTCTTTTCTAATAAAAAAAATAGATTTTACAAATATTAAAGATAAAACAATCGAAATTATTGTTTGAAAATTTCTTGATGGGTTTATAGATTGCCCAATAATTGATATTGTGTTTCTAAAAAAAATTAATCCATTTTTCAATAAACCATTATCAAATAAAGAGAGATCATAAATATTATTTATTCCTTTAGCCCAACTACCTGGTTCAAATTTAAAATAAAATATCATTAAAGATAATTTGAAAATATAAGTTGAAATAAAAAAAGATAGACAAATAATTAAATAAAGTTTTAATTTGTTTTTATTAGAATCTTTTAATAAAGAATAAAAATAAATAATAATAAATTTTATTTTTATAAATTTTAAATTAAATTTAAATTTATTTTTATTAGAAAAAAATACTATTGTAATAGCTAATGCTAAGATTAAAATAATCGATTGAAAAGTAAGGAGAAAGGAAAAAATTAAAGCGATAATTAATATTTCTCTCTTAATTAAAAAATAATTACTCTCTTTCAAACGAATATTATTACTTAAAAATTTATCTTCTCTTATTGAAAATAAAAATAATACAGCTAACTGCAAAGTAATAGTACCTAAATTGTAGGGCATATTAGAATTCGAATGTAAAATTATTTCAGGATTTAGGAAGTTAAATAAAATACTTAGAATTTCTAAAGTGTAATTATTTTGGAGCTTATAATTATTTTGTAAATTAATATTTTTAATACATGTACAAATTGAGAAGGTAAGAAAGGAAGAAAAAACTAAGGATATAGATCCATAAAAAAAACAAATATATCTAACTGTATCTAATCCAAAAGGCTTAAATATATATGAAGAAAAAGTAAAATATTGCCATATTGGAGGATATGAACCCCACCCCCACCATGAGAAAAGTTTGATGAATTCATTAATAGATTCTGCATTATAAAGTTTTAAAAGAGGTCCATAATCATCAATGTGTCTCCATGAGGGCATTCCAACAAAGTTTAAGATCATAAAACAATAGATGGCTGCAATCCAAAAATATATTGATGGTTTATTTAAAAATAATGATTTTGAAGAATTATTTGTCTCCATAAAATATATTAAATAAATTTAATTATTTGATTTACATAAATATAATAAAAAATTAATTGAACTTGTATTTTTTCTTATAATTTCAGAATAATTATTTAGAGCTTTCAATAAACTATAATTTTAAAATAAAGATTAAAGATTACTTAAAAGTAATTGCATATTTCTCTAAAACTTATGAAATTTTCCTTTATCGAAGTTTTAAGCTTTACCAGATATAGCTCTATAGGAATAATTTCTACACTTACTAATTACCTTATTTTTATTTTTTTTCTGCATGTTTTAGGTTTTGGTGTAACTCCAGCATTAATAATGGGATATTTAACTGGTTGTTTAATTTCTTTCCATTTTGGAAGAACATGGATTTTTGGAGTAAGAAATAGTTTTAAATTTACTCAACTTCTAAAATTTCTTATAAGTTATGCCATAGGATGTTTTCTTCTAAGCATAATAAGTAATTTTGTTGATAAATATATAATAAATTCTTCCCTAAAGTGGTTAATTTCTACCCTACCAATCATTGCTGTTAACTATAGCTTATTAAGATTATGGGTTTTTGAAAATAATAAACAAATAAAAGATAAAAGGTGGGGTGGGATATCTAAAATTGAATTTTTGCAAGTAATTGCTTCAAGATTAATATCTTATTTGAACCCTGCAGTTACTCATAATTTAGAAAAATATTATGCTATTAAAAAAGCATTTTATTTATCTTGTATAGAGGATATTGAGGGAGACTATTTAGAATTTGGTGTGTTTGAAGGATCATCATTCTCGCATGCTATGAGATGTTACTTAAGTAAGAAAATATATATGCCTTTAAAAGAAAAAAAAATAATTAGATTTTTTGGATTTGATTCCTTTGAAGGTTTTGGACAACTAACTGAAGATGATAAGCATCCTTTCTATATCGACGAGCAATTTAAAACTTCTTATGAATTCGTTGAAAGAAAAATAAAAACAGTTAGTAATAAAAACTCAATAGAAGCACATCTCATAAAAGGTTTTCTTAATGAAACACTGAAAAATGGTCCGCAAAAATATAATATTAAAAAGGCTAGAATTATTTTTATTGACTTGGATTTATATGAACCAAGTTTAGAAGCTTTATTTTTCTGTCAAAATTTATTCCAGGAAGGCACAATATTAATATTAGATGACTTTTTTTCTTACAAAGGATCACTTAATAAAGGAGTAGCTAAAGCCTTTGAGAATTTTAAAAATCAAACTAAATTTAAATTTAGAGAAATAGTCTCTTATGGAATGGGTGGTAAAGTTTTTATATGTTGTGAAAAATGAATATTTTAGAAAAAATTATGATTTAATTTTATTGTCTTTTTAGTTATTTATTTCTCACTAATATTATAAATACTAAGTGAAGCACCATTTATATTATTAAATGTATTTATAAATTTACCCTTTTCTTCCAATTTTTCAACTAATTTTAAAAGATGAATATTTGCATTACTTTTTATAAAATTACCTCTAGTTACTAGAAGATAACTTATTTTATTTTTATTTAGAGTGTCTAAAATTTCTTCACTGCCTTTTCCATTTTTTATTAAATCATCAAGTAATTTTTGGTTATTAGATATTTTTTTAATTTCTGTATTTGATGCTCCGGCATGAATATAAATCATTGAATTTACAATTTTTTGTTGAGAAATAATTGCAAAATCTTGGTTTGCTCTTGAATTGAGCATGTATTGTATAGCTTTTTTTATTGGAAATGCTGGAGGATAATCAAATCTTTTTTTATAAAAATGACTACTCTTTTGGAGATAATTAAGATCATTACCTGAATAATTAATATAGTTTGAATTTAAGGCGATAATGGATAGAGGTATAAAAGAAAAATAAAGATTTTGAATTTTAATATTAGAAATAATATCCGCAGATATAAGCATGCCAAATATTACTATTCCTCCTCCTAAATACTCTGCAAAATATCTTGGAACAGCATAATTATTTTCATTAGTTAGCAGAAAGATAATTGGAGACCAAATCAAAGCAATTAATATAAGATAATCTTTAGTAAAGAAATTTGAGAAATTAATATTTTTTTTAACCAAAATTAAACTTAAAAATAATATGCAATAGATAAATATCATAACAAACCCATTTTCTCCAATAGAGGATAATAGATAGTAAATATATTTCTTAAAGGATAATAAATTTATTGATTTTTCATTATTAGTCATCTCTCTTAATGAGGAGTTACCAACTATTAAAGTGGTAATTGTTTGAAGCAAGGTAGTTAAAGAAAGAAGTGAAAAAAATAAAAAATCTTTCAAATATTTTTTATTTTTTTCAAATAAAAAAGTAGCCCAATAAATTGGCAATACTAATATTGAAGTAAACCTAATTAAAGATAAGATCGTTATTAAAAAATAACCAGATTTTATATATTCTTTTTGATTTGTGTTTTTATAATTAATAAAATATGCTGCTGCAATAAGCCAAGCACTTGTTGACCAGGTGGATTGTTCAACTAATGATGCAGTTAAGATATTTAAAGGTATGTATGCGCTTGCTATTAATGAAATAAAAAAGATAATTTTTGTGTAATTATTTTGATTTGAAATATTTCTATCAATATAAATTGAATTTGCTAATAAACCTACTGAAAAGCTGTAAAAAACTAAACCAGGTAGTCTTGCGCTTGTACTACTTATTCCTAAAAAAACCTGGCTAAGCCAGATAGGAAATCTACTAAGAATAGGAAAGCTATCTAAGATCTGAATACCCATTAAATTATATAAAATCAAAATCACAAAAATATATAGACTTAAATAACTAAATTGCAAAATTCTAGTATTATATTTTTTTCTTATTAAAAAAATTGCTCCAAGAATTGTAGAAAGAATAATTATATTGAAAATTGCTATTAGCCAAATACTAGGAGTAGATGAAAAATTAAATAAACTTGAGTTTTCTATAATAATATTTAACGTTCTATAGCCTAATAAACTTTTTTGGTAATGAACCAACTCGTCATTTGCAAGTGGTAGATTTAGAAATTCTCGAAGTGATATAAGTGCTAAAGAAAATATTGTTAGGCTAGTAAATAAACCATATAGTTCATATCTAACTATAATTCGAAAATTCTTAAATTTTAAAGCTATAAAACTTATAAAAGTAGCAATTAAAAAAAATACAAAAGCTTCTGGAATATTTAATTTGTTAGAAATTATATAAGAGGGCATTCTTGAAATACCTAAACACCAAATTCCAATTATTGCAACAATACTATCTGTGCTTAAGTATTTTGTTCCAAATGTTTTTGTTTTTATTTTCTCTATAAAGTTCATTAGTGCTTTTTTCAATCTTAATTAGTTTATATCTTTATAACTTATGTAGATTGATAATAATGTTGTAGCATTATAAATCATTTTAATATAAGATTATTCATATTTAAGCTATTTAAGTGAATAATATAGATGCTGAAAAATTCTATTTAGCTTCTGAAACTATCGGCAAAGATATTAATCTTATTCAGGGAGCAGGAGGAAATACCTCATACAAAGAGGGGGAATCATTAATAGTAAAAGCCTCAGGATGTAAATTAAAAAAAGCAAGACAAGAAAAGATATTTGTTAATTTAAATAGAAATAAGATTATAAAGCAATTATCAAAAAATGATAATGATCTGGAACAATCTTTTGAATACGAGAAGATTAAATTGAGACCATCAATAGAAACATCAATGCATGCTGTAATACCCCATAAATATGTTTTTCATGTTCATTGTCTAAATACTCTGGGATTAATAGTTCAAGAAGGTTTTGAAGTTTATTTAAAAGATATTTTTGAAGATCTTAATTATGCAATTATTAAATATGTAAAACCTGGTATTTCTTTAGCCAAAGAAATTAGTAAAGTGTTTTCAAATTCAATACCCGATGTTTTATTTCTTTCCAATCATGGTTTGGTTGTTGGAGGAGAAGATTTAGATAAAATTATTGAAAAGATTTACTTCATATCAAATAAGTTAAAAAATAATAAAAAAGAATATAAAAAATTAAATCATCATTCATTAGAAAATTTATCAATTAATTCTTTATTTCGCCCCACTTCTTTTTTAGAGGCGCATCAATTGGCCGCCTCAAAAAGATCAATAAATATAGCCAGTTCTGGCTCTCTTTATCCTGATCATGTTGTTTTTTTAGGTCCAAGTACATTATCAATTAATAATATTTCAGAATTTAATGATTTAAATTATTTCTTTAACAATAAAAAAAAATTACCAGTGATAATTTATAAAGATCTTGGTGTTTTGGTCCCTAAAGATATTAGCTATGAAGCTGAAGAGATGGTACTTGCTCTTTCAAGAGTTGTTTCGAATATTCCTGAAAATTCCAAAATTAATTATCTTACAAAGTTTCAAGAAAATGAATTAATAAATTGGCCTGCAGAAACTTATAGATTTAAATTAAATTCATTAAATTAGATGCAATTAATTATCCCAATGTCTGGTTTAGGCCAGAGATTCCAGAAAGCTGGTTATAAGATTCCAAAACCTTTAATTGAAGTAGAAGGGAAAATAATTGTTGAGCATATTTTAGAAATGTTTCCAGGAGTTAATAAGGTAATTTTTATTTGTAATAAGGATCATTTAAGAAATCCCAATTTTAAAATGCGTGAAAAGTTATTAAAATTAAATGTAAATGCAAAAATTATTTCTATTGATCAGCATAAAAAAGGCCCTATTCACGCTGTTTTAAAGTGTCTAAGTTATATAGATTTGGATGAAGCAACTATAGTTAATTATTGCGATTTTAATTGTATATGGGATTATAAAAAATTTATTAAGCATGTTAAAAACACAAATTGTGATGGATGTGTTGTCACATACACTGGATTTCATCCGCATATGGTTGGTAATACTAATTATGCATATGTAAAACTTTATAAAGACAAAATTATAGATATACAAGAGAAAAAGCCTTTTACAAATAACCCTATGAGTGAGCATGCATCAAGTGGGACTTATTATTTTAAATCAGGAGAAATAATGTCTAAGTACTTTAAAAAGACTGTAGATGAAGATTTAAATACTAAAGGAGAATATTATGTCTCAATGAGTTATAAACCGATGATTAATGATAATTTAAATCTTAATATTTTTAATCTAGACAAATTTATGCAATGGGGAACACCTGAAGATCTTGAAGAATATAAATGGTTTTCAGAATTATTTAAAGTAAAAAATAACCCTTCGTATACAAAAAATTTTAAAATAGAAGGTAATACTCTAATCCCATGCGCAGGATTAGGAAAAAGATTTTCAAGAGAAGGATATCTTTTACCCAAACCTCTTATAAAAGTATCAAAAAAACCTATGTTGATTCAGGCTTTGAATTATTTGCCTTCAACTAATAATCTTCAAATCGTTTTTAGAAATTCAATGAAAGGGGTTAATTCTCTTATGAAAGAAGTTAAAAAATATTATCCACAATCTAGTTTTTATTTATTAGATAGAGAAACAAATGGCCAGGCAGAAACTTGTACTTATGGGGCTAAATCTTTAAATAATGATTTACCTCTAACTATAAGTGCATGTGATAATGGGATACTATATAATCCTGATAATTTTAAGAAGCTTTTAAAAGATAAATCAATAGACATAATAGTATGGGGTTGTAAAAATTATCCAGGAGCAAAGAGGAATCCTGAAATGTATGGATGGATCGAAGAGAAAAATAATTTAATTAAAAAGATTCATGTAAAAAAAATTTATCAAGATCCTAAGTTAGATCCAATAATTATTGGCACTTTTACATTTAAAAAAGGTTCTTTTTTCCTTTCTTCAGTAAATGATTTAATGCAAAACGGTTCAAAAGTTAATGGTGAATATTATGTTGATAGCTCTATAAATCATGCTATTGAAATGGGATATAAAGTTGTATATTTCCCAGTAGATTTTTATCTTTGCTGGGGTACTCCTAATGATTTAAAAACCTATGAATATTGGGATAATTGCTTTTCATCTTGGGCAAATCATTCTTATAAAAGATAATTTTTAGGTTACTAAAAATAAAATAATAATTAAAAATAAGATTTTTATAAACTACATTTTTTGTAAATTTGACTTTTGAAAATGTATATTTAAAATAAATCTAGAGAATTAAATAACTATATAAATAAATGGTTTTATATTCACTTGTGATACCCTGTTTTAATGAATCAAAAAATATAACTTTATTATTAGAAAGAATAAATGATTATAAAAAACTTCATAATTTTGAATTGATTCTTGTTAATAATGGTTCAAATGATGATACAAAAAATTTATTACAAGATATAAGTCTTAAGTATAAATTTTTAAGGATTGTAGAAATTAAAAAAAATATTGGATATGGTCATGGAATAATTAAAGGATTAAAATCCTCTAAAGGAGAAGTAATTGGATGGACACATGCAGATATGCAAACTGATCCTATTGATGTTTTTAAAGGATTTGAAATATTTAGAAATCTTAAGAATCCTCAGAACTTATTTGTTAAAGGAGTAAGAAAAAAAAGAAAAATTTTAGATAATTTTTTTTCAATAGGAATGTCATTAATAGCTTCAATTTTTTTAAAAACTTTTTTGTGGGATATAAATGCACAACCAAATTTATTTCATAAAAAATTTTTCAATAAACTTAATAGTTTGCCAAATGATTTCTCCTTAGATTTATATTTGTTATATATGGCAAGGAAACAAAAATTAAAAATAGCTAGGTTTCCAGTTTTTTTTTATGATAGAAAATTTGGAGAATCAAGCTGGAATAAAGGCTTAAAATCCAAATTTATTTTTATAAAAAGAAATTTTAATTATATTTTAAAATTATCATTTTCTTAGAAATAAATGGAACTAATAGCTCATAGAATAAATACTGTAAAGCTTTTAAAACAAATCCCCTTGAGCTGTGGAGTAGAAATTGATATAAGAACCGAAAATAATAATTTTATTTTGGCGCATGATCCTTTCCAAAAAGGAGAAAACTTAATTAAATGGTTAGAATATTTTGAGCATAAAATTTTGATTCTTAATGTAAAAGAGGAAGGTTTAGAAAAAGATCTTTTAAAAATAATGAAAAAATTTTCAATAAAAGATTTCTTCTTTTTAGATCAATCATTTCCTTTCTTGGTCAAAACATCTTTTTCAGGAGAAAGTAGAACTGCAATAAGATTTTCAGAATTTGAATCTATTGAGAATGCTTATAAACTTGCTAGGAAAATTGATTGGGTATGGGTAGATTTTTTTAATAAATTTCCTTTGGAATTTACTCAATTTAAAATTCTTAAAAAATATGGTTACAAGATTTGTATTGTTTCTCCTGAATTGCAGGGCAAAAGTTTTGAGATTGTAAAGGATCTCAAAGATTATTTAAAAATAAATAGAATTAAACCTGATGCAATTTGCACTAAATTATTGGATTTTTGGTCATGAATATCAATTCTATTTTTTCTAGTAAGAGTTTTTATTTAGGTTTATTTATAAGAGTTATATTTATAATTTTTTTTGTACCAATAATACATATAGATTTATTTAATAACTTTATAATTCATTCTATTCAAAATCCTTCAATTGACCCTTGGGATAGTTTTCTTTCTAACGGAGGAGATCCACTTAGTTTTCCTTATGGATACATAATGCTTGCATTTTTGTCTCCTCTTTCATTTTTTGGTTTGATTATAGGATCGATATTTAATAATTCGATTTATTTTTCCTCTTTAGGACTAGGCCTTTCTTTTTTACTAATTGACTATAGTGGACTTTTAATTTTTTCAAAGATATTTCCAAAAAATATTAATGAAATTATTTCATATTACTGGCTTTCACCTTTATTGATTTATGTAACTTATTTTCATGGGCAGTTGGATTTACTTCCCTCTTTGATAATGTTATGCGGCTTTTTTTGCTTGATGAAGAGAAAGTTTAGTCTTTCAGGTTTTGTTTTTGGTATTGCATGCGCAGCAAAGTTAAGTATGGTCTTGGCAATTCCTTTTACTTTAATTTATCTTTGGCAAAATATGCGGTTGAGAGCGGCTTTTAGACCTTTTATTTTTTATTTTTGTTTAACAACAACTTTTCTATCATTAATTCCTTCCTTTCTTGAAGGATATAGAAAAATGGTTTTAGGAACTCCCCTAAAAAATAATATATTTTGGTTTTCAGTATCTTTTGATGGATTTACGATTTATATTTTGCCAATAGTTTTCTCTATTTTAATTTATTTAATGTGGAGAATGTTAAAAACTAATTATGATCTTTTGGTCTCTTTTACAGGTATTTCATTTCTAATATCAATATTAATGATGCCTCCAAATCCTGGCTGGTATTTATGGTCTTTACCATTTCTAATTTTTTATCAAATAAAAACTGATCTTCAAGGTAAATTTTTAATATCTCTTTTCTCAATTTTTTCAGTAATCCTACTATATCCTTTACATTCAGGATCTAATAATATTATATTCAAATCTTTCAATATATATAATGAGAATTCTAATAATTCATTCATATATTCAATAATTTTATTCTTAGGCGTAATTATATGTCTTAGGTGGTATAGGGAAAGTATACAGAAAAATGATTATTTTATTTTAAGTAGAAGACCTCTTTGTATTGGGATTTCAGGTTCATCTCAAAGTGGTAAAAAACAATTATGTAATAATTTAAAAGATGTTTTTGGAGAAAGCTCTGTTAATCATATTGATAGTAATAAATATCATAAGTGGTCAGATTATTCACCAATGAGGAGAACCTCTTCAATAAATGACCCCTTGAATTTTGATCTGTTAAAACTTTCTCAGATTTTACAATTAAGCAAATTTAATAATTTTAATGAATTATCAAATAATAATAAGTTCCTAAGAAAATTAAATTTTCCGTCAAAAAGAATGGATTCAATAATTATTTGTACTGGAATGCATATTTTTGCAGCAGATTCTTTAGCTGACAAATTTGATATAAAAATATTTATGGATCCTGCATTAAAGTTAAAGAAATTTTGGACAGAAGATTCTAAGAATAAAGTAAATGATGATTATTCTAAAGATTCAAAAAAGTTTAAAAATATATTTTTAAAACAAAAAAAAGTTTCGGATATAATTTTTTCAATAAAGCCGGTTAATGAAGATTTAAATGGTAAAGAACTTTTAGAAAAAATTCCTTTGAAATTAAAAGTTTATTTTTCAGATGCAATATTTGTTGACAGATTATCTAAAGCTTTAATTTCAATATGCGGGGTTAAACTTGATAGTCAGATTAATTATGATAACCTATCAGCTATTATGACAATAGAAGGGGAAGTATGGTCTGGTGATATAGAGTTGTTAGCTTTGCATCTGATACCTAATCTAGAAGAATTTTTAGATTTAAAACCCAAGTGGCAAGATGACGTATTTGGCATAATGCAAATTATAGTTCTTTTGCAGATAGACCATACTTTGAATAAAGTTTATTTAAAATGACATTTAATATAATTAATAAAAAATCATTTATTGAAATACCCAAGGCAATTATTTTTGATACAGACAACACACTGTACCCATATAAGCCATCTCATAAAGTAGCATTAAAGGCTGCAATTAATAAAGCATCAAAAATTCTTTCTATTTCAGAAAGTGAATTTAAGAAAGCTTATTTAATTTCTAGGGAGGAAGTTAAATATAGATTGGGTGAAGTTGCTAGTTCGCATAGCCGATTATTGTATTTTCAAAGAGCCATTGAAATTCTAGGTCTCCAATCTCAGATATTGCTTTCATTAGACTTAGAACAAACTTATTGGAGAACTTTTTTGCAAAATAGTGAATTATTTCCTAATGTAATTGAACTATTAAAAATCTTAAAAAAACAAAATATTAAGACTGCAATTGTCACTGATTTGACTGCTCAAATTCAATTCAGAAAAATTATATATTTTGGTTTAGAAGATTATTTTGACTACATAGTCACTTCAGAAGAATCTGGAAAAGACAAACCTTTTCAAAATTCGTTTGAGTTAGTTCTCAAAAAATTAGATATTGAGGCAAATAAGTGCTGGATGATTGGAGATTCTTTTAATTCGGATATGGTTGGATCTAATAAACTTGGTATAGTAAGTATTCATAAAAAAGAGAGGAGTCATTTCTTTAAAAAAGAAGTTTCTTATGTTGATGCAGAGTTTAGTGAATTTAAGTCCCTTCAAGATTTTTTCATAAGTAATATATTCTAGAAAATTTCATAAATTTATAAATAGTTTTTATAAGCATTTAAGTTATAAATATCTTTTTAAAAAAATTAGCTAAATCTAATAATTATTTAGTTCAATACTTTTATTCTAAAAAGCAAAAATTTATAAATAATAGATATATATTTCAGCGTTAGTAATAAATTTTTTCATACTTTAAAATTAATAAAAATTTTTTTGTTGGTTTTTAACATTTAACTTTTTATTTACAAAAAATTATCATCCAATTCAATACGATTAATATTATCATTAACTATCTTTGTCAGTTTCAAAGGGAAGAATTTTTTTAGTCTTAGTAAGCTGTCCAAAGGTTGAAATATGTTATAAATTATTCTATCCCTTATTGTATTTGATATAAAATATTTCTTCTCATCCAATGAAAACTTTCTGTAATTTTTCAAGAAAATTTTTGGATAATTTAAACCTATTAATTTATATATTCTGAAGCGAAAAAAATTTTCAAAAATAAACAAAAGAAATATTTCAAAAAAGTTATTTCTTTTGATTGGACTTAGACTTCCTCTCCAAAAAATATTAAATTTTCTTAAAAATACAATTGATACTAAGGATGGGCTAATATTTTTTGCAAAATATATTTTATTTAATGAATTATCAATTGGTAAAAGCTCTAATTTTGTATCAATAAAAGTTTCTAATTCCTTTTTGAAGAAACTTTCATTTTTAAAAAATTTTTCGCAATCAACTTTTATTACTTTTTCAAATTTTTTAATTTCTTTGATATATTTATTGAATCTTAATCGAGAGAGGAGCGATATGCCCTTTTTTGTTTTTATAAATAAATCAATATTTTCTATCCCACCTCTTTTAATATATTCAGTGTAAATTGAAGCATATAGATCGTATCTATTTCTTGTAGTGATAATAAAATATAAATCAAAGTAATCTTTTAATGAATTGTGAAGTCTTTTTGGTACCTGTAAAGCTGTACTCCCGAACCAATCTGTGCCTGAAGAAAATCCTTCTTCAGAGATAAGGTAGATGTTATTTTTTTTATTATTTTTAAAATTATGAAATTTTATAGTTTCTTCTAATAATTTTAATGATTTTTCTGGTTCAAAATCTAAATCATTTGAATACATTACATAATTATTAAAATTAAGTATGCTTGCATATTGCGATGAATTACTTTTTCCCAGAAAAGTTATATTTCCCATTCTAGGGAAAAATCTATTTTGCAGAAATGTAGTTCCTGTTTTATGGAGTCCTAAATGTATAATTAATTTTCTTTTCGGAAGACCCATTTCTTTAGACTTATTTGCAAATATAGTTTAATTATTTTTTACATATTAATATTTTAACTTTCAGGAAAGAAATTTAAATATTGTATTTATCGATTTTTATAAAATTTTGCATATATTTACATATTAATTTATTTGATTTAATATGAATTCTGAAAATAAATTTTGTTAGATGAGTTATATAGTAAAAAGAAAAGATATATTAATTATTTTTCCTCATGGATTAGGAGATTTTATACACTTAAGCGGAGTTTTTAAAAATTTATTTAATACAAAAAAAGTAAATATTTATTTTGCTCTTACTGACTATGTAATTTCTGCCAAACTCCCGGAAAGATATACTTTTATAAAGGGAATTATCCCTTTAACAAATCCTTATTCTTCTTACTTAATAAAGCCTAGAATAGATTCTATTCAAAGAATTATAAAAAAATTTGAAATATATTTTGATGAAGTTTTTGACATCAAATTAAATAAAAGTATAAATTCAAATGCAATTAAAGATGTATCTAAAATTTTTCATATTAATCCATCTAATGATCTTAAACCTTTTTTCCCTATTCTTAATAAAGAAAAAAAAATTGCCCTTCAATTACTGCCAATTTACAAAATAAATAGTTCAAAAAAATTGTACTTTAGGCATTTAACTTCTTCAGATATGAGAAGAAATGTTAGAAAAAAAGTTAATCCAGAAAATTTTATAGAAATTGGTAAAAACTATAACTATCAAAAATGGCCCCTCGGTGTTGCTGCCTACTTAATGAAAAAATCAAATCATGTAGAATTAGTAGATTCATGCATGTTGCATATTGCAGCTGCAATTAAAAAGGATGTAGATATCGCCTATCTTACAGAGAATGTTAGAAAAGATGGTTATACTCCCCCTCCAGATCTAGAAGTAAAGAATAAATATAAAAAAAATATAAATACAGAATCTAGATTTAAATATATTTTGAATAGGCTCCGAATATCATTAAGAGCATTAATTCCTTTTATTACTCTCTCTAATCTAGTAGTTAAAACTAAAAATTATAAAAAATTTATAATATCAATAGTGATAAAAAAACAAACTAACTTTTTTATAAATAAATGTTTGTTTTTATTAAAAATAGAAGATACCCGAAATAGAGTTGTCTATTTTGATCTGCTTATTAATTTTCCTTTTAGTAAATTATTCGATAATATGGATTATGAAAAAAGAAGATCTTTAATAAAAAAAATTATTGCTTTAATAAAATAATGTGTGGTTTTTTAGGAGTTTTTGGGAATTCCAAATTTAATAAAATAATTGAGGATAGTAAAGTACTATCACATAGAGGAAAAGATGATGAAGGTGTTGTTAAAAACGATGATGGTGCTCTTAAATTTTTTAGATTATCGATAAATGATCTTTCTGAGAATGGCAACCAACCTTTCAAAATTAATAATCAATATATAGCTATTAACGGTGAAATATATAATCATGAAGATCTTAGATTATCTTTAGAAAAACAAAATGTTTATGTAGAAAAAGGTTCTTCTGATTGCAAGATTGCTTCTTTAAACCTAGTTAAAAACAATATTTCTGATTTGGAGGGAATGTTCGCAGGCGTAATTTGGGATACTGAGAAGAAGACAATTTCCTTATTTAGAGATCATTTAGGAATTAAGCCTCTATATTACCTTGTGGATAATCAAAGTAATTACTTGATTTATGCATCTGAAATTAAAGCTATTTTGGAAATTTTTAAGGATAAAATTTCTAATAATGAATTGGTAAGTTATATTTTATTCAATGGATTGGATACAGAAGAGACTTTATATGAAAATATTAAATCAGTTAAGCCTGGAGAAAAAATAAAATTTTGGATTGAAAAATCTGGCGAAATCAAGAGTTGTCAAACCAACTTTTTTGATTCAAATTATAAGATATTAAAAGATCCAATAGAAGTAATAATACCTACAGTTGAGGATGCTTTGATTCATGCAGTTGATTTACATACAAAAATGGATGTTAATTACGCATTTCAATTGAGTGGAGGATTAGATTCCTCATTACTTTGTGCCTTGGAAAAAAAAATTTTTTCAAGAAATATCTACACTTTTTCTATCTCTTTGCCTGATGCGGGCAAATATAATGAATTTGAAAATCAACAAAAAGTATCATCATATTTAAATAGTAACCATGTCGATATTCCTTTTACAAAAAAAGACTTTATAGAAGATATTGAACATCTTAGTTACATTAATGACTTTCCACTGATTCATCCTAATTCAGTTCCAATTTATAAGCTAGCTAAGATTGCAAGAGAGAATTTTAAAGTCTTAATTTCTGGAGAAGGTGCTGATGAACTTTTTATGGGTTATCCAAAGTATACTTATGCCATTCATGAAAAAACACTAAATTTATTTGGTAAGCTTTTATTTTTAAATAATATAATACCTAGAGTTGGTAAATTTAAATCTTTATTTTTTTTATTAAATAATCAGAAAAGCGCTCTTAAAGCTTTTCTAAGTACTAGGCGAGAAAAACAAAATATTTTTAATAATCAATTTAATTATGATTTCAGAAAAATTGAAAAGAGTTTTGATTTAGGGAAAACGATTCAAAATGATGATATGTTTTTTAGCCTATATTGGCTTCTAAGTAGATATGATAGATTTACAATGTGTGCAAATGTAGAGGGTAGAGTTCCTTATTGCGATAAAAAACTCTTTGATATATGTAGATCTATTCCTACTAAATATAATTTAAAAAGAGGATATAAGAAATTTATATTGAAAAATATTGCTTTAAAATATTTACCTATAGAAATCGTATTACAAAATAAAATAGGATTTTCATTACCACTAGAAAAATGGTTTACAGATTCTAGTTTTTTTATCTCATATATGAATTATTTGCTCAAATCAGATTTTTTATCAGAGTTAAATATTGAACTGAACAATGAAATAAGAAATTGCAATGCTGAATTAATAATTAAAAAGGATATTAATTTAGCTTGGAAGATTTTTTCAATTGCAATTTGGCTAAGAAATAAATGAAAAAACTTTTTTTTATAATATCAAGAAATAAAAATATTAATTTAGATAAAAATCTAACATATACTAAATTTAAATCAAAAAATAATAATCTGAATTGTATTTTTTCAAAAGGGAGATTGTTTTGTAAAAAATTAGATAACTATCTAGAAATATATGATGATCCATTGGTAAGCAATTTAAAAATCTTTATTGATAATGATGAATTTGTAGTACAAGCTGACCAATTTTCTTCTAGATGGATTTTCTATTTTAAAACTGCTAATTTATTTATTATTTCTGATTCTATAGATTTCATAATTGAAATAGCATCATCAAATGGATACAAACTTGATATCGCACCCTCTGCAATTCCTCAGGTTATACAGTCCTCATATATATATCAGACTAATTCTACTTATATTACGGGAATCAATAAAATCGATTCTGGGATTAAAATGAATTTATGTTTAAAAAGCTTTAGATCTTCTTTTAAAAAAACAAATTTTGAAAAATTTTGTCTGAATAATCAGCAGCAAAAATTTAATCTTAAAAATGTTTCTCGCTTAATTGAAGACAAATTATTAGATAATTTATCGAAATTAAAAAATAAAAAAATAGCAATAATGCAGTCTGCAGGATTGGATAGTAGGTTGATATTATTATTGTGCTTAAAAGCTGGAATAAAACCTGATTTAATTACCTTTGGTCAATCTACAGTCAACAAAAGCGATTTTTATGTTTCATCTTTATTAGCTTCACATTTTAATTTAAATTTAATTCCTTTCAGAATCGATTCAAATAATATAAAAAAAAATGATGAATTTCTTTCTGCTTCAAACTATTCAAATTTATGGATGTTAGCAAAACTTCCTAAAGAGTTTTTTGAATATCTTAAGAATTATGATTATTTACTAAGAGGCGACGGAGACGGTCTTTTTGGTTGGAAAGATGGATCTGCTAACTTGAATGATATGCTTCATAGATTAGAAATAACTCCTATTTCATATGTATTTGATTATTTGAAAAATTATTTAGAAGATAAATCAACTGATTTAATGTCTTTATATATTAATGCTTCTGAAATATATACTTTTAGCAGAAATCTTAAAAAATTTAATGTTTACAATTCAGGTTATTTTTATAGAATATTTAGACAAGAAAATCTTATCTCTAGTCATATTTCGACACTTAATAAATTTTCCAATATATATAATCCACTTTTAGATCAATATGTATTGAATCAATTTGATAAGTTAGAGGGAAAATATAAATTTGATAAAAGTCTTTTGAGATTCCTAACTAAAAAGTTAGAGTTGGAATTATCTTCACCAGTTATTGAAGATAATATCGGTCCAAGTTGGAATAATAATATAGATAATTTTTTATCCAAAACTAATAAAATTTTTGAAAAAGAAATTAAAGATCAATTTAATTATTCAGAAAACTATTCAATAAAAACTTCTAGAAAAAAAACGATTTTCTTTAGAAAGGTTTTTGAAAAATTTAAGAAAATAAGGATATTTCGTTTCCTTGCAATTTTTTTAAAACTATCAAAACCTACTCCTTCTTTTTCTTATGATTCAGGTTATAGACTATATGCCTTGGCAAAGCTGAAAAAGAAAATAAATGGATAAGAAATTTTTATATAGCGGACATTTTGGTGATTTGTTTATAGTTTTATCTAAATTAAAAGCTTATATTAGTAAAAATAATATTGAAAAAATATCACTTACAAGGGTAAATTTTAATACCCCCTCACCATTTGATAAATCTATAAAAGAAATGGTGGATACCCTGGAATGGTGTGATTTCAATACTTATCCCGAAATAGTTTCCAACTGCTTTCAGATAAAAAAGATATTAGAGAAAACTAAATTAAAATATATATCGCCATATATGAATGGATTTGATTTAGAAAATGAATTCTTGAGTGATGGATGTAAATTACCTGAAGGTATTTATCCATTTTCTTTTAAACCAATTCTTCCAATAGATATCAATTTAAAAAAAAAGATTGTTTTAATACATAAGCAATCAGGCAAATGGGGGGGGAATTACAAAGAAATTTCTTTGACTTCTGTTTCTAAATTTTTTCCTAATTCCAAAAATATTTGTTTTCTTCTTACTGGTATAGGTGATTATCTTAGTGATGATATTAATAATTTTTGCTCTAAACATAATGTAATTAATCTTATAGATAAATTCAATGATGTAAGAGATTGGATGCATTTAATTCATTTTGTTGACTTGGTAATTACTCCAGAGGGCTTTCCAGCATTTTATTCTATGTCTCTTTTAAAACCAACTATTTTTTTATACGAAGTTCCTGATATTCTAAGAAGGGCTTCAGTAGCGTGGATAGCTAATTCATTCTCAAATATAAATACAAACATATCATTAAAGGAAAAGATTGACTATAAAATCAGAAAAACATTTTCATTAAAACCTTCTAATTTATGTTTAAATGATTCCCATGACTTAAAAATCTATATAAAAAAAGTTTTAAATAAAACTAATCTTTAATATGCAAAATACTAGAAATTTAGGAATTGTTAAAATACTTTCAATAATATATATATGTCTATGTATTGCATACTCAACAAATCTATTAGATATTGAATTATTAGGCATAAAAATATCAGATATATCATATTTCGCTTTAATAATATATTTAATAAAATACGTCTTCCAATACATTGATATAAATGGTTTAACTCAATTCAAAATTATACTCTTAACTTATTATTTGCCGATAATATACAATGTTATTTATTATTTATATTATGATGGTTTTTATGGAATACTTATATATTTAAAACTTTTAACTATTCCTATCCTTCCAATTATAAATAAATTTAGTATTTCAGAAAAAAACTTTATTAATAATCTAAAAAATAATGTTTACATATTTTCAGTATTTATTGTATTGCATATCATCTATTATAAATTATTTAGCGGAAATTTATTTTCTAAGGTTGGTTTAGGTAATATTTTAATAACTGGAATAGGTATGGCATTTATAATTATTTTGATGCCATTATGTTTAAATTTTAGAAGACTTCAATTACCAAGAAATATTTTATTTAGTTTACTTTTGATTTGGTCTTATTTGGATTCTCAGAGAACAAGTTTAGCTCTCTTTTTATTAGTTATTTTTAATTCTTTTAGAATTAATATAAATAAACTTTACAAATTTAAAATTAAGTTAAGAGAAATTTTAATTTCATTTGCCACATTCCTTTCTATCGGTATTTTCTCGAATAAAATATATGAATTATTCATTTTAAATAATTCTCTATATACGAGGGTTTTAGGGATATTAACAGTAACAGAAAAAATAAGAGAAGCAGGGATGTTTGGATTAGGAATATCTGAAGATTTAGATATTGGATTTGAAACTATTACCGAAATGAACGTATTAGAAATGAACTCACTTCATACTGCAATAATATCGATATGGATAACTTGTGGGGCATTGGCCGCCTTTTCTTTTGTATTTTTAATTATTAACTATACAAAAAATAATTTCCATCGGATGAATATTAATAACATTAATTCTAATTATATTTTATTCCCTTTATTTCCTCTTGCTGTATTCCTAATAGCACCACTTGGAGATGGCGTAGTAGAAGGTTTGTCTATTTACATGATAGTCTTTTATTTATTTAAACCTAGTGATATGTTATTAGTTAATGGTAGTGCTTCTAATACTAAATAAAAAAATTGATATTTAAATTTTACAAAGAAATTTTAAATACTTTAAATGCTTTTCAAAAGGCATTATTCGTTTTATTAATCCTTTGTACAATATTTCTTGGACTGTCAGAATCATCGGCGATTTTTCAAAGCGGAAGAATATTTTCTTATTCTCAGATCTCAAAAGAGTCTCTTACTCCTTTGATATCAGTTTTAATTTTCTCAAGTATTTCTTCAAGTTTGAAATTATTAATTGCATATTTAGCAAAGATATTTTCTTCATCTATGACTTCTGATCTCGCTAATAAAACAGCTGGGAATATTCTTTTTGCATCAATAAAAGATCAACTTAAATATGCCGAATCAAGTAAATTAACACTTTTGATATTTTGGATGGTTCAGTTAAGTGGAGGATTAATGACACCTTTAATTAATATTTGTTCATCACTTTCAGGCATCATTGGTATTATTCTAGGGATCATTCTTCTAGGTAATACTTATTCTTTATTAGGGATATTTTTTATAGGATGTATTTATTTTATATTTAGTAAATTTACAAAGAAAAAATTAAATAAGGAGTCATATATCATTAAAAAATATACTTCTACTACTTCAGACTTTGCAAATTTAATAGCCTCTCAATCAAAACAAATGCAGGGAGCATCTTTAGGCAAGTATTTTTTAAATAGCTATAATAAATCTTTTAAAAAGCTTATAAATGCAGTAACAAATAAAGGTTTTTTAATGATTTATATTAAGTTTGTTATTGAACTTATAGGATATCTTTCTGTCCTTTTTATTCTTTTTATATTAATTAATAATCCTAACTTAGATTTAAAAGTTGTCTTTGGCTCGTTATTCGCAGGTCTTTTTTCAGCGTATAAGTTATTACCCTTTTGCCAAGCTTTATTTTTTAATTTTACTGCTATAAAAGCCATTTCTATTGAAGCAAAAAATCTTTATGAATGGCTTATATATAAAAAAAGGAAAATAAATAATTCACATATCATTTTCGATAATGATAAATCTCGTGAATCTAATTCTTTAATCATTAAATCAGCTAGTTATAAATTTAAAGATATTTCCGATTCCAAAAATAAGATTATAAGTTATCAGGATTTTGAGTTTAATAATGGAATTAATTACATATGCGGACCTAGTGGTTGTGGCAAGTCAACTTTAATTAATTTAATTTGTGGATTCGATGAATTAGAAAAAGGTTCTATAATTTTTTGTAGTTCTGGTAGATATTCAAAAAAAGATAATATTATTTCTTATACTGACTCGGATCCATTTCTAATTGAAGGTTCAATTTTAGAAAATATTACTCTTGGTAAATTAATAAGTAAGAAAAAATTGGATGAAATCATAGAGATATCTTGCCTTCGTTCAGGATTTAGCAATTTTGATTTAAATTCTCCTGTTAAATTAGATGGTTCTCTAGTAGTCTCGAAAGGACAACAGCAAAGAATAGGAATCGCTAGGTTACTCTTACGTGAAACGTATATATCTTGTTTTGATGAAACTTTTTCAGGATTAGATAATGAAATTGCTTTGAGTATTTTTTCAAAAATTAATTATTCCATAAAAAATAGGGTATTTATTGTTGTTGGGCATCAATTATTTTTATCTGAAAAGGCAAATAAAGTTATAGATTTAGGGAAAAGTTCTTTAAATTAAATCTCTTTGAACTTAAGATTTTTTTAACTCTAAGTGATTAAGATTAGTTGTGAAATTTTCGTTTTTAGAAAGAATGTAACTTAAGTCACAATTTTTCTATGGTAATTATTATGGTCAATGATAAAATGGAATTTGGGTTTTAATTTTTTTGGTGTATAAGGCCTTTTATAAATCTGTTTCAGAGGGTTGTTCTGATAAAGATATACAAAAGATAAGCGAACTAGCTAAAAAAGTTATAAATACTGATGGAAAGTTTTTATTTGCTGGTAATGGTGGCAGTATGGCTATATCATGCCACATATCTGCAGAACTAACTGGAAGATTTATTAAAGATAGGCCACCTATAAAATCGTATGTCTTGGGCTCAAACTTATCTAGTACTACAGCTATTGCAAATGACTATAGCTTTTCAGATATTTTTTTAAGAGACTTAGGCTGTTTTCTTGAAAAAGAAGATTTGGTTATTTTGATGTCCACAAGTGGAAAAAGTAAGAACATTTTAGATTGTATTAATTATCTTAAAGAGAAAGAACATTTTAATTCAATAATATTGACTGGTAAAACCTCAAATATATTTTCTCCCTCTTTAACCCATATTCAATCTCCTTCTACAGTTACTGCCAGAGTTCAAGAACATCACTTGTTCTTATTACATGAAATGTGTAATTTCATAGACAATTTATTTTAGAAATGAAAAAACTTTTGATTACTGGGGGATTAGGTTTTATTGGAAGTATTGCAGCTAATTACTTTCATAAGAAATTTCAAATATTAGTTTTCGATAATCCGAGAAATGAAATTATAGACTATTTTTCAAAGATACCTTTGAATTTAGTTTCACGTGAAGGAGGAATCCAAAAGATTTTTGATTTCAATCCAGATATAATTTTGCATTTGGGAGCAAAGTCTAACACTGACCTTGATAATGCCGATTTAGCTTACTTTAGTAATACCGATTTTACAAATAAACTAATTGATTACTCTATTAAGAGAAAAATAAAGCTTATTTATGCGAGTTCGGCCGCAACTTATGGTGATGGATCAAATGGATTTGATGATACTGATAAATTTCATGATTTAATTAAACTTAAGCCGCTTAATTTATATGGATGGAGTAAACATAATTCTGATTTATTTTTCTCTGATTATTTAGATAATAATCCTAAATCAGAAAATATTATTGGATTAAAATTTTTTAATGTGTTTGGCAAGAATGAACTTCATAAAAAACATATGGCGAGTGTTATTTCAAAAATGATTCCAAAAATTAAAAATAACGAAAAAATTAATCTTTTTAAGCATTTCTATCAAGGTTTATATTGCGAGGCGGAGAGGGATTTTATTTTTGTTGATGATATTTGCAGGATCTTTGAATTACTAATGGGAATGGATTTTAAGTCTTCAATATATAATGTTGGGACTGGGACTTCTTCAAAATTTTCCAAACTAATTGAGGTAGGATTTAACTCACTAGGCAGGAAACCATTAATTGAATTTATTGATCTACCTAAGCAGTACCATGGTAAATACCAAATGAGAACAAAAGCTCCTATGAAAAGATTGATTAAATTGTTAAATGGATTTGAATTTACATCTATTGAAGACGCTGTTCCAAAACTTTTATGAAATTAGCAGTTTTAGGTGATTTCCTGATTGATGAATTCATCTACTATCAAAGTTTGAGATTATCTCCTGAATCACCATGCCCTGTAGTAAATTTCCAGAAAAGTAGAAAAGTAGCAGGTGGAGCTGCCAATGTTGCCAATTCTTGTTTCTCTCTAGGGATAGAAGTATATTTTTTGTTTTGTTCCCCAAAAAATTTAATAAATAAAGATTTGTTATTTGATTATGAAATTTTTACATACACTAGGAATGATTTTGATCTGAGCATTAAGAAAAGGCATTGTGTAGATAATAGACAATTCTTCAGGGAGGATAAAGAGACACCCTCAATTAACTTTAATGATTGCTTCGAAAATATTGATAAATGTATTGAATATATGAAAAATAATAAAATCACTGATTTATTGATAAGTGATTATCAAAAAGGGGCCTTAACCCCTAAAGAATTACAATATTTGCTTTTAGAAAGTAAAAAGTCCAAAATTAGGACTTTTGTAGATACCAAGATTAGTTCATCTGAAAATTTAAAAAATATTTATTTACTAAAACCCAATTTGAAAGAATTTAACCAATTAACTGGAATTCGTAATACATCATCTAATCGTTCGTTACTTATTGATGAACTAGAACTTCCTGCCCGCAAACTAATGCGCGAAAATTCAATAGAGAATTGCATAATTACACTTTCTGAAATGGGTTCGGTATGGTTTGGGGAAAATGAGACTATCTCATTTAAGTCTCCAAAAGTTTCGGTAATTGATATTGTTGGTGCAGGTGATTCCTTTATCTCAGCACTAGTTTTTACATACTTAAATAATGAAACTTATACAAAGTACCAGAAATTAAAAATCGCAAATAACTTTGCAGAAATAACTATTAAAAAAGAGGGTACTAATCCTATTTGTAAAAGCTCACTTGATGAAGTTTTAAATAAAGTTGATATTGCTGAAATAGGATTTACAAATGGATGTTTTGATATTTTACATCCAGGACATATTTCTCTTTTAAAACAGGCTAAGAAAAGATGCAAATTTTTAATTGTTGGTTTAAATAGTGATGAATCAGTGAAGAGATTAAAAGGAAAAAAAAGGCCAATCAATTCAGAACTTGATAGAAAAAAGGTTTTAGAAAATATTAAGTTTGTGGATCAAGTAATAATTTTTAATGAAGATGATCCCTTAAATCTAATAAAAAAAATCAAACCAGATCTTCTTGTTAAGGGAGCAGATTACGATATAAAGAATGTTGTGGGAGCTGAATTTACAATAAAAAATGGAGGTAATGTTTTCTTGGCAAATTTGCTTAATACTAAAAGCACAACAGAGAGAGTTCAAAATATAAATAATGAAGATTAAGCCTGTTTATACAAGATTTATAAATGAAAAAAAAGGAAATAATATTATATTTTTTGATAGAGATGGAGTCTTGAATAAGGATACAAGTTATATTGATTAAACTAAAAGGATCGAGATCTTGCATAATAATCTAGAAAAAATATTGGATATTATTGAAGAGAAAGGTATTGAAGACTCTATTAAAGTAATCGTAAGTAATCAATCAGGCATAGCTAGAGAATATTTTACAATTGATGTAGCAGATAAAATAATGAAAAAAGTGATTTTAGATATAAAAGGGTATTTTGATATTGATGCTTACTTATTTGCGCCTTATCACATTTCTGGTAGACATTTATTTGAGAGCCCTGATGATGCAAATTACTTCAGGAAACCAAATCCAGGCATGATAAATTTTATTTTAAGTAAATATGGAGTTGATAAAAATAATTCAATTTTGTTTGGAGATAGGGAAACTGATAAACTTGCAGCATTAAATGCAGGATTATCTAATGACAATATTTTTATTATTTGAATAATGAAGATCATTTTAATTGGTTCATTTCTTGATGATTGGAGCACAAATAATGAGATGTTTAAAGCATTGCAAAGTCTCAATCATGATGTAATTAAATTTGATTACAGAAAAGATCAAAAAAAACCAAATTTCATTTACTTTATAGTGGATAAATTTTTTTCTTTCGGGCGCAGATTCGACTTAATATCTCATTTATTTATTAATATTTATACTTCAATTTTAGGTAGAAAAAAAATTGTTAGAAATGTCTTAAAACTTATAAAAAAAGAAGAGCCTGATTTAATTATTGTTTGTAAATGCGATACGTTAAAAATAAAAACTTTAGAAAAATATAAAGATAAATTAATTTATTATTTTATGGATCCACTAAAAATGGCTAAAAAAATAAGAACCGATATAAATTCTTCATATTGTAAGTATTCAATCTCAACTTTTGGTAAGGTCTCAAAAAATTTGATGTTTTCTGATCATAATAGACATTATCTTCAGGGAGTTGACAAAAATATTTTTAATATAAAAGTACCTTGGGAAAAAAGAAAAGATAAGATAGTTTTTGTTGCAAATATAACTACGAAAAGGAAAAAATTTATAAATTTTTTTAAGAAACAATCAATACCAATAGATTGTTATGGATTAGGGTGGGAAAATTCACAAATATATCTAAAAGATTTGAACTTTCTCTATAACGAATATAAATATGTTCTAAATCTTTGCCAAGATAATTATGGATTCTCTGTGAGAGTTCAACAAGCTATATCATCTGGTTGTGTTGTATTCTCAGATTATTGCCAAGACTTCAAAACCTTTACTGACCTGCTGAGAAATTTCTATTCATTTAATAACCAATATGATTTTAAAGATCTTTGGAATCAAAGAAAAAATATTTTTTATTCTGAAAATATTCCTGACTTATCATGGTCAAAAATAATGAATGAAAACTTTAAATGGATAAATTCTCAATGAAAAAAACATTTGTAGTTTATCAGTCAGAGATACATAGTTATAGACTGCCTATTTGGCTTTCCTTTTCAAAAAAATTTAATCTAAAACTATTTTTAAAAAATAAAAATTTAAAATTTCTTACAAAAGAACAAAAACTAAAAATCATAAAATCTAAAATAGTACATAGTTCCGGTTTTATGAATAAAAATATTCTTTTAGAAATTTTCTTTAATAGGATAGATTACTTTTGGTTATCAATTGACACAAAAAAAACTTTAGAATTTATTTTTCTACAAATTCTTAAATTTTCTGGCACTAAAATCATTGTGCATAGTCAGGGCTTACATAATATTAAAAAACATAATTTATTTTCGGCAAAGCTGAAATATGTATTGCATTTTATATGGATACTTTTAGCTAATAGGGTCATAATTTATTCATCTTTAAAGAACGGTCCATATAAAATCAACTTTTTCCAAGATAAAATAAAAGTTGTTAGAAATAGAGATGCATATTTAGAACAATATTTAGATGAATTTTTAATTAATAAAAGTAAAGAAAAAAAAATTAGTTTAAAAGATAAAAAGAATATATTAGTTCTTGGAAGAGTAAGAGATAGTCTATTTGCTAATTTTCTAAAGGAAGTATCGATCTCTTTAAAAAAAAATGAAATACCTTTAAAAATTAATTTAGTGGGAGATATTAATTTGGAACAAAAAAAACTTCTAAATTCAAAAAATTTGAAATGTTTTGGACCTATAAGAGATCCTAAAATTATTTTGGAAATTGCAAAGGATTGTTCTATTGGATTTCATCCCTCAGATACTGGCTTGTCAGCTACTTCATATCAAATGCTGGGATTAATCCCTGTTTTTCATTCATCTTTTTGTAATCATGGACCAGAACCCCTCGACTCCTACAAGGATGTTAAATGTTTTACTTTTGCTAAGAATAATGTTGATGAAGCTGTTGAGAGCATTAAAAATGCCTATTTGTATTATAAAGAAAATAGGATCACTCAAAAAAAAGTTTTTGTTGGAAAATACGCACAAGAGCTTATTGAAAACTTACCATGAAAAATAAAGTTATATTCGAAGCCGGGTTAGGCAATAAAATAATATTTATACATACTTTAATAGAAAATCTAAATATCAACGAAAAGGATAAATTCTTAAAGGTATTTTTACTTAATAATCAAATTGATAAATTACCTTATAAATTTTTCTCTTTTCTTTTTCTAAGGTTAATTCTTCTTTCAATAATTTCAATATTTTCTAAAAATAGATATATCATATTCGGTCTTAACCTATCTGATTTTAAGAAGTTTATTTTAAGTAAAATTTCATATAAATTAAAATTTTATTCATACCCTTCTGTCGTTTTTAATGGAGAAAAATTTTTATATATTTCTGAACAAGATTTTTACCGTCCTATAATTAATAAGGAATCATTCATAAAAAAATTAATCACAAATGAAATCCTAGAAAAGTATAAATTAGAAGATAATTTCAATGATTTTAAACTTTACTTTAAAAGAGAAATTATAGCATTACACTTAGGATCTGATTTCAGAAATACCTATAAAAGGCCTTTTATAAATAATCTCGCAGAAGCTTTAAATAAAATACCTTGTAAAAATAAATTTATTTTTCTATTGTTAGGCCAAAGTCAGGATAAGGATACTTCTGATAAATTTTTAGAATATGTCAAATTTAAAGAAATTGACATTAAAGTAATTAATTTAATTAGTAAAACAAATTTATCTAAATTGATTGATATATTAAAATCCTCAAAATTCTTGATTGCAGGAGATAGTGGTATAAGACAAATAGCTGATTTTCTAGAAATTAATAACATTGCTTTATTTGGTCCAACATCTGAAGTTAAGAATTTAATAAAACCTATTAACCATAAAAGAGCAGTTGTTAGGGGTTTGAAATGTAAAGGTTATTTTTATAATAAATGTGATTGTAGACAATTAAATGGTTATCCAGAATGTATGCTATCAATAAGTTCAGAAAATTTATATGAAAAAATTAAAAATTTTATTTAGAAAAATTTTAAGGTTTATTTATTTTTTTTTATTTTATATATTAGAAAATTTTGTTCTAACTTTCTTAAAGCTTTTAAAGATTAATAAACAAAAAAAATACTACAAAAATATATTTATAAAAATTGAAGGGATTGGTGATTGGATGTATTTTCAACCTATTTTTTTAAACTTAATTAAGAATATTGGAGAAGAATATGAAACTAATTTAATAATTTTATCGAAAAAACTAAAACCTTTCGTTAAATGCTACGAAAGTAATTTTGAATTTTATTTTTTTGATGTAGATAAAATTTCCTCCCTTAATTTCTTTTACATTATAAGATGTATATTGGATTTCAATAAATTGAGGACATATAGACTTTTAAATCTTAATTTTTGGTCAAAATATAATTGGTGTGATTTTCCTATGAGAATTATTAGTTCTACCAATAGAATATCTTTTGATTGCTATTATGATTTATACCCTAAATATTTTTTACAATCAAAGTTTGAAAATAATCATATAAAATATTATTTTAAAGATGATAAATCTAAGTCTCTTGAAAAATATAGCTTGCCTTTGATTAATTTATTAGAGTATCAATCATTAAAGTTAAAAGAAATTTTTCCCAAATTAGAAAAAATAAATTTTTCTAATTTGATATCATGCCAAAAAGTAGAAAAATCAAATAATAGAACAATTGCATTATTTCCATTTGCATCAACTTTATCTAAGTCTTTAAATCCAATTTTATTAAAAAATTTATTGAGTTTACTAGATTCCTATGGTTTTGAAATACTGGTATTTGGCTCTAAAGCAGATTCATTAAAATTCAAAAAGATAGAATCTATGTCTTTATCAAATAGAGTAAAATTACTTTATGGGAAGGTCGCTTTAAATAATATTTATGAAGTTTTAAATAAATGCAGTTTAATATTAACTGTAGATTCATTTGTATCGCATCTTATGCTTTCAAATAAATTTTCGCCTCCTTTATTAATCGTAAATATTAAAAATAATTTTTCAGATATTCAGAAATTCTTTATTATCAAACACAGTCTGGTAAATTATGTAGAAATAGATAATAAATTTGGATTTAGTTGTAAAAAAGATATTGACACAATTGTGAATAGCTTTTTTAGTAGATTAAATTATTAATATCGAAAAATAAGTATCCAGGATTTTATATGAATTATTTGAAAAGATTGAGATTAAAAAAACTGATTTTCGTTCTACTAAGACCAAGATATTGGAGAGCTTTTTTCATGAATACCTACTCTTCATTAGAGCATTACTCAGTATTAAAATCGTTAAAGGAAAAAAAAATAAATTTTATCGTTGATGTAGGAGCTAACAAAGGTCAATTTTCTTTAATGGCAAATTACTTTTTCCCTGAAGCTAAAATTTTTGCATTTGAACCTTTAAAACAACCGGCTTTAACTTTTAAAAATATTTTTTTAAATAATAAAAAAATTGAACTCATTCAGTTTGGAATATCTTCTTACAAAGCAGAAAAAACGATTTATGAAACAAATAAAAACGATAGCTCTTCCTTCTTGTCTCCAAATCAATTAAATAAAAAATATTTTTCAATTCGATCTAAACAAAAATATAAAGTTCCAACTATCACACTAAATGACTGGGTTAGTGATTATAAAATTTATATTAATAAAAAAAACTCGCTTTTAAAAATTGATGTTCAAGGATTTGAGTTAGAGGTCTTGAGTGGAGCAAATATTGTTCTAAATAAATTTGGATATTTGATCGTTGAACTATCTTCTCAGATTCTTTATGATAATCAACCCAAGGCTGAAAGTATAATAGATTTTTTAGTATCAAATAACTTTTATTTAAAAAAAATATATAACAAAGTTTTTGATAATTCCGATAGGCTTATCCAAGCAGATTATTTGTTCAAAAACGAAAAAATTGACTAGTTATTTTTTAGATTAGATTTTATTTTTTTTTCAAAATTTTTCAATATATAATCTTTCTCATAGTTCTTTTGAACAAATTTTATACCTTTAAGACCAAGTTTTTTTCTTAAAACTTCATCAGATATTAGATCAAGTAAACCTTCTTTGAAACTTTCTTTATTGTTTGGTTCTGTTCTCATGCCAACTGCATTAGCTATTTCTCCTAGTTCACTATTACTATCTGCATTTGTTATGAAGGGCTTACCGCTAGCCATTATTCCAAGTAGTTTGGATGGCATTACTAAGTCTTTAACCTCAGATTTTTGTGGAATTAAATGAATATCGGCAATATTTAGCCATTTTTTTATTTCAGATGCTTTTCGCAGATTAAAAACTAAAACATTTCTCATGTTTTTTGTTTTTTTAATTAATTTATTTTTTAATGGTCCTTGACCTGATAATATCCATTTAATATTATTTTTCTCTTCAAAGTTCTTTATAACCTCAATAAGTTCTTCAAGGCCTTGTTTTTTACTCATAGATCCTGAATACATCAAAATTATGTCATCTTGTTTGATATTTAAATCTTTCCTGATTTTATTATTGGATAATAATTTTTCTTTTTTTGTTAAGGCTACTCTTGTATCAATCCAGTTGGGGAAAATAAATAATTTATCTTTTGGGACTCCCTTAGAAATGCACTTTTCAAGCATTTTTAAATTTAGTGTGCTTATTAAATCAAAATTTTGGTAAATTATTTTCTCTAAGTAAGTCAGCAATTTTTTTATTTGATTTCCTTTAAGGATTTTTAAACTAAATGCTGCATCAATTTCAAAATCTTGTATGTGAAGCATTAATAAACTTTTAGGAGATATTAATTTACTTATTAAAGCTATTGGTGCGCAGGCAATAGAAGGCGCTACAACAAAAATTACATTAGGTTTTGAAAAGCATTCTTTTATAAAAGGAATAAAACTTGTTATGGAAAAGCTAAATAAATGCATTATCCTTTTTAAGCCTGAGGGATTCATAGGAACCCATAATGGACATCTTTTGATTAAAACATTATTGATGAATTCTTTTTTATAACTATTTTCTTTAACTCTCCAGTCAGGAAAATACTTTGTTGCTGTTATGACCCTTATTTCATATCCTTTAGAACTTAACCAAAATGCCAACTCACCGCTATATTTTCCTATCCCAACCAATTCTGGGTAAAAATTAATTCCATAAATAAGAAATTTGATCAAAACAACAAAACTTTTCAACTACTCTATGATATTTTTATACTAATTTAAAGCATTATTTTTTCTAGTAAGGTTTGTTTGATGTTTAATGGTTTCTTTAAAGAAAATAGTGAAGATATTTCCAAAATTCAAGTTTTACTTGATCCTCTATTATTTACTTTTTCTTTTAATTACTTCTATAGAAATCAATTTGATGCACTAAATCAAAGTATATTATTTAGTTTTTTTATATTTTTTCTCACTTATACTTTGTTGAGTGTTGGTGAACTCTATAAAAGCTATAGAAACAAAAATCTTTTTCAAATATTTTTCACTATTTTCAAAATTTGGATATTTTTTACCTTAATATTATTTATTTTCAGTAAATTCTTTTTAATTAATCTAGTCGTTAATCTTTTTAATTGGTCTTTAATTTGTTTATTGATCCTTTTGATAAATCATGTGGGTGTTATATTTTTACTGCGATTTTTTAGGAGAAAAGGAAGAAATAGTAGAAATATTCTATTTTGGGGTTCATCTTCTCATTTTGAAAATTTAACTAATGAATTATCTCAAAATAAGTGGATTGGACTAAAAATTGAAGTTTGGTTTTCTAAAGATGAATTAGATCCTAATGAAACATTTTTGGGGATAAGACCTTTTGGAGGTATTAGAGAACTGAAAGAATGGCTTTCTCAAAATCAGATTGACTATATTATTTTCTCAGAAGAAGATCCACAAGTTATAAAAGAGCTTTTAAACATCTTTGGAAATACATCTTCACCGGTAAGTTTTTTACCGCCTTGGGACAATTTCTACATAAATTATAAAAAATATAATTTAGGATCAAAGACTCTTTTAGAGATTTGGGGTGATAATAAATCTTTTTTAGATTTAAAATTTAAACGTCTTTTTGATATTGTATTCTCAATTTTATTGTTAATATTTCTTAGTCCAGTTTTCATTTTTGTATCTTTAGTTTTGCTTTTTGATAAATCAGGACCCATTTTTTACTTACAAGATAGGTATGGCTTAAATGGAGAAAAATTTAAGATGTATAAATTCAGATCCCTAAAAGTTTTAGATCCTGGCGATTTAAAGGGTTTAAGGCATGTTTCGGAAAATGACGATAGAGTCACAGATTTTGGGAAAATTATAAGAAGATGGAGTATTGATGAATTACCACAATTATTAAATGTACTCAAGGGTGAAATGAGTTTAGTTGGGCCTAGACCTCATGCAGTAGAGCATAATGAATACTATAGAAAAATTTTACCAGGATATATGCAAAGACATTCTACAAAGCCAGGGATGACTGGCTTGGCCCAGATAAAAGGATATAGAGGGGATATAAAACATTTAGATGATATGGAAAATAGAATCAAAGCTGATTTGAAATACGTTGAATCATGGTCAATATATTTAGATTTAAAAATTCTTTTAAGAACGTTTATTTCTTTAAAAGGAATCTAATAATTAAGCTTAAGTAATTTTAAGTTTTATGCACTGAAAATGTTTTTGGCCTTTTTAAATCTACCTCTAGTATCAATAATTAATTTGCCCATCTTACTTATCAAGTCATAGTTAAACAAGTCATGGTCAGTTACCAAAATTATTGCATCTTGGGAAGAAATTGCAGATTCAGTAAGTTCTATTTTTATTAATTTTTTTAAATTTTGATTTTCTAGTTTCTCAATATAAGGATCATTAAAAGTAATTGAGGCCCCTTTATTCTGTAATAAACTTATTATCTCCAAAGCGGGGGATTCTCGTATATCATCTATATTTTTTTTATAAGCTAATCCCAGGATTAGGATTCTGGATCCGTTAATGGGCATTTTTTTTGTATTTAAAATGTTTACAACTTGATCAACAACATAAGAAGGCATGGATGTATTTATTTCAGCGGCAAGCTCAATAAATTTAATATTGCAATTATATTCTTTAGCCTTCCATGATAAGTAAAATGGATCAATAGGGATACAATGACCGCCTAAGCCTGGTCCAGGATAATAGGGTACAAATCCGAAAGGTTTAGTAGCCGCAGCCTTAATTACTTCATAAATATCAATCCCCATTTTTTGTGTTAAAGGTTTTAATTCATTCATTAATCCAATATTGACTGATCGATGTATATTCTCTAATAATTTTGTCATTTCAGCAGTTTTAGTATCACTTACTGGAACTAATGAAGAAATAGTTTCTTTATAAAGTTCAATACCAACCTCCAAACAAGATTTAGTTATTCCAGATACTATTTTAGGAATCTCTTTGGTTTTAAAAGCTTTATTTCCAGGATCCTCTCTTTCTGGAGAATAAACTATGAAAAAGTCTTCACCAACTTCAAATCCCTTTGATTCTATTCTTGGTTTCAATTCTTCTTCAGTTGTCCCAGGATAAGTGGTACTTTCTAAACTCATTACCTGACCTTTTTTTAAGTGAGGCGAGACTAAAGTTATGGCGTTGTATATGTAGTCTAAATTTGGTTGATTATGTTTATTTAATGGCGTTGGGACACAAATTATTAGAGCATCTACTAGGGAGGCTTCTTTAAAGTTAATTGTTGGGATAAACTTTTTTGATTTTATGTAATCATAAAAAGAACTATCTACTAATTTAAATGTTGATTTACCTTTTGATAAGGTATTTATTTTATGTAAATCAATATCAAATCCTATGACTTTGTAACCCGCCCTTACGTAATTTAGAGAGAGAGGCAAGCCTACATAACCCAGACCAAATATACCAATTACTGCATCTTTAGATTTGAATTTGTTTATCAGATTCTCTTTATATTGCATTTATATTAAATAAAAATTTTTAGTTAATCAAAATTTGTTTGAGCTATAGATTACTATATATCTTAATATTGCCAAAAAAAATAATTCTCAAATCATTTCATAATCATTAATTAAAGTATTTTTTTCTTTAAAAATGTTTATTTATTATGAAATTCGTTATCGAGAGTTTTTTTAATGCCATCATTTAGGCTGATTTTATGCTTCCAGCCTAATTCATGAATTCTATCAACATTAAGAACTTTTCTAAATGTTCCATCAGGCTTAGACTTGTCCCAAATAATTTCCCCTTCAAAACCTGTAATTGAGGCAATTTTTTTTGATAATTCAAATATACTCAGGTCTTTGCCGGTTCCAACATTTAGATAGGTCAAAGATTCTCCATTCTCATCTAAAGGTGCATTTTTATCAGAGGGATCCCAATTTTCTAAAGCAAATACTACCGCTTCGCCTAAGTCGTCAACATGCATAAATTCTCTCATGGGTTGACCTGTACCCCAGCAAGTAACTGCATCAAGAGAATTTTTTTTGGCATTATAAAATTTTGATAATAGTGCTGCCATAACATGACTATTTAAGGGATGATAATTATCATTTTCGCCATAAAGGTTTGTAGGTAATAGACTTATGGCATCAAAATTATGCTGTTTGCGCAATGCTTGACATAGTTTGATACCCGAAATCTTAGCTATTGCATACCATTCATTTGTTTTTTCAAGATCTCCGGACAATAAATATTCTTCTTTTATTGGTTGAGAGGCAAATTTTGGATAAATACAACTGCTACCAAGGAATAGTAATCTTTTTACATTATTAATCCAAGACGCTTCTATTAAATTTGTTTGTATTTTTAGGTTTTCAAGAAGAAATGAAGATGGTTCACTCATATTCGCAACAATACCCCCAACCTTTGCTGCGGCAATTATTACAACTGTTGGTTTATTTCTTTTGAACCATTTATTTACTGCATATGTATCTAAAAGATCAAGTTCATTTCTTGAAGGGCTAAGAATTTCTCCACCGTTTATAGACTCGCCATAATTATATTTTTTCAAAATTCTTTTAATAGCACTGCCAGCCATTCCAGTTGAACCGGCTAAAAAGATTTTTTCACTTAGTGAGATTTTTTTTGACATTTGAGTAATTTATTACTATTAATTTTTTTTATTAATTAAAGCTTAATCAGAATTTAATGAATATTTTTTTTCATAAGGAGCAACTCCTTATTCGCCTCATTTTTATCATTAGAGATCATTTCCTCAATTAATTCTTCAAGCGATATTTTAGGAAACCAACCAAGTTTTTCTCTAGCCTTTGATGGATCTCCTAATAATTCATCAACTTCTGTAGGCCTAAAATATTTTGGATCAACTTTAATAACTATTTCGTTATTATCATATCTTCTGCCAATTTGATTAATACCTTCACCCTCCCAATATATTCCAGATTCATTTTTACCTTTTCCCCAGCCAATTTTTTTAGAAGCAATTTCTATAAATCTACGTACAGTTTCCATTCTGCCAGAGGCGATGACATAATCTTGAGGCTCACTTTGTTGTAACATAAGCCATTGCATTTCAACATAATCTCTGGCATGACCCCAATCTCTTTTGGCGTCAAGGTTACCTAAATATAAACATTTTTCTAGGCCCGCATTAATCCTTGCAAGACCTCTTGTTATTTTTCGAGTCACAAAAGTTTCTCCTCTTCTTGGACTTTCATGATTAAATAAAATTCCATTACAAGTAAATAATCCATACGCCTCTCTATAGTTCACTGCAATCCAATAGGCATATAGTTTCGCCACCCCATAAGGACTTCTTGGATAAAAGGGAGTATTTTCGTTTTGAGGAGACTCTAAGATCTTCCCATAAAGTTCACTTGTGCTAGCTTGATAAATCTTTGTTTTTTCTTTAAGGCCTAATAATCTAACTGCTTCAAGGATTCTTAGAGTTCCTAGTGCATCGCTATTAGCAGTATATTCTGGTGTTTCAAAGCTAACTGCTACATGGCTTTGGGCACCTAAATTATAAATTTCGTCTGGTTTAGCTTCTTGAATTATACGTATTAAATTTGTACTGTCGGTTAAGTCACCATAATGAAGAATAAAATTCCTATTAAAAACTTGGGGATCTTGATAAAGGTGATCTATTCTTTCTGTATTAAGACTACTTGATCTTCTTTTAATTCCATGAACAACATAACCTTTTTTCAATAGAAATTCTGCTAGATAACTGCCATCTTGTCCTGTTATTCCTGTTATTAATGCAACCTTTTTTGATAATATTTCTTCCTCTCTATTCATAAATTTCTCCCTAAATAATTATTAAATTATATAATAAGATGTTTTTTACTTAAAAATAAATTGGCTATCTTTTTATCTATAAATATTTCAAAGTATTTTCCAAAAATAAATGTTGAATTCTAAATTAATAATTTATTTTCATATTTATATTTTTTATTTAAGCATTTATAATGCAAAAAATTATTAATAATTAATTGTCATTAATTCTTACTACAGGTGGTCTTGGATTTATAGGGAGTCATACCTGTTTAAATTTAATTGATAAAGGATTAGATGTTCTTATAGTTGATTCCTTGATAAATAGTTCAATAAAAAATTTAGAGAATATTAAAAGTGTTTTAAAGTTAAGTAATAATTCAAATTTAGGAAAAATTTATTTTTCTGAGGGTGATTTAAGGGACCACCAGTGGCTTGATAGTCTTTTTGCTAAACAAATTTCTCTAAAAAAACCTATAACTTCAGTAATACACTTTGCAGGATTGAAATCTGTTAAGGAATCAGTTCTAGAACCACTAAAATATTGGGATTTTAATATAAATACCACATTATCTTTGATTTCTTCAATGCAGAAATATCAATGCAACACATTAGTCTTTAGTAGTAGTGCTACTATTTATAGACCTGTTGAGAGCGATAAACTTTTTGAAAACTCTTATAAAGATCCCATAAATCCTTATGGAAATACAAAACTTGCAATTGAGAAAATCTTGAAGGATTTGTACATGAGTGACTCAAAAAAATGGAAAATAATTAACTTGAGATATTTTAATCCAGTTGGTGCGCACAATTCAGGCAAAATTGGGGAGGATTCTCAAGGTCCAGTTTCAAACCTATTTCCTATTTTAGAAAAAGTTGTCTCTGGTAAATTAGATAAATTATCAATATATGGTAAAGACTGGCCCACGAAAGATGGAACGTGCGTAAGAGACTACATTCACATTATGGATCTAGCTGAAGCTCACTTTGCCGCTTTAAATTTTTTAAAAAGTAATTCTCCACAAAATGTATCAGTTAATATTGGTACCGGCAAAGGTGTGAGCGTTCTAGAAATTGTAGAAGCTTACTCAAAATATAATAAGATCAGGATACCAATCCAATTTGTTTCCAGAAGATTAGGAGATACACCTTTTTTAGTCGCTGATAATAATTATGCTTTGAATTTGCTGGATTGGAGACCTGTTAAAACATTAGAAGATATTTGTGTTGATAGTTTTAGATATATAAAAAATAAACTATTATTAAATAAAGGTTTTTGACCAAAATTAATTTTCTTCAAAAGTGTAAATTAATAATTAATTAGTTGTTTATGAATAATTTACCGATACAACCTATTGTTTTGTGTGGAGGCAGTGGTTCAAGGCTTTGGCCATTATCAAGGGAAAGTTTCCCAAAACAATATTTAAATTTAATCGGTGAAAGTAAAAATTCTTTATTACAGAATACATTCCAGCGATTAAAAGCTTTAAAAAATATTGAAAGTCCAATCTTAATTTGCAATGAAAATCATAGATTTATTGTTGCGGAACAAATGAGGGAAATAGGAATAAAGCCAAAAACTATAATACTTGAAACTTGCGGAAGGAATACAGCTCCTGCTGTTGCAGTTGGAGCTGTAAGAGCATTATCTGATCATAATGATTCAATTTTACTAGTATTAGCCGCCGATCATAATATTAAGAATGAAGAAAAATTTATTGAAGTTTTAGAAGTTGGTTATACTACAGCTTATTCAGATAATCTTGTAACATTTGGGGTCGTACCTAAAAGTCCAGAAACTGGATTTGGATATATTGAATCAGTTGAGCCATTTTCTAGTGAAATAAAACCTCATAAAATAGTCAGGTTTATTGAGAAGCCAAATATTCAATTGGCAGAGAAATTGATTTTGGATAAAAAATTTAGTTGGAATAGTGGAATGTTCATGTTCAAAGCAAGTCAAATAATTAAAGAATTTTCAAATTATGAACCAAAGATATTGGAACTTTGCAAGAAATCACTTAGTAATTCAGAAATAGATCTAGATTTTCTTAGATTGGACAATAATTATTTTTCTAAATGTCAAGACATTTCTTTAGATGTTGCAATTATGGAAAAGACAAAATTAGGAAAAGTTATACCTTTAGATATTGGCTGGAGTGATATAGGAAATTGGCAAGCATTATGGGACAATGAAAAAAAAGATGCCAAAGGTAACTTTATAAAAGGAAATGTACTGATTGATAATGTAAAAGATTGTTATTTAAGAAGTGAAAGTAGAATTGTGGCGTGCTTGGATGTTGAAGATTTGATTATTGTTGAAAATAATGATTCCGTTTTAATATCAAAAAAATCTTCTGCTCAAAAAATAAAATACTTAGTTCAGGATTTGAACAAAAAAGGATTTAAAGAAGGGAAATTTCATCAAAAGGTATATAGACCATGGGGCAACTATACATCAATATCAAATGATAAGAGATGGCAAGTAAAAAAAATTGAGGTTAAACCTCAAGCCTCTTTATCCTTGCAAATGCATCATCATCGTTCAGAACACTGGGTCATTGTATCTGGGACAGCATTAGTTGAAATTGATGAAAAGCAAGAACTATATTCAGAGAATCAAAGTGTCTATATACCTTTAGGCAGTAAGCACCGCCTTACTAATCCTGGGAAGTTGAGCTTGACTCTTATTGAAGTTCAGAGTGGTTCATACCTTGGAGAAGATGACATACATAGATTTGATGATAAATATGGTAGATAAACTACTCGAAATTATTTTTTAAATTTACTATGAATCTTTTTTGAGTTAACTTAAGTTAAAGTTAAAAAGAAATATTCATAATATTTTCATAAGAATATGACTATAAAAGATATAAATATAGTTGTTACGGGTGCAGCAGGATTTATAGGAGCAGCTTTTGTTGAGAGACTTTTGTCTGAAGGAATAAGAGTTATTGGTATTGATAATTTAAATAACTACTATAATATATTACTTAAACAAAAAAGAATTGAAAAAATCGAAAATAAAGATACACGGAATTTATGGAAATTTGCAAAAGTTGATTTAAAGGATAAGAAAAAGATAAATGAAATTTTTGAAAAATATAATCCTCAAGTTGTTGTAAATCTAGCGGCACAGGCAGGGGTTAGATATTCTATAGATAATCCAATATCTTGTATTGAAAGCAATCTTTTAGGCTTTGTGAATATCCTTGAGGCTTGTCGTAATTATAAAGTTAATCATTTGATATATGCATCAAGTAGTTCTGTATATGGTGGAAATAAGCTATTGCCATTTAGTGAAAGCGATAATGTAGATCATCCTCTAAGTGTGTATGCAGCGACTAAAAAGTCCAATGAAATGTTGGCTCATTCATATAGTCATCTTTTTCAAATCCCCTGCACAGGACTACGATTTTTTACTGTTTATGGCCCTTTTGGAAGACCAGATATGGCTCCAATGATATTTGCTGATTCTATCTTAAGAAACAAAAAAATTAATGTATTTAATAATGGAGATATGTCAAGAGATTTTACTTATATAGATGATGTAGTTGATGCGATTTATAGATGTTGCTTTAAACAAACTTTTTCGAATAAATCTTTCTACGACAAGAGGCCTGACCCCTCAACATCTTTTGCTCCTCATAGAATTTTTAATGTAGGAAGTAATAATCCAATAAACCTGTTAAATTTTATTGAGAGACTTGAGTTTGAATTTGGTATTAAAGCTTTTAAAAGAATGAAACCTATGCAGATGGGTGACGTTAAGTCTACATTTGCTAATGTCAACAAGCTTCGAAATTGGGTAGATTATAAGCCAAATACTTCTTTTGAAAAAGGGATACATAATTTTGCAAGTTGGTATAAAGAATATTTTGAATCAGACTACTATAAGCAGTAATATTTTAATGATTAATAACCTAAAGAAAAAATTTTTAATTCTAGGATTTTTAAACTTTTTAATAACAAATTTTGTACTTCAGATCTTACTGTTTTTATCATCAGTATTGTTTGCAACTCTTGTAAGTCAAGTTATAAATTTGGTTCTTGGTTATTATCTTTATAGTAAATATGTATTTTCTATTGAGAAAAATAAAAATAAATTTTTTTTAAGATATTTTCATTTAGCTATTTTTAGTTGGTTTATTAATAATTACTTTATAAATTTATTGACTATTAACTTTTTAATAAGTAAAAATATTTCTGCTTTATTAGTAATTCCATTATTAACTTTATTATCTTTCTATACTCAGAAATACTATGTATTTGCAAAAAAATAAAAAATTAAGTAGTTTAAGAATCTTTTTAAATACCTTCTATGTTTTTATATTTTTTAGGATATTAGCAAGTTTTGCAATTTACCTTTTTTTAAAAGATTATGATAGTAGATTTTTTTCCTTTACTGATCTTGATTTTTATAATTCTGCAGAGGGATTAAATATTTTTAGTCCAAACTATTTTTATAGCAAACTAGTAAGTACTATTGGTTATAGTGCTAATACAATGCACGACAATATTTTTATATTTTTTTCATCAATAGTTTCAATAATTTTTGTTTTTCCATATGTATTAATTTCTACTAAAGTTTTAAATAAAAAAAGTAGATATTTATTTAATATATTATTAGCTTCTCATCCATATTTAGTTTTATATTCACTTAAGCTTGATTCAAGTATTTTCCCATTATTAGCAATTTCAATATTTAACTTATATTTATTTTTTAAGAATACTAGAAATTATATATTTTTAATAATTACTTCGACATTATGTTTGTTTTTAAGAAATTCTTTATTACCTTTTTCAATGCTTATATACATTCTTTTATTTTTTGAAAAAAATAATTTTACAAAAATCCATAAATATTTGATTTTTGGATCAATGATTTGTACAACTTTTATACTCGTATCACAGATAGGTTATGGAATAGAGTATGTAAATCAAAATTTTGGATGCTTTTCTTTTGAGAATATTTCAGAATTTTTCAATCAATATTTTGGAATTAATTTTTCAAAATTTATTTCATTAATAACTACCCCGTTGATACACTTAGGCTTAAATCTTGGAGCAAGGGAGGCTATCTCTTTATATTGTTTTAACTTGCCAGTTGAAATAGCATCTAGTAGTTTTGTTAACTTATTTTCAACATTAGGTTTCTTTTTATTTCATACTTTTTTATTAATAAAACTAATCTTTTGGATTAAAATGAATTTCTCTTTAAAAAATTTGATTATATTAATTCCATTTTCAATTTTATTACCAACATTGTATGGTGCAGCACATATGAGATATTTATTACCTTTAATACCTATGTTATTGTTATGGCAATTTATACCAAAAAGAGAAGAAACTAATTTTTCTTATCTTAAATCTCAAAAAAACACATAATACTTTATTCATGAATTATTGGTCAAACTACAATAAAGCCATTATTAATTTGAATAATAAAATTATTATTCATAATCAAAATAATAAATTTAATTTTGTAGAGGATTCGTTTTATAACCATATTCATGATATCTTGGCTTTAGTTATTTTAAAAGCTAGCAAAAACGGAAGTTTAAGAGTTTTGGATTATGGATCTAATATTCTTCCATGGGCAAATTTAAAAAATAAAATCAATATTGATAAATTAAAAGTTTTTATATATGATCCTTTTTGCTCAAATAATAAATATGAAAGAAACATTGATGATATTCAGATTGATTCAAGCTTGGAATCCATTATGAGCAGAAATTATGATTTATCTATTTTTGGATCTTCTACGCAATATATTGAAGGTTTGTTTGAGCTTTTGGAATCAAATAAAAATTTGTTATCCAAATATATTCTCTTTACTCATACACCCCTTTCAATTAAAAAAAATTTTGAATCATTGCAGTTTACAGGATATAAAGGGAAACAATACGTTAGATCTATAGATGAATTATTTACCTTTTTTGAAATAAGAGGGTACGAAATAAGTTTTAAATCTGTAATTGATAATAAGTTTGCTAGTGTAGAAAAAAAATATTTAGATAGGACTATATATACAAATATTTTATTTTCGAAAAAATAATTTTCTAAAATTACTCCCATCCCTCATTTATTGTTTTGCATATATTTAGGCAATCTGAATTTTGCATCATATGATGAAGGGGTAAAACTAAATATTTATCTTCTAAGGAATTCATATTAGTAAGGTTATTAAGTCTTTTACCAAAAACTGAATATCTATCATTTCTATAATGTACTTGAGCACTTTCTATTCCATTCTCTCTTAATTTTTTCATAAGTCCGTATCTATTTCTATTTACTATCACAGTGCATAACCAAGGAACTATATCAAAATCCAAATCCTTATTTGGATAAATCAATTTAATATCATGATGATCAATATTATCATGATATATTTTAAATAACTCTTTTCTCTTAAGTATTATTCTGTCAAGATGTTTTAATCCAGATATACCCAAACATGCAGATAAATCTGTCATTTGATATTTGAATCCTATCTCTTTTATATCATTTTCCCAAGTACCTTTTTGTTTTAATTTCCTATCTATTCCAAACCACCTAATTCTTTTTGCTAAATCGTAAAGTTTTTGATCCTTAATGGACAGTAAACCTCCATCAGCAGTTGTAATAGTTTTGATAGCTTGAAAAGAATAGGTTGTAAAATCAGCATATTCAGCGGGGGACTTTCCTTTTATCTTTGAGCCTAAAGATTGAGCAGAGTCTGAGATTAATTTTAAATTATATTTAACGGCAATTTTTTTTAAATTTATATAATCAGCTGGAATACCACCATAATCAACAGAGACAATTGCTTTGGTTCGCGAAGTAATTCTATGTTCAATATCATCCACATTTATATTCATAGTTTCAGGATCTATATCTGCAAAAACAGGTTTTGCTCTCTCGTATAGGATAGGTAGATTTGTTGCTGTACAAGTGAATACTGGAGTTATAACTTCATCACCCTCTTTTATACCAGCTAAAATGTAGGCCAAATGCAGCGAATCAGTCCCACTTCCTGTGGCAACTACATAATTATTAGGACAAATCATTTTCTTAAAAAGGTTTTCAAATTTATCAACTTTCGGACCTTGTCCTATCCATCTTGATGAGAGAGTATCTAATATTTCATCTTTTGCTTCTGGAGCTATGAATGGATAGAACAATGGGATACCTTCTTCAGGTTGAAGTATTGGAAATTCATTCATCCCTTTCTGAGAAATATTATGCATAAAACTTTTAAAAATTAAGATAAGTCTAATTTGTAGACTATAAATATGGTGATTTTATTCTAAATAATATAAATTTAATTTTTCAACAATTACTTTCTAGTTCAATTATTTCATCGCAAAATCCTAATAACGATTTTTTGTGGCTAACAATGATTATGGTCACTTGGCGCTTTAGGTTTTTAATAGTTTCTATTAAAGATTCTTCAGTCTTTACATCCAATGCACTTGTAAATTCATCAAGAATTAGCAAATCGCCACCTTTATATAAAGCTCTAGCAAAACCTATTCTCTGTTTTTGACCTCCACTCAACAAAGCCCCTCTTTCTCCAACATACATATTTAAACCATATTTGGTGTTGCGAATTAATGAATCAAGTTGTGAATTTTTTATTGCTTTTAATAATTGCGCATTGTCTATTGAGTCCTTATTTATTCCAAATGCAATATTTTCTTGTATTGAATTATCAGAAATAAAGATTTCCTGTGGAACATGAGAAATTCTTGGGAACCATTGCTTCGTATTTCCATTCTCTCCAAATAATAGTTCCACTCCATCTACTTTAACGGAACCTTTTTGAGGTTTAATCAAGCCCATTATTATATCTATAAGTGTACTCTTGCCAGATCCTGACTTGCCAATAATTCCAAGAACTGAGCCTTTTTTTATATTTAAATTTAAATTTTCAATAATATATTTAGGGTTATTTGAATACTTAAAGGAGATTTTTTCTAAAGAAATTTCTTCTTCAAATTTAAGAATTTTTCGAGATGAGGCGTTAATAAATTCCTGACTTTTACCAGTATGTTTTAATATCTCAACTAAATCTAATATTGAATCTTTATTAGTAGAAAGAATGACAAAAGAGGAATAAATTTGTTGTATTACTGGAAGAATTCGCTGCATTCCAAATGCAATAGATCCTAATAAAGGTATTATTGATAATTCATTGCCTATATTTTCTTTATACAAAATTGAAGTTACTAATAAAAATATAATTCCAAGAACTTCTAAAATATACTTTGGTGAGCCAGCTATAAAATAACTTCTTGCATCTATTATTCTTAAAGACCGATCATTAAAAGTAAATATTTTTAAAAAATAATTTTGACAATTATCAATTATAATATCTCTAATAAATCCAAGCCCTTCCTGTATTGATTGTGTTTGCGATCTTATTAAAAAAGATCTCTTTTTGCTGATGACTCCAAGTCTTTTTCTAAGTATTAAAGCGAGCAGTAAATAAAATAAGAGAATAGAGGCTAATGTTGCTGTTGTGATAAAAATATTTATTCCTATTAGTGTAGTGAATATAGAAATTAGAATTATTGCTGAACAAATTATATTTATGATGCTTCTTATAGAATCTATTGCTGAATCAATTTTCGTAACAATTAAAGATATCATTTTACTTGTATTATTTTCTAAATGAAATTCATATGGTCTATATAGAAAACTTGAAAATGTTTTTACTCCTAATTCATTGCCAATAAGTGCGGAAATGAAATCATTTAAATATAAAATTAATAATCTAATTAATGCAGATAATGTTAAAAATAAAAGAAAAACGATAAGCATAAAGGTTAACTTATCTAGACTTAAAAAACTAAATTGTAAATCATAAATATTTCTGAGAATGTTATTTTCAATCTTGCTTTGTGGATTAGCTAGTATTTCTAAAAAAGGAGCAATAGATGTGAGAGTAAAGATTTCACTTATTCCGCTTATAATAATTAGTATGCTTAAAAATCCGAGTTGACGTTTCCTTTTATTTGAGATATATTTCCATAAATTAAAAGATAAAAAAACATCTAAAAAATTATTTTTTAAAGCCATATTCATTGGATGTAATAATTAACATACAGCGATATCAAAAATCCTATTACAGTCTATCTTTAAATGACCTTTCTGTAATAAATTTTTTTAATATAAAATCAAAAAATTATTACTTGGTAAATTGATTTGATAATAAATTTTTTAATCAAAATGTATAATAAAATTGAAAATAATTTTGCTTTATGAAAGCTTCTATTTCAATAATAGTTCCCTGTTATAAAGCTAAAAATAAAGTAGGTAAATTTATAGATGAAGTTTTTAGAGTTAGAGATGCAATATCAGACTCATGTAAACTTTTTGTTTATCTTATTGATGATTGTTGTCCAGATAAAAGTTTTAAGGAAGTTGGTAAAAGGGAGGGACTATTTATATTTCACTTAGGCAAAAATCAAGGCGTTGGTTTTGCTACTTTTTTTGGGTTCAAAAAGGCACTCCAGGATAAGCATGATTTTTTTATAAAAATGGATGCTGATGGACAACATCCAGCAGATTATTTATTTGATTTAATCCCTTATCTTTTGACTATTTCAGCTAACAAACTTGTCCTTGTCAAAGGTAGTAGATTTTGTATGCCTGTTTCAAATATTGAATCACCTTATTTCAGAAGATTAGGCTCTTATTTTCTTGAACCTTTGGCAAGAATCTCATTATCGTATAAAGGCTTAACTGATATAGCTAATGGGTTTATTTCATTGAATAAATTGACTCTTCTATATTTAATTTCTCCAAAATTTTCTCAGAAAATAGAAAAGCGTTATTTATTTGAATCTAGTCTTTTAAAGGCTTGTAGTAATCTAAACGTGGATATTCATGAGTTTCATATGGAAGCTATCTATGGTGAAGATTGGGAAAGTGCTATGAATAGCATAGATATGATTGTACCGATTTTAAAATTTTGGATCTTTTCAATAGCAAGAAGAATAAATCAACATTATTTTTTAAAATTAAATCTTGGCACACTTTTTTTTATTGCTTCATTTATTAATTTTTTAATAGCATCTATATTTTTTATTTATAAAATATATCCAAGTATTATCAGTCAAAAATTTGTTTCAGCTGGAAATGCTAATGCATTTGTTGGTTCTATATTAATTACAATAATATTTTTTATTTTTTTTGTTTTCTATGACTTATCAAATAGAAAGAAAGTAAGAAAAATCTATTTTAGAAATCGTATCTAAAAATCAAATTTTTTTAAATCTTAATTATACAGCAAAATAATTTTATAAATCTCAACTATTTTTAATAACTTGTTTAAGTTAATACTATAATTGAGTATTGCAATTAAACTTTTGTCTAGATCTTTTAAAAATATTCTCATAACAGGCGGTTCAGGCTTTATTGGAGGAGCTTTGGTAAGGTATTTTTTAGAAAATACAAATTGCAATATATTTAATTTAGATAAATTAACTTACGCCAGCAACCCAGAGAGTATAAATCAATTTATAGATAGCAATAAATCTATAGATAGAAATAGATATAAATTTTTTAAGGCTGATTTAAATCATTTTTCATCTACAAAAGAGATAATTTCATTATCAGAACCAGACATTATAATGCACTTAGCGGCTGAAAGTCATGTAGATAGATCAATAAAAAATCCAAGCAGTTTTATATCAAATAATATTTGTGGAACTATAAATTTACTTGAATCTGCTACTGAATATTGGAAAACATTAAGTTATGAAAAATCTTCAAATTTTCTATTTCATTATATTAGTACGGATGAAGTATTTGGTTCATTAGATGAGGAAGGATTTTTTTCAGAGGTATCAAAATATAATCCGATGAGTCCTTATTCCGCATCTAAAGCTTCATGTGATCATCTTGTAAGATCTTGGCTAAATACATACGGACTTCCTTCGATTATTACTAATTGCTCAAATAACTTTGGTAAATGGCAAATCCCTGAAAAGTTAATTCCATTAACAATTTATAAATGTTTAAATCATCAGAATATCCCTATTTATGGAAATGGTCTTAACGTTAGAGACTGGATATATATTGATGACCATATTGAGGCTTTATTGATATGTGTGCGAAATGCAAAAGCTGGAGAAACTTTTTGTGTTGGAGGTAACAATCAGTTATCAAACATTAATGTTGTTAAATCTATTTGTGAGGATCTAGATCAAAAAATTCCATGGGATAAATCTCATAATAGTCTTATTAATTATGTTAAAGATAGAGCTGGACACGATTTTAGATATGCCATAGATAATGCAAAAATATCAAAAGATTTACATTGGAAGCCAAGGTATAAATTTAAAAATGCATTATCTTCCACAATAGATTGGTATTTATTAAATCAAAATTGGTTGAATGAATCTTTTCTTAGGATTAATAAATTCTAAATTCATTTCAGGAGAATTTATTCCATTCAGGAACTAATTTTGAGAGGGACATCAATACTTTAGATTTCTCGTTAATGTCAAGATTTTTTTTCATAAATTTTAATTCATTAATTAGTTCTTTAAATGGCCATGAATTTTCAACAGCTCTAAAAATTAACGGATGATTGGTTTTTTTTGCTTCAGCATTTATAAGTAGTTCTTCAAACAATTTTTCTCCTGGCCTTAAACCGGTTTCAATTATTTCGATATCTCCATTTGGATTTGAATTGTTTTTGACTTTCAAACCACTAAGTTTAATCATTTGTTCTGCTAATAAAATTATTTTAACTGGCTCTCCCATATCAAGTAAAAAGACATCCCCACCTTGCGCCATAGATGATGAAATTAAGACTAATTGAGTTGCTTCAGAAATTGTCATAAAGTATCTCACTATATCTTTATGCGTAAGTGTAACTGGACCACCATTAAGAATTTGTTTCTTAAATAATGGGACAACCGAACCAGAAGATGCAAGTACATTTCCGAATCTCACCATAGAAAATAAAGTCATAGGGTAGTAACGATCATTCGAACTTTTCTTTTTTTCTTCTTCTGCATATCCTTGAATTATCAATTCAGAGAGTCTTTTAGATGCCCCCATTATATTTTCTGGTCTTACTGCTTTATCTGTTGATATTAATATGACTTGTTCAATATTTGTATTTACTGCTGCTTCACAAACCGTCTTGGTGGCAAAAACATTATTTTCTATACCAGTCATAGGATTATTCTCTACAATCGGTACATGTTTATAAGCAGCTGCATGAAAAATAATATTGACTTTATAAGTTTCAAAAGTTTCTTTCAATAATAAATAATTTTTTGCAGATCCTAAAACTGGAACTATAGTAGTATCTTTCGGGACTTTATTTTTTAGTTCTTGATTAGTTTGATAAAGACTTGGTTCATTATTATCAATTATGATTAAGTATTTGGGATTAAGACTTATGATCTGATTACATAATTCAAAACCAATTGAGCCTCCCCCTCCAGTAACACATATAGATTTGTTTTGTATATTTGGTTTTATAGTGCTGATGTCTATCTTTATTGAATCTCTTCCTAATAAATCTTCTATTGATATAGGTTCTAGTGAATCAATTTTTGCTTTTCCTGTCGTTAAATCATCTAATGATGGTATTTGCATTACTGAAATATTTTTATTTTTTGCAAGTTTTATAATTGATCGCCTTTTGGATTGACTCATACTGGGCTTGGCTAATAATATCTGCTCAATATTACTTATACCTTCAAGAAACTTTTCAGATTTTATTGGAATATCCCAAATTGTTCTTCCCCATAAAGCAGGGATGTCCTCAATAAAACATACTATTTTGTTTCTACCAGAAACTTTTAGTGCTGCGACGAGTTGGACTGCGGCAGATCCTGAACCATATATCGCTACTCTTTTACTATTTTGTAAATTTGCATTATCAAAGTTTATTAATAAATCTCTTGCGGCAAATCTAAAAAGTGTTGATAGTAATGATAATGTAATCCAAATAAGTATCCAACTACTTTTAGATGGTCTTGGAAGACCTAATATTTCACTAATAAATGCTATTAGAATCAATAATATGCCATTTCTGCTTGCTAAAGCATAAAAAGATTTTGCCCCTACATATCTTGTTAAACTCTGATATTGATTGCTGAATAGATAGAAAGGTAATCCTAGAAAAATCAAAGAGGGAATTAACCACTTACTAATATAAATAAGAGGGTATATGCTTTCATTTTGTAAAACGAAGAAAACAATTAAAACAGAAGAAATAATTAAGATGGCATCTAAAAAAATTAAAATGAAAAGTCTGCCTTTTTTTCCTATTTTTTTAGAGTGAAGTAATTTCCTTATTTTTTTCATGATCAAAATTATTCAAAGATATGAGTTTACTTTAAAGTTTTTATATTTCTTTAGAAATAATTAACTTTATATTATTTTATTTTTATGATAACTCACTTAATGCTTTGGAGACAATTGTATCAATCTAAAAGTCCCATTTATTTTTAATGAAGAAATTGATGTCTTCATAAATTCTAATTAAAAAAGTCTTTTTAAAATATCTATGATTAGATCCAAAAAAGAAAATTATTTATTTTTTATTTTCATCAAAAATAATTTTTTAAAAATTTTTTTAAAAACATATTTCAACCAATCATAAAGTAATTTTATAACAATAATTTTTGAGGGATATTCATTGATTTTTTGAAATTGTTGTTTAAATAAAAGAATCCATTTATTGACTATATATTCTTGCTTTGATGAGAAATAGTTGGCAATATTATAACTTAGGTCTTTCAAATTCTCTTTTTCAAGAGTATTCAAATTTAAAAAGAATTTTATTTTTTTAACTATTTCTTTATTGCTTTTGATTGTTAGAGGATAATTAAATCTCATTGCATCATAACAACCATAGTTTTGAGATCCTATAACTGGAATTGATAAACTCATCCACTCAAGAATAGATGCAGGAAATGCCTCGCCATAGCCTTCTGGATTCACTATTGCGATGTCACATCTTGACATCAATTTATATCTTTTTTGATCTAACGTACCATGAAAAAAAACTGTACTATCTATTTCTTTCCCAATCATTTTTTCTATTAAATTCCCATATTCCAATGTTGTAGGAATTTTAGAATGATTTTCATCAAACCCGTATAAATTTGTACCCCCAATCACTTCTAATCTTGGTTGTAAATCTCTTGCGTAACACAAATCTAAAATATCTCTCCAATATCTCGCTATTTGATGGAATCCTTTACTAGGTACTAAAGCTCCCATATAACCAAAAGTAATATTGTTCTTAAAATCATTTAATCTATTTTTTTTATTTTGATTGATTAATTTATCAAATATTGCACTTTTTCTAATCCTTCTCGCACAAAATAAATTTTCAATATGATTGTGGTTTCCTGCAATAAAATAATTTGATATAAACTGTGATTTGCCTACAGATACAATCTCTGCATTTAATTTTTTTGACTTATTTATTTTGTCATAATCAAATGGATGATGTATCCACGCTATTAATCTTTTTGTATTAAGTCTTATATTTTGTTTTAATAAAAAATCAAAAATATCACCAGAAATCAAAAAAATATCACAAAAATAGTTTTCTAATTGATTGAAATTAATAACTTCCATTCCATTAAAATTTTTTTCATCAAAGTTTTTAGTTATGAGTGAAACTTTAATATCGCTTTCTTCTAGTTGGTATTTTTGGTGAAGCTCAAAGGCAAGCCTTATTGCTGAATAAGTTGTCCCTCCAAATCCAGGATTAACTTGTGCAGGCAGCAACATATTTTCCAAAATTTTTGACTGTTCAATATAAATTAATAATTTCATGTCAAGATTAAAATTAAATTTTTTTTTGTAATTTATTTACTTCGTTTATTAAAAATTCTACCCGTTTTTTTACTGTATGATTCTGATTTACTATGTAAGAGGCAGTATTAGCTATCCTTTGTATCTTTTTTGGATTCAAAATAAGTTTTAAAATCTCAAGTATTAAAGATAATCTATTTTCATAAAAAATTATGCTTTCATTATGATTAAAAATATTTTCAAGTCTTTTTTCTTTTGGTAATTTATTAGTAATAACACAACATCCACAGGCACTTGCTTCAAATATTCTTCGTGTTATTTCAAACCATCTTGCATATTGAAAAACTATTTTAACGTTGTTATAAAAAAGCGTATTTTCTTCATCTCTCAATCGTTTATTTTGAAAATTATTTCGAAAAAGTATTTTAAGCATAGAAGTATATTTTCTTTTGCCAGAAGAAGTTCCAATTAATATCTTTCTATCTTGATAATTATTTTGGTAAAAAATTTTGCTATCAGCCCAATGCGTAAACCAATAACAATTAAATCCTTTATTTTTCCAATATAAAAATGATTCATAATCTGGAGATAGTGATATATCTGATAATGCCGCCCTGATGTAATTTAATGGTCGAGTTTGTGGTTCATCTCCAAGTTCGTTAATTATAAGAATCTTTGGAAATTGTTTTTTAAAATTTATTAATTCCTTGTCTAAGTAATCACTATATCCAGAATAAAAAATAAGTAAAACTGTTATTTTATTCTTTTTTATATATTCATTATTTGGTAACTTAAACTCTAAGGGGTTATGGAACTCTTTTCTTTTTAAACTTATTCCTTGTGACTCTAATTCATTGGCAAATCCAACAGGTAAGCTCCATTTTTCGTTTTTATCATGATGATAAAGAAAACACCAAGAAGAATTATTTTTCAATTTTTTTTTTTTCTAATAATATCATCCAATATTTAGTTTAAGTGTTTTTAATTATTTCAACATTAAAATTTGAAAATGTACTTTTTAATTCTATTTTTAATATCTCTATTGTTTTTGTTTCTTTTCATTCCTTTTTCTCATAGATACATACTTGATATGCCGAATGAAAGAAGTTCCCACGTTAAATCAACACCAAGTGGTGGGGGAATAATATTTATATTAATAATTTTATTATTTTCAATAATTACTAAAGATTATAAATGGCTTTTAACAATTCCATTAGCTTTAATAGGATTTTTTGATGATGCATTTAAATTATCATATAAATTTAAATTATTCTTTCAAATAGTATTCTCTATCTTAATTTTTTATTTTAATAATAATTTATTCTTGAATAACGAATACCAATTTTTTATAATCCTTGGATTTTTATTTTTTGCTCTAACTATAGTCAACTATATTAATTTTATGGATGGGATTGATGGTTTAATATGTGGTTCTTTTCTAGTCATAACAATAAAATTTTGTGTGACGAATCATTATCCTGCATATTTCTTAATACCCTGTTTAATATCATTACTTATCTTTAATTGGAGTCCAGCCAAATTATTTTTGGGCGATACTGGAAGTCTATTTCTTGGAGGAGCTTTTTTAATAATGTTATTAAATCAGCCAAATATATCAGAAGCAATAAAGTTTTTATTTTTATTAACGCCTTTCATCCTCGATTGTACTTTCACAATTATTGGCCGCGCATTTAATCATCAAAATATACTTTTGCCACATAAACTGCATTTATATCAAAGATTATATCAATCAGGTTTAAGTCACAGTAAAATCTCTCTCATATATATAGGTTCTGTCTCATTGCTATGTATTAATCCAATTTATAACAATATAATTCACCTTGCTTTTGTTTCTTTGATAATACTATTATTAGGTTTCTTTTTGAACGCCAAAGTTGCTAAGGAATTTAAAAAATAGGTTCTTAAAATTCTATATAGATACGAAAAAATTGGTTTTGGAATAACTACTCTAAATAAAAAGTTTATAACTATAGATAATATAAAATCAAATCTACTATATAAATTTTGTTGATAATTAAAACTTAAACATCTGTATATATCTTTGTAAACTAATAATCCTCTCCTTCTGGAATTAAATCTTGGATCTATATCAATAGAGACTAAAATCTGATCAATTACCTTTATCTTTAAATTGTTTTTAATTATTTTGCCCATTAAAACCCAGTCTTCGGCTGTTCTTAAACTGGGGTATCCACCAATTTCTAAAAAAGATTTTTTCTTGATAGCTAATGTAACATTATTAAAAGGAGTTTTATAAGCTATTAATTTCTTTGCTATGGCAAGATTTGGACATGATTTTCTAACTAATTTAGTTGATCTTGGTCGAATCTCCTCAATATTTCCAAAACAAGCATCTCTATTCTTAAGTGCATTTAATTGTTTTTTTATTCTTTTATTTGTATTTATATCTCCTGAATCTAGAAAAATTATATTTTCACTCGTTGAAAAAATTACACCACAGTTTCTTGCATATCCTGGCCCAGAATTATTGAATTTGTAGACAACAATAAATTTAGATTGAAGAAAATGTATATTTGGCAAATATTCTGGAAAATTTTTAAATCCATCTATTACTAAAATAATATTTTTTATAAATTTTTCTTCATCTATTAGAGAATCTAAGGATTTAATTAATTCTTTTTTCTCACTTTTTTCCCAAATTGGAATTATGATATCGCAATATTGCATTTACCTTAAATAAGAAAAAATCTTGAGTATTTTATTTATTAAATTTATAAAAATCCCTTTCAGACCAAAATATCTAAAACATATGAGTAAATTTTCAAAATTTTTTCTGAAAATTGAATTCGAACTTATTCCTGATTCTGCTTCAAAAATTAAATTTATCTGATAGTTTATATTATTCTTACATTTTTCAAGGTTTATTTTATTAATCCTAATGTAATTCATGAAATATTCATAATCTGATGAGATTTTATATTTTGTAGAGTATCTTAGATAATTATTTTTGAATATTATTGCATTATGGCAATAGGGCATTCCAAGGTACTTATTTCTAAATAATTTTGTTTCTAAATTGTTGGATAATTTATAATTTATAAAAATTATATTCTCATTTAAAAGATTTATTTTCTGATTATTTTCTGATTTTAATATATCTCCAGATCCTAAAACTAAATATGAATCATCTATTCTTATATTATCAAGTCCTTTATTAATTGCGTTATAAATTCCAGGTTTTTTTATTGAATAAGTCAATAAATCATATGTTTTTGTTTTGTTAAAACTTTTTAAATTTTCTATGATTTCTAATTTTGAACTATAATGAATCAATAAGTGAGTTACCTTAAAACCAACTTTGAGTTTTTTTAAAGATTCTATAGTTTCTTTTAATCTTTTAATATTATTACCTTTAAAAGGAGTAATTATATATAAGTCTTTAATATAATTCATTGAATAGTTAAATTATATACTTTCTCATACAATTTAAAATATTCATGAGATACAACTTCATAAGACCATTTTTCTAAAGCTCTTTTTCTCGCATTATCACTAAACTTCTTTATTAATTTTTTGTTTTCTATTAAAGAAATAATCTTCCTAGACATTTCTTCACAGTCATATTTTTTAATTAAAAATCCTGTGGATTCATTTAATACTATATCTTTTAATCCAGATGTATCAAAAGCTATTACAGGGGTTCCGCAACTATGAGCTTCACTAGCGGTTTGTCCAAAGGATTCTAACCTAGAAGGAATTACCATTAGATCAGAAGCAGAATAAATTTTTGCTAAATGTCTTCGATCCTTTATTATTCCTAAGTTTCTTATGGGTATTTTATTTTTAAATTGAGAAGGAGCTAATTTGCTACCAAAGATTAAAACTTCGATTTCGTTAAAGTCTTGAGGTAATTTTTCAATTATTTTTTTAAATAAATCAAATCCTTTTCTTGGATCTTTTGAACCATCTAAAGCACCAAACAAAATAACTTTACTTTTTTTATTTATCCCTAATATGGATCTTGCTTGATTAGCCTCAAAAGGTTTGAAAATGTTTGTATCAAGAGGATTAGGTATAACTTCAATATGGTGTTTATTCATTAATTCTGACTTTTTTACATTATTAGCCATCCATGTGCTTGGACAAACTATCGCCATATAATTGTTCCATGAATCTTTTTTTCTTCTTAAACACCAATTGTCTACAAGTTTCTGTAATTTATATTTTTGATTAATTTGATTTACTTTTTTTTTAAAAATAGGATAGTGAGCTGTTTTTTGATAAGGCCATGAGTCATGGAATGTCCATATTATTGGTTTTTTGATCTTACCGATTGATTCAATTGATAGCATCTCATGCTGAACCCAGTGGAGATGTACTAAGTCAATATCATAATTGTTTATTTCTTTATAAAGGTAATTTGGAAGAATCGATAGAGAATGAAAATTACTGTCTTTATATGCTAAAAAATTAATAATTTTTCTTTCTAAAAACATTTTAATTAAAACTATTATTTTATTAATGTAACTGGGGCCATAAATTGATTGGTCATTTTTATCAAATAATCTATTAACACGCATTGAGCTTTTAATATTTAATTTTTTATTCTGAAAAATGCTCGAATGAATTCTTTTTGCAGCTATTCCTGCTCCGCTTTTGTCATGGGTATGAGATAAGTGAATTACTTTCATTAAAAAAAATTATTAAATTTATTAAATATAATTTTTAAAATAATTTTAATCTTAATTATTATTTTTTTAAAATTAATTTTTATCCATAATTTTGTAAAAAGTTCAGGACCAGAATAACAAATTGCATCAGTATATTTATCTATTTCAATGCTGCGGTGAATATTTAAAGGATGTTTTAATGGAAAAACTTTGCTAGTGAATCTTTTGTAACTTTTTAAAGCTTCATTGGGATTTCCATATCTTGTATGAGTAGCTTCATCATCAAAACCAATATTATAAATAAGATTTTCTTTAGGGATAATACTCAACCCTGAATTAATAAAACATGTATAACTCCACTGATAATCCCATGTATTTGGTTTTGAATGGTAATAAATATTATCAAGAGTTTTCATCCAGAAAACTTTTTCTCTTTCTGAATCAAATATTCTGTTAAGTACTCCTTTCGACTTATAAGCTGGCCAATCTAAAATATCTCTATCATATTTTGACCAACATCTTTTCCATGTGGCCCAACCCCAACAATGAGAATATTTACTAAAAAAATATGAATCTGGCTCAATAGGTTTTTCTCTATGTATATTATTTCCTGAAATGCTCCATATTCTTTTGTCATCCTCATATTTGTCTAATAATTCATCACAAAAATAGAAAAAATCTTGATGAGGCAAACAATCATCCTCAATAATAATGCCTTTCTCTACATTATTAAAAAACCATGAAATTGCATTACTAACTCCTATTTTACATCCTTGGTTTATTTCAGAAAATAAAGTTTTTAGTTCACAATCCCAAGTTATATTTTCCAATATTTTTTTTCTAGTCAAATTTACTTGAAACTTTAAAAAATCGTCATTATTATTTGCTCCATCACAGGCAATATAAAAATATTGTGGTTTTACTTTTTTAATTGCATTAAGAATTTTTAACGTTTTATCTGGTCTTTTCCAAGCAATAAGCAAAATTGGAGTTTTAAATTTTTCTTTTTTCATAATATAAACCTTATTTATTTTCAAATAGTTTTTTGAGATTTAAAAGCAGCTTGCCATGAATTTACTTTGCCATTAAATGAACCATGTAAAAAGATTGGATCTATAAAATGTTTTGAAATTGTTTTTGATTTAATATTATCTCCTAAATAATTCATAAGAAAATCTATTGGAAATTTTTTATCAAATTTTTCTTTATCAAGATGATTAAGCCAATTTCTTACTAAGCTCTTGTTTATTAAATACCCACAAGCTGTATTAGTAAATATGCCATTAGTAATTATGAAATCATCATTTTTCTGAATTATTTTGTTTTTTGGAATCACCTTTTCTAGTGAATAACCACCTGCCAAGTCAATATATTGATACTTAAAATTAGCGGTTTTTAAACTCTTAATTAATTCTTTTAATTTTTTATTTGAATATTTTTTGCAAACAACATCATCTTCGAAAACCATAATATACTCTGCAGAACTGATATTGAAATTCCTCCAAGCTTTAATATGCTTTTTAGTAACTTCATTTTCAATCATTATTCTTTTTAAAGAATTTGAAACTTTATTATTGCTAAAAAATACAAAATTAAATGTAAGTTTAGATAGATATAAGAAACTGCAAAAAAGTCTTTTATATATTCTCTTTTCATTTTTATGCTTTAAGTCAAATTCAAATCTTTTGAAAAGATAATAGAAAAATTTAAGTCTATTGGTTAAGTTATTTGAATTAATAATGATTTTGTTTTGTTTACTTATCATTTTGTATTTGATCATATTTTTTTTAAGAATCTTAGAAATATTTGAGCGCAATAAATACCTATCTTTCGATTTATTGTGTATTATGAATGCCTTTATAAACACTAATCTAATTTCCCTAAAATATATTTCAACGAAAATTTAATCTCGCTTATAAGGGAGATTAAAATTTTGCTAAATTCTAAATTTATTTTTTTCTTATTTCTAGAGATTATTTTTAGGTAAAATATAAAACTTATAAAGAAAAAATGTAGTCTACTTAAAAAATTTCTTGCATAAAAATGATGATAATTTATTTTTTGATTCCCGTATCCAAATGTTGTACCGATTCCATATTCGGGAAATTCTTCTTTTAAATTCCAAATTGGCTTAAATAATGTTTTTACAGGTTTAAACAAATGTTCATCAATAAGTTCTGGGTAAAGCCATGATATTTCTTCACTGACATCTGATCTCTCATTAACTTTCCATAAATTATCACCATGATCTTTAACCATATCTACATTGAAGCAAATAAAAGATTCTGCAATGAAAATATTTTTATTATTTTCTATACAATTTGTTCTTTGCATATTTCCATTAATTCCTTTTAATTTTGCCAAGCTAAAAGAAGTCTTAATAGCCATTTCATTTAGTGGGAACGCATCAATATCAATTAGTAAACAAAAACTATTTTTTTCTAATAATTTGATTGATTCCGAAATCATATAAGAATGAATAGTATGCTTGCTTTTATTATTTTTGGTTTTTTCTACCTCTTCTTTGCAGTCTATTAAATCAAAATCTAAATTAATAATTTTCACTTTTGGAGGGGCTAAATATTTTATGATTCTGTTTCTAAATAAAAATGCAAAGTTATTTGATATGTTTTTTGTCGTTAACGTACAAATATATAAATTATTTTTGTCTTTGAGAATCAAATCCCATAAATCGAGAATTTCTTTTTTATTAAGAAGCTTTTTCAATTTTTAATTTTTTATGGTTTTGAAATATGCAATTGTTTTCTCAAGTCCACTATCTAAATCAATTTTCGGATCCCAATTTAATTTTTCTTGAGCTTTTTGGATTATTGGTTTTCTTTGTAAAGGATCATCTTGAGGCAGTTCTTTAAATATAAACTTTTCCTTTATATTTAATTTCTTTGAAATTAATCTTGCAAGATCTATGATCGTGATTTCATTGGGATTTCCTAAATTTAATGGACCACTCTCTCTGGAGTCCATTAATCTAATAAATCCCTCAATTAAATCATTTACATAACAGAAAGAGCGAGTTTGGCATCCATCGCCATAAAGAGTCATACTTTCACTACTTAATCCCTGCATAATTAAATTGCTAATAACTCTTCCATCATTAGGAAGCATTCTAGGTCCATATGTATTAAAAATCCTAGCTACTTTTATTTCTAAATCATGTGATCTCTTGTAATCAAAGGTCAATGTTTCTGCAATTCTTTTACCTTCGTCATAACAGCTTCTTACTCCAATTGGGTTAACATTACCTCTATAAGTTTCTGGCTGAGGATGTATCTCAGGATCCCCATAAATTTCGCTGGTACTAGCTAAGAAGAATTTTGCTCCAACTCTTTTTGCCATCCCCAACATATTATATGTTCCAAGAAAACTAGTTTTTGCGGTTTTTATAGGATTGAACTGATAATGTATTGGCGAAGCAGGACAAGCCAAGTGCCAAATTTTGTTAACTTCAAGAGTTATGGGCTTTGTGATATCGTGCCTTATTAATTCAAAATTAGGATTGTTATTCCACTTAAGTAAATTATCTTTTGTACCAGTAAAGAAATTATCTAAGCAAATCACTTGCTCACCTTTATTCATTAATCTATCTATCAAGTGTGAACCTAGAAAACCAGCTCCACCTGTTACTAAATTAACTGTAGTATTGTATCCTTCCATAATTTCGAAGCGCGATATTTTTATCTATTTTTATCAGTCAATAATAACATGGTTACTTATTTGATTTAAATATTTAATTAGTCTAAAACTTCAATATACTATTTATTTTCTGGTTCATTGAGTATTTTAATTAAGTAATCACCATAAGGACTATTTAAATATTTATTTGCTACATTTTTAAATTCAATATCACTAATATAATTTAATCTCCATGCTATTTCCTCTGGACAGCCTATCTTTAATCCTTGTCTCATCTCTATTGTTTTAATAAATAAGCTTGCGTCTTGTAAAGAGTCGAAAGTACCAGTGTCGAGCCATGCTATTCCTCTACCTAATATTTCAACTTTTAATTTTTTTTGATCGAGATAAATATTATTAAGGTCAGTTATTTCTAATTCTCCTCTATTAGATAATTTAAGCTGCTTGACATACTCAATTACGTTACTTTCATAAATATATAAGCCAGTTATAGCAAAGTCACTTTTTGAAGATTTAGGTTTTTCTTCTATGGAAAGTGGACGATTTGATTGATCTAAATTTATGATTCCAAATCTACTTGGATCTAAGACCCTATATGCAAAAATAGTTGCTTCAGATTTATTTTTAGTTGATGCAATTAGTTGATTTGTTAAATCATGACCATAAAAAATATTATCACCAAGTATCAAAGCAACTTTTGAATTTTTGATAAATTTTTCAGCCAGAATGAATGCTTGAGGTATCCCATTTGCCTCTTCTTGGACCTCATAAGAAAGCTTAATGCCAAGGTTTCCTCCATCTCCAAATAAATTCTTGAATAAGATTTCGTCTCTTTTTGTAGTTATAATTAATATCTCCTTAATACCCATAAGCATTAAAGTGCTTAATGGATAGTAGATCATTGGTTTATCGTAAACAGGCAAAAGTTGTTTACTAAAAGTATCAGTGAGTGGTGCAAGCCGTGAACCTTTGCCCCCAGCTAATATAATCCCTTTCACTTTTAATTTATTTGATAATTATTTTTAAAATTAATATTAAATCCATGCCCTAGTTTCCATATGTTTAAACTATTTTCTTGAAGTTCCCCAAAATCCACTACATCTCTACAATCAAATATCCAGGAAGGTTTTCGCATTAGTTTAGAAAGATTAGACCAATCAATTTTTTTAAAATCATACCATTCTGTCAAAATTACAATTGCATCAGCACCTTCTGCAAGGTTTTCATATGAAGAAACAGTTTCAACTTTATCGTTAATTATCAAAGAAGGATCAATAGCTGATATCGATTGATTTAAGTCATAAGTTATTTTCGATTCATCAACTTTTGGATCATAGATTGATAACTTAGCTCCCTCTATTAGAAGATTAGTACAAATATTAATTGCAGGTGATTCTCTAGTATCATTTGTATTCTCTTTGAAAGCAAAACCTAAAATAGCAATTTTTTTATTTGAAACTGTCCCAAACAAATTTTTCACAATAATATTTGTCAATCTTTCTTGTTGCCACTGGTTAATTTCAATAACTTGTTTCCAATATTTAGCTACTTCTTCAAGACCATATAATTTGGATATATAAATTAAATTCAAAATATCTTTTTTAAAACAACTTCCTCCAAAACCTGGCCCTGATTTAAGGAAGTGTTCTCCAATTCTGTAATCCATTCCAACTGCCTTTGCAACTTCAGATATATCAGCACCTGTTTTTTCGCATAAAGCTGAAATTGAATTTATAGAACTTACTCTTTGAGCTAAGAATGCATTAGCGGTTAATTTGGATAATTCAGAACTCCATATATTTGTTTTAATAATTTTATCTTCACTAACCCAATTTTTATATATATCTATCAAAGCATTTATTGCTAGATTATTTTCTCCTCCAATTAAAACTCTACTTGGATTTATTAAATCGTTAATAGCAGTTCCCTCAGCTAGGAATTCAGGACTTGAAAGAACCGAAAAAGATTTGGTTTTATTCTTTTGAGAATTTTTTTGGGATGAGGAAAGAATATTTTTAATGACCTCGGCTGTTTTGACAGGTATTGTGCTTTTTTCAACAACTATAGTGTGTCCCCTAGCGGACGATGCTATTTCTCTAGCGCAATTCTCTACGTATTTTAAGTCACTTGCTTCTCCTGCACCTAATCCAGTTGTTTTCGTAGGCGTATTTACTGAAATGAATATCATGTCTGATTGTGCAATAGATTCGCTTACCTTATTTGTAAAGAAAAGGTTTTTGCCTCTGCATCTTTCTATTATTTCTCCTAACCCAGGTTCATAAACAGGCAACTTAGTTAAATCTTCACTATTCCAATCACTTATTCGTTTTTTGTCTAGGTCAACAACAATTACTTTTAAATCCTTACACTTATCAGCAATTACTGCCATAGTAGGACCGCCAACATATCCTGCTCCGATGCAGCAAATTGTCTTTACTTTAATCTTCATTTTGCTGAATAAAAAAAGAAGAATTTATCAATATTTTTTGATTTTAAATCATTGATGCCTTTAATCCTGTTAATAAGATCCAAGTTATAATACTTATTCTTAAATCAAAGTATTGAATATCAAAAAGATGAGAGTACGATATAAATAAAATAGAAGCGAACCAAGCTTTCTCAAAAGTTAAGTTATTTTTAATTTTTTCTAGTGTGGTTTTAGAATTTAAAATTATAAATTTATAGTATTTCTCTAAATATCTAAAAACTGTAATTGAGAGAATAAGAGAAGTTAAGATACCATAATTAATTGCTAATTCAAGAATAATATTATGAGTGTGGCCAATCCATCTGCCATTAATTGCTTTATGTATCACTGGGAAAGTTCCGCCACCCCATCCGAAAAGTGGTCTTTCAAAAATAGCTTTTATACTAAAAGACCATATATTTAACCTAGGGAATGCTTCTTGTAATGATAATGAATTTTCAGGGAAATTATTAAATATATTTATTGTCAAAAAAGATACCAAATTTTCTCTTAAATAATCTGGAATAAGTGAAATCAAAAACGTTAAAAAAAGCCCAATTAATATAATTAACGGGATTAGCCAAAATATATACTCAAATCCAATAATTACTGGAATTGTAAGAAACATGCCCAACCATGCATTCCTTGAGTTAGTAAGTAACAAAGCTGTTATAAATAATAAGCAAAATAAGGTTGTTATTAATTTTTTAAATTTATTTTTGTTAGTTATAAAAAGTGAAAACGAAAATGGCCAAACTAAAGCTAACCAAGCACCTGCATAATTTGCGTTATTAAAAGGACCAGTAATTCCATCTGTAATGCTTAATGGTCTTTGATACCAAATTATCAAACCATTTAGTATTTCAAATGGACCAGTTATATTGAAGAAGTATTGTAGAAATCCTGAAAATATAACTGGGATCGTTCCTATTAAAAGAAATTTAGCAATAGCTTTTCTTACTCGAATTTCTTTTAGGTAGGGTTCAAAACTCCAAAAAAGCCAAAAGAATGGAATCCAATTAATTAAACTTATCCATGATAAGGAACCAATTTCTTCGATGATTTTATTTGAATTGTCAAAAGAATTAACGATACAACTAAGAATCATTAAGAAAGAAATTATTATGAAATACTTATTTGACTTTTCTTTAAAGAAATTTATGGGATTATTATTACTACTTAAAAGTAATGAAAATATTAGTGATAATAAGGCTATAGCTGGGGCTGTTGGTAGTACTAAAACTCCAATATATAGAAATTTAATTCCTAAATTGCTTGGTTTAAATTCAGATGTTTTCTGTATTCCTAGCATCTAAGATTTTAGCTAATTTTATAAAGAATCTTCAATGTTATTATAAGTTTTCAAACCCTAATAAAACTTTTATTTAACGCTTCCTGCAGGATTCGAACCTGCGGCCCACTGCTTAGAAGGCAGTTGCTCTATCCAGCTGAGCTAAGGAAGCATCATTTTATTATATCTGAATGGAAAGGCTTAAACAATTAAAATATCCCTTTTTTTATTATTAATTTGTTTTGTATTTTGATCTTATTTCCTTTATTCCAGATTTTGCTTATTATATCCTTTAGTTATACATTTGAATTGGCCAAAAGACTTACTGAAAAACAGAAAAAGGAAATAATACAGTGCTTCAAAGATGGAAAAACTGTTGATTTTCTTTCAAGGGAATTTAATTGTACAAAACTTACTATCATAAGAAATCTTAAAATTGCTCTTGGAGAACTAACTTTTAAGGAATTAAGAGAAACTAATAAAAATTTAAATAAAAAAAATATTCTTTTTAAAGACGATAATAATAAAGATTTTAATATTCAACAATATTCAGAAATTCATAAAGAAGATATTAAAGAAGATATTCAAGGGATTAAAAATAACCTTAATATTGCGAGTGAGGATGATTTCTATAAACAATCATTTATGGAAATTACTCCACTTGATTATGAAATTGATAATGATCATCGTAAAGAGCTATCTTCTGTTCCTATTTCAGATATTGATTTCCCTCAAATTGTATATATGATCGTAGACAAAAAAATTGAATTAGAAATAAAATTATTGAAAGAGTTCCCAGAATGGGGATTTCTACCAATTGAAGATTTGAATAGAAAAACAATAGAAATATTCTATGATTTGAAAATTGCAAAAAGGTTTTGTAATAAGGAACAAAAAGTAATCAAAGTTCCAAATACGAATGTATTTAAAATTGCCGCTCCATTTTTAATCTCAAAAGGCATCTCAAGAATCGTAAGCGCAGACACTTTAATCTCTCTCTAAAATCAATTCTCATCACTAAATTGTACATTCAAAAGACCACCTAAAATCGATCCGCTTATAAAACTTGTGCCTACGATAAAACCTATTGGAAGACTTACTGTTTTCCCAAGTAGAAAATTAACCTTGCTTTTATTTGAATTATTTTGTAATCCAATAAATAATATTAAAAATAGAGATGAATTGAATAAAAACGCAAAAATTACTTTTCTAATTAACAAGAACATATTTTTTTTAACTTCTAAAATTTTAGCTTAAATCATAAATTACGCTTTTTTTTAAACCTGTTTTCTTCGCTAAATATTTAGAAGCTGAAGATAAGCTTAAACCTGCATTAATTAATTCCTTAAGCTCATTCTTAAGATCTGACTCACAAAAATCTAACCCTTTTTTTTTCGTAATTCCTTTGATAACAATTGTTATTTCGCCTTTGACTTCTTCTTTTTCAAAAAAACTTATTACACTTTTTATGTTATTGCCAATGTGCTCTTCAAACTTTTTTGTCAACTCTCTGAAAATTTCGATTTCCCTTTCTCCCCCACAATATTCAGATAATTCTCTCAATAATTTCTTTAGACGATGTGGGGATTCAAATAGTATTGTTGTTTTGTCATTTTTACTTATTTCAAAAAGAATTTTTTCCCTTTCACACTTCTTTTTCGGAAGAAAACCTTCAAAAATAAAACTTGATGAAGGCATTCCGCTAGAGATTAGAGCGGTTAAGGCAGCACACGGCCCAGGGATACATATAACATCAAATCCTTCTAATTTAACTTCCTTGGCAATATTTTCTCCCGGATCACAAATGCCTGGCATTCCAGCATCACTGACGATTGCAATTGATTTTCTTTCCTTAAGATCTTTTACTATTCTTGGGATCTTGTTGTAGGAGTTGTGTTTATTAAAACTTATAAGATTATTAGTAATATTGTATTTATTCATTATTTTTTTTGTATGTCTGGTATCTTCGCAGGCAATCAAAGAAACATTTTTAAGAATATTTATTGCTCTATAAGAAATATCATTTAAATTCCCAATAGGGGTCCCAACCATATATAAAACACTTCTTTCAGGTTCTTGGGTTCTGTGGGATAATGGGAGATTATTATTCATTTTGTGATTAAATTACCTATTGGAGTAGATATTATTAATCTTATCGAGGATCTTAGGATTATTAGCTGGGAAGCAGCAGAAATTTTATTGTTCTATTCAAAAAAGATTAAAGATATCAATAAAAAAAACAATATTATCAAAAATAGTAATAATGACGATCCTGTAACATTAGCTGATTTAGAAGTAAATCAATTAATTATTAGAAGAATAAAGGAGAAATATAAAAATATAAGTTGGGAAATTTTGAGTGAAGAAAATGTCAAAATTAATAGTTCTTCTTGTAATACTTATTCAGAATGGTTATGGGTTCTTGATCCATTGGATGGGACAAAAGATTTTATTCAAGGTACAAAAGATTTTGCGATGCATTTAGCACTAAACTATAAGCAAAAACCCCTCATAGGAGTGGTTCTTATTCCAGAAAGAGGCGAATTATGGATATCAGACGGGACTACACTTTATTGTGAAAATAAAGAGGGTATTAATAAAAAAATTAATATCTCCAAAAAAAGAATTATTAAAGATATGTCTGTAGTAACAAGTAAGAATCACAGAAATGAAATACTAAAAGATTTAATTTATAAGGCAAATTTTAAAAAAATTAATGTTATGGGTAGTATTGGGTGTAAGGTAGCCTCTATTTTAAGAGGAGATAGTGATATTTATATATCTTTGAGTTTGCCAGGTCAAAGCTCCCCGAAAGATTGGGATTTTGCAGCCCCTGAAGCTATTTTAAAAGCTGCAGGAGGTGCAATAACTACTATTAATAATAAGGAACTGGTATATAACAGTAAAAGCTTTGAGCATCCTGGAATAATTATTGCTTCCAACAATAAAAATAACCATAGAAACGTATGCTTACAAATAAAAGAAATAATCGAAAAATACGATATTTGCTCGATTTAGCTTTTCATTTAATTGAGAGGGGCTACCGGGGTAGGTGTTGGCTCAGGATAAGACATCCCGCTATTTTGAGAAACTCCTCTCAAAGTTAAATTTATCCTCCCTCGGCTATCAATTTCGCGGACCCTTACAGTGACTTCATCACCTTGTCTAACAACATCTTCAACTCTCTCTACTCTAGCTTCAGAAAGTTGAGATATATGAACCATTCCTTCTTTCCCAGGGAGAATTTCAACGAAAGCACCAATTGGAATAATTCGAGTAACAACCCCAGAGAAGATTTCTCCTTCGTGAACTTTTCTGGTTAATCCCTCTATTATTTTTTGAGCTTCTTCCGCGGCAGCTCCGTCATGAGAAGCAATGGTCACTATACCTCCATCCTCGATGTCTATTTTGGTATTAGTTCTCTCTGTAATACCTTTTATAGTTCTACCACCTGGTCCAATAACTGTTCCTATGAGCTCAGGGTCAATCCTAAAGCTTAAAAGTCTTGGGGCATGAGGAGATAAAGATTCTTGGGGCTTATTTATAGCCTCTTGCATCTTTTCTAAAATATGTATTCTGGCAGGGCGAGCTTTTTTTATTGCATCAGAAATAATTGATACTGGCAAACCTGTAATTTTCATATCCATTTGTAAAGCAGTAATTCCTTTTTCTGTTCCTGCAACTTTAAAATCCATGTCCCCAAGAAAATCTTCAATACCTTGTATATCTGTGAGAATTCTAACTTCTTTATCTTCTTTGATTAATCCCATAGCAGTACCACTCACAGGAGCTTTCAAAGGAACACCTGCATCTAGTAGTGAGAGTGTGCTTCCACAAACTGAACCCATAGAGGTTGATCCGTTGGAACTTAAAACTTCACTAACAACTCTTAGTACATATGGAAATGTTTCTTTACCAGGTAGAACTGGAATTAGTGCTCTTTCTGCAAGCGCTCCATGACCAATTTCTCTTCTGCCAGGAGTTCTCATTGGTCTTGTTTCTCCCACTGAATAAGGAGGGAAATTGTAGTGATGTAGATAAGTTTTTTCAGTGCTTGGATTCAGGTCATCCATTTCTTGAGCATCACTAGGAGTACCTAATGTGGTTGTCGATAAAACTTGGGTTAAACCTCTCTGGAATAATGCAGAACCATGAACTCTTTTTGGAAGAATTCCTGCAGAGGCTGATATTTTTCTAACTTCATCTAGATCCCTTCCATCAACTCTTTTCCCATCATTTATGATTTGCGACCTCATTAATTTTTTCGTTAATTTTTTAAAGTCGGAATGAATTAATTTTTCATTTTCGGAGGTTAGAACTTTTACTTGATTGTCATCTTTAAGTGAATCAATTTTGCTTTGAGTTTCAGTTTTAATATTTTCGAGTTCAAGATCTCTCTCTTCCTTTGAAAGTTCAAATTTCTTTAAAACTAACTCAATAGGTTTTGTGCAATTTTTTTCTAGATAAGAGGGCAATGTTTTATCTTCTTCAGGGTCAGATGGCTTAATCTGTTTTATTCCTAAATCTTTTAGCAAATCTTCTTGCGATTTAATCAGTTCAGTAACAGCCTCATATCCAAAATCTATAGCTTCGATTGTATCTTGTTCTGATAATTGATTTGCACCTGCTTCAATCATGACGATACCGTCTGGTGATCCTGCAACAACAATGTCTAAATCGCCTTTCTCAATCTCTCTATAGCTAGGATTTAAGATGAAATCATCCCCTATAAGCCCAACTCTTACCGCAGCCATTGGCCCATAAAATGGAATCTCTCCAACTAAAGTTGCTATTGAAGCCCCCGTAACAGCCAAAACATCTGCTGGAACTCTTTCATCTAGAGAAAGGCATGATGCGACTATTTGAATCTCATCTCTCATCCATGTGGGAAAAAGTGGCCTCATTGGCCTATCAATTAATCTTGCAATTAGAGTCGCTCTTTCTGGTGGGCGACCTTCTCTCCTCATAAAACCACCAGGAATTCTCCCCGCAGCATAAAGTTTTTCTTCATAGTCGCATATCAGAGGTAGAAAGTCTGATGGTTCTTTTTTGGTAGTTTTTGTAGCTGTAACTAATAGTGAGGTATCACCACACTCAATCATTACTGATCCATTTGCTTGAGGAGCATATAGTCCTGTAGTTAGTCGTATCTCTCGTCCGTCAAACGTGATCGACTTATTTTGTCCTTCCACTTTTTAAATTATAAATCTATACATAATTTATTCTTACATTTAATAGGGACATATTGAGTAAATTATTTAGATAAGCTATAAAAATTTTTAAAAATGCCTTAAAAATGAGTTTAATTTTTAAAAGTAGTATTTTTTTTCTTGAGAAATATCGTACTTAAGTTAAAAACTTATACTACCAACTAGATTTAACAACTCCAGGAAGTTCACCGTTATGAGCTCTTTGTCTTAACTGATTCCTGCAAAGACCAAAATCTCTATATACTCCTCTAGGTTTACCAGTTGCCCAACACCTATTTCTTACTCTGTTTGGTGCAGAGTTCCTTGGCAGACCTTGAATCTTTCTATGTATTTCTAACCTTTCCATTGGATCTTTTGCGGCATTAAATTCATCTAATAATGCTTTTCTTTTTGCAGCATATTTATTCACAAGTTTTTTGCGTTTAACTTCTCTCGCAATCATGGACTTTTTCGCCATTTAGTCAGAATATTTAAATCTAGATATTATACTAACAGCTTATAGAACAGTTTTTAAAATTTATTTATTGGTTTAATAATCTTTGAACGATTAATAGTTGACTAGTATCTCTGATAATAAGCAGAACGCTTAGTCCAACTAAAAGGAAAAAACTGGACTGAGTAACAACCATTTGTACCTTGACTGGAACAGGTTTCCCCCTAAACCCTTCAATTAAAGTGAAAACAAGTTGTCCACCATCTAACAATGGTAAAGGTAATGAATTAAGTACTGCTAAATTAATAGAAATTAAAGCCGCAAATAATAATATGCCTGTTCCTCCTTGTTGAGATAATTGTGCACCGATTTCAACGATTTTTACTGGCCCACTTAATTGTTGAGCTGTTGAGGAGAAATTTGTTATTAAACCTTTATAACCTTGAATTGTTTTTACCAAAAGTGATGAAAATTCATTATTAGTGTATTTAAAAAGTTCAAAAACGTTTTTAGTTTTTTTTGTTTCTTTTCTTACATTCGGTTGCAATTGAGCACCTATTGTTCCTTTCCCATCAATATTTTTTGGTACCAAAGTTAAATCTTTGAAACTCCCATCTCTTTCAATTTTTATTGAAATTGGTTCGTCTGATGAATTTTGAATTTCTTTTACTAAAGTGGAAACGGCTTGGTCACCAACTCCCAAAGTACTAGATTCTATTTCTAAAATTTTATCACCTGGTTCTAAACCAGCAAGAGAGGCAGCCTTTTCAGGTTGAGTAGCCAAAACTAAAATACCTGGTTCTGGATCAAATGGAATACCAACAGTAGTTACATTTATAATCAAGATTGAGTAAGCAAGTATCAAGTTGGCAAATACTCCAGCGGAAATTACAATGACTCTTTGAATTATTGGCCTATTTTTTAATAGGTTTGGATCTTTAGGGTCAATATTATTAAGTTCTTCATCAGGGAAGGATACAAAGCCTCCAAGAGGAAATGCCCTGAATGAATAAGTAATATCTCTAAATTTTTTTTGAATAATTGAGGGCCCAAAGCCAATTGAAAATCCATCAACATAAATACCTTGTAAAATGGCCGCAAGAAAATGCCCCATCTCATGAAAAAATATGAGGAATCCAAGTACTGTTATTGAGGTTAAAACATTCATTTTGTTATATTAAGCAGTTTTTAAAAAATTTGATCCAAAATATGGAACCAGAGCATCTGGGATCTTAACGCTTCCATCTGTTTGTTGGCCATTCTCAAGAATCGCCGCCATTGTTCTTCCAATAGCAAGACCACTGCCATTTAAGGTATGTATATATATATTTTTTTTATCAATTTTTGATCTTATTGATGATCTACGTGCTTGAAAGTCAAGGCAATTGCTGCAACTAGAAATTTCTCTATAACATTTACTACTTGGAAGCCAAACTTCAAGATCAAAAGTTCTACTGGAAGAAAAACCTAAGTCTCCAGTACAAATATCTACTAATCTGTAGGGTAAGTTGAGCTTTTTTAAAATGCTCTCTGCATCAGAGGTAATTTTTTTATGAGCTTCTAAAGATTTACTTGGATCACAAAACCAATAGAGTTCAACCTTATTAAATTGATGAAGTCTTATTAAACCTTTAGTATCCTTTCCATAACTTCCAGCTTCTCTCCTAAAACATGGACTATATGCAACATACTTTATAGGTAGCTGATTAGGATCAATAAGCTCGTTTCTATGAAAAGCAGTTAGCGGAACTTCAGCTGTTGGAGAAAGCCATAAATCGTCATTGGAGCACTTAAAACTTTCATTTGAAAATTTAGGTAATTGACCAGATCCAGTAAGACTTTCTGAATTTACTAAAGCTGGCGGCATTAACTCCAAGTAACCATTTTTAGTATGCATATCGAGCATAAAATTAATTAATGCCCTCTCTAATCTGGCACCATTACCTATAAGAGTGATAAAACGACTTTTTGATGTTTTTGTTGATTTTACAGAGTCAAAAATATTCAGACTTTCTCCTATCTCCCAGTGTGATTTTATATTCTCTTTTATTAAAGGATCCCCCCAAGTTTTTATTTGTAAATTATCACTTTCATCTTTCCCAATAGGCGCGTCTTTGCTAGGAAAATTTGGCAAATTATAAATCTCTTCATCTACTTCTTTGTCTAGTATTCTTTGTTTCTCTTCGAGTTCAGAAATTTTAATTCTGTATTGGTTTCCCTTCTTTTTTAAAGAAATTAATTCTGGAGAATCATTGTTTTTAGATTGGCTGATTTCTTTACCAATTAATTTGCTTAATTTTTTGCTCTCAGATTTAAGGCTGGATATTTCTATATCAATATCTTTTTTCTTAACAGTTAATTCGTGAATGTGGGATATATTATAAACCTTTCCTCTCAAGGATAAATTCTCTCCAACAGATTTTGGATTTTCTCTTATTAATTTTTGATCTAACACTCTTTTTTTTTTATACATTAATTAAGATAGTTAATCTCAATTAATTATTTGGGTTTTTTGATTAAAAATTAACTTAATTAATGATTCCTGACTTATGGATATTTTAAAAATTTAACTTTATTTAAGATGCAGAGCGGGCCCTTCCTGTGGATGACCATTCTTTTAGGAAATCAATTTGCTCTTTAGCGGTTCTCGATAAAGGAACTAGTTCAGAAACTGCTTTTATTAAATCTTTCTCCATTAGCTCTCTATTTTCAGAGAATGAAATGTGCATCCCCTCTATTACTGCTTGTTCAAGTTCTGCCCCTGAGAATCCATCTGTTCTATCCACAATCGTAGATAGAGGAAAACTGTAATTTGGTCTTCTTTTTTTTAGATGCAAATCCAAAATACTTAGTCTTTCTTCGGAATTTGGCAAATCAAGAAAAAATATCTCATCAAACCTACCTTTCCTTAATAATTCAGCAGGAAGCTTGTCTATAGCGTTAGCTGTAGCAATGACAAATACGGTGGATTCTTTTTCAGCCATCCAGGTTAGCAGACTTGCCAAAACCCTCTGACTTGTTCCTCCATCGCTTCTAGCGTCGCCACCAAAGCCCTTGTCAATTTCATCGATCCACAGGATACACGGAGACATGGCTTCAGCTCTTAAAATTGTTTCTCTAGTTCTTGCTTCGCTTGAACCAACGAGGCTAGAAAACAGTCTTCCAACATCTAACCTAAGTAGAGGCATCGACCAACTCTTAGAAATTGATTTTGCGGTAAGCGATTTCCCTGTACCTTGTGCTCCGACGAGTAAGACGCCCTTGGGGATAGGTAATCCATAATCTCTAGCTTCTTTAGAAAATGCACTATATCTTTGCTTAAGCCAAACTTTTAAAACATTTAAACCACCAATATCATCTTGACTTGATTTAGCCTCGAAAAATTCTAAAATTTCACTTCTTGCGATCACTTGTTTTTTTTCCTCAAGAATATCTTGAATATCTTCTTTACTTATTTTTCCTCTTTGAGCAAGGGCCTTTGCCGTGACTTGCTTTACTTTTATTTCGGTAAGTCCGCTTGAGGCTATAGAAAGTTCGTTTAAGTCTTGTTCTTCAAGATTTGAATTGGTATTGATAGCAATTTTTTTTATTAGATTTTTCAATTCTTGTTGATTAGGTAGTGGTAAATTTAAAATTGTCATTAATTCATCCAGCTCTTCTGAAGATGGAAATAAATGAGAACAAATAATTAAATTGTGATTAGTTTTTTTAAGCTTTGAAGATAGTTCCTTAATAGTTCTATTGATAGAGGGATCGTCATAAAATTTATGAAAATCTTTTACTAGCAAAATAGTTGAGACTTCAGAACTTTGTTCTTTGAGCCAATTGAGCACCCCTAACGGATTGTTAGAAAATTTACCTTCTTCATTGATTAACCCTTTTATTCCGTTAACACAATCCCAGCAAACGAATCTTTTTATATTCAGTCTTTCACAAGAGAAATTAACCAGTTTTTCTAATCTCTCCTCTTCTTTAGTCCTGACCCAAATTAATGCAGTTCTTGATTTTATGAGTAATTCTAAATTTCTACACCAAGAATTCATTATGTAAGATTCAGACTATTTTTTACTATTAGGTTCAAAAGGTAATCTTTTATCTGTGATCGTTGAGGTAGAAGTTGTTATCACTTCATTTTTGGCTAATAATTGCTGATCCAGGATTTTCTGTAAATTCTCAGGAAGAGCTTCTTTATTAAGCAGAAAAGTTTGAAATGCTTGGAAAATGTTAGCAACAACCATATATAGCAAAACTCCTGCAGGAAGTGGGAAAAACAGAAACATTCCAGTAATCATTACTGGTGTAATTTTGTTCGCCGTTGATTGCTGTGGATTCGCAGGCATCCCCTGACTAGATAAAACTTGAGAAAGAAGTAGGGTTAATCCAAAGGCACCAACTAATGCAGCAATATCCCAATTAATTGCCCCATCCACATAAAAACCAACTTGACCAAGAGCTTTAATAAATAAAAATCCACTTTTAGCAGCTAGACCAGGGATTTTTGCCTCGATTGTTGCATCCCCTGGTTTGATTGCTGTAACTATACCGTCCTGGGAAACTTTAAGATTTTCGGATCCTTTAGAAACCTTCCAAGTCGGGAGAAATTTTGATCCATTGTCGTATTTAGATAAAACTTCTGAATAGCTATTACCATTTGTTGTTTCTAAATTTATTTTTATTGATTCTTCTGTACCTAATTTTGTTCCATTAGGAATGGTCGCTATTACAGGGAAATGTGATTTCTCTGTAATAAAAATTGAGTGTCTTGGCGATTTATACGGTTTTGGGTCAATAGCTGCTATTTGATCTTGAGGTAATACTTTGAGGTTTATGTTGTAGGGAACATCAGCAAATGGAGACCCCCTTAGGGTTGCAAACAATGCAAATAGCACAGGCATCTGAACAATTAAAGGAAGGCAACCCGCGAGAGGACTGCCAAATTCATTCATTAGTTTCCCAAGTTCTTCTTGCTGTTTCTTAGGATCACCTGAAAACTTAGATTTTATTTCTGCTTGCCTTTTTTGCATTACGGGTTGAGCAATTTTCATTCTTCGTGCGCTTCTAATGGAACCAGCGCTAAGAGGAAAAAGTGCAATTCTGATTACGACTGTTAATGCAACAATCGCTAATCCATAACTGGGGACTAGACCGTAGAAAAAATCTAGAATCGGGATAAGTAATTTTTCAGAAATGAACCCTATCACGATATTAAAGAGAGTGTAATTTTACTAGACATTTTATTTTACAGGAAAAAAAGGTTTTTGTAATTAATTTCTTTAGGATTTAGTTGCAAATCCTTGTACCTCGTTAAGATTTGGGATTTGTGTTCTTTTATTTATATGTTCTTCAATAAATTTTTGCTTATCTCTGAATAGTGGTAATGACTTCATTTCAACCTTTGATCCATCGTTAAGAATAAGAACCATATCACCATATGATCCAAATCCTCTAGGAATAGATCTTATTTCTTCAATGTTACTCAATGAAACTTGTGTTTTATTTTTGCCAAACCAACCACCATCTATAGTAATTCTTTTATTTGTGATTTTGAATCTCAACCATAAGGCTCTAACTATTGCTGCGAAGGTAAATGGCAAACCAAGAATAGTTATACTTCCAAGTAGATTTAATATTAAATCACTTTTTGCAGGGCCACCTTCATAAAAGGTTTCTTCCGTCATGTTAATCATTTGATTAGTCTAGATTTGAACATCAAGTTTTGAAATTCCTCCAAAAGTTTATTTTTATCATTGTAGAAATCTCCAATTTTAAGGTTAACAAGTAACCAATAAGGTTTGTGGCTATGAATTTTCTGGATATTTGTTAATAACCACTCTTGCATTATTCTCTTGATTTTATTTCTAACTACAGCTTTTTTAGAAACTTTTTTACTAATAGCTATTGCTACCCTTAAATTATTTGATGTAGATCTATTGTTATGGGATAAAAAAATTTTTGGGTTTGATCTTGCGACCTTAAAAGTCATTAATTTCCCGTAATATTTTATTGAATTTTTATGAATATAGTTAAAAGTCCTATGACCCTTTAAACGCATTTCACTAGGTAAGGCCATTGTAGTTTTGCGTTAGACGGCTATTCTTTCTCTGCCTTTTTGTCTTCTACTCTTAATTACTCTTCTACCAGTATGAGAACGCATTCTAACTCTAAAACCAGATACACGTTTTCTTTTTCTTGAAGTTCCACCAAAAGTTCTTTTAGTCATTTTTTTAATTATCCTTAATTAATTTATCATTTAATCGATCACTATAGTCCAGCTTCCTAAATAACTTGAAACTGATTTCCCTTTAGGTTGCCCATATGAATGAAATTGATATAGGCCCGATTTTTTTGGATTAAATACTTTTAAGACAATCGCATAGCTTTCTTTATTAGCAGGAATTGCCTTATAAGGGTAGATATTTATTGATCGTAAGGATGATTCATCTGTATTGATTTCAATATCAGCTGGAATGTCTTCTATACATTTTGTACGATTTTCAAAACCACCTATTCTTACCTTGCAAAAACTAATTTTTTCTTTCTTTAAAGTTGATTTAAAAGATTTTGGGACGGCTAGATTTACTTTTAGTAGATCACTATTTCTATCAAATGGTCTCAAGAAAAAATAAATCTTATTTCTAAAATTTCTTTTATTTTGTTTTTGTAGCCATTTTAATCGTCTGTGCCCGGAGTTTTGGTCCCATTGAAATTCCAACCCTGCCTTAGCATCTTGGATATCATTTAAAAGTGGAGCTGAAAATAAAATTGTGGGGATTAGAAGAAATTTTAGAATTTTAAAATTTAAAGTAATTTTCATTGTTTTTTACACTAAATAAAATGAATGTTTCGAGAGTTAATTGGTTCTATCCAGATTAAAGTGGAATAATTGTTTTTTAGGTTAACACCTATCAGTCCTTAATTTTGAAGCACCTCTTAAGTATGGATGCTTAATAGTATTATTTGATGGTAATAATACTTGTGCCATTATTCTTATACAAAAATCGACATCATCATTAACATACATTTGTTGACAGTCTAAAAATGCTACTGAATCAAGTCCATTACATTTTCTAGCAATGGAAGCAGGGAAGCATGCATCCAAATCTTTTGTTGCGGTAAAAATAATAGACAATAAGTTTGTCTTATTAAGATTGTTACGCAAAATCAATTCATCAATTAATTCCACTACTGCAGCCTCTATTTCCTTAACAGAATTTCCAGATGCTGTTGTAGCACCTCGAATAAATTTCATTTTATAATCATCTTTTATTTTTTCAGACATATTTATTTAAGGCTTATATAACCAAAGTACTTTATTAGATGAGTCAAACTCAAAAAAGATATTATTGATAATTTTTTCAATCACTCTATTCCCAGGAATTATTCCAAGAATTTTCTTTTTTTTCTTCCCAAATGTTAAAGGCTGAATTTTAGGATCAATATTAACCATTTTTGAAGCAAGTTCCCTCGCAACAAATTCATCCCCAATCTCATCAACAAGACCTAATTCTTTTGCTTGTGTTCCAGTGAAAATTCTTCCATCAGCAAATTTTCTTACTTCTTCAACAGGTAAATTTCTTCCTTCAGAAACAGCTTCAGTAAATTGTTTGTAGCTCTCATCTATCAGCCCTTGAAGAAGTTCTCTACCTTCCTTACTCAGAGGTTTATCTGGAGAAAGTATATCTTTAAATACGCCGCTTTTAACAGTTTCAAATTTAATGCCAATTTTATCTAATAATTGAGATAGATTATTTCCTCTTATAATCACACCAATAGAACCTGTAATTGTGCCAGGATTTGCAACTATTTTGTCAGCTGCAACACCAATGTATACCCCTCCCGATGCTGAGATGTTCCCAAAACTAGCAATTACTTTACACCCTTTATTTTTTAGTCTTTTAATGGCAGAGTATATCTCTTGGCTATCCCCAACAGTACCTCCTGGAGAATCAATTCTCACGATTAGAGCAGGAAATTCTCTATCCTCAATTTGTTTAAGAGCTTTAAGGACAGAAACTCTTGTTGAACTTGTAATAGGCTCTTCAATTACAATACGAGCCATTCTTTTTTTTGACTTTCGTCTAAAAGGCCAAATCATTCTTTTAAGGTAAATACATAAAACTACTTTAAAAAGATTATCAGCAGAACTAATGAATTCAATCCTAAATTGGTTTTTAATGATACTCCCTTTTGCACTTTGGGGTACTTCAATGGCGGCTATGACTCCCTTAGTATCTAGTGCTGGACCAGAGTTTGTAGCTTCTTTAAGATTACTTCCTGCAGGAATTCTTGTTCTAATTACAACATATTTATTTAAAAGAGATTTGAAAATTTATAAATGCGATTTGAAATGGTTTTTGGTTTTTACAATTGTAGATGCTACTTTTTTTCAGTTGTTTTTAACTTACGGTATTGAAAAAACTGGAGCGGGTCTCGGCTCAATATTGATTGATTCTCAGCCACTTTTGGTTGCTATTTTAGCAAGAGCAATTTTTGGGAATTTAATTAATCCAATAGGTTGGTTAGGGTTACTTTTTGGATTGGGAGGAATAATATTCTTAGGGGTTCCGCAGGAATTTTTAGAAAATTGGTGGTTAATGTCTGATACTTCCATGACTAATGTGGCTTTTAATTTTGGAGAACTTTGGATGCTTGCAGCTTCGCTAGCTATGGCACTAGGAACAATTTTAATCAGATTCACCTGTACTAAAAGTGATCCAGTCGCCGTTACAGGCTGGCATATGGTTATAGGAAGCGTTCCCTTAATTATTAAGCATTGTCTTAAATCAAATTTTCAAATAATCCCTGATTGGTCAATATTTGATTGGGGACTAATGTCATTCGCTAGTGTTTTTGGAGGGGCAATAGCTTATGGACTGTTTTTCTACTTCGCTAATAATAAAGAAATAACTGGTTTTAGTACACTAGCTTTTTTAACACCAGTATTTGCTCTTTTAAGTGGAGGTATTTGGTTAGATGAAAGACTTACTATTCTTCAATGGATAGGGGTAGTTTTTGTTCTTATATCAGTATTTTTTGTAAGTCAGAGAAGATCTTTATGGGAAAATAAAATGACTGATACTAATATTTAGTTAGTTTCTTGTTGTGAAAAAAGTTTAAATAATGCGAATAGTTTTGATTAGTACTCCAATAGGTTTCCTAGGAAGTGGAAGAGGTGGTGGAGTTGAATTAACTTTAAATTCCTTAGTGACAGGTTTGCTTAATTTAGGTCACTCAGTTGATGTAATTGCTCCTAAAAATTCTAAATTAAGTAAAGGAAACGAAAAAGCAAAACTACATTTTGTAGAAGGTGTTGATCAAATTAGTTGGCAGCATCAAAATTATAATTCTCTTGTAAGTATCCCAGATAATTCACTTCTGGCCGGAATGCTTGAAAAGGGATTGGCTATCGCTAAAAAGGCAGATGTATTGTTGAATATGTCTTATGATTGGTTGCCTATCTGGATGACTCTAAATGTAGAGCTACCCATTGCACATCTTATTAGTATGGGCTCGGAAAGTTCGGTAATTAGTAATTTAATATCAAAGGTATATGCTAAACATCCATATAATTTTGCTTTTCATTCAAAAATACAAGCTGATGATTATCCATTTATAAATGAACCAATTGTTATTGGTAATGGTTTTAAATTGGATAATTATACTTTTCAAGATGCAGTGACGGGACCATTGGCGTGGGTTGGAAGGGTGGCACCCGAGAAAGGTTTAGAGGATGCAGTTTATGTTGCAAATGAACTTGGCGAAAAACTAAAGGTTTGGGGAGTTAAAGAAGATGTGAACTATGCCGCAAAGATACAAAAATCTTTTCCTCAAGGAACTATAGATTGGATGGGTTTTTTATCAACCAATGAATTACAAAAAGAACTTGGTAAATGTAGGGCTTTACTAAATACGCCAAAATGGAATGAGGCATATGGGAACGTAGTTGTTGAAGCTTTAGCCTGCGGGGTGCCAGTCATTGCCTATAAGAGGGGAGGACCTTGTGAAATTATTCAGCATGGGGAAACCGGGTATCTTGCTGATCCTGATGATAAAAAAAATATGCTTTATTATGTAGAGATTGTTGAAAAAATAAAGCGTAAAAAATGTAGAGAATGGGTAGAAAAAAATGCCTCTACAGATATATTTGCTAAGAAGGTTGTGAATTGGCTTAATAAGGTAATGCACGAAGATAAATAGAGAAAACTATAAAATGATTCTTCTTAAATCAAAAAAAAGGCCTATAACCTTACTGATAGTTTTAGTTTGTGGGATCATAATATTTATTTTAGGTTTAGGCAGTACAGGACTGATAGATGAAACTCCTCCATTATTTGCCGCTGCTGGACGGGCAATGAGTGAATCTGGTGATTGGTTAACTCCAAAAGTCAATGGCATGTTCCGTTTTGATAAGCCCCCACTAATATATTGGCTAATGGGTTTTTTTTACTCATTACCGAAAAACGAGATTTGGGATAGTTTCGGAACAATCTCAGCAAGACTCCCTTCAGCTTTGGGATCATTATTTTTAATGTTGATGATAGGAGATACTTTGTTTTGTTGGCCTCAGAAGGGTGATAAGCAATTCCTTACCCCAATAGTTGCATCATTAGGATTTGCCCTTTCTCCATTTATAATCATCTGGAGTAGAACTGCTGTAAGTGACTCTCTTTTAACTGGAACCTTAGGGATTAGTCTGCTGTTGTTTTGGAGACGAATGGTAAGTGAGAATAATGATCAATGCATTTCAGCATGGGTATTTTTAGGACTTGCAATTTTAACTAAAGGACCTGTTGCATTTGTTTTGGCAACATTGACTATTTCATTTTTCTTTATTAGTCAGAAGGATTGGAGAACTTTGCTTTGCAGGATAAATCTTAAGAAAGGGTTTTTAATAACAACTTTAATAAGTGTTCCATGGTACATCTTAGAACTTGTAAAAGAGGGAAAGCCTTTTTGGGACAATTTTTTTGGATATCATAATTTTCAAAGATATACCTCAGTTGTAAATAATCATTCTGAACCATTCTGGTTTTTTCTTTACATGATGATAATTGCTTCATTACCATTCACTCCTTTTTTGTATCACGGGATAATTAAGGCTTTTGAGGATTTCTTGAAAAGTTCAAAAGATATTAGCAATGTCTCTGATACCTTATATATATATTCCTTATGTTGGTTAATATCGGTTTTAATATTCTTTAGTATTTCTGCTACGAAACTTCCAAGCTATTGGCTGCCAGCAATTCCTGCGGCATCAATTTTAATTAGTAGAAGCTTTATAAGCTTAAAAAATTCAAATAAAATTTATTCAATTTTATGGATCTTTAATATTTTAATATTTTTTGGTGTCTCAATAGCATTCTTTTTCTCAAATATTTGGTTAACTTCAATAAATGATCCTGAAATGCCTGATCTTGGATCTGAATTAATAAGTTCTGGGATAATTTTTAAAGCCAAATTATTCTTCTCTGTACTTACACTTCTTGCAATAATTTTATTTTATTTAAGATCCAAAAATATATTTCTTTATCTTCAAATTTTACTTTTAATAGGTCAACCTTTTTTGATGTCGCCAATAAGAAAATTAGCGGATAATTCTAGGCAATTACCCTTGAGGAATATCTCAAAATTAATTTTAGATATTCGTGAAGGAAATGAAACTTTAGCAATGATCGGGGTAAGAAAACCTTCTTTACATTATTATTCAGGACAAATAGTTTTTTATGAACCAAATACTAAAGAAGGATTAATTAATCTTTCAGACAGGCTTAATAATGATAGGAGAGAAAATCATAAGGACCAACCAGATTATGAATATAAATCTTTGTTGGTAGTGATAGATGAATCCTCTTCGAGAGAAAAGCACTGGTCTAACATCAATTATCAAAAATTGGGCGAATATGGAATATATAATTTATGGCGAATTCAGAAAAGTGATTTGAATAAATATTCGGAATTTTTAATCAATAATGGTTATAAACCTAACTGGAAAAAAAGAAAAGTTGAGAAATTTTAACTTAGCTTCTTTTTAAGAAGAGCGTTTTTAAGGTCACTAAGACTGCACTTGTTGGGGATTTCAATTTCATTTAAATCTTCAAGTAATTCGAGATCGATGACAGAATCTTCGGCTAAAAAGCTAAAAACTTCATTAATGCTTATTCCCATATCTTGAGCCATCTCCGAGATTAGTCTTAGAGTATCCCTCCTCACAGAAATCCTGAGATCTAAAGGGATATATTCATTTTCAGGGTTCGCTGACTTCATAACCTAAATCTTAAGACATTATGTAGTTATGGGGATATTTTCTTTACAATATTCATTAATTATGCAATGTGCTTTTTAGTTAAAAGCATTCATTAGAATTTTCATGAGAGGAATTGTAGCTATTGAAATTAAAGTTGTAGTAAAAAGAATTTTTGAAGCAATTTTTTGTTTTACGTCATAAGCCTCTGCCATTAAAATTGTTGAAATTGCTGTTGGGGTTCCTGCCTGAAGTATTACTGCTGATGATTGATAGAAGTCAAAATTTAATAATTTACTGATTAAAAAAACAATAAAAGGAAGAATAAATAACTTTAATAAAATTGAGAATTTTATTTCTTCACTAATATCAAAAAATTTATCTTTTTGATTTGTTATTATTCCGAGTCTTGTTCCTACAATTATTATCGCCAAAGCGATAACTATTCTTGCAGGTATCCAAAGGTAATTGCTTAATATTTCATCTAGATGAAAAAGATATGCCAAAAGTACTCCAATAATCCCTCTTGATGCAGGACTATTTATCAAAGCATTTAATAAGCCTTCGATCTTTGGAATACTATTGTTTTGGGATTTACCTTGAAGGAAAAAAGGTCCAAATATCCAAGCGAATAGTGTTGTTCCTAAATCAAATCCAATAGTGAAGTTAATAGTAGATGAAGGGAGAAGAGCTATTGCAATTGGTATTCCAAGAAATGAAGTATTGCCGATTAGGCCTGCTAGCTGCAAAGTATAGTTTGAAAGTCTATTCTTTAATATTGGGAATATGTTTATTAGAAATATTAAAAATCCAATTAGTGAGAATGCTAAAAATGCGCTTTTGATAAGGTTTACATCTACACCCTCCTTTAATAAAAGGCCCATTACACTTAATGGAATGCCAAATCTTATTAAAGGTCTTGCAATATACTTAGAAATTTTTGGATTCTTTTTTCCAAGAAGGAATCCAGAAATTAAGAAAGGGATAATATTTATAAAGAGAGAGTAGATGGTATTAATTAAATATTCAATATAAGAAATATTAACTTACCGAAGAACAGTCAAAAAGTTTTTTATGCATGAATACATTAAATTATTTTCCATATTGCATTGTCAGGAATTAAAGGAGATTTATATAGATCTTCTGGTTCTTTAGTCAATACTCTCCAATTTGGAACTCTACAACTGACATAAGCAGGACTCTCTATTAAAACCCCGGGGTTCTCATCAAAAGTACAAGAAAAGCCTTCTTTCCAAAAACCGCCATTATTAAGGCTACCTTTGAACCAAACCCAGCATTTTGAAGTTTTCAAGATAAGCAAAAATTTAGTCTTATGTTAAATAAAATTTAAGTAATTTCTCTATAAATTTAATACTATCAAGATAATTATTGCTAATTTACGACTTTTGAAAAATATACTTTTGAGATTAGTATCAAGAGATTTAAAATTAAGGTAATGAAATTAGCTATCAATATTGGTGCAGAAGAAATTTTATAACCGTAAATAATCCAAGATAAGACGCCAATAATAAACATTATTAGAGTTGCTAATGAAACGTCATCAGCCTTTTTTGTTTTAAGAGTCTTTATTAATTGAGGTAGAAATGCGGCTGTTGTTAAAATCGCTGCAAAATATCCAAATATATCTGTTTTCATAAAAGTTAAAACTATTTTTTAATTAAATTGGATAAAAATTCTAAAGGATCTCTCATATTTGATGAATATCCAAGTACATCACTGGAAAAAAATTTATAAATAACTTGATTGTCATTATTTAATAAAAAAGAGGCTCCTCTTTGAGGTAGGTATTTTTCATCAAGTATATAATCACCCCAATTTTGGATTATCTCATTCATGTTATTTAACCTAAATGTTGCCAATTCAAATGGTCTCAAAAAACCATCCCCGAAAACTTGTCTAAAAGAATTACCTGAAAATTTTAGAAATTTTAAAACTTCAATTTCGTCAAATTCTGAATAAATTTGCTTTGCTTTACGGTCTCCCGTATAACCTCTAATCACCTCCTTGATTGTTTTAAAAGAATTTATTCCAGAAAGCATTAAAAGCATATTGATCCAGCCTCCTAGGCCAATATCTAATCCCTTTGCGACTTTAAGATTATTATGGATTTTATTGTCAGATACAATAATTAAATTTTCTTCAGGAAAGCCAGTAAATTCGCAGAATTTTTGTTTCCCATTTTGGTTGCCTATGGCAATGGCAAAAATATCTAAATTTTTATTTTGATCATTATCAATAAAATTTTTTAAATTAATTGCATATTCAAAGCTGTCAAAATCTCCCAACAACCCAAACAAAATAATTAATTTAAATTTTTTCTCTCCTTTAAAGTTATGTTTTTCAACAAGATTATTAATATCATTTTGAAATTTGTCAGTCACGATGGTGTAAATATTTTTATGAATTATTCTAAAAAAAATTTTCTTACTTTAATTAGTATAAAATTTTACATGAAAAAGTTTTTTAAGAAATTAATTTAATGTTTCTAGATTTTATTATTTTAAGGTAAACAATTTGAAGTTATGACTGTAGGAATTTATTACGCAACTACAACTGGAAAAACTGAAGACGTAGCTGATCGTCTCCACAACTTTATTTCTTCAGCAGAAGCACCTAAAGATGTATCTGATGTAGATGATCTTTCGGAATTCGAAGGTCTTGACGGGATTATCTGTGGGATACCTACTTGGAATACCGGAGCTGATGAAGAAAGATCAGGAACTGCTTGGGATTCAATCTTAGAGGATATTGGTGAACTAAGTTTATCAGGAAAAAAAGTTGCAATTTTTGGCTTAGGAGATTCTTCTACATATACAGAAAATTATTGTGACGCAATGGAAGAGCTTCATAGCTACTTCACCAAAGCAGGTGCCGAAATGGTCGGTTATGTGGATAAATCTTCTTATACATTTGATGAATCTAAAAGCGTCATTGGAGAAAGCTTTTGTGGATTACCTCTCGATGAAGACAGTGAATCTGATTTGACTGATTCTCGTCTTGAAACATGGGCTTCTCAGCTGAAAGGCGAAATCCCCTCATTGGCGTAAGCTTTCAAAGATATTACTCCCATAAATTTGTAACATTTGTTCTTTCAAAATATGTTTTTTTTACATAAGTAATTAAATCTGTAAAGAACATGTCAAAAAGAATACTGAATAGCAATAAGCTCAACTTGCTGTTTACTTAAATCAAGTGTTACAAACTTACGGAAAATCTGATGTCACCTATGACTGGTACGCAGGGAATTCGGGTGTTGTTGGCCGTTCAGGTAAATTCATAGCAGCTCATGCTGCCCATGCAGGATTAATGATGTTCTGGGCAGGAGCTTTTGGATTATTCGAATTGGCTCGTTACGACGCCAGTATTCCAATGGGTGCACAGAAAGCAATTGTTTTGCCTCACCTAGCGGGTATTGGAATTGGTGGTATTGAAAATGGTGTTATTACGGAACCATATGGAATTGTTGTAATTTGCACATTACATCTAATTTTCTCAGCGGTATTAGGTGCTGGAGGATTATTACATTCCAACAAATTTGCAGGCGATCTTGGAGATTATCCAGAGAATAGCAAGCCACAAAAATTTGATTTTGAGTGGGATGATCCCGATAAATTAACTTTTATTCTTGGTCATCATCTGATTTTTCTTGGTCTTGGAGCAATAATGTTCGTAGAATGGGCAAGAATTCATGGAATTTACGACCCAGCGATAGGATCTACAAGACAAGTTGTCTACAATTTAGATATTGCTGCAATTTGGAATCATCAATTTGATTTTTTAAAAATTGATAGTCTTGAAGATGTTATGGGAGGGCATGCTTTCTTAGCTTTCCTCGAAATAATTGGAGGAGTTTTCCATATTTGTACTAAACAATTTGGAGAATATACAGAATTTAAAGGAAAAGGATTACTCGGAGCAGAGGCTATTTTATCTTACTCAGTAGTTGGTGTTTCTTATATGGCTTTTGTTGCTGCTTTTTGGTGTGCTTCAAATACAACCATATATCCAGTAGATCTTTATGGAGAGCCTTTAAAGCTTCAATTTGAATTTGCACCTTATTTTACTGATACAGTTGATTTAGGTTCAGGAGCATACAGCTCAAGAGCTTGGCTTGCTAATACTCATTTCTATTTGGGATTCTTTTTCTTACAAGGTCATCTTTGGCATGCATTAAGAGCAATGGGATTTGACTTTAAGAAAATTGGTCAAGCATTTGACAATATTGAAAATACAAAAATTACTCAAAACTAGTTCAAACTAATAAAAAAACCTCTCCTTTAATAGGGAGGTTTTTTTTTGTAGACTATTGAATATATTCGATAAATTAATGGAGAATTTCAGAGAAATTGATTGTAAGGAGATTTTTCGAAAGGCTTATGAAAATAGGTACACCTGGAAGAATGAATTTAAAGGTTACAAAGGTAAATGTATTTTTTTGATTAATAATAATATCCATGAAGGTGAATTCTTATTAGGAAAAGACTTTAAACCAAATATTCAAAAAATAGAGGATGAGAAAATTGTTAAAAGTATCGCCTCTCAATTATTTGAAGTATGTATACACAGGGTAAAGAGAGAATTTAAAACCGTTCATTCAGAAAATAATTTTAATTTACTAAAAAATTCTGAAAGTGGGATTGAAATGAGTGTTTCAGGTAAGAATCAAGGTGATAAATATAGAGTTAAGAATAACTGCATCAATATGGTCTATAGAAAAATTCATGGAACTATAATTGAAATTTTTGTTGAAGAATTTTTTGATACAGGCTCAGGTTCCCTTAGTAAAAAATACACTAGTCAACAAATTGATCCAAATACACTTGAGACAAATTCTCAAAAATTGGAATACGAAGATGAATTTCTAAATATGGGTAAAGACGATTATTGGATATTAAATTCTAGGACAATAAAATACTTAAATCTAAATCAAGAAGAAGAAACACAAAAGTTTGTCTTCGAGGATTTAAGTTTATTAAAATAAAATTTCTTCATTTATTCTACCAATCTAAATCCTTTATCAAGTAGTTTTTGGTAAAGTAGCCTGGCTCTGAAGGCTAAAATTTGTTCTTCATTCTCATTACTAATTACATGAAAATAATTATTATCTAGTTTATTTTTGCTGAAACATACGTTTGCCTCTCCTAATCTTAAAGTCCAGTTTTCTTCTTTGGCTAAATGCTGATTAGGGCCAAGATCCCAAGGACATTTTTCAGGATACTTTTCTCTTTTAGATCCCATATTATTTATACTAACTATCCAATAGTAGTAAAGATTCAAATATATGGCTATTGGTCTTTGAAATGGCAGATTTTTTTAATTAGCTTTCTTAAATGTCCTTAAGAAAGTTTTTATCCTTTAGCCGCAATTAAGCAATAAAATGGATCTTTGTTTATCAAGTTAAAGATATTAAGGGAAGGTTGATTGAATTTTTTAATAATTTTTGGTTCTTTAAATCCGTTTGTGATTAATACTTTTCTTACATATTTGACTCTCTCTTCCTCATTAGAGGTAGTCCATATATTAGGAGCCTTATGCCAAAATGCTCTATTTGAAAAGGCAATTATAAATTTGCCCTTATTACTCAAAATTCTTAGAATTTCTCTTGTTAAATTTTCTGGATATTGTAGATATTGCCAAGCTGCGACCATTAGACAATAATCAACACTTTCATTATCTAAAGGGATTTCTTGATTTAAATTAAAATTTTGGATCCAATAAGAATCAAAAATTTTGTTTTTTTCCAGTTCTTGTTTGTTTAATCCATGCCCAATAACTTTTTTGTATCTTTTCCCATTAGGTAAATAGCTATCCCAACTTGACATTAAATCAAGGACAGTTGAACTTTCTGCTATTTCCTTTTCATAAATACCTGATAGATATTTTCTAAAGTTTCCGTCTAGATGATAAACAAATTTTGGGTTTGAATAAAATTCTTCGTCATTGCTTTCATCAAGTTTTGCTCTTTGATATTTATTTAAAACTTCCAAAACAATTTATTTAATAATATATCTCAAATCTAGTAAATAGAAATTCAAAATGTGTTTAGCAATTTTTTTTACATTAATTAAAAATTTTTAAAAGAACTAGACATCTATTCAAAAAAAGTTAAATTATTAATTAATAATTTAACTAAGATGATTGAATTCAAAAGGACAAAAAAAAGTAGGTCTAAAAGTGCTCTTTTCAATCCTTATGAAAATGGAATAAGTACCTATGACATAGCATATCTTTCATCCAAAAAAAGTTTAAAAAACAAAAATGTTCATCGAAAATCTCATAAGCAAAAAGAATATTTGGCTGCTTAGAGATGCCTTACATTAATATTTCGACTTCAGTAATACTGGAAGATAAAAAAAAATTACTTGAAGAAATTTCAATATTAATTTCCTCTTTAACTAATAAATCAAAAAGATTTGTTATGGCAAAATTAGAAGATAATTGCGAAATGTATTTTGACGACGAAAGACCTTGCTGCTTTTTAGAACTTAGTTCAATAGGCTCTTTAAACCCTTCAGAAATGTCAAGGCCATTATCAAATTTTGTCAATGAGAAAATGGGGATTCCATTAGATAAGATATATATTTCTTTTAATGATGTTTCCGCTTCAATGTGGGCATGGAATGGTAGAACATTTGGATAGCAGTCAACTTCTTATTGGATTGATAAATGGAAATAAATAGTTTGTTTGATCTAAATACTCTTAGATCAGCACCTAAATTAAGCAGAAAACAAATAAAAACACTACTTGAAGAGCTTGAAGTGAAAATTAATGATGCCGATTGGATAACTATAGGGATTATGGCAAACTCTGATAATGATGCTATCTCGACATTAAATTCAATTTCTAAAAAGTATGTCTCTGTTAAGTTCAGAGATTTAGAATCGCTTCATGCTAGGGGAAGTGTTTTTTTAAAAGGCAATCAAAAAACTGGCAATGTTTTTATTAGATCTGAGAATGGTCTTGGAGAGGGAATTTTATTGACTTGTCAGTATGATCACGAATCTAAAGAATCTAGCACTTTTGGACCATTACCATTAGATTTTTTTAAATAATTTATAGCATGTTAATGCCTGAATTTATTTGCTGGAGAAATAATTCTGAAGTTAAATTTGGTAAGTATTTTTCATAATTCCAATTATCAAAAAAAACTTTTAATTTTCTACAGTTGAGAATATAATTTTTCTTTTAAAAAAGTAATATTTAAAAATTTTTTATTTCTTCCTTTATTAGAAGCTTTGTTATTATGTCTTAAGGAATTGCCCCAAATTTCTCAAATTTTTAAAATAGATGTTATTTCAAGAGATAATTCAGAACTTAAACGAATATTGGTCTGAAGAAGGATGCCTAATAATGCAACCATATGATACCGAAAAGGGTGCTGGAACAATGAATCCTCATACTTTTTTAAGAGCTATTGGACCAGAACCATGGAATGTAGCATATGTTGAGCCATGCAGAAGGCCTACAGATGGAAGATTTGGTGAGAATCCAAATAGAGCACAACATTACTTTCAGTATCAAGTAATAATAAAACCTTCACCAGATGGAATACAGGAAAAATATTTAGCTTCATTAGAAAAATTAGGAATTAATCCTAAAAGACATGATATAAGATTTGTTGAAGATAATTGGGAGTCTCCTACTTTAGGAGCTTGGGGAGTTGGTTGGGAAGTTTGGTTAGACGGGATGGAAGTTACGCAGTTTACGTATTTTCAACAATGCGGTGGCATAGATTGTAAACCAATTCCAATTGAAATAACTTATGGTTTAGAGAGAATTTCAATGTTTTTGCAAGATAAGGAAAGTATTTGGGATTTAAAATGGAATAAAGATTTAAAATATAGCGATATTTGGCTTCAATTTGAAAAGAGTCAATGTGCTTATAATTTTAGTGAATCAAATCCTGAAAATATAATAAAATTATTTGAAATTTATCAGAATGAAGCAAGTGCTCTAATCGAGAAGAAACTTACGTACCCTGCACTTGATTTTGTACTTAAATGCAGCCACTCTTTTAATTTACTTGATGCAAGAGGAGTAATATCAGTTACAGATCGTGCACAGTATATTGAAAAGATTAGAAAGTTAGCTAGAGAAGTAGCATTGACATGGATTGAAGAAAGAGATTTGTTGGGATATCCATTAGAAAAAAAAAGGAATTTTCATAATACCCTTTGAGGATGGAAGGATGTAACAAAATATACATCCTCATATATCTAATTTTTCTTCCCTCTTTGGTTACACACGATACAGTATAGTTACCCATTCGTATGGGTTTTTTCCGTGTGAGGCAAAATGAAACTCTTCCAAAAATTGTTGGTTGCTAGTACAGCAGTTGGTCTTTTTGCGCCAATAGCTGCACAAGCTTCCGAAACAATGAATCTTGAAGATATGAATAGTTACGGACGTAAAGATTCAAAATCTCAAAGATTCGATAATAAAACATTCATTAACGAAGTTAGTGAAGAACTCGCGACTCTTAAAGGTCGTATTGATGGACTACAGGCTCAGCAGAATAATTTTGAGGCTGGCAGCTTCTCTGATACAACAACTCTTGATGGTAAAGCTGTATTTACAATAGGTGCTTTTGATAGTGATCCACACACTGTTACAACTGAAGGCGATGTTGTAGGTATGTATAGTTACACAATGAACTTGAATTCAAGTTTTACTGGTGACGATAATCTTTACGTAAGAATTAAGACTGGTAATGCTTCTGGCGCCGCAGTCGGAAAAGGTGAAGCTAATACTTACATCAGTGCTGCTAAAGGAAGTTCAGATGCACTTAAAGTTGATAAAATTTGGTACACAACTCCAATAGGTGAGAGCAACACAATTTGGGTTGGACCTAAAATTGAAAACTATTACATGCACGCAACAACCCCTTCAATATATAAGCCTGTTTTAAAGGCATTTACACTTGGAGGTAACGCTGCAGCTTATGGTGCAAGCACAAGTCCTGGAGCAGGATGGGCTTATAAAGCTGATAATGGCTTTGCTGTAAGTTCAAACTTCACAACTAAATCTGGAAATTCAACAGGATTATTAACAGATGAAGGAGCTACAAGTTGGGCTACCCAAGTTGGTTATACACAACCAAGATATTCTGTTTCAGCTATAGTTAACCAAAAGTATAATGGTTGGGCTGATACTTCTTACTTCACATCTGATGATGGTGCTGTAAGGCCAGGAGATGGTAGTAGTACAAACATTGGTTTAAGAGCTTGGTGGAGACCAGAAGAAACTGGATCTGCTACACCTTCAATTTCAGTAGGTTATGACACTTCTGAAACAGATGCCACAGGTAATTCAAATACAACAGCATATTTTGTTGGTCTTAACTGGCAGGATATTTTCAATGCTGATGACAGAATCGGTGCAGCTATTGGTCAGCCTCAAAAGCATGAGGATGATACAGTAGATCCATTCTTGTATGAGGTTTATTATGAATACAAGGTTAATGATTCAGTAACTCTAACTCCTACAGTCTTCGGTGGAACTCATAAGAACTCCAGCGATGTTGAAGTTGATATGTTCGGTTACGTTCTTAACACAACTTTCAAATTCTAAACTTCTATATGAAAATTAAAAAACGCCCTGAAAAGGGCGTTTTTTTTAATTGAAATTTTTTAAAAGCTTATTTTTTTCATAAAAATAAGTTATAAATCTACCAACAATTTTCCCCTTCTCCAATAGGAATGCAAGCACTAGATTTGGCTGCTTCATCAGCAAGCTTCTGGGCTTGAGCATCTAAGACAAAATCTGCATCTACGTCCATATCTGTGTTCCATTCTTTAAGTCCACCCATATCGTTTTCTCCACTATTCACAGATGATGAGATTGTTAGTGCACTTGTAGCAGCTATGAATATTGCGATAGAACTTTTTTTTGGCATTTCAAAACTTTTGATATTCCCATATATTGTAGATAGTTTTTTTTAAGTTTTCTATTTAATGTATAAAATGATTCTTTAGTCACCAAGTAATCTTAAGAGATTTGAATATGACTTAAAAATTAAATCCAATTCATCAGATCTACCATTTTTAGCGAGTAAACCTCTAGCACCTGCATCAAGATCAAACAAATATTCTCTTTTTTCTATTGATTTTACATAACTTTCAATCCAACCTACACATACTATTCTTTCTCCGTATTCAACTTTCTTAACTGAATGCAGGTGAGAACTAGGATAAATAATTATCTCTCCAGCTTTTAATTTGACTTCTTTTTCGTTATTTATCTCCTCAATAATTAGTTCTCCTCCTCCATATGAACTTTTATCTGTTAATGCTATGGTAAAAGATAAATCTGATCTTCCAGATGACATAAATGGATTATCTATATGTCTACCATATTCCATATTTTCAAGAGACTTCGTGAACATAATTCCATGAATTGTTTTGGGTAAGGCAAAACTTTTTATTAATGAATTAGATAGAATTTTATTAAGTATTAAATGAGAGTATTTTCTTGAAGTTTTTGAGTCCCTATTTAGTTGCATATTATTTTTAACTTTTGAGGCATGACTTCCAGCTGTTTTTTTACCATCCTCCCAAGCTTGGGATTCTTTATTTAGGTCTTTAATTAATATTTCAATTTCATCTTCAATGAGAAGTTCGCAAGTTAAATAATTCATTTGATGTATAAAAAATGATACAAGTGAAGGTATAGAAAATATCTTTTAAAGGCTTAGTAGAGAAGATAGATATAAAGTAACCATAGATACTAATTTGTAAAAGTGCAAAAATTTAAAAAATTATTCTATTCAGCTTTATCATGTACTTTTCTTTTTAATGTTATTGCTCCTGTTAATGCTACAGAAAGAGAAGTTAAGGTTTATTCAGGAAGACATTACAACACTGATAGAGGTGTTTATAAAAAATTTGCTGAGGAAACAGGGATTAAAGTACGGTTAATTGAAGCTTCAGGTATTTCTTTAATTGAGAGATTAAAAAGGGAAGGGAAAAATTCACAGGCTGATTTGATTTTGCTTGTTGATGCAGCAAGAATTACTAATGCAGCAAAAGCTGGCTTACTTCAGAGTATTCAATCATCAAATTTAGAAAATGACGTCCCAGATGGTTTGAAAGATCCTGGTAAGGAATGGTATGCATTAACAAGAAGAGTCAGAGTTATGGTGGCAAACCCAAAAGTGGTAGATGTTGAAAAAATTAAAGACTACACCGATCTTGCTGATCCATCTTTGAAGGGTAAAGTTTGTTTAAGAAATAGAAAAAGTCCATATAATCAGTCTTTAGTAGCTAATCAAATAGTCAATAAAGGTGAGATGCAAACTAAAGCTTGGTTGAGTGGAATGATTTCAAATGTTTCTCAACCTTTTTTCCCAGGAGATATTTCTATAGTTAGAGCTGTTGCTAAGAAAAAGTGTGGAGTAGGTATAGTAAATCACTATTATGTAGCAAGAATGCTTGCAGGTGTAAATGGGAGGAGAGATGCTTTGTATGCAAAAAAAACATCAGTTATTACACCTAATCCAGCTCACGTGAATATAAGTGCTGGAGGAATTGCTAAATATTCAACAAATAAAACTGAAGCTATTAAATTACTTGAGTATTTGGCATCCCCAAAAGGAAGTAAAGGTTTAGCGGCTCCAACTTTTGAGCACCCTCTAAAAGAAGTAAACCAGAATGAAATAGTCAGAAAATTTGGGAAATTTACTTCTGATAAAGTTACAATTGAAGAACTCGGGATTAACAATTCTCTTGCTATAAGATTAATGAAAGAGACTGGTTGGGATTGAAATAATTACACATTAAGGAAAAAAATAATATTTTATTTATTTATAGATATTCTTTAAATAAGGAGAGGTGGCTGAGTGGTCGAAAGCGAACGACTCGAAATCGTTTAATAGGGATCTATTCGTGGGTTCGAATCCCACCCTCTCCGGATTTTTTTAGTATCTGACGGTGTCAGAGAAATTCTGCTAATTTCAAAATCTTTGAAATAATTGCAATAAAAATAAATATCGGTATTCTTTTCTCTAAATTAGTATCTGACAATATCAGGTGAGTTCAGGCAATATCTTTTTTATCTAAAAGTATTGTTAGAAATGAGACTGATTATGGACTCGAATTTTTTTTGTGCTATCAAAATACGCTTCGGAAAAATTTGCCCCGTACAATTTTGTACCGGATAAATTTGCTCCACCAAAATTTGCTCCGGATAACTCTGTATATGATAAGTTTGCACCAGATAAATTTGCCCCAGATAAATTTGCATCAGATAAGTTTGCGCCAGATAAATTTGCATCAGATAGGTTTGCGCCAGATAAATTAGCACCGGATAAATTTGTCAGAGATAAATAAGATTTAGATAAATTAGTGTTAGTTAAGTCAGCACCAATAAAATTTGCAAGATAAAAATCTAATTCTGATAAATCCTGCCCAGAAAAATCAATATTTTTGAAATCACATCTTTTACATTCATTTGTTGTTTCAAATTTGTGTAATTCTTTATGTCCAAAGGCAAAATTGAGGTGGGAAAATATTAATCCCGCAAAA
>NZ_JNAR01000003.1 GCF_000760095.1 Prochlorococcus marinus str. MIT 9401
GTTCATCTTCTAAAACGATACCTAATAAAGGCAAAGAAAGGATGCCTTGAACATCTTCGATAGATAGCATCTCTTGGCTTGCCATCATGTTAGGTCGGACTCTATTAATTACGAGCTGGATAGGCTCAATATCGGAAGTATTAAGAATGCCTATAACTCTATCGGCATCACGTACTGCAGATAATTCTGGGTTGGTAACAACAATAGCTTCTTTACATGCTGCAAGGGCATTTTTAAACCCATCCTCAACACCAGCAGGACAATCTACTAAAACAAAATCGAATTTTTCACTAAGCAACTCACTGATTGTTTTCATGTCTTCTGGCTTCATCCAATCCAACATCCTGGGATCTCCAGCAGGTAAAAGGGCAAGATTAGGTTCTTTTTTGTGTCTGACCAATGCTTGTTCAAGTCGGCAATTCTTATCTAGAACATCTTGGGCAGTATAAATAATCCGATTTTCCAATCCTAGAAGAAGATCTAAATTTCTTAAGCCAAAATCAGCATCTAATACAGCAGTGGTTGCTCCGCTGTTGGCAAGTGCTATGCCTAAGTTTGCGGTTAAGGTTGTTTTCCCAACTCCACCTTTCCCTGAACAAATTAATATTGTGCGAGTATTTTCCGCCACGTAATTAAGGTTTTTTAAATAATAAGACCACTTTCAGAAAGTTAAATATTTTAATTATTAAGTAATTCTTAAATTTATAAAGTTGAATTAATTTATTTCAAATTATTTATTAAATTTTTGTTTCTATTATTAAAGGTTTGATATTAATTGTTTGATTGTCTATTACAGCAATTTCTGGATAATAATTATTAGGTTTATCCTTTGGACCAATAGCTATTACATTAGCAATTCTTAACTGTAAAGGATTTAAATAAAGTGATGCAATAGAGGCATTCTTATTTCCATTTTTCCCCGCGAATGCTATCCCTAGTAATTTGCCCCAAACGTAAATATTTTGATTAGCAGAAACAATAGCTCCTGGATTAACATCTCCAATGATGCAAAGGTTTCCGTTTGAAGATATTCTGTCAGCCGATCTAACTGTTCCTTCGTGAAGAATATTATCTTTCTTTTTTGTATTTAGTAGGAATAACTTATTTTTAATCTCTTGCTCTTTAAGAAAAGTTGAATCTATTCTTAAAAACTTTCCAGTTAATACTGTATTTCTATTATTTGAGTAAATGCATAATGAACGAGTATCAATTTTGTCAAAATGATTTTTTAATTGTGATAGTTGATGAGAACTTATTGACTCATTGATTGCGAAAATCTTTGCTTCCAGAGGCCCCTTTATGGAGGAAAATTCTTTGAAAGTTTCATGCATATTATCTAAATCCAACAAAGAAAAAATTTCTAAATATTCACTTTTAGTATTTTTTAAAACTATTTCCATTGAATTAAATCTAGGAATTGCTTTTCAATAATGAAATTTCATTTTTAATTTCATTTTTGATGATATCTGGATAAATAATAAAAGAGATTTCCTCAGTTTTCATTAAAGTTTTTATTAATGCAGAACTATTTTCTAATGCGCTTTGATAAGTGCCGTCCCATATTTTTAGTGCATTATTAGATGAAAAACCTTTAAAAGACCTTTCCTTAATTCCACAAAATATTTCTGGATCATAACCATTCTTTTCACATAATTTTGCTGCAAATGCAAGGATTTTTAATCTATTCACTTTACTTAAAAAACTTATGTCTGATGCCTTTAATAAATCTCTGTCAATAAACATTTTGCATAGTGTAGAAAGTGGCTCAAAAGATTCCTCTTTCCATCTAATCAAATGATAATAAAAGGTTACATCATCATTTCTTATGAAATCATCAAAATCAACCTTTGAAGGTGAAAAAATCCATTTATATAGAGAATCATCTAACCAAATTTTCTTTTCATAATTATGTTTTATTGTGTGTAATATTTTTTCTAGAATCCATGTTGATATCTCGTTTATCCTGTGATTGTAGATTGTTTTATACATTAAGTTTCTTAGTACAAGGAAATGCTCAATAGCGATCACTCCTTTTGGTTTGATTCCGATATTCCCATCAGGTGTAAAAGTAAGAGCTGAAATAATTCTTTCTAAATCTACTAACCCATAATTAGTACCTGTGTTGTAACTATCTCTTAAAAGATAATCGAGACGATCGCAATCTATCTCACTGCTTATCAATGTTTTTAAAGGTTTTGAAAAAAGTTGTTTTGAATGAAATAATTCACCAATTTTTTTTGGTAATTCGTTGTCATACTTTTTGAGGATTGCATTTATTGGAGAATATTTTGTAACTAACTTTTCAGACCATTGTTCGTGATCATGCTTGAATATTGTTTCGCTGGTATGGCTTAAAGGTCCATGACCTAAATCATGCAGTAGAGCTGCGCCATAAAGAACAAATTTATTTTCACAAAATGAAGATTTACTTTCAATTAATCTCTTGTAAATTTTTCTAGCTATACAAAAAACACCAATTGAGTGAGTAAATCTACTCGATTCTGCACCATGAAAAAGTAATGATGCCGCTCCAAGTTGTTTTATTCTTCTTAATCTCTGAAAAGCAATTGTATCAATCAATTCCAGAACCATTAATTCTTCTGGCTTCCCTGCATCAAATACTATCTCTTTATGAATTGGGTCATGAAAAATTCTTTTAATACTCATATTTTTAAGATTTTTTTATTTTCAATCTTTAGTGATTTCAAGATTTAATTTCTTCATCGTTTAATTCAACAGTTTGAACTGAAACTTCTTCTTTCTCTAGAAGCGACCCCAGAAATAATTCTGCATTCCTCACCCATTTATCATCAGCACTTCCATAATCACTGGTATCCGGGAGATCAAGTAATTTGTCAGGAGTCATACCTTGCCCTTGAATATTATTACCTTTGGGGGTCAAGTAACTAGCTACCGTGATAGCAATACCACTATCTTCTCCCAAACTTTTTAGGGATTGAATTAAACCTTTACCATAAGTTTGTTCCCCCATAAGTATTGACCTCTTATTATCTTGTAAAGAACCAGCAAGAATTTCACTGGCACTAGCAGTACCTTTATTTACTAAAGTCACCATTGGTCCATCAAAAGATGTCTCTTCTTGAGAAATAATTGCATCTTTGATTCCATTTCTATCTTTGGTCTCAACAACAGGTTTCTCACTCAATAATGAGTCTGCAACTGCTATCCCTGAGCTTACTAGCCCTCCGGAATTATTTCTAAGATCCAAGATCAAGCCCTCAACCTCTTTCTCTTTTAACTCTTGAAGTGCCTCTTCAACTCTTTTGGGTACGCTTTCGCTGAATTGAGTTATCCTTAAATATCCTATTGTGTGAGAATCGTCTCTTAATCTTTTTGTTCTAACTGGTCTTAGATCTACTGATCTCCTCTCTAGATCGACTTCTCTAATTTCTCCTGATTCCGAAGATAATTCAACTAAAACTTTTGTCCCTGATTCTCCTCTTAATTTAGACGCAGTACCCGCAAGCCCTAATTTTTCTGATGAGATTCCGTCCACTGTATTTATTAAGTCCCCGCTTACTATTCCAGCTTCTTCAGCTGGGGAACCGCCAAGAGTAGAGATAACTTTAACTTTATTGTCATCATCTTCACCTAATTGAAGCCCAACACCATTGATTTCACTACCAAAATTACTTGATTTCAGTAGTTCATAATCTTTTGGGCGTAAAACTCTAGTATAGGGATCGTCTAGAGGTCTTAACATGTCTTCAATTGCGGAATAAGCCTCTTCACTTGTTTCAATTTGTTTCTGTAATGTTTTTTGTCTAATTCTCTTCCAATTGATTTCATCAAACTTTTCTGGATCATAAAAACCTTCGTTTACCAAGGTCCAAGCGTCAAGTACTAATTGCCTGCTATCACTGAGAGCATCCACTCTTTCAATCAATAAAAGATTGATTGAAAAAATGATGATCATTGATGCAGTGATCACAGTTTTGAATGTTAAAAGTTTGTTAAAAGATGAATTCATTGGGTTAAGTGTTAACACCAAGTATAAGAATTTTAAGTAAGCTCTTTATATCAAAGCTAATTTTTTTTTGGATGGCGAATTCTTCATCTGTTTATGACTGGTTTCAAGAGAGGCTTGAAATTCAAGACATAACTGACGACGTAACTTCCAAGTACGTACCCCCTCACGTAAATATTTTTTATTGTTTAGGAGGCATAACTTTAGTATGCTTCTTAATTCAATTTGCAACAGGTTTTGCAATGACTTTTTACTATAAGCCAACAGTTACACAAGCTTATAGTTCAGTTAGTTATTTAATGACCGATGTAAGTTTTGGATGGTTAATAAGATCTGTACATAGATGGAGTGCATCAATGATGGTTTTGATGTTAATTCTTCATGTTTTTAGGGTTTATCTTACCGGAGGTTTTAAAAGGCCAAGAGAATTAACTTGGGTTACAGGTGTTGTAATGGCAGTCATAACTGTTGCTTTTGGAGTGACAGGTTACTCTCTACCTTGGGATCAGGTAGGTTATTGGGCAGTTAAGATTGTTTCAGGTGTTCCTGCTGCAATACCAGTAATTGGTGATTTTATGGTTGAACTTCTTAGAGGTGGAGAAAGTGTTGGACAATCCACTTTAACCAGATTTTACAGTCTTCATACATTTGTACTGCCATGGTCATTAGCAGTATTTATGTTGATGCATTTTCTAATGATTCGTAAACAAGGCATTTCAGGTCCTTTATAAACTCCTATACTTTAATTATTAATTAGTTTCAAATGTCTACGTTAAAAAAACCAGATTTATCCGATCCAAAATTAAGAGCAAAACTTGCCAAAGGCATGGGGCATAATTACTATGGTGAACCCGCTTGGCCAAACGATTTATTATATATTTTCCCAGTAGTAATTTTAGGTACCATTGCTTGTGTAGTAGGATTGGCTGTTCTTGACCCAGCAATGTTGGGTGACAAAGCAAATCCATTCGCTACTCCATTGGAAATATTACCTGAATGGTATCTCTACCCTGTCTTTCAAATTCTTAGGGTTGTTCCCAACAAACTTTTAGGTATCGCACTTCAAACACTAATTCCTCTTGGTTTGATGATTTTACCCTTTATCGAAAACGTTAATAAATTTTCCAATCCCTTTAGGAGGCCAATAGCAATGTCTGTTTTCTTATTCGGAACTTTTCTAACTATATATCTTGGTATTGGAGCATGTTTGCCAATCGATAAATCATTAACTCTAGGTTTATTTTAGGTTCATAATTTAAACATATTCAGATCGTGAGAATCATTTCTTAGAAAATGATTCATTAATAAAAATCCAACAATTGTCCAGGTTTGATAAGTTCTTGATTGTTGACCAACCCAAGTACCCGTAGGACCATCAAAATATTCTGCCCATTCTTGCTTAGGCAATTGATTAAGTTGACACCAATATGACTCCTCTATTAAAGATCTCATTTCTTCCATGAGTATCACATCATCAGAACCATAATTTTTTTGATGTAATAAGACAGCTGTACCAAAAAACCAAAGTAAGCTTGGCCAATGACCACCGTTATGGTAACTCCAAGGCCAATTCTTTGGATCTGATCCTGTTTTATTTTGCCATTCTTCGACATCCATATGAGGATGACAAATTCTCATAGGCATTTGAGCCATCAAATGCTGTCTGTTATGTAAAACCAATCTAAATAAAGCTCTCTGTTCTTCAGGAGGTAATACTCCAAACATGCATGCTAAAGAATTTCCTAAACTGTAAAATCGAAAGTCAGGCCTTCCTGTCCTAATATTTCCTATTAAATATCCACCCCTATTCTCTAGCCAATCTTGCAGCCATGAGGGAACCACTTGAGGTTGAACGTTGAATTCATTGAAATGTTGATCATCTCCATACTGCTCAGTTGGCCTTCTTCTTAAAATTTGCATTGTTTGGCTGGTGACCCAATAATGTTTTAAAAGAAAACTCCCTAAATCCTTAACCCATTGATTTGTAAGAATAAGCCTTTGGTCTAAAAGTCTACTAACATGATCTGCTCTACTTAATTCCATTAAGTTTATGCAACTTTTTAAACATCCATGAAGTAAAACTTCAACTTCTAAAGGTGCTCCCCATACATCCATAGGTCTATCAATCATAAATGAGCAATCTGGAACAAAAAGTACTGGATTACCCTCAAATGTTGGATGAAGAACTAGATCTAGTAGAAGTTGAATACCTCTTTGAACGCTTTGACTTTTTCCGAAGGCAAAATCGCCGCTTTTATTGACATAATACCAACATAGAATGGGCCACCATAAACTTGCATCAGCTGAAGTAATCCTCCCTATTGATCTCTGACCATAGTCTCCAATGAGCTTTCCATTCTCTTCAACGAAACTAGTTGGAAATACGCCACGTGTTTGGTAATTAGTGCTTTGTAATTCAAGACATACATTTAGGAACTTTTTGACAATTTCGTACCTTTTTTGAGTAATGAGATAAATCATTACAGGAACGTTGTCTCTTAAAAATATTTCTCCATAATTTAATTTTTTATTTTTTGTTGGGTGTTCTAATGCAGCTACACTTCCCACTAATTCGCCTGATATTTCAACTAACGTCTTTTCGAAGTGTTTTTTTGCATTTGTTACAATTTTTTCTTCATCAGAACTTGGTCTAACTCTTAAATTTTTTTGACTAAATCTTTCTGCCATTTCATTTATATCCCTTTATTTAAGACTAGTTGTTTAGAGAGATTTTGAACAAATAAAAAATTATTAAAAAATTTTTGTATAAAAGGTTGCACAATTACAGTCGAATGGTTTAGTATTTTCTTCTGGGCAAAAAAAACTTTTTGCATTATTCAAAAATTTTCCTCAAATCTAATTTTTTGGTAAATGATTGAATTCTTTGAAAATTTGATTTTGATCACTATTTTCAGCCAGAAAGGGGGTTTTCCCTCTTTGTGAGTTATTCCTTGTTGATTAACTCTGCACCTAGAAAATTTAAAAACTTAGGAACTGATGCTTTTATTGCGTCAAAACTTTATCAAATTATTTTGGTATTTTTGAGATGTATTTGCAATAAAGGTGTGAGGTCCCGTCAAGAATATATAAATTGTTTTCAATTGCTAACTTTTAGTTTTTTGAAAACCAACGGATCTGAGATCTTGGAAAGTCACTTTGAAATATTTTTAATGTGCACTCAAAGTAATCCTTAATTATTTAAGGAGGCCGAACCTAAATAAATTAAGTCAATCTTACTTTTATTTGGAGAACGCAATTCATATTGAGTAGATTTATCTACAAAAGGATTTGAACACAACGGAGAGTTTGATCCTGGCTCAGGATGAACGCTGGCGGCGTGCTTAACACATGCAAGTCGAACGAACCTTCGGGTTAGTGGCGGACGGGTGAGTAACGCGTGAGAATCTGCCCTCAGGAGGGGGATAACGGTTGGAAACGACCGCTAATACCCCATATGCCTATTGGTGAAATGAATTTCGCCTGAGGATGAGCTCGCGTCTGATTAGCTAGTTGGTGTGGTAATGGCTCACCAAGGCTTCGATCAGTAGCTGGTCTGAGAGGATGATCAGCCACACTGGGACTGAGACACGGCCCAGACTCCTACGGGAGGCAGCAGTGGGGAATTTTCCGCAATGGGCGAAAGCCTGACGGAGCAACGCCGCGTGAGGGACGAAGGCCTCTGGGCTGTAAACCTCTTTTCTCAAGGAAGAAGATATGACGGTACTTGAGGAATAAGCCACGGCTAATTCCGTGCCAGCAGCCGCGGTAATACGGGAGTGGCAAGCGTTATCCGGAATTATTGGGCGTAAAGCGTCCGCAGGCGGCTTTTCAAGTCTGCTGTTAAAGCGTGGAGCTTAACTCCATCATGGCAGTGGAAACTGAAAGGCTTGAGTATGGTAGGGGCAGAGGGAATTCCCGGTGTAGCGGTGAAATGCGTAGATATCGGGAAGAACACCAGTGGCGAAGGCGCTCTGCTGGGCCATTACTGACGCTCATGGACGAAAGCCAGGGGAGCGAAAGGGATTAGATACCCCTGTAGTCCTGGCCGTAAACGATGAACACTAGGTGTCGGGGGAATCGACCCCTTCGGTGTCGTAGCTAACGCGTTAAGTGTTCCGCCTGGGGAGTACGCACGCAAGTGTGAAACTCAAAGGAATTGACGGGGGCCCGCACAAGCGGTGGAGTATGTGGTTTAATTCGATGCAACGCGAAGAACCTTACCAGGGTTTGACATCCTGCGAACCTCTTAGAAATTTGAGGGTGCCTTCGGGAATGCAGTGACAGGTGGTGCATGGCTGTCGTCAGCTCGTGTCGTGAGATGTTGGGTTAAGTCCCGCAACGAGCGCAACCCACGTTTTTAGTTGCCAGCATTTAGTTGGGCACTCTAGAAAGACCGCCGGTGATAAACCGGAGGAAGGTGTGGATGACGTCAAGTCATCATGCCCCTTACACCCTGGGCTACACACGTACTACAATGCTACGGACAAAGGGCAGCAAACTCGCGAGAGCTAGCAAATCCCATAAACCGTGGCTCAGTTCAGATCGTAGGCTGCAACTCGCCTACGTGAAGTAGGAATCGCTAGTAATCGCAGGTCAGCATACTGCGGTGAATACGTTCCCGGGCCTTGTACACACCGCCCGTCACACCATGGAAGTTGGCCATGCCCGAAGTCGTTACTCCAACCCTTGTGGAGGAGGACGCCGAAGGTAGGGCTAATGACTGGGGTGAAGTCGTAACAAGGTAGCCGTACCGGAAGGTGCGGCTGGATCACCTCCTAACAAGGAGACAACAAAATGTTTAATATTATTATTTTGTCACCTTAGGTCGATCGGTATCTTACATTCTTAATTTATTAAGGATTTCATTTCCTAAGTTTTTTCTAGGTCACACCCATTATTTTTCCTGGGCCATTAGCTCAGGTGGTTAGAGCGCACCCCTGATAAGGGTGAGGTCCCTGGTTCAAGTCCAGGATGGCCCATATCTCTATGTTGGGGGTATAGCTCAGTTGGTAGAGCGCCTGCTTTGCAAGCAGGATGTCAGCGGTTCGAGTCCGCTTACCTCCACTGATTACCACCTCTTCCATAATCTTTAGAAGGGAAATGTTTTGAGTTGTGATCAAATTCTGAACGAATCTAGCTTCCTAGTGAATTCACTAAGATGCTGGACTCATTGAATTAATTTCATTGTTTTCAGAGAACCTTGACAACTGCATAGATTATTTTAAAGACAATAAGCATCTTTAATGATGCAGATTTATTATTTGTGCGAATGCATTAATAACAATTCTATTAAGCTGATGCTTCAATTTTTGAAGTTATTGGTCAAGCTACAAAGGGCTCACGGAGGATACCTAGGCACACAGAGGCGATGAAGGACGTGGTTACCTGCGATAAGTCTCGGGGAGTTGGAAGCACACTTTGATCCGGGAATTTCCGAATGGGGCAACCCCATGTACGGCCAACTGAATATATAGGTTGGCGCGAGCTAACCCAGCGAACTGAAACATCTTAGTAGCTGGAGGAAGAGAAAGTAAATAACGACTCCCTCAGTAGCGGCGAGCGAACGGGGAACAGCCCAAACCGATAGTCTTGACTATCGGGGTTGTGGGACAGCAATATGGATCAACAAGTCTAGAAGAAACGTTTGAATGGCGTGCCACAGAGGGTGAAAGCCCCGTAATCGAAAGATAAGTTGACCTAGCTGTATCCCGAGTAGCACGGAGCACGTGGAATTCCGTGTGAATCTGCGAGGACCACCTCGTAAGGCTAAGTACTACTGTGTGACCGATAGTGAAACAGTACCGCGAGGGAAAGGTGAAAAGAACCCCGGGAGGGGAGTGAAATAGAACATGAAACCGTGAGCTTACAAGCAATGGGAGCCCGACTAATCGGGTGACCGTGTGCCTGTTGAAGAATGAGCCGGCGACTTATAGGCACTGGCGGGTTAAACCGAAAATGGTGGAGCCACAGCGAAAGCGAGTCTTAATAGGGCGTTTGTCAGTGTTTATAGACCCGAACCCTGGTGATCTAACCATGGCCAGGATGAAGCTTGGGTGATACCAAGTGGAGGTCCGAACCGACTGAAGTTGAAAATTCAGCGGATGAGCTGTGGTTAGGGGTGAAATGCCAATCGAACCAGGAGCTAGCTGGTTCTCCCCGAAATACGTTGAGGCGTAGCGTCTAGTGCTCCAGCAGGGGGGTAAAGCAACCATTTCGGTGCGGGCTGCGAAAGCGGTACCAAATCGATATGAACTCTGAATACCCTGTGTGTAACTAGGCAGTCAGACTGTGGGGGATAAGCTCCATAGTCAAGAGGGAAACAGCCCAGACCGCCAGCTAAGGTCCCAAAATTAACGCTAAGTGATAAAGGAGGTGGGATTGCCCAGACAACCAGGAGGTTTGCCTAGAAGCAGCCATCCTCAAAGGAGTGCGTAATAGCTCACTGGTCGAGCGATCCTGCGCCGAAAATGAACGGGGCTAAGCGTTATACCGAAGCTGCGGATAAATTTATTTATGGTAGGGGAGCGTTCTATGTAGGGTGAAGCGTTAGCGTAAGCGGGCGTGGACAGCATAGAAGTGAGAATGTCGGCTTGAGTAGCGAAAACATGGGTGAGAATCCCATGCCCCGAAACCCTAAGGGTTCCTCCGGCAGGCTCGTCCGCGGAGGGTTAGTCTGGACCTAAGGCGAGGCCGAAAGGCGTAGTCGATGGATAACAGGTCAATATTCCTGTACCAGATGTGTTTTGGGAAGAGGGACGGAGAAGGCTAGCCAGGCCAGATGTTGGTTACTGGTTCAAGCGTTCGAAGCTTTGAGAGATGGAGAAAACATCTTGAGCTAAGGCGTGAGTACGAGCTGCTACGGCAGCGAAGTTGGTGATGTCATGCTTCCAAGAAAAGCTCTATACCCGTTAAGGCACAAATGCCAGTACCCGAAACCGACACAGGTGGGGTGGTAGAGAATACCGAGGGGCGCGAGATAACTCTCTCTAAGGAACTCGGCAAAATGGCCCCGTAACTTCGGGAGAAGGGGTGCCAGCGAGAGCTGGTCGCAGTGAAGAGGCGCAAGCGACTGTTTACCAAAAACACAGGTCTCCGCTAAGTCGCAAGACGATGTATGGGGGCTGACACCTGCCCAGTGCCGGAAGGTTAAGGAAGCTGGTTAGCTTTTAGTGAAGCTGGCGACTGAAGCCCCGGTGAACGGCGGCCGTAACTATAACGGTCCTAAGGTAGCGAAATTCCTTGTCGGGTAAGTTCCGACCCGCACGAAAGGTGTAACGATTTGCGCGCTGTCTCGGAGAGAGGCTCGGCGAAATAGAATTGTCTGTGAAGATGCGGACTACATACACCCGGACAGAAAGACCCTATGAAGCTTTACTGTAGTTTGATATTGTGCTCGGGCTCTGAATGCGCAGAATAGGTGGGAGACATTGAAATAGTGCTTGTGGGTACTATTGAGTCATCGGTGAGATACCACTCTTTCAGAGCTAGGGTTCTAACGCTTACCCGTTATCCGGGAAGCGGACAGTATCTGATGGGCAGTTTGACTGGGGCGGTCGCCTCCTAAAAGGTAACGGAGGCGCACAAAGGTTCCCTCAGGCTGGTTGGAAATCAGTCGTTGAGTGCAAAAGCAGAAGGGAGCTTGACTGTGAGACCTACAAGTCGAACAGGGACGAAAGTCGGTTTTAGTGATCCGACGGTTCTGCGTGGAAGGGCCGTCGCTCAACGGATAAAAGTTACTCT
>NZ_JNAR01000004.1 GCF_000760095.1 Prochlorococcus marinus str. MIT 9401
GTGAACAAATTAAGAAGCAAATGGATGAAACAGATTCTTCATATGATAAAGAAAAGCTTCAAGAACGTCTCGCTAAACTAGCTGGAGGTGTTGCAGTGATTAAGGTTGGGGCTGCTACTGAAACTGAGATGAAGGATAAAAAGCTTCGTCTTGAGGATGCTATTAATGCAACAAAAGCAGCTGTTGAAGAAGGAATTGTACCTGGAGGAGGAACAACTCTCGCTCATTTATCTCCTATTCTAAAAGAATGGGCTGATAAAAATTTAGAAGGAGAGGAATTAATTGGAGCTAACATTGTTGAAGCTTCACTTACTGCTCCTCTTATGAGAATTGCTGAGAATGCAGGTTCTAATGGAGCTGTGATTGCTGAAAATGTAAAAACTAAACCATTTAATGATGGATTCAATGCTGCTACTGGAGAATATGTGGATATGTCTTCTGCTGGCATAGTTGACCCTGCAAAAGTTACACGTTCAGGATTGCAAAATGCAGCTTCAATAGCAGGAATGGTTCTAACCACCGAATGCATAGTTGCAGATCTACCTGAGAAAAAAGATTCAGCTGCTCCAGCAGGCGCTCCGGGTATGGGCGGTGACTTTGATTACTAACTAACAATAGTTTTTAGTAAATTTTTAAAAGGGATCATTCAAAATGGTCCCTTTTTATTGAACTTTTACGAAATCCAACCAGCGCTAAGAATAATTGCTAGAGACAAAAATATCACTAAAAAAGTCCAAGTTATTTTGTTAAGAGAGGCTTCTGCACTACTTGCGCTGTTGAACATAGAGCTTCCACTGGCGGCTATTCCTCCCATTCCATCACCTTTAGGACTATGAAGTAAAACTAAGAGAATGAGAAGAACTCCAGAAAATACCCAAATCCAACTAATAATTTGAATCATTGCTTAAAAAACTTTTATTCGCTTTAAACGTGTTGAACCACCTTATTATAACCTTTTAATTCTACCTCTTTAATTAAAGACTTTCCTGTCATTTCTTTTGGTATTGGAAGATTTAATAATTGCAATAAAGTTGGTGCAATATCTGCTAAGCCAGCATTATCTCTTAAATAAATTTCATTCCCCATATTCGGAATTTTTCTTTTTTCACCCTCTATAAAAATTAATGGAACTTTATTTGTAGTGTGAGCCGTCCACGGTTCTCCTGATGGCCCTTTCATAACCTCTGCATTGCCATGATCAGCTGTTATGAGTATGCTTCCACCCATTTCTCCAGTAGAATTAACTATTTGGCCTATACACTTATCTACTGTTTCTATAGCTTTCGTTGTGGCATTCATATTCCCTGTATGACCCACCATATCAGGATTAGCAAAATTGATTACAATAAAAGCATATTTTCCACTTTTAATTGCTTTAGAGCAAGAAATAGTTAACTCTTCCGCAGACATTTCGGGTTCCATATCATAAGTTGCTACTCTTGGAGATGGAATTAAATGTCTATCTTCTCCAGGTAAAGGAATTTCTACTCCTCCATTAAAAAAATATGTTACGTGAGGATATTTTTCCGTTTCTGCTGTTCTATATTGCTTGAGGCCGTTTTCTGAAACTATTTGACCGACAAAATTATTTAGAGATTCAGGAGGAAATGCAATCTTAACATTGAAGTTCTCATCGTATTGAGTAAATGTAATTAAATCTAGAATTGGGAAAAATTTTCTTTCAAAATCTAAAAAATTCTTCTGTGAAAGGGATTTTATTATTTGTCTAGCTCTATCTGGACGGAAGTTAAAGCAAATCAAACTATCTCCATCTTTCATGTAGTTTTCAGAAATTCGTATGGGCTCTATAAATTCATCAGTTATGTTTTTGTCATAACTTTTTTTTATGTAATCCTGTGGAGAAATATTTGTTGCTTTTATATTTGGATCAGTTAAATTGGAATGTGCTTTTTCCGTTCTGTCCCATAAAAGATTTCTATCCATTATCCAATATCTACCACAAATAGAGGCTATTTCACCAGTATTGTATTTTTGAATGCATGATTCAATTTGGTCTAAATATTTAAGCGCACTTTTTGCAGGTGTATCTCTTCCATCAGTAATAATATGAATCGCAACTTTTTTTATGCCATTATCAGATGCCCATTTAATCAAACCTAATAAATGGTCAATATGACTATGTACTCCTCCATCAGAGCATAATCCCGTTATGTGCAAAGTAGAATTGTTTTTCTTTAATGAGGTAGCCATCTCATTTAACTCATCGATCAAACCTAACTTATTATTTTTTACAACATTCGAAATCCTTACAAGTTCTTGTTGAATTATTCTTCCCGAACCGATGGTAAGGTGCCCAACCTCTGAATTACCCATTTGGCCATCTGGTAAGCCTACATCAGATCCACTAGCGCTTATTAGGGTATGAGGATACGCATGCCATAATGAATCCATGATTGGTGTATTTGCGGTCTTTATAGCGTTATTTGATATTTCTTCTCGATGTCCCCAGCCATCAAGTATCGCAAGAACTACAGGGCTCTGCGGGGCATTGAAATTATTTATATTTTTGCTACTAATCTTTGGCATATTTAGATCAAATTCGTTTTTAAGTGATCTAACATTAAATTTAGCTTTAAAAGCTACTCTTTAACAATCTATATTTAACATAGTTAGCTTTTGCTAATTTATAAAAAATATTGAATGAATTTTATTTATTGATAAATAATGTCCAATAAAACAAAAAGAAAAGTAATACTTAATGAAGTTGAACTTAAAAAAACTCTTTCACGTTTATCTTCAGAAATTATTGAAAAAGTGCAGGCTCTAGAAAACCTTCTTTTGGTTGGTATTCCCTCTAGGGGAATTGATTTGGCGGAAGTTTTGGGAAAAGAAATATTTCTTAAGACAGGTTTAAAAATAAAAAATGGAATAATTGATCCAACTTTTTATAGAGATGATCAAAATAAAGTTGGAACTAGATTAATAAAAGCGACTGATATTCCAACTCCTATTGAGAAACAAGAAATAATCTTGATAGATGATGTAATTTATACTGGCAGAACAATTAGAGCTGCAATAGATGCCTTATATTCATGGGGAAGACCCAAAAGAGTGATGTTACTGGTAATGGTAGATAGAGGTCATAGAGAATTGCCTATTCAACCAGATTTTTGCGGTAAAAAAGTTTCAACCAGTAAAAATGAAAGTATTAGTTTAAGACTAAAAAATGTTGATAATGAGGAAGGAGTATTTCTAGAATAGCTATTGTTCAGAAAATATTACCTAAATTATATTCTCCTAAAAATTCATCTTTAATATCGAAACACTCAACTAATAAATCAGCCTTTTTTGTAATTTTGAAGAAAAGTTTTAAGTTGTCTTCTCCAAGATTAGAATTGTTTTTTAATTCAATTATGAGCGGTATATTATCCCATTTAACTATTTCCTCTTCACTTTGTACTTGTGCTAATTTTGGTAATCCATCCTCAAATATTACGTCATATTCTCTTTCTGTTTTTGTTTCTCCAATAATTATTTCAAATATTTTCTGATTACTTTTACTAGCTTGAAGGATCAACTTAAATGGGTTTTCAGTTGGCCATGTTTGACCTTTGCAAAAAATTGGATGCCAGAAGTGTTTTTGTGCTCTTTTGTTAAATAATCTTATTGATAAGCCTTTAGCTAATATGTCTTTAATTTTTACCCCTGGGGTCATCGATAAAGCTCCTAAAGCTATTGCTTCAATAGGAGGGGGTGACTTTATTTCGACTTTTGGAATCTTTTCCCTTATCCATTCTTGAACTAATGGTATTTGAGTTCCACCTCCAACCAAAATAATTGAACTTAAGTCATCTACTGTGCAAAATTTACCTCTTGCTTCATTTAATAAATCTTTAAATAAGGAGTTAAGGTGATTTAGAAAATTATTCTTAATCATAATTTTCTCAAATATTTCTTGGCTTAGATAAAACTCTTTTTCTTGATATCCTTCAATGAATAATTTGGTTGGATATTTATTTTCATATTTAATTGAAGATGAGCTAAGTTTACATTTTATTTCTTCTGCCTTTAAAAGATTTATTGCATATTGATTATTTGGAATAAAATAATCAACAATCCATTGATCAATATCTTTCCCTCCAATTTTTGAGCCTGTTTTACTTATTATTTCTGCACACCTTAATTTTTGTTTTGATATTGAGCTAACATCATTTCCTTTGAATTTTAGTAATTCAGCAATTGGGCCAGATTTCCCTTCGCCACCTTCTATTTTCACTATATTCATATCAATTGTGCTTCCACCAATATCTAATGTCATTATTTTCGAGCCAAAAGGTACCTTAATCCCTAAGCTAGCCGCAGTAGGTTCATCAACTAGGGCTATTTCATCTACAGACATTTGACTACAAAGGTTAATTAACCATGCTCTGTAACCTCGATATGTATCAATAGGAGCAGTTAAAACAAGTCTTTTGATCTCATATTTTTGAGGAATGTTTGCCCACAAAAATTTAAAAAATTTTTCGCCACATTCATTAGGACTTAGGATATTTTTTGGGTTAAATTTTTCAACAGGATTTCCAATTAATCTTTTAAAATTTGAATGAAAGTATAAATCTGAATTAGAGCTGTTTCTCATATGTAAAGCACTTATACCAATTTTCACTATTGAAGAATTTTCCTCGAACCAAATTGCTGTAGGAATAACTCCTGGTGAGGACGTAATATTCGGTATTTCAATCAAAACAGGATTTATTTCTTTTTGATCTTGAAAAGCTATTACAGTATTAGTATTCCCTAAATCAATAGCAAGAGTTCCAGATAAATTTTCTTTCATGTAGAAATTTTTTTGAATCAATTAAGTGCTTTTTGTAATTTATGTTTTGAATCGGTCCAGTAAACTGTAAAATATATCCTAGTAATAAAAAACTTTTTTAATGAACATATCAAATAATGCAGGAGTCGACTCTACTGATTTGGCAATAAGAGGTGAAAGCTTAATAAGAAAATCAACAAATAGATATTTAACTACCGTGAGAATTGCTTTCAGAGCAAAACAAAGACGTTTTGATGATTTTGATGGATTATTAGAGGAATCAACTATTAAACCTGTTCAAAGGTCAATTATTGAATTGAGCGATGAGCAAGACCAACCAGATTTACTTCCTGGTTAATTTTGGTAAAAGACCAAAAACGATGGAGATTACTTAGAGATTTCAGAAAAGGTAAATTTTGCTTTTTAATTGGAGTTGATAATTGGTCAATAGAGTTACAAAAAAGTGAATTTCATTCACTTTATCTTCTACTAGTAAGAATTAATAAACAACTATTAGATATTAAGAATGAACTCTTGGATGAGGAGTTGATTACTTTAAATTTAGAACAACTACCTTGGTACATTGAGTTAGAAGGAAAAAAAAATGAATGGAGTTTGAGGTTTGTTTTTGAAAGTCAAGATCAAACAAGATCTTTCGAAATGTATTGGCCTATACCAATAGCAAAAAATTTATTTTATGAAATAAAAAAAATGTGGGAATCAATGGATTAAAAGATAAATAAAATTGGAAATTTTTTAAAATATTTCCCCGTGGGGGAAAAAAAATTCCACAACTTTTCCACAACTATTTTTATAAAAATATTTAATTACCTAAAGGATGTGGAAAACTTATGTTTTTATATAATTATTTATATTTCGAGGAGAATTGATTTTATGAAAATCAATTTTAATGAATACCCACTTTATGACTTGATTCTCATTATTCTTTAGCTTGAGACTGCCTTTTAATAATACTTGTTGACGATTTAGTAATTTTGAAGAAAACTAGATCTTGTAGATTTGAATTTCAAAAAAATTTTTCAATATGCAAGAATTAAATTACGACAAAAATCCATTAGTTTTAAGTCAGAAAAAAGAAGTAATTAGTTTCAAATGTGAACTTCATGAAAATCTACAAAAGGCAATGAAAGAATTTGTTGAAGAACATCCTAATTGGGATCAATACAGGATACTGCAAGCAGCCATCGCAGGATTTTTGATGCAAAAAGGATTTCAAAATAGGGACTTAACCAGGCTTTATATTGGAAATATGTTTTCAATGAGTTTTGAGGACTAAAATTTTTTTAGATTTTCTCTAATAGTATTTTGGCTATATCATTTTGAACAGGTAATATTGATAATCTATTTCCTTTTTTTACAACTAATAATTCTTCCTCACTAAATAAAATCTTTAATTCAGGTAAACTTAAAATCTTATTTGATTTGGATATGAATTTAACTTTTACACAATCCCATCTAGGATTTTCAGGTTTAGATTTTGGATCAAAATACTTTGAACCTTTATCAAATTGAGTAGGGTCAATAATATTTAGATCTATTACCTCCATAAGTCCTACAATTCCTGGAGGTTTGCAGTTTGAGTGATAGAAAAAAACCTTATCACCTACATTCATTTTTCTCATGAAATTCCTAGCTTGATAATTTCTTATTCCGTCCCATAAAGTTACACTCTCATTTTTTAAAGTATCTATACTGTATGCGTCAGGCTCACTTTTCATTAGCCAAAACTTTTCTTCTGTCATGTCAAGGGGTTTGGAGGAATTTATCTGCTAGATTTTGCTAGAATCAGAATTTTATTATTATGTTTATTATCCATTAAAGTTCCTATTTAGGAAAGTAATGGGCGGTATTTGGGTAAGTCTATTTTCAAAAATGTATAAATAATATTCACAAACTTCTGCCAAAATTTAGGAGCTTATTAATTTAATAGATAGGGGTTGGATGCGGGCTTCTTTAGCTGGACGGCAGATCCCTTAGAAATTTATTATCCAGAGAGCTTTTCATTTAATTCCACCCATAACAATATTTCTTTCTAATTTCTAAATCTGAAGCAATACAAGTTTCAAATGCTCTTTTAACAAAGAACATTTTTTCTTTTTTACTTAATTTTCTAAAGCTACATTGTGTACCTGCTGTACTAGGAAAATAAGAATACTTATCATTAGGTTTTTCTGGAAAAAGATAAGTTTCAGGGAATTTATATTTTTCATCTCCATCATCTTCAAATTTCATAACTCTGCCAGCTTTAAAAGAAATTAAATGTCTTGGTTCATTATCTGCACAGCGTACTTCTATACCCTCATTAAAAAATGGATAAATATATATCCCTGCATTAGCTGAAGGAATTAATCCCAATAAAAAAGGAGCAAGTAGTAAGCTTTTCAATTTATTCAACTGGAGTTAGTGAATAACAAATGTCTTTATAACCATTTTCTTTATCCCACTCTTTCATCTCTGTAGTACTTGTAGCAGCAGCAAATCCTTCTAAATCCTTGACTTTAAGAATTAAGTGACTTTTATGGTCATTTACCTTGATGAGTTCATATTCTTCGACATATTTATGTCCTTCCTTTTCATGGAAATCTTCTACAAATTTTTCGAAATCTTCAAAAGAACAATCAAAAGTAGAAACTATTAAGGTATTCATAAAAAAGAGGGTTTTATCCCTCTATGTTAGATCGACTGTCAATCAATTAGTAATTAATTAATTTTCTTTTTCCATCTCTAGTTTCTACTTTATTTATTCTTAAACCTATAAAAGCAGCCCAAATAACTGCAAATAAAATTGGTAAAAAAATGATTGCAAGTTTCATCATTGTTTTAATCCTGTTATTTGCTCAAAAGAATAACCTTTAAATAAATAGGAAAAAATAGGTACTTTATCTAATTAAGCAGCATCATATTCTTTATCATATTCAAGCCCTCTCATAAATCTTTTATCTAATAAGTAATTGTCTATAATCTCTGCTGCCATCTGTATCTCAGCAGCAGGTTCTTGATATAACTGTTCTAATCTTTTTTTTCTTCTTCCATTAAATAACCAATAAGCAAATAATTGTTCTAATACTAAAAATTTAGCTTAATCCTCGCGAGTTAATAGTCATTCAAATTACTATTTTCTCCTTAAACGTATTGCTACAACTTTGCTATTTTACTAATACATTTTTACGTATAAAAATTTCTTGATAAATAAAAAAAACATGAAATAATTTTGTTTTATGAAGTGTTATGGCTCTAATCCCTTTTAAATTTACTAATAAAAAAGGCAAAGCCAATAGTAAAGTATTTTTAGCCTTGCTCTAATGATGTTCTCATTGGTAGTTTGGATGTGCTTATTCAGGTAAAAAAACTATGACTAAAAAAGAAGGTAAAGAATTAGCCACTGTGAAGGTTTATCTTAATACTGGAATCATTGCAGGATTAATTGGTGTGGGATTTATCGCTTCAACTTTAGTTTTTGGAGTACTACTTTTAGTTTTAAAATAATTTTTTAAAAAAGATTTAAATTCTTTTTCATTAGATTCCGCAATATCATATGAACAGATTGATTTAATATCAGATTTGAAAGTTTCTAAAAATTTGTCCTCATCTTTTATATAGTTATCAGGTATGGATGAAAAGAAATATTCATATTTTAATATTGATTCTTTATCAAGCCCTTTGAAAAGATTTTTTTCTAAAGCATCACAATATTTTTTAGCCAATTGATTATTGGTTAATTTGTTATTTATATATATCTCTCCTGATATAGGTAGGCTATTTATGAGGTTAATTTTTACGGTACATACAATTAAGAGAAATGAAACAAGAACAAATTTCATTGATCTTCTTTTGGATTTAGAAAAGGTCTTATTTTATTCTTCAGTTCAGTTAGTGGCTTTTCAATAAAATCAGGTTTTTTTAAGACTGCAAGAAAAATCCAGCCTGCGCTTATAGCAAGAATCATCCCTAGGTAGGCAAAACCATAAATCATAACTAATTTAAATTTTCTTTTTATTATGCTTGTTTTTTTACTCCTACAGCGGTTTCGATGTTTTCGTCTTCTTTAACCTTTTCCTTTTCGATATCTTTAATGATTAATTTATTTTCGGTTCTTCCAAAATCATCTTTACCTGCAATAAAGAAAATAAGTGCACTAATAAAAAAAAGTGCAAAAAGTAAAACTTCCATTTGCTAACACCATTTAATTAAATCTAAATTAGTTTAGAGGTCTTAATTTAATCAACATCAAATAATACAAATTAGAGTAAATTTCGTTTAATCAAATTTAAAATATAAAATTCTTTAATATCAATCTATTTAGATAGATCATAACCTAAAAGTGTTATTTATTTTACTAAGGAAAATATTTTAAAAGCATTATTTTGGTGATTATTAATTTTAATATTCATTATTTAAATTACAATCTAAGCATTTAATCTTTATATTTAAGGATGCTTTTTTCCTCTTTATTTTATAAATTTTGCACTTGAACAAATCTTTAAAAATATTTATGGTTGTTTTGTAATTTATTTATAGATCATGCTGGGAACCATCAAAGATCCAACCTTATTTTTTCTTTTGAGTAGTGTTGGAATTTTATTATTTGGCTCAATCGGATATGGTATTTATACAACAGTTGGACCATCATCATATAAGTTAAGAGACACAATAAAAGAACATGCAAGGATGCATGAATTAGGTATTGCTCATGGTCACAATCATCATAACCATAATGAAGCAGAACATATTCACTGAGAAATATAAATGTATTCATATTTTTTTGATTCAGAATTAACAACTGAATTCTTTTTTATTTCAATTCTTTCTGGAGCATTATTATCATTCTTTATTTTCCTATTATTTTGGTTGACTAATCAAAATGCAATTTTTAAAAAGCAATAAAGTTACTTTTGAGAATTTAAATAACGTCGATATTTAGATTTTTAAAACTATGAATTGCGACATTTTTACTACATTTCTGTATAGGATGAATCATTTTATACATCCATCGCTCGATTGATCTTTACATTAAGTAATATTTTATTAATAATTACTATTCTTAATGGACTCAAATAAAGATATTCTCAACAGAGCTATTGGAAGACCAGCAATGATGGCTTTCATGATCTTAGTGGGAACATATTTAACAACCGGTCAACTTATCCCTGGTGTTTTTTAATGGAAAATAAAATTCAATCAAGAAATATTGATCCTCAAAAAATAAGAGCAGAGAATTTAAATGGCAAATTTGCTCTTGTTGGTCTAGTTGCTCTTGTTGGAGCATACATAACAACTGGTCAAATTGTACCCGGAATCATTTAATTTTTGTAGATTACCTCTCCGCCATGCTCTCTTGCTATTACATCTAAACATCTAGGAACCTCTTTATAATTTAAGAGTTCTGTTTCCGTTAAATACCTAAGAAGAGTTCTTATTTAATCAATAGTGTTTTCTTATAATTCCTTCATTAAAACTTAATTGCCATTTGCCAATAAGGATAGCAGCTATTAATTTTCTGTTAATTAAATTCTTGCTTCAATAAATTCCAACCAATTAATGATGCATCTTTATTAAAGGATTCTCTTTCCTCGCACATAAAGCCATGATCAGCTCCTTTAACATTAATGTAAATAAATCTCTTTTCTAATGGATCTAATTTCTTAAATCTTTTTTTAATTTCTAATCTATCCTGTAAGGGAATTAATTTATCTGAAGAACCACAAATAAAATTTAATTTTCCAGAAACTTCTTCTAGTAAATCTATAGGTGCAAAATTAGTATCGGATCTTGGGGTTGTAACTCCCGCTCCATAAAAACAAAATGTACTATCTATTCCTTTTAACGAAGAAGCTATAACTGCTGCATGACCCCCAAAACAAAATCCAATAATTGAGATTTTCTTTTTTGGATATTTTTCTTTAACCCAATTTAGTGCTGCAGAAATATCTTTAATAATATTTTTTGAAGTGGTTAAATTTTTATGATGCCTGCCTAATTTCAAGTCTTCTTCGCTGTATGCTAAATCTAATTTTGGAGCTGTTCTACCGTAAAGGGGTATGGCTAATACAGGTACATTTTGTTTGGCTAATTTTTCAGAAAAACTCCTTATCCAGTGATTGATCCCAAACACCTCTGGTAAAACTATAGATATATATTCACACTCACTACCTGAATCTACCCACCAAGATCTAAGAGGTAAATCGTCATTATAAATGTTTATCCATTGACCTTTCATTTGTGATTATATAAAAAGTTTGTGTCAGAGAAAAGATGCTTATTTATTCTCTTAGTTTAGATAGATTGTCAATGTAAATTTTCCTTGTTCGATTTTATAAATTAAATCTTAAATTATACAGAGAAACTTATATGGAACTCATTCTTACATAAGTTATATAAATCGAATTAAGTAGTCTTTTTTACCAATTGAATACAACTATTGTTAAATAAATATATTTGACCTTGAAAAGCTCCTAAAAAATACTTTTTCTTGAAATAAAGATTGACAAGACATTCATAAAAAAAACTTTTATAAAACATTAACTTCTTTTATGAATATGTTTCTAACCAACAAAACTCGTTTAAAAATTAAGGATATTGTAAAGAGGATTTCATTAGATGAACCTGTTGCATTGGAAGAAAGAATTTATGTAGAAAAATATGCAAAACATAATTCAACTATATGGACATGGCTTAAGAAAGCTAATAGCTTAAGGAGATATGGCAAGCAAAAATCAGATGGAATAAATGGGCTCATACAAAATCTTGGCCTTGATGGTTTAGAAACTGAAAATCATTTCGATCCCAAAAATGATGATCTTGCTGATTGGTTTAGTGGGTCTCCTGATTGGGTCAGGAGGAGCTAATTGCCTTTAGTTTAAAATGAATTTAGATTAATAATGAAAAAAGGGAACTTCCTCAACTTGTCTTGGAGCATAATCACAAATTCCGAATTGCATACATTCCATTTGAGAATCAGTTAGTTTTCTCTCAATTGATAACGAATCAAACAAAACACCAAATACATGTTGAATTTTATTTTTAATTAGATTTCCGTAAGTCATAATTTACCTTCTTTTTTAGAAGTTATTTAGTATGAGTAATATAAAAGAATCAAGAGTTGTAATACCTAAAAAATAAATCATGATTTAGGCAGTTTTAAATATTTCACTATATTCATAATCAGTATTTTTGCTCTAGGAAATTTCAATTATCACTCCTAAGTTGGATCCACTGATTGAGGTATAACTTCATGAACTCGTTAAAAATGAAATACTTTAAAAACACAAAAAAGATCAACAACACTCTTTGGTTGGATAAATTAATTAATCAACTTGAAAAAAAATCAAAAGGAGTTTGATCATGAATACATTTAGAAATAAACAATTCAAAAATGAATTAGATCCCAAGTACGCCTTTTATGATTGTCTTCGTAGTTGCGAAATTAAGAGTAATTCTAAAAATTCTCTAGAAGAATGTGTAGAACATTGTGAACCAAGACCATTGCCAAAAAATCTCAATAGCTAAAAATAGGAATTTAAACTCTATTCAATACCTATTTTGACGTTATAAGGTTTTTATATAAATTTAAGGAGGGTAATCTTATGACCAACCTCGCAATTGAGCTACTTCTTTTAATTCTAGTTTTAGTTAATTTTGGAGCGATTCTTACAGCTAAAATTTATTCACAATCAATAAAAGAAATTCAACGTAAAAGATTATTTTGTAGTGAATCTATAAGTAACCCATATTGTGTTTTTTGATAAATTAATTCCAAACTAATAACACTCAAACTAGAGATCTAATATTAAAAGTTAAGGTTCACCAAAACTAAAAATAAGGTGTATAAGGTATTTCTGTTTTTAATGAATCTCCGTAGTAACTTTCTGCTGATTTTAATAGGATCCAATAAATAAAATTTAGAAATGATTTTTCCATAGGAACATTTTTACTCTTTTCTAATTCAAATCAGAATATCAAATAAAAACATCGTAAAAAATACTTAATAGAAGAGATTTAGATTTTCTTAGTTAATTTGTGTTGGTTAGGTTTGTATGAAATGCTACTAAAGCTTGTCTTATCAATTGATTTGGTAATATTGCTTATTGATTCCTGTAATTTCAAAAGATATATTAAATGGATAATCTTAATATAAGAAATTTATGAGTACTCAAAAAAGTCAAAGCCATAAAAGACAAGAGCAAAATAATACAGAATGGTTAGATGAATTAATCAATAAAATTGAAAGCATGAAAAACAAAATATCAAATTCTTATTAATCAATCTTCTTTTACATTTGATGTGAAGACAGCTTGTAGTTTTCTAGGCTGGCATTTTTGATGATTTGATAATTTTCCATGCTTCAGATGCAGTGTCTGCATATTGGAAAAGATTTAAATGTTCATCTTCAATTAATCCAAGATCAGCTAAATATTCAAAGTTAATTATCTTATTCCAATACTCGCTGCCAAAAAGGATAATTGGGATTTTAGTTTTCATGCCAGTTTGACAAAGTGTCAATAGTTCAAATAATTCATCTAGTGTTCCAAAACCTCCAGGAAAAAATACAGCAGCTACTGATCGCATAACAAAATGAATCTTTCTTAATGCAAAATAATTGAATTTAAAGCAAAGACCTGGAGTTATAAAAGCATTTGGGATTTGTTCATTAGGGAGACTTATATTTAAACCTATAGAATTACAATTTGCTTCAAATGCACCTCTATTGGCAGCTTCCATAATTCCTGGCCCCCCACCTGTCACAATCACATGAGAACTGCAGTTTTTATTTTGATTACTAATAGAAGCAAGCTTTGAAAACTCCCTTGCAGATTGATAGTAGTGGCTCATTAGTAGTAAATTTTCTAATCTATTTAAATTGCGTTTAAGAAGTATAGATTTGGGATTTTTTTTAATTAAATCTTCTATATCTTCTATTCTCTTTTTTGTATTTGACTCTTCTGTAATACTTGCGCCTCCAAAAATAATTATTGTTGAAAGAATTTTATTTTCTTCAAGAATTAAATCTGGTTTAGTAATTTCAAGAAGCATTCTTACTCCACGCATTTCATTTCGACTAATTAAGTTAATATCTTCGTGAGCCAATTTATAACTATCTGAATTAATAATTAAATTCAGATTTTTCAAATTATTAATTTTGGATGAAATATGTTTTTTTGTTTTTTTCATTTCAAAAAAGAGTTTTTACTTTTCTTTCTAGGGGATTAAAACAAACTCTTTTGATTTTATTGTTTTCGTAAATCCAATAGACAGGCAGACTTTTTCTTGCCTTAATTAAACTAATTTTGTTTAATTTTTGGGGAATAAATTCTTTAGCAGGATCAAAAAATTTATCTCTTTTGGGTTGGTTTAAAACAATACTACCCTCTTTACCTGAGATTGATCTGTGATAAGTTCCTACAGGAATTTCTAATGCTCCCATACGTCTATTTAAATAAATCACATGATGCGGTTCATCCCAGGAAGGATTTATTAAAACAAATTTCCTTTCTCCGGTGATAACTAAATTGTGGTCAATTTGATGATTGTGAACGTAATACTGCTCATCTTTTAAATCATCAGGAGGAGATATAGCTTCCCCAGAATGGATCACAACATCAGAACCATTGGAAGTATCTATGCCTGCATCGAAGAATGTTACTTTTGGTGTCTCTCTAAAAACATTTATTGGAAAGAATCTTAATTCCATAGTGCTAACCCCTTTTAGAAAATTTATAAATACTAATAAAAATTTATTTACTTTTAAAAAACAGCTATTTTTTATTTTTAATCGCAACAAACCAAGCAATCTTCTTGATTTGGATAATCTATACATTCTTTATTTAAAGTTTCCTCTAAAAAATCTACCTTATTAACATAATCATGATCTTTTAATTCTTTGTTTGGCACTGTGAATTGAGTTTGTAGTTTCATTTTCTATTCTCCTAATTAATACTGCTTTTTGAATCCATTCCAAGTTTGAGAAAACCTTAATCCCAAATAAGAAATTAAGATTGTCCAAAATAAAATCTCTATACCTAAATTAGTCATTTGCTTGGCCTCCTTTCTATCTGATTATTCTTTAGTATGGTTATGATATAAAAATCAAGCGTAAGAATACCTAAAAGTTAAAGCTTTAATCGTAAAAAATCTTGCAATGTTTGTTACTCAGATGATCTGCACATTTGTAATTCCAATAAGCTTCGATTGCATTGAGGTTATTATCATATGAAAGGTCTTTTTTATCCAAATTAATTTCTTGGATAGTAAATGTTTCATTTAGTGCCATAAGACTTACCCCTTGACTACACCTATGTTCTAATTCATTTGTATAGTTAATTTCAAGTTTTATGTGTGCGGTTAGAGGAACAAAATTGTACGGATTAAGGATCAAAAAAAAATCTCAAATTATAAATAATTGCAAGGGAAATATCTTCAAAAAATTTATTCCAACTTTAAAAAAAATTTGTATAAATTTTGCTTAGAAATTGTATCTATTTAATATTTTCTCAGGTCTTATAGTATCTATTATTCATCTAATCTATCTGCATATTCTCTTAAAATCTCAGCCATATTTTGAGGTGGAATTTTTTGTTGATATTCTCTACATAAATCAAAAAATTTATCTAAGAAATCTTTCATTGAAGATGACATAAAAATTAGCGTTTCATTTTAAAAGTAAAGTATGCAAACCCACCAAGCAATAAAAGACTCACAACCCCATAAGTAATTGCTATGCCGTACATGTACGTCATTTATTTATAAAGACATAAGCAGAATATAAATAAACTAAGAAAACTCCAATAGCAATGGAACTTCCATAAATAAGAAAGTTCCAAAATCTATATAATTCAGGTTTTTTATATCCTTTTTCTTCTTCTTTAGTAATCATTTATTTTCTTATTCTTTTCTGGCAGTATTACCTTTTGCTCTTAATACCAAAGTTATAGTAAGGGCAGCGCTTAATATCACAGTATCAATTAATAGGTGCGGGGAAATATTCATCAGCTGAAAATAGAAATAAGAAGAGTCATTATCTTTTCATAAATAAATATATTTAACATTAAAAAAAGAGGGGTTTATCCCTCTAAGTGTAGATCGACTGTCAATCAATGTCTACTTTAGCTTTTAGCTTCTCTTAAAAAAATAGTATTTTATTTAGCCAGAGCAAGAGAAGGCACCTGCAAGTAAATTTTTAAAAATTGGCGCTTGACCCAATGCATACAAAAAGAAAGTTGATGATGCGAGAGTAATAGCTATTTTAGAAGTCCTGTTAACTTTCAAATTTGAGACTTTTGCAAATGCAGAGTTCATTTTTTTATTAATTTTGTAAAATTATATTAGCTGAATAGTTAAAATGTTTAGCATCAATATTTACCAAATAATAATTTTATTGCTCTTTTTTCTCAGCTTGCATTTTTACTAGTTCAAATTCTTTTTTAGAAACTATTCTGATTTTGTAAGCTGGATATCTTGTCTTCCACCATTTATTGATCGAAATAGCTACTTTTTTTAAATTTTGCGTACAAATATTGACCCATAGAATCTTAGTTTCAACTTCTTTGTAGAATTGCCAACTTGTAGGTGTAGCCATAAAAATCACTAATGAAAAATTTTATAATTGCTGAAAATATTCTATAAATTTAGGAATATGGTCCATGAGCTAAAACTTTTGTTTTTTAAAAAGATGATTTATTTGAAGATATAGGGTTTTCATTAAGTGCTAATAAAAAACTTTAAACAAAAGATTTACATGACTTTCGACTTCTAGGAAAGTATTACTTTTATTTTAGAAAGACTTTCATTTTAAAAATATCTCAGAAAGAAGGGGCCCAAAATTGCCCCCTCTTGTTGAAACTCTTCCAAAGAAACACCATTAAAATCTTACTCTGAAATTTGCAAAGTTAAACAAATTAACGGAATCGAGGTTAACAATTTATGCGGCCTTTTTAAAAGGGTTCATATTCCTTAAAAAGTTATTACTTTTGCGGGCACTCATATTTCTATATCTTTGATTTATATCAAGGATATATTGCCTAGCTTTCTTATCACTTTCAATTTTCTTTTTTCGAAGACGTAAAGCCCTTAAATCTTCTATTGACATGAAGCCATCATCTTCGTTGAAATTTAAATTATTTAATTGCATCAGTTTAAGAAATTAAGTTTCTTCTTTAAGTGCAAGATTAACAACCTTATCTTTAATTGCAATAGAGATAATTAACCAACCTAACTCAAATTAGTTATTGAACGTTAAGAAAGCTATGAATTTAAGTATTAAAAACTTTCTAAAATCAAGAAAATCTTTTAATTGAATTAGATGGAACTTCTAAAGATACAAATGATTCTCCAAAATGAGATTCGGCTGATCTTATTAGTAACAAGTAAAAGAAATTTACTAAAGCTTTCTCCACGAGGATTTAGTAACTAATTTAAATAACCTCATAATTTTTGTAATAGCAATATACAAAATAAATTTATCAATTAATCAATATATTTACTTTATAAAGCATAGTTGCATATTATTAATTGAGAAATCTGCACTTTCAAGGTTTAGGCAGCAGACTAAATCCTCGTGGAGTGTTGGACTTTAGCCCGCTCTATTTTTTTAACAAAAGAAAATAGCACTGCAAGGTAACTAGCTCACCAATTATTATGTTTAATTCTGAATTAGCCATTATTGGTTAATTGATCAAGAGTATCTAAGCAAAGGTTGGTATTGTTTAATGTATAACTTTGCTACAAAACTTTTGTTATATCAATGGATTCAGTATTTTTGCTCATTGATATATTAATTCTTGGAATAATATTATTATTTATGCCTAAATAAGATTTGATTTTGAAAAAAATAACTAAATTTTTTAAACTTCTGAAGAGAAGAATTGATATTCTTAATGCAGAGGCTGAATTAAAGTTTATATTAGAAAATAAATAATTGGATTTCCACATTGCCCTATTTGTGTGGTTTTAGCATTTGTTTCAGTTTTTATGGGAGTTACTCGTAGTTATATGTTCTTTATTCTTTTTAGAGAATTTGTGAGAACAGAATCTAATTTTAAATTGAAGTTTAGTTTCTATTAATTGTTGACATCTAAGTATAAATACTTTATAAATAGGTTGTAGTAGATACTACATAATCGTCCGATCTACCATCTGATAGACCGCAGTACGACTCAAGCCATAGGACGGGGACTTGAGCAAGTTCAGGAACTGCACCATGGTAAACATGTATTTCAATGGTAAGTCATTCGTATATTGTAGAAAACAAGAAGAAAAGTTGATAAAGCTTACTTATAGAGGATCTATTTACTTGAAATAAGTTTCTAATTTCTTTTTTTAAACTTTAGAGTTTATTTAATTTTTGCGATCAAGTATTAATTAATACGTTATAAGAAAAACTTATTGTGAACATTTTTTTTACCTATTTAAAAATTCATATATTCGTATATTTAGTAACGGGAAATTAATTTAGAAATATCTAATTTGTAATTAGATTTTTAAAAGGTTATGCAACCTATTTCAGAAGAACTTTACAAAAAAATAGTTGAGAGTTCTAAAAAATGAGTAAGTTACTAATTGCTTTATTAGCTTTAGATATAGGCGTTAGTCTGTCTAAAGTTTTTATTTTTACCTGAAAAATAAATTTCTTAGCAAAGAAGAAGCAACTGTTTTCTAAAAAAGTAATAGTTAATAGGTTTTTTTATTTAATTATTTATTTTATGAAATAAATAATTAAACCAATAAAAGAGTTACCTTTAGGTAGTAGTACAATTAAAAGAGCTATTAACTTAGCTAAACCCATAAAGATAAATCCGAATTTCCTGTAGATCTTTGCATCCAGTGAATTTTCCAAACATTATTTACTTTTTTAAAAATTGACGTAACTGTAGGTAAGTCATCATTAGCTGTTCCTTTATAAGTAAATTTTGAACCTAGTGTAAAAATGCACATTACTATATATTCGCTTAAAAATTCAAATCTGTGAATTTTGGTTATTTCTGCCTTTTCTTGAACTATATCACCAGTAATCATTTTTTCGAACCCTTTTGCATCTATAGGATTACCACTCGGTCTGATGAATAAAAAATCTGGAGTTGCATTGCCGACAAAAAATGAGGCCATTTTTTTTGGATTAGCAAACTCATTTAATAATGAAATTATTGTTTCTTTATCATTCATTTAAAAAAAGGAAAGTGACTTTTCTAGTTTAGGCCTACTCTATTAAAGTGTACAAATTGAGATGGGATAATTCTAAAAAAAATTAGTTAAGATGTTTGAAATAATTAGATTTTTAATGTAAATCATGATCAATTCATTAAACAAATTATTGCCCGTTGGCAAAAAACTCAAAAAATATTTGCCTTTTTTTATTGGATTTAAATTACTTACATTTACTGGCTTTCTTACTTATTTAATGAATCAATAATTGATATAACATTAACAATAAAATTTAACTTAATATCTAATGAATAAAGAAGAACGAATTAAAAGATTTAAGTCTATGTCAAGTATGCAAAGACAAGAATTGATATTAAAGAAGATGAAAGAGAGAGGAATTGAGGTAGGAAGTGGAATTCCCAACAAAAAATATGATAGCAAAGAGGTTTATGAATTAATTCATATTGCTAATTGCTTCCCAGAGTTAAGAGAGAAAAAATAAAAAATATTTAGTTTTTTTATTTAAGTTATTTATTTTGGTTCCCTTAAGGCAGCATTAATTAATGCTCCTATCAATACGAGATTCATAAGCACCGCTCTTTGATGGAAAGGGAATACATGAAAAATTATTGTTGTTGGGATAATAAAAAGTAATAAAAAGACTGAACCTATTTTTTGATTTTCTCCAAATATAAAAAATCCAGAACCCAAGATAAGACATACAATCGCCCCCACTAAGAGAATAGATGCAATTGGATCAGGAATACCTTTTGAAGAAATATATTCAACTGTTTTTTCAAAACCAATTATTTTGCCTGGTATGGCAGAGATAAATAATGAAGTGATTAATAATCTTGAAAAAAAATCTAAAAAAGATTTGATACTTTTATTTTTAAAAATAGACTTTTTCATAACTTAATCATAAGAAAAATATTTTTTAGATAAATAATAAATGAGTCAGTAAAACTTTTAGAATTTTCTTACATTGATTTTCGTCTCAATTCTAGGCATTCTTTTTAATAAACATAAATCTTCAAAAGAAAATTAAGAACCCTTTTTGAATTTTATTTTGATGTAATAATATATTTAGTGCTTATTAAAAATGTTTAAGAATTTACTTTTAACTTTTTTTTTCATTTTTGGTTCTTTCATAGCTATTTATCCTTCAAAAAAAGAAAAGACTAATTTATTTGATTATTGTTATCCCTTTGAAAAGATACTTTCTAGAAATACATTAGAAAAAAATAAAAATGTTTCGCAGAAGTATAAGACTTTTGCAAAAGATTTTGCTTTATTTGGTGCTAACAAAACTAAAGGAGCCTTAGTTAATAAAATAATTAATCAATATAAAAACACCCAGAATACATATATTACAAATTTAGTTCCTAATCAATTTTACTGCTTGGCAGGATATTGGATTGAGAAGGTAAAACCAGGAACATTTGAATCTATTTTCTATGAGAAAAGCAAACAAAAAATTAATGAATATAAAAATACTAAAAAACAAGTCGATGAATTTATCAAAGATATTAATTCTGAATATAAATCTATAGAAAAAGAAATATACAATTTTTTTTAAAAAATTAAACTCCTTTTCAAAATCAAATCATTTTTTACTAGTTTTTTAAGTCATTTTGCTAGGAGATTATTCTGACTTTCTCGTTCCTCCGTAGGAATATTTATGATGTTTTGAAATAATATTCCAACATTCTTTACAACAAAAAATCCAATTCTTATGAATTATGGATTTAACCCTGTAATGAACTTTACCTGGCTTATGACATAAATCACATTTTTTCATTTATTTGAACTATTGCTAAAGAAATATTTAATGAAAGGTAAATTTGTTTAAATAAAATTCACGAATAATTTTTTATGTTGTCATTATAATTAAGTACTCTAAACTTCTGATGCAAAGCAGTGGTCATCTAGAGTACAAATTCTTTAAATTGATCTTCAATATATTTTTCATATAAAATATCCAAAAAATTTTAATTTGATTATTCTTTTCCTTAAAAATATTTCTTAAAATAATTTACTAAGCTTCTAAAAGAGTAAACAAATTATCATACATGGAAATTTGAACTTTAAAAAGAAACTCACAGTTGTAATTTTATCGAGTTTATTATATGCATATTAATTTTGAATATTATGAACATTTATTTATTCTGGATACTATTTTTGGGCCTATGGGCAATTGTTCCTTTAATGATTATTAAAGGAAGAACTGATGAAGCACCAAAGGTTGAAACTTTCCCAGATGTTAAAACAAAGAAGAAAGGTTGGTTTAATTAAATACCTTTTTTATTTACTTAATAATTTATTTGCAGGACATATTTAAAATTTAAGTAACTATATAAATTATTTCAGTAATTTATAAATATCAATCTTTATATTGAAAAGCATCAATACACTATCTATATAAAGTGAAAATGATCGAGAAAAATTATCTTTTTTTGGTTGTTCTTGGTGGAAGAGCAAATTTGGCTAATGTAGAATTACACGATGTTAGATGGGTTGTAGGCTCCAAAATTGAGGATACTTATGATGAACTAAGAAGAAATTGGTTTGGAATCTTTGAAGGATTACATATTGATAGCTATAAAAAAATAAAATATGTAGATGGGTATAAGATTAATCTTAAAAATATTCAGAATAAGAAATTAAAAAATAATAAATTCCTTAAGGAAAACCATAACAATAAAAATTTATGGTTTGTTAATATTGGAGGCTATGATCCAAGTTCTATGCAAGAAAAACATGAATTTGGTTTAGTTGTTGCTTCAAGTAAATTTGAGGCAAAAAACATAGCAAAATCTAAATGGCTCAAGGGATGTAAAAAAAAGCATAAAGATGATATGGCCTCATTAAAAAAATTAATTTGTTGTGATGATTCTCAAATTGTCAAGAAAATTGGTAATTGGGAAATAGAATTAACCTTAGAAAATAATTTTATTGAAGAAAACAATAATCCTGATTGGTATGGATATCAAAGATTAGATAAGATCTAAAACAACATGGAACCTTTTAATTAATTCATTATTATGGAAGTTTTTCTGCCATATAAGATATTTTTAAGTGCCTAAATATATTATTAAATAGAACTTGATTTTCTTAAGAAATAAATTCCACCTAATATAGAAATTATTACTGGAAACCAAGCTGCAATTACAGGAGGAAGTAATCCTTTAACGCCAAAAGAACTGGAAATAAATGAAATAATATAATAAAACAAAATGAGAATTACACTCAATCCAAATCCCTGACTTTTTGAAGATCTTAAATTAGATTGAGATCCCAAAATACTACCTATCAATCCAAAAACCAAACATGCGCAAGGTAAAGTAAATTTTTCTTGAATTCGTACTTGAATCTTTCTAATCTCCTTAAGGTTTCCTATTTTTTTATATATTTGTTCAGCCTCAAAAGCTTCTTTTAGAGACATATCTCTTGCATCTTTTGGGACTTTTGCAAGATCTAATGGGCCTTCAACAAAAGGGTATATATATTGATTAAATTTAATGTTCGTCGTTTGACCTAATGAGTCAGTTGAAACAATACTTCCATCTGAAAAGATCCAAGAAGAATTATCTTTATTAAACTTAGCACTATTTGCAGTGAGAATCTGCTTTATATTTTCTCTGGAAAAGTCTAAAACAGTAACTTCTTTCATCAAATTGTTCTCAAATCGAGAGGCATAGAAAATATGAGTTAAGTATGTATTTACTTTTGTTGGTTTATTTTTGTTAGAAGTTATTCTTGATCCTTTTCTAGTAAAAATAATGTTATTCTTATTTTTCCCTTTGTTAAATGAACTTCCTATCCCAGACCTTAAAGTTGATTCAGCAAGTTTATTACTAGTAGGAACTAAATTATCATTGAAATAAAAAGTTAATCCTGTCATGAATATTGAAACTGCAATGGCTGGAGCTATAATTCGAGAATTTGTAATTCCTAAAGATTTTAAAGCTAACAATTCAGAATTAGCTGATAGTTTTCCATAAGATAATAATGTAGACAATAAAACAGCCATTGGAAATGATAAAACTAAAAAGCTAGGCAGGCTATAAATTAAGGCTTGTAAAGCTTGTAATATAGGTAATCCATACTCGACAATTTTCCTTATGAGATCAAACATAACCCCAACAGATAATGAAATAACAGTAAATGCAGAAATAGCAAATATCATTGGAGGTACAAGCTGTCCTAATAACCATCTATCTATTAAAGGTATTGAATACCAAGGAGCAAATATTTTTTTGATATTTTTTTTTATTAGTGATCGATTTGAAAGGTTCAAAAGTGTTTTATTTAATTTTTACTATCGTTTCTAGCATTATAAAATATCAATGATTTAGAGACCAATAAAAAATTATTGGTTATGTAGAAAGATTATTAATATAAATTTGCAAAATTTATCAAAAAAGAATTTATTTATACTTGCAGTTAATTAAAAAATTTGGTTACTTGAAATAAAGGGGGATTAATGAAAAATAAGCCTTTATTAAAAGAGTGTAAATGTTTACACTGCCAACAAAAATTAGATCAAATTAATAATTCAAGACTATATTGGGACAAATTTATTTTAAGTAAAAATTTAACTTAGTTTTTTCGTAAAACTTTCATTTTTCAAAACTATTTAAATAAACAACCCCCAAAATTATTGACATCAAAAGCAATAAATTTATTAAATCTTATTGTTAAATGCTCTTGTAAAAATTTTAATTACTTTGCTTTTTGATTCCTTTTGTAAATTTTATTTTCTCGATTTAAAAGAAAAAGGATGGTAAAAATGCAAGTAGGAATGAGAATAAAATCAATCGACATAAATATTAGTTATTCTATTTTCTCTTTAGCAATAAAATGAATTTTTGACAGGGTTATATATCTTTTCAAATCCTTTTTTAGTAAAAAATTATTATAGTTTTGTATCTGACTTTAAAAATTAAAAGAGCTTGCAAGTATCCCACCGGCAAGCTCATGACAAACGAGTTAGCTTCAGTTTTGATTTTCCTGATGTTAACAAGCTAAGCACTTCCTAAATGCTATAAATACATAATAATAAGTAAAATTACTTACCGTGAGTATAAATGCTTATTTTGGGGTTTTCTATCAATTCGATTAAAAATTTTTAGCAATCCTTATCTTTTGACAAAATTGTCATGCATTCAGTTTCAAATATTCGTTGCAGCATATGTTCCCATATTGGGTTTACATAAGTTAATATTTATGTTACTTTAGTTAACAATTATAAAAAAAATTAATGTCAAATTCAGGAGTTACAACAGAATCAGGTGGTAGACAAAATATGTTTCCTTCCGAAACTAGACCTTATATAGATGAGTCGGTTTCTTATGATGGTTACCCTCAAAATGCTGAAAAAGTAAATGGAAGATGGGCAATGGTTGGTTTTGTTGCACTGCTTGGTGCTTATGTAACAACAGGTCAAATAATCCCTGGAATTTTTTAAGATTGATTTATAGGTTTATATTCATTTCTGTTTTTTATATCTCTATTAATTAATCAAATAGATTACTAAACTTTAATTCCCTAACTTGAAATTAACTTGAAGAACCAAATGAAAGTTACTGCATTAAGGCTAAATATTATGCCAAAAAATAAGTAAGCAAATTTTTTTCCAATAAATGCTGTTTCAGGCTCAAGTTTTACTCTCATAACAATCATGAATTATTTTGACTACGGTAGCATTGTTTAATTAATGTTTTAAGACTTATAGAAGAAAAAAATTAAAATTAATATTATTTCTTTTACTGTTAATAATTAATCAATCTTAATTTTCCAATACCTTTTTTATTTCCTCTTTAAATATTATTATTTAGAGTTTGTCTTGATTTAAGTTACTCTTATACCAATATAAATTAGGAAAATTAGCCGAAAATATTAAGGCCAAATATAAGTTTCGCCATGAAAAAAGAACCAAATTAAGTAAATTAATTCGGTTCTTAGATTAATTTTGTGTGTTTCCTTAGATAAAACCTGGAATTATTTGACCCGTTGTTAAGTATGCTCCTACTAAAGCAACAAAACCTAACATGGCGAATCTACCATTCAGCTTTTCAGCTATGATTTTTTCTTTTTCAACAATTTTTGGTTCGCTATTATTCATTAAAACCAACCTGGGATGATTTGCCCTGTTGTTACATATGCGCCGACTGCTGCTACGAAACCTAGCATAGCTGCCCAACCATTAAAACGTTCTGCTTCTGGAGTCATTTTTATTAAAAGTATTTGTAAACAAATATAACATATTTATTTATTTATGTAAAGATAAATTGAAAATAAACTATTTACGAACATGAAAAATATCAATCATGTTACAAATATGTATCAAGTTATACCCTATTGATCTCTTGTTTTGGAGTCAGTATTTACATTTTTAGGGATAAAAAAATATATATCAATAGCTTTTTATTGCTCAGGATAAATCCTCATTTAAAGAATATTTAAATTAATATTAAGCTAAGAGTCAGCTAGTAGGGATACAGGCTGACTCTTTTGAATTAAATTGTTTTATCTTGGATAATGAATGTTTTTTACTAGTCAAATAATTGCTATTAATAAACAAGATATACAGATATTTAAATGTCTTTTGAAACCTATTACTTGCATTTGATTTTTGCAAGAATTCCTTCTTTATTTAGTTCTGATTTAATACTATATATACTGCCGGCTCTTACAGTAGTAATATTATTCTTTAGCTTAAAGATAATGTTTTTAAACACTCCAAAATTGAGAAAAGTTAAATAGCTTAAATTCCTTATAAATAACTTAAATTATCAATCAATTTCAAAGGGTATTCAATATATCGCTAACCTGAGAGCTTTCTGCTCCATTCTTTATGCTTTTCATCTAAATCTGAAACTTTTTCGCCTAAACTCAACTGTTTTTCTAATAATTCAACTTTTGTAAGTGTTATTTTTTCTGAATAAAATTTAATAGGCTGCTGACCATGCAAATTGTCACCACTCATAGAATTGCAATAATTAAAATCATTTCTAAGATGAAAAATTTCATAATGCTCATTCTTTTATATTCTTTTCAGATTTGCGTAAATTAATGTGGTAAAAAAATTAATATTATTGTCTATTTAATCCACGATTTTGTAAGAAGATTGCCAAATATATTTTCCTCTTTTGAGATCTGACTTAACAGCAACGCAATTGCAAGCAATATTCCAGAGAGCTTTGTGTATTGGATCAGGATTGTAAAGATATGCTTTTTTAAAGGCTTTCTTAATTAAGACAGTTGCCTTCTTTGCATGATAATGAGGGATCGTTGGACATACATGATGAACGACATGGCTAGAACCTATATTATGGTGAAGAAAATTAAGAACTCTACCGTAAGGCCTGTCAATAGATAGAAATGCGCCTCTCATAAAAGAAAATTCCTTATTTGAAAGATGAGGCACATCAGAATCTGTATGATGAAGCCATGTATAAACTACCAGCCAACAATTAACCACTAATAAAGGGCCAAAATACAGAGCAATTACTGGAAATAATCCGTACTTTAAAACTAAATAAACAATACCCAATAATGTCAAACCGATACCAATATCTGATATCCAAACTTTCTTGGCCCATATTGATGGCCATAATGCTTTCGAAAATGGTTTAATTGGCCAAAAATGATTTGAAGTTCCATATTTAATACCTCCTGTACTTCCCGTAAGCAAATAAGCAGGCCAGCCAAATATTAGATGTAAAACAAGTTGAAGAATTCCGTAATTTTTCTGACCTAAGGAATTTGAAAAATGTAATTCTTTTTCTCCGCCAACTTTTTCTGTAACTCCATTCCCTTTAATGACTAAAGGGACGTGAGTTTCTCCATTGGTTATGTTATTTGTGAATCGATGATGAACTGCATGGGAGCGCTGCCAAGAAAAATAAGGCACAAGAAGTAATGAATGTAGTAAATAACCTGTTATGGATTCCAATGTCTTGTTTTTAGAGAATGCTCCATGCCCACATTCATGGGCAATTACCCAGAATCCCATTGCGGTGGTACCTGATAGTAATGAGTAAATAACCCAAATTGGGATAATTTTTGGAGTAAAAGGAATAGATAAACCTATCGCAATTACTAATGATTGGATTAACGCTGATTGTAAAAGATACCTCAAAGAAGTTTTGGTATTGCACTTAAAGTAGTGATCTGGAATAACATCCTGAAATTCTTTTATGCTTGGAATATCTTTATCCTCTATTACAAGCGCTTGGCCTTTAAGACCTGAAAATTTTATATTACTCAAATTTTTTTTTGGTTAAAAATTTTTTAAATAAAAGTGAATTTATATATTCTATTATCCATCACAGGATCTCATAATGAAAAGAATTCATAATGTTTTTTGGATAAAGTTGTAACGATTTGAACTTGATCTTTAAATAAAATTATTTGCGCCAAACTTTTTTATTTAATTTTTTTATCGCAATCTTTTTATTTGACTATTTAATTATTTTTATGCTGATTGTTATTGCTCTTCTTTAAAGCTTAATTAATTTACAGACCGCGTATATACCTCTTAGATAAACCAGATTGTTTACGTGGCTTTACTAGGATAGGTAAAACAATGACTCCTACAGTAAAAAGACAGATTGGAGCGACTACCATCAATATAGATTCTAGAGACATGAATAATTTTGAATTTATTAATAAATAGCAGGATTTTTCTTAAAAGTCATGCGTATTTATATCTATTTAGTGAGAATAGATTCAAAATTTTTTAAAATTATTAAGTAAAACAGAAAAAAAGATTAAAAAACATCAATTTTTTCATAAGTCGTCCTATTAACTTAACCATTATTTGAAAAAAGTACTTATGGACCAAGAAAAAAAGTGGATGCTTATGACTTATTATTGTCCAACTCATGGGGATTCAGGTTTAGTAAAACCGATTCAACTAACAAAAAAAGAAATTAGTAAAACATTCTTAAAAAAAGGTGGGAGTTCTAAAAACTAATTTTTTAAAAATAAAACCTATAAGATATTCTAAAAATATTGAAAATAAATTTTTAAATTTAGGCTGACTACAGATCATTACAAATTTAGCTTACTAGAAATAATTTTTTAATACTAGTATCAAATTTTTGCTTAATTAATAATTTAAAAAGATCTAGAAATAATAAATTTCAACCTTGATCAGAATCGCATGTTAATTCACATTGATTAAGATCATGCGATGATATTTTTTCTAAAATTCTTAACATATCAATTTCGGAAAGCTCTCCATTTGAGTTCCATTTTAAAGTTGTTTTCCTTTGAGGTGAATTTTTTTTATTCATTTTGATCGCCTCCTTTTAAATGAACTTCTAAACAACGAGTAATACATTCTTGATGACCATCAACAATACTGCATTCAGTAATACACTCGAAATATGAATTAATAGAATCTATTTCTGTATTCTGGTTTGAAGAAACAAATGAATCATTCATAGTATTGTTAGATTTGTTTGGAATAGAGATATAGCACAAAATTATGTTAATTTATTTAATTTATTAAGTTAATAAGAAAAAATAAGTATTATTTACTAAATTTATTTTGCAACTGTTTTACCTTTTAAAAGAAAGTAATATTCTTCTAAAAAAAAACCAAAAAAACAATAATTTTGATTTTTTAATATTAATTTTATGAGGTAATCTTCCAAAAAAATCAGCATAAAGACTGATTTACTTTTCAGTAATTTAGTTAGAAGATAAAAATGTACACTTTTCAATTTTCAAATGAAATCAGTAATTAATTGGCTTTCGAAAATGTTAGAGAGTATGGCAAATGCTTTTATGCATCCTTTAAAGAATGACTTGCCCCCATCTATTGGTACTCATTCATATAGCAGTATTCCTCTAAAAAGAAAATTGAGAAGAAGGTTGAATTAGGTATTAACTTAGTGGAATTAATTTTTCATTTTTGTTATCCCAAATAATATATTTTAAGCAGTTTGAAAAATCGCTTAATTTTAAGAACTTTGATTGTTGGAGCAAATGAATGTTTGCTTTGTGACAAGCTCTTAAGTTGTAATTTGGTATTCTCTCACAAAGATGATGAATGCTGTGGAAGGATATATCTGCTAAAAACCAATTTAACCAATTAGGGATATCTAAATTGCTACTACCTAAAATAGCCCCATCGATGAGATCCCAATTTTTTGTATTTTTAGCATATGTATTCTCATAGTTATGTTGCACGAAAAAAACACATATTAAAATTGCTGCTGATAATGTTAAAACAATGGAATAAAATGATATGAAAAAAACTAAACCCAACCTTTTACACATAAAAATCCACCCTAGTATTACTAATATGTTATTGATTATTAATTCACTTAATTCACTGAAATTATCTCCATAATCAGAAAAAGGTGGTTTAACTCTTGAATTAATAGCTAAAAGTTGAGAAATTTCTCTGTTTTTTATTTTGATAAAAGTCTCTTCCAATATATCTTTAATTAAATTAAAAATAACGATAACAAGTCCTAATCTGGGTTTTAAAACTAAGTAATAAAAACCGCCAGGGAAAAGCATCATCCAGTTTCGACTTACTTTATAAAATATTTGCTCTCTTTTTGTAAGGGATTCATAATCTTCAAGACTTAAAACATCTATCGGCCCTTTGTAAATTTCCCAATTTCCATTATTTCTATGATGAAATGCATGATCAATCGACCATGACTTCTGGGGAATACCATTAACCAAGCCAAGTAAAAATCCAAAGAAGCGGTTTAATTTGCGTTTTGTAAAAAGAGAATTATGACCGCAATCATGCATTAATGAGAATGTTCGAGAAGAGAAAAGAGTCAGAAGAAGTATAAAAGGTATTAATAGTAATCCTTTAATCAATAATGGAAAAGGTTGATTTATTATGTGGTAGATAATTAACCAAATAGAGAATATTGGAAAGATGGTAGAAATAATTTGATAAGAAGCTTTAATGTTATTTCTTTTTAGAAATGGCTTTATTAAAAATTCACCTCTATTAACTTTAGGCATATTTCTCTTATTTTTTTGATACTAACAATTTTTAAAAAGTATTGATTATTTAATAAACAAAAAAATATTTTAAAAATCATACTAAAGAATAAATTCTTTAGACATAGTTCTCAATTGATCTAAATTTAATCTCTCTAAGTAATTTTTAAAGTCACTAAGATTCTTATTAGAGTCAGAATTTTTACTCTCGTATAGAAGACTATTGGCGATTAATTCAATAAGATGATCTTTATCCATAACCCCTTATAGACCAAAATTCCTGTTAAAAAAAATCAGGTCTTGAATTCGAGATCATTAATTATTATCTACTAAGAGTAATTTTTTATAAATTTTTTAAATCTTGTTCTATTTTTTCTAATCTTTCATTTAATTCTTTTTGTTCCTTAATTAAGGCTTTTTTCTTTTCTGCAAGCTCTTTGTTCAAAGGAGAATTGAAATATTTTTGGTAAGAGACAAAAAAAACTGCTATTGCTACTGTAATACCAAGTGCACCAATTATTAAAATTGGAGATGAAGGAAAGTCATAAAATGGGATTGACAATGTACTTAAATAAAATCTAATGCTAGCTATCTTATAGAAAAAATAATGAGTAATAAATACTTATTCTTTAGAGAGTTTCATGGTCAATTTTGCTAGTTATTTTGTAATAAATAAGGTTTATAATTAAATTTCAAAAATAAGTAATTTTACAGCTGTCAAAGAATCAATAACTAATAATGATTAAACTAGTAAAAATTTTTTATGAAGAAAATCATAAATAAAAAACACAATAAAAATGAACCATGGTTTAAATGGTTAACGAGAGAACTTAATTCTTATGAAGCTTTTCAGGATTTTGAATCAGGCAAGAATCCACGAGATGTTGCAGAGGATTTTATTTCGATAAATAGTATTGCTATATCTGAGATTTTCGAAGATTTTGATGAAGAAGATAAAGATACACTCGATCAGTTTATTAAATTAACTGAATGCGAGATGCATGTGTTTAGGATTCTTGAAAAACAAATAGAATTAAGAAATAAGATAAGATTTGTAGATTTTAAAAAAAGAAAAAAATAAAGAGTTAATTTCTATATAAGTTTATTTTTCCCATTACCTGTCTTCCCAAAGCCTAACCAAATGAACCACAATATCCATCCGAAGATAGGTACTAAATTAATAAAAATCCATTTCCAATCTTTTCCAAAATCTCTGATTCTTCTTATATCAATAGCTATTTGAGGAATAATACAAACTAATCCATAAGCATTAAAACCAAACGTTTTAAAAAATATTGGGATAGTTAGAAAAGAAATTATAAGATTCGCTAGTTGAACTAACCACCAGTCAGAACGAGATGTGAATCCTTTGAAGTCTGTAGCTTTAATCCAAAACTCTTTATATGCTCCGAAAAAGTTATTAAGCATAAATTAAAACTTCAAAAATTGAACATATTCTATTAAATCTTTAATTTATTAAAATGTTATTTATTTCCTAAACAGGATCAAATAAATTTATATCATTTGAATCTTGTTTTGGGATCTCATCTTTATTTGGTAATGAACAGAATCCGTCTTTGCAAATCATCTTTTCTTCTGCAATACTTGTAGTCTCTGAGAATATATTATTGTTATTGTTATTTGTAGATTCTTTCAGCATTTATATAAAAAAATTAAATCCAATATTTTATTAATAACTCAATTAATTTTAATAAGCAATAAATTTAATATTAATTATTTACTTTTTTTGATTTGGCAAGTCTCTCCAAAATAGCGCCATTACATAAATGAATAAAGATATAGAACAAATATAAAGTAAAGAATTTAGATGCATTTTTATTTATTAAAGTAATTAGTAAGAGAGCCCCGTCACCAAAAGGAAAAACTATAAATTTGTAGTTGTTTAACTTAGTAATCCTTCAAATTCTAGTATTTATTTAAGTTTTTTACGATTTATCCTTATTTAAATCTGTTAAAGCTTTTCTACCTTCTTTAAGGGTTCTCAAGATAAGCAAAGAAAGAGAGGAAATGATAAGAATGGTAAGTGTAATTAGGGAAATATGAGTTGTATCAATGTTGTTAATCAATTTACTAAGATTTTTTCAGAAATTGTAATTTAAAATCTAAAAAATTTCAAACGTCAGATCTAGAGTAAGCAGGTATAAGCATTCCGCCATCTTGATCATCGTTATCATCATCAAATCCACCACCTAGAAGTAACTCAATGATTACAAGGACAGTTATTGGATAAAGACACCATAATATTGCTGTAAATGGACTTACTGCTGAAGAGGCCGAGTAAAAATCTGTCATGGATAGATATTAATCTAAAGAAACAATAATTGTGGATTCTTCGGGAAGTGTTATTCAATATTTCTAATAATATTTTTTAAACTTTTCTCTGTCCCATGAATAAATCTTTAGTATTTAGTGATGTTTTTATTCTTCAATAAGAATGTGAAAATAATTTTGTTGAACCTTATAAGAAACTTATAATGACATAATGAATCGCGTTATTGTTATTTTTTATACTTAACAATAATTGTACAATTTTGATTCAAAAACTATTATTTACCTTAATTTTATAAATTCTATGTTTTCTTTCACTTTTGATCCTTTGGCTGCGATATTTGGTATATCAGGAATTGTAGGCTTCTTTTTCTTTGTTTCTGCTGCTAAGGGAACTTCCAGTATCAATACAAAACCAAAAAAGGAATTAGATTAGGACTGATTCTGTGAGAAAACTAAGTTGAGATTTTAAACCTAGTATTCTTAAAAGGCTTGTTAATTATTAGTTATTCCATTGTTTAGAAATAAACTCAAGAAAATCTTTTAGGTCCTCTTCAGGACAATTTGTTTGTTTTTGCAAATCAATGCAAATTTGCTTAATATTTTCATAAGCTTTTTTTACTATTTCGTTTTTTTCAATTACCTCAAAATAGTCTTGATCAGTAAAAGGCATAATATTAATTCCCCTTGTGAAAATTATTTATTAACCATATTTTATCTGCATTGACTTGGCAGTAAAGAAAAAAAACCCTTATTTCTTAAATTTAGCTGCCCAATCGATAATGTTTTTTAATACTTTTGGTTATTTCCCATTCGCAGTAAAGTCCAGCTGGAAACTCAACAAGATCTCCAGCTTTAATAAAATAAATTTCACCGTTCTTAGTACTAATTTTCGCTTTGCCTTCAATAATTAAGCAAATTTCTTTATCATCGTAATTCCATTGAAATTTACTTGGCTCACATTCCCAAATAGGCCAACTTTTTATTCCATACTGAATTATTGTGCTTGCACTACAAGGGGAAGTGATTATAACTTTCACGATATAGTTCGAATATTTTTTTTATTCTACAAATAAAGGAAATTATTTTTTTGCAAGAATGTGTATTTGTTTACTGTCTTTTATTTTTTTTGGTTTATCATAGAAAAAATTAAAAATTATGGACGAGCTTTCTGTATTATCAATTTCATTATCTATAGCTTCTCTAGGGATATTTTTTATTTTTTTCGCGTCAAACGATGATGATGATCAAGATGGAGGTAAGTTGATTAAATCATTCCAAAGAATTAATTAATCTCAAGTAAATAAAATATTTAATAGAGATTTATAACCTATAAATCCTACATAAATACAGCTTAAAAAAATAAAATAAACCTCCATTGTTCCAAGTCTTTTTTTCTTTAAAATTTTCATTTTTTCTGAGTTTTTACATGATAATTTTATTAAATCTGATTTCTATTAACATGAGTATTTATTACATTAACTCCTAGATTAAATAATTATTAATGTTAAGCCAAAAAATAAAAAACAAGTAAAAAATATTGTTTTTTTGGTAATTTCTCTTTCCTCATTCTTAGCGAAAAGTAAAGAAAGTACTGGAGATGTGCTTAATAATGCCCAACCTATTCCTATTGGAAGAGTTTTAAATACGATTTGTTGTAGCAATATTCCTATATTCGTTCCAAGAATTATTGAAAGCAAAAATCTTTTTTGTTCTTGTTTTTCTATGTTTTTTAAGAAAAAATTGATCTTAAACCCTTTTAAAGTTATTAAAAAAATTATTGCACCTAATAGTCTTATCTCAGTTGTAATAAAAGGGGATAAATTGCTTTGTAGGAAAACCATCCTTGAAAAAAGACCTCCAAGAACAGCACATGAAACTGATAAAAAAGGAAAAGCAAAAATCTTAAAATTATTTTTTTCTGAGAAAGGTGAGTTTTCATCTTTAATATCATTCCCTTTTTTTAGAATTATGAACAGCGAAATCGATACTATGATTACCCCAATCCATGATTTAATTGTTAAATCTTCATTAATAAAAATTTCTCCTGAAAAAGCAGCCATTAACGGAGAAAGGGTTTCTACAGATAAAGTTTTTCGTGTGCCGATTGTTTGTAATGACTTTAGGTAGAAAGTATCACCTAAACCAATACCTATTATTCCACTAACTAATAGGATAAAGATGTTTTTTAATTCAGTTGTAGAACTAATATTGATAAAGGCAGGTGTAAAAACTAAAAAAGCTATTATATTTTTTATTAAATTAATATCTATTGTTTTATATTTCTGAGTTTGCGAGCGCCAAATAAAGCATGCATAAGTCCATGATGCAGCAGCTCCAAAAGCAGATAGGATTCCAATCAAAACGAGTAATTTTTAGAAATTTTTATTTTATAAATTGAGTAAATGCTAAAAAGAATACATAAATAAGAATCAAAATCCCTGGTAAGTATTGAATTAGAGATTTCAAATTATTTTTTTTCATATTTAATTAAAATAATTAATTAATTTTAAACAGTTTTTTTATTACTAGGATATAAACTTTCTAACTTCTTTCTCCTTTGAACTTTCGCGTTAATTCTTTCTTCTTTTTCTTTTTTCTTTATCTCATCATTTATCTTATTTTGTCTGTAACCAAACCAAAGTAAAACCCAAATAATAGAAGTTATTAAAAGAAGAGCCGTATATTGACCAGTCATAGGAAAACTGGCCTCAGAATATTTGACGTAAGAAAATATTAGACTCATTTAATTAAGTTAAAGCATAAAAATAACGACTGCGTTGATTTTGTTTGATATTTAAAAATTATTGAATTGCAGCTATTTATTATGAAGTTTTTTATTTATTTTTTTGATAGTTTTTGGAATAATTTTTCTTTATAACTCCTTGCTATTATCAGATAGAAGCGTATTGAATGATAATTTTTTGGAAAATTTTGATTTAGCAGTTGTGGGAGGCGGTGCAGCTGGTTTTATGACAGCAATAACTGCTGCTGAAAATGGAGTAAAAAAAATAATAATTCTTGAAGGTACCTCAAAACTTATGGAGAAAGTAAGGATTAGTGGAGGCGGAAGATGTAACGTCACTAATGCGACATGGATTCCGAATGAACTAGTTGAGAACTACCCGAGAGGTGGAATTCAGCTCTTGGAATCATTTAATCGTTTTGCTGCTGGAGATGTATATGATTGGTTTGAGAAAAAAGGATTAAAATTAAAAATTGAGGAAGATCTAAGAGTTTTTCCAGTATCTAATTCTTCTTCAGATGTTATTGATTGTTTGAGAAAAAGTGCTTTATCAAAAAACGTAGAGATATTAACAAAATTTTTTGTAAATGAAATTTCAAAAACTCCAGATAATATATTCAATATTTTTAGTCTTAAAAAAGCTAAGGTAACTGCAAAAAATATTATTCTTTCAACTGGAGGTAATCCAAGCGGATATAAATTAGCTCAAAATCTTGGACATACCATTGTTAAACCTGTACCATCGCTTTTTACTTTTTCAACAAAAGAACCAAATTTGGATGAATGTAGTGGAGTATCGATAAAGGGCATAGATATAGAAATTAAATTAAACAATAAGAATTTTCAAAATAGAGGCGATTTACTAATAACGCATTGGGGGTTTAGTGGGCCAGCAGTATTAAAACTTTCATCAATTGCAGCAAGGGAGCTTTATAGCCAAAAATATAAATTTAATCTAATCATTAAATGGTCTTCTTTAAGTTATGAGGAGTTAAAAGAAAAAGTTAATTATTTAAAATTAAATAAAGGGAAGGTGAATCTTATTAATATTAGACCTGTTCCACTATTAACAAAAAGATTATGGATTTTTTTATTAAAGAAAATAGGAATTGATAAAGATAAAAAGTGGGCTGATTTACTGGCGGATGAAAGAGAGAAAATGATAAATACTCTAATGAGGGATAAATATATAATTTCGGGCAAAGGTCCATTTGGAGAGGAATTTGTTACTTCAGGAGGCGTAAAAATTAATGAGGTTAATTTTAAAAGTATGGAGAGCTTAATTTGTCCAGGGTTATTTTTTTCTGGAGAAGTTTTGGATGTTGATGGGATCACTGGTGGATTTAATTTTCAACATTGTTGGACAAGTGGATGGATCGCTGGGATGGCAGTCTCAAAGTTAAATCAATCAATAATAAATTAATAAGTAATAAATCAGTAAGTAACAATTCAATAAGTTTATCTTTTTTTTATTAAGTATTAAACGGAAAAAGTTTTTTGTAGAAACTTTAATTTTAAAGTTTTAATTAATTGGTGAAGATTAATGCAGAATCTTGTATCAAAAAAAGAAGAAGAGGAAAGAAGATTAAAAGCTTTAGCAGAATATAGGATTTTGGGAACCAAGCCAGAATCATGTTATGACGATATTACAAAAATTGCTGCTACAACCTGTAATGTGCCTATTTCTTTAATGACTTTGGTAGACAAAGATAAACAATGGTTTAAATCCAAAATAGGACTTCAAATATCAGAAACTAGAAGAGATTGGTCTTTTTGTACACATGCAATAAAAGAAAATAGTCCATTAATTATTCATGATGCTTTCCAAGATGAAAGATTTATAAATAATCCATTGGTAACTGGAGATCCAAAGATTCGTTTTTATGCAGGTTTTCCCCTTAGAAATAGCGATGGTAATAAGCTTGGAACTCTGTGTGTAATAGACAGAAAGCCAGGAAATCTAACTACACAACAATTTAATATTATGGAATTATTATCCAAGCAAATAGTTTCATTTTTAGAGCTTAGAAAAAAGTCATTAAATTTGCTAGATGCTTTATCTAATTTGCATAAACAGGAAGGTATTTTATCTGTATGTTCATATTGCAGAGAAGTGAAAAATAAGGAGGGCGATTGGATGCATTTAGAAAAATATCTTTCGAAAATTAGTGATATTAGATTCAGTCATGGGGTTTGTGATAATTGTATGGAAAAACATTTCCCAGATGTAATCGAAGTGTGGAATAAAAAGGATTTTTTTGAAGATGGTCAAAAAAGGTTTTTAGAGTCCTAGAATTAATTACCTACTTTTTATTGCTTAATCTATTTTCTAAACAAATTCATTATTTGGTGGTTAGTATTGTATAAATTTTAACTAGTAAATGTTATTAGGAACTTTATTAACAGGTGAAATTGCTAAAAGTGCATTAGTAGCATATATTCATTATTTAGGAATTATATTGTGTTTCGGTTCCCTTTTATTTGAAAGATTGACTCTCAAAGTAGGTCTTAATAGAAATGAGACGATTTCAATGATAATTGCAGATGTAGTCTATGGTTTGGCGGGAGTTGCAATATTGGTTACCGGGATTTTGCGTGTTAAGTATTTTGGTCAAGGAGGTGATTTTTATACAGCTAATCCTGTTTTTTGGATAAAAGTTTCTCTTTATATTCTGGTGGGATTACTTTCTTTATATCCAACAACAACCTATATCTTATGGGCAATTCCATTAAGTAAGAATAAATTACCTGAAATATCTGAAAATCTAGTTAAGAGGTTCAGACTAATCATTACTACTGAATTAGTAGGCTTTGCAACAATACCTTTGTTTGCCACTCTCATGGCTAGAGGAGTAGGTTTAGGTTGAATAATCTATTTCTAGAAAGAAATTGTTTAATAAGTGCTAACAAACTATATAGATGGAGTTTAAGTTATAAGATTTCTAAATCTAAAAAAGAGATTATCTTTATTGGTTTAAATCCCTCATTATCGGATGAAGTTTTCTTGGACAACACAACAAAAAAGATAATTAAAATTTCTAAAAACAATAATTACGGCAAATTAAAATTAATAAATCTATTTGCTCTTATTTCAAGCAAACCAGAAAAACTTTTTAAACATAAAAACCCTGTGGGTTATCTAAACAATGATCATATTTATAAAAACTTAAAACACTGGTCTGAAAGTAAAAATTGTGATTTATGGTTAGGTTGGGGTAACAAAGGTAAATTTCTAAATAGAAATAAAAGAATCTCAAAAAAAATAATGCAATATAACTCAATTAGGAAAAGTAATTTTGATAATCCTCTTGGACCGCTTTTAATTAAGAAAACAATCAAAGATAATCCAATACACCCTCTATATTGCTCTGATAATTCCATCCTCCAATCTTATTTTTAGGTAGTAAGGCTCAAATGCAAACCAGTATTTTTAGCTATTCCATTAAATATGTGTTAATTTCTATTTGTTAAGTTAACCTAATATGAAAATTTCAAAGCAATTAAATAAATTAAAAAACTTGAATGTTGAGGCAGAAAAATGTTCAACAAGAGAAGAAGCAAAAAAAATAATTAATAAAGCAAATAAAGCACAAAGTAAAATCAACAAATAAATAAAAAGTAATTTCAATTATTCATAATTTATAGTTTTCAAAAATATTTAATTTACACAAATACACCATATTTATTTCTTATTATTTATGTCTTTGAAAATAATTAAAATAAGAAAATCGCACGAAAGATTTAGATCGACTAGAGAATGGCTCAATTCGATGCATTCATTTTCTTTCGCAGAGCATAGAGATCCAAATTGGGATAATTTTGGGAAAATTAGAGTTATAAACGAAGATATTATTTCTCCTAATGCAGGATTTAATACACATTCTCATGCAAATATGGAAATAATTACTGTCGTAACAAAAGGAGCAATAACTCATAGAGACTCTTTAAACAATCTTGGAAAAATTCACAAAGATGAAGTACAAGTTATGTCTGCAGGCACTGGAATCTCTCATAGCGAGCAGAATGAAGAAAATGAGAACTGTAAGTTGTTCCAGATTTGGATATACCCTCAAAAAGAAAATATCAAACCTCGATATGATCAAATTTCATTAAACGAAAAGTTGTGGGACAACCTTATTTTTAATTACAAAGACGGTAAAAATAATAAGCTTTTTCTAAATCAAAGTATCTCTTTATGGCGTTGTAAATATAAGCCAATTAAAGAAAAAAAATTGCCATTAAAAATTGATAAATATAATTGGATACAAATAATAGAAGGTAATCTTTTATTAAAAAGTAAAGACTCAAATTTTAATATAATTCTCGAATCTGGAGATGGCTTAGGTTTTGAAGTTAACTATTATGATGATGTCTTTATAGATACTGAAAAAGACTTAGATTTTCTCTTATTTTCGATGCCTTCTTTATAATTTATCTGTTACGTTTACCCATCAACTCCTTTATTAAATGTATTTAAGGCTTGCAAAGCCATATTAAGGTGAACTTCCATTGCACCAAGTGCAATTAAGGAATTTGGTGATTTATCTTTTAGTAAATTCTCTTTTCTTTTTGATAACTCATTAACTACCTTCTTAGTTGAAGCTTCCCAATTGTTTATTAACTCTTCAAATTCTCTTTTTTCGGGGCTTTCTATTTCTGCTAATTCATCAGAAAAATGAGCATCCTTTTGTGCCTTACGCATCAAGTAACTTAATTTTTTATGACTTATTGCTTGAGGTAAATTGTTAGATTCACTCATTGCTGGTTGCTAATTTATAATCAAAATCTAACTAATTAAGTAAATATTTGCTAGAGGGCAAAGGGTTGTGATGACCGACCTGAAAATTACGAATTGATACTTGAACAAAAACTGGATTTATTAACCTTTAATTTTTCACTTATTAGTTTCTTGAAATAATCTCCACGCTCTTCATAATTTTTAAATTGATCAAAACTAGAGCATGAAGGTGAGAATAATAATGTTCCAACCCTGTTATTTTGTAAATAATGAAAAACAAAATTTAAAAGCTCTTTTAGTTCTGAAAATTCAAAAATATTTTTTTTAAATCCTTGATTAATAAGCGCCATTTTAAGGACTTTTGAGCTTTCTCCAAAAAGGAAAACACATTTAACTTTTTTCTTTAAAACTTTTATCCACTCACTATATTCATTGCCTTTTAATCTCCCCCCAGCAATGATTATTATTTGACCTTCAATTGAACTTATTCCTGCAATAGATGAGTCAAAATTTGTAGCTTTACTATCATTAATGATTTCCAGATCATTATTTTTATAAATTGTTTCCATCCTATGGGGTAATTGTTTGTAATTAGATAAAGAATCTTTAATCCTCTTGCCAGATAAACCAACTTTTCTTGCTGCTGCAATTACCAATAAAAGATTTTGAAGATTATGCATTCCTTTTAAAGAAAAATGTTCAAGTTTGAATAATTTCTTCCCTCTCTCAACAATGTATGCTTGATCATCTATCCAATAATCGCAATGAATAAAATTTGATTTATCGAAACTAGTTGTTATCCAAACCCCACTTGATAGCGAACTATAGTAATTTCTTAGGTTTTTATCGTCATAATTATAAATTCTAAAATCAGATTTTTCCAACAAGCTTTTTTTTATGTTGAAATAGTTTTCAAGTGTTTTATGTCTTTCAAGATGATCTTCTGTGAAGGTTGTCCATATTCCAATATTAGGCTTTACTTCTGGAGATATTTCTATTTGATAACTGCTTAATTCAGCTACAACCCAATCAATTTTTTCATGTTGTTTGGAGTGAGCATATTTACATAAAGGTGTACCAATATTTCCAGCAAAAGGAGCATATAATCCAGTATCGCAGAGTATATGGCTTAGTAGATGAGTAACAGTAGTCTTGCCATTAGTGCCAGTTATACCTATCCAATTTGTGTCTTTTAAAATTTCCCATGCAACATTAATTTCTCCAATTACTTTGATTCCCTTTTTTTTTAATTCAATAATAGTTATATGGTCATAAGGTATTGATGGACTTACAACAACAGATTCGATCTCTTTCACAAAAGGTTGAATTTCGTCAAATACAAATTCTTTATTCAGAGAAACTATTATATCAAGCTCTTCTAATGCTGTTTTTCTTTCTAAGAATTCTATCCCATCTTTACTTTCCCAAACAATTACTCTCTTATTGATGCTTCTCAAATACTTGGCAGCCCAAAATCCAGATTTACCTAATCCAATTACAAGATTAATATTTCTTTTACTTGAATGATTATTTATCATTAAATTTATAATTGCATTTATATTAATTGTGTTTAAAGGGTAATTCAATCATGAGATTTTTCTTCAGTACTTATAGTATTCGCCCAAGAAAAGTTAATTAATGGAAGATAATACTGCAAAATATTGGTTCTCTTGGTTTTATGAAAAGTGGGAGAAAAATGCTCCAGGTGATTTAATTGAACAGGGTTTAACTCCGTCTCAGATTGCTGAGCGCTTTGTTAATGAAAACCATGATAGTTTTATTCAATTGTCAAAAAAAATTGATGAAAAAAATTATGATGCCTTAACAGAATTTATGAAACTCTCAGAGAGTGAATTACATATCTTGAAGTATTTTCTAAAGTTAGTAAAAATGAAAAATTTATAAGAAGTTATTAAGTATTTCGAAGCTTTTTTCCCATAAATTTTTTCTTTCTTTTTTATTCATGGCGAAAGGTGAAGTAGGGGATAGTTTTGGATGACCTCTGAAATTAAATCTAGGACCATAATGATCACCGCCTCTTGCGTCTGGTGAAGTAGCTGCAAAAAGCTGAGGTAAAGCACCCATCTCAGCAGTTTGAAAAATAGGACTAAATAATTCCAATGAGAATGTTTCTAATGGACCAGGGTTAGGTTTTTGAGCAGTAAAGAGATTTGTTTTTGCAATTCCTGGGTGGGCAGCTAAAGAAAGTATATTTTTATGCTTTAAGTTCTCATTTAGTTCCAATGCAAACATTACATTCGCCAATTTGCTATTGGAGTAAGATTCCCATTTGTTGTAATAGTTCTCGGCTTTCAGATTTTTCCAACCAACTTTGCCAAAAAATTGTGCTCCTGAAGTCACCGTCACTATTCTAGATTCTTCTTTTTTTTCAATAATTGGAATTAGCTTTAGAGTCAAAAGCATGTGAGCTAGATGATTAACTGCAAATTGTATTTCATATCCTTGGGCACTAAGAGTTTTAGGCGGATGCATAATGCCTGCATTATTAATTAGTAAATCCAAATTTTCAAAATTATCAAAAATTTTGAACTGAACTTCAACAATATTTTTTAAATCTGACAACTCTAATTCTAAAGGTGTAAATAATCCTTCAGGATTAAGACTTTTAAGTTTTTTGATAGTTTGATTAGCTTTTTCAAGCGATCTACAAGCTATTACAACATGAGCATTTTTTTCTGCTAAGGCCTTTGCAGTGTAGTATCCAAGACCACTATTCGCACCAGTAATGAGCGCTGTTTTGCCTGTAAGGTTTGGAATATTAGATGTTTCCCAGTTAGAGATTTTAGGTCTTGAAATAGTGGCAGTCATTTAGTAATCCTGCAAATTGCTTTGGAATTTAACCAAAATTTAATTACTTTTCCACTGTAAATACTGGAAGTCAGTATCGTGAGTTCTTATTGAAGGTACTATTCAATATTATTTTTCAATTGCATATTGCCATTCGTTATTTTGAGATAAACTTTTCTCCCTAAGTAATTGTAATTTCCTACTATTTATTTTTATAACTATCCCATTAGTTGGATATTTCGCAAATATTTTTTTCTCTAACCAATTTTTCTTATATATTTGGATTTCGCTTGTATGATTTGTGAAGTAACTGTCAGGGGTGCTGAAGCCACATTTTTTAAGATAGTTAAGGGTTTCGTATTGATTAAGTCTTCCATTAAGTATTTGGAAACAGCAAAAGCGGAGACTTTCTCCAATCCCTTTCTTATCATTGAGGTATTTTCTTGTAATTCTTTGGGAAATACCGGCAACTTGGTTTGTAGCGTATAGTTCACCTCTAATTTGAAAATCTCGTTTGATAGGAATACAATCGGGGACATTTTTAATTTGTTTAATTTTGCTTGAGACATCAAATCCTTTTTTTGTAATAGCTTTATTAAACTTGCCATCTATGTATCTAATTGCAATAGCACAGCCATCAATTTTGGGTTGAATGCTTAATCTTGTTTTTGTTAATAAACTTTCCAAAAATTCTTCATAGTTTTCTTTGGCTAATTTTGGCAAAAGTTTATTATTTTTTTGATTAAAGTAGTCAGGCTCTGGATCAACAGGAATAAAGAGCTTTTCAAGTTGCTTAAATGCATCATCCGAAATTATGCCTTCACCTATTCTGTATTGTTCATCAAGATACTTAACATCTCTCACTAATAAATTATTCATAATAATTTTGATAAATATTTAAAAATCTTTTAGAAAAAATCATTTAAATAAAGATTTGAAAATTAAAATTAGATCTAAAAAGTAATTGACCACTAAATATCCTCCTACGCAGAGAGAGATTTAAGAGTATAAAATGTACAGATAAGGGGTTTAAATTAAATACTTCAATCAAACATATTTACTTAAAAGTGAAATAGAAAATTTTAAGAATTAATTTGAAGGCAAATTTTTGAAATTTCTATCAATACAAAAAAAAATTTTTTAAAGTTATGAGAAAATGTCATTTTTATTAAAAGCTCAAAATACCTGGGAAAATTTTGCGAAATACAAAATCAATGATTATGCAAAGTTAAGAAATTTTGATTTTGGGCCAAATAACGAAAGTTCAGTTTCAAAATTATCGCCCTTCATCACTCATAGAATATTATCGGAATATGATCTGATCCATGATATTAAAAGTAAGTACAAAATTAAAAATTCAACTAAATTTGTTGAAGAAATATTTTGGAGAGTTTACTGGAAAGGGTGGATGGAAAATAGACCTAAAGTTTGGAGAAATTTTATTTCAGAAAACAATCTCGATTTTGATTATGAGCTATATGAAAGTGCAACTAATGGCAATACAGAATTAGATTTTTTTAATTCTTGGGTCCATGAATTAAAGCAGTACAACTATTTGCATAATCATACAAGAATGTGGTTTGCGAGTACTTGGATATTTAATTTAGGCCTCCCATGGCAATTGGGAGCAAAGTTTTTCTTTAAATATCTTTTTGATGGAGATGCTTCATCAAATCTCCTCAGCTGGAGATGGGTCGGAGGATTGCAAACGAAGGGAAAACAATATCTTTTTTCATCATCAAACCTCAGAAAGTTTTCAAATAATAGATTTAATGTAGAAAAAATAAGTAATCAACAAATTTTTCTTGAAGAATCTAATCAAATACCATTTGAAGATGAGATTTATAAAAATGACATGAATCCTAAATCAGATAATCTGATTATGTTTGAAAATGATCTGCACCTTGAAACCCTTAAAAATTTACTTCCAAGCTATAAAAAAGTATTTATTATCCTTTTAAAAAATGAACAAAGACAAATTAAATTGTCTGAATCTGTTTTGAAATTTAAACAAGATTTGGTCTCTGAATTTGTAGAGCAATTTGGTAATGTTGAACAGATTGATCCTTATTCGTTGGAAAATACTTTCAAAAATACTATCGAAATAGACATTATTTATCCTGGAGTGGGAGAAAATTATGATTTCATAACTGAGTTTAAAAATTTACACCATAAAAAGATTTTTAACCTTGTTAGAGATGAAGATTTATTTGCTTGGAAATTCGCCAAAAAAGGGTTTTTCAAATTTAAAGAAAATATTCCGAAAATCAATCAGAGAATATTAGAAAATTATTCAAAAAATAATTTTTAATTTTGTTGAATTATTAATCAGAAAGGGATACTTTTGATATTTAGGTATAAATACTTAATTAGAGACGACTTTTGCTCTTTAATCCACGATGGATACTGTGACTAGTTATTTTTACTTAAGGATAATTTTTTTATAGTGCTTTCAACAATTCTTACCAAGTCGTTTAGCAAAGATACTGCTTTATTAATTCTTAGAGTTATAACTGGAACTGTTCTTATTCATCACGGTTATGAGAAATTAGCAAATATTGAAAATTTTGCTGATGCTTTTGTCAGACCTTTACATCTTCCATTCCCAATATTTTTATCATACATAGCGGCATTCTCCGAAATAGGTGGTAGTTGGCTACTAATTATCGGATTAGCTACAAGATTCGGGGCTTTAGCGATTGTGGGAACAATTTCTGTCGCCATATACCATGCACTTATTACTTCAGGTTTTAATATTTTCTTACTAGAGCTTTTACTTTTGTATTTCGCTTCAGCAACTTCTATTGCATTAACAGGGCCTGGTAATTTCTCTTTAGATGAAGTTATAATCAGAATTTTGAAATCAGAAGAAGATGAAGAAATCATTCCTTCAACTAATTCAAAAAATTCTAGGGAAGTCGAAGTTAAAGAAGAATCAAGTAAAGGTGGCTTATTTCAATTTCTGCAAGCAAACATACTCTCAGATACTTCAAGCTAACTTTTTAGGATAAAGGTTATTGATTAGTTCTAACCTTTTTCTATAACTGTTTCTCTTCTCAAGTTTTATCTTAATTGTTGCTTCAGAAAGACTTATAAATAGACCTATAGCAGTCACCCAAGATAAAAAAATAAAGGGGTTTTCTGGAATTTCTGAGAAATTCATATGAATTATACTTCTTTTTTAAAACTGACTGATCACTATATGTTTTTCAACCTAAATATACAATTTAGAAATATTTAAGGATTAATTTCAACTTTTTCCCACTTCTTACTCTTTTCCCAAAGATATCTTTTATGAACAGGCTGTTCTAATTTAAGAAGATCTACTGAATCGATTTCAAAATTTAGAACTGCAAAATTTTCTGACTTGGGAACATTGGATAATATTTCATAAGTAGATTGGACTTTTGGGTTTATTTTCTCTCCAGGAGATCCCCAAAACCAAGAAGATTTTGATTTTTCTGATAATAAATCCCAATAATTTTTGTTATCACTTAATTCATGTATTTTTCCTTTGAATCTATATTGTGATTTGGTTTTCAAAAAGAACCATAATATTTCTGCATTAGGGTTAGATTTTAAATGCCTAATTTTTTCACTTCTTCTATCTGTAAAAATAATCATTGAACTATCTTTGTGCCATCCTCTGAAAACAACTGTTCTTATTCTTGGCTCATTTTCTTCGCTGACTGTTGCGAGCTGTATCCATCTATTAGAGGGTGATTTGCCCTCTTTTTTTCTAGAAGATTTTAAATCTTGCCTCCAACTGGGTAAGTTGTTATCAGGCATTTAATTTAGGCAATATAAGACCACTTTTCTTTTTGTATTCTTCGAATGAATCATATTTTGAGAGTGATTTATCTTTTTTTATCATTCTTGGTAGAAAAACTATAAAGAAAAATATTGCGAGAATTACTAATGGTATGAAACTCATTGAAAGTATGGCGAATGATAGATAAATTAGTATTTCTCCAAGATAATTTGTATTCCTTATATTTCTGAAAAATCCTTCTTTAATAAGATCTTTTTTTAATTTAAGAGAAAAATATTTTTGGGCATCACTAGCAAAGTGTAGAAACACACCAATTATATTTATAGATACAGATGCAGCTATTACGATATTTGGAACAGATTTCTGAGACGAGATAAGAATGTAGGGAGCTACCCAGTAACTTCCAAGGAAAATAAAACCAGTAACTGAAGTTAAAAAATTGATTTTTTCTTTAAAATAAGGATCTGGGAATATCTTTTCTTTTAGAAGCCAAAGTAGTCCATAAGTACCATGCAGAGCTAGATAAACGTAAGGAGCGATCGTAAAATTATCAAAAAAAATCATAAGACCCATCACTACAAATGCAGTGAGCCCCTTATGTAGATTAATTATTTGATTAAGTTTCATCTTTTTTAATAATCTAAAAAATGAAATTATTTTCTGTGGATATAACCTAGTTCGTCAAAAGTTTTGATGGGCGATACTGGATTCGAACCAGTGGCCACTACCGTGTCGAGGTAGTGCTCTACCACTGAGCTAATCGCCCCAATTGAGGAATTTTAATCCCCCTTATAAGAAAATAGCAGGTTGCGTTTCATTTTCTAAGTAATTTAACTTTCCATCGTTCTCTTTTGGTTATTTCTAAATTTAGAATTTCGATAAATCCTTTATTTTCAAGTTCTAATTTGTCGCCAATTTTTAGATTAATTGTTGGCTTATTAACTTTGCTTCCATTTAATCTGAGCATTCCATTTTCTATCCTTTCAATGATTTTGGTTCGTGATACTCTAAAACCAGCTGAAGCTATAGCATCTAATCTTGTTGAAGCTTCTACAGTATTGACAAGTTTTTTTGATCTTCCAGAAGGTATTTGTAATTCATCTATACCTACTACATTAACTTTTACTTTTACGTCTCTTAAATAAAAAATCTTTTCATCTAGATGCTTAATATTTGAATTATCAATTATCCCTTGTGCTCCCCTATCGCCAATAGTCCATATATCTCCAACTTTTATTTGATTAACCCCATTTTCAATTAAGAGGGATCTAAAGTCGTCTTGTGTGGCATTATCAAATAAAAAATTTCCATTAATTTTTATTCCTTGAGCTGGAAAATTACTTTTTAGCGCATCCTCTTCAGGAATATTATCTCCTCTAAAGCAAGCTATCCTAGATCTTTGAGAAGAGGAGAATCCGCCATAAATAAAAAATTTGAAATCATTTAAATTTTCAAAATCTTTTAAAATCTCTTCGCAAACATAAGTTGAATTAAACCCAGTCCAATAAGTTTCCCAGTTTTTGTAGGCTAAGTTAGCAATATTTATTAATTCCCCAGTTTCTTTTTTGTAGTTTGAATTTATTAAGATCTCTTTTAAGTCAATCATTTAGCCTTCTAGAAAAATTATATCTTTTGCTTCTGATTGTTTTATCAAAGCCCATGGTAATTCTGCTCCAATTTGATTTTCAAGAAGAACAAGCCATTTACCCTCTTTATTAAAATTAATGATTGATCTTAACTCTTTATTTCTATTAATGTTGATACTTGCAGAAGAAACAATGCTTCCTAAATATCCTGAACCCATTCCTAAAAGACCTCCAATTAATGATTCCCCGATGTTATTTAAACCAAGAAAGCTGAAGGTAGATAAATTTGTCATATTAGAAAAAGCTATTCCAGCGATAAAACCAAATGGCATTAGCCATCTACTCATATCTTGTTGTCTGATCTTCCTATCAAGTTTAGGATTTAAGATTCTTATATCTTCAAAATTTTGAGATTTGAATAAGGTATTTACTTTCGCATTGAGCAATTCTTTTTCGTCTGATGATATTTTCTCAGTTATTGGTGGGATCAAAATAGCTTCAGAGAGCATTACTGATTTTTCTTTGAAAACATCAAATAGCTGGATACATTTATCAATGTCTTCAAATATCACAATACTTTTTGTCAAATTTCAATCCTCAAATGTTTGTGTGTTATTCAAATTAATAAAATAAGATACATACACTATAGATTAAGTTAAAGTAAAAGATTAAAGAACCAATCTTAAATGACAAAAGTTCTCATTACAGATCCAATTGATCAAACAGGAATCGATATTCTTTCCCAAGTTGCTCAGGTTGATCAGAAGATAGGAATCTCAGAATCTGAGTTAGCATCCATTATTAAAGATTATGATGCTTTAATGATTCGCTCTGGTACTCAAGTGACTGAAGAGATCATTAACTCTTCAAGTAAACTGAGAATTATTGGAAGAGCAGGAGTTGGAGTTGATAATGTAGATGTTAAGGCTGCTACGCAAAAAGGGGTTCTTGTTGTTAATTCTCCTGGGGGCAACACAATAGCTGCTGCTGAACATACTATAGCTATGATGTTGGCTTTATCTAGACATATTCCAATTGCTAATACTAGTACTTTGTCAGGTAAATGGGAAAGAAAGAAATTTGTTGGTAATGAGCTTTATAAGAAAAAATTAGGTGTAGTAGGTTTAGGGAAAATTGGTGCTCATGTAGCGAAAGTTGCTAATGCATTAGGGATGGAAGTTTACGGATATGATCCCTTTGTATCAACTGAAAGAGCTCAACAAATACAAGTTAAACTATCTGAACTAGAGGATTTATTCAAACAATCCGATTATGTAACTTTGCATTTGCCTCGAACTCCAGAGACAGAGAATTTAGTAAATATAGAGGTGCTTAAAAGTATGAAAAGTAGCGCAAAGTTAATTAATTGTGCTCGCGGAGGTTTAATTGACGAAGAGGCATTAGCAGAAGCTTTAAATAAATCATTGATTGCAGGCGCTGCAATAGATGTCTTTTCTAAAGAACCTTTAGAATCTAATTCACCACTTTTGAAGGTTGAAAAGAATCTTATCCTTACCCCACACTTGGGAGCATCTACTCGGGAAGCACAAGAAAATGTAGCTGTTGATGTTGCAGAACAAATAAGAGATGTCTTGCTTGGCTTATCTGCTAGAACTGCAGTAAATATTCCAGGTTTGAGCCCTGATATTATGGATAGTTTAAAACCGCATTTGCAGTTGGCTGAAACAATGGGTCTGCTTATAAGCCAACTTTCAGGTGGACAGATACAGAAACTAGAAGTAAAGCTTCAAGGGGAATTTGTTCAACATCCTTCTCAGCCATTAATAATAGCTAGTCTAAAAGGCCTTCTGAGTAAAGCTTTGGGAGATAGGATTAATTATGTGAATGCTTCGCTAGAAGCAGATTCAAGGGGTATTTCAGTAGTCGAAAATAAAGATGAGGCAAGACCTGAATTTGCTAGTGGCTCGCTTCAGTTGACTACTTATGGAGATAATGGCGACCACAGCGTAGCGGGAAGCATTTTTGCTGATGGGGAATTAAGAATTATTAGTATTGATCAATACCCAGTTAACGTGTCGCCAAGCAGATATATGTTGGTTACAAGGCACAGAGATATGCCTGGCATTATTGGCAAGCTGGGGTCTTTATTAGGTAGCAACAATGTAAATATCGCCTCTATGCAAGTTGGGCGCAAAATAGTTAGAGGGGAAGCTGTTATGGTTCTAAGTATTGATGATCCAATACCTAATAAGTTGCTTGATACCATTATTGAAGTAGAGGGAATTACCAGCGCTAATCCAGTGACTTTGTAAAAGACTGAATTTACAATAATGGCAATTAAAGATTGGTATAAACTAACTTTTGAGATAGAAAGTGATTCAGAAGAAATTATTATTTGGAAATTAAATGAGCTGGGAATATTTAGTTTTTCATTTGAATATTTAATTAAAAATGAAAATAAAAAAGAGGTAAATATATGGCTTCCCATTAATGAATGGAGCAAGAGTTCTAGAAGTAGTTTTGAAAAAATAATTAGTGAACTTCTTGATATTAATGAATCTAAGAATCAATTTTTTCACTGGAGGATAATTAAAGAGGAGGATTGGTTGACAAGCTGGAAGAAATATTGGGCTCCTGAATTAGTAGGAAATTATTTTTTAATATTGCCTTGTTGGATAGATTTACATGAAAAATTTAAAGATAAAAAAGTCATAAAAATTGATCCTGGAGCAGCTTTTGGTACAGGAAGTCATCCTTCGACTTATCTATGCTTGGAAAAAATGGAGAATATTTTATTATCTGATAAAAGCGTATTAGATATTGGGAGTGGTAGCGGGATTTTGAGTGTTGCCGCAAGATTGCTTGGTGCTAATGAGATTTGTGCAGTGGATAATGATTATCTAGCTATAAATTCAACTAACTCAAATTTTCAATTAAATTTCGGCAATTTGAAAAACTTAAATACATATTTGGGATCTTTTAATGAGGTAATTATTAAAAATAAACTTAAACAATTTGATGTTGTTTTATGCAATATTCTTGCTGAAGTAATAAAAGAAATGATTCCAAATATTAATAAGTCCTTAAGAAACAATGGGGAAGTGATTTTCAGTGGAATTCTTAATTCACAAAAAGATGAAATTATAAAAATATTAAATCACAATAACTTGAAATTATTGGATGTATCAACTAAAAAAGATTGGGCATGCATTTCTGCTCAAAAAACCAACGATCTAATCTAAGTATAAGTTTTTCTTATAGATACTCTTTAATACATTTTATTGTGTCATTTTTTACTTCAAAAACTCACATATCGACTCAATCGATGTTAAAAATGTATTTGATAGGTATTAATTACCAACAATTTTTTATTTAAATGGCTTCTTACAAAGTTACACTCATCAGCGAAGGTGAAGGACTCAATTCTACTATTGAAGTACCTGATGACCAGTACATCCTCGATGCGGCTGAAGAACAAGGTATTGACCTTCCTTATTCCTGTCGAGCTGGAGCATGTTCAACATGTGCAGGAAAAGTTACTTCAGGTAGTGTTGATCAATCAGATCAGAGCTTCTTGGATGATGACCAACTAGAAGCTGGTTTTGTCCTTACATGTGTTGCTTATCCAACATCTGACGTAACAATTACTACTCATGCTGAGGAAGAATTGTATTAATTAGAAAAAATTAATTTTTTTAAGTTGATTATTCATTGTTTATCTGCCACCCTCTATAAAGGTGGCTTTTTTTTGGAATGAATAAATTTGAATTTTTCAAAACTGGAAGTGTTCATTCAAGTTATGGAGGTCAGTACAGTTATAAGGTAATTGGACCATGTTGCAGGCTATACGATAGAGAAGAGTTACCTTGGCCCTGTTCAAGGCTTGCCTGGAGAAGTAAGGAGCCAAGTTGGAGAAGAATTGGTTCTAGGTTCGTAGCTGATATGGCTTCAAGAAAATGCCCTTCTTACTCAGTACAGATTTTGGAGCCTGGATCAAAACCTGTTGAGACAGTTGTAACTCTTTTTTCAAAGAAATTTTCTTCTGATTTACAAGAATGGTGGTATAGCAAAAAACCAGGCTCAAAAGAGCCTGGTAATATCTTTCCCTCTGAAGTTACTTAGATTTAAATACTATGCTTTTGGTTTTGGAGGCATGTAACCTTTTAAGCCTGTACATTCAAGACTATCAATTGTATTAACCCCAGTTTGTGAGTTAGTTCCACTAGCTCTTTCACATAATGATTTTCTTTGAGAAAGATCAAGATTTGCATCAGTAAAGTCTGCCCCATCAATAATTGCTCCATCAAAAACACTTTTCATTAGCTCACCATTGGTAAGATTTGCATCTGTAAAATCAGCATTGTCAAAGCGTGTTGCATATGCAATTAGATCCGTCATATTGGCTCCTTTAAAACTAGAGTTTTTTGCAGTTGTTACGCTCATATATGCGCCTTGAAGATTAGCCTCTCCTAAATCTTGATTAGATAAATCATATTTAACATATTCAGTATTATGAAGGTCGGCACCGTGAAGATCATCTTTTAGTACGTCAACTGATGAAGGATCACTAGGATAGAGTGCGTTTGCAGAGATTGGATTAATAATTAAACCAATAATTAGTGGAAGAAAAATAAATAGTCTTTTACAAGACTTATGTAGTGATGAAAAAATAGAAACCATTTCGATCAACATCAATATAGAAAACCTATGACTATTATTCCATGGGTTGGTCATTTGCGACCCTTCTTCTAACGAACTGTTGCAGTTTATTTTATTTCTGTCGTTAGAAAATCTTTTGCAAGCTGAGTATTTGGGAAAACTTTTTGAGCCTCTTTAAGCAAATCGCTTGGCGTAATTGCATTTTTATTGGTGTACCTTGGGCTTAAATGAGTAATAATCAATTTTTTTGAGTTAGACATTAATGCTGTTTTGGCAGCCATGATTGTTGTGGAATGTAGTTTTTCGTAGGCCATGCTTTCATCCTCTTCTGAAAATGTCGATTCATGTACTAGTAAATCGGCATTTTTTGATAATGAAACAGCTGATTCGCTAAAGACTGTATCTGTGCAATAAACAAAACTTTCACCCTTTCTAGGAGGTCCACAGAACTCTTTCCCATCAAATGTCCTGCCATCCTCTAATATTACTTTTTTACCTTGTTGTAGCTCTGAATAAATTGGTCCTGGTGATATTTTTAGAGACGCTGCTTTCTTGATATTAAATATACCTGGCTTATCTTTTTCACTAACTCGATAACCATAAGCAGGTATTTTATGTTTAAGGCAGGCGCAATTTACTTTTATTTTGTTGTTTTCAAATAGGATTTTATTTTCTGATGCAAAATTTTCAACTTCTACAAAATGCAATGGGAAAGATAATTTGCAAAAACTACTTTTAAGTGCAGAATTTACAAAACTACGTAACTCTGAAGGACCGTAAATTTCAATACCTTTACTATTTCCTGATAAACCTAGGGTAGCCAAAAGGCCAGGCAAACCATAAATATGATCTCCATGCATATGTGTAATAAATATTTTCTTGATTTGTGAAGATTTAATATTGCTTTTCATTATTTGATGTTGTGTTCCTTCACCACAATCAAAAAGCCAAACTTCTGAAGACTGTGATAATTTAAGTGCTAGGGAAGAAACATTTCTCGTTAAGGATGGTACTCCTGAGCTTGTTCCTAAGAAGGTGATATTCACTTATTTATGATATTTTTATTTTTATATCTGGCTTAAATCTAGACTTTTAGTCAAACTTAGGCAAATTAAGCATTTGTTTTTTAAACAAAGTGATACTTAAATTCAAAAATAATTTTAGTAAGTGTTGCCTGATTACTATTTTGTTGATTTGTGTTTTTCAGAGTGAAAGTGCTTTTGGATCTAGAGAGCCAATAATTAGAGTTTTGATATCAAAAAAAAATAATTTAAGGATTAGATCAGATAGATCAATTCCTATCACTATAGAGGGGGGATTTTTTTCAAATAAGAAAGTAAAAGGTTTAACTTTAAAAAATGAGAAAAATAGAAAAATTTTATATTTTGATAAAAATAAACAAAAAAAATATGACTTAAAAAGTAATCAACAATTTCAAGTTAGATCTGCTGATGGAAGAGGTATATGGGTAGGTCAGAAGAGATTTTCTGGTAAGCTTAATCTTTTTATACTTGACTCTGAAATATTGGTAGTAAATGTTTTAGGAATAGAAAAATATCTTAGTAGTGTAGTGGGTTCAGAGATGCCAACCAAATGGCCTATTGAAGCATTAAAAGCACAAGCAATTGCCTCTAGAACTTATGCTTTAAAGCAAAAGGGAAATAATTTATTTGATATTGATTCAACCCAGAAAAATCAAGTCTATAATGGCTTGGAGTCAAGAACTTATAAAACTATCAGAGCAGTTAAAAGTACAAGATCATTGGTGTTGACTTATAAAAATAAATTAATTAATGCTTTGTTTCATAGCAGCTCAGGTGGAATGACAGAAAATAGTCAAGATGTATGGAAGAACAAATATACATATTTATCAAGTGTGAAAGACTTTGATGATAATAATCCAAAATTTAGATGGCAAAAAAAATTTTCGAGTGATGAATTAATAAATTTATTCCCCAAGATTGGAGGTTTAAGAAATATAGAGATTCTAGATATTACAAGTACGGGGAGGGTAAAAAATGTAAAACTTATTGGGGCATATGGTTCTGATCAAATGTCTGGGGTAGTTTTAAGAAAAAGATTAGGCCTCAATAGTAATTTCGTGAGATTTAAATTTTATGAGGAAGAGTTAAACAACAATTTTCCTATTAAAAAAGGGTTGATAGTTTTTGGACAGGGGTCAGGTCATGGAGTAGGAATGAGTCAATGGGGTGCTAAATATTTGGCGTCTAGAGGGCAAAAAGCTGAAAGAATACTAAAGTATTTTTATAGGGGAGTGCAGATTAAACCTTTTAGAAAAGATTACCTATAAAGATTATTTAGCATTAAGGACTAATTTTGGATCTATGTATGATTGATTTTTATTTAAGAAGCCAATCCCAAGTAGTGTTTGTTTTTTATCTATTACTTTTATAGGTTTTTTAAAATCAAAAGACTCTCTTTCCTTAAAGTAATTAAGATCAACTTGAATAGCTCTTCCTGTTTGCCAAAAATTGATTTGTTCTTCATTAATTAAGACAAATGATGAAATGTGATTTAGAGCAGAAATTGTTGGAATAATAAAATTTTTTGTGTCCCCACCCCTTTTTTCGATATCAGATATTTTGATCGAGTTTTGTTCATCAAAGCCACAAGCTGAAATTCTTTTTAACTCTAAAAGGCAACCTTCGGAATTGAGAATTTCTCCTAAATCTCTTGCAATTGCTCTTATATATGTGCCACCTGAACATTTGATTTTTATTTCTATAATTCCTTTTATTTGGTCCCATTTCATTAAAGTAAGTTCGTCTATTTTTACTTCTCTTGGTGCTAATTCAAAATGTTCATTTCTGAAAGATTTTTTATAGGCTCTCTCACCACTAATATGCACACTAGATACTTTAGGCGGAATTTGTTTTATTATTCCTCTAAATTTATTTAAATATTGATCCAATTTCTCATCGCTGAGTTTGGGCCAACTTTTTTGATTAATTATTTCGCCGTGAATATCATCAGTGTTAGTTCTTATACCTAATTTAATTTGTCCTATGTAAGTTTTACCCTGAGGAAGATATTGAATAAATCTTGTTGCACTTCCTATAGCAATTGGTAATGTTCCTATGACTTCTGGATCAAGAGTACCTGTGTGCCCAACCTTTTTTATGTTTAGTAACTTCCTTATTTGTTTAACACAATCATGGGAGGTACAGCCTTTTTCTTTATTTATTACTAAGAATCCATCTTTAGTTTCCATTTTTAATATTAAGAATACTTTGAGAAAGATTTACAACCATTCTATGATTTTTGTATTAGAAATTTATGCTAAAAAATTGAAAAATAATAGTTCTATTTTAAAAGAGTTTTTAGACAATGCTTTTAATTTGAAATCACATTTAATGGAATACTTATCCATTAAAGAATGTGATTTAGATGGATTCCTTGCAAATGCAAAGATGAATTTGGCAAATTCACATCCTGGGGATGCTTTGAATGATGTGTCAGATTTTTATACTGAGATTGTTGGAGATCGCCATGTAGCAGATTTAGCGGCTTGGCATATTACAAGTAGGAACTACATAGCTGATACCTTAAAACTTCAACAGAGATTTTCACGAGATTTAGTTTTAGATTTTGGAGGAGGTATTGGTACACATGCCTTAGCTAACGCTATGTCTTCAAAAGTTAAGCATGTTTTTTTTGTAGATATTAATCAAACAAATAGAAATTTTGTTGAATACAGGGCAAAGAAATTAGGAGTCGAAAAAAAAATTACTTTTTGCAAGACAATTCAAGATACACAAATATTGAAATTTGATACGGTAGTTTGTCTTGATGTTTTGGAACATCTTGCAGATCCAGCTTCTCAAATTAATACTTTCAATGAGATTATGGATAGTAATGCAATTGCTTTATTCAATTGGTACTTTTATAAAGGTGAAAAAAATGAATATCCTTTCCATATCGATGATGATAAGATTGTTGAAAAGTTTTTTAATACTCTTCAATCGAAGTTTTTAGAAGTTTTCCATCCTATTCTTATCACCACTAGAGCTTATAAGAAAATTAGATAACTACATTAATTCTTTTTCTATTTTTTAAATTTCTTTTAATGCTTTCGAAACTTACAGTTCCTTCTTTAAGTGCGAAAAGTGTGTCATCCTTACCCTTCCCAACGTTTATTCCAGGCAAAAAGGATGTACCCCTTTGGCGTATGAGAATTGAACCAGCTGATACTTTTTCTCCTCCATAAGCTTTTACACCAAGTCTTTTAGAATTTGAATCTCTTCCGTTCCTGGTGGAGCCAGTTCCTTTTTTGTGTGCCATTATAAATGTTTAATTTGTTGCTTTTTCAGATTTTGGTTTAGCTTCTTTTTTGATAGTTTCCTTTTTAGAGGATGACTTAGAAGAACTTTTACCTATCGATATTGATTTTACCATAACTCTTGTAAGTTCTTGTCTATGACCCATTTTTCTTCTCGTCTTTTTCTTGGGACGCATTTTATATACAAGGATTTTCTTATCTCTCTTGTGGGAAACTACCTCTAATTCTATTTTGGCATCTTTAATATAAGGTTTTCCTATAGTTATTGAATCTTTGTTCTTTAAAAGTAAAACTTTTTCAAGTGTAATTTTATCTTTCTCTTTTGCATTTAGTCTGTCAATGTCATAATATCTGTTAACTTCAAACCAAAATTGTTGTCCTGAAGTTTCTGCTATTGCGTACAATTCATTACTTTTAGATGAATTGCTAGAGGAGGTTTTAGAATTAGTCATAAGTTGAGACGCTATTAGGCTCAAATTTATAATTTGATTAAGCCTAGGAAGCAATCATAAATGTTTGTATATTTTCTTATTTTGTAGTGTAATAAGTCAAGGGTTTTTCTAAATCTTTTGATATCAATTTGAGGAGCTAAGGAATGGCAGCAAGAAAAACATATATTTTAAAACTCTATGTTGCTGGAAATACTCCTAATTCAATGAGAGCTTTAAATACTTTAAGAGAAATCTTAGAAAATGAATTTAAAGGAGTATATGCCTTAAAGGTCATTGATGTGCTTAAGCAACCACAACTTGCCGAGGAAGATAAGATATTGGCTACACCAACTTTAGCTAAGATACTCCCCCCACCTGTAAGAAAAATTATTGGCGATCTTTCTGATAGAGAGAAAGTTTTAATTGGTTTAGATCTTCTTTTTGATGAATTATCGGAAAGTGAATATAGTTGATATGAGTAACATAAAGAAAAACTTTTATAATTTATTTAAAGGTTGCTTAAACGTTTGTTTTTAATTAATTATTCTTAGCTGAACTATGAAAGATAAGAAATTAACTAAGTCTAATAAAATGCAGGTACAAAAACTGCCTACTGGAATAGAGGGGTTTGATGATGTTTGTAGGGGTGGCTTACCTGTCTCTCGAAGTACACTCGTAAGCGGTACATCAGGGACTGGAAAAACTGTTTTTTCTCTGCAATATTTACACCATGGGATTTGTAATTTTGACGAGCCTGGTATCTTTGTCACATTTGAGGAGTCACCTTTAGATATCATTAGAAATGCCGCAAGTTTTGGTTGGGATTTACAAGAATTAATTGATCAAAATAAGTTATTTATTTTAGATGCCTCTCCTGATCCTGATGGACAGGATGTTGCAGGTAATTTTGACTTATCTGGATTGATTGAGAGAATTAGTTATGCGATAAGAAAATATAAAGCAAAAAGAGTTGCTATAGATTCAATAACTGCGGTCTTCCAACAGTATGACGCTATTTATGTTGTTAGAAGAGAAATTTTCAGACTCATAGCAAGATTAAAGGAAATTGGCGTTACAACGGTTATGACAACAGAAAGGGTTGATGATTACGGACCAATTGCTAGATATGGCGTGGAAGAATTTGTATCTGATAATGTTGTCTTATTAAGAAATGTGCTTGAGTCGGAGAAGAGAAGAAGAACATTAGAAGTTTTAAAGTTAAGAGGTACTGTACATATGAAAGGTGAATATCCATTCACCATGGGTTTGGATGGCATAAGTGTCTTTGCTCTTGGAGCAATGAGATTAACACAGAGATCCTCAAATATTAGGATTAGTTCTGGAGTTAAAGATCTTGATGATATGTGTGGTGGAGGATATTTTCAAGATTCAATAATCCTCGCTACCGGAGCTACTGGTACCGGCAAGACAATGCTTGTATCAAAATTTGTTGAAGATGCATATAACAATAATGAGAGAGCAATACTCTTCGCATATGAAGAATCTAGGGCTCAATTGCTTAGAAATGCCACTAGTTGGGGAATAGATTTTGAAAAGATGGAAAGTGATGGTTTATTAAAAATTATTTGTGCATATCCTGAATCAACTGGTTTGGAAGATCACTTACAAATAATAAAAACACAAATTAACCAATTTAAACCAAAAAGAATGGCAATAGATTCTCTCTCAGCATTGGCTCGAGGTGTAAGTTTAAATGCATTTAGACAGTTTGTAATTGCAGTTACTGGTTATACAAAACAAGAGGAAATAGCAGGGTTTTTTACAAATACTGCAGAAGAATTTATGGGAAGTCATTCCATTACTGATTCTCATATCTCAACAATTACTGACACTATACTTTTGCTGCAATATGTTGAAATAAAGGGAGAAATGGCTAGAGCCTTAAATGTTTTTAAAATGCGGGGTTCATGGCATGATAAACGAATCAGAGAATTCGTTATCACAAATAAAGGCCCTGAAATAAAAGATTCTTTTTCTAACTTTGAACAGATATTCAGTGGTGCCCCTCATAGAGTTGTTCCTGATTCAAATATACCGAATGTTTTTAAAGGCTTAGATATTGATTAGATAATTTCACTGATCTCAGAGTCTGAAAATGTACCTGTATTATTGATAGTTTGAGTCAATAATTCGTCTTTGTCAGATTGTGCTAGAGCTAAATCAAACCAAAAGGTTGTTCCAATTTCTAATTCACTAGCCATACGGATTTCCCCGCCGTGTTTTTCAATTATCCCTCGAACTATAGATAAACCTAAACCTGTTCCTTGCTCAGTATGAACGGAATTCTCTACCCTATAAAAACGGTCAAATATCTTTTCCTGATCCGCTTGTGATATTCCTGATCCTGTATCAGCAATCTCAATTCTTACTCTTGGTAGCGGTGAAACCAACTCACATTGAGGAGCTTTATCATTACTATTATTAATTGGGGGAAAAGCAGGACAGGAATCTGGCCAAGTATAAGCTCTTATCATTAAATTGCTGTTTTTGGGACTAAATTTCAATCCATTACCAAGCAAATTATCAAATACTTGTAAAAGCAAATCAAAATTTCCTAGAATTGAAGGGATATTTTCTTCTATTTCGTATGATAATGAAACATTTTTTTCTGAAGCATTAAGTCTGTAATTTCTCAGGGTTTGCTCTATTGCAGGTTTTATATCCATTTCTTCTAGTTGAATTATTTTACCTGACTCTAATCTTGATAAATCTAATACATCATTTACAAGTCTTGTTAATCTATCGGTCTCAGAATTTGCTATACCCAAAAATTCAAGTTGTTCTTCATTAGAGAGCTGATCTTTTAAATCATGCAATGTCTCTACGTAACTTTTAATGTTAAAAAGTGGTGTTCTTAATTCATGCGAAACATTACTAATAAATCTATTTTGTGCCGCATTGAGTTCAACTTCTCTTGTTAAATCTTGGATTGTGACAGCAATACCTTTTAATTCAACTTTGTTTGTATCTAAAACTGATTGTAATACAATTCTTAAAGTTCTAGCTGGCTCCCCCAAACTAAACCTTAAATCGTCTTTCTCCTTCTCTCTGTTCAAAATTGATTCAACATTTGTGTGTAAATCATTAGATAAAATTTCGGGAATCTCATTTAAAAAATATTTACCTTCCAATAATCTTCCTTCCCAACGAAATAATCTCTTTGCTGTTGGATTAGTAAGTACAATTTTCCCTCTGGAATCCAATAATATTGCACCATCAGCCATAGTTGCTATTAATGATTGCTGCTTTATTTGAGCAGCTTTAAGTTCTTCAATATTTGCCTCTTCATAATTTTCTAACTGATTTGCCATTCGATTAAAACCATTTAAAAGTTCTCCTAAATCACCCGTCATCGGTAAAGAAATTCTGGATTTAAAGTTCCCTTTAGAAATTTCTCGAACACCTCTTACTAATTCCCTTACAGGTCTTGTTATTGTAAGTGCATTGAATACAGCTCCCAGTATTACTAAAACCCAAATGGAGATAAAAACAGCTATTGTAACCTCTCTTGTTAGTGCAGCACTGGCTAGGGCTTTTTTATTAGGTGTAACCCCCAAGGCTAAAGTTCCAAGATATTTCCCTTTCCAAAGCATTGGAACAAACACATCAGTTACTTGTCCCTGAGGTGTAAGATGCTGCCTAACAAGCGGGAATTGAGGCCTTTTCTTTAATTCTGAGGGCAGTTTTAATCTTCTCGTGAGCTGAAACTGACTATCTGAACTTGTTGGGGTGGCACTTATTGGTATCCCAAGTTGAACGATGTCTTCAGCGTCGGTAAAAAAAATATAACGTAGATTACGACTTGATCGCCAAAACTTTTCAGCAACATTTGAAATTTCTTTTTTTTGATTATTGGCTACTAATTCTGTAACATTTCCAGATAGCAATAATCCTAGATCTCGAGCATATCTAGTATCATTCATTCCTGCATCTCTTTGAATACTATTTAGTGCAAAAAATGTTATGCCTGTCATTAAAAGACTAACTACCAGCGTGGCAATTGCCAGTAATTTTGTTCTTAAACTAAACCCACTCCACCAAGAAAGTAGTCTATTCATCCAATAGTTATCGTTATTGTCTTCATTATCAGCGAAGTTAAATTCTCTACTTTCTCTGTCATTACTATCTATCATGATTTTAATTCCCTTTAGATAATTTTTTTCTCACTTGATGACCAATGTCATTTCTGAAGTAAATACCATCGAAATTAATTTCTTTTAAATTTTTGTATGCTTTTTCAAAAACTAAATCGAAATCTTTATCTTGACAGACAATACTTAATACTCTTCCCCCATCAGTTATTAATTCGCCATTTTTACTTAAGGAAGTACCTGAGTCGAAAATTTGACAATTACTTGAGTCAACTTTACCTATTTTTATTGGAAAACCGGTTTTATATTCGTTAGGGTAACCTTTTGAAGTTGCTATTACACAGCCACTAACCTTATCAGAAGTATTAATTTTTTCGTCACCAGTTAAATTTCCCATCGAGCATTTTTCTAAAAGCAATACAAAACTTTGATCCATCAGAGGCATTATAGTTTGGCATTCTGGATCACCAAATCTACAATTATATTCTATAACTTTGGGCCCAGATTTTGTGATCATTAATCCAAAATAAATTACCCCTTTATATTCAATATTTTTTTTATTTAGTTGGTTTATTGTAGGTTCAATTATCTCTTTGATAATTATGTCAAGGTTATCTTTTGTTAATAGCGGAGCAGGAGAATAGGCTCCCATTCCTCCTGTGTTTGGACCTTTATCTTTCTCATTTAGACGTTTGTGATCTTGCGCTGTTGGGAGTAATACATATCTCTTCCCGTCACAAAGAGCAAAAACTGAAACTTCTGGACCCTGAATTTTTTCTTCTAGAACCACCACATTTCCAGAGTCACCAAACTTGCCATTAAAGATTGATTCTGCTGCTCTTAAACAGTCATTTTTTGAATCAGGGATATAAACACCTTTTCCTGAAGCTAGCCCGTCTGCTTTCACTACTAAGGGAACCGGTGCTGAATTGATAATTTTTTGGGCTTCTTCTAGAGAATTAACTTTCCAAAAGTTTGCAGTTGGAATTTTCGCTTCTTGCATAAATTCCTTAGCCCAAGATTTGCTATATTCTAATTTTGCTCCATCTTTACCCGGACCAAATACTTTAAAGTCTTTTCCTCGAAGAAAATCTGCCAATCCATTTGCCAAAGGTATTTCTGGACCTATTACGATTAAATCTATTTTTAATAAATTAAGTTTTTCGATTAATTTTTTTTGATTATTAATATCAAATTTTATTCTTTCACATTTATTTATTCTTTCTGATCCTGCGTTGCCAGGGATTAAATAAACTTTTTTTACTAATTCATTTTTTTGGATAACCCAGGCTAAGGAATTTTCTCTCCCACCATTCCCAATTATTAAGATATTTTCTAATCTATTGAAGCTTTTGGAACTTGTTGAATTTATATGCATAAATTTGTATTTTGAAGGTTATTAGGTTTCGATAAAAAATTAGTTAACATTGAAAAACTAATTTGAAAAGTTGATATCCTAATAAATATGTTAATTACAAATCATACTTTTAGTAATCAATCGAGGTCCTAAATTAATGAATAATAAATATGAACTGATTTATGAAGGTAAAGCAAAAAAAGTATTTTCTCATGATGATCTAGATAAAGTAATAATTGAATTTAAAGATGATGCTACAGCTTTTAATTCTTTGAAAAAATCTAAATTTGAAGGGAAGGGCAAACTTAATTGCATGATAAGTGCAAGAATATTTGAATTTCTCATAAAGCATAATATTCCAACTCACTTTATTGAACTTAAAAATGAAAATACAATGATTGCCAAGAAAATAAAAGTAATTCCATTAGAAATTGTTTTGAGAAATATTGCTTATGGCTCTTTGTGTAAACAAACTACTATTAAACCCAGGACAATTTTGGTAAAGCCATTAATTGATATTTATCTTAAAAATGATCAACTAAATGATCCGTTAATTACAAAAGACAGGATTGAATTAATGAAAATAATAAGCCCTATAGATTTAAATTTAATAATAGATCTAACTTTAAAAATTAATGAAATCCTGAGAAGTTTTTTTAAAAACATTCAGCTTGAACTTGTAGATTTCAAATTGGAGTTTGGTTATGATTCTTCAAAAAATATTCTTCTCGGAGACGAGATAAGTCCTGATAATTGCAGATTGTGGGATCTCAATCAGAAAAATGATACAATTGTAAGCCTAGACAAAGACAGATTTAGAAATGATTTAGGTGGTTTAATTGAAGCTTATAGTGAAATCAATCGTAGAATTAATGATTTCACTTAACACTCTTAAATTAATAAAGATTAATTGATCTTAAATCAAAAATATTATGCAAAAAAAATTTTTAAAATTTAGAAAGGTTTTCACAAATATTGCTTGCTCTCCTTTGATTTTGATATCAAATAATTCAGAATTGGCAGCTAAGTACTTACCTGAAAATCTTGAGCAATCAATCAACATTTTTGAAAATAAAGATATTAGTAATAATTTTTTTGAGGATTTCGATAATAAACAAGCAAAGAATTTCTTAATTGCAGAAAACAAAGAAAACCTTAATCAAGAAAGTGTTCTTATCTCAGAAATAATTATTGAAGGTTGGGAAAATCATCCTGAGGGCAGAAAACTTGAATTAGCAGCATATGATTCTATGAGTATAAAGCCAGGAAGTATTGTTGATAACGAAATATTAAATAGAAATCTTAATGCGATTTATGCTAGTGGTTGGTTTTCAGGTGTCAAAATAAGGTCCCAAGATGGGCCACTAGGGGTGCGACTGATTGTAAATGTAGTACCTAATCCAATTTTGAAAAAAGTTGAAATTAAGCCAAAAAACTCTGTTATCTCTAGTGAATACTTAGATAGTATTTTTAATAATTTTTATGGTACAACTCTTAACCTCAAAGAATTACAAAATAAAATCCAAATAATAAAGAAGCGATATGAAAGTGAAGGTTATTCTTTAGCTAGGATTAGTGGACCAGATAGAATCTCTGAAAGCGGTATCATAACCTTAAATGTTTTAGAGGGTATAGTATCAAAAATAGAATTAAGATTCCCAGGATCTGATGGAGAATCTATTATCGATGGAAAACCTAGAAAAGGGAAAACAAAAGATTGGGTCATAAAAAGAGAATTAAAAACACAACCGGGTACCATATTTAACAGAAAGATATTAGAAGCTGATATCAGTCGACTCTATTCAACATCATTATTTGATGATGTCAAAGTGTCTCTTGGTCCTGATAATTTAAATCCCGGCCAAGTAATCATTTATCTAGATTTAAGTGAGCAAAGAACAGGATCATTAACTGGTGGCCTTGGATATAGCAATAGTTCTGGTATTTTCGCATCATTGGGTTTTCAGGAAACGAATGCACTTGGTAGAGCATGGTCAACAAATCTAAACTTGAATTTTGGTGAATATTCGACGACTTATAATTTTTCTTTAATTGATCCATGGATTAAAGGAGATAAGCATAAGACTTCTTTCAGAACTAATTTATTCTTAAGTAGGAATTATCCTCAAGAATTTAGAAGCGAAAGTAACGGAAAGATATATGCAGTTGATGACACCAATACTTCTAGTTCCGATACTTTCTCATCAATTATTCTAGAAAAAACAGGAGGGGGTTTTTCTTTCTCTAGGCCTCTTAATGGTGGAGATCCATTCAAAGTTACAAAATGGAAGGTCCTTGCAGGAATGAACTTTAAAAGAGTAAGAATGATTGATAGTAGTGGTAATAGAAAGCCTCACGGAGACATGACCCCTACAACAGGAAACATTAGTGAAATAATTTGTATAGGTTATACACCTTCAGATGGCTCGTGTCCAGATGAAAACACCCTAGTAAGTTTTGTGGCAAATACATCTAGGAATAATTTGAATAATCCTATAAATCCAACTGCCGGAAATAAACTTACTTTAGGAAGTGAGCAGTTTATTCCACTTGGTGAAAATTCTCCAACTTTTAATCGCATGAGTGCCTCATATGCAATTTTCATTCCTACGAGATTAGTAAATTTAACAAAAGGTTGTAGGTCTGGCGATCTATCCAATAATGATTGCCCTCAAGCTATTGGTTTTCAATTAAAAGGTGGAACAATTATTGGTGAATTGCCTCCTTATGAAGCATTTTGTATGGGAGGCACCTCATCTGTAAGAGGATGGTCTTCTTGCGACTTGGCTGTAAGCAAGACCTTTGTTGAAGGAACAGCAGAATATAGATTTCCTGTATGGAGGATGATTTCAGGGGCTTTATTCGCTGATGCGGGAAGTGATTTAGGCTCTCAAGATGATGTCCCAGGGAAACCAGGTAAATTATTAAAAAAATCAGGTTCAGGTTTTTCTCTTGGTGGAGGGATAGGTGTTAAAACGCCAATTGGGCCATTAAGATTAGATGTTGCTAGTAAGGACTTAAGTGGAGAATGGAGATATACACTTGGAGTGGGATGGAAGTTTTAAGTGTTTTCTTGGCCTACTAGTTATGATTCTTGCTATACCTTAGCTGGTGATATTTCCAGAGAGGGTATAGGCCTTCATAGTGGAGAAAAAACAAGAGTAAAAATTTCAAGTTATGAAAAAGAAGGATATCATGTTTCTTTTAAGGACAAACCTAATGAGATTTATAAACTTAGTCAAGATTTAATTGGAAGTACGATGCTTTGTACAGCAGTTAAATTAGGAGGGAGAAATTTATACACTATTGAACATTTGTTGTCTGCAATGGCTGGGTGTGGGTTAAGTTATATTCATATTGAGGTTGATGGTAAAGAAATTCCACTTTTAGATGGATCGGCAATCCAGTGGGTTAGAGAGTTTGAAGCAGTTGGTATAAAAAAAGCACCTAAACCAGATAATTTTTTTCGACAGATTAATAAATCAATAATTTTAAACAAAGAAGGTTCAGTAATAGCAGCAACCCCCTCTGAAAAAACTATCATTATTTCCACTATAAGTTTTTCCTATAAAGCAATTGGAAATCAAACCTTTGTAATTGATTTAAATCCAAAAAATTTCGTTGAAATGATTGCTCCAGCTAGAACATTTGGTTTTAAGGATCAATTTCAAGAATTAAATGAACTTGGATTAATTAAGGGAGGAAGTTTGGAAAATGCCCTTGTCTGCGATGGTGATGAATGGGTTAATCCGCCATTAAGATTTGATGATGAACCAATAAGACATAAAATTTTGGACCTTATTGGGGACTTGGCTTTGGTAGGGTTACCTAAGGCTCAAATTTTAGTTTATAAAGGATCGCATTCTTTAAATGCTTTATTGGCCTCATCGCTTAAAATTTAACTTTATCTTTAATTATTTTGGAAAAGAAATTATCACCTGAAAATAATCAGCTATGCTCAGAACAAATACTAGGTTTATTACCTCATAGATATCCTTTTGCTCTTGTTGATAAGGTATTGGAGCACATTCCTGGGGAGCGAGCTGTTGCAATAAAAAATGTAACTTTAAATGAGCCTCAATTTCAAGGACACTTTCCTGAAAGACCCTTAATGCCTGGAGTTCTTATTGTTGAATCGATGGCTCAAGTTGGAGGAATAATAGTAACGCAAATGCCTAATCTACCTAAAGGACTTTTTGTCTTTGCCGGAATAAATAATGTTAAATTTAGAAAACCTGTAGTGCCTGGGGATCAATTGATAATTACTTGTGAATTATTGAGTATTAAAAGACAAAGATTTGGTAAGGTCAAAGGTGAGGCACACGTTGATGGGAAGTTAGTTTGTGCTGGAGAATTAATGTTCTCATTAGTTGATTAGGGATATGGATAGTAAAAGTACTGAATTTAAATCAAACATGAAAGGTGTTAAGGTGCATCCAAACGCTTTTGTTGATCCGAGTGCCGAATTACATGATGGAGTCATTATCTCTCCGGGAGCTATAGTTGGTCCTGATGTCATTATTGGTAATGGGACTGAAATTGGACCGAATGCTGTCATAACGGGGAAAACTCAAATTGGTAAGAATAATAAAGTTTTCCCGAATGTTTTTATAGGCCTGGATCCTCAAGATCTTAAATATAAAGGAGCCTCTACTGAAGTAATTATTGGGGATAATAATACTTTTAGAGAATGCGTAACTATTAATAAGGCAACCAATGAAGGAGAAAAAACTGTTATTGGAAATAATAATTTGTTAATGGCATACACACATATTGGCCATAATTGTGAACTTGGCAATAGGATCGTTTTATCAAATAGTGTCCAAGTAGCAGGTCATGTAAAGGTTGAAGATAATGCAATTATTGGCGGCTGTTTGGGTATTCATCAATTTGTACATATTGGATATCTTGCAATGATTGGGGGAATGACAAGGGTTGATAGAGACGTCCCTCCTTTTTGTTTAGCCGAAGGACATCCCGGAAGGTTGAGAGGTTTGAATAGGATAGGAATTAAAAGAAGTGGTTTGATGGAAAACAACAATTTTGACTTAAAATTACTTCAAACTACTTGGAATCTTCTATTTAAATCTAATGACGCGATTACAAATTCATTAGACAAAGCAATGAACGGAGAATTAGATCTTTCATCTTCAAAATTATGTATTTTTTTAAAAAAATCAATATCGAAGGAAAGGCGCGGACCAATGCCCGTAATGAATTTATGAATAAAAAGATATTTATAAGTACTGGAGAAGTCTCTGGAGATTTGCACGGAAGTTTGTTATCAAAAGCATTATTAGATGAAGCAAAGAATAACTCCATTGATTTAGAAATTTGCGGATTAGGTGGTGAAAGGATGAAGAAAGAAGGTGTAAAAATTCTTCAAGATACTACATCCATAAGTGCAATAGGAATTTGGGAGGCTTTACCTCTTATTCTGCCAACAATAAGAATTCAAAGAAGATTTTATAAACTATTAAAAAAATATCCTCCAGATTGTTTAATTTTGATTGACTATATGGGTCCGAATATAAAAATTGGAACTCAATTGAAAAGATCAAAGACTAAAATTCCAATTTTTTACTACATAGCTCCTCAAGAATGGGCCTGGAGGGTTGGAAATAATACTACGACAAATTTAATAAATTTTTCTGATAAGATTTTTGCAATTTTCAAGAAAGAAGCATTTTTTTATAAAAAGAGGGGTGGAAATGTTTTGTGGGTGGGACATCCAATGATTGATTTAACAAAAAAACTTCCTTTTAAAAAAGATGCCCGAGCCATTTTAAGTCTTCGTCCAGATCAAAGCATTCTACTTTTAATGCCCGCATCAAGACCCCAAGAATTGAAATATATATTACCTACTTTTATGTTGGCGGCTAGAAAATTACAACAAAAATATCCAAGTTTAGTTGTCTATATTCCCTCCTGTAGGAAAGTTTTTGATGAAAGATTCAAAAAGGCCTTCAGAAAATATCAAATTAAAGGAAAAGTGATTTCTCAACAAGATAATGCAAGATTAAAGCCTTATATTTATTCGCTTACAAAAATTGCTCTTTGCAAATCTGGGACAGTTAATATGGAATTAGCTCTATATGGAATACCACAGATTGTTGGTTATAGAGTCAGTAGGATTACTGCTTTTATTGCAAAAAAAATTCTCAATTTTCAAGTTAGATTTATTTCTCCTGTAAATTTGTTAGTTAATAAATTAATAATCCCTGAATTTGTACAGAGTGAGTTCGAGGAAAATAAGATCTTCTATAAATCTTGTAAAATTATTGAAGGGAAGTCAGAAAAAGTAAAAATTAAGAAAGGTTATGCTTTTTTAAAAAAAGAATTAGGCGAAGAGGGTGTTGTTAAAAGAACTGCTAAAGAAATTATCAACTCTATTATATGAATTTTATAATAAAAAAATGAAATATTTTTTACCTCTAATAGTTGCACTTTCAGTATTAATAAACCCTTTAAATGCTGTTGCGGAAGAATTGGTTCTTGCAGGAGGTTGTTTTTGGTGTTTAGAACATGACTTAGAGTATTTAAAAGGAATTAATTCTGTACAAAGTGGCTATTCAGGTGGGGATTTACAAAATCCAACTTACGAAAATCATGAAGGGCATCAGGAAGTGGTTTTGGTGGACTATGATTCCCAATTGGTCACTTTGCCTGAGATATTAAGGCTCTATTTAAGAAATATTGATCCTTTGGATGGCAAAGGTCAATTTTGCGATCGTGGAGATTCTTACAGGCCAGTAATCTTTTTTAAAGATGAACTTGAGAAAAGTGATGCAAGAAATGCAATTAAATCGGCCTCTAATGAGTTGCGAGTGCCATTAGAAAAAATATCTGTAGAACTAAAACCAAAAGGTCAATTTTGGTTAGCTGAAGAATATCATCAGGATTTTGCTGATAGAAATGAATTAAAATATAACTTTTATAGATTCTCTTGTGGGAGGGATCAGAAATTGGATAAATTATGGGGGCAAAACGCTAGATCAACAAATCTTTGGGCTGAATGATTTTAAATATAGTTATTTATTTTTAATCCATTGAACAAGAGTTTTAACTCCAAATCCAGTTGCACCTGATGGATTAATCCCCTTACTTTTATCAGTCCAACAAGTCCCAGCAATATCAATATGAGCCCATTTAATTTCTTTATCAAAGAATTCCTCTAAAAACAAAGCAGCAGTAATAGACCCACCTGCTCTAGGACCTGTATTTTTCATATCAGCTATATGAGACTTTAACCCTTCTTTATAGGATTTTTGTAAAGGCATTTGCCATAAATCCTCCCCAGCCTGAGACGATGCAGCTTTCAGATCATTTGCTAGATCATTATTATTGCTCCAAAATCCTGCCACATCGTTACCTAATGCAACAACAATAGCTCCAGTTAAAGTGGCAAGATCGATTATTGAATCAGGCTTTAAATTGGATGCGTATGTTAACGCATCAGCTAATGTGAGTCTACCCTCTGCATCAGTATTATTTATTTCAATTGTCTTACCATTTGATGCTTTAACTACATCTCCAGGATGTACTGCAGATCCATTTATCATGTTTTCACAAGCTGCAACAATAAAATGTATTTCTAGTCCCTTTGGTTTTATTGCTCCAAGTGCTTTTGCTGCTCCTAAAACTGCAGCGCTTCCGCCCATATCATATTTCATCATTTCAATTTGAGAGGCTCCTACTTTCAGGTTGTATCCTCCAGAATCAAAGGTTAAACCCTTCCCAACAAGCGCAATCTTTTCTTTTGTAGGCCCATCTGACTTCAAAGTGAGATGTATAAATTTAGGATCTAGATCAGAACCTTTTGCTACAGCTAAATATGCACCCATTCCTAAATCTTCACAATCTTTTGCCTCTAAAATTTTTACTTCCAAACCATGATCTTTAGCTATTTGAGAGGCTTGCATAGACATTTCCTTTGGTGTAAGACTATTTGGAGGAGCGGCTACAAGTCTTCTGGCTAGTTCTACCCCTTCACATATTTTTTCTGTTTCCTCAAAGCTAATATTCTCAAATTTATTAAAATTTAAAAACTCTATTTCTTTAAGAACTTTCTCTTCATCTTTTTTCTTGTTGAATCTATTGTCCTTATAAGCAGATAATCTGGCTGACTCAGCTAATTGATTTATTTCTAATTTTGAATTTATTAATTCCCAAGGTAGCAAGATGCTGATTTTTTCATTTTTATCAAAAGTTTTCCTAATAAGATTTCCTATGGAGTTTTCTATATCACTTTTTTTTAGGTCTTTCGATTTGCCAAGACCAACTATTATTAAAGTTTCTAATTTTTGATCTAAAAATTCAAAACTTAGAGTTTTTCCTTTTTCTCCTTTAAATTTTTTTTGAGAAACTTTTTTTAGTAGTAATTTTGGGTCAACAACAAATTTTATTTTTTCAAGTTGGCTTGCAATTTCTTCCTCTAAAACTCCAAAAATTAATGAATCACCTTGCCAGTCATCTAGATTTTTTTTGAATGTAGAAAATTGCATTTGTAAAATGGATTTAATTAACTTTTAGTTGTTTGTGAAAGTAGTTGCCCACCTATCTCGGGTTTCTTTATTAAAAGGTGGTAACCATAAATATATCAGTTGCTGTTCTAATTTACGTCTTAATTTTACTTCTTTAGGTACATCTAAGAAGAAACGAATATCTTGGTGACTTGAGAGGTTGTTATCGGCTAGGGCTTCTTTATAATTATTGAGATAATTTTTACAGTCATGTTCTCCCTTCCATCTTTTATTTGCTAGGTTTGTTTCACCAATATATAGTATTATTTTTGAACTCTCCATCGAGTCAATCACAAAATACATCGCTGGACCATTGTGTATATATTGATTGGTTCTCCAAAAGTTTAATGATAATGGCTGCAGAGAAAAAGGATCAATTTTTCTTTCATTGGAAATTGTATTTATGGCAAGACTAGTTTGGTGCAAATTTTTATTGTGAGCATCCTTTGAAATTTTAAATTGATGATTATGGATTCTAGTTCTCCATTGAGTAAGGATTTTGCCTTTGATTTTTAGATTATTTGAGTGTTGAAAATTAATTGATGTATTCACATTTGAACCAAATAATTCAAATTGTCTATTTTGATTTGAAATATTATTTACGTTAAATTTTTCCAATATTTATGAAACATGTCTACTTAATTTTATTCTGAAAAAATATAAATCAAAGAATTATTTATAAACTAAAATTTATTAATGTTCTAATCAATTTAAAAGATTCTTGTTATCTTGTAATTGAGCCTTAATCTTGCGAAGTAAAAAAATAGAAATGGGATTCTTTGAGTCAGACATTGTTCAAGAAGAAGCTAAAAAGCTTTTTACGGATTACCAAGAACTTATGAAACTTGGCTCTGATTATGGAAAATTTGATAGAGAAGGGAAAAAATTGTTTATTAAAAAAATGGAATCTCTTATGGATCGTTACAAGGTTTTTATGAAGAGATTTGAATTGTCTGAAGATTTCCAAGCCAAAATGACAGTAGAACAATTAAAGACACAGTTAAGTCAATTTGGGATTACTCCTGATCAAATGTTCGATCAGATGAATAAAACCTTAATAAGAATGAAGGATGAACTTGATAAAACTTCTTAAATTTAACTTTTAAAGCTTCATGTCAGATAATTTAATATTGCCATCATGGCTGTCAAGAGGAATAGAAGAATATTTTCCAATTAAGGGAACAGACCAAACTTTCTCGGAGATAATCGATAATGCGAAAAAAAATAATAAAAAATTAAGGGTTAAACTAGGAATCGATCCAACTGGAACAGATATTCATCTTGGGCACAGCATATTGTTCAAAAAACTTAGGGCATTCCAAGATAATGGACATGTTGCGGTTTTAATTATTGGAGATTTTACTGCTCAAATTGGTGATCCAACTGGAAAAAATAAAACAAGAGTGCAGTTATCGGAAAAACAAGTTAAGGATAATGCAAAAACATACTTAACCCAACTAGGAATGGGTAAATCAGCTAATGAATCTATTTTGGATTTTGATTCAAAAGATAGGATAGAAATTAGATACAACAGTGAATGGTTAAAAGGATTAGATCTTAATTCGATAATTGAGTTAATGGGGAGTGCAACAGTTGGTCAAATGCTAGCTAAGGAGGAATTTAATAAAAGATACACTTCACAAGTTCCAATTGCTTTGCATGAATTTTTATATCCATTATTACAAGGTTACGATTCGGTGGTTGTTCAATCAGATATTGAGCTTGGAGGTACAGATCAGAAATTTAATATTGCAATAGGAAGAGATCTTCAGAGGCATTTTAAACAAGAACCTCAATTTGGTGTCCTGTTGCCAATTTTGACAGGCTTGGATGGAATTAAGAAGATGAGTAAATCTGAATTTAACACCGTCGGTTTAACTGATGATCCTCTTTCAATGTATTCAAAATTAGAAAAAGTACCCGATAATATTATACCTACCTATTTTGAATTACTTACTGAATTAGATTTAAGTTTGCTTGATAACACAAATCCTCGTGAATTACAGAGAAGAATGGCTTTAGAGGTTACTACTTTGTTCCACGGGGCTCAAGAAGCATTAAAAGCGCAATCAAATTGCGAAAAATTATTTCTTGGGCACAAAGAAAAAGTTGGAGAAATTCCAGAGATTTCATTAAAAGAAATAGTTTTTCCAGTTAAGTTTTTTTACTTGCTAAGTGCGCTAAAACTTTTCAAATCTAGCAGCGAATCCAAAAGATCTATCAAAGGTGGGGGTGTAAAAATTGATAGTCAGAAAGTAATCAATCCTGATTTAGTTTTTAATTCAAAAAATGATTTGGAAGGGAAAATTCTGCAAATTGGGAAAAAAATAATTAAGAGGTTTGAAAACTGAAAATTCATGAATAAAAGATTTAATTCAGAAGATAAAATAATATTGGCAATTGATGGATTAGATGTAAATCAAGCAAAATTACTTCTGGAAAAATGTCCTAATATTAAATGGGTTAAAGTTGGTTTAGAGCTTTTTGTTAGGGAAGGTCCAAGAGCTGTTGAAATATTAAAAGGTTTAAATAAAAAAATTTTTTTAGACTTAAAATTTCATGATATTCCAAATACAATGCGTTCGGCATGTTTCGAAGTTTCAAAATTAGGAGTTGATATAATTTCTATTCATGCTTCAGCAGGTTTAAAAGCCCTTAAGGATTCGAAGAAAGCATCTTTAGAAGGAGCTACGTCAGTAAGTGTTAAACCTCCATTTGTTGTAGGAATAACTGTTTTAACAAGTTTTTCTCTTAAAGATTTTCAAACTGATCTTGATAGAAATAATTCAATTGAAGAAAATGTATTGAGACTTGCAAGATTATCTTATGATGCTGGATTAGATGGATGTGTTTGTTCCCCATGGGAGGTAAAAATGTTGAGATCAATTTATAAAAATAATTTTGAACTTATTACACCAGGCATCAGATTAAATATTGACAGTAAAGATGATCAAAATAGAATTATGACTCCCTATGAAGCTATAGATAATGGCGCTTCTAAGCTAGTCATTGGTAGATCAATATCAAAAGCAGGAGATCCTAACAAAGCTCTAATAGAAATATTTAAATCTATTGATTCTGATTAATTTTAGATTCTTCTCCCTTTAGTAATCTTTTTATGTTTGTTCTATGTTTCCAGATTACTAATAATGCCACAATTAAACTTATAAAAAAATATGAGTGAATAAATTTACCTAGGTAAAAAAACATAAAAATAGGAAGTAAGATTGCAGCTGAAATACTGGATAAAGAAACAAATTTAGTTTTTGTTAGGACTATTAAAAAAATACCAAGAGATGCGAGTCCAACTTTCCAAGAAAGAGCTAAAAACATACCTAATCCAGTTGCGACAGCTTTCCCTCCTTTACCTCTAAGCCATATTGGCCAAATATGTCCTGAGATAGCGGATATCCCTGCTACAACCTCTATTAAACCTTGATCTGTGTAATATTGAGCAATTTTTACTGCAAGAAGGCCTTTCCCAACGTCAATGATAAATACAAAAAGTGCTGGCCATTTTCCAACATTTCTTAAGACATTTGTGGCACCTGTAGATCCAGAACCTATAGTTCTTAGATCTATATTTTTGAGATATTTCCCAATTAAAAAACCTGTCGGAAATGATCCTAAAAGATAACTTGTAAAAATTATTAAAATATTCATAAAGCTTAGTTTAGTTCAAGATCATCGAAAATTTCATTATCTGAACCAGCAAATGCAACCCATAATGGGAATTGAAGTATTGGAATTTCAACAGAGGTTTCTGCAGCATCAATGATAATAAATGGCAATTCTTCATTCGCCTCTAATCTATCAGCTCTCTCGATGACACCTTCAGGCCTTTCAAAAAGAACAATCCCACTATTAGGTCCAAAGTCGTCCCTTGTAAGACCAAGTGAATCTTGAAGAATTCTTCTCCATTCACCTAATCGTTCAGGCTGCGAAGCTAAAATAAGAGTCTGAAACTGATCTCCATATAATTCGCCAAGAATAGATATTAAACCCGCTGATAACAAGACATTTTTTTGTCGAGAACCTCTACTTTCAAGAGAACCTCTTCCGCCCATGTTAAAGAACCAATCATCCATAATTTCTATATCTGATGAATCAAGACTCCTTCTTAATTTCCAAGGTTCTGCATAAAAGTCCGGTTGTTCTGTAAAACTTGAAAAGCAACTTTTTATAATTTCTTCATCTGGCTTAAATGTTTCAGAAAGAGCAGGAACATTAACCACATTGCTCGTTACATTGTCTTGTTTTTTTTCATCGAGTGGAGATGGCTTTACGATTATTGGTTGAGAAACTAATTCAAGTTTCTCAACGTTTTGTGAAAGATTCTGCAAAGCTCCAGTTAAATACTCCTGAAAGCCTTTCACTCTCTTGGCGATATTATCTGACTGTCCTTTGAAATTTGATTCAATATCTTTTTCTATTTCATTTTTTTTTGTTTCTAATTCTTTTATTTCTTTAACTAAAGAGTCTTTTTTTGAAACGAGATCTCTAAAAATTTCATTAGAAATTTCATCGAAAGATTTATTTGATTTGTCGTTTTTTGGTGTAATTTTTTTATTTTGTGTTGTATTTTTCTTACTAAATTGTTTGGTTTTATCATCTGAACTTGACTTATCTATTATTAATTCCTTTTCAGGATTATTGTCGGAAATTTCTTTATTGGTCATTTAAGTAATTTTGAAGAATAGGCAAAGTCTGAATTTTAAGAATTTTTAATTTCCAGGGAGTCAACTTTTTTTATGAGCTCATCTTTTAATTGCTTTGGATTAAATAAAATTGGTAATAAATGAGGACTGGACTTTTCTCTAAAATAAAAAATACCTGGGATAAAAGGGAAAAAGAATTTCCATGAAATCCAGTTTTTGAATGGAAAAGTTCTAATCTCCTTCCCTAATTGTAAAACGATAAAATCATCATTTGTTATTTTTATTCTTAAGGTGAATGACTGAAGTAATAAAAAAAAGCTAAAAGAAGCAAAAACTATCGTTGGCAAAGAACCAATATTCAAAAACAAAAGCATAAAACTTAAAACTATTAGAATGATTGGCAACTGAAATGATGGAGATATGATTACTGGCTCCTCTTTTTTTGATTTAGTGTTAAACATAGGATCATCCAAATAAAATTTGTGTTAGAAACACATCCATTAAAGATACAGTAACGAGAGTCATCACAACTGCGCCTGTTGTACTTGTTCCAACCTCCTTTGGACCACCTTTAGTTGTGAGTCCATATCCACAAGCAATGATTGAAATAAGTAATCCGAAGACTACAGATTTTATTAACATTGAAGTTAAGTCTGTACTAGTTAAACTTACATTACCTGATCTTACAGATGTCCAAAAAACTATTGGAGGAACTTTATAAAAAATTGTGCTCCAAATTTGTCCGCTCCATAAAGCTACAGATAAAAACAAAAGACACTGTATTGGAGACATTATTACCATCGATAGTAACCTTGGAACTACCAAGTATTGGACTGGTTCGGTCCTTAACATGGTAATTGCCTCAATTTGTTCAGTAACTTTCATAGTGCCCAGTTGAGCAGCATATGCAGTCGCAACCTTTCCAGTCATTAATGTAGCAGTTAGAAGAGGAGCCATTTCTCTCGCCATGCCTACTGCTAATAAACCTCCAATTTCACTTGAAACCCCCATGCTTGTAAGTTGTGAAGCAACTTGAATATTAAAAACTGTACCTGCGGCAATTCCTGTAATTAATACAATTAACAAACTTCCAGGACCTGCCTCCATAAGTTGGTCAAAGAGATCATTTTTGGAAATTTTACCCTTAAAGATAAAATTAATCGCTTGCCCTCCAATGATTAAGCTGCTTAGAAGTCTTTTGAGAAAATTAAGGTAATACATATCTTTATATTAGTTTGTAATTAATTTTCGATCCCAATTTCTCATGATTAAAAGACCAATTATTACCAGTATTGAGGGTATCAAACCAATACATAATCTAATAGTTAATTGTGCTGAGTAGCATTGTTCAATAATATTTAGACCGTCTTTATCAACAATGCATGATTGATAACCAGATAAATACAATAAAAATCCTAATAATTGAACACTAAATGCAATACCAATCTTCTGAATAAGTACCATCCAAGCAGTGTATAGTCCGGCTGGTTTCTCTGGATCTTCATCTATCGCATCAGGAAGTAGTGACCAAGGGATAAGAAAAGCGGTTGAAGCTCCAATTCCAATAAGGCAGATTATAAAAATTAAGAGAATGAACAGAAATATGTTACTTGCATTTAGGAATAAACTATCTCCAACTCCTGAAATTTTTGATAAAGAGGGTAAAAATAAAGCCGCCGTACATGAAACAATCCACATAATCGATCCATAGTTTAAAGCTGAAATCCTATTCAATTTATTTGATACTCTGGTCCATATTTGTAAACCCACTAAAGCGCTAATTTGGAAAGGTATCGGGATCCACTTCGCAATATATGTTGGTACATTCAGTACATCCTCTACATAGATTAACGCTACCGTTTGCATCAATTGTAAGGCGCACCAGAGAAGAATATAAAGAGTAATAACTTTTAGAAATTTTTTATTTCTGAAGATCCTTTTGAATTGAAGTGTTATTGCTTCAACTTTTCCTGAAGGCCTTCTTGCTTTTTTTGCGAATGGAGCCAATCCCCAACAAGAAATTAATGTTGCAACAACTGCAATGCATCCACTTATTTTACCCATTAAAAAATATTCATTATTTGCTGATCCTTCAGAACCTAATACAATTCCAGCAATAATCAAACCAGTTAGTCCTGCAATTATTGAGCCAGTAAATCTAGATGCGTTCAGTCTTGTTCTTATTGCTGTTTTTTCAGAAATTTCAGTAGATAGAGCTGCAAAAGGGAGATTAATACTTGTATAAGCAGTCATTACGACTATAGAAATTATTGCAAAGTAAATAGTCTTGGTTAGCACGGAACCAGTGGGCGTCCACCATATCGCAGCTAAAGAGAAACCAAGAGGAACAGATGCTGCCACCATCCAAGGGATTCTAGGCCCCCATCTAGATTTGGTACGATCACTTAACCATCCAATTAACGGATCATTTACTGCATCCCATATTTTTATTAACATTAATAATGAACCTGCAATAATTACTGGTAAACCAGCAGAAATAAAGAATTTAAACAGAAAAAAACCAAATTGCGTCGCGACTAAACCTGTACCTGCGTCTCCTAGTCCATAAGAGAACATTAATCTTGTTGTTGATCGAGTAATATTTTTTTTCGAGTGTGAATTTTCCAATCTTTTTACTTTGTTGATTGTTTGATAATGTATTATTGCAATGGTAATTCTATTACTTAATGCGGGCGTGGTTTAGTGGTAAAACCTCAGCCTTCCAAGCTGAAGATGCGGGTTCGATTCCCGCCGCCCGCTTTTAGAATATATTATTTTTTGACCCAAATACTTCTTCTGAAATGATTAATAAAGAGCTTCTACTCTTTATTGAAACGGTTTTTTCATTTATAGTTAAGGGTTCAAAAATCGAAGGCATGCTAGTGTCAATAACTTTTAACCAATTATATTTACATTTCGGCAAGGGGAAATCGATACTATTTGAATATGCATTTAAACCTATCCATATCTGCGGATTAGTATTGCCTTTATTAAGGCTAAAGGCAATTGTGTGAGACCAACTACTCCAATCTGGGCTATCTAACTTTGTTCCATGCCAATGATATGTTGGAATCTTTTGATTGGGTTGATTGTTAGGGAAGAATGATGGATTAAAAAAATCTATTAGTTTCTTTCGAATTTTTATGACGTATTTAAAATATTCCAATAATTCTAAATCTTGTTGACCATGTTCCCAATTCATCCAGCCCAATAAATTATTCTGGCACCAAGAATTATTGTTACCGCCTTGTGACCTTCCTATCTCATCACCCATAAGTACCATTGGAACACCTTTAGAAATAAGTAAACTAAGAATAAGATTTTTTTGTTGTCTCTTTCTTAAATCATTTATTAATAAGTTTGAAGTTGGTCCCTCTATACCATGATTCCAAGAATTGTTATGGTTATCTCCATCTCTATTTTGTTCGCTATTGGCAAAATTATGTTTTCTATTGAAAGTTACTAAATCTTTTAGAGTGAATCCATCATGTGAAGTAATAAAATTTATTGATTTTGGGAGAATTTTATCTTCTTTATAAATTGATGGACTACCTTTTATTTTATCGCTCATATTCCAAGCTGTATCTTTATCTCCCTTCCAAAATTTACGCAAGTCATCTCTAAAATGACCATTCCAAGTAAAAGTATTCTTAGATGGGAAATCACCCAATTTATATAAACCACCACAATCCCAGGGTTCACTTATAAACTTTATATCAACAAGTTCTGGTTCACATTCTATATCTTCAAAAAGTGGAGGATTATCGAGTGGCGAAAGATTTTCTCCTCTTGATAGGGCAATACCTAAATCAAATCTAAAACCATCTATGCCAAATTCACTCGACCAACATTTTAATGATTCAATTATTAGTTTTCTAACTAATCCTCTATTTGCTGCGATAGTATTACCGCACCCAGAGACGTCCTGATAATTTTTATCTTCTCCTATAAAGTAATAAAGATTTTCATCTATACCTTTCCAAGATATTGCAGGTCCTTGAGAATCTCCCTCAGAAGTGTGATTGTATACAACATCTAAGATGACTTCAATATCTGCTTTATGACATTCTTCTACTAATCTTCTGAATTCCTCTCTATTCTTTTGGGCAGATTCATTCGAAAGATATTCAAAATGAGGGGTAAACCAATTGATGGGACTATAACCCCAAAAATTCTTTAAACCATTTGGTGCATCAGTTGGATCAAAACAAAAAATTGGAAGTAATTCAATTGTTGTAATACCTAGTTCTTTGAGATATGGAATTTTTTTTAAAAATTTCTTGCAACAACTTTCATTTTTATCAATTGATTCAGTGAAGGATTTGATATGGAGTTCATAAATGATTGTTTCTTCCCAAGAATGTTTCGGTCTTGGATAATCCTTAAAATTAAATAATTTTCTATCACAAACAACGCTTTTAAGACAAGAATGAGTATTTTCTTGAGTTTTTAATGCATTTTCTCTTTTATAACTTTCCCATCCAGAAATACCTCTTGAACATGGATCAAGTAATACTTTTTTTTCGTAGTTATTATTAATTTCATTATTTTTTTGTTTTATTCTATAAGCATAAATACAACCTTCATTTAGATTTTTTATTTCAACATGCCAGTAGGGACCAGTATTATGGGTTTTATCTAATTTCAATGTAGTTTTTGGGAAAATAGAGTCTTCTTTTTCAAAGAATAAAATTTCTACATATTCTGCATTTGTGGCTATTAGGGAAAAATTAACTCCTCGTGAAGTTAGAGAACTTCCTAAAGGGAATGGGTTACCTTTATTGATATGAGTCACTTTCTCTTTATCATTGATTAAACAAATATTGGGATAATTTATTCAAATAACTGATATATGAATAATAGATGCAAAATGAAAAAAAAACTTAAAATTAAGGTTTCACTAATCAACTTTATTAGATCTTGGAGAGTATAGATTTTCTAATTAATTACAATTTTTTCACCCATTTACTCAGTGCATAAAACGATTTAAAGAGAAAGTTTAATAATGAGAAAACCAGATTTTTCTTGATTTCAAAATACAAATCTTGCTTTTTCATGTGATGAGAACGAAATATTTTGAAAATTAATAAAACATAATAAATACTTCAAATTCTTAACTTTATGACCCTTTGACATTTCTCCCTTTAATAAATAAAGTTAGATTTTTTAATGCTAAATCTTGTGATACCAATGGCTTTTGCTGTTTTATTATTAAAGAGGCTATTTTTTATATAAGAAAAATATGCCCCTATAAAAATAAAAATCTTAGCTAAAAATGTCTCTAAGATTTGTATAAAGCTTTGCGCCGCCGGCATTTTCGGTTGCCGTATTTGAATTTGCTCCATATGATATGCAAGTTCGAGGTTTTTAGGCTTGATTAAAACTCTTGTCTTTAAATCTCTGCTTTACAAACAATTCAATGAACAAAGCTGATTTAGTAAATCTTGTTGCTGCTCGTACAGAGCTCACAAAAACGGATGTTTCTTTAGTTGTTGATGCAGCTATTGAAACTATTGTTGATTCAGTAGTGGAAGGCAAAAAAGTCTCCATACTAGGATTTGGTTCTTTCGAACCAAGAGATCGTTCTGCAAGACAGGGATTAAACCCTAAGACAGGCGAAAAAATTGCAATACCTGCTAAAAGAGTTCCAACATTTTCAGCAGGTAAACTTTTTAAGGATAGAGTTCAAGGGTAAACTTTTTAATCTATTTCTTTCTTTAATACCAAGGTGCTCTTATAGAGCATCTTTTTTTTTGAATTTCAATAAAATGCTATTAGCTCAATGACCAAAACTCCTAATAAGGTAACTCAAATGTTGAAGTCTAAAGAAGTAATGAAACATTTGACTTTTTTATTCCTTAACTTTTTGTTTGTGTCTAATTTTGTTATGGCAGAGACAATACCAATAAAATCAAAGATTTTAAAGGAATCTAGTGATTGTATTAAAGATTCTCAAAACCAAGTTTGTAAAGAGTTAGTTTATGAAATAGAAAAACTTCAGTTAGTTGTATTTGATCAACAAAGATTCAAATGTCAATCAAGTTTATTGGGGTTGCAGTCGGCAATTGTTGAAGCTTATTTTTTAAGAAATTTCTCAAATGAGAGAATTTCATATATGACCCCATATGTGATTAAAAATTGTTAACTATAGAAAAATTTTATTTTTTTGGAATATTATAAATTTGGAATTTAATTTGTAATGGTAAAAGGTTTCTCTGATAATGAAATTAAAATTGATACTGAAATAAAAGAATCAAAAAAAGAAAAAAAAGGCTTAGCAGCTTTTCTTAAAGGTAAAAAATTTACTTATACTTTGCCAGGCAAAAAACAAATCAATATTTTTGGATCAATAGTATTAGGCTTAAATTTAATTTTAATATTGCTAGTCATCCTTTACTTAAACAATCAAGATTTCCATGACTTTGTTTTTAATGTTGGTCGTTAAATATTTTTAGATCGAAAAAATTATTTAAATGATATATTTAAATTTTAGAAATTCTTATGAAGGAAGTAAATTTAGTTTTTCAAGTATTTTTGTTGTTAGTAACCCTTCTATTTTTAATATATTTTTTAACAGGTTACGACTCTGCTTTTGAGGCAGACCAGAATTGTCATTCATATCTTTCAAGTTACGAGAACATATCTGGAAATTATGGATGTGATCATGATACTGAGACACATCAGTGGATACTTTACGAGTCAAATGACAAAAAAGAACCAGCCACTATTATAAAGAAATTTAGGTACAAATTTTTATAAATCAAATTTCTTATAAAAAAACTTTGCACCTATTATTGATATTATTGCTGTAATTGTGAAAGTAAGATATTGATATAGGCTGCCTTCTTGGTAAATTTTATTTTTATAAAGAGGATAATCTATGAAAGAACCTAATGTTCCCCAAATTATTACCCAAACAGATATGTATAAGATAACTTTTATTGAGTTAGATTTTTTTTCTTCCATTTTTAATTGATACCAAAAATTGAGGAGGTCACAGGTCTACCCCTAAAAACTAACTCGGTTAATATGAGCATTAAGAATCCGATCATAGCTGCTCTACCATTCACAAGCTCAGCGCTGCTATTAAATCCAAAAACATTCTTTACTTCGTCCCCCTGATTGTCTACCCATTTTGAGTCTTCATTATCAGTTGCTGATTTATTATTAAATTCATCATTTTGATTTTCCATTGGTGAGTCTTTTTCTTGCATAGATTCTTTTTTTGTATATATTAATAATTTTTAGACTAATTTATCATTAAATTAAATTTTAGATAATACAAAAATTAAGATAAAAAAAATTATTATCCATAAAAACTGTAATCTCAAAATTAATCGACAAATTAATTTAATTTTCTCTCCAGTACAGGTATCTCCATTCGCATTGATTATTGGCTTCTCAATAATTTCTTTTTTGTATTTACTTCTTCCTCCTAGTTTAATCCCGGAAATATAGGCAAATATAGCTTCTGAAATCCCAGCATTAGGTGAATCATATTTTTTACCATCTAGATAACTTTTTTTTATGATTGAGATATATTGATTAAATTTGCTACTAACTAGAGGCAGTGTGATTAAAACTAATCTTGAAGGAAGAAACGTAAAAATATCTTCGATTTTTGCACTGAAAAAACCTAAATACCTAAAGTAATCATATTTGTAACCTATCATTGAATCTAAAGTACTTATTGCTTTATAAGAAAAACCAAGTGACAGAGGCCCTGGTAGGAAAATTGAAAACTTCATAAAAACGATTCCAATAAAAATCCAAAATAATGGCCCAAATATTCCATCAACAGAATTTTCGGTAAGACTCTCGGTACTTGATCTCAAAAGATGTTCTATGGAAGATGAACTCACATCCCTACTGACTATTCTTTGAACCTTCTCTTTTATTACTTTATTATTTTGGTCATTAATTTCCTTGCGTTCTATCAGCTCTGCAATCTCTCTTACACTAGAAATAAGTCCCCTAGTCGCAATACAACTTGAAAGTCCAAAAAAAATAAACAATCCACCTAAAAAATGATTTTTTGATTGTATATAACTGAGTTCTATCAATTTCCCTAAACTAAAACTTAATCCAATAGTGGATATAGAGATAATGAAGCCACCCCAAAATAATATTTTTTTATTTTCTTCAAAATTATTTATGAGGTAATCAGATAGTTTTTTTATGTAAAAGCCGATTATTTGAACAGGGTGTATTAAGGATCTTGGGTCGCCAATCAATAAATCAAAACCAATCGATCCAAGAAATATTAAAAATAAATTTATTTCAGCCAACTGAACATCGAGCGCAGTCCTTTACCTACTTTCTCAATTTCATGTTTTGAGTTCTCTTCTCTTAATTTTGTCATTAAGGGTTTGTTTTTATCGCATTCTTCCACAAAATTCTTTGCGAAAGTCCCATCTTGAATATCTTTTAGAATTTTCTGCATTTCTTTCTTCGTATCACTATTAATAAGTCTTTTGCCACTTACATAATCTCCATATT
>NZ_JNAR01000005.1 GCF_000760095.1 Prochlorococcus marinus str. MIT 9401
CCAACAGACCTGGATTAAGAAACGAACCATCAGATCAAGGTAGGTCAGGCTCCTTTACTAAACAAGTAAATCCTAATAGAGCTGGTGCTCCCAACAGGCCTGGCATGCCTAATAGAGCTGGTGCTCCCAATAGACCTGGCATGCCTAATAGAGTTGGTGCCCCCAATAGGCCTGGTATGCCTAATAGAGCTGATGCTCCCAACAGACCTGGCATGCCTAATAGAGTTGGTGCCCCCAACAGGCCTGGTATGAATACTAGAGCTGATTCTAAATACAGTGGGCAAAGGACTTCAGGAATTAGAAAACCAGTTTCACCTAATGAACTTTTAAAACTGCAAAAAACTAATAATCCAGAGAAAGATAACTTAGGTGTAAAGAATAAAGAAAAACAAAAACTTGAAGCTCCTAATCAGAAGGTAAAAGCTCCTAATAACCGCCCAAATGCTACTCCTAGTTCCAAAAAAGCACCTCACAGAGTGTTTTCAAATAGTTCAAAAAAACCAGGAAAGACAGATTGGGATGATAGTGCAAAACTAGAAGCATTGAGAAATAAAAACCCCCAAAAACAAAGACAGAAAGTTCATATTATCGGAGAAAATGATGATTCATTAACATCTGAAACAAGTGGATACTCTGGTGAAAAAATTTCAATATTGTCTGCAAGTTTAGCTCGTCCTAAGAAAGAAAAGTCTGATGAAACTAAATCTCAGAAATCTATAAAGCAATTCAAGAAGAAGAAAAAAGAGACCACAAGGCAAAGGCAAAAAAGAAGAGCTATGGAATTAAAGGCGGCAAAAGAAGCCAAACAAATAAGACCTGAAATGATTATAGTTCCGGAAGATAATTTAACAGTTCAAGAATTAGCTGATAAATTAAGTCTTGAAAGTTCTGAAATAATTAAATCTCTGTTCTTTAAAGGGATAACTGCAACTGTAACTCAATCTCTTGACTTGGCAACCATTGAAACAGTAGCAGAAGAATTTGGAGTACCTGTTTTGCAAGATGATATACAAGAAGCTGCTGAGAAAACAGTAGATATGATTGAATCTGATGATATAGATAGTCTAATAAAAAGACCACCTGTTATCACTGTAATGGGTCATGTAGACCATGGGAAAACAAGTCTCTTAGATTCCATAAGGGAATCAAGAGTAGCATCGGGAGAAGCAGGAGGGATAACTCAACACATTGGAGCTTATCAAGTTGAATTTGAACATGAATCTAAAAAGAAAAAATTAACTTTTCTTGATACTCCTGGACATGAAGCCTTTACAGCAATGAGAGCAAGGGGTACAAAAGTGACTGATGTAGCTGTTCTTGTAGTAGCAGCAGATGATGGATGCAGACCTCAAACACTTGAAGCCATCAGCCATGCAAGAGCTGCAAAGGTCCCAATTGTGGTTGCAATTAATAAAATTGATAAGGAAGGAGCATCCCCTGAAAGAGTGAAGCAGGAACTCTCTGAAAAAGATTTAATTGCTGAAGATTGGGGTGGAGATACTGTGATGGTTCCAGTAAGTGCAATTAAAAAGCAAAATATTGATAAATTACTCGAAATGATTTTATTAGTTTCAGAGGTTGAAGATCTACAGGCAAACCCTGACAGATCTGCAAAAGGTACAGTAATTGAAGCTCATTTAGATAAAGCCAAAGGGCCTGTGGCTACTCTCTTAGTACAAAATGGCACCTTAAAATCTGGTGATGTTTTAGCTGCAGGATCAGTCCTTGGAAAAATTAGAGCGATGGTTGACGAACATGGTAACAGAATCAAAGAAGCAGGGCCCTCATTTCCAGTTGAAGCTTTAGGCTTTAGTGAGGTGCCAACAGCAGGCGACGAATTTGAAGTCTATGCTGATGAAAAAACTGCTCGAGCTATTGTAGGAGATAGAGCCACTGATGCTAGGGCCACAAAATTAGCTCAGCAAATGGCCTCTAGGAGAGTTAGCTTATCTACCTTATCAACTCAAGTTAGTGATGGCGAATTAAAAGAGTTAAACTTAATTCTTAAAGCAGATGTTCAGGGTAGTGTTGAAGCCATATTAGGATCACTTGAACAATTACCAAAAAATGAAGTTCAAGTCAGAGTATTACTTTCTGCCCCTGGAGAAATTACTGAGACAGACATAGATCTCGCAGCTGCATCAGGTTCGGTAATTATCGGGTTTAATACATCTTTGGCATCTGGAGCAAAAAGAGCAGCGGATGCTAATGATGTTGACATAAGAGAATATGAAGTAATCTATAAACTGCTAGAAGATATTCAGTTGGCTATGGAAGGTCTACTTGAACCAGATCTTGTAGAAGAATCATTAGGTGAAGCAGAAGTTCGAGCAACTTTCGCAGTTGGCAAAGGATCTATTGCAGGATGTTACATACAATCTGGCAAATTACAACGGAATTGTTCTCTTAGAGTTGTGAGATCTGGCAAAGTAATTTTTGAGGGAAATTTAGACTCTCTAAAAAGGTCCAAAGATGATGTGAAAGAGGTGAATACAGGATTTGAATGTGGAGTTGGCTGCGATAAATTCTCTTCTTGGATCGAAGGAGACGTTATCGAAGCATTCAAATTTGTAACTAAGAAGAGGACATTAGCTCAATAATTAAATATCAAACTTATTCATCTTTATTCCTATCTAAATATAATAAAGAAGGAAAAACTATACAGGATACAACTTGTATAAGAAGGTTATTTTGTTGTAATTCACTACCGCTAGCAATTTTGGAAAGCATTATTAGAAGTCCTAAAAATGCCGATCCACTAAATGCTAACCACAATATTCTCCTCAAACCCTTGAAAGGAGATTGGGATTCCCTTAACAATTTCTTTTTTAACTCGGGATCTATTTTTGACATAAATTATAAAAATTTTAAAATAAATTCTAGGAGAAAATATCAACACTTGAATATTGCCGATATAGCTCAGTGGTAGAGCAACTGTCTCGTAAACAGTAGGTCATTGGTTCAAGTCCAATTATCGGCATGTAAAAAGCAATTTAAACACAAGAATGATTAGTAGAATTTCTAAATTTAAAAATCTTTTTAAACTATTCATTTTTATTCCTCTAATATTTTATTTTGGCAAAAGAAGTTATATTGCTTTTGATGAAGGATTTTATGCACTTCAAGCTAGGTGGATATTGGATAAAGGAAACTGGACAATTCCTCTTTGGTGGGATGACTATATTTTGGATAGAACAATAGGTTTACAGTTTTTAATTGCAAAGTCACAAGATATCTTTGGAAGAAATATGTTTTCCGCATATCTGCCTACAACAGTTGCTGCAATATTGATGCTATTCATAACTTACAAATTACATGAAGAATTATTTAATAAAAAATACGCAATTATATCTCCACTAATACTCTCTACTACTTTTCTATGGTTTGACTACTCACACTTAGCCACTCAAGATGTCATTTATTCATGTTTAGTAACCATTGGTGTATTTTCTTTAGTCAAAATAAAAAGTAAAAATGACAAATTCTATATTCTTCTTTTTGGCATTTGGATTGGTTTATCTTTTATGATGAAGACTTTTTTAGTATTTGTTCCTCTACTATCACTCATACCATATTTATATTCAAAAAAGACTCTTTTATTAAATAAAGTATTTTGGCTGGGACTTTTAGTGGGATTTATTCCGTTTTTAATTTGGACACTATCTATTAACCCTCACTTAGAGAAAAATATTATTATTTACTTGTTTGAAAAGTTTAACAATCTCTCTAATGAAAATACTTTCACAAATCCTTTCTATTATTATTTTTGGAATATCCCAGTAACATTCCTGCCATGGAGTATTTTTGGAATTACTGGCACAATATTAAATGTCTCCGCAAGTAAAGAAAAAAAATATTTATTAACCTTTTTTCCGTTAATTTTAATAGGAATACTCAGTATATTTTCCACGAAAACTCCCTACTATACTCTACAACTCTCATCTATATTTACACTTAATTCTTATGTAGGGATAGAATACTTATTTAACACTAAAAGATATAAACATATTTCTATATTTATCACTTCAAAATTAGTTCCGGTTTTTACAATAACCTTGGCCATAGCTCACTATTTTATTTTTAAAAATATAACTAACTTTAACTTTAAAGAAAATACATTTCTAATTCTTGGTTTATCTTTTTTTGGATTATCTTGGTTATTCATAAATCATAGACAGACTTTCAAAGAGATATTGATAACTCTGATAATTGGGCCATACTTATTGACTTCATTTTTATTGCAATCAGGACTATTCACAGATAGATCGAGAGAGATAAGAGAAACCATGGAATACGTCTCATCTCTTGAGATAGTAAAAGATCACCCCGTAAAAGTTGACAAATCTGGAATAAATAATTCTCAATCTCAATCAAAAATAATAAGGATTTCGTTATTAACTCCACAACTAGGTGAAGGATTAAAAACTATTGATGATTTAAAAAAATCAGAATTAGCATGGACAACTATATTTAAAGATATAAAAAACAATAATTATTCTTTTGATGTTATATATGAAAATGATATTTTAGAGCCATGGAAATTAATAATAAAAAAGTAACTAATCCATACATACTAAACTGTCTTTAACAAACTTTATAGAATGAAATCTATTAATACTTGGAATTTAACGAATAATGAATTACATCAATTATTCAAAAACGATGATGAATTTATTTCAATTAAAGTCCGTGGAAATACTTGGGAACCAATAACTAGATGGCTAAGATTAGACTCAAGACTTTTCAGAGAAACTACCAGCAAAGCCAGAATAACTTTATGTGATATTGAATCTCTTGCAGAGATTTATAACTATAGATCAATTAGATGGAAAGCGAAAAAATTAACTCCTCTATCAACTAAACTTATCCCACAAACTTTAAAAAATATTTTTCGCAAACTACCAATTATCAAACAACTTGCCTTTGAAATAGAGGTATTTTTTTATAAATATAGTGAAAACCTTTCTAATCATTTAATATCAATAGTAATTCCTGCAAGAAATGAAGCTGGTAATAAAGAACTTTTTATAAATGCATTAAATAAATTCAAAAAAATACACAATAAATTAGAAATTATATTTGTAGAAGGTAACAGCAGTGATAATACTTATGAGACTCTTAAGGAGTTAAAAAGAAATTACTCAGATTTTTTTACAATTATTTTATTGAAACAAACTTCTAAAGGTAAGAAAAATGCCGTCGTAGAAGGTTTTAATATTTCTTCAGGTGAAACTCTCGCCATAATTGATAGTGATTTTACTGTAGATATTAATGACAGTATTGCAGCAATTATGGAATCAACCAAAAATGAAAACATTCTAATTAACTGTGCCCGGACAACTTTCCCAATGGAAAAAGATGCAATGAGATGGGCGAATTATATAGGGAATAGACTCTTCGCAATATTTTTATCAATTCTCATAAATAAGCCAGTATCAGATTCACTTTGTGGAACAAAAGTTTTTTCAAGAAAATTCTTTAAGCTCATGAAAAAAAATGGTAGTTGGGATTCTAAGTCGGATCCATTTGGAGACTTCACAATAATATTTGAAGCAGCAAAAAATAATATTAAAATACTTAACTATCCTGTTAGGTATTACGCTAGAAAATCTGGAGCCCCAAATATATCAAGATGGATTGATGGATTAAAACTCCTCAAAGTATGTTGGATTTATATGATTTCTGATATTTGAATTTAAAAGATTTTTAATTTCACCAAATTAGTAATAAAGTAGTTAGATTCTTAGAAAATAAAAATTCATTTGAATTTCATGGCATGATTTTTAATATCAAAAAATTCAATAAAAAAAATTATCAAAGAAATAATTATGGAAAAATCCTAACTGTAAGATTGCCATGTAATCCAATATTTCCAATAGGACCTATTTACTTAGTAGACCATATCCATAAATGTTTTCCAAGCATAGAGCAGCAATTCATTGATCTAGCAATAATTCCATCTAACAAAGTTTCCAAATTTTTAGCTAGAAAAATTGATCAATTTAGGCCACATCTAATTATTTTTTCATGGAGAGATATACAAATTTATGCACCTGTTGATGGTAGAAGTGGAAATCCCCTACAAAACTCTTTTGAAGTCTTCTACTCAAAAAATATCCTTAAAAAAATTAGAGGATCCTGGGGAGGACTAAAATTAATTGCATCTCATTACGGAGAAATATATAGAAATACTTCTTTAGTGAAGTTTGGATTAAAAAGAGCACAAAAATACAATAAAAATGTGAAAGTGATTTTGGGAGGTGGGGCTGTTAGCGTTTTCTATGAACAATTAGGAAATTTACTTCCAAAAGGAACTGTAATTTCTGTTGGAGAGGGAGAAAATCTCATAGAAAAAATTATTAGAGGAGATTCAATAGAGGAAGAAAGATGTTATGTTGCTGGACAAAAACCTCGGAAAAGATTAATTCATGAACAGCCTTCAGGTACTTTTAAAACTGCCTGCAATTATAAATATATTAAGTCAATATGGCCTGAATTCAATTGGTATATAGAAAGTGGAGATTACTACGTTGGGGTGCAAACAAAAAGAGGTTGTCCTCATAATTGTTGTTTCTGTGTTTATACGGTTGTGGAGGGGAAGCAGGTTCGCGTAAATCCCGTTAACGAAGTAATCAAAGAAATGAAGCAATTATATGATCTTGGAGTAAGAGGATTTTGGTTCACTGATGCACAGTTTATTCCCGCCAAAAAACATATTGAAGATGCAAAAACACTTTTGCAAGCAATTAAAGATCAAGGCTGGGAAGATATTAATTGGGCTGCATACATCAGAGCAGATAATATTGATGCTGAGTTAGCTCAGCTTATGGTTGATACAGGTATGAGCTATTTTGAAATAGGTATTACGTCGGGATCTCAAGAACTTGTCAGAAAAATGAGATTAGCCTATGACCTTGAAACTGTATTAAATAATTGCAGAATGCTAGTAAAATCAGGTTTTAAGAATCATGTTTCAGTCAATTATTCATTTAATGTTTTTGATGAAACGCCTAGCACTATAAGTCAAACAATTGCTTACCATAGAGAATTAGAAAATATTTTTGGTAAAGGCTTAGTTGATCCAGCTATATTCTTTATAGGTTTGCAACCTCACACTCTTCTTGAGAAGTACGCCTTGGAAAATAAAATTTTGAAGCCAAATTATAATCCAATGAGTATGATGCCTTGGACAGCTAGAAAACTTCTCTGGAATCCAGGCTCATTAGGAAAAAAACTTGGTCAGGTTTGTCTAGAAGCTTTTGATAATCCAGAAGACGAATTTGGCAAAACAGTTATCGACATTCTTGAGAGAGAATATGGAAAGTCTTCCTTAAAAGAATCCTTAAAAGTCCGTCCCTTATCAGAAAGGAAATTAGCTCATTCTAAATAATAAAATCAACCGTTATTAATCTTCTGTCTCAATTGAACTAGAAATTCCTTTTGATTTTAATGATTCTGAGTAGAATTCTGCTGGCTCTAAATCACAAACAATCACCAAACCTATACCCGTGTTATGTGCCTCAAGCATTATTGCGATAGCATCTTGTTCGCTTAATTGCGGAACTACTTCTCGTAGTGATATGGTGACATACTCCATAGAATTAACTGGGTCATTATGGAGTAAAACCTTATATTTTGGGGATTTATTTTTTAACTCAGCAGGTTTCTTTTCAATCACTGCTGAATTATTACTTAGACTTCGTTCTAACTTTATAGATGGCATGAATTTCTTAAATTCTAAATTCTACTAATAATTATATATTAATTATTCTTTCCATTGCATCAATAACATTTGATCGTGAGTTGAAAGCTGACAGACGAAAATAACCTTCTCCTGCTAATCCAAATCCACTTCCAGGTGTACCCACCACACTTACTTTTTGAAGAAGAAAATCAAAAAAGTCCCAAGAGGACATTTCATCAGGAACTTTGATCCAAATATAAGGAGCATTGAACCCTCCATAAACTTTATATCCTGCATCCTCAAGTCTATTTTTCATAATTTTTGCATTTTCCATATAAAAATCAATTAACCCTCTCACCTCTTTTTTTCCCTCAAGAGAATAAACTGCTTCTGCTCCTCTTTGAACTATATAGCTTACACCATTGAATTTTGTAGATTGTCGCCTATTCCAAAGAGGCCATAATTCTATTTGCTCATTAGTTGAACTTAAACCTAACAGATTTTTAGGTATTACTGTATAGGCACATCTTACTCCGGTGAAACCTGCATTCTTTGAAAAAGATCTAAATTCAATGGCACAATCCTTTGCTCCCTCAATCTCATAAATTGAATGAGGAATATCTTTATCTTGAATAAATGCTTCATAAGCTGCATCAAAAAGAATTAAAGATTTATTTCGAACAGCATATTCAACCCACTTTCTAAGTTCATCTTTAGTGATTGTTGCACCAGTAGGATTATTTGGAAAACAAAGATATAAAATGTCAATTTTATTTTTTGGTATTTCTGGCACAAAGTTGTTTTCCTCATTTATTGCAAGATATGTCAATCCTTTATAAGTACCATTTTCAAGAGCCTCTCCGGTTCTTCCCGTCATAACATTACTATCTACATAAACAGGGTAAACAGGATCTGTAACAGCAATTGAATTATCTTTACCAAGTATGTCTAAAATATTGCTACTGTCGCATTTAGAACCGTCTGAAACAAATATTTCTTCAGGTAAAATTTTACAGCCTCTTGAAATGAAATCCTGCTGCGAAATTTTTTCTCTAAGCCAAGAATAACCTTGCTCTGGTCCATAACCTCTAAAACCTTCAATTGTTCCCATTTCACTTAAAGCTTTGCTCATGGCGTCTCTGCAGGCTTTTGGTAGTGGTTGTGTGACATCCCCTATCCCAAGCTTTATTAAGTCAGTACTATTTTTCGTTTGAGAATATAACTTAACCCTTTTAGCAATTTCAGGAAATAAATATCCTGCTTTGAGTTTTAAATAATTTTCGTTTACTTGAACCACTTTAAATAAAAAATTTTTCCAATATAAGGATAATTGATCAACGTGCTTTAGTGATGATTAGATGTTAATATTATTGTAGTTATGATTCAATCAAGTGATAATCATAGCTACTAATTCAATAAAAATTATTTGAAAGTCGTCAAAAGCTTTATAAATAGCATAATCCAACTGCTACTAAATTTAATTTAAAAAAGTAAATAATCCTTTCTAAAAATTGCTTTCAACAAGATAAAAACTAAATTATCTACTTTTGATGATTTTCAAAATTAAAACCACTCAATATCAAATATATGTCTCAACAAATTATCATCGCTGAGCAGGCTCGAATTGCAGCACTACTCACTGATGATCGAGTTGATGAATTAATCGTCGCACAAGGTCAATATCAAATTGGCGATATTTTTTTAGGAACAGTCGAAAATGTTCTCCCTGGCATTGATGCTGCCTTCATAAATATTGGTGATAGTGACAAAAATGGATTCATCCATGTTTCAGATTTAGGTCCATTAAGACTCAAAAAAGGAATATTAGGAATAACTGAATTACTAGAACCAAAACAAAAAGTTCTAGTACAGGTAATGAAAGAACCCACAGGAACAAAAGGTCCTAGACTCACTGGTAGTATCTCAATACCTGGAAAATACATTATATTGCAGCCGCATGGACAAGGAGTAAATATTTCTAGAAAAATAAATACAGAAACAGAGAGAAGCCGTTTAAAAGCTCTTGGGGTTTTAATAAAACCACCAAGCACAGGTTTACTTTTTAGAACGGAGGCTGAAAAGATAAAAGAGGAACTACTTATTGAAGATTTAGAAAATTTAATTCAACAATGGGAAAACATCTTAAAAGTTACTGAGAGTTCTAACCCCCCAAATTTAATAAAAAGAGATGATGATTTTTCTCTTAAGATTTTGAGAGATCATATTAAATCATCAACTAAAAAAATTATTATCGATAGTCAATTTTCAGTTGAAAGAGCAAAAGATTTTTTAATAGATTATGAATCTAATATAGATATTGAGTTTCACGACAACACTTTATTAGGTCAAAATATTTTAGATAAATACCAAATTAAAACAACAATTCAAAAAGCCCTTCTTCCGAGAGTCGATCTTCCTTCAGGAGGTTATATAATTATCGAACCAACTGAAGCTCTTACTGTAATTGATGTAAACTCTGGATCATTTACAAGGTCTGCGAATTCAAGACAAACCGTTTTGTGGACAAATTGCGAAGCAGCAGTTGAAATCTCAAGACAAATGAAATTAAGAAATATTGGCGGAGTTATCGTAGTAGATTTTATTGATATGGAATCAAGAAGAGATCAATTTCAGTTACTTGAACATTTTACTTCAGCAATAAAAGATGATTCTGCTAGGCCTCAAATAGCTCAGCTTACTGAATTAGGTTTAGTTGAGCTAACAAGAAAAAGACAAGGTCAAAACATATATGAATTATTTGGTAAAAAATGTTCTACTTGCAATGGTACAGGTCATGTAGAGAATAAATTAGATTATGAAATTGAAAATCTAAAAATTAAAAATGTTGAAGCAAAGGCTAATAAGTCCAATAATACAAAACCTGTAAATATAGATATTTCTCAATCAACTGATAAGAAAGAAAAAATAATTGAAAAAGATTTATTAAACGCAAAGAACAAGAATAAAGAGGAATCTTCTAACAAAAAAGAAAATGATAATGATGATTTGATATCATTTAATTCAAAAGAAAAAAATTTAATAACAGTTGATCTTACTAATGATGAAAAAATTGTTTTCAGCCAATTAGGTATTAATCCATTAATCAAGTTAGGGAAAGAATATCTCACTAGCAATAATTTTGTTCGTTTAAAAGAAAATAATGAGGAAAAAGAAAAAACTTTAAGTAATAAAAAAACAAAAACGAAACTAATTCAAAAAGTCTCAAAATCTAATGAAGCTGATGAGATTCAAATTAATAGTGAAAAAAATTCAAATCCTAAAGATAAATCAATTCAAAAAACGGATGAGAATAAAGAAGTTGTACTTTTAGATAAGAAAAATGAAATTGAACCAACAGATGATATAAATAATGCAAGAAAAAGAAGGAGAAGGTCTTCAGCAACTATTGAATAAAATATCCGAAATTGGAATAGATGAAGTGGGAAGAGGAGCAGTCTTTGGGCCAGTTTTCTCGGCAGTTGTAGTATTAAATGAAAAAAATAAACAAACCTTAGAACATTTTGGAGTTAAGGATAGTAAAAAATTAACTCCCAAAAAAAGAAAATTACTTTTGCCGAAAATTTTATTACTTTCTTCAGATTATGGAATTGGGCAATCTTCAGCAAGGGAAATAGATACGTTAGGAATCAGAGTTGCTACTGAACTTTCAATGATAAGGGCATTAAACAAATTAAAAAAGAAACCATCTGAGCTTTTAATTGATGGCCCATTATTATTAAGGCCATGGAAAGGAATTCAGAAAAATATTGTGGCAGGAGATTCGAAATTTATATCAATAGCCTCAGCAAGCATAGTTGCAAAAGTATCTCGCGACAATCTAATGGAAAGATTAGAAAAAAAGTACTCAGGATACTTTATCTTTAAAAATAAAGGTTATGGAACAAAAGAACATCTCTCAATTATCAAAGATTACGGAACTACAAATCTACATAGGAAAAGTTTTTTAAAAAAATCAAATCTTTTTTAATTCACACCAATCTAAAAAATCTTTGACTAATTGCTGTTGAACTCGTGCCTTTATACCCAACAAGATTCCATTTAATACAGAATGACCAGTAGATTCCAAAATTTTTTTTGGTACAAGCTTCAATAAAGGCGGTTGGCTCACAGAGACTCCTAAAAGTGCCTCGCCCTCTAATCCAACATCAGTTGCTTCTAAATTCGCCTTCAATATAAGATTAAAGTCATCTATTATCCCCAAACCATCTAAAGTACTTTCAAGGGCACTCATTCTTAAAATTCCATCTTTATTATCTACTGCAATTAAAACAACAGGGTTAATATCTAATTGAAAAACTTTAAAACTTGTTACTGTATACTTATATCTACCTTCACCTTCAAGCACTAATTTTTTGGAGTCCAGCATTGCTCCAACAACTCTTTCTTCTTCCAAAAGATATGAGGAAAGATATTCTTTATTTCGTTTTACAGAAAGTTTAAGTTTCTGTTTAGCATCAAAAGACAATAGCATTTTCTATATTTCTCCAATGCTTATTTGATCTCTTTTTTTCTTAAAATTAATCATGCGCAAACAAGTTGCATATTTAGGTCCCAAAGGAACATACGCAGAAAAAGCAGCTCATATTTTATCAAAGCTAGCCAATTTTCAGACACCTATATTTGTACCATGTAATGGGTTACATTCGGTGATTAAATCAATAGCCTACAACAATTGTGATGCTGCTGTAGTACCTATTGAAAATTCAGTAGAGGGGGGAGTTACAGCTACTTTAGATGCACTATGGAAATTTCCGGATATATTCATTAATAAGGCAATTGTTTTACCAATAAAACATGCATTAATTAGTGATGGAGAACTTTCAATCATTTCAGAAGTTTTATCACACCCTCAAGCATTAGCTCAATGTTCAGAATGGTTATCTGAAAATCTTCCAAATGCAATACCTCTCCCCACCAATTCAACATCAGAAGCTGTGAATATGGTTAAGGGGAGTAAATTTAGAGCGGCTATTGGTTCAAAATCATTAATCCAAATTGAAGGACTTAAAGAATTAGCCTACCCTATTAACGATGTCCCAGGTAATTGCACCAGATTTGTCTTACTCAGCAAAGAAATAAATCGTAGTACAGCAAATATTGCAAGTTTTGCTTTCTCATTAATTTCAAATACACCTGGATCATTACTTAAGGCTCTGAATTATATTGCAGATTTTGGATTTAACATGAGTAAAATAGAATCAAGACCTTCTAAAAGAGAATTAGGCGAATATATAATTTATATTGATTTAGAAATAAATAATCAAAATAACATTGGGAATCTTCTCGATTTAAAAAATAATCTAAAGCCCTTATGTAATAATTTTGTAGATTTCGGAAATTATTTTTCTGAAAAAGTAGAATTAGGTTAAGTTATCCTCTGCATTTATAAACTCCAAACTCCATTAAACCTTTTCTAAATGCCCAATTCATAAGAAGTATTGTTGGGATCTCTCTAATAGACTTAACTATCGCTAAAGGGCCAAGAGACAAAATTGAAAAAGGCCTCCTAAAACCCTCAAAAATAGAGTCGTACCAAGAAGGATTTGTATAAAAATTCCAATTTTCAGAAATAACCCTTCCCAAACTGTTTTTATTAGTTCCAAGAATATTAGCAAATTCGTTAATACTAATAAAATTTGGATGTACCCATTGTTCAAGTAATTGTTTAAGAACCAAATTCTCAAAAAAAGATGGGGGACTATGCCTGAGATCTCTTGAGTTCCAATCAGCAAATGCTAAATAACCACCAGGTCTTAAAGTTCTTAGCATTTCATCAGCAAACTTAGTTTTGTCATTCATGTGCGCTCCTGCCTCAACACTCCAAACCCCATCAAAGGATCCGTCTTCAAATTCTAAATCCATTGCATCCATAACTTGGAAGTTGCAATTAAGGCCAGAAGGTGTAAGTTCTCTTGCTCTTTTTACTTGAGCAGGGCTAATTGTAATTCCAGTAACGTTAAACCCATAATGTTTTGCAAGAATCCTAGAGCTTCCTCCTATTCCGCAACCTACATCAAGTATTCTGGAACCTTTTGGCAATTTGTCTAATTCACTCCACCTTACTAACTCATGAACAAATTTAGCTTTAGCCTTCCTAAAGTCAATGTTTTTTTTTCCAGAGGGATAAAAGCCCAAATGAATATGTTCTCCCCATAATCTCTCAAGTAATTTGTCCTCAGTCCAAGCATCATATGCAGAGGCTACTGTACCAGAAGAAATGTATTTTCTAGCATTAATCCTCCAAATGAAAAATAATACTAAAAATAATAAAACTATTAAAAAAAAAGTCAATATTAATTCAAACATTTAATTTTCTTTGGTATCAGGAAAACTTTCTTTCAAGGCTGTTCTTGCTGCAAGTTGTTTTCTTGTATGATCAAGCATTTCATACTCCCTTTGCAAACGAGTATAAGTATTGCGTTCCTCTAAAAGTCTTTGCTGTTCATAAGCAACTGGACCACCAAGATGAGCTCCAATCCAAAATGATAATTCCATGGGATTATCAGGTAGTTTATCCGGTAGGTTGTTCCGAGTATTAGTCAATTTACTTGTTAGATTAATAACATCGCTTAACGCAACTGTGACTTGCTCTTTTAGAAAATCTAACTTTTGAAAATTTTCAGTATTATCATCGCTAATCCAACTTACCATTGCAGAATAGAATGGAGTTGAACGAATAATCTCTAATACTTGAAATCTTTGTTGACCCAAAGTAACAATATTACTTCTACCATCTTCGGCAGTTTGATGTTTTATTATTTGTGCGCAACAACCAATATTGGCCATACTTTTGGTGCTTGAATCCCATTTTATAACTCCAAACATGGAATCACTCTCCAAAACAGTTTTAAGCATGATTCTGTATCTAGATTCAAAAATATGTAAAGGCAATACTTCTTGGGGGAAAAGGACTACCTCCGGCAAAGGAAATAAAGGCAATTCCCTTACTGAGAGCTCTCCCATTTAAACCTCATTCACATTTAATTATACTAATAAATTTAAGTCGTTTTTGGGTTATCTTAAAGTTTAACTTCTATATCTACACCACTAGGAAGATCCAACTTCATTAGAGCATCAATAGTTTTTGCAGAAGGACTATAAATATCAATTATTCTTCTATGGGTTCTTGTTTCAAAATGCTCTCTAGAATCTTTATCAACATGGGGTGACCTTAAAACACAATAAATTTTCCTCTTTGTAGGTAAAGGTATTGGACCTATTGCTGATGCAGAAGTAGTGTCGGCAGTTTGAATTATCTTATCGCAAGACAAATCTAACATTCTTCTGTCGAATGCTTTTAGTCTTATTCTTATTTTTTGTTGTGCAATTGATGCAGTCATGATTTCAAAAAAACAACTAGTGTAGGGCCATTAATTAAATGGCCCTAATCCATTTACTTATATTAAGTGATCAAGGTTAAATTCTTAAAATTCAATATATTATTTGAGAATTTTAGAAACAACTCCAGCACCAATAGTACGACCACCTTCACGGATAGCGAATCTCATACCTTGTTCAATAGCTACTGGACAAATTAATTCTCCAGTCATCTTGATTCTGTCGCCTGGCATAACCATTTCTACGTTAGAACCATCATCAGAAGTAAAGGCAGTGATTTGACCTGTTACATCAGTTGTTCTGATATAAAACTGTGGCCTATATCCCGCAAAGAAAGGAGTATGTCTACCACCCTCTTCTTTTTTGAGAACGTAGACTTCTCCTTCAAACTGAGTATGAGGAGTAATGGATCCTTTCTTTACAAGGACCATTCCTCTTTCAATATCTTCTTTTTGAACTCCACGTAAAAGTAAGCCAACATTATCGCCAGCCATACCTTCATCTAGAAGTTTTCGGAACATCTCAACTCCAGTAACAGTTGTTAACCTTGTATCTCTTATTCCAACTATTTCTACTTCCTCTCCAACTTTAACTTTTCCTCTTTCAATTCTTCCAGTAGCAACAGTTCCTCTACCAGTAATTGAGAAAACGTCTTCAACTGCCATCAAGAATGGTTTATCAACCTCTCTTTCAGGTTCAGGAATATTAGAATCAACTGCCTTCATTAATTCTTCAATTTTTGATTCCCAAGTAGAATCCCCTTCAAGAGCTTTTAAACCTGAAACTTGAACTATAGGAATATCATCTCCAGGGAAATCATAACTATCTAATAGTTCTCTGATTTCCATTTCAACAAGTTCAATAATTTCTTCATCATCAACCATATCGCACTTGTTAAGAGCTACTACAAGAGCTGGAACTCCAACTTGTTTAGCTAGAAGAATATGCTCTTTCGTTTGAGCCATAGGACCATCTGTAGCTGCACAAACTAGAATAGCTCCGTCCATTTGGGCGGCTCCTGTAATCATGTTTTTTACATAATCAGCATGCCCAGGGCAATCGACATGAGCATAATGTCTTCCTTCAGTTTCATATTCTACATGAGCTGTATTGATGGTAATGCCACGCTCTCTTTCTTCAGGAGCACCATCAATGTCTCCATAGTCTTGAGCTTGAGCTTGACCTTTTTTTGCTAATACATTTGTAATAGCAGCAGTTAGTGTTGTCTTTCCATGATCAACATGGCCAATAGTACCTATGTTGACATGTGGTTTGTTCCTTTCGAACTTCTCGCGAGCCATTTTGAATTAAAGAATCGAGGGTTTAATAGTGTTTTAGTTTAGAGATCAGGAGTTGCCCTGATTCTTGGAAATGATAGCTTCAGCAACATTACGAGGAACTTCCTCATAGTTTGCGAACTCCATTGAAAATATACCCCGACCTTGAGTCATTGATCGGAGTTGAGTGGCATAACCGAACATTTCGGCTAAGGGCACTTTGGCCTGTACCTTAGACAATCCATCATCGACAGATTGTCCTTCTACTTGACCTCTTCTAGAAGAGAGATCACCAATTACAGATCCAAGAAAGTCTTCAGGACTTTCGACCTCAACTTTCATCATAGGCTCTAAAAGGACAGGATTGCATTTTTTAACCCCGTCTTTGAAAGCCATGGAACCTGCAATTTTGAAGGCCATTTCAGATGAGTCTACATCGTGGAATGAACCATCGACTAGTGTTACTTTTACATCAATGAGTGGATAACCGGCAAGAACACCAGATTCACAGGTTTCTTTCATTCCATTAGATGCAGGCCCAATGTACTCTTTTGGTACAGCTCCCCCAACAATTTTGTTTACAAATTCAAAACCTTTACCAACTTCAGCGGGTTCCATTTCAATAATTACATGACCATATTGACCTTTTCCTCCAGTTTGTCTTGCATATTTACCTTCACCTTTAGAACTTGATCTTATTGTCTCTCTGTATGAAACTTGTGGGGCTCCAATATTAGCTTCAACTTTAAATTCCCTTAACATTCTGTCAACAAGGATTTCTAAATGCAACTCACCCATACCTGCAATAACAGTTTGATTTGTCTCAGGATCTGTGCTTACCCTAAAAGTTGGATCCTCTTCAGACAAAGCAGTTAAAGCTTTTGATAATTTTTCCATATCGCCTTTAGTTTTTGGCTCAACAGCCACAGAGATAACTGGTTCAGGTATAAACAATGTCTCCAAAACTATTGGATCTTCTGTGTTACATAAAGTATCGCCAGTTGTTGTATTTTTAAGACCTAATACAGCTCCTAAATCCCCAGCCCTCAGTTCATCAACCTCCTCTCTTTCATCAGCCTTAAGAATCACTAGTCTTGAAATTCTTTCTTTAGCATCCTTAGTGGAATTCATTACATAACTTCCCTTTGAAAGAACACCGGAATACATTCTTACAAAAGTTAATTTTCCATAAGGATCTGACATGACTTTGAAAGCTAATGCACTGAAAGGAGCATTATCATCTGAGGGTCTAACATCTTCTTTTCCACTTGGTAAAACACCTTGTATTGGTTTCACATCAACTGGAGCTGGCAAATAATCAACAACAGCGTCTAATACAAGTTGAACTCCTTTATTCTTAAAAGCTGATCCGCAGAGAACAGGAACTAACCCATGTTTTAAAACACCTTCTCTAATACCTTTTTTCAATTGTTCTGTAGATAATTCTCCTGTTTCGAGAAAAATCTCAATTAACTCTTCATCATTTTCTGCGACACTTTCCATTAACTTGAGTCTCCATTCAGCAGCCTCATCCTTCATTTCAGATGGAATCGGTGCTTCTTCAATATCGGTACCTAAGTCATTTTTGTAAAGATATGCTTTGTTGGCTACTAGATCAATAATTCCTGTAAGATCGCCTTCAGCTCCAATAGGTAGTTGAATTGGGAGTGCATTTGCCTTAAGTCGATCTTTAATTTGTTTATTGACTTTTAGAAAGTCTGCACCAGTCCTGTCCATTTTATTAACAAAAACCATTCTTGGGACAGAATATCTATCTGCTTGACGCCAAACTGTTTCAGATTGAGGCTGAACTCCACCAACTGCGCAAAACACAGCAATAACTCCATCCAAGACCCTCATTGATCTTTCAACTTCAATTGTAAAGTCAACATGTCCAGGAGTATCAATAATATTAATTCTATGATCTTGCCAACTAGTAGATATTGCTGCAGCAGTGATAGTAATTCCTCTTTCTCTTTCTTGAGCCATCCAATCTGTTACAGCAGCACCATCATGTACTTCTCCAATCTTGTGAACAACACCTGAATAAAACAAAATTCTTTCAGTAGTTGTAGTCTTCCCAGCATCGATATGAGCGGCTATACCTATGTTCCTTACTCGTTCTAGGGGAAAGTCGCGTGCCAATTTTAAAGCTCCAAATAAAATAATTTTGATAAGTGTAGTTCACCCAAAAAGTAAACTTTAATAATAATAAACTACTTAAGTACCTTTTTGATGAAATTAATATCTGTAATGTGCAAAAGCCTTATTAGCTTCAGCCATTTTATGAGTATCTTCTCTTTTTTTAACTGCACTTCCAGTTTCATTTGCTGCATCCATCAGCTCGCCAGCAAGTTTTTGGGACATACTTTTGCCATTTCTTGCACGTGAGAATGTAACAAGCCATCTTAATGCCATAGCTGTACCCCTCTCTTGACGCACTTCCATAGGTACTTGATAAGTTGCTCCACCAACTCTTCTAGCTCGCACCTCCACAAGAGGAGTAGCATTTTTTACAGCTGTTTCAAATAATTCGACTGCATTTCCACCTGTTCTCTCGCTAATTAAAGAAAAAGCATCAGACAATATTCTTTGAGCTGTAGATTTTTTTCCATGTTTCATCAATCGAGAAATCATCATTGAAGCAAGACGACTATTAAATTGAGGATCTGGAAGAACTGGTCTTTTTACTGCTGCATTACGACGTGACATGTTTTTAAAAAGTGATGTTTACAAATTAATCTTTTGGAGCTTTTGCTCCATACTTAGATCTGGATTGACGTCTATCTTTGACTCCAGCGGTATCTAAAGTTCCTCTTATTATATGATATCTAACTCCTGGCAAATCCTTAACTCTTCCACCCCTTAGCAGCACTACAGAGTGTTCTTGCAAATTATGACCAATTCCAGGAATATAAGCCGTTACTTCGAAGCCAGAAGTTAATCTCACCCTTGCAACTTTTCTTAAAGCTGAATTAGGTTTTTTAGGTGTTGAAGTATAAACTCTCGTACATACGCCTCTTCTTTCTGGGCAAGCTTTTAATGCAGGAGATTTTGTTTTCCTAGTCAGACGTTTTCTTTCTGAACCTATTAATTGTGAGATGGTAGGCATCTATTATATTCTAAAAAAAATTAACACCTAAACATCATAACCCTTTATGAGCACCAACTAAAAGTTTTTAATGATATTTTTTCTAAAAATTTGTGAAATTAAAATTTTTGGTAAATATTAATTATCTTTATATTTATTTTCATATTTATTTTTATAATGTAAATAAATAAATAACTAAATAAAATAAAATAATCTATGGGAGAGAGTAACAAAAGAATCGTTGTGCCATATCAAGATAGTTATTCCCCAAATGGAATAATTGGTGAGAAAGATGCATGTGGAGTTGGTTTCATAGCAAATATTGAAGGAGTAGAAAGCAACTGGATCCTAAAACAATCTCTAAAAGGGCTTAACTGCATGGAGCATAGAGGTGGTTGTGGGGGAGATAGTGACTCCGGAGATGGAGCGGGGATTTTATGTTCAATCCCTTGGAATTTCTTAGAACAAGAAGTGAATTTTGAAAATAAAGAAGATTATAATAAAGGATTAGGTATGATTTTCATGCCTAATAAAAAAGAGAAAATTGAAGAATGTAAATCTATATGTGACGAGGAAGCAAAAAATTTAGGAATAAACAAAACATCTTGGAGAACAGTACCTGTCAATAATGAAATCTTAGGTCCTTTGGCGAAAGCAAATTCTCCATTTATAAGTCAGTGGATTTTATTCATAGATAAAAAATACAACGATGATACAGAGAGGCTTTTATTTCAATTAAGGAAAAGAATTGAGAAAAAAATAAGAGAAATTTTTAAAAACCATGTTGGAGATTGTGAATTTTATTTTGCCTCACTAAGTTCAAAAACAGTTGTCTACAAAGGTATGGTTCGTTCTGAAATATTATCTGAGTTTTATCAAGACTTAAAAGAAGAGAGTTTTAAAGTCTCATTTTCGGTTTACCATAGAAGATTTAGTACTAATACACTTCCAAAATGGCCACTAGCTCAGCCTATGAGATTCTTAGGCCATAACGGTGAAATTAATACTCTCTTAGGCAATATCAACTGGGCTAAAGCTTCAGAAACACATATAGATGATTTTTGGGGAGAGTTATCTAACGAAATTAAGCCAATCGTAGATATAAATAAAAGTGATTCATCAAATCTTGATGCAACTCTTGAAATTAATATTCGTTCAGGTCAGCCCATTACTGACTCATTGTTAAAGCTTGTTCCTGAAGCATTTAGAGATCAACCAGAACTTGAACAAAGAGAAGACATAAAATCATTTTATGAGTATTCTGCGAGCCTACAAGAAGCCTGGGATGGTCCTGCTCTACTTGTATTTGCAGATGGAAATTTTGTAGGAGCAACACTTGATAGAAATGGTCTAAGACCAGCAAGATATTCAATTACAAATGATGGTTTTGTAATAATGGGTTCTGAAACAGGAGTAGTAGATCTTGAAGAGGAAAGAGTAATTGAAAAAGGTAGATTAGGACCTGGACAAATGTTGGCGGTTGATTTTCATCAAAATAGAATTCTCAGAAATTGGGAGGTAAAATCTGAAGCCGCTCAAAGGCATGATTACAAAACCCTCTTAAGTAATAGAATTATCAAAATCGATAATAGTGAATGGTTAAGAGACTGCAAACTAAAAGATCTTGAGCTATTACAACAACAAACTGCGTATGGTTTTTCAGCAGAAGATAATGATCTAATTTTGGATTCAATGGCTTCATTAGCTAAAGAGCCTACCTATTGCATGGGCGACGATATCCCATTAGCAGTGCTTTCTTCAAAGCCACATATTTTATATGACTATTTCAAGCAAAGATTTGCACAAGTTACAAATCCTCCTATTGATCCCTTAAGAGAAAAATTGGTAATGAGTCTAGAGATGCATCTTGGAGAAAGATGTACTCCATTTGAGATTAAAGATCCTAAACCTTTTGTTCATTTACAAAGTCCAATTCTCAATGAGGAAGAACTCATTTCCATTAAAAAATCAAAAATTAAATATCAAACAATTTCAAGTTTGTTTGATATTGAGGAAGGTGTTCAAGGCTTAGAGAACCAACTAAAAACAATTTGTGAACAGAGTGAGCTATCTATTAAAGAAGGTTGCTCTTTAATTATTATTTCTGATAAGGGTATTAATCCTACAAAGACTTTTATTCCTCCTTTACTTGCTGTTGGAGCGATTCATCATTACCTTCTAAAAAAAGAAATCAGGCTAAAAGCTTCTCTAATTATTGAAACAGGTCAATGTTGGAGCACCCATCACCTGGCTTGCTTGATTGGTTATGGTGCAAGCGCGGTTTGCCCTTGGCTGACCTTCGAAGCAGGTAGACACTGGTTAAAACATCCAAAGACACAAAAACTCATTGATAGTAAAAAAATAAATCCATTATCAATAATTGATGTTCAAGAAAATATTAAAAAAGCTCTAGAAGACGGTTTAAGAAAAATTCTTTCGAAAATAGGTATCTCGCTTTTATCTAGTTACCATGGTGCACAAATTTTTGAAGCTGTGGGCCTTGGATCTGACTTAATAAAAATTGCTTTTGATGGTACAACTAGTCGTATCTCTGGCATAACATTAAAAGAATTAACTAATGAAACACTTTCAATACATACGAAAGCCTATCCAGAGATCGATTTAAAAAAATTAGAATTCTTAGGATTTGTACAATTTAGAAATAATGGAGAATATCATTCAAATAACCCAGAGATGTCCAAAGTTTTACATTCAGCGGTAAAACAAGGGCCAGGATACGATCATTTTGAAACCTACAAAAAACTTATTAGTAATAGACCAACAACATCTCTAAGAGATTTACTAACAATTGATTCACAAAGAAAAAGTATTCCATTAGAGGAAGTTGAGAGTGTTGAATCAATTTGCAAAAGGTTCTGTACTGGAGGAATGAGTTTAGGCGCTTTATCCAGAGAAGCACATGAAGTTTTAGCAGTTGCAATGAATAGAATTGGTGGAAAAAGTAATAGTGGAGAAGGGGGAGAGGATCCAGCTCGTTTTAATGTTTTAAATGATATCGATGAAAATACTCAATCAGCAACTTTGCCATTCATTAAAGGTTTAGAGAATGGCGACACTGCATGCTCAGCTATTAAACAAATAGCTTCAGGAAGATTTGGAGTGACACCTGAATATCTAAGAAGTGGCAAACAATTAGAAATTAAAATGGCTCAAGGTGCAAAACCGGGAGAAGGGGGGCAATTGCCTGGTCCAAAAGTTGATTCTTACATCGCAAAACTAAGAAATAGTAAACCTGGAGTAGCTTTAATATCTCCTCCGCCGCATCATGATATTTATTCAATTGAAGATTTAGCTCAACTTATCCATGACTTACACCAAGTTCATCCAAAAGCGAAAGTAAGCGTTAAGCTTGTTTCTGAAATTGGCATAGGCACTATTGCTGCTGGTGTAAGCAAAGCTAATGCAGATGTTATTCAAATTTCAGGCCATGACGGAGGTACAGGTGCTTCACCCCTGAGTTCTATTAAACATGCAGGTTTACCATGGGAACTAGGTGTAGCTGAAGTTCATAAATCTCTCTTAGAGAATAACTTACGTGAAAGAGTAATTTTGAGAACTGATGGTGGTCTTAAAACAGGCTGGGATGTAGTTATTGCAGCTTTACTAGGTGCTGAAGAATACGGTTTTGGTTCTGTAGCAATGATTGCTGAAGGATGCATAATGGCTCGAGTTTGTCATACAAACAAGTGTCCTGTTGGAGTTGCCACTCAAAAAGAAGAATTAAGAAAAAGATTTAAAGGTATTCCAGAAAATGTTGTTAATTTTTTCTTGTTTATTGCTGAAGAAGTAAGACAGATAATGAGTAGTATCGGCGTTTCTAATATGGAAGAACTAATTGGTAATCAAGAATTTCTTTTTGCAAGAAATATCGATCTTCCAAAAACTTCTAATATTGATCTTTCTTCTTTAGTAAATAAACATTCAACCATTGATAGATCATGGTTAAAACATTCAAAGACTGCCCATAGTAATGGTTATGTATTAGAAGACGAGTTTTTATCTGATACTGAATTTATAAATTCAATTACAAATCACGAAATATTAACCAAAGAAATTGAGATAAAAAATACAGATAGAAGTGTTTGTGCGAAAATATCAGGCGAAATCGCAGAACTTCATGGCAACACAGGCTTCAATGGCGAACTCAACTTAAATTTCAAAGGATATGCAGGACAAAGCTTTGGTGCCTTTTTATTGAAGGGAATGAATGTTCAATTAATCGGAGAAGCAAATGATTATGTTTGTAAAGGAATGAATGGAGGAACTCTAACGATAATTCCACCAAAAATAGATAAAACTTCCTCCGAACAAGTTATTTTAGGAAACACCTGCCTTTATGGAGCAACAGGCGGGAAATTATTTGCATTAGGAAAATCGGGCGAAAGATTTGCAGTAAGAAATAGTGGTGCTATTGCGGTAACAGAAGGAGCAGGTGATCATTGTTGTGAATACATGACTGGTGGGAAAGTAGTTATTCTAGGTTCCACAGGAAGGAATATTGGTGCGGGCATGACTGGTGGAATAGCTTTTATAATTGATGAGGGTAATGATCTGAGTAATAAAGTTAATAAAGAAATTGTTAGCATTCATAAAATAACTACATCAAAGCAAGAAGATATCTTATTGGAAATTATTAGAGAATATTTAGCAAAAACAAATAGTTTAAAAGCGGCCAAAATAATCCAAAATTGGTCTTATTACAAGAGTACTTTCAAATTAATAGTTCCCCCAAGCGAAGAAGAAATGCTTGGCCTAAAGAAAATGTAAATGCCTTTTTTTGTAAAAACTGAAATTATAAAAAAAGAATACTTAATTAATCATGATTTTAAAAAAAAAATAATTAAAGAACATATTGATTGGATAAAAAAATTAAAAAAAGAGGGAATTAAAATTAAAAGTGGCTTTTTAGTAGATCAGTTAAAGAGGCCAGGTGATGGCGGATTACTCATACTTGAGATTAATAATTATAAAAATGCACTAGAGATCATTAAGAATGATCCAATGATTAAAAATAATCTTGTTGAATGGAAATTAAATGAGTGGGTAGATTCAAATAGATAAAAATGACTATCTCGGATACTTTTTCATAAGTTTTTGAATTTCTTCAGCATGGTAACTGCTACGAGTTAAAGGAGAACTAACTACTTGCATAAAGTCCAAATCTTTTTCCCCGAAAACTTTATAATAATTAAATTTTGAGGGACTCACAAATCTTTGAACAGGTAAATGATTAGGGCCAGGAGATAAGTATTGGCCAATAGTAACAATATCAACGAAATTACTTTTTAAATCCTTAAGAAGACTTAAGACCTCCTCCTCTTTTTCCCCTAAACCAAGCATAAAGCCTGACTTTGTATAAACTTTGGGAGAATATTCTCTGGTCCTTTTAAGCAACTCAAGAGTTCTCTCATATTTCCCCTGAGGTCTTACTCTTTTGTATAGGGAAGACACAGTCTCAATATTATGATTTAAAACGTTTGGATTTGAATCAAGAACTTTTTCAAGCGCTTTCCAGTTGCCACAAAGATCAGGTATTAAAAGCTCAATAGTAGTTTCAGGAGATTTTTCTCTTACTTGATAAACACATTCAAAAAATTGAGATGCGCCACCATCCTCAAGATCGTCTCTATTAACCGATGTGATTACAACATGTTTAAGTTGCATTCTATAAACCGCTTCTGCTAAACGATATGGTTCTGTTGGATCTAATTCTCTTTGAGATCTATCAAAATCAATATCGCAATATGGACATGCCCTTGTACAGCCAGGACCCATTATGAGGAAAGTGGCAGTTCCACTTGCAAAACATTCACCAATATTTGGACAACTTGCCTCTTGACATACAGTATTGAGATTTAAATCATTTAGCAAATTTGCAGTATTCCCAATTCTCTCAACTTGTGGAGCTTTTACTCTCAACCAATCAGGTTTTGAAATTAAACTATAGGAATTATTATTCAAATTAATTTTTTTAACCTGTATTCCTATTTTACTAGAAACATTTTGAATTAACTATTAATAAATAATTTCAAAAATGAAGACTAATTAATATAAGTCAATAAATAAATGAATTTAATTAATCCATCGACAATTTAAAAGATCCTTATTCAAATTAATATTTAAACTATGTTTTTTGTTTCATCAACAAAAACTAGAACAGAATTTAGAACATTTTTTTAGTACAGTAATCAGTACATTTTATTTTAGCAATAGACTATTTTTTCATAACTATGTATTGAATTTTTTGTCCTAAGAAGTGTTTTTTCCTAATTTATTGATACAGTAAAAAATATATGTAATAAAACATTGACTTTTAAATTTAAAAGAAAACGCGTTTTACTATCTGAAAAAAATAAAAGCTCTAAAGCAATAGGTTATGCTAGAGCTACTTATAATGAATTTAAAAATTTAGAAGAGCAAATAAAACATTTAAAGAGAGAAGGTTGCAGTTTAGTTTTCTCTGAATTTATAAGTTTAGATGCAGAAGTCAAACCCCAACTCAATAAAGCTATAAATTCCTTAACTAAAGGTGATCAATTAATAATAACTGAGCTTGATCGAGCATTTAAAGATAAAAAAGAATGTTTGATGACAATAAATAAACTTATTAGTAAGGATATTAAATTGCGAACTTTGACTGGTTTTTTTGCGGCTAATGAATCTCCTAAAGAGAATTCTTCAATTTTTAAAATTTTATATGAATTAAATAATCTAGAAGACAAAAGTTTAGGTGAAAGAAAAAGAGAACAACTTTTGCGCAGAAAATTATCTGGAAATAATCTGGGAGGAAGGCCTAAAATAAGTCCTTTGAAAGAATCTTTAGTAATCAGATTGCGTAATGAGGGGTATTCATATAGATCAATCAGATCACAAACAGGAATTGCATTGTCAACAATAAGAAGAGTGATTTTGGAGGGAGAATTAACGTAAAATGAGGAAGACAGAAATTGAGAATTTAATTAAAGAAAATATTAAAGATACTGCATTGCGTATTTTTGAATTAGATAATGATGATAGAAAAAGTTTGTTAGCAGAATATAGAGAATGGATTATGAATGATTTAGATTGTGTAGAAGTAATGATGCTTCCTTATGAAGCCTATACAGACAAATTAGACTCTAAATTCATAGACGATACACTTTAGTCGTCAATAATATATGTTTTATTAAATTCATATACTTCCTTTGCTACTAATGGTAAGAAGGAAGTATTTTTGGAATATACTTCCCCATTACAAAAAACGACTAATAAAGTTTGCAAAGATTGACTATTAACCCACCAAGCAGAATCATGTCTAACTTCGGACATTAAGCCTGCTTTACTCCAAAGATTAATGCTTTCAGGTAATCCTGCACCCAAAAAACCATCTATTTGATTAAGAGAATCGTTTTTAAGAACAAATTTATTTAAATTTCTTTTTAAAAATCCTCGCAGATTTAAATCATTTTCTTGATAATCAATATGAATCATAATTTCCTCCAATACCCTTGCAGCTGAATCAGAATTCATTGAGTTTCTATTTGTATTATCATGTCCATAAAATTCTTTCTCACGACCAAATGGTCCATCATCCCAGGTCTTCTGACAGCAATTAATACCAACCAATTCTTCCCAATTTAAATCATGTATCCAATCATTTATGATACTTCTTTGGTATTTCCAATTTTCCCATAGTTCGCCGTCAATACAAGGTCCACTTGTTGTTCCAGTAAGTAAATCAATTAAAAAGCTTGTTGCATTATTACTTGAGAAAGACAACATTTTCCTTACAGCATCAATAATTTCATCTGATAATAATAAACTTCCTTTTTTAATCCAATAAAATACAGCAAGGCCATAAACCAACTTGACTATGCTGGCAGGATAAACCATTTTTTTATTATTAATACCAGTTCCAAAACCTTTAAACACACTTTTATTTTGACTTTTATAATTAATCCAAGTTATCGAAATATCTTCTCTTAAAAAATCTTTATTATAAGAGCATGCTCTCCCTAAAATATCATTTAAGGCTAGACTCATCTCTTTACTTGAATAGTAAAAGGTCATCGTATGGAAGTTTATAAAAATCCTATCTCACTATTTAAACAAACTAATTTTTCAAAAACTATTTGGTGGAAATTAAAAGTCAATATTTCTGGATATCAAAATGAAACAGAAGATAAATTAGTTACTGAAATATTAGAAAATAGAATTTTTAGACTACTTTATCCAAAAATTTTTCAACATAAAAATAAAATTTCAAGAATTCTTATTCAGCTATACGAAGATGGCTATGTCTGTTGGATAAATTTAGATGGATTAGTAATTGACAAATGCGAATTAAGCAAAAATGAGCATTTATCCAATACACACATCTTTATTAAGGATAAAGTTCCTTCAATTTTACAATGGATCAAGGATCAATCTGAGTTAAATAATGAATACCTTTGGGGAGGAACATTAGGACCCAATTTTGATTGTTCTGGATTAATTCAGACTGCTTTTTACAAGCATCATATTTATATACCTCGAGATTCTTTTCAAATTAAAAGTTTTTGCAAACACCTTTTTTATTTCAAGGAAATTAACAAAAATCTTGAACCAGGAGACCTCTTGTTCTTTGGAAACGAAGGACAATGTGATCATATTGGAATCTATAAAGGCGATGGATTATATTATCATAGCTCTGGTAAAGAGTTTGGTAGAAATGGAATAGGATTAGATACTTTAAAAGAGACAAATAACTCAATTTCATTGCATTATCAATCTAAGCTTATTTCAGCAGGTAGAGTTATTAGAGGATACAGGTGGGATAGAACTATTAGATAGAAGTCTTTTTATTAAATTAATATATTGAAAATTGATTACTTATTTAGATTTCAGGTTAGCCAGTAGTCCAAATATTTTGAATTAATTGCATAATGCTGTTCAAATGAAGTGTGCCTACAAGAAGCCATGCAAAAACAGCTCCTCCACAGCCACCAAGCCAAAATCCACTCGTAAAATCAGCCCACCCTGATCTAGTAAATAAATCTGCAGGAGGGTTATTAACAGTAGCATCAGGAGGTTGCACATTAGGGGCTTTACCAGGGGCGTTGTAGAGAACTAAAAGTGCCGTCAAAATATGAACAGCCCCGATAGCAGCAAGTAATCCTGCTGTTAATGCAAATTCAGAATTTCTTAAAGGGCCAGTCATCGTAAATGGACCATATAAGAGATAACCAAAAGCTGCTCCAGTTTCAAGACCTCTAAAGTTTGGAGAAATTCCTTCTCTATAAAAAGGTAAATTGTTTATAAAGGCTTTAGTAAAATAACCACTATTAACTGGGGTAGCTAAATTTCCAACAAACGGATCAGAGACTGTTTTAACTGCCCATTGTTCTGCGACGCCAATATCTGTGGGCTGGACACTTTGATCTATATATTTTTCAGGAAATTTAGGCTTGGCTCCTAATAACTCTTTACTTGGTGTTTGTGAATCGCTCATTTTAAAAAAAGATAATGTGATAATTGATTTTTATTCAGTAGCTGTTATAAATCTGCCTATTAAAACAATAAAAACAGCAGGTGCTAATAAGCCAATCATTGGCACAAAGACCGAGGGAAGAAGATTTGAAAATTCAGATGACATAATTCCTTTAACATCTTTAATTACTTTAGTATTTATATTAGAAATAATGTTAAATTTATTACTGGATGATATAAAAATTATTAACTTTTTACATGCTAATTTTTTTCACAATACTACTCATTATTTTTATTCTATTAATATTATATATTTTTAAAAAAAGCATTTTCAAAAAGATAATTAATATAAATAAAATTCACTTAAAAAAACTTATAAAAAATAAAAATCACAATATTAAATATCCAGTTGAAAAGAATAGTTTTTCGTACAAACATAAAGATAATACATATTCAGCATTTCAAAAAAAATCTCAAAGAACTAGGATGTTAAAACTATTTCGAAGTAACACAAAAGATAAATTAAAAGCACTCCAGATTGCAGAGGAATTAGCAGACAAATCAACATTATCTATTTTAAGAAAAGGTTTAAGAGATACTTCTCCTGAAATAGTAGAAATTTCTGCTAAGTTAATAAGAAATTTTAAGTGAAAGTTTAATTTTTTGTTTTACCATGAATTTTTCTAATTCTATAAATAGGTCTGTCTTGACTTTCATGATAAGTCCTTATTAAAAGTTCACTTAATAATCCAAAGCTAAATAACTGAACCCCTGCAATTCCTAATATGAGTGCAAACATAAGCATGGGACGGCTTCCAATATCGTCTCCCAATATTTTTATAACTAACAAGTAAGAAGACATAGAAAAACTTAAAAATATACTTATAATCCCAACGAAACCAAATCCATACATTGGTCTTGTCAAGAATTTAGTCATAAACCAAACAGTTAGTAAATCCATTAAAACTCTGAAAGTTCTATCAATTCCATATTTACTTCTTCCATATTTTCGACTTCTATGATTAACCTTAATTTCTTTAATTTGTGCTCCTTCAATATTTGCTAAAACAGGTAAAAATCTATGAAGTTCTCCATATAGCTTAATATCATCTATTATTTCTTTTTTAAAAGCCTTTAATGAACAGCCATAATCATGCAATTTTAAGCCTGTTACACTAGCAATTAATTTATTTGCTATTTTTGATGGAATCTTCCTATTAAGTAATTTATCCTTCCTATCAAACCTCCATCCACATATCAAATCATAGCCTAAATTTAATTCCGCAATCAATTTAGGAATATCATTTGGATCATTTTGCAGGTCACCGTCTAAAGTGACAACAATATTACCATTGGAATTATCAAAACCGGCAGACATTGCAGCTGTTTGTCCATAATTTTTGCGCAGAGAAATAACTGATAATTCTTTCATTTTAAGAGCTATTTCTTCTATTACTGTTTGAGTATTATCTTGAGAACCATCATTTACGACAATCAACTCAAAATTTAATTCATTAGTTTGCATCACACTCTTGACTTCATCTAATAGAAAACCAATACTCTCACTTTCATTAAAAACTGGGATAATAATAGAAATTAAATTGCTTATTTCTGCCATATATTTTTTAAGATTATAATCATATAATTTTAACTTAATTTAGAGCCATAAAATTAAACAAAAAAAATCACCACTAAAGTGGTGATTTGAATGTATGGTTTGGTAAATTTAACCAAACTTACCAGAAGTAGATGCAATGACAAATGCACCGAATGTCAATATATTTCCAATTGTAAAATGAGCTAGACCTACTAATCTTGCTTGAACAATTGAAAGAGCAACAGGCTTATCCCTCCAACCAACAAGGTTAGCGATAGGTGTACGCTGATGAGCCCAAACTAATGTTTCTATTAATTCTTGCCAGTAACCACGCCATGATATTAAGAACATGAAACCAGTAGCCCAAACTAGGTGGCCGAATAAGAACATCCAAGCCCATGGAGATAAGGAATTAACTCCAAATGGATTGTAACCGTTAATTAGTTGAGCAGAATTTAACCAAAGATAGTCTCTGAACCAGCCCATTAAATAAGTTCCTGATTCATTAAATTGAGCTACGTTACCCTGCCATATTGCTAAATGCTTCCAATGCCAGTAAAAAGTTACCCATGCTATTAGATTTAATGCCCAAAACATTGCTAGGTACATAGCATCCCAAGATGAACTATCACAAGTACCTCCACGACCAGGACCATCACAAGGGAATGCATAACCTAAGTCTTTCTTATCAGGAATTAATTTTGTGCCTCTAGCATCAAGTGCTCCTTTAATAAGAATTAAAGCTGTTGTATGTAGTCCTAGAGCAATAGCATGATGAACTAAGAAATCAGCAGGTCCAATCGGTAAGAATGCGCTTAATGCATCTTGTCTATTGATCAGATCCATCCAGTAATGATTTCCTGGTAAAGAATTTGCAGCAATAGTTGCAGAGCTAGTTGGATCAGATAATAAAGCATTAAAACCATACATCATCTTACCTTGTGCAGCTTGAACGAATTGAGCAAATACAGGCTCAATAAGAATTTGCTTTTCAGGATTACCAAAAGCTACTACAACATCGTTGTGCACATAAATTCCAAGAGTATGGAATCCAAGCAGCATTGTTACCCAACTGAGGTGGCTTATCAAAGCTTCCTTTGTTCCAAGAACTCTTGCCAATACATTATCTTTGTTTAATTCGGGATCGTAATCTCTGACAAAGAAAATAGCTCCGTGAGCAAATGCTCCAACCATCAAGAACATAGCTATATACTGATGATGGCTATAAAGAGCTGATTGAGTAGTGTAATCTCTCGCAATAAAAGCATAAGAAGGAAGAGCTCCCATATGTTGAGCTACAAGAGATGTTGCTACTCCAAGAGATGCTAATGCTAGTCCTAGTTGGAAGTGTAATGAGTTATTTACAGTCTCATAAATTCCATCATGATTGATTCCAAAACTACCTTTATGAGGATCATTTGGATGTCTAGTATTATGAGCTTCAGTTATTTCCTTGAGACTATGACCTATACCAAAGGTATTTCTATACATATGACCAGCAATTACAAAAACTGTACCGATTGCAATATGGTGATGAGCAATATCAGTAAGCCATAGTGCTTCACTTTGAGGATGAAGACCTCCTAAGAAAGTAAAGATTGCTGTTCCAGCTCCTTCAGCTGTTCCAAATACTTGATCTAAAGAATCAGGATTTTGGGCATATGCTCCCCAGTTTAAAGTAAAGAAAGGAGCTAATCCTGCAGGGTGTGGAAGAACTGTTAACCAGTTATCCCAACCTACATGTTGGCCTCTTGATTCAGGTATAGCAACATGAACTAAATGACCAGTCCAAGCAATACTACTAAAACCAAACAAAACAGCTAAGTGATGATTTAATCTTGCCTCTGCATTTTTAAACCAAGCTAGTGAAGGTCTAAATTTTGGTTGTAAATGTAACCAACCAGCAAATAAAGTCCAACAAGCCAGAATACTCATAAATATTGATGCTTGGAAGAGTTGCTCGTTAGTTCTCATTCCAATTGTGTACCACCAATGGTAGAGACCTGAGTAAGCTATGTTTACTGGACCACTTGCTCCAGCTTGTGTCATAGCTTCTGTGATGCCAGATCCAAAATGAGGGTCCCATATAGCATGAGCTATAGGGCGAACATGAGTTGGATCGAGTACAAATTGCTCAAAGTTACCCTGCCAAGCAATATGAAATAAGTTACCAGCTACCCAGAGAGCGATTATTGCTAGATGTCCAAAATGTGTAGAGAATAGCTTCTGATAAAGTTTTTCTTCAGTCATACCATCATGACTTTCAAAGTCATGAGCAGTAGCTATTCCGTACCATATTCGTCGGGTTGTGGGGTCCTGAGCTAGACCCTGGTTAAATGATGGAAATTTTGTTGCCATTGAATTAAAAAGGTGAAGTTCAGGTTATTAGCCCAGCCCGAAAAGGCGAGCGTGGAAGAAGGCCCATGTGGTGGCTATACCACCGACAAGGAAGTGTGTTACACCTACTGCTCGACCTTGAGTGATAGATAGAGCTCTAGGTTGGATAGTTGGAGCGACTTTAAGTTTGTTGTGTGCCCAAACGATTGATTCGAATAATTCTTGCCAATATCCTCTTCCGCTGAATAGGAACATCAAACTAAATGCCCAAATGAAGTGTGCACCTAAGAACATCAAACCATACATACTAATTGCTTGACCATAACTAGTTAATACCTGGGAAGCTTGTGCCCACAAGAAGTCTCTAAGCCAACCATTAATAGTTATGGAGCTTTGTGCAAAATTACCTCCTGTCAGTCCCCAAACATCACTTTGCATTTTCCAAGAGAAGTGGAATATAACAATAGATATAGTGTTGTACATCCAGAAAAGGGCAAGAAATACATGGTCCCATGAAGAAACTTGGCATGTACCACCTCTTCCAGGTCCATCACAAGGGAACCTAAAACCCAATGAAGCTTTATCAGGAATTAATCTTGAACTTCTTGCATAAAGTACCCCTTTTAGCAGTATCAAAACAGTTACGTGAATTTGGAAAGCGTGAATATGATGAATCATTAAATCTGCTGTTCCTAGTGGTATTGCCTTCATTGCAATTTTTCCACCAATACTGATAGTTTCGCCGTTAAATACTTCACTAAGAGCCTTATGAGGTAGAGCTTCTGCAGTACCAGCCAATATTGAAGTCCCAACTGCTGAAGCTTGAATGCTCTGAACCCACTGAGCGAAGATAGGCTGAAGTTGGATAGCAGAGTCACTGAACATGTCTTGCGGTCTGCCTAAAGCTCTCATAGTGTCATTGTGAATATAAAGACCAAAGCTATGGAAACCTAACCACATACAAACCCAGTTGAGGTGACTAATCACAGCATCTCTTGCCTTAAGTATTCTATCTAATACATTATCAATATTCTTTGCAGGGTCATAGTCTCTTACCATTGCAATTCCAGCATGTGCACCTGCACCAACTATGAATAAAGCTCCAATCCACATGTGATGTGTGAAAGTACCCAATACAGTCATGTAATCAATTGCCATATAAGGGTATGGAGGCATTGCGTACATGTGGTGAGAGACAACAATGGTTATGGATCCAAGCATTGCCAAATTAACTGCTAACTGAGCATGTCTACTTTCAGCCATAAATTCGAACAGACCTTGATGACCTCTAGGTGCTGGGAATAAAATTGGATCTCCTTGCTGTGAATCTAAAATTTCTTTCATACTGTGACCAATTCCATAATTGGTTCTATACATATGACCAGCAATTATGAATAAAACAGCTATAGCAACATGATGATGAGAAACATCAGTCATCCATAAGCTTCCTGTTACAGGATTAAGACCACCCTTGAAAGTTAGAAAATCTGAAAAAGCAAACCAGTTCAAGCTAAAGAAATTACCAGTTCCACTAGCTAAGCCTGGGAAAATCTGACCTATAATTTGAGGATCACAAAGCTGATGAGGCATTGGCATATCAGCAATTGAAGCTATTTCTTTACCGTTAATTATTAGAGGATTCCCTGCGTCAATAGCATCTAACAAAGCTGCTGTAGGAGCACCAATATGGATACAATGACCTGCCCAAGCAAGAGAACCTAACCCTAAAAGACCGGCCAGATGATGATTCATCATAGACTCAACATCTTGGAACCACTCCATTTTTGGAGCTGCTTTGTGATAGTGAAATATACCAGCATGAAGCATTAAGGCAGCCATAACTACAGCTCCGATAGCCAGAGCCATTAGTTCTGATTCGTTTGTGATGCCCCAAGCTCTCCACATCTGGAATATACCTGAGCTTATTTGAATTCCGTTGTAGTTTGCGCCAAGATCGCCATTTAGCATTTCTTGTCCAACAATTGCCCATACTTGCTGAGCGCCAGGCTTAACATGTGTTGGATCAGCTAACCAACCTGTATAGTTTGAAAATCTAGCTCCATGGAAAAATGCAGCACTCATCCATATGAAGATTACAGCAAGATGTCCAAAATGAGCTGAAAATATTTTTCGTGTAGCTTCTTCTGCATCGCCAGCATGCACATCGAAGTCATGGGCATCGGCATGTAAATTCCAGATCCAAGTTGTAGTTTTTGGACCCTTAGATAATTTACTGGACCAGAAACCTGGTTTATCTAATTTGGCAAAATCAATAGGTCTTGGATCAGCCTTTACAGGATCTTCCAAAACTTTTTTGTTTTTTTCTCCACTTTCTGGTGGGCTGATGGTCATCTAGCACCTCTAAGTAATAAGTCCTTAAGTAGATTTTCTGTACCTAAAGCCTACCTTTATTAATAGTAAACTTTTTAGGAACGAACCAATCAAAATAAAGAATTTGGTTACCAAAAATAATAAGCGAAGGATTCTTTGATCATGTGACTAAGTAACAAATGTTTCACTGTTTGTTACTTTTAGATTTTTTTGTAAGATCTATTAATATGACTAGGCTTTGAGTATATATACCCATTCTAATATGAAAATATCTTAAATATTTTTTTATATTTCACGAAAAATTTTTTTCTATACACTAACGATATATAATCTCAGCATACCAAAAATAAAATTTTAATTTGAAAGGCATTGCGATAGGTTTATCTAATACCTCGAAAGTTATTTTAAAAAGACTAAAGAAAACCGAATTTATTGATGAAATTTATATTGCTAGCTCATCATATGAAAAGAAATATCAAGAAAACATAATTCCTTCAATTAAGCCTAAAGAAGTTTTCCAAGAAAAATGGAAAGATTTAGATTTAATTATCTTTATTGGTTCAATTGGAGCGTCTATTAGATTAATCAATTCATTTTTAACCTATAAAGATCAAGATCCAGGGGTAATAGTTATTGATAACAAATGTACCAAGATAGTTCCTTTAATTGGCTTACATCAATCAAATACGCAAAATATTGCATATCAAATTGCTAATTTACTTGGTGGCGAAATTATAGAAACTAATAATTTCAATAATCAAAGCCTCTTAAATCTTGATGCATTTGGGAATCAATGGGGTTGGAAAAGATCTGGCAATGTAAATGATTGGTCAAAACTAGTGATTAAACAAGCCAAGAACGAAGAAATATTTTGCAAACAAATATCTGGTAATAGCTTATGGAAAACTTCAAAATCAGCTGAGAGTATTAATCACATAGATAAAAAAGATACTGAAAACTCAGATTCAACATTTCATGTGAGCATATTTGAAAATCATGAAACAAGTTGGCATCCGCCCGTATTATGGGTTGGTATTGGATGTGAAAGAAATACAAGCAAAGAATTAATAACAAATTCTTTAAATAATTTTTTAGAGTCAGGAAATTTATCACAACAATCAATTGCGGGATTTGCAACTATTGATATTAAAAAAGATGAGAAAGGAATTTTAGAACTTGCTAAAGAAAAAAACTTGCCTATAAAGTTTTTTAGCAAAGAAGATCTTACAAAAATAATTGTTCCAAATCCATCAAATGTTGTGCAAAATGAAATCGGCACCCCTTCCGTAGCAGAAGCCTCTTGCTTACTAGCAGCAGGAGAAGAATCAAAATTATTACAAGAAAAAAGAATTTTTAAAAATCAATCTGGGGCAGTAACTATCGCTGTAGCAGAATCAAAAAATCAATATAATCCAACCCATGGCGAAATCCATATTATTGGAAGTGGGCCTGGTGATATCTCTTTCCTAACCAATAATGCAAGAAAAGCACTTTCAAGATGCACTGTTTGGATTGGATACAAAATGTATCTAGATTTAATTAAACCATTAAAAAGAAGTGACCAAGTTTTAATTGAAAGTAAACTTACTGAAGAAAAAGACAGGTGCAGCAAAGCAATAAAATTAGCCGAAGAAGGAATAAAAGTAGCCTTAATTTCGTCAGGGGAATCTGGATTTTATGGCATGGCTGGTTTGCTTTTAGAATTAATCCAAAAAATCAAAAAAGAATATAGACCTTACTTTGAGATACATCCTGGTATAAGTAGTGTCCAATTAGCGGCTGCAATTAGTGGAGCTCCACTAATGAATGACTTTTGTTCTATAAGTTTGAGTGATAAATTAACACCCTGGTCTTTAATAGAAAAAAGAATTGAAGGAGCTCTTTTAGGTGACTTTGTAATAACATTATTCAATCCTCAATCAGTTGAAAGAAATTGGCAGCTAAAAAGTGCAATCGACCTATGTTTAAAAACTAGACATGGTGATACTCCCGTTTTAATAGCTAGACAAGTAGGCAGAGAAAATCAATCTAGAAGATTCTGTACTTTAAACAACATTCCCTTTAAAGAAATAGATATGTTATCAATAATTATTATTGGCAATTCTCAGACCACTCTTGTAGATGAAATATTTCTTACTCCAAGAGGGTATTTACAAAATCAACTTTAGGCAATTCATAAATTTATAAATAGGATGTTTCTTTGCTTTTTTTTAATAAGGATACTAATCTTTTATAAAAGTATCTAAGAAAATTCATTGAAAATTATTGGTTTAATTTTGTTTGATATTGATGGTGTAATACGCAGCGTAGAAAATAGTTACAGACTTTCACTAAAAAAAACAGTTTACAAATTTTCTGGATGGGAACCAAGTTATATAGATATTGACAATGCAAAAAATGAAGGGATATGGAATAATGACTGGGATTTAAGTTTAGAACTTATCAAAAGATTTATAAAAAAAGAGAACTTAAACCTTAAAATTCCACCAAGAAATGAAATAGTTAAATGTTTTGAAGAATTTTATTTTGGAGGAGATCCAAATAAAGATAGTAAATATTGGTCTGGATTCATTATAAATGAGGAGTTATTAGTGGATAAAAAGTTTTTTGATTTCATAAAAAACAATGGAATAACTTGGGGATTTGTGAGTGGCGCAGAATCTGCTTCTGCAAAATTTGTTTTAGAAAAACGACTTGGACTAAAATCACCACCATTAATATCTATGGGAGATGCCCCTGATAAGCCTGATCCTAGAGGTTTTATTAACTTATCAAAAAAGCTTCTTGGAGATAAACTTGGCGAATCAAATATTCCCATTGCATATGTAGGAGATACTATTGCAGATATAAAAACAGTTGTAAACGCTAGAAAAGAAATACCATCTCAGAAATTCATAAGTATTGGAATAGCTCCCCCTCATTTACATTTAAAGTCTCGATTAAAAGAACGTAATTCATACGAAAAAAAACTACAAAATGCAGGAGCTGATTTGATTCTAAATTCTATTTATGATCTAAAAAATATTAATCTTGACTTGTTTTAAAGATCTATATTTTTAAAATTTTTTCGATTAATTACGGAGAGGGAGGGATTCGAACCCTCGACAAAAGTTACCTCCTGTAACTCCTTAGCAGGGAGCCGCTTTCAACCACTCAGCCACCTCTCCAGTTCTTATACATTATCAATTTTTCTGTCAACATTCAAAATTATTTATTTAATCGAAATGTCTAATCAACTTGAACCCTTGGTAATCTATTTTTAAAAGAACAAAGAATTTCCCATGGAATAGTTTTAGATTCTCTAGCCCAATCAATAGGAGAAATAGTTTTATCTCCGTCAGATCCAAGTAATATCATGGTACTACCAACTTTAATTTCATCTGAACCTGTTATGTCAACCATCATTTGATCCATAGTTATTGATCCAACTTGGGGATAAAATTTATTATTGTATATAGCTTTAATCTTGCCTGAAAGATTTCTTGGAACTCCATCCGCATAACCAATACTTAATACAGCCAACTTAGTTTTTCTACTACTTACAAATTTCCCTCCATAACTTACACTTACACCTTTATCAATAATTCTTATAAATGTTACTTTAACTTTCAAAAATAAAGCTGGTTGCAAAGATTGATTTTTATCTATTTTCGCAAAAGGGTTATATCCATACATAGAAAGACCAACACGTACCATGTTGAAATGAAAATCTTTATTAAGAAGCATTCCCGCAGAATTAGCCAAATGAACCTTTATATTCGGATGTCTAGCAACATTAATTTGCTTTAATAATTCCTGGAACTTAAGCCTTTGTAATTGTGTACTACTTTCAGGATCTAATGAGTTATCTTCATCTGCAGATGATAAATGACTATAAATTCCCTCTATAGAAATATTTTCAAAAGATTTTATTTTTTCAAATTGCTGAACAAATTTATTAGATTCAAATCCTAATCTTGACATCCCAGTATCAACCTTAAGATGTAAAGCAAACTTCAACCCAAAGTGCTTCCCAATATTATTGCAAATTAAACATTCTCTAATGCTACTTATAGTAGGCATTAGATCATTTTTAAATGTTATTATAAAATCCTTTTTCGTATATAAATTTCCAAGAATAAGAATTGGTTTTTTAACTCCAAAAGAACGAAGCTTTATCCCTTCTTTTAAAGTGGCAACCCCTAACTGCGAAGCTCCACCTTTTACAGCATAATCAGATACTAATTTTGCATCATGCCCATATCCGTCAGCTTTAACAACTGCCATAAATTGACAATTTTTACTTAATTTTAATCTCAACTGTCTTACATTTGTTTCTATTGCTTTACCTTTTACTTCAATCCACGCTCTTTGTTTTGGATCGATATCTTTTTCGAAAGTTGAATAATTATCAAAATTTATTCCCTGATTAGTTTTCTGAATTTGCATTAACTTTGCACAAATATATGCGCTTATTGAAATATACAGTTAGCATGACATGTAAATTGTATTTTGGCATGGGCCAGACTCTAGTTTTAAATGCATCTTATGAACCTTTAAACATCACTTCTTGGCGAAGGGCTGTAATTTTGATGATCAAAGGTAAAGCAGAAAGTTTAGAAGAGGATAAATCATGTTTAATACATTTCGGGAAAAAATTGCCTACTGTTATAAGACTTCGTTATTACGTAAAGGTTCCCTTTAGAGAGGTTTCTTTAACAAGAAAAAATATTCTTTTAAGAGATAATAATGCATGCCAATACTGTAACTATAGGGGTAGTGATTTATCAATAGATCATGTTTTGCCCAGAAGCAGAGGAGGAACTGATAATTGGGAAAATGTAACTACAGCATGTCTAAGATGCAATGTCCAAAAAGGTAATCGCACGCCAGAAGAGGCAAATATGCCTCTAAAACGAAAGCCTTACCGTCCATTAAGTAATCTCAATTTTGAAGCCACAAGACAAATTGACTCAGGCAAACATAAAGAATGGAGTAAATACGTTATTGGAATCTGAATATAATCAAGCCAACTTTTAATTAACTTCATTATTAAAATCTTCCATCATTCTTTTTTGTTCTTGAGCTATACATGCATCAATAACTTCATCTAATTGACCAGCGAGAATTGGTTCTAATGAAAAATTGGAACCTAATCTATGATCAGTTGTCCTGTTATCTTTAAAATTATAAGTTCTAATTTTTTCACTCCTATCTCCTGTTCCAACCTGTGATAGCCTTTGAGATCTTTCTTTTGCGTTAGCTTCTTTTAGTTGAATTTCATATAATTTAGCTCGTAAAATTTCCATTGCCCGTTCACGATTTTGTAACTGTGATCTTTCTTGAGTACAAAAAACCCTAATTCCTGTGGGTTTATGGAGAAGATCAATTGCAGTCTCTACCTTATTAACATTTTGTCCTCCTGCCCCTCCTGATCTTGCTGTACCAACCTCTAAATCGGTTGGCTCAATCTTGACCTCAACAGGATCAGCTTCGGGCATTACAGCTACTGTGGCTGTAGAGGTATGAACTCTACCTTGAGATTCAGTAGCTGGAACTCTTTGGACTCTATGCACACCAGCTTCAAATTTAAGTTGACTATATACAGAATCTCCCTTAACAGAGATAACTAGCTCCTTAAATCCTCCCATATCTGACTCAGAAGCACTAACAGGTTTTACAGACCAACCAATTCTTTGTCCGTATCTTTCATACATCCTTGCTAAATCGCCCGCCCAAATACAAGCCTCGTTACCTCCAGCACCAGCTCTGATTTCTAACATTACACTTCTTTCATCCCTTGGATCTTTAGGTAATAAAGCTATTGTAGTTTTTTGAATCAATTCACTCTTACATTCCTCTAGGTTAGATAACTCTTCATTTATCAAAGATTCCATTTCTTTATCATTTTTATTTTCTTTCAAAAGATTTTTTGAATCTTCAATTTCCTTATCAGTATCAAGTAACTTATTAAAATCAATAACCAAAGGTTCCAATTTTGACCTTTCTCTTGCAATAGATTCTAATTTTTTAGGATCATTAGCTATATCAGGATCTGCAAGCTGGACTTCTAAATTTTCAAAACTTTCTGAAGCAGTTTTCAACCTTGCAATTAGTATTGAGTATTCCAATTGAAATTGTGCTTAATTTTGAAATTCTATTTATTAGAATCCTTTGCTTCTTTTTGCTCTTTTGATGTAGCTGAATTAGTTGGGCCCATTCCATATTTTTTCATAAACCTATCCACTCTGCCTTCAGTATCAAGAATTTTTTGAGTTCCAGTAAAGAAAGGATGATTTCCGCTCCATACATCTACATGTAATTCAGGCTGTGTTGAGCCAGTTGTCATAACAACTTCTCCATTACATATCACTTTTGCATCTGGGTACCATTTTGGATGAATGTCTGATTTTGGCATAATTAAAATTCCTTTAACGTTTAGAAAATTGTGGAGCTTTTCTGGCTTTTTTAAGACCATATTTTCTTCTTTCTTTAGCTCTAGGATCTCTACTGAGATGACCTTCAGTTTTTAACGGTTTCCTATTATCGGCAGATAATTCGCAAAGCGCTCTTGCTGCTCCTTGCTTGATAGCCTCTGCTTGTCCTGTCAATCCACCACCAAAAACATTAACTAAGACATCGTAAGAATTTTCAAGGCCTAATGTTTGTAAAGGTGCTTTTACTGAATTTAGGTGTAGAGGATTAAAGTTTAAGTAATCATCTCCAGATCTACCGTTAATTGTGATTTGTCCATCCCCAGGGATCAAGCGAACTCTTGCTACTGAAGTTTTTCTTCTTCCGGTTCCCCAATATACAGCTTTGTTTTTTATTTGGCTATTCATTTTTATAAATTAACTATTTAATAATACAGGATTCTGAGCAGCATGAGGATGATCAGCACCTTTATAAACTTTTAATTTTTTAAATTGCTGTCTTCCTAAAGAGTTATGAGGCAGCATACCCTTTACAGCTTGCTCTATAATTCTTTCAGGAATTCTTTCTTGAAGAGAATCAAATTTTTCAATTTTCATTCCGCCAGGTCTGCCAGAATGTCTTCTGTACAGCTTTTGTGATGATTTTTTACCTGTTACCTCAACTTTCTCGGCATTTACAACAATTACAAAATCTCCAGTATCTAAATGAGGAGTAAATGTTGGTTTATTCTTACCTCTAAGTACCGTTGCTATTTCTGTAGCAAGTCTTCCAAGTGTCTTATCTTTTGCGTCCACTAAAAACCAATTTCTTTCAATGGTTTTTAAAGACGGAGTAATTGTTTTATTCATTTACCAAATTTATGCAAATAAATTTAAAGTTAGTATTGAATTCTACATTATCAAAGGAATATTAAACAACAATTTTGGATGAACAACACAAAATAATATGCTTTAAAGAAATTTACTTAAGAAAAACCCTTAATTAAAAATATTGGGAAAAAATCTTTATTATTGACCTTCTTAAATATATTTTCTTCATAAACAGTATTTACAAAACATAACCCCTTAGCTGGAGCAGATTCTTTAACATCAATTTTCTTTTTGTTTACCCATCTATCAGTAAAAACTTCTGGCGATATTTTTTTTTCTCCTACTAAGACTAGTTGACCTACAATTAAACGGACCATTCCATATAGAAAACCAGTAGCTTTAATATCAACTAAAATCAAATCTTCTACTCTTTTAACATCTATATTTTGAATTTTTGTAATAGAGTTTTTTCTGTTACTCCCACTTTTCTGAAAAGCAAAAAAATCATGCTCCCCTTCCATTCTCTTCAATGCATGTGACATTAGAACTTCATCTAATACCTTTTGGTACCTATGCCATGACCAACTATTTATGAACAAATTCGGAAATTTACTGTTATTAATGACATATCGATAATGTCTATATATTGCTGAATAGCATGCATGCCAGCTATCTTTGACTTCAACTGATTCTAAGATTCTAATTGTTGAGGGTAGAAGACTATTTAGGACAACTGAATAACTATTTCCTGGGATAACACAATCAATATCAAAATGCACTACTTGTCCTGATGCATGAACCCCAGCATCAGTTCTACCTGCAGCAAAAGTCTTCACTTCATGATGTGAAATTTGAAAAAGAGCTCTCTCTAGAGTTTCCTGAACTGTAGTTGCATTATTTTGTTTTTGCCAACCTGAATAATTAGATCCATCATATTGGACTAATAAAGCTACCCTTTTCAAAAGTTATTTTCTAAAATGAACTTTTATACACCAAATTAAACGAGTTCAATAATAGCCATCTGAGCGTTATCACCTTTTCTGGAAACAGTTCTTACTATTCGCGTATAACCCCCATTTCTATCTCCATATCTTTCTTTTGCTTTTTCAAAAAGTGAGTGAACTAACTTCTTGTCATAAATATATCCAATAGCCCGTCTTCTAGAAGCCAAACTCCCTTCTTTAGCAAGTGAAATCATTCTTTCGGCTTCGTTTCTTAAAGCTTTTGCCCTAGCTTTTGTTGTTGTCACTCTACCTTCCCTAATTAATTGAGTCGTCAAACCTCTTAAAAGTGCTTTCCTCTGATCAGCAGGTTTACTCAATAATGGAATTCTAAGTTGGTGTCTCATAGTCTTTAAGATTTTTAAACTGAGGTTCTGCTTTGTGGAATAGAAATACCAATTCGCTCAAGAGCTTCAATAACCTCATCTGCAGATTTAGAGCCAAAGTTCTTAATTTCAAGAAGATCTTCATAGCTAAAACCCATTAAATCCGAAACTGAATTAACTTGCGCTCTTTTTAAACAATTATATGCTCTAACGGACAAGTTTAGTTCCTCAAGAGGAATTTGCGCTTCAGGAGATGGTTCAGGTTCTTCAGGTATTTCCTCAACCATTGTAACAGTAGCTAGTGGTTGAAAAAGTTCTATTAACTGATTTGCTGCTTGCGCAATAGCGTCATCTGGACTAGTTGAGCCATCTGTTACTACTTCCATTTTTAATCTTTCTCTACCAGTTCCGCCCTCAGATACAGCAGTTTCATCAATAGTAAAATTAACTCTCTTTACTGGCATAAATACAGCATCTATTTGAAGTAAATCAATAGCAGTTGTCTCTTCATTCTTACGATCTACGGGTCTATATCCTACACCTCTTTCAACATGTATTTCTAACTCTAAGTTATGGCCCTCCTGAATAGTTGCGATCGGTTTTTCACCATCAACAATTTGAACTTGAGAGGAAAATTGAATATCACTCGCCTTTACTTCCATTGGACCACTTGCCACTAATCTGCCAATCTCGAGTTCTGAATTAGAACTATCAATTGATAGTTGCTTACAATTTAGAAGAATATCTAAAACGTCTTCTCGAACCCCAGGAATAGTTGCATATTCATGGTTAATTCCCGCTATTCTTACAGCAGTCACTGCACTTCCCTCGAGTCCTCCCATTAGAACTCTTCTAAGAGAATTACCCAAAGTTGTAGCTTGTCCCCTTTCTAAAGGGCCAATTAAGAAAGTTCCTGTTTGGGAGTGATCATCTGATGTTTGATGGTCAATTCTGTCAATCTGGTATTGCAACACGGAAAATAATAAAGTTGAAAGTTTTTTTAGGTGGAAGAATGATTAAGACTTAAACGCGTCTCCGTTTAGGCCTTCTACATCCATTATGAGGTAATGGAGTTACATCTCTTATTAGAGTTATTTCTAAACCGGCCACTTGTAAAGCTCTTATGGCCGTTTCCCTACCTGAGCCAGGCCCTCTTACTAAGACTTCTATTTGTCTCATCCCTTGATCAAGTGCTCTTCTTGCTGCAGCCTCAGCTGCTGTTTGAGCGGCAAATGGGGTACCTTTTCTAGCTCCTTTAAATCCACTAGCACCTGCAGAAGACCAAGAAATTACATGACCAGAAGTGTCAGTAATTGAAACTATGGTGTTATTAAATGTGCTTTGAATATGTACCACACCATTTGGCACATTGCGTTTGGATTTCTTTGAACCTGTTTTTTTTACTGTAGTTGGCATAATTTTTAATTTAGTACTGGAATTTGTGAATAGAATTATTTAATTATTTTTTTCTTCCAGCAACTGTTTTTCTTGAACCTCTTCTTGTTCTTGCATTAGTTCTAGTTCTTTGCCCTCTTACTGGAAGACTCATTCTATGCCTTCTGCCTCTCACACATCCTATATCTTGTAAACGTTTAAGGGCCATTCCTTCTTTTCTTCTCAAATCTCCTTCCAAAGTGAATTCTTCTGTAGCACCTCTAAGTTTTTGCACATCAGAATCAGAAAGATCTTTGACACGAATATCTGGGTTTACACCCGTATTAGCAAGAATCAGCTTTGATCTTGTTAAACCAATTCCATATACGTATGTAAGTGCAATTTCAACTCGCTTTTCGCGAGGTATGTCAATTCCTGCAATCCTGGCCACGTGTTTTGAGTAAGTAAAAGTTTGAATTAAAGGGTTGCGATTTAACCCTGACGTTGTTTATTGCGAGGTCTTTTCTTGTTAATAACATAGATTTTACCTCTTCTCCTCACGATCTGATCGTCAGGACTAATTTTTTTAACTGAAGATCTGACCTTCATAAGGGGTTTTACAAATAAAACTCTAATATTCTATTCTACATCATCATCAAGCCATTTTTTGTTTGATTTCAGAGCAAATAGTTTTTAAATCTCTATCAGCATCAATATACTCTAGCAATGCAAGATCTTTAAAATATTTAATCAATGGTTCCGTAGTTTTTTTATAAATGTCAATCCTTGTTCTAATGGTCTCTTCAGTATCATCCTTTCTCCCTCTTAAAAGCAAACGCTTAATAAGAACATCTTCTGGAATATCTAAATAAAAAACTATTTCTAAAGGTTGATTTATTTCAATTAAGACCTCATTCAATGAATTTGCTTGAGATAAATTTCTTGGATAGCCATCTAGAATCCAGCCTTTATTGTTCTTATCTAAATTTTGCCTTACTATTTTTAATACAAGTTCGTCACTTACAAGTTCTCCTCGGTTAATAATATCCTTTACCTGTCTTCCCAGGATAGAATTCATTTCGATTTCTTTTCTTAATAATTCCCCTGTAGAAAGATGCAAGTAAGAATAATTTTGACTTATTAAGTCTGCTTGAGTCCCTTTCCCTGCTCCAGGGGCTCCTAAAAATAGTAAATGTTTTTTCATTAATTATTAATTAGTCCCTCATACCTTTGTGAAATAACATAAGTTTGAATTTGCTTAGCAGTATCAATTGCGACACCTACAAGAATAAGTAATGACGTTGCTCCTAAACCTTGAAAAGTTTGGACATTTGTAGCTCTTTCTACAGCAGCTGGGATTATAGCTACTGAACCTAGAAATAATCCTCCTAGTAATGTCAACCTATTTTGTATACCTGATAGGTAGGTTGCTGTATTAGTTCCTGGTCTTACTCCAGGAATTGCTACTCCTCCTTTCTTCAAATTTGAAGCTACATCAACTGGATTGATTGTGAGAGAAGCATAAAAATAAGAAAATCCCAATATTAGGGCGAAGAAGGTAACAGCATATGGCCATGGATTTGAAGATCCAGGATTTAAAGTGCTCGCTAATTTTATTAAGATTGGATTCCCCGTAACATTTGCAATAGTTATAGGTAGAAAAATCAAAGCTGATGCAAATATAATTGGCATTACTCCACCTGCATTTAACTTTAATGGTAGATAACTTTGCCTTGTAGGAAGTAATGTTGAACTTCCTATTTGCCTTTTGGCACTAACAATAGGAATACGTCTTGCCCCTTCCTGAACAAAAATTATCCCAACAATTGTTAGCAAAAATACTCCAAGTAAAACTGCTATGCCTAAGACATCTCCACGATCACCAGTTTGAGCTTTTTCAATTGTTGAGCTAAGAGCCTTTGGTAAAGTCGAAACAATATTCAAAAAAATTACCAATGAAGCCCCTTGACCTATACCTTTTTCCGTAATAATTTCACTGAACCACATCACTAACATTGAGCCGGTTACTAAAGCAATAGAGGTTTGTAAAACAAATGTAGTTTCACTTATTCCCTGAATTGCATATTGTCTAAGAATTAAAGAAAAAATAATGCTCTGTAAAAAACCCCATCCCAAGGAAACATATCTTGTTATTTGAGCAATTTTTCTTCTACCAGCTTCTCCCTCATTTTTTTGTAAATCTTCAAGTACAGGCAATGAAGCTGTAAGAAGCTGAATAATAATTGATGCATTAATAAAAGGGAGAATACCCAATGCAAAAATTCCGAGGGTTGAAATTCCCCCGCCAGTAAAAATATCTAAAAAACCAATTAATTGGCCGCCTTGATCTATAAAACTTCTAAACGCAACCCTATCAATACCAGGCATGGGAATATAAATTCCAAGTCTTACTAAAAGAAGAAGGCCTAAAGTCGTTAAGACTCTGCTCCTTAGCTCTTTATTTAAAAATAATTGAGAAAGTATTTCTGAAGCGCTAGGATTTCTACTTTTGTTGACTAACATTTTTGAAGCTAAACTAAATTTTTAATAAATTTATTTATTATTTATAAGCTCACAAGTTCCACCTGCGTCTTCAATTTTTTGTTTTGCTGTTCTTGTGAATGCATGAGCTTGAACTTTTAATTTTACGTTAACCTCTCCGTTGCCAAGGATTTTTAGTGGGAATTTTGGCTTAAAGATCAATCCTTTCTTAACAAGTGAATCTAAATTAACAGTTTCATTATCTTTAAAAGTATTTAATTTATTTAAGTTTATTATAGAGAAATTTTTTTGATTAATAATTTCAAAGTGCTTTAATTTTGGTACTCTCCTGTATAAAGGCATTTGCCCACCTTCAAAGCCTGGACGTGTGGGTCTACCAGAGCGTGACTTTTGTCCTCTCATTCCAAAACCGCATGAAGCACCCTGGCCGGCAGCAATACCTCTACCCTTTCTTAATTTTTTCTTTCTGGCGCCTGAGTTTGATTTGAGTGTATTTAATGATGAAGTCATGATTTTTAAGAATAAAGCTGTTCAAGTGAGATGCCTCTCTCCCTTGAGGCCGATTTATGTGTTCTTAATTGAGAAAGAGCAACCATAGCAGCTCTTGCATTATTCAAAGGTGTTTTACTACCTAATCTTTTTGCTAAAACATTTTTTATACCCGCAAGTTCTAAAACAGTTCTTATTGAACCTCCAGCAATTACTCCTGTTCCTGGAGCAGCTGGTCTAATAAGGACATTAGCAGCGCCGTCTCTACCTATAGATAAAGTTGGTATTGAATTATTAGGAGTTAAAGGAACCCTAACAAGATTCTTTTTACCATCTGAAACTCCCTTTCTAACCGCTCCAATGACATCTCCCGCTTTACCAACTCCAACTCCAACCTGACCTTTCTCATTACCAACAACAACAATTGCTCTAAAGCTCATTTTTTTCCCACCTTTGACGGTTTTAGATACACGTCGTATTTGAACAACCCTTTCTTGCCAATCAGAATCTCTTTCTAGATTTTTTGAATCACCTCTTTTACTTCTTTTTCGATCGTTATTACGATTATTCTTTTTTTGTTCATTTTGATTTTTACCAGGAACATTATCAGTCTTGGTTTGAGTTTCTTGTTTTGTTGGAGTTTCAGTCATAGTAATAAATTAAAAATTAGAATTCTAGGCCAGCTTCTCGAGCAGCATCTGCAAGAGCTTTTACTCTACCGTGATATAAATTACCTCCACGGTCAAAAATTACTTGCTTAATACCTTTTTTTATTGCTCTCTTAGCTAAAAGTGTTCCAACAATAGAAGAAGATTTACAATCAGAAGATAATTTCTCTGATTTTTCTCTGAGTTCTTTATCAACAGTTGAAGCTGAACAAATAGTTTTTTGAGCACTATCGTCTATAACTTGCGCGTAAATATGGTTATTAGAACGAAAAACAGATAATCTTGGACGTGTTGCGTCACCAATTAAGTATCTTCTTAATCTTCTGTGTCTTTTTTGAGTTTGAAGTTTCCTAGAAAGTTTGGTCATTTTTTTAAGTGGAATTATTTTTTGCCAGATTTACCAGCTTTTCTGAGAATTCTCTCATCACTGTATTTAATTCCTTTACCTTTGTATGGCTCAGGTGGTCTAATTGATCTGATTTTTGCTGCCTCATTGCCAACAATTTCCTTATCAATTCCAGAAACGGTAACGTTTGTATTACTCTCAACTTTGTATGTTATACCATCGGGGGGGATCATTTCTACAGGATGACTATATCCTGCGCTTACAACCAGATTTTTACCTTTTACTTGTGCTCTTGATCCAACGCCTACAATTTCAAGTTTTTTTGAAAACCCTTGACTAACTCCTTCAACCATATTGGCAATCAAGGCTCTGCATAAACCATGTCTTTGCCTAGAAAATATTTTAGTAGTAGTGGGACTTACGACAACAGTATTATCTTTTTTATCGAAGCAAACTCCTTCAGGCATCTGGCGTTTTAACTCACCTTTGGGGCCTTTGACTGTAACTGTTAATCCATCAAAATCAACGGTTACTTTATCTGGAATAAGTACTGGTGTTTTTCCAATTCTTGACATGATTAATCCTCCTTAATAAACATAGCAAAGTACTTCGCCACCTATACCTTGCTTCCTAGCATCACGATCACTCATGACACCTTTAGAAGTCGATATAATAGCAACTCCAAGGCCTCCGAGAACTTTTGGTAAAGCTCTAGTATTTTTATAAATTCTCAAACCAGGTTTACTAACTCTTTGCATAGAACGGATAGTAGGGAATTTATTCTTACCACTATATTTCAGACCAAGTATTATTTGTGATTTGTAGCCTTCACCTTCCTCATTAATATCAGAAATGAATCCCTCTTTTTGAAGTACTTTTGCAATACTTAGGGACATTTTTGAACTTGGAATAGTTGTGGTTGTATGCTTTTTTTGACTCGCATTTCTTATTCGAGTAAGCATATCTGAAATAGGATCGTGATTTGACATGGTTTTAATTTAATTCTTACTAAAAGGCATTCCTAACTCTTGCAAGAGAGCTTTACCCTCTTGATCTGATCTCGCACTAGTGACAATAGTTATATCCATGCCTCTTATTGAATCTATTTTATCAAAAGAGATTTCAGGAAAAATTAATTGTTCTTTCACTCCAACGGTGTAATTCCCTCTCCCATCAAAACTTTTTGGATTAACTCCTCTAAAGTCTCTTATTCTTGGTAAAGCTAGATTTATAAATCGCTCTAAAAAGGAATACATCCTGTCACCTCTCAAAGTTACAGTGCAACCAATTGGCATACCTTCACGAATTTTGAAACCCGCAATAGCTTTTTTGGCCCTAGTTACTAGTGCCTTTTGTCCTGTAATTGTTGCCATTTCATTTAACGAAGCCTCTAAAGCTTTTGAATTTGAAGCAGCTTCACCAAGACCTCTATTAACGTTGACTTTGACAACTTTAGGTACTTGATGAATATTTTTAAGACCAAGTTCTTTTAAAAGTTTAGGTCTAATAGATTCTTTGTAGCGATTTTTTAGAGTCATAATTTTTTGTTAATTCTGGTCTTTGTCAGAATTGATAAATTAAAAAAGTTTAAATCTGGTTTCTGATGAAAAATTAATCAATTACTTCACCAGTTTTTTTCAGTCTTCTTTTCTTAACTCCCTCTTTATCAATGAAGTATTCAATCTTACTAGTAAGATTTTTATCCTTTGAAAAGAACATTACATTTGATGCATGTAATGATGCCTCTTCTGTTAGTATTCTTCCATTTTCCCCTTCCTGCGTTGGTTTTACATGTTTGGTCCGAAGGTTGATTCCCTTAACTACAACTCTATTTTCAAGAGGAATAGTTTTTAAAACCTCTCCCGTTTTTCCTTTTTCCTTTCCGTTAATAACTTTTACTAAATCTCCAGTTTTTATTCTCATTTTTATTCTTTGGAAATTATTCTTTTGTTTTAATGAATCCAACATTTAAATCACCTCCGGAGCAAGAGAAACAATTTTAGTGTAATTTTTATCCCGCAGTTCTCTAGCTACAGGTCCAAATACTCGAGTACCTTTTGGATTCTTATCCTCATTAATCAAAACGGCAGCATTATCATCGAACCTGATTGAATTACCAGTATTTCTCCTTAATGTTGCTTTTGTTCTAACGATGACAGCTTTTACAACCTCAGATTTTTTAACTCCCATATTAGGAAGAGCATCTTTTACAGATGCAACTATGACATCCCCAACATGTGCGTACCTTCTATTAGATCCTAATACCCTGATACATTGAAGTTTTTTTGCACCACTGTTATCAGCTACTGTTAAATAAGTTTCTTGTTGAATCATTTTTTAACCTCCTCTGAATTACTAGTTTTATTAAGGATCTCTTCTATTGCCCATCTTTTATGAGCGCTAAGCGGTCTAGTTTCTTTAATCTTAACTCGATCACCTAAAACACATGAATTTTCAGGATCATGTGCTTTATATCTTGTAGTTCTACTTACAATTTTTTTGTAGATTGGATGTGGATATCTGTTAATAACAGCGACAACAACTGTTTTATCCATTTTGTCACTGACCACAGTACCGATTCTTTCTTTTAGTGCCATAACTAATAATTAATCAGAAGTTGTTTGAGAAGTAGATTGACTCTTACTGAGAGTTAGTAGTTGGGCTACTTGTTTCTTGATGATTTTAAATTTATGAGTTTCATTTAGCTGTCTAGTAGCTTGCTTGAATCTCAAATCAAAAAGGTCTTTTCGTAATTGGTCAATCTTTTCGTTAATTTGAGCGGAATTTAATTTTTTAAATTCTTTAAGTGAATCTGCGTTTTTCATTGTTTAACCTCCTCTTGAGATTTTTTACTATATTTTTTCAGTTCTGGATTTTTATCAGAAGAGATAAATTTCGTTTTCACAGGAAGTTTATATTGAGCAAGACGCATAGCCTCTTTCGCAATTTTTTCAGTGATATCTTCACCACCCATTTCAAAAAGTATTCTTCCTGGTTTTACAACTGCAACCCAAAACTCTGGATTACCTTTACCAGAACCCATTCTAGTTTCTGCAGGTCTCATAGTTACAGGTTTATCAGGAAATATTCTTATCCAGATTTGACCCCCTCGTTTTATATATCTTGTCATAGCTCGTCTACTTGCCTCAATTTGACGTGCAGTTACCCATCCACAGTCTTGAGCTTGGAGAGCAAATTGACCGAAAGCAATAGTATTACCTTTTGAGGCAACTCCCCTCATTCTGCCTCTATGTTGTTTACGAAATTTAGTGCGTTTTGGACTAAGCATCTTTATACCTCCTATGAATTCTCATTTGAACGATCCTCAAATTGCTGAGGTCTTCTACTAGCTTTCCTTTTAGGGCTGGCACCCACAGGGATAGTTTGTTCTTCTTTAGGAAGAACTTCACCTTTGAAAACCCAAACTTTAATGCCTAGAACGCCGTAAGTTGTATTAGCTTCACGTGTTGCATAGTCAATCTCTGCCCTCAAAGTATGCAAAGGTACTCTACCTTCTCTAGTCCATTCAGTTCTAGCTATTTCAGCGCCATTTAACCTTCCACCTACTTGAATTTTTAGACCTAAAACACCAGCCCTTTGAGCCCTTTGTAGAGCCATCCTAATAGTTCTTCTAAACGCTACTCTTTTTTCAAGTTGTTGGGCAATATATTCAGCGAGTAAAAAAGCGTCTGCATCAACTCTTTCAACTTCTACAACGTTTATTCTAACTTGTCTAGTCCTATCCCCTATTGTTTTTTGAATTCCAGATCTTAATTCTTCAATACCACTTCCTTGTCTTCCAACTATCACTCCTGGTCTTGCTGTTTTTAGTTCAAGTTCCATTTGATCGGCTTTTCTAGCTATTAATATATCGCTAATTCCTGCTGCACCATATTTTTTCTGTATGAAATTGCGAATTTTAAAATCTTCTTGGAGAAGAATTGGATATGTCTTTGAAGTAGCAAACCATTTGGAGCGATGCTCTTGTGTAATTCCTAATCTTAGACCTGAAGGATGTATTTTATGTCCCATTAATTTTGTACCTCCGCATTAGTTTGAGTGGGAGCAGATTCAACAGAAATACTGATGTGGCAAGTCTGTTTTTTAATTGAAAAAGCTCGACCTTGAGCTCTGGGCCTATACCTTTTCATTACAGGACCACTATTAGCCCATGCAGAGGAAATCACTAAGGTAGATGGATCCATGCCAAGGTTATGCTCTGCATTAGCAACTGCAGATCTTAGAACTTTAGTAATAGGATCAGTAGATCTGTAAGGCATAAATTCCAACATAATCAATGCATCTCTATAGGATCTACCCCTTATCTGATCCAAAACTCTTCTAACTTTAGAAGCTGATCCTCGAATGTAGTTCCCATGGGCAATGGCTGTTTTGATTGTTTCAGGTGTTTTAGTCATGATTTTGCTCCTTTCTTATCTCTTATATGACCTCTGTAAGTGCGTGTAGGAGCAAATTCACCGAGTTTATGACCAATCATTTGTTCAGTAATAAATACTGGAATATGAGTCTTTCCATTATGCACTGCGATTGTGTGACCGATCATTACAGGTAAAATCGTAGAGGATCTAGACCAAGTTTTAATAACAGACTTGTCATTGTCAGTGTTTTGTTTTTCTACCTTTTTAAGCAGGCTATCTGCTATGAAAGGTCCTTTTTTTAGTGAACGTCCCATGATTATGTAATAGAAATTGAAAAAATAAATGAAGTAATCAAGAGTCTCTTCCTCCTCTACTTCTCTTAGAAACACGACGACGTCTTCGAACTACTAATTTATTACTTGGCTTGTTCTTTTTACGTGTCTTTAGCCCTAGAGCTGGTTTACCCCATGGAGTAACAGGGCCTGCTCTACCAATTGGTGCTTTTCCCTCTCCTCCTCCATGTGGATGATCACATGGGTTCATTACACTTCCTCTTACTTGAGGCCGTCTTCCAAGCCATCTTTTTCTTCCTGCTTTACCTAAGCTAGTATTTCTTATTTCTGAGTTGCCAACTTCTCCAAGAGTTGCGTAGCATTCTTTCCTAACAAGTCTTACCTCAGTAGATGGGAGTTTTAAAGCGACATAATCTCCCTCTTTTGCCATCACTTGAGCACTAGCTCCTGCAGATCTAACCATTTGAGCACCTCTTCCTGCATATAACTCCACACAATGAACACTCGATCCTAATGGCATAACAGAAAGTGGCATTGCATTTCCATCTTCAATTGGAACTCTTTCTCCGGATATTACATTTTGTCCTACTTTTACACCTGCTGGAGCGATAATGTATCTTTTCTCTCCATCTTCATAAAATAAAAGTGCAAGCCTTGCATTTCTATGAGGATCGTAGTGAATAGCTGCAACTTTAGCATTAATATTTCTTTTATCTCTTCTGAAATCAACTAATCTGTATTGCCTTTTATGACCGCCTCCACGATGACGACAAGTAATAACTCCACGGTTGTTTCTTCCTTTAACTCTATGTTTTGAAACTATTAGTGATCTTTCAGGTTTTGCACTTGTTATTTCACTAAAATCAGAAACTACTCTCTGTCTAGTGCCAGGTGTATAAGGTTTAAATTTACGAATTGCCATGATTAATACTCCTTAAGATTCTGGAAATAATTGGATTTTGTCTCCTTCAGCAAGACGTACAATAGCCTTCTTGACCTGAGAACGTTTACCGGAAAATTTCCCGACTCTTCTTGTTCTCCTTGGAGGATTCATAGTGTTAACTCCTATGACTTTAACACTGAACAAGGCTTCAATAGCTGCCTTTATTTGTGGCTTTGCCGCTCTATGATCTACTTCAAAAGTATATTGGTTAAGATCTAATGCGTTTGTAGCTTTCTCAGTAATAACTGGCTTCCGTATTACATCGGCTAAACGAGAATCGAATAATTTACTCATGATGCATAAACCTCCTGAATCTTATTTATTGCAGATTGACCTATTACCAACTTATTAGCGTTTAGGATATCGAATACATTTAATTGATCAGCGGCTATTAGTTTTACTTTTTCAATATTATTAATGGATTTTTTTATTATATCGGACGGACTATCAAGAATAACCAAAACTTTTTCAGTTTTTTGTATACCTAATCGAGCAAGGCCATTTATGATATCACTTGTTTTGGGCTGCTTGAGAGTAGATCCAAAATCTTCAACAGCCTTCATATCAGATACTCTTGACATCAGTGCTGTTCTAAGAGCTAATCTACGCTCTTTACGATTCATATCCAGATTGTAAGAGCGAGGCTTCGGTCCAAAAACAATTCCACCACCAGGTCTTAATGGCGTTCTAATTGATCCTTGACGAGCTCTACCTGTGCCTTTCTGTTTATATGGCTTTCTACCACCACCTCTTACTTCAGATCTCGTCAAAGTTGATGCAGTCCCTTGTCTTTTGTTTGCTAATTGCCTAAGAACTGCTCTATGCATTAAGTCTGCCGAAGAAGTTTCCTTAGCGACTGGTAGATCAAGAGTAACTTTGCCTGATTTTTTACCATCCCACTTGAGAGTTTCGAGTGTTGTCACTATTTTGCACCTCCTTTTTTACCTATAATGTTGTTTGGCTTAATATTGACAATTGAGCCAGGCTTACCTGGTACAGAACCCTTGACGACAAGCAAATTTTTCTGGTCATCAATTTTTAGAACCAACAAACCTTTGGTAGTAATCTGTTTTCCTCCATATCTTCCTGCCATTCTTTTTCCAGGATAAATTCTGCCTGGAGTTGTACCCGCACCTGTAGATCCTGGAGCTCTATGATTTTTTGAACCATGACTCATAGGACCTCTGCTGAAACCATGTCTTTTTTGGTAACCAGCAAAACCTCTACCCATAGATTTGCCACTAATATCAACTTTTTGGCCAACCTCAAAGTTTTTTACAGTTATTTGATTACCAATTTCATAAGATGAAGTTTCTTCAACTCTATATTCCTTCAAATGCTTTAAAAATTCTTCACCTGATTTCAACAAATGTCCCTTTTCAGGTTTACTAATATGCTTATCTTTGGATAAGCCATAACCCAGCTGAACGGCAGTGTAACCATCCAAAGCAGTAGTTTTTAATTGTGTGACTCGGCAGGGACCTGCCTCAATAAGAGTAACTGGTACTGCGTTACCTTTGTCGTCAAAGAGTTGGGACATGCCCAGTTTCTTTCCTAGAATTCCTATAGACATAAGACTAAATTAGGCTAGCTCGTAATGATTTTTGATTTTCTACACCCTTAGGTATTGAGGTGAAGTTAATAAAAACAATTAGTAGTGAGGTTGAGACTTATCTGAAAAAAATAGATAGTTTCTCCTGGGATAAACCCGCCTGAATTTTTTAACGAAACGCTAAAAAATGTGAAATTTTTAGAGGCTCGGCTAGCTTGCGAGCTTAAAAATTCACTGAATTACAATTGTACATCATCAAGTACCATAAAATAAAATAAAATAAAAATAAAGGAAATTTTTATGCCATTACTTCTCACAGGGAAACAGTTTCATAACGATTTAAAAACTAACAAATGTCTTGCAATCTTTGCTCCTCTTGAAGGTGGTTATGAAACTCGTCTTTTGAGGAGAATGAGAGCTAAGGGTTTTAAAACTTTTATAACCTCGGCAAGAGGACTGGGAGATCCTGAAGTCTTCTTGCTCAAATTACATGGGGTAAGACCACCTCACCTCGGTCATCAAAACGTAGGTAGAAATGGAGCACTTGGGGAAGTGCAACAAGTAATTCCTCAAGCTTCTGAGTTATTTAATGAAAATGATAAAAATAAATTACTTTGGTTATTAGAAGGTCAAGTATTATCTCAATCTGAATTAGAGAGCTTAATAGAGATTTGCACTAAAGATAACAAACTAACAATTGTTGTTGAAATGGGGGGTTCAAGAAAACTTGAATGGAAGACATTAAGTGATTATATTTTGGATGAATTTGAAAGTTAAATTGCTTGATTAAAACCAAGAACAAAACCGATAAATGGACTAAGTTAATTTGTGGTGCCAGTAATGAAGATATTGTTGCTATAGAAGATTTATGTGCAATTTATACTGCGGCTGGTGTCGACTACATTGATGTTGCAGCAGAAGAATCTATAGTTCTTTCAGCAAAAAAAGGAATCAAGTGGGCGAAAAAATTTTTTAAAAACTCCCCTGGATTAATGATAAGCATTAGTGATGGTAATGATATCCACTTTCGTAAAGCAAAATTTGATCCATTAAAATGTCCTTCTTATTGTCCAAGACCGTGCGAAAAAGTATGCCCCACCTTTGCTATTGATAATTCTGGGATCACAGAGAGTAAATGTTATGGATGTGGAAGATGTTTAAATAGTTGTCCCCTAAATCTTATTAGTGAATATGAATATAATTTGTCAAAAGATGATTTAGCATCAACACTTCAAAAAATTAAGCCTAATGCAGTAGAAATTCATACAGAAATAAATCGCTTAGATTCTTTTACAAAAGTTGTAAGCATCCTTAAAAATGCTGAAACAAAATTAGACAAGATATCTATCAGTTGTGGATTGAATCAATCTGCTAAAAAATCCCAAAAACCAGAAGATCTTTTGAAAGCTCTTTGGGAAAGATATGAAATTCTTAATGAACTAAATATTCCACTTATTTGGCAGCTAGATGGAAGGCCAATGTCTGGTGATCTTGCTTCAACAACAAGTAGAGATACAGTTAAGTTGTTTGAAAGAATCGGTTCAGATCTTCCACCAGGATTAATTCAGTTGGCAGGAGGAACAAATGAAAAAACCCATAAATTTTTGAAGTCAAATAATCTTCCAGACGGAATAGCATTTGGAAGTGCTGCAAGAAAAATTATGCAACCCTTTATTGAAAATGCTCACAAAGACAACAAAAGACTTTATGAGTGTCCTGAAAGAATGGCTTTAGCAATCAAAAAAGCTAAAAAATTTCTAGAGCCATGGAAATCGAGATGATTCAAAAAATATTTTTATTTTTAAAACCTACGCAGAGTTTATAAAAATTTTGTATTTTTTTGATAGAAAAAAATCTTTCGATGTATTAAAATAGAAATCCAATGGGCCGTCGCCAAGTGGTAAGGCATCGGGTTTTGGTCTCGACATTCCTAGGTTCGAATCCTAGCGGCCCAGTTCTAATATTTAATTAGTGTCTTCTCCAAAAATATTTCTATTTGATTTTGATGGGGTTATAGTGGACGGCATGCATGAATATTGGCATAGCTCATTGCTGGCCTGTGAAAAATATTTAAATTCACCGTATATTTCTGTTGACCAAGCACTTTATAAAAGAGTACCAAATACTTTTAAAGAAATTAGACCTTGGGTTAAATATGGTTGGGAAATGGTTCTAATCGTTCATGAAATTATAAAAACAGAAAATGCAAACAAAGATCTCAATAAAGATAATTTCATTAAAAACTATCATCAAAATTGCCAGAGGATATTAAAAGATAATTCCTGGATTGCCGAAGATTTACAAAAAATATTAGATAAATCTCGCAATTACCAAATTGATAAAAATTTTAAATCGTGGGTTAATTTGCATGATCCATTTTTTGAAGTTATAAATTTTATGTATGAACTAAAGAATAAAGAAATTAAAACCGGAATAATAACAACTAAAGGGAAAGTATTTGCAGAAAAAATTCTTAAACAATTAAATATTTTTCCAGAATTTATTTTTGGTTATGAATCAGGAACAAAAATCAAAATAGCTGAAAAGCTTACACAAAATTATGAAATTTTAGGTTTTATAGAAGATAGAAAAAAAACTCTACTCGATATTAAACAAAATTCTGAAACCTCTCATATTCCATGCTTCCTAGCTGATTGGGGATATTTAAAAGAGTCAGATAGATTTAATTTGAGTAATGAAATCATACTAATAAACTTAAGTAACCTTGAGGAGTTAGTTGCAATTTAAAGATCATCAGCTAGAGTACGAATGTACTATAGTTTGTATTTATAAATTTTGGTTTAAATAAAAAATTCCAAATTTAAAATAATTACAGAACATTAACCGATAAATCAAACAATGAGCCTTGAAGAAAAGAAAAAAACTGAATCAAAAGAAAAAGACAAAGCATTAAGTCTCGTCTTAGGTCAAATAGAAAGAAATTTTGGAAGAGGATCAATTATGAGGCTTGGTGATGCCTCAAGAATGAAAGTAGAAACAATATCGACTGGAGCGCTTACCTTAGATTTAGCCTTAGGAGGAGGCTATCCAAAAGGAAGAGTAGTAGAAGTTTACGGACCAGAAAGTTCAGGGAAAACGACATTAACGTTACACGCAATTGCAGAAGTCCAAAAAAATGGAGGAGTAGCTGCATTTGTAGATGCTGAGCATGCGCTCGATCCAGTTTATGCAGCCTCTTTAGGGGTTGATGTTGAAAATTTATTAGTTTCTCAACCAGATACTGGGGAAATGGCTCTAGAAATAGTTGACCAACTCATAAGATCGAGTGCAGTAGATCTAGTTGTTGTTGACTCGGTAGCAGCACTAACTCCAAGAGCGGAAATAGAAGGGGAGATGGGGGATCACGTAATTGGAAGCCAAGCAAGGCTAATGAGTCAAGCGATGAGAAAGATAACAGGCAATATTGGCAAATCTGGATGTACGGTAATATTCCTGAATCAATTAAGACTAAAAATCGGCGTTACATACGGCAATCCAGAAACAACCACAGGAGGAAATGCATTAAAATTTTATGCCTCAGTGAGGCTAGATATCAGAAGAATTCAAACTCTTAAAAGAGGTACTGAAGAATACGGAATAAGAGCAAAAGTAAAAGTAGCAAAAAACAAAGTTGCACCGCCATTTAGAATTGCAGAGTTTGATATTCTCTTCGGAAAAGGTATCAGTACAACAGGATGTTTATTAGATTTAGCAGAAGAAACTAATATCATAATAAGGAGAGGCGCTTGGTATAGTTATGAAGGAGAAAATATTGGACAAGGAAGAGATAATACAATTATTTGGCTTGATCAAAACTTAGAAATTAGGAATAAAGTAGAATCTATGGTTAAAGAGAAATTAACAGAAGGTACTGAAGTCAGTTCTAATTCAATGAAAGCACTTAACAGCAATCCTGCTAATACAATTGCTGTTAATGATATAAAAACAGTGGCTTAAATTTATTACGAATCAGCCAAAGTCCACCACCCAGCAGCAGGGCCTATAAATCGCACTACAATCCATAAAATTATTAATCCTCCAATTCCAAACCAACTTGCCTTAATACTTAATTTAATTAGGTTATCTCTTTGATTGATTGTGAAAGGGAGCCACTCAAATAATCTTGGGGACTTATCAAAATTATTTTTAATATTATTTTTTTTTGGAGGCAATCCAAGTATTTTGCGTCTTTTTGCTTCTCCCATATTTCTTTAGTTATTTACAAAATCATAATCTAATCAAAAGGTAGCATATAGTTAATTTGTTTTGAGGGTTGAATGTTTTGCAAAAGTAATCTGCCCCAGTTTCTTTTATTTGCTCTTCCATCTAAAATTATTAATTTGCCAGAATTTTTCCTTAAAGGAGAAATAGATCTTTCGAGTTTTATTCTGGCTTGAGGAAGAAAAAAATCTCGAAACCAATCTTGAGAAATCTTTTTTTTATGAGAGACTCTAATTGCATTAATAGGTTCTGACATATTCGGAATCGGAAGTAAAGGAATAATGATTTGTTCTGGAACTTGTATTAAACAAGAATTCATGATCCACCAATCATAGCTAGAACAAAGAATTTGATTATTACGAGAAGGAATCGTCTCTAGCAAGACCCTCTTGCCGTACTTAGAGGCTAATTCGGTAGCAAGTTTAGTTTTCAAATCAATATCGTCAGACAAAACTAAAGTTAAACCCTTTCGAAAAAGTATTAATTTTTTGCATTTATCCAAGATTGAATTGGTAAACAGAGGGTTATTAGGAAGCAACTGTCTAGGGGGTATATATAATGAAATCTTTTTCTCTTCAAAATTACTTTTAAAGTTGATGACCAAGTCAATATCTAAATTATGCTGTTTAAGATAAGCTTGAAAAAAATTATCTTTTCTCAAACCTGATAAAAAAACAAATTTATTATTTGAAAAAAATTTTTTCAATTGAGAAAGTTCATCTATTGGCTGTAAATACAAATTCCAATCTAAATTTTTATCATCAAATTTTACCCAGCATGCCCAGCCTAGAGATAGAGCTTTGTCAACACTCAAAAATTTTTCAGAATAAAAAGAATTTTCATGAAAAAAGTTTGATAAAAAACTAATTTCTTTTTCATCTAAATTTATAAAACTATTTCCTAAGACCCTTCTCATTAAAAACTTTTTCTTCAAAGAATCATATACTTTGATAAATTTTTGATTTATTAATTCAAACTCTTTACAGTTATTTGTCCAATCCTTTTTCAATAAAGAAATTCTAAAATGATTTTTTAAATCCTCATTTATATCCTCAATTCCAGAGTAAACTATTCGATGATTTCTAAGATTAAGAGAATTTGGTTCGTTAAGAAAATCTTGGATTGTAATCAATCGAACATTATGATTTGAAAAAATAAATTGATCATTTTTTAAAATAAAATTAAAATCTAGATTTCTCAATGACTCAACCTGGCCTAGGCTTATAAATTGAATTTTTTCATCAGGTAAAATAAAAGTTGAATCTTCTTCATTTAAAAATAGAGAAATCAAAATTGGAGATAACCAATCATAGCTAGAGAAAATTTCTGAATTAATTAGATATGTAGAATCATTTTTAATACATTGAGAAATTATTCTCCCAAAAGAATATATTTGTTCCCAATTAATACTTTGGTCTCTCAAAAAATTTTTCAAATATTGATGACTTAAAATCTCAAGCATTTATAATTAATTTAATTTCAAATACATACAAAATTTATGAATCTAATATACAAAAAATTGGTACAAATATAAGAAAGTCTTGAATTAATCAATCTATGAAAATTGGAATAGTAGGATTAGGTTTAATTGGCGGTTCTTTAGGATTAAAACTCCAAAGTTTAAACCATACAATTTATGGAATAGCAAATAATGAGTTTAATGAAAAAAAAGCTAAGGAAAAAAAGCTTGCAAATTATGTTAGCTGTGATTCGAGCTTACTAAAAAATTGTGAGCTCATAATTCTGGCTTTGCCTATCAATGATTTGATCAGTCCATCTGAACGATTGGTGGCCTCAATACCTAGGAAAGCAATAGTAACTGATGTAGGCTCAGTTAAAGAATCAATTGTCAATAAATGGGAAAATTTACATCCTCTATTTATCGGGTCACATCCAATGGCAGGAACCGAAAAACATGGAGTTAATTCAGGTTTCGAAGGTCTTTTTAAAAATGCAAAATGGATTGTCACACCTACACAAAATAGTGATCCTAATGCAGTCGAAACTATTTCCGATTTAATAAAATCAATGGACTGTGAAATTTGCCAAGCTTCGCCAAAAGAACACGACGAAGCGGTATCTCTAATTTCTCATTTACCTATATTTTTAGCTTCTGCCTTAATTAAAACTGCATATACAAAAAACAATCAATCTTTATTAGATCTCACACAAAACCTTGCAGCTACAGGATTTGCTGACACTTCAAGGGTTGGCGGTGGCAATGAAAAATTAGGCTTAGATTTAGCTATGAATAATCAGATTAATATTTTAAATGCCATTAATATTTTTAAAAATAAGCTAAGTACATTGGAATCTCTTATAAAAGAAAAAAATTGGGAATTACTTTTTAACCAACTTGCAGAAACAAAAGAAATCAGAAAAAATTTTATAAATTAAAATTTTCTTTTCCTTTAGAAGCTAAAATCTGCCTTGAAACCATTAATGCAGATTGACTAACACCTGCAGTACCCTCTCCTGGATAAATTGAATCTCCACATAGCCACAAACCTTTAAAAGGAGTCCTACTAGATAATCCAAATAAACCAAAAATATCTGGATTTTGACCAAGACCGCCTACTATTCCGTTAGGTCTATTTGTCCATTTTTCAAATCCCATTGGAGTTGCTAATTCCCTGTGTAGCCAATTTTCAGGATCAATATCAAATTGACTTTCCAATTCAAGGGATATTTTTTTCATGCAATCCTTTTTCTTCTTTAAGTAAATTTTTTTATCTAGATTAAACCAATCTTTTGTCTTCGTAAAAATACTTGCTATCAAGGTAATCTCACCTTTTGGGGCTCTTCCATCACCGTCATCACTAATTGATACAAATAATGAACCAAACTCATTCGAAACAAATTGGTAATGATTGGAGGAAGTTTTTTTAATATGTTCTTTTTTTAATGCTGAGTAAAAGACTAAAGCTCCACTTGGATCAGGTAAATTACTAAGTCGATGTTCATAACTTTTTTTTCTTTTTAAAGGATCTTTCAAATGCTTTAGTAAAGATTGAGGAGGCGCGGTATAAATTAAATCTTTTGCATGATAAATAAAAGAATTTTCTTTTGAATTAGCAGATATTTTCCAACATTTTGTTATGTCATCAAAATGTATAGAATTAACTTTCTGTCCAAAAATTAAATTACCTCCAGTTTTACTCAATGAACTTTCTAATGCTTCACTTAAAGACTGCATAGATTTTTTAAGATGCCAAAGACCATGTGGCTTTTGACACATTTGAAGAACAGTAGCTCCATATAATGCTGCAGTATTATAGACATCCTCTTGAGAATAAAGTTTTAGTTGAAGATTTAAGAATTTAATCAAGCGCTCATTCTTGGATAATCCACATATCCGCAATAAATCAAAAATAGTAGACTTAAGTAAGATACTTGTAACAAGATTTGCCGGCACTAGTGCTTTTAAAAGTTGAGAAAAATCCCAAAAATTACTTATTGGTAATACAGGACTATTATTAGCAAAAATCCAATTACTTTGATGTATGAGATCACAAATATTCCAAAATCTACGACTACCAGGAAACTGCATTTCTTGTTCAGCAACCCATTTACTTTTTTCATACCAAATAGGGATAGGCTGACCACCATCATTTAAATCAACAATGCAAGCTGGATCTAAGATTGTGGCTTCAGGAGATGATATACCTAAAAAATCAAAAATTCTAGAATGTATTCCGCCTTTCTCTAAACCCGCGACTTGAGTTGCACCAACATCAAAAATGTAATTCTTTCTTTTAAAAGTACCGGCACATCCCCCTGATTGACTATGAGATTCGATTAAAGTTACTGATAAACCTTGTTTTGATAAAATTGCTGCAGAAGTTAGTCCTGCTATACCAGCGCCAACTACAACAACTTCAGACTTTCTCATTGAAAATGCAAAAATTATCTCTTATTGAAGTTAACGAAATTTGTGATGAATTAGGAGAAACCCATCCAAAAAGTATTGAACAAGTACATGGGGGTGATATTCATGCTGCCTGGCGAATAGAATTCTCAAACAAAAAATTATTCCTTAAAAGAAACCTTAGAAGTAAAAAATTTCTTGAATTTGAAAAATATTGTCTCCAAAATTTGAAAAAATACATCAACAAAGAAAACTTAATTATCCCTGAAGTAATTGCATATAGAAATATAAAAAACATAGAGTTTCTTATAATTGAATGGATAGATATGGAAAACTTTGACCAAAAAAAACTTGGAAAAGGTTTAGGAGAAATGCACTTAAAATCAGCCGAATCTAATCCAAAAATGTTCGGTTTTCCTGTTGATGGTTTTATTGGAACAACAGATCAAAAGAAAGGATGGGAAAATAATTGGATAGATTGTTTTTTAAACTTACGGATAATACCTCAATTATTAATGCTTCAGTCAAAAATTCTAGAAAAAGACACTATAAATAAAGTGAAAGAAAAAATTAAATCAGAATTATTGAGTCACAAACCAATAAATACTCTCGTTCATGGTGATTTGTGGTCAGGAAATGCAGGAATGGACAAAAATGGTAAGGGGGTTATATTTGACCCAGCATCTTGGTGGGCAGACAATGAAGTGGATATAGCCATGTCAAAACTATTTGGAGGCTTCGGAAGAGAGTTTTATGAGGAATATCATAAAATTTTTCCCATAAAAAAAGGTTTTGAAAAAAGAATTATTATTTATAATTTTTATCACATATTGAACCATGCCAATATGTTTGGGGGAGGATACCTAAAACAAGTGAAAGATTACGTGAAAGAAATACTAAATATGTAATCTTTAACTAACCTAAATATGTCTTTTTAAGATTTTGTACCTTATCTAAAACAGCTTCACGATTTTCGCTGGTGCGAAGATTTTGCCAACTCCATTGGCCGACAACAATTACTCCTAATAGTTCGAGTAAACCAGGGAGAATTGGGAAAAAGTTAATCGTGTCAATGACCACTTTAATTATTATCTGAGCTATTACGACAACAGCAATTATGCCTGCCGCTTTGCCATACTTACCCATTTGAGTCCAATCAACATTACCAAGGGTTTCATTGACTTTTCCCATAACATCAGAGTATTTCTCTGAAAAGCTTTTGGTTTCTGAGCTTGTATCGGAGCCGGAGTCTTGATTTGACTCTGGAGTGTTATCACTCATGAATTCAGTAAACTTAATATATGAACCAGAGAGTATCGGAAAAAACGTCTGTTGACTACCTTTTTGTTGTGCAAAATTCCGAACCGAAACATTTTGTATTTTTTAGAGCCATTGATATATATAGTTTTTGAAGATATTTAAACTTAAAATGGATTTACAAAAACTTCACATTATTTTCTAGTTCTAACAAAAACATTAAAAAATCACCGTAATAAAAAAAATTTAAAAGGCTAAAATTCCTATTTTATTTATTATGTTTTCATAGTTTAATTAGTAAAAAGTAAAGAACTAATATGTCAAAAGATAATAAATTTAATTTCTTAAACTCTGATGAAGAAGAAAGATATCAAAAACATTTAATCCTTAACGAGATTGGTTATGAGGGTCAACTAAATCTAAAAAATAGTTCAGTATTATGCATTGGAGCAGGTGGGCTTGGATCTTCTGTTTTGCTTTATCTGGCTGCAACAGGAATTGGGAAAATTGGAATAGTTGATAACGACCAAGTTGAAAAGTCTAATCTCCAAAGACAAATAATTCATGAAACAAATTCTGTTGGCAATCTTAAAATTGATTCTGCCAGGGAACGAATTAAAAAATTAAATCCTAATTGCGAATTATTAACCTTTTCAGAAAGAATCAATCCTAAAAATGCACTAAAATTACTAAAGGATTTTGATGTTATTTGTGATTGTTCAGATAACTTTGGCACAAGATATTTAATAAATGATTCATGCATGATATTAAATAAACCCCTAGTCTTTGGAAGTGTGCAAGGCTTTGAAGGGCAAGTAAGTGTTTTTAATTTATATAAAAATAGTCCTAATTTAAGAGACTTAATTCCAGAATCACCCTCAAAAAATGCTATTCCCAGTTGTGCAGAATACGGAGTTATGGGTGTTTCAACAGGTTTAATTGGAATTCTTCAGGTTAATGAAATTATCAAAATAATTTTGAAAAAAGGTGAAATTTTAGACGGCAAAATTTTGATTTTTAATCTATTGAGTATGAATATGAAAAAATTACATCTAAAAAGTGAGAAAACGAGTAAGGGAATAAAAAGTTTGTCTCAATTTGAGGGTTTTTATGATGGCAATGAATATTGTGAGAAAAAGAATGAAAACAACATAATTGATGTTAATGACTTTAATAACTTATATCAAACAAAACCCAACAAAATTCTTTTAATTGATGTTAGGGAAAATGAAGAATTTTCTACTTCTTCAATAAAAGGTTCTATCTCAATACCTTTAAGTCATTTGAACAAAGAATATGAATTAAAATTTATTCAAAAAGAAAGTCTAAGTAAAGAGATTTTCACTATATGTAAATCGGGGAAACGTTCTGAAAAAGCGTCAAGAATCTTGTCTGAATTCAAAATTGACTCAAGATCTATTGAGGGCGGTATCGAAAAAGTAAAAAAAATTTTTCGCAATAAATATTTTTAAGAACATTTAGTAATCTACCCCTCGTTTCAGATCAACTCCAATATTTGCATAATGCTTATGACAAACCATTTCAGAGTAAACATCAGCTAGTTCAAAGTATGAAGGTTCATTTTTACACCTACCAGTAATAACAACTTCTGTATCTGCTGGCTTTTTTAAGAGGGTTTGATGTATTGATTCCATAGGTAGCAGCTCCAAATCAACAGTTGGATTCAATTCATCTAAAATAATTGTTTTATACAAACCAGACAAAATAGCAGCTTTAGCAATTTCCCATGCTCTTTCAGCCTCAACATAATCAATTGGTTGTTGCTGACCTCTCCATACGATGGCATCTCTGCCTGAGCGCAAATGATCTACTAAATGTGGGTAACTTTCTCTCAAAGCTTCTATGGCAGCATCTTCGGTATAACCATTCCCGCCTTTTAACCACTGTAATATTAAAACTCTATGACTTTTATCTTGAGATATTCCTTTACCAATAGCTTGAAGAGCCTTACCAAGTGCACTTGTGGATTTTCCTTTTCCTTCTCCCGTATAAATCTCAATTCCACCGCAACAACTACTTTGTCTGGATACTGTTGATAAATCTCTTGTCAATCTTGGCCTCATTTCTGAATGGAGTTGAGATATACTTACTAATTCCGTAGGGGCCGCCCTTCCAGTAATAATTATTTCTAGCCCATCTGGACGATTTTGAAGAGAGTCGACTACATCCTTAATATTAAGCATTCCTAAATCAAGCACAGGGTTCAATTCATCTAGTACAACCACAGAATATAGAGAACTAGCAATTGCTCCTTTAGCAATATTCCAACCCCTCTCAGCTTCACCAATGTCAAAGTTTGTTACTTGGTCAGCAGTAAAAAATTCAGATCTTCCTGTTCTTACATGATCAATTAAGTGTGGAAAGCCTCGTTGCAAAGCCTCTATGGCCGAATCTTCATCATATGACCTTTCTGGGCCCTTTAAAAATCTTAGAAGTAAAACTCTTGACTGTCTTTTTTCGCATATTCCTAATCCTATTGTCCTGAGAACTACTCCTAAAGCAGCCTGACTTTTACCCTTACCTTCTCCATCATAAATATGTAATTGTCCCTTTAATCTCTCTTGACTGTCACTTGCAGTGACAATTCCAATTCCTCTATTTCTACTCGTGTTTGTCAATTGAACAAAGTTAATAAATTTAACCTAAGATATAAATATGAATATTATTAAAAATTTAATAATTAATTCAACCTATTCATAAGTAATTTGAATTCTAAAGTAATTAGCATGTTCAATCAACTTGAAATTCTCTCTGATGAACAAAGTGAAAAACTTTATACAATAAGAAGGTACATTAAAAATCTTGATAGTGTTTGTATTGCGTATTCAGGAGGGGTAGACAGTACATTAGTTACATCAATAGCATTCGAGCAATTAGGCAGTAAAGCAATTGCAATTACTGGCATTTCTCCTGCATTAGCCAATACGCTACGTGAAGAAGCAAGAAGTCAAGCAAAATGGATTGGAGTAAAACATTTAGAAATTAAAACATCAGAATTAGACCAATCAAGTTACAGTAAAAATCCTAAGAACAGGTGCTTTGCATGCAAAAAAGAGCTTCACAAACATACTACTTACCTCTCTAAAAAACTTAATTACAAGATTGTTCTAGATGGAGTAAATCTTGATGATCTTAAAGATTACAGGCCAGGAATACAAGCCTCAAAAAAAGCAGGAGTTTTATCTCCTCTTGCAGAATTTAAATTCTCGAAAAAAGATATTAGAGATATATCTAGAGCATTAGGTTTTCCGTGGTGGGATAAACCAGCTCAACCTTGCTTGTCATCAAGATTTCCTTACGGTCAGGAAATAACAAGTGAGAGGTTAAAAATGGTTGAGAAGGCAGAAGAATATCTTAAAGAGGGTGGATTATCAGAGGTTAGAGTTAGATGCCAGGGCTCAACTGCAAGAATAGAAATTCCTAAAAATGAATTAAAGCATTTTTTTAAAAATTATAATTTTGGTGAACTAGTTAAATATTTTTCTCACTTAGGTTTTAATTGCACAAGTTTAGATCTTGAAGGACTAATAAGCGGAAAATTAAATAGATAAATATTTCGTTAAAAAACCTCTCTAATCTCGTCAAGCACTGATTGTGGTGGATTTCGTTCAATTACACGCAAGTAATGCTCTTTAGCTTTCAAAGCTTCAATTAAGTATTGACTAGCAAGTTCTGGCAGCATATTTTGACCACATGTAAAAATATCGACAGCAGAATAATTAGATTCAGGCCATGTATGTATTGAAATATGAGATTCAGCCAGTAATGCAACTGCTGTAACTCCCTGAGGCTCAAATTTGTTACTTATCAAATTCAAAACTGTTGCATTTGCCAATTTGGCAGCTTTGTTTAAGGTACAGCGTAAAAAGGATTCATCATTTAATTTCTCGTAAGCACATCCATAAAGTTCCAACAAAAGGTGTTTACTTTGATGACTAGATTTTTCGTCATTACTAAATGAACTTAAAATTTGATTTTTTTTGTGAACTTCCATTAATTAAATTCATATAAATATAAGATTAGCTAAAAATCGAGACTTTTAAAATTAAAGGTAAATCATTTGTGAAGAGCTCAAAAAAGACTGATTAAATTTATCTAGATGTGTCGCACTTATAAAACATTGACTATCTTTGCCAACAGAATTTAATAACAAATTTTGCCTAGTTATGTCTAGTTCCGCCAAAACATCGTCCAATATAAGAATTGGAGAGACATTTAATGTTTTAGTTAATAAATCTAGTTCAGCCATCTTTAAAGCCAAAATAAAAGTTCTTTGCTGACCTGAAGAACCATATTTTCTGACTGAAATATTATTAATTAGAAACTCAATATCATCACGATGCGGTCCAAAATTACATTTACCAGTCAAAGCTTCTAATGAACGCTGATTCAATAGTTGTTCTGCTATTTTCTTACTTATAACTTCTTCTTCTTCTTCTTCTGGACTGATTTTTTGAATCCCAGAGAGATAATTTATACCTATTTTTTCTTTAGATTTACTTAAGTGGTTATGCCAATATTCAACGTATGGTTTGATTTTTAATAAAGCCCTTCTTCTTCGCCTAAAAATTCTTGTACTTAATATTGACATTTGAATATCAAAGCTTTCAACAATGTCTGTATATTGATTATCAAGGAAGCTTTCTGAACGCCAAAAATGACTTCTTTGTTTTAAAAGCCTGTTAAACCTACTTATTAAATCTAAATATACTGGTTCAAGCTGAGATACAACTTTATCAATCCATGTCCTGCGATAACTGGGTTCACTTCTAACAATATCAATATCATTAGAACAGAAACATACGCTCCGAATATAATTCTTTATTTCACTTTGCTTTTTCAAAATTGATTCATTGACATAAATTCTTTTAGGACCTTTTCGAAATAAACTTAATTTTAGATCATCTTTGAAATCTATTTGTCCTATCACTAAAGCCATATCACTATCATTTTCTATTAAATCTTTATCATTTAATGCCCTATTAGATTTTAATTGACTTAAAAATTCTACGGATTCAAGTAAATTTGACTTGCCAATACCATTACATCCAAGAACAATTGCTCTTTGCTCTTTTAGTTCAATTTCAAAACTCTTATGGTTCCGAAAATTTTTAATTTTTAATTGATTTAAAAAAATTTTTCTTGTGCATTCATTAATTAAATTAGCTAAGTTTAAAATATTTAGATTTTCTTTAAAGAAATTGAAAAATTAAGGGCATGTAGCTCAGTTGGATAGAGCATCAGATTCCGGTTCTGAGAGTCGGGGGTTCGAATCCCTCCATGCTCGTAATATATTCCTAAAGTTTATATCCCATTACTCTTATTCCATTTGGATCTAGTATAAATCCACTTTCTTCTAAACTTTTAAATGAAGACCCCGGAGCCTGTACAGAAATACTACACCCTGGCATTTCTCTATTGATTCTTTCAAGAGTTACTTGAAGCAATATCGAATAAAAAAGTTGCTGATTATTACCTGATGCTGCACTTAAATTCCATAAGTTAGCATTTAACCCCCTGTCGGATGTAACCCTTACAAAGCCATATAACTTACTTTGCAATTTATTCTGTATGGTAAAAAAGAAATTACTCTTCTGAATAGCTTCAGAAAGAGGTTTTATTGGAAATGTTTCACAACCACAATTCGCTAAAAGTTTATTAACTTCTTTAGCTAATGGAATCTGAGAAGAGTTAACAAAATAACCTTCTGGGAGAACAAGTTTTTTTTTAGAAAAATATTGCAATTATCAACCTGTGTTTCTCATACCTGCTGCTATCCCATTAATAGTTAAAAGTGCCCCCCTCAATAGTTCACTTCTGCTATATGCTCTTCTAGATTCATCTTTATCCATAACAAATTCACTTATTGGAGGTTGTCTTGTTTGATCTCTCAGCCTTCTTAAAAGTGAAACCTGCAAAAATCCTAATGGGATGATTGTCTTATTTCTCAAACTTACTGATGATTTCAAGTCTCTATCAGATTCAAGGAGCTCATTTTTACAAGTAATATCAAGTATTAAAGATTTTGTAAGTTTATATTCTTGAGAAATTACTTCAAAAATAACATCAAACGAATCTTTATTTTCTTTACTGCCAAGAGTATCAACATAATATTTAGCAACTTCCAAATCCACCTTGGATAATGTCATTTCTACCTTAGATATAAGCATCCTAAAAAATGGCCATCTTTGATGCAGAACTCTCAATAATTCAATTTGTTGTGGATCTGAATTCAATTCAGTTGATAGTGCAGTACCTACACCAAACCAACTTGGCAAAAGAAATCTACTTTGTGTCCAACCAAATACCCATGGAATAGCTCTTAAACTTGACAGATCCTTTGCACCTTTTTTTCTTCTAGCAGGTCTACTAGATATTTGTAATTTACTTATTTCTTCTATTGGAGTGATCTCTTGAAAGAAATTTAACAAATCAGGATTCTCGTGCACTAATTTTCTGTAGTGAGACCTCGATGTTTCTGCCAGTCTAGACATTAATTGGTTCCATTCTGGAGTAGCATCAAGTCTATTATTGACCAAACTATTTTGAATTACAGCTGTAGTAACAGTCTCAAGATTATATAAAGCCAGTTCAGGAAGACTGTATTTCGAAGCTAAAACTTCTCCTTGTTCTGTTATTTTAATTCTTCCTTTTAAAGTACCGCTTGGTTGAGCCAATATTGCCTGATATGCTGGTCCTCCCCCTCTACCTACAGAACCGCCTCTTCCATGAAAAAGTCTCAGCAAAATATTATTACTACTTGCAAGATTTTGAAGAGCTATTTGGGCTCTGTGTATTTCCCAATTACTAGAGACAAATCCCGAATCTTTATTACTATCAGAATATCCCAACATTAATTCTTGAAGAGGTTTAAAGGATTCTCCAACTTTAGGCAATAATGACTTATAAAAATCTAATTTAAACAACTTTTCCATTACCTCTGGTGCTCGTTTAAGGTCTTCAACAGTTTCAAAAAGAGGAACAACTAATAATTTCGACTTTTGCGAATTTTGATCAAGAAGTCCCATCTCTTTTGCTAACAAGAGAACTTCAAGCAAATCAGATGCACTATGACTCATTGAAATTACATAAGAATGGCAAATACGACTTCCAAATTCTTGCTGTAGTCTCTTAACCATTTTAAAAACTGAGAAGGTTTCTTCTGTAGTTTGTTTCCAGTTAACTTCAGAGGGGATTAAAGGTCTTTTTGTATTTAATTCGTCTATGAGCCATTTAATTTTCTCCTCTTCAGACATTTGATCGTAAGGTTGAGATAAATCAAGATAAGTTGTAAGTTCTTGTATAGCATCACTATGCCTTGTACTTTCTTGACGAATATCTAAACTTGCTAAAGAAAATCCAAAAATATGAACCTGAGTCAGTAATGTATTTACCGCCTCGCAACTTAAATCTGTACTATTTAGACTATTTTTAATTAGCTCAAGATCATAAGTAAATTCATTTACAGATTTGTAATATAAGTTTTCTACTTTATCTATATTTTTAGTATCATTTTCTCCCTCCAAGTCAAATTTCCATCCACCATCAGCTAATAAATTATTCCTTTCTTGTGTTAACCTCAGTTTCTCTAAAATATAACTTAACTTCAATCTGTAAGGTTCTGATCTGTATCTTGTCGCTCTAGCTTCATAAATTTCTGGGAACTTAACCCTATCGGTTTCTAATGACTCTAATAAAGAAGAACTTACTTGACTCCATTGCATTGAAACACTTAATTGATCTCTAAGATTCGATGTTGCAATAATATATCTTTCCAGCATCAACTGCCTTTGGTAGCAAGCAGTTCTCCATGTTATCTCAGGAGTAACTGAAGGATTACCATCCCTATCAGAACCGACCCAAGAACCGAAGTTACAAAAAGATTCGGATGGCATCTGAACGTCTGGATAGTTTTCAAAGAGTGCTTCAGCAATTCTGACTCTCAATTGAGGCATTGCATTAAACAAAACTTGCTGAAAATAATGCAAGGCATAATCTACTTCATCTAAAACTGAAGGTTTAAATTGATGCAATTCATCTGTTCTCCACCAAAGCCTTACTTCCTCTTTTAATTGAGTTTTTAAAGAGTTTTTTTCTTCTTTTGTCAAGAGTTGCTCAACCTGTATTTTTTTTAACAAATTTGCCACTCTAGTTTGCTTATGTCTAATCGTATGTCTTACTATCTCCGTAGGATGTGCTGTAAAAACTAAACGAATATCCATTTCCTGTAGTAAAGCCTCTAGTTTCCCTGGAGGTACATTTAGTTTCCTAAGCCGATAAAATAATTCTCTAAAAGTAACTGGAGCATTCTGCCTGGCCAATGCAGGCGCAAAAGGATCAAGGTTATCGGGCGATTTTTGAACATTCTTATTGGTAAAGCTTTGTATATATCTATCCTCCTCCACTCTTTGTTCCAAGATATTTACTAATTGAAAATATAATGAAAAAGCCCGTGCTGCTGATATGGATTCTGCCAAATCCATAGAATTCACAATATCAACTATTTCATTTTTAAAAGTTTTTGAACTATCACCATCTATTTGTTTTGAATAACTTAATTCTTTAAGCTGTATCAATCTCTCCGCTTGATCATTGGGGCATTCCTCTCTGAGAACTGATTCCCATAGATCCTCTATTAAGAGACGATTTGTAACAAGTGGATCATTTTTACTTATCAGATCCATATTCTTATTTTCTATCCGTTGAAAAGATTCCATAAATACATTATGTCATAAGTGAAAATGTTAAGATCAAATGTTTGTTTAAATAATCAAATACTCTCGTTTTCATTTCTGATCATATCTTCGATAGAAATTTTCATTATCTGCTCTATAGAGAGACCTTTTTCATATTGATTTATCCATTTCATAGATTGATTTCCATCTTCAAGCACTGCATAGATTGGCTTTAAAAGATGTTTCATATTATATTTTTCTGCGGTGAAAGATAAATCTGATAATAAATCTTGAATCCATTCTCTGCAAATAACTTTTTTGCCATCTTTCCAGCGAATTAACTCTGAATTAAGACTATCTTTAGCAGCATTAATTTCATTTTGATCACATATTTTTGATAATTCATCAATAGAAAAAAAACTTGCATTCAAAGGATCTAGAGTATTTATATTATCAAAAAGATTCAAAATCCTTAGTTCTAGCATGGCTGTTATCCCCAATAGCAGATTAATATCATGAACAAAATCACAAATTCTTAATTCTAGACGATCTAATATTAAAGGCCTTTGAGGACCATTTGGTCGGATCGAAGACCAAAAATGCCTGATATTTTGCATATTATTGTTCTCTATATTTTCTTCAATCCAATCGACATAGCTATTATGGCTTACAAAAAATGGTACTTTACTTGGCGTTTTGGGAAACTGAATCCATCTTTGAGAGTGATTTTCCGTAATTTTATTATTTAAAAAAGGTGAGCTTGCACTTATTGATAAATACAAAGCAGCCTCAGATCTTATTAGTCTTATAGCAGCAAATAGCTTTTCTAAGTCATCTATGCCTATATTAATATGGACACTTGAAGTGGCAATTGAAATTCCATAATTATCTTGTATAAATTGATGATAAACATTGTCAATATCAGATCTTTGCAATTGAATATCATGATTAAAACATAATGTGGACGAAGGAATAATTGTCAACCCTTTATTGTCCAGCCATTGTCTTAAATTTTTTCTCGGAGTTATTAATTTCTCGTACAAAAAATTATAGTCTTTTTCAGGTGTTGTAATGTATTCAACATTTCTGCTATCAGGCTCTTTCACAAAATTAGAGAATTTTTTTTCGATATCAGCTGAAACACCAATATGAGAATTTAAAGAACCTGTGAAAAGTTCGACCTCAAAACCTTTATAAAGATTACTTTTACTCATTTATTTATCCAAACAGGCTAGGGCTTTTAGTATCCCCTTTGCTTTATTTATCGTCTCTTGATATTCATTTCCAGGAGAAGAATCAGCAACTATTCCAGCTCCGGCTTGGACTGAAACATCATATTTCCCATCTTTTGAAGGTTGAACTATCATAGTTCTTATTGTAATTGCCGTATTTAATGCACCATTAATATCAATAGATCCATAAACACCAGCATAAGGACCTCTTGCATCTTTCTCAAAGTGATTAATCAATTGCATAGCTCTTATCTTTGGCGCACCAGTTACTGTTCCTGCAGGGAAAGATGCTTTTAGCAAATCCCATACATCAGCATCGTTTTTTAAGATTCCCTCAACTTCACTAACTATATGCATAACATGTGAATATTTCTCAATAACCATTAAATCTTTAACCTTTACAGTACCAATTTCACAAACTCTTCCAAGATCATTTCTCCCAAGATCAATAAGCATTACGTGCTCAGCTATCTCTTTTGGATCTTTTAGTAAATCCTTTTCTAATTCCAGGTCTTGTTGATAGTCAATACCTCTAGGTCTTGTGCCAGCAATTGGTCTCAAGCTTGCAACAATTTGACTATTTTTATTTTTTTCAGCTTTTACCATTACTTCAGGGCTTGAACCTATCAAATACCATGAACCAAAATCAAAAAAGGACATGTATGGAGATGGATTAACCATCCTCAAACTTCTATATAAATTAAATGGATCATTATTGACTTGAGTTTGGAATCTCTGACTAATAACTATTTGGAAGATATCTCCTTTTCTTATGTATTCTTTTGCAGAGAGAACCGCATCCTCAAAATCTTTTTTCTTCCAATTACTTTGAAGATCTAAATTCAAATTTTCATTCTCATTCCAATCTAAAAACTCATTTTCTTTTAAAGGAACTCTCATTAAATTTCTAGTTTTCTGAATTTTAGAAAGTGAGTTTAGGTAAACCTCTTCAATAGAGGAACCTTTTGAAGAAGTTATATCTGCATAAACCACTGCAGTAATACATCTTTTGATTTGATCAAAAACAACTAACTGATCAAAAAACATCCAGGAACCAAAGGGAATATCATTTTCTGACATTTCATTTATTGGAACACTTGGTTCTATTCGATTTATTAGTTCATAACCCCAAGAGCCATATAACTGTCCAATGGATGGTAAATCATCTAGCAGAGTTGACTTATATTCCTTCGTCCAAGTTTTTAAAATATCAAAAGGATCCCCTTTATGTATTTCAGTTTTTCCATCATTCCAAGTTTTAACAATTTCTTCTCCATTACAAACAGCTTCCCAGAGAGGTTTAGTGGCAACAATACTCCATCTACCCAAACTTTCCCCACCTTCTACGGACTCAAGGAA
>NZ_JNAR01000006.1 GCF_000760095.1 Prochlorococcus marinus str. MIT 9401
TGTTTTTGGTGCTGATTCAACAAGTGCTTTTGCATCGCCAAGACCTAGACCAGTTGCATTTCTTACAACTTTAAGGACTTTAATCTTTGCAGCTGCATCAAAGCTTTCGAGAACTACATCAAATTCAGTTTTTTCTTCAGCAGCGCCACCATCTGCCTCACCGCCAGCTGCTCCTGGAGCTGCCATTACTACACCTGCAGAAGCTGCAGCAGATACACCAAAAGCCTCTTCAATTTGCTTTACAAGCTCAGATGCTTCTAAAAGTGATAGAGATTTTAATGATTCAAGAATTTCTTCAGTTTTTGCGGACATTTTCTTAAAAGTTAATTAGGTTTTGAATTTAGGATTCTGATTTTTCAGAATGTTGCTTAAGTGATCTAGCAAGTCCAGAAGGTACTTCATTAATTGAAATCGCAATTTTTGTTGCAACGCCATTAAGAGCACCAGCAATTTTTGCCATTAATACTTCTTTAGATGGAAGACTTGCAATTTCTTTTATTTCAGAATCGCTTAGAAGTCTGCCTTCAAATAAAGCTCCTTTGGTTTCGGATTTTTTGGTGTCTTTTTGAAAAGATTGGATAGCTTTTACAGCACCACCAACATCTTCTTTAATTAAGACAAAAGCATTAGTTCCGTTCAGTAAAGATTCAAGATCGTTCCAATTACTATCTCCATCAATAGCTTTGCGCATTAATGAATTTTTAGTAACTTTGCAAATGCCGTTAGTTGTTTGCAATCTGGATCGCAAATCTGACATTTCTTTGATAGTTAAACCTTTATAGTCAAGAACTACAGCCATTTCCGAGTCGTTTAATAGAGATTTAATCTCAGTAACGATTTGTTGCTTATTCTCTAGTGTTCGGCCCATTGATGTTTTTTGGATCGTAATTTAGGGAGAGCAGGAAATGCGGCAAAGTTCTTATAAAGAGGCCGCTTTTATTAGATCCAAAAAGAAATAATTTAAGACGAGTCCTCGGTAGGAATTAAAAATTTAGAAAAACTAAATCAACCTACTTTCTTTGGCCGTATTATTGCAATATAAATTATACTACAAAGAGTTAACCTTCAGGTTGGTAATCTTGTACAGCATTTATATCTACTTGAACCGAAGGCCCCATTGTTGAAGTTACATAAAAAGTTTTCCAATACTTTCCCTTGGCTCCACTTGGTTTATTTTTATCAATTGACTCTTGTAAGGTTTTCAAGTTGTCAAATAAAGCCTCTTTTGTGAAACTTGCTTTTCCAAAGCGTACATGAACGATTCCAGCCTTATCTGCTCTAAATTCGAGCTTACCAGCTTTGAATTCTTTTATTGCATTAGCAATATCATTAGTTACTGTTCCAGCTTTAGGATTAGGCATTAAACCTCTAGGTCCTAAAACTCTTCCTAATTTTGCAACCTTTGGCATCATATCTGGAGTTGCAATAAGTAGATCAAACTCCATATTTCCTTTGTTGATGCTTTCCACAAGATCTTCTTCGCCAAATAAATCTGCACCAGCAGTCTTTGCTTTCGATACATTCTCACCGCTTGTGATTACTGCGATTTTGATGCTTTGGCCAGTACCATGTGGTAATGCAACAGTGGTCCTTAATTGTTGATCAGTATATTTTGGATCAATACCTAAACGAATATGTGCTTCGATAGTTTCATCAAATTTTGCATTAGCGTTTTCCTTGATAATACTAAGAGCTTCAAGTGGTGCGTAAATGCGATCTTCTATCTTTGTTGATAGAGCCGCCATTCTTTTGGATAGTTTTTTCATAATAATATTGGGTGCAAACGGTTATTAACTAACCTCCCCTAAATAGTGAGAAATTTTGTAAGGAACTCAATCAGTAATAGAGACGCCCATATTACGAGCAGTACCCTCAATTACTTTCATTGCAGATTCAACACTAGAACAGTTTAGATCAGGAAGCTTAGTTTTGGCTATCTCTTCTAATTGAGCTTTACTTATATTCCCAACAGAGCCTTTTGCGGATTCACCTGATCCTTTCTCTATACCAGCTGCTTTTGTTATTAAGACGGAAGCAGGAGGTGTTTTTGTGATAAAAGTAAAGCTTCTATCTTCAAAAACAGAAATCTCAACTGGAATTACAAAACCTGCTTTATCTTGTGTCCTTGCATTATATTCTTTGCAAAATGCCATGATATTGACACCATGCTGTCCTAAAGCTGGCCCTACAGGAGGAGCAGGATTTGCTTTGCCTGCTTGTAGAGCAAGCTTGATAACTGCAACAATTTTTTTTGCCATTAGATTAGAGAATTTAAGCTGAAGTAGAAAATCATAATTTTACTCGATAAACAAGAACAATTAGAAATTAATTTTGTTTATTGATTTGGGAGAATTCTAATTCTACAGGAGTCTCGCGCCCAAATATTGAAAGTAATGCTTTTAATTTATTTCTTTCTCCAGAAACTTCTATAACTTCTCCTTGGAAATCCTTGAACGGACCGCTAGTTACAATGATTCTATCTTTTTCTTCAATATCTAACTTAATTACAGCTTTTTTCTCTGATGCGCGCTTAAAGATTCTATTAACTTCTTGTCTTGATAATGGTCGAGGTTTGATATGACCTCGAGATCTTCCGCTGCCTCTACCGTCTTCAGCACCGACAAAGTTAATTACATTTGGAGTACTTTTAACAGCCATCATTGTATCTTCATCCAAAATCATTCTTACGAGGACATAACCCGGGAAAACTTTTTCTTCAGTAGTTTGTCTGCTTCCATCTTTTTTTAATTTAATTCCTGGAGTTTGAGGAATTTCAATTTCAATGATTCGATTATTGACACCTAAAGTTACTGACCTCTGCTCCAGAGTCGCTTTTACTTTTTTTTCACAGCTTGATGCTACTTGAACTGCATACCATCTTGCGATGCTTGTATTTGCTTTTGAAGAAGCAAGGCTTGTAGTTAATTCATTACTCATTTTTCTGGAAGCTTAATTAAAATCTTTATTAATGGATATTTGGGAGATAATTCAACCAAAAATTTGTGAGGCTGCCCATCCATAGAATCTGCTAACAGAAGCAATGGCTGCAGCAGAAAACGACACCATAATTATAACTGCTACTGATTCGCTAAAAAGCTGTTGTTTGTTAGGCCACACGACAAGTTTAAGCTCATCGTAGGTAGATCTAAAAAAATTATTCTTTTTTTTAGGCTCTTCAACTTCAGGAGAATCCTTTTTCAGAGGTTCTTTATTAGTAGTGGGACTTGTCACAAAATTTTTTAGAAATTAAGCTTTATGCTTTAGTATTTATTTTAGCTTATTGATTTACTCCTCAGCTAGGTTTGAAAACGATCTCATCTTTTTTAGCAGAGTTAAGTTTAATTGTTATATTTTTTTTATTTTTGAAGTTATCTTCTAAAAGTTTTGCAGCCAAGGGATTTTCTATTTGTCTTCTAAGTTCTCTGCTAAGGGGCCTAGCACCATATTCAGGTTCGTAAGAATCGTTTGCAATTTTATTAATAACTTTTTTGTCTATAACGATATTTATTTTCTGTTCAAGTAATAAGTTTTTTAAATCTTCTGTTTGTAAAATTATTATTTTTTGAAGTTCATCAATAGACAATGGATTAAACTTTACTACTTCGTCAATTCTATTTAAAAATTCAGGTCTAAAAATTGAAGACAATGTATTATTAATTGAATCATCTAAGGTTTGTTGGTCTTCTTCTGACTTTCCCTCACCTACAATCTTTTGTGAATACTCCAGTATAGATTTACCAGCTAGGTTGCTTGTCATAATGATTACAGTATTTTTGAAGTCTACGGTCCTTCCTTGAGAGTCTGTTAATCTTCCTTCGTCTAAGACTTGTAAAAGGATATTAAAAACTTCTGAATGTGCTTTTTCTATCTCATCAAGAAGTATTACTGAGTAGGGTTTACGTCTTACAGCTTCAGTTAATTGACCTCCCTCTTCATAACCAACATAACCTGGAGGAGCTCCCAAAAGTCTTGCTACGGCATTTTTCTCCATATATTCACTCATATCTAATCTTAAAAGTGCGTCTTCTTCATCAAATAAAGCTGTTGCAAGAGATTTTGCTAATTCTGTTTTGCCAACACCTGTAGGACCCATAAATAAAAAAGATCCTACAGGTCTTTTAGGACTTTTCATGCCAACGCGAGCTCTTCTAATTGCGGCAGAGACAGCTTCTATAGCTTTTTCTTGTCCAATAACTTTTTCACTTAGCTCTATTTCTAGATTGACTAATTTCTTACGTTCATTTGACACTACTTTAGAAATTGGAATACCTGTAATTTTTGAGATAACATCAGCAATATCATCAGGTTCAACTTGATATTTAAAAGGGAAATTTCTATTTTTCTTTATTTTATTGAAGTTGTCTTCAACTTTTTGTATTTCATTCTCTATTTCATTTAACTCTTCTTCAAGGTTTTCTAAATAATCCAGATCATTTTCAATTTCGCGATTTGATTTATCTTTAATTTGTTTTGTTAGCCTATCTTCTTCTTTCATTAAAATGGATAATTGCTCCATTTCCTCCCGCAAATTGTTCCAATTGTCCAAAAGAACGTTCAATTTTGCCTCTGATTGTTGCCTCATATGTAACAGTTTTTCTTGAGCTTCGATATTTTCTCCTTGCAAATTATTCAGTTTTTCATTAATAGTAAGAAGTTTGTTTTCTTGCTGGATAATTATTTGTGGCTTTTTATTAGACTCAATTTTTAGCTCTGCAGCTGCTTCATCAATTAAATCAATTGCTTTATCAGGAAGACATTTATCGCTGATGTATCTGTCGGCCAACTTTGCAGAATAGTTTACAGCTTCTTCAGAAATTTTTATGCCATGATGTGATTCATATTTCTTTTTGATACCTTTCAGTATTTTTGCGCTTAATTCTACTGAAGGTTCATTAACTGTTATCTTTTGAAAGCAATTATTTAATGCTTGATCTTTTTCAATAGTTTCGCGAAATTTCTCAGGTGTTGTTGTACCGATACATCTAAGTTCTCCTTCAGCCAGTAAAGGTTTTAAGATATTGCTAATGTCGGTAGAAGATCTGTCAGAACTTAATATTGAATGAATTTCATCAATAAATAGAATCGTTCCTTGGCGTGGATTTTTTAATTCCTGCATTATTAAGCTTAGCCTTTCTTCTAGTTGGCCTCTAAATTTTGTCCCAGAAACTAAAGTACCTAAGTCAAGCGAAATAATTTTAAAATCCTTTAAAGAATCAGGAACTTTTTTGTCTACAATTAATTGAGCAAGTAATTTTGCAATTGAGGTTTTACCAACTCCAGGATTGCCGATAAGTATAGGATTATTTTTGTTCCTTCTGCAGAGTACCCTCATTAAATTATTGATCTCATTTTCTCTTCCTAAAACGGGATCCATTAAGCCTTTTTTAGCTGATTCTGTTAAATCTTTTCCATAAATTAAAAGTGCATTTTCATCTTTCCCAGCTTGTTTTTTGGTTTTAATTTCAAGTTTACTTTTGGGTAATGGAACAATAGCTTCTTTAAATTTATCTTCTTTAACTAAAGTCTCTTTATTTGATTCAAAATTAGATTGATTATTTATTTCAAGTACGTTCTCATAATTTAAAGAATCTTTTGATAGATTAATATTTGGGAAAAACTTTAATTCTTCTTCTAATTTTTCCATCGAAAGGTTGCTTTCTTCAAAAACATAATTTCCAATTCTTAAATCTCTTCCAAGAGCAATAAGTAAATGAGGGATTTCTATGAATCTAGAACCCCATTGGATTTTAATCTGATTTGCATTATCTAATAAAATTTCTAAATCTTCTCCGATAGTAAAAATATCCGACTCATTTATTGGAGTTTCTTCTAAAAAATCTTCTGTTATATCTAAAACTGTATCTTGGTCGATTGATAATTTTTCAATGAAAGCAAAGAATTCACTTGATGTGAACAATGTATGAATTATGTGTTCAATATTAAATTCGCTATGATCCCATTTTTTTGCTGTTTCTTCCCCTAATAAAAGAAGATTCCAACTTATATCGCTAAATAATTCAGGACTGGATGTAAGTGTTTCTCTCATAAAACTATAAAAACTATAGTTGATTACTAATTAATATTCTAAATAGTTTCTGCATTAATAATCATCCAATAATTTTTAAATTGTAAGATGAATTTAAAAAATATGTTTGTGTGAGGGGTTACAGGAACTTTGGAATTAATAAAAGGGTTAACTAATATTTAAGTTGTTTTGAAATTAAAAATTATAATTGGTTAACATATATATTTCAGATATTAGCCAAATAGTTCAGCTATTTATAGGATTTAAATAGTAATAATTAAATTGTGAAAGAAACTATTGATTTTCTTATTGATACCATTGAATCAAGGCAAGTTCTTGATTCAAGAGGTAATCCAACTGTAGAGGCAGAAGTATTTTTGGAATGTGGTGCAAGTGGTAGAGCAATTGTTCCCAGCGGAGCTAGCACTGGTGCTCATGAGGCTCATGAATTAAGAGATGGTGGTTCGAAATATATGGGGAAAGGCGTTTTGAATGCTGTTAATAAAATTCATGAAACCATATCGCCGGCTTTATGTGGTTTGTCATCTTTAGATCAAACTGCAGTAGATAAATTAATGATTGAAATTGATGGAACTCCTAATAAGTCTAACCTTGGAGCAAATTCAATCCTTGCAGTAAGTCTTGCCACTGCTAGAGCATCAGCAAATGCTTTAGACATTCCCCTATATAGATATCTTGGAGATCCATTATCCAATCTTCTTCCAGTCCCATTGATGAATGTAATAAATGGTGGTGCACATGCACCAAATAGTCTTGATTTTCAGGAATTTATGCTTGTTCCACATGGAGTTAATAATTTCAGTGAATCATTAAGAATGGGTACTGAAATTTTTCACTCATTAAAATCATTACTTGATCAAAAAGGTCTATCTACCGCTGTAGGCGATGAGGGTGGATTTGCCCCGAATTTGTCATCAAGCGAAGAAGCAGGGGACTTATTATTAGAAGCAATTCAAAAAGCAGGATTTAAGCCTGGTGAGCAGGTATCTTTAGCTTTAGATGCTGCTAGTACTGAATTTTATAGTGATGGTATTTATAAATATGAAGGTAAAAGTTTAAATAGTTCTGAAATGATTTCATATCTTTCAAGATTAGTTTCTAATTATCCCATAGTTTCAATAGAGGACGGTTTAGCTGAGGATGATTGGGAGGGTTGGTCAGAATTAAACAAAGAATTAGGGAATAAAGTTCAGCTTGTAGGTGATGATTTATTCGTTACTAATACAGAAAGATTACGGAAAGGGATTATAGAAAAATCTGCCAATTCAATCCTAATAAAGGTAAATCAAATTGGAACATTAACTGAAACTTTGGAAGCTATTGAGTTAGCTAAAATGTCTGGTTTCACAAGTGTTATAAGTCATAGAAGTGGTGAGACTGAAGATACAACAATCGCAGATTTATCTGTCGCCACAAGATCGGGTCAGATCAAGACTGGCTCTTTGAGCAGAAGTGAAAGGATTGCAAAATATAATAGGCTTTTAAAAATTGAGGAGGAACTAGGAAATCAAGCAAGATTCGCTGGAGCTCTAGGTTTAGGTCCAAAAAATATATAGTTTTTTTAGCGCTTAAGTTTTTCTAAACGTGAGCCTTTTCTCATACTTAATTGGCACTTTATCCAATCAATACTTATTGGTAGTGCAAAAAAAAGTGGCAACAATGCAAAATTATTTTGTTTATTGGTTACAAGTAAAGCAGATGCAATTGATAAGCTTCCTATGAGAATTGAATGACCTAAAGTTTTTTGCGCAGTAAACATTTTTTTGAATTGCCTATCAGACTCTCCCATTCTTATTTGCAATTGTAAATCGCCCTGTTCTAATCTTTCTAAACTTTCATCTATTCTTTTGGGAATTCCAACAGCTTTCGATCCTAGTTCACCTACTTGCCTTCCAAATTGGTTAATTAAATCGTTGGGAGTTTGATTATTTGAAGTCATAAGTTCTATTAAATAAGGCTTGGTAACTGATACAAGGTTAAACCCTGGATCAAGCATTCTACCAACTCCTTCAAAAGTTGATAAAGCTCTCATCACAAAGATTAAATCTACTGGCAGTTGAAATGGCGTTTCATAAACCAGTTCGTATAAATCTCCAGATAATTTTTCAATAATATTAGGACTAAATGGCGGAGTTAAGGCTTCTTTAAGCATCAATCTGACTAATCTTCTTACTGGTCCTACATCAATATCTTTTGAAATTAGCCCAGCTAGTTGTAATTGACTAACAAGTGATGAGGCGTCTCTAAGAGCAGCAGCCTTAACCATCCCCCCTAATCTTGTTTGAAGGTTATTTGAGATGTTCCCCATCATTCCAAAATCATAAAAAATCAATTTACCTTCACTTGAAACTGCTAGATTCCCTGGATGAGGATCTGCATGAAAAAACCCGTAATTTACTAATTGTTTTAAGTAGCTGATTGCACCTATCTCTGCAATTTTAGATAAATCAATTTCTTGTGATTTTAATTTTTCTAAATCGCTTATTTTTGTCCCTTCTACATAACTTAAGCAAAGCACTTTTTCACTGCTCATATCCCAAATTACTTCAGGAACTTTAACATTTTCATCATCAAGAAATTGCTGCCTAAATCTTGCTGCATATTGCGCTTCGCAATTAAAATCAAGTTCTTTCATAAGAACTTTCCTACACTCTTTAGCAATCTCAACCCAGTTTCTACCTCGACTCCAATTCTTATTTTTCTGCAATAATCCTGCTATTTGCTGCATTATGCCCAAATCGATAATAAACAATTCTTTTAAATTGGGTCTTTGAACTTTAAAAACTACTTTCTTACCATCTTTTAAAGTCGCTCTATGAACCTGAGCTAGTGATGCTGATCCAACCGGATCGCATATTATTTGATCTATTTCATTAAACTTAGACCCTATTTCATTTCTTATAGTCTCTTCAACTTGTGCAAATGAAAAATTAGGTACTTGATCCTGCAATTTAGACAATTCCTGTATCCAGGTATTAGGAATTAAATCAGGTCTCGCTGATAATAATTGTCCAATTTTAATAAATGCTGAACCAAGCTTTATTAATTGATTAGTAAACCACCTAGCTCTTTTAATTTGGACCCTACTTTTTTGGTCGCTCTTAGTTTTAAAAATTGTAAATCTAATATTATCTATCCATAAATTTAATAAAAGCGAAATCAGAGTTATCCAAATAAGAAAGAACCTCTTCAATTTTTTTAAACGATAATGCAGAACGTGATAACTCATTTAATTTGATTATTTATAGTTTTATTAAAGAGATCAATTTGCTTATTGATACCTTCAATTTCATTTAAAGCTTTTTTTATTTTGGGATCTTGATAAGTATTTGTAGACTCATTTTCTTCAATATTCTCTGCTTTTTCTAGTCTTGATGCTTCTTCGATTATGGATTCTTTTAAATTATCAAATTCTTTTTTGAGAATTTCAGGAGCATCCTGAGCAATATGTGTTGCTTCTTCAATTTTTTCAACCAATATTTCGTTTAATTTTTCGGTTACTTTCTTAATGGCAGCTTTTAAAAGGTAATCAGAGTTGGTCATGAAAAATATAATGTTTCAACGGCAATTGATTTTTCGATATGATTTAATAATAGATCAATACAGAACGTTTCACGTAACCGATCATTTTGATAATTAATTTTTTATGTTTTTCCTATGTAAGTTTGTTTCTATATTAAGCTTTTTTCTCTTTTTTCTTTTAACTTATATTTATATAAAGGTTGAGGTATTTACTTTAAAAATATCTTCTAACCAAGAACTCATCTAATTAACTACAAAAGGAGTTTTTAAAAATTGGAAATCATTGAGTCAGATGTAGTTATTATCGGAGGAGGCCCCGCCGGATGTACTTGCGCACTTTATACATCTCGTTCAAATTTAAAGACAGTAATTTTAGATAAAAATCCATCTGTTGGCGCCTTAGCAATAACTCATCAAATAGCTAATTATCCAGGGGTTCCTGTTGATATAAGTGGAGAAAAATTACTTACCCTAATGAGAGAACAGGCTGTGCAATATGGTACAGATTATAGAAGAGCGCAAGTGTTTGGAATAGACGCTAGTGGAGAATGGAAAATGGTTTACACGCCCGAAGGCACTTTTAAAGCTAAAGCACTTGTACTTGCAAGTGGAGCCATGGGTAGGCCTGCATCATTTAAGGGAGAAGCGGATTTTCTTGGTAAAGGAGTAAGTTATTGTGCTACATGTGATGGGGCTTTTTATAAAAATAGAGAGGTTGCCGTTGTTGGAGTAAACAAGGAGGCAATTGAAGAGGCAACTGTTCTAACTAAATTCGCATCAACCGTGCATTGGATTACATCAAGTGATCCTAAATCAGATAACGAAGAAGCTATGGAATTGATGGATAATTCAAATATAAAACATTGGAGTAGAACAAGATTATTAGAAATATTGGGAGATGATATGGGTGTTAATGGGGTCGTTGTAAAAAATAAGCAAGAGGAAAATCCTATCAATTTAAATTTAGATGGAGTGTTTGTCTACATGAGTGGTTCGAAGCCTATTACTGATTTTTTAGGGGATCAAATTGCTTTAAAAGAAGACGGAGGAGTTATTGTGGATGACTTTATGTCTACAAATTCTGATGGAGTATGGGCTATTGGAGATATAAGAAACACACCATTTAAGCAAGCCGTAGTTGCAGCTTCTGACGGATGTATTGCTGCAATGTCAATTGATAGATATTTAAATAGTAGAAAAAATATTAGAGTGGATTGGATTCATTCTTAAATAAAATATTTCTTTTTTGATCTAAAGGGGTGTTGCTTCAGAAATATAAGCGACTCCTCCGTAATAGCTCAAATCGTCCCTGATATTATCTCTCATTTTATCTATTAATTCTTGCTCGCAAAAAACAATTACATGAGCATTCGCTCCTAATCCTGTAAATTCCATATCTTCCGTAACAACTCTTTCAGGTCCTCTGCCTGTAGCGTGTTTCATAACTGTATATCCAGGAACATTAGCTTTTTCTAATGTTTTAATGATTGCATCTAGTTCTCTTTCACTAAATATCAAATCTAATCTTTTCATTTTTATAAAGGTGATAGTGGGATAATAGTATTTACTAAACTCATATATATGGGAATGCCAAGAACTATATTGAATGGGAAAGTTAGACCTAGTGTAGTTGAAATATAATAACTAGATTTAGCTTCTGGAACTGTCATCCTCATTGCTGCAGGAACTGCTAAATAAGACGCGCTTGCACATAAAACCACAAATAAAAGTGCGTTGCCAGGTCCTAAAGATAAAAATCTTGCAACGAAAACACCAATAAATGCGTTAAATAAAGGCATAAAAATGGCGAATCCAATCAAGAACGAACCTGCATTTTTCAGTCTCGGCAATCTTTGAGCAGCAACTATTCCCATATCTAACAAGAAGAAGCATTCTGCTCCATAGAATAATTGTCCAGTAAAAGGCTCCATTTTTTCAATACCTGAGGGATTACTGGCAGCAGTGAGAAATCCTACAATCAAGCTTGAGAGCAATAAATAAACTGATCCATTCAAAAGTGATTCGTGTAATATTGCGCTTAGATGCATTTTTCTTGATTTTGGTCTATTTTTTGGAGCTGCAAATTTCACAAGTAATAATCCAACGATTATTGCAGGAGACTCCATTAAAGCTAAAGCGCCAACCATAAATCCATCAAAAGCTATTTTTTGACTTTCTAAAAAACTTTCTGCAGAGATAAATGTAACAGCACTAATTGAACCGTATGCTGCTGCTATCGCGGCTGAATTAAAGACATCAAACTTAAATCTTAAAATTAAAAATCCAATCAGCGGGATAATTAGTGACATCAGAATTGCAGCACTTAAAGTAGGCAATACTTGATCTGTAAAACCACTTTTCTGTATCTCTATACCTCCTTTAAAACCAATAGCTAGGAGTAGGTATAAGGAGAAGAGTTTAGGTAATGGAGCTGGTATCTCTAAATCAGATTTAAAGAGTACTGATATTGCTCCAATCAAAAAGAAAAGAACTGGCGGGGCTAATACATTTTGCAGAATTGGGCTTATTTCCATAAATTATTAGGCTATTTCATTTAGAGCAGTTTCTAAAGCTTCTTTTCTTGTTTCAATAATCCCTTCAACTCCAAACCTAGCTAATCTATCTTTTACTTTTTCATTAGCACCTGCAACAAATGCTTTTCTGGAATTATTTTTTGCTTCTTGCATCATATCTTCTATTGCCAGAGTCGCGGTCACTCCAAGTCTTGGAACATCAGTGATATCTAATATCAAAACTTTGTAGTTTCTTACAAGCATCATTCTCTCAGATATACCTTTAGCTGCTCCAAAACTAAGTGGTCCTTTAAGTCTAAATAGCATTACTTCTCCTGAACATCTATCTAGTAGTGCTTTTTCATCAGCAGGTAATGCATTTTTAGCTTGATCATCTTTTGATAAAGGATTATCCTCATCCATACCTTCTAGTTGAGTTTCAGTTATTGAATCGATAGTGAGCATATTTGCTATAAATACACCTACTAAAACTGCCCAAATTAAATCCCAAAAAACTGTCATCAAAAGTACGCCATACATTACTACTGAAGTTTTTAAAGATAATTTGTGAGCCCTCCTTAAAAATCCCCAATCAATAATATCTAAACCTACTTTTATAAGGATTCCTGCTAGTAACGCAGTTGGTATTTGCTCAGCTAAAGGTCCCGCACCAACTAAAACTATCAACAACACAACTGAGTGAACCATACCAGAGATAGGAGTTGATCCTCCAGATTTAACATTTATGACTGTTCTCATTGTTGCTCCTGCTCCAGGTAAACCTGAAAACAGACCTGCAACTGCATTTCCTATCCCTTGACCAATAAGTTCTCTATCAGAATCATGTTTTGTTTGAGAGATATTATCTGCTACTAGAGATGTCAGTAAGGAGTCAATTGCGCCAAGTACTGCTAGGACTAATCCTGCTTTGAAAATAATTGGGAAATATTGATTAAAACTTGGGAAATTTAAAGATGGAACTCCCCTTGGAATTTCTCCAATTCTATCAATTGCTCCATCTCCAAAAATTAATATTGATATTGGAGTAACTATCAATAGTGCCAAGAGAGGAGAAGGTACCCACTGACTTATTTTTCTAGGAGTAAGGAATACTATACCTAGTGTCATTATTGCAACTCCAATAGCAGCACCATTGGGCTGGAAATTTGAAAATACAGTAGTTAAAGATTCGACTACTCCACCTCGAGTGCTAATTCCAAGTAATGGACCAATCTGAAGCGCAATGATTATTACTCCAATACCAGACATAAATCCTGAAACAACAGAATATGGAACTAAAGTAATGTATTTACCTAGTTTTAGAATCCCGAATAATATTTGCAGTAAGCCGCCAATGACTACCGCTGCCATAACTAAAGGTAAAATTTGTCCTGCAGAAAGATCTCTTGGAACCCCCACTGCGGCCAAGCCTGCTACTACACCTGCAACAGTTACACTCATGGGACCGGTAGGTCCACTAACTTGAGCAGGTGTTCCGCCGAATAATGCGGCTAAAAAACCAACTACTACTGCTCCATAAAGTCCATAAATTGCTCCGCCAGGTCCTAACGCAGCATTTCCAAAAGCAAGAGCGAGAGGTAAAGCCACTACTGCGGCTGTGATGCCTCCTAGAATATCGCCTCTTACATTTTTCAGATGAAATCCATTAATTATGTTCAAAGATGCTTTCCTCAAAATAAATACTTAACTAAAAGATATTATCTCTAAATGATGTAAATTTGTGAAAAATGAAGATTGTGCAAAATATTTTTGTAACTTTTTTTGCTCTTATTAAATAAATTTTAGTTAATTTTCCTGAACAAAAGTAGTCTCTGATTAATTTTTGTGCGAGGCAAGCGATTAATGTATTAGATAAATATTTTTCAATTTAAATAATATTCAAATGAATTCGATTATTCGTCCAAGGAGATTAAGAAGAAATGAGGCAATTAGAGAAATGGTTAGAGAAAACCATCTAACGGCATCGGACTTTATATATCCATTATTTATTCATGAAAAAGATTTTAAAGAGGACATTTCAGCAATGCCCGGAACTTATAGATGGGATATTAATGGCTTAATAAAGGAGGTTACTAGGGCATGGGAATTGGGAATAAGGTGTGTGGTTCTTTTCCCAAAAATTGACGATAGCTTAAAGACTGAAGATGGAGCAGAATGTTTTAATGAAGATGGTTTAATACCTGAAGCTATTCGAATATTAAAAAAAGAGATTCCAGAAATGGCAATAATGACAGATGTTGCCTTGGACCCATACTCTTGTGATGGTCATGATGGATTAGTTGATGAAACTGGCAAAATATTGAACGATGAAACAATCGAAATTTTAAAAAAACAAGCTTTAACTCAAGCTAGAGCTGGAGCAGATTTTATTGGCCCAAGTGACATGATGGATGGGAGAGTTGGAGCAATTAGAACTGCTCTTGATAGTGAAGGATTTAGTGATGTAGGTATTATTAGTTATACAGCTAAATATTCATCTGCTTATTATGGTCCGTTTAGAACTGCTTTAGATTCGGCTCCTAGAGAAAATAGTAAGAAAGTAATTCCAGACAATAAGTCTACATATCAAATGGACCCTGCCAATTCAAAAGAGGCTTTAATTGAATCTGCATTGGATCAGTATGAAGGAGCTGATATTTTGATGGTAAAACCAGGAATCTCATATTTGGATATTGTTTATAGACTAAGCACATTTTCAAATAAGCCCATAGCTGCATACAACGTTAGTGGGGAGTATTCCATGGTAAAGTCTGCTGCTATGAAGAACTGGATTAACGAAAAAGATATTGTTTTAGAGACATTGCTTAGTTTTAAAAGAGCAGGAGCAAAATTAATACTCACTTATCATGCTTGTGATGCATCTCAATGGTTGCAGGATACTTAAAAACTCATTATTAACAAAAATTTGGTTTATTCTTAGATAAATAATAAATTAATTGATTTGTTTTGAAGTTTTCACAAGGAGTAAATAGGATTGGTCACATTGCACTTAGAGTAGAGGATCTCGAAAGGGCGAGATCTTTTTATATTAAGCTGGGTATGAAATTGGTTTGGGATGATAAAGATTGGTCTTATTTAGAGGCAGGTAAAGGTAAAGATGGACTTGCCTTGTTAGGCCCTAGCTACAAAGCTGCGGGACCTCACTTTGCTTTTCATTTTGAAAATAAAAAAGAAGTAGAAAATATTCAAAATGATTTAAAAAATTCTGGTGTAAAAGTTGGTCCTTTACATGAGCATAGAGATGGAACAGCATCTTTTTATATGAAGGATACTGAAGGAAACTGGCTTGAGATGCTTTATGTTCCTCCTGAGGGTATTCAATCGAATACTTGATTCTTTTTTTGTATGCAAGAGAAAAGTTATTCTAAAAAATCATATTCAGATAACACCTTAGAAGAAGAATCTATAAACCTTTTAGAGTGGGATTCATTAAAAACCCATTTATCTTCCTTCGCCTCAACGGAAATGGGTAAACGATCAATTTTAAGTTTTGTTATACCCTCAGAATACGAAGCATCTAAAAGACTCTTGAATGAAACTGTTGAAATTAATGAGTTAGAAAAAAATTTAGATAAATCAATCAGTTTTTCTGGTGTTTTTGATATTAGTAGAAATATTGAAATTTGTTCGAAGGGAGGTGTAATTTCATCTTCTGAATTGTTAGAGATAGCGAAAACAATTGCTGCAGCAAGAAATTTAAAAAAAATCTTATTAGATTTTGAACAAAGGCCTTATATTTCATCATTCACAAAAAATTTAATTGACCATCAGAATATCGAAACGATTTTTAAAAAAGGCATTGAATCCAATGGAAGGATTTCAGACAATGCTAGTAATGCACTATCTATTCTTAGAAAAGAATTTTTATCTAAGAAACTTGAAAGAAAAATATTAGTTGAAAAATTTATTCAAAAGAATTTAGCTTATTTGCAAGATACTACTATTGGAGATCGATATGGAAGGCCTGTTTTAGCAGTAAAAGTTAATTATGTAGATAAATTTAAAGGAATAATTCATGACTCTTCATCTTCAGGAAATACAGTATATTTTGAGCCTGAAAGTGTAGTAACTAAAGGTAATAAGATTGCTTCTTTAGAGGCTAGGATCACAGCAGAAGAATTTAAATTACTTAAGAAATGGTCCCAGGTTGTTAGTGATAATTCAGAAAATCTTATTGAAATGGCATCCATTTTATTGAGATTAGAAAATGCCCTAACTCGTTCAAGATATTCGAAATGGATTGGAGGCAAAACTCCTACTTTTGAGAAAAGTCCTATTATTTCTTTAATTGGTTTTTCTCATCCGTTATTGATTTGGGAACATAAGAAAAAAGGAGCCCCTTCACCAGTAGCTGTCGATTTTTATATAAATAGGAATATTAAAGTTGTAGCTATTACAGGTCCAAATACTGGAGGTAAAACAGCAGCTTTAAAAGGTTTGGGCTTGTCTTTACTTATGGCTAGAGCAGGATTATTGATACCTTCAACTAATAATCCTATTATCCCTTTTTGTCCAAATATATATGTGGATATAGGAGATAATCAATCATTAGAAGAAAATTTATCTACCTTCAGTGGGCACATATCCCGCATAAAAGAAATATTAGATTCACTTGATTATAAGAAAGGATTGTCGGTCGTTTTGCTAGATGAGATTGGATCTGGCACAGATCCTCTTGAAGGAAGTGCTCTTGCGATGGCTTTATTAAAAGAATTTGCAAATAAATCTGATATCACTTTTGCAACTACACATTATGGAGATATTAAGGCTTTAAAATATAACGACTCAAGATTTGAAAACGTATCAGTTGCCTTTGATGAGGATTCTTTGAAGCCAAAATATATACTCAACTGGGGTATTCCTGGGAGAAGTAATGCTTTGTCAATTTCAAAGAGAATTGGTCTCGATGAAAGCATACTCAATGAAGCTGCAAATTATCTAAAGCCAAAAGAAGTTGACAATATTAACAGTATTATCAAAGGACTTGAGGAAGAGAAGATTAAACAACAAAATTCTGCAGAAGCTGCTGCAGAATTGATTGCAAGGACTGAAATATTACATGATGAACTGAAGAGAAATTATGAATATCAAAAAATAAATGCTGAAAAAATCCAGGAAATTGAAAGGTCTAAATTATCAAAACATATTGTATCCGCTAAAAAAGAGGTGATAGATTTGATTAAAAAATTAAGAGATAAAAATGTAAATGGAGAGGATACGAGAATTATTGGAAAAAGATTAAAGGAAATTGAAAAGGAACATTTAACCCAAAAAAAACCTGAAAAGTCAATATCGTGGAACCCTCAGGTAGGTGATTTTGTAAAAATTAAAAGTCTAAATAGTACGGGACAAATTATAGATTTAGATAAAAAAGATGGTTTTTATGAAATTAAATGTGGTTCATTTAGAAGTACATTATCTGTAAATGACTTTGAAGGTATTAATGGAGAAAAGCCTAATTTTAAGATGTCAAAAATTGAGGTCAATTCTACTAGAGAAGATTTTTCTTTTTCTAAAGTTAGAACGAGTAAAAATACAATTGACGTAAGAGGACTAAGAGTTCATGAAGCCGAAATAATTATTGAGGAGAAAATTAGAAAATTTCATGGACCGCTATGGATTGTTCATGGAATTGGCACAGGGAAATTAAAAAAAGGAATAAGAAATTGGTTATCAGGTATAAATTATGTTGATAAGATTGAAGATGCAGCCAACAACGAAGGTGGACCTGGTTGCAGTATTGCGTGGATAAAATAAAATTAAAAATACTTAGAAAAAAATTTAATAAGCTTAATTAAGTGCAATTTATTGATCAAGCAAACATTATTCTTAAAGCTGGAAAAGGTGGAAATGGAATAGTTTCATTTAGAAGAGAAAAATTCGTTCCTGCTGGAGGACCTTCCGGGGGAAATGGTGGCAGAGGGGGTTCAGTTATTTTGATGGCTGATAATAATCTTCAAACATTATTAGATTTCAAATTCAAACGTGAAATAATTGCTCAAGATGGATTCAAAGGAGGTCCTAACAAGAGATCAGGTGCTTCAGGTGAGGATACAATCCTTAAAGTTCCATGTGGGACAGAAATTAGGGATATTAAAACCGGCATTATTTTAGGAGACTTAACTAAAGATAAACAAAGTTTAATTATTGCCATTGGAGGAAAAGGTGGACATGGTAATGCTTACTATTTAAGTAACCAAAATAGAGCCCCAGAATCATTCACTGAAGGTAAAGATGGTGAGATATGGGAGGTTCAATTAGAACTAAAACTTCTTGCAGAGGTTGGGATTATAGGACTTCCAAATGCTGGGAAAAGTACTTTGATTTCCGTTGTATCATCTGCTCGTCCAAAAATTGCAAATTATCCTTTCACAACTCTAATACCTAACTTAGGTGTAGTAAGAAAAATTGATGGGAACGGTTGCCTTTTTGCGGACATTCCTGGATTAATATCAGGGGCAGCTGATGGAGTGGGTTTAGGGCATGATTTTTTAAGGCACATCCAAAGAACGAAGATACTTGTTCACTTAATTGATGCTATTGCAGATAATCCTTTAAATGATTTTGAGATAATTGAGCAGGAATTAAAAAAATATGGGAAAGGTCTTTTAGATAAAGAGAGGATAATAGTTTTGAATAAAATGGAACTGGTAGATGATGATTATTTGAAAATAATTTCAAAAAAGTTAGAAGATTTATCTAAAAAGAAAGTTTTAGTTATTTCTTCATCTTTAAAAAAAGGTTTATCTTCATTGCTTTCTGAAGTATGGAAAAGGATCTAACTTAAATTAAAAATTGTTTTGTAAAAAAAAACACTTGATTTAATTTTGAAAATTAGTCATAAATAAGATACTCCTCTAAACACAATATGAATTTCTATACTTGCTTTGATCAACAAGGAAAAATAATAGCTAGATGTCAAACCATTCAAGATATTGAGGTTTTGAAGAAAATGGGAAGACCAATTGTAGAAGTTAAGGAAATGAAAAATGAGGAGTCGGTTGTATGTTCCCTTACAGGAAGTCCATCCGACTTTAATAGAGATTACTAATAGAATTTAACAAATAAAAAAAGGGCTACTAGAGCCCTTTTTTTATTATGCATTATCTATCAAAAGAAAACTTAATCATCATAAACTAGACATTCTGGTTCATCCGGATTGGCGTCGCAGAATAGTTCCAAAGCATTAGGGTCATGTTTATCCTCTGGATGATGATCCTTATATTCTTCGAGTTCTTTAAGCTCATCAGTTAAATGTCTGACCTTTGGAAGATTGCCCTCTGCTTTTGCAGATTCGATTTCCGATTGATCTTTTTGGATGTGTTCGTCAATGGATTTCATTTTAAGCTTTTCGTACTTTAGTAGACATACATAACATAGTTAATTTCTAATGAAATTGCATTATCTATGAATTAAATAAGTGTTCATTACAACATCATTTTTTTTTCGAAATTGATTTATGTATTTTTAAGACTCTAATCTCATTATTTCCTCTAAAGATGATAAAACGGGGATTAATTGATTTGGGTTTAAAGGGAATAAAGCTTTGTAGTAATCTTTTTTCCATTCATTGTCGAAGCATGTCCTTTTTACGTTAGATAAGTTAAAGAATTTTAATCTCCATTCAATAATCTTTTTGAAACTTGATAGTTCTTGTTCAGTACATTTGAAAAGTTTGCTATATATCAATTCCCATCTTATAAGCGTTGGAAAAAGGTAAATATCTGCGTAGGTTAACTCTTTTCCAAAGATCCAGTCCCCTTTGTTTTTCTGTAGTAAGTTTTCAACTTCATTTATAGCTGCGAAAAGATTTTCACTAGCTTTTTCATATGCTAACTGGTTTCTGGCAAAACCACATTTATATACGCCATCATTAATGCTGTTATTAATTAAATCTAAAAATTTTTGATTACAGTCTTTAATATTTATTACCTGATACTTTGGTTGAATTTTTATTGAATTGAGTAGTTTGATTATCTGGGAACTTTCATTAGACAAAATATTTACTTTATCTTTTGCAAAACTAACTAAGAGAGGTAATGTCGCTCTAAAAATTATCTTTTTATTAGCTTTTTTGTAGAGGTCAGAAAGTCTCATACATCCCTTAATCTTGGCATTGAAAATCCATTCTCCATGCTCAACGTCTGCTTTTAAAAAAATAACTTTAACTTTTTTAGATAAATGTTTTATTTCGTGTACGAGCAAAGTTCTTTGACACCATGGACAAGAATGACCTACTAATAAATAAATTTGTCCATTCTCATTATTAATGTCGTATTCACTATTAATAGTTATACCTTTAGGCCTTTTATAATTACCATGTAAATCTGATGGCGCGAAGCCATTCATTAATTGGGTCCAAAACCAAAACCAGAATTTTCTAGAGGCATTTATGAGGTATTTATTTTGCATAAAATTTTATTTTTAAAGAAAAAATGACCGTTCAAAGAATACTTATCGTTTCAGGCACTCATGGAAATGAAATTAATCCTGTTTGGGCTGTTAAGCAATTTATTAATAGCAAGGAAAATAGTTTAAATAATGATATTGAGTATGAGTACATCATAGGTAATCCTGCTGCCTATGAAAAAGGTTGCAGATATATAGATGTAGATTTAAATAGATCTTTTAAAGAAAGTGAGAATTTTGATCAATACAAGAACAGCTTTTATGAAACTAATAGAGCCAATTTTTTAGTAGATGAATTTGGAATTGACGGATCTAAACCCTGTCAAATTGCAATTGATTTGCACACTACTACTGCAAATATGGGAACAAGCATTGTTATGTATGGGAGGAGATCCAAAGATTTTTGTTTAGCTGCATTACTGCAGAACAAATTTGGATTGCCTATTTATTTACACGAAAAAGATAAATCCCAAACAGGTTTTCTTGTAGAAGCTTGGCCATGTGGTTTAGTTATTGAAATAGGAGCTGTCGCACAAAATTTTTATGATCAAAACATTATAAATAGATTCTCCCTAATAATTAGCTCCCTAAGGGAAGAGATAGATAAATTAAAAAATAAACTTATAGAACTTCCAAAGGAATTAGTGGTTCACGTTCATCAAGGGAGTATAGATTATCCAAGAGATGAAAAGGGAGATATTGATGGCATAATTCATCCTGAGAGAATAAACCAAGATTGGAAAATGATTAAAAAAGGAGATCCATTATTTCTTGATAGCCAAGGAATAATCCACAAATATGAACGGGACCAATTGATTTGGCCTGTTTTTATTGGAGAAGTTGCTTATAAAGAAAAAAAAATTGCCATGAGCTACACAAAAAAAGAAGTGGTTTGTTCCAACAAACAATGGGTTCAAGAGTTTGAAAGTTTTTAAATCAAGAAAACGGAACAATAAATCGTTGAAAACTAATAAGGATTTTTTATTTTATAGATAAGTTTATTTAATATTTAACAATTTTAATTTTTTTTCTAATTTTTAAATCTTAAAAACCTAAATTCTTTCACTCCAATAAATAACAGCTCCAAAAGCCTCTAATTGCAGTCTTCTATGCTTAGCCTCTCTTAAGGAAACTACCTCTCTAGATCTTTTTCCGTTAAGGAGCCATTCGATTATTACCAAGTTGAATCCTCAATAACAAAGAAAATCTTAAGACATGGAAGTTCTTTTCTCCTGTTTTCCAAAAAATAAGTTTACTTAAAGAAAAAATATTTACACATTTTTAGCGATTTTGGTCTAAAATCTTCGAAGCGGAATTTATTTTCCGTTTTTATTTACACGTCTCACTTTAGAGACATACTTTACGAACTCATGACAACTATTCAGCAGCAGCGTTCTTCGCTGTTAAAAGGTTGGCCACAGTTTTGTGAGTGGGTAACATCAACTAACAACAGAATTTATGTTGGTTGGTTCGGCGTCTTAATGATTCCATGCCTTCTTACAGCAGCGGCTTGCTTCATCGTTGCATTCATCGCAGCACCACCAGTAGACATCGACGGAATTAGAGAGCCAGTTGCTGGTTCATTCCTATATGGTAACAACATCATCTCAGGTGCAGTTGTTCCTTCATCTAACGCTATTGGTCTACACTTCTACCCAATTTGGGAAGCAGCAACTGTAGATGAGTGGTTATACAACGGTGGTCCTTACCAGCTTGTAATTTTCCACTTCCTAATTGGTATCTCAGCATACATGGGAAGACAGTGGGAGCTTTCATACCGTCTAGGTATGCGTCCTTGGATCTGTGTTGCATACTCTGCACCAGTTTCAGCAGCTTTCGCAGTATTCCTTGTATATCCATTCGGTCAAGGTTCATTCTCTGACGGAATGCCTTTAGGTATCTCTGGAACATTCAACTTCATGTTTGTTTTCCAGGCAGAGCACAACATTCTTATGCACCCATTCCATATGGCTGGTGTTGCTGGTATGTTCGGAGGATCTTTATTCTCAGCTATGCACGGTTCACTTGTTACTTCATCTCTAATCAGAGAAACAACTGAGACAGAATCTCAGAACTATGGTTACAAGTTCGGACAAGAAGAAGAAACATACAACATCGTTGCAGCACATGGCTACTTCGGTCGTTTGATCTTCCAATATGCAAGTTTCAACAACAGCAGAAGTCTTCACTTCTTCCTAGCTGTATTCCCAGTTGTTTGTGTATGGTTAACTTCAATGGGTATCTGCACAATGGCATTCAACCTTAACGGTTTCAACTTCAACCAGTCAGTTGTTGATGCAAACGGTAAGATTGTTCCTACATGGGGTGACGTTCTTAACAGAGCAAACCTAGGTATGGAAGTAATGCACGAGCGTAACGCTCACAACTTCCCACTTGATCTAGCAGCAGCTGAGTCTACAACAGTAGCTCTTTCAGCTCCAGCTATCGGTTAAGCTTAAAGTTCTTAAATTTACAAGCCCCCCTTTAGGGGGCTTTTTTTTGTTTAATTTTCAATTGGCTTCATATAATGTTTATATATAGATAAAACATTTGATATTTCTATGAGTAGTAGTTTTGGAAAAATTTTTCGTGTTAGTACTTTTGGAGAATCACATGGTGGTGCAGTAGGAGTTATCCTTGATGGATGTCCACCTAAGTTAAAAATAGATATACATCTGATACAAAATGAATTAGATAGGCGCAGACCTGGCCAAAGTGACATTACAACCCCTAGAAATGAAGAAGATAAAATTGAAATATTAAGTGGGATAAAGGAAGGGTTAACACTTGGAACTCCAATAGCAATGTTGGTAAGAAATAAGGATCAAAGACCAGGAGATTATAATAATTTGGAGCAGGTATTTAGACCTTCTCATGCAGATGGTACATATCATCTGAAATATGGTATTCAGGCAAGTTCTGGCGGTGGAAGAGCCTCTGCTAGAGAAACAATTGGGAGAGTAGCTGCTGGTGCTGTAGCAAAACAATTATTAAAAACCTTCTGTAATACTGAAATACTATCTTGGGTAAAGCGTATACATGATATTGATTCTGATATAAATAAAGAGAAGATTTCTCTCCAAAAAATAGATTCTAATATTGTTAGATGTCCAGATGAAAAGGTATCAAAAGAAATGATCGAGAGAATTAAGGAATTAAAGCGTCATGGAGACTCTTGCGGCGGTGTTATTGAATGTCTAGTAAGAAATGTTCCTTCTGGTCTTGGAATGCCTGTTTTTGATAAATTAGAAGCTGATTTAGCAAAGGCTTTGATGTCTTTGCCTGCCACGAAGGGCTTTGAAATAGGTTCAGGTTTCTCTGGAACTTATTTAAAAGGAAGCGAACATAATGATGCCTTCATCAAGTCTGATGATATTCGTAAGTTAAAAACAACATCAAACAATTCAGGAGGTATACAGGGCGGAATAAGTAATGGTGAAAATATCGAGATGAAGATAGCTTTTAAACCTACAGCAACCATCGGGAAAGAACAGAAAACAGTAAATGCTGAAGGTAAAGAAGTACTTATGAAAGCAAAAGGGAGACACGATCCATGCGTTCTCCCAAGAGCAGTTCCCATGGTTGATGCTATGGTAGCTTTAGTACTTGCTGATCATTTGCTTCTAAATCATGCCCAATGTGACTTAATAAATAAGTAGTAGTTTTGTTGAATAAATTATATTTATCTTTGATTTAATTATTTCGGAGCCATTCATATATTTTCGGATCAAATTTTTGTTTAATAATACCTTTATCTCCAATCACGATTGCTTTATATCCTAAAGATTTATAAGTATTTACATCATTGATTGATAGGCCTCCAGCAGCAATGAAATTAATATTTTCAAAGTTGAGTATATCTATGGAACTAGCTTTACTTCTTATAGGATAAATTTTGATAATGTTGCAATTATAATTTATCGCTTCCTCAAGATCATTTAAATTTTTTATCCCAGGAATTAATAAATAATTTTTTGACTGCGCATAACTGAAAAGATCTTTATCCCAGAATTTCATCATCGAAAAATTTAATCCAATTTTAAAAGAATCCTCTAATGATTGCTTATTAACTATGGAGGCAGAGCCTAGATTAATTCTTGGAAAATTGAGTTTGATTTCGGATACAAAATCAAACCATTTTTCGTTGTTGGACCAACTTATTTCAATATTTTTTAATCCTAGTTTTACTAAGCTTCTTAATTCTTCAAAAAGTGAATTTCTTATAGAAGTATTTGAGTAAATATTATCTTCCGGTTTTATGAGTAAAAAAAAAGATTCTTCCAGCAGTAAATCAGAAAAAGAATCTTTTTTAATATTCATTAATTAAATTTGAAACTAGATATAATTCGCTACTACAACTTCTGATCGGTTGAGCAAATCTTGGATATCTTCAGTGTCTATAGTTTCTCTCTCAATTAGCATTTGAGCCATTTCGTCGAGAACAGATCTATTATCTGATAAAACTTTTGTGGCTCTCTTGTAGGCAACATCAACGAGTTCTGAAACCTCTACATCAATTGTTGCGGCAGTGTCTTCAGAGAAGTCTCTTGTAGAACTCATATCTCTTCCAAGAAACATTCCACCTTGAGATTGACCTAGAGCGACTGGACCTATTTTGTCACTCATACCAAATTTCGTGATCATTTGTCTTGCTACATTGGCAACTTGTTGTAAATCATTTGAAGCTCCGGTTGTTACCTCTTCTTCGCCATAAACTATTTCTTCAGCGACTCTTCCACCAAGAGCTACAGCCATTTGATTCTGAAGGTAAGAACGAGAGTAGAGACCAGACTCCATTCTTTCTTCACTTGGGGTAAAGAAGGTTAAACCTCCAGCTTGACCTCTAGGAATTATTGAAACTTTTGCTACGGGATCATAATCAGGCATTAATGCTCCAACAAGTGCATGACCAGCTTCATGATAAGCAACTAATTCTTTTTTCTTATCACTGATAACTCTATCTTTCTTTTCTGGACCTGCCATAACTCTTTCAATGGCATCACCGACTTCATCGTTACTTACTTTATCTAGATCTTTTCTAGCTGCTAATATTGCTGCTTCATTTAAAAGATTAGCTAAATCTGCACCAGTAAATCCTGGAGTCCTTCTTGCAACTTTATCTAAATCAACATCTTTTGAGAGAGTTTTATCTTTCGCATGAACATTTAATATTTGTAATCTTCCAGCGTAATCTGGTCTATCTACTGTTACTTGTCTATCAAATCTACCAGGGCGCATTAAAGCTGAATCTAAAACGTCTGGTCTGTTGGTGGCAGCAACTATTATTATTCCTGAATTACCTTCGAAACCATCCATTTCGGTCAAGAGTTGATTTAATGTTTGTTCTCTTTCATCATTTCCTCCGCCCATACCAGCACCTCTTTGTCTTCCAACTGCATCTATTTCGTCAATGAAAACAATACAAGGAGCATTCTTTTTAGCTTGTTCAAAAAGATCTCTAACTCTGCTAGCTCCAACTCCTACAAACATTTCTACAAATTCTGAACCAGATATTGAGAAAAAAGGTACCCCCGCTTCTCCAGCCACTGCTTTTGCAAGTAATGTTTTTCCTGTACCAGGAGGTCCAACAAGAAGTACTCCCTTTGGAATTTTTGCACCGACTGCAGTAAATCTATCTGGACTTTTAAGAAAGTCTACAACTTCAGTTAATTCTAATTTAGCACCTTCAACACCAGCAACATCTGAAAAAGTTACTTGTGTAGATGGTTCCATTTGCAGTCTAGCTTTGCTCTTGCCAAAACTCATGGCAGGGTTGCCACCTCCAGCATTTCCATTTTGGGATCTTCTGAAAAGAAAAAATAGGCCTCCAATCAAAAGTACCGGAAAAATCAAGCTACTTACAGCCTGTTGCCATGGATTGGCTAGTTTTGTGGGTGTTACAGCTATATCTACATTATTCTCAGTCAGTATTTTTAATAAATCTTTGTCAGGGGCTAAGTTGACCTCAGACCTACTCCCATCATTTTCAATAACTTGAGCTGTGGCATTATCTGGAGATATTAGAACTCTACTGATTTCTTTATCTTGGACTGCCTCTATAAAATCACTATATCTCAAGATCTTTGTAGAACTTTCAGTACTAGGTTTATCAAAAACTGAAGTACCAATGAAAATCACAGTAATCACAGCTAGTACGTAGAGTCCTACGTTTCTCCAACGTTTGTTCACGATAAAAAATCTATAGTAAATCTATAATACTAATAATAAAACAATATTAAGAGCGTCTTAGAACATCTACTACACTTTTGAACGCAAACCATTCAGGAATTGGCTCACCATTCCTCAATTTCTTTCTAAATTCAGTACCACTAAGTTTCATAATTTCATAATTAAATTCTTTAGCTTCTTCAGCTGTTATGTATCCTTTTTCCTTCGTATAAACTAAATTTTTTGAAGGAACAGTTTGCATCATCAATTCATCTGCACACTTATTCGCAAAATTCTGGGCATCATATGGGCCATAAAAATCTTCACCAGTTGATGATGACTTACAACCAGCCATATCTCTACCAATTATAAAATGGGTGCAGCCATAATTTCTTCTTATTATCATGTGTTGAAGAGCTTCTCTTGGCCCTGCCATATGCATTGAATAAGGTAAAAAAGCCCATTTAATTCTTTCATCAGATATTTCCTCTTCTAATTCTTTATAGGTCAAATATCTAACTTTCCCAGGGATATCATCTTGTTGAGTTGGCCCACAAGTTGGATGAACTAAAACAACTGAATTAGAGGAGACATTATCTGAAAGTAAGGCATTAGTAAATAATTCATAATGTGCTCTATGAATTGGATTTCTGCATTGAAATGCAACTACATCATGATTTGATGGCAGTGTAGATCTAACTTCTTCTGGGGTTTTGCAGGGGAATTCTCTAATTGGCAGTTCGAAACCAAAAACTCTTCCTCCTATATAAAATCTCCCTCTCTCGTTAAAAATCATCTTGACAGCAGGATGATCTAAAGAATTAGTACCATAACAAAGTTCAGCTTCTAAGGATTTATCAGGCTCCCATTTAGAGCTAACTTCTAAAACTGCTATTTTTTGTTTTTTATAGGTAAGCAATATTGTCTCTCCATCTTTTACTTTTTCATTATTTGAATCAAACACGATAGGCAAACCAAAAAGCAACCCGTTTGTATCTCTATTATTTTTAATTACGGAATTGTAGTTATTTTCATCCATAAAACCTTCCAATGGGGAAAAAGCTCCTACCATCAAAAGTTCTACATCGCATGCATTTCTCTCGCTACACTCAAACTCATAAGTAGCTTGGGAGATAAGCTTATTTCTAAGGTTTTTATCTTTAATAATTAAATTTTTTAGTTCCCCCCCATAAGGCGGTATTAGTCCATTATTATCTGTTTTAGTTTTTTGTTGTAATTCCATTTTTTAAATTGATAAAGAAAAATTTTGAAAAAAAAAGAGGGGGTCAACCCCCTTTTTCTCTTGAGTAGGATTTATGCCTTTCTTCCGTAAAGCTCCCCAATTATTTTTACATCAAGTGGATCTTTTGAACCCATATCTGTATCTGAAGGTTGGATAGCTTCAAAAGTACCTGCAAATTCGTCTGTATCAGAATCTACATTGTTGATTGAAAGAGTAATAACGCCAGTACCGTTTACATCAACTTTAATATTCTCTTTTGCAAGTTCTTCATCATCTCCTCCTAATGCAACTAAACCTTGAGCATATTCAACACCAGTATTTTTAGCTCTTGCCTTAGGATCTAGAAAATCACCAGTTCTGTAGTTAGGTGTAAATGTTGAACCACTAACCTCAGTGCCTGGCTCAATAGATGAAGGTAAATCAGCTGTCAGGTCTTTTGCTGAGAATGCAAATGGCACTTCTAAACCACCAGGAGTTAATACAGTAATAAGTTGAAAATCAATACCACCTTTTTCGGTGAAAGTTCCTGAATCTATATCTCCATAAACTTCTGTCACTGTAGTGTTATTTCTTGGACTAATAATTTTTGTAGAAACAAATTCTGCAGCTTTTCGTTTTGTCCCTGGCACTTTTACATAAACTTCTGTTGGATGCATGCATATTCCTTTAAGGCTATCTCCATTCCCTAGAGATATTGATCCGACAAGAGATGAATCTAATGTAGGGCAATCATTAGCTTTTCCTGTGTTAACAACATCAGTGAATTGTGCATTTCCTCTTTCAGAAAAAGCAAATGTTTTAACAGGTACGAAAGCAAATGTTATACAAATTGAGATAACAAAAGCTAAGAAAGAACGAATTCTCATAATTAAAGTTGCAGTAAAGTTCTGTGACGATAGATTAAAGGTCATCTAATAAGTTCAGTACGGATATTACAAGGGAAAGGACCATAAAAGATAGCACTTTTAAATCCTCGAAACAACCCGTAGCTTTTTAGATTTTAAAAAACTTGAATTATTGTAAGCTATCACATTATTTTTAATGATTAAGATTACAAAAAAAATACAAATAGAAATTTGTTTTATTGTTTTTCTGCAATAATTTGAGTTATTAATTTATTCGCTAAATCAATTTTTGATGTTTTTTTAATGTAGTGTTCCATATTTTTTGTATCGAATAGCCAACCTTCATTTTGTGCCAAAAAGCCAAATCCTTGGTCTTTAAGATCAATTGGATTTGCGAAAAGATAATCACAACCTTTCTGGATAATCTTTTCTCTAATTGTTATTCTTGCCTCTTTAATAGATCCTGTAAAAGCGCAAAAGCCTACAAAAATTTGGTTATCTTTTTTTGATTCACTAATTGTTTGTAAAATATCAGGTACTAGCTCAAAGTTTTTATTCAAATAAGCATTAATTTTATTTTTAGGAATTTTAGCTGATGTATCACAAGCTAACTTAAAATCAGATACTGCAGCATTCATGAAAAAATAATCACAATTTGTTATCTCATTATTAAGTACTTTAATTAAATCAATACTTGTTTCAATTTCATATCTTTTTATTCCATCAGTAAGATTTTTATTGATTTTCAAAGGACCATGGATATATTTTACTTGTGCTCCCCGGAACCTTGCTACTTGAGAGAGAAGTAAGCCCATAGCTCCGGAACTTTTATTAGTAATGTGTCTTGCCGCGTCAATTTTTTCTGTGGTGCACCCTCCAGTTATTAAAATTTCTTTATTAAGTAAATCTTTGCGAAAAGGATTTTTATTGTGTGAGATTATAAATTCGAGAGCTAATTGAATAAGATCGTTTGGAGGTATCTTACCGATGCCAACGGCATCACATGCTAGAAGGCCTTCACTAGGTTGCAAAGATAAAACATTTTCATAATTCTGTAAATTCTCATAATTTTTTTGAACTGCTTTATTTAGCCACATTTGTGTATTCATTGCTGGTGCAACAATAATTGGCTTTATATTTGCTATTAAAATGCTTGGGATCAATCCCTCTGCATTTCCAGTTACCCATTTTGCTAATGTTGTTGCTGTTAAAGGTGCAATGATTAAAATATCAGCCCAATCGCTTAGTTCTATGTGTAGAGGTTTTGATTGACTATTTGACCATTGATCACTTTCTATAACGCAAGGGTTTCTACTCAAGATAGAAAGAGAAAGAGGTTTTATTAATTTTTCGGCATTTTCAGATAAAACGCACTTTATTTCATAATTTTCTTTTGCTAATTGACTAACCAATAATGGAATTCTTACAGCTGCGATACTACCAGTAATTAGTATAAGAACCTTTATTTTAGAGTCTTTACTTTTAGTTTTCATCGAAAGGTTCCTGATCAAGGAGATGGATATAATTAGTTGTTAATTCAGGTCTATTGATTGCAAGAGCTCTAAGTAAGTGCCAGTCTTTTAAACCATCAAATGGACTATTATAATTATCTTCCTCTAACCTTTTAGCTAGCTCAAAGGTCATTTCTTCATCAAAAGAATTTACTAATTCCTCACTTATTTTATTTTCAGAAACAAATTTCATATTGAGTAAAGCCAATATATTTTTATAATAAAGCCTTGGGTTATTATTATAAAAATTAAAGTGTTATGTATATATCTTTAAGAATAAAAATTTGTTTAATTACATTATGTTATGAAATTTTTATTTAGTAATTTATCTTCATTTTCACTCATAAATATCTAAACTCTCTCTATCAAAATATTCTTTCTTAAGATATTAAAGTGCAAATTTAAATCATGTCGCAAACCAAAAGAGAGCAAGTCACAAGTCACATCCGCTATTTAAGGCAAGAACTAAGAGAACTGCATATAAGCATAAAAGAAGATGGACTGTTCCCTGAACCAGGAGAATTAAGAGGAATAATGGCTCAGCTTGAGGCGTTACTTGAATTAGTGGAAGGAAATACTAAAATTCAATCAAATTCTGAAGCTGCTTAGTTGTAGGCAAAATGGTTTTAAGACCTCAAAAGACAAAATTTCAACTAAAGATTGTAGAAAATATTCAAACATTGAGTATTTGGGCTAGTAATCCATGGAGAAGATACTCAACATCCTTAATTACACTTTTAATTGGTTATTTTGTTGGAAGTTCTCTTGGCATGGTAAGTGCCGTTGTAGAACTCATGGATCCTGTTGCTGCTTTCTTATCAGTAGTTTTTATTGAGTTTTTAATAGTATTGAGAAGAAATTTTAGATTTGAAAGGAAAAAGAAATTTTTAGTACTTTTATTAGATTCTTTAAGATTAGGATTATTTTATGGTTTCTTTACAGAAAGTCTTAAGTTGCTATAAATTTACTTGTTGTGTTTCTGTAATAGATAAAGCAAAGCCATTCTTATAGGGATACCATTTGCAACTTGATTATTAATTAAGCAATTAGGATATTGATCTACCACTTTGCTGCTAATTTCAATATCTCTGTTAATGGGACCGGGATGAAGAATTGGAATTTCTTTTTTATTTAAAGATAATTTCTCTGGGGTTAAGCCATAATCCAAACTATATGAATCAATGCTACTTAGTAAATTTTCCATCATTCTCTCTTTCTGAAGTCTTAAAACAATAATCGCATCTGCAATTTTTATTGATTCTTCCAATGATCTAGAAATTGCTATAGAACCTCTTGATTTAACGGGATCTTCTGTTTGATTTGGCGCGGGGGTTTTTAAAAAATTGATAAATTCATCAGGTATTAATGTCTTAGGACCACATAAGATTATATCGGCGCCGAATGCACTCAAAGCCCAAAGATTTGACCTAGCAACCCTTGAATGATTAACGTCGCCAATTATTAAAATTTTTTTGGAATTTAAAACCTCTGGATTTAGTGTTTTTTGGGAAAAGAATTTTATCAATGTATAGATGTCAAGCAATCCCTGGCTGGGGTGACTATGTAATCCATCTCCTGCATTAAGAACTGAAGTCTTGGCATTTATTGCATCAAGTTTTTTTGCGATCTCAAAGGTTATGTAACTTGATGAATGTCTGATAACTAATGTATCTGCCCCCATAGCAGAATAAGTTATGGCTGTATCAATTATTGTTTCGCCTTTTGTTAAAGAGCTGGAGGATGGCGCAAACGTTTGGACATCAGCAGAAAGTCTTTTTGCTGCAAGCTCAAAACTATTTTTTGTTCTTGTACTAGCTTCAAAAAATAAAGACGTTACCAAAGTCCCTTGTAAGGCCGGTATCTTTTTTGTTCCTGCATTCTTTAATACATCAAATCTATTAGCTAATTCAAATACTGACTCATAATCTTTAATTGAAAAATTAGCGAGTGTGTGGATATGTTTATGAGGCCAAATTTGCATTACGCTTAAAAAGATAAATGATTATTGAAATTTAGGTGTTCTGTCACCTTTTAATCTTTTACTTACACTCCTACTATTTTTGAGATACCAACGCCATTTTATATTTTTTGCCTTTGATATGCCAATTCTCGTAGTTTGAATAAGATCTTTTTCTTCTAGAGTTGAGTCTCGTGGAGAAATCCATAAAGATTTGTTATTAAGAACTTCAAGTGAGTTAAATGAAATGTCAATACTGAATGTTTTTGTTACTAGGCCAGGTCCAGAAGCTAATCTTTCATCATTATTTGAGATAAAAACTGATCTTATCAAAACACCACTCGCAAAATTTTCTTTATCAGTAACTATGTTTAAACAATGATGAATGCCATAAGATTTGTAAATATAAAATGTGCCAGGTTTGCCAAATAATGATTTGTTTGATTCAGTCATTTTGCGGTAGCCATGACAGGCCTCTTCTTCCTGTGAATAAGCTTCAGTTTCAACAATGACCCCTTTAACTTGATCTATCTCATTATTTTTTTTTATGAGGTAACAGCCTATTAAATCAGGAGCAACAAGTTTAGAGTGCCGATAAAAAAAATTTTTTGGAAAGAATTCTTCTTCTATTTTTCAATATCTATCTAATAACATATTTAGCTGAGAAAAATAATTAAGGCTATTAATTGATATTGATTTTCAAAAAGATGTGATTATTTTTTAAAATTATTTGAAATTCAAAGGATATGTAAATAAGTTGTTCTTAATAAACTATTATTTAATAAGAAAGATATTAAATGTATGACACAAATAACTAAAGAGGAAGTAAAAAAAGTTGCTCATTTAGCGAGATTAGAACTTAACGAGAATGAAATTAATAATCATGCACAACAATTAGAAAAGATATTGGATTATATAAAACAACTTGAAAAAATTGATACAGATGATGTCCCCTGTACAACGAGAGCTATAGAGGTTGTAAATGTATTTAGAAAAGACGAAAAGAAAAATTCTGATTGTAACGAAGAACTTTTAGAATTGGGTCCATCGAGAGAAGATAAATATTTTAAAGTACCAAAAATTATTAATGAATGAGTAAGTTAGTTGCTTCCAATAAATGTTTTGTTGACTAGCTTTAATAAAAATTTTTTTATCTTAAAGCCTGGATATAAATTTATGATTTTTCTTATTTTCCCCCTCTTTTTGCTATGACTCCTTACACCTATTAATAAGTCATAAATAAAGTTAAAAATGTCTTCTTTACTTTCAAATATCCCAACCCTTTGAGGGGAGCCTTTTTTATCCAATAAGGGCTTAGTTTTTTCATAAGCAATTTTGTATTCAAACCAAGGAATCGAAGGCCATAGATGATGAATGAGATGGTAATTTTGTCCCATTATTAATAAATTCATAAATTTGCTCGGATAAACTCGAGAATTTATCCATTTATTTCTTGATCGAAATGGTCTATGGGGTAAATAATCAAAAAATATTCCTAAAGTGACTCCTACCATTAATGCTGGGCCGAACCATAAATTATAAATTAAATTCATAAAGTCAAATTTCAAACCTGCCAAGATAATTGTCAGGAATATGGATCTTTCGATTCCCCATTGTAGTAATTCATATCTTCGCCAGAGTTTTCTTTGAAAGAAAAACACCTCATGATAAAAAAATCTTGGAGCAATTAGCCAAATTGGACCAAAAGTACTGACTATATGATCTGGATCATTTTTGGGGTGATTTACGTGAATATGATGTTGTAAATGAACTCTCGTAAAAACTGGGAAGCTAAACCCCAATAGAATAGCTGAGCCATGGCCCATTGCTTGATTTATCCAAGGAACTGGATGAGCAGCTTTATGACAGGCATCATGAATAACAGTACCTTCAATATGTAATGCTAAAAAAGCAGTGGCTACAAGTAAAGGTAAAGGCCAAACACCTCTATACCATTGCCATATACTAAGAAATGCAAGAAAATAACCGCCAAAAAATAAACCTAATGTTGGATTCCAAAAACTTGGCGGATCTACGTAATTTTTAATCTCTTTTTGCCAATTAAATGTTTTTGAAGAATTAGTATTTTTCGTTGTATTTTTAATGGTTAAGTTTGAAATCGTTCCTTATATTCTTTAAATAATATAACTAATATTTTAAGGTGTTTGCATTTTTAAATGTAAAAAATTTTTTTAGTAGATATTTAATCTAATTTTATGTGTCAAAATAATCATCTTGAGTTAAAAAGTTTTTAAAATAAACATCTTTCATTTATTATTTTATTTGAGCGGTCGTGGCGGAATTGGTAGACGCGCGAGTTTTAGGTACTCGTATCTTCGGGTGTGGGAGTTCAAGTCTCCCCGACCGCACTTAAGGGAATTTAAATAGAACGTTTTTTTATCAATATCAACTTCTTATAATTTAATTAATTACCTACTTTAATGAATAACTTCATTTACTATTTAGGATTTTTTTATGTATCGATTGGAACTATATTTTTATTCGTTCCGATAATGTATCTTGAGCTTGGCCGACCTAAAGATTTAATAAAAGCTTTTTTGAATTTATCAATAGGTTTAGTATTGATTATTAAATTTAAAACATTAGATGGATCATTTTTTGTAATTTTATTTTTACTAACAGGCCTTGTTTTTTTATATCTTTTAGAGCTTTTCTTATCAAGATGGTATCAGTTGACAGATAACGAAAAGAAAAAATTAACCACCTTTTTGGAATTAAAGAAAAATCTTTCGAAAATATTAGAGGCTATTAATCTAGGAGTTGGTACATTTACGAAAACCCTAAATTTTTTTAATATTGGGAACAATAAATTAACCACTACCACAAAAAAATGGGTAAGAAATGAAAAAAATGATAATATAAAAGCTTGAAACCAAATCAATTGGTTATTTGAAACATGCAAAAAAAACTACAGGTCAATTGAGAAAGAATATAATAAATTAGATTTATTTAAAAATTCTTTTAATCAAAAATATTTTTTATATCGTTATATGAAATCTCAAAATAACAAAGAGCAAAAATCAGAATTTTCTTATAAAGAAACTTTAAATTTACTGAAAACTGACTTTTCGATGCGTGCTAACTCAATTGTAAGAGAACCTGAGATTCAGAATTTTTGGGCAAATAATAGTATCGATTTCGAGTTGGGCTCAAAGAACAAAGGCAAAACATTTACATTACATGATGGCCCACCTTATGCAAATGGAGATCTTCATATGGGTCACGCTCTTAATAAGGTTTTAAAAGACATAATAAATAAGTACAAAACCTTGAAAGGATTTAGGGTACATTATGTTCCAGGGTGGGACTGCCACGGATTACCTATTGAATTAAAAGTACTTCAAAATTTAAAATCAGACGAGAGAAGGAATCTAGATATTCTAACTCTAAGAAAAAAAGCAACAGATTATGCATATAAACAAATAAACAATCAAATGGAGGGTTTTAAAAGATGGGGCATATGGGGAGATTGGAATAACCCTTATTTAACTCTTAAGAAAAGTTATGAATCTGCTCAGATTGGAGTATTTGGGAAAATGTTTTTAAATGGCTATATATATCGAGGTCTTAAACCTGTTCATTGGAGTCCAAGTTCGAGGACTGCTCTTGCAGAAGCAGAATTAGAATATCCAGACGAACATTACTCAAAGAGTATTTATGTATCCTTAAAAATCACTAAACTATCTGAAGAAATTTTACAGAAATTCTGTCAAGAAAATCCAAATTACAAAAAGGATTTTTTTCTGGGGAATTCTTTCATAACTATTTGGACTACCACACCCTGGACTATACCTGCAAATGAGGCAGTTGCAGTCAATCCTAAAATAGACTATGTTTTTGCAATTGATGAAGAGAAAAGAATATACCTTTTTGCAAAGGAATTATCTTCTGAAATAAGTAAAAAATTTAATAGAGATTTAAATAGCCTGTTAGAGGTTAAGGGATCTGAATTGGAAAATATTGAATATAAACACCCTATCGAGAATAGAAATTGCAGTATTGTGATTGGGGGAGATTACATTACTACAGAATCTGGAACTGGAATTGTTCATACTGCACCAGGTCATGGAATAGATGATTTTAATGTGGGGCAAAAATATGATCTACCTACAACTTGCGTTGTTGATGAAAAAGGGGACTTAAATCAATATTCAGGTCAATTTAAAGGATCAAACGTACTTAAAGACGCAAATGATTTAGTTATTGACTTTTTAAAAGAAAATAATTCACTTCTACTAAAAGAAAATTATAAGCATAGATATCCTTATGATTGGAGAACCAAAAAACCAACTATTTTTAGAGCAACAGAACAATGGTTTGCATCTGTAAATGGCTTCAGATCATCTGCTTTAAAGGCAATAGAAGAGGTTGAATGGATGCCTGAAACCGGCAAGAAAAGAATTTATTCCATGGTCGTTGGCAGAGGAGATTGGTGTATTTCTAGACAAAGGTCATGGGGGGTTCCAATTCCAGTTTTTTATAAAAAAAATGGTAATGAAATTCTCCTAAACAGTGAGATAATTAATCATATTCAAAAACTTTTTAATGAACACGGGGCTGATATTTGGTGGGATTGGGATATTAAGAATTTATTGCCAGAAAAATATGCAAAAGAATCTGATTTATTGAAAAAAGGGACAGATACAATGGATGTTTGGTTCGATTCGGGATCTAGCTGGGCAGCAGTGTGTCAACAAAGAAGTGAATTAAAATATCCTGCAGATCTTTATTTGGAAGGTTCAGATCAACATCGAGGATGGTTCCAATCTTCTTTGCTTACATCAGTTGCAGTTAATAATAAACCTCCATATAAAAAAGTTTTAACTCATGGTTTTGCACTTGATGAAAATGGAAGAAAAATGAGTAAATCTCTCGGAAATGTTGTTGATCCAAATGTAATTATTAATGGTGGGAATAATAAAAAAAATGAACCTGCTTATGGTGCTGATGTGTTAAGGCTATGGGTAAGCTCTGTCGACTATTCTGTAGATGTTCCAATTGGTTCAAATATACTCAAGCAACTATCAGACGTTTATAGAAAAGTTCGGAACACTGCAAGATATCTTCTTGGTAATATTCATGATTATGACCCTAATATTGATAGTTTTGAAATTGATCAATTGCCAATCTTAGATCAATGGATGTTAGGCAGATTGGTTGAAGTTACTGATCAAATAACAAATGCTTATGAAAATTATGAATTTTCAAAATTTTTTCAGATTTTACAAAGTTTTTGCGTTGTAGATTTATCAAATTTTTATTTGGATATTGCAAAGGATAGGTTATACGTTAGTTCTAAAACACAATTTAGGAGGAGATCATGTCAGTTTGTCATGTCTAGAATTGTTGAAAGTTTAGCTGTTATTATTTCTCCAGTCCTTTGCCATATGGCTGAAGATATTTGGCAAAATATTCCATATTCAACTAAAGAAAAATCAGTATTTCAAAGAGGTTGGCCAATCTTTCCACAGTCATGGAAGAATGAAAGTCTTAATGGGCACATTACAAATTTAAGAAATTTGAGAGTTGAAATTAATAAAGCCATAGAAGGATGTAGAAATAAACAAATAATTGGTGCCGCTTTGGAAACAGAAGTGAATTTTTTACCTGTAGATAAAGTGGTAAAAGATTCTCTTGCTTGGCTCGAGAAATTTGGTAATGGTGATGTGGATGTATTTAGGGATTGGCTAATAGTTTCAAATTTTCAAGTCATATCAGATTTGGTTGAGGATTCCATGGTTATTGAAAGCAATGAACTTGGAAAAATTCAAATTCTTAAAGCTCCTGGTCAAAAATGTGATAGATGTTGGCATTATCAAATTGAAACTTTTAGTGGGATTCAAAACACAAAACTATGCAAAAGATGTTCAAATATTATTAATCTTGAATTTTCTTAGAGCCAGTTTTTTGATCTGAGAAATGTAAGTTTTGATTTTCCTTTATAAAGTTATTTTTGGTTTCTGATGGGCTTGACTAATAGAGCCTAAATTTTGTGACTATTTATTCAAATTTAAAAACTTTTTTTGTTTCTAAATCCATTTCAATAGGATGCGCGGTAGAGCTAATACAGCCTTTGAAAATAATATTTCTTAATGTTCTCTATGATGTTATTTGGAAGATAACATTCTACCTTAATTATCTTTTTAGGTATTTTGAAGCTTATTCTTTTAAGATAATTAAGTAAATCATTTACTTCCATTTTCAGAAAAGTAAGAGTTTCTCCCATTTTTAGGTAGTTTTATTATTAACCACTGAATTAAACCTAAAAAATAAATTAATAATGCAAATAAACCTAAAAATTTAGCTATGGGCTGAGTAAAGTTGGCCCCGAAGAAAAAATTAAATAAACTTTTTAAAATAATGTAGAAATTTGAAGAAGGTTGAATCCAAATTGTACATTCAGCAGAATTAATAAAAGAAAAGCAATTAAGGTTTTGTAAACTTTGAATTAAGAAATTTAAAGATATAAAAGTTAGTGACCATCTCCATACTTTTGTTGTTGTAATAAGTGAGTAATTAAATTCATATTCTTTTAGCTCATCATTAATATCATTCCAAAACCAAACTGAAACTGTCATTAATAATGTGGAAATATTTGTAATAATCAGTGCATAATTATACTTCCCAATTAATAGCAATAGGCTTATAAAAAATAAAAGGGATATTTTCCAATAGATAGATAGAAGCCTATTAACCGCTTTATTTCTTTTTTTTATTGACCATAAGAATAATGTAGCAGGAATACCAATCAGGAAAATTATTGAAAGTTGAAAAGATAGCCAAACAGAAATTTGATTAAAAACGTTCAAAACTTTTTCTTTTTACATACATAATAATAAAACATAAAACTATTACTTTTTAACTTTCTATTGTCATAGTTATGAATATTATGCATGTTTATATTATCGCTGAGAAATAAATTTATATTTTTATGAGACAGCACGTTAATCCGCTTAGTAGAAATTTTGATGAAATCGAGAGAATTCCCTCTTTAATTGAAATGTTTGATGATTCTAAATTGAATCTCCATTTGGATGTAGGTTGTGCTGCTGGTGAGGTTTTATTTGAATTAGCTTTAGTTAATACCAGTTGGAATTATTTAGGAATCGAGATTCGTGAGAGATTAGTCAAGACAGCAAAAGTAAAGGCTCAAGAAAGAGCATTTAAAAATTTATATTTTGTATTTGGTAATGCTAATAACATTGTGGATAATGTTCAAAGTAAATTTATTTTTAAAAATGTAAAAAGTATTTCCTTTAATTTCCCAGATCCATGGTTTAAAAAAAGGCATTATAAAAGGCGTATAATTCAGCCAGAGTTTATTAATAATCTTTCAAAATTATTGCAAGAAGGAACTTTGATTTTTATTAAAACTGATGTAAAGGAATTATTCGATTATATGGATTATACGATATTAAGTAATTTTAATTTTAAAAAAATTGAAAAAAAAGATTTTAATTATTCAGAAAGTTTTAATCCAAAAAAATTTTTGACTAATAGGGAAAAGTATGTGATTTCTAATCAATTTGATATTTTTGAGAGTATTTATATTAAAAATTGTGATTGATAATTAATTCACAATTTTTTTAATTTCTGAAATAAGTTTGTTTGTTATTTCACTAGATAAAGAATCAACCTTGTGCTGATGTTTCGCCTCTACCAGTACTCTCATTATGGGTTCTGTTCCGCTAGGCCTAATGTAAATTCTGCAATTATCGGAATACATAACCTGCAAATTTTCAATAGTTTGATCAATTAGCCCTTTAGCTTTGGAATTAATTTTATTAATATTAAAATTTAAATTAATGTTGGTTAGCTTCTGTGGAAAAGGCTCGAAACTACTTTTAAGCCAGTCTTTTAAAGTAATATTTTTCGTTTTGCAATATTTAGAAATCTGAAGAGCAGTTAATATCCCATCTCCAGAAAAGTTATTAATTTTTGAAAGTATATGACCTGATTGTTCACCCCCTAAATCAGCATTTTCTCCCTTAATTGCATCATGAACGTATTTATCTCCTACATCAGTTCTATAAAGAATCCCACCAATTTTGTTCCAGGCCTTTTCAAAACCTAAATTAGCCATTTGAGTAGATATTAGTAAATTATTAGTGAGATTCTTTTGCTCCATAAGTTCCCTACCCCATAAAAAAAGTATATGATCTCCATCTAATACATTGCCCATTGAATCTACACCGATTACCCTATCAGCATCGCCATCGAAGCTAAATCCCATATCTGAAGGATTCTCTTTTAATGCTTTTTTTAATGGTTCAAGGTTAGTAGAACCGCAATTCATATTAATTTTTAAACCATTCTTAGAGTTATTGATAACACTAACATCAGCGCCAAGATTCTGAAAAATTTGTTTTGCGCAGGTTGACGCTGATCCATAGCATGTGTCTAATATTATTTTCATCCCAGTTAAATCCACCCCTCCCATTGTTTTAGTTAAGCTTTGCCAATAAATATCAATAAGCTCTTTATTGTCTTTTAGAAAGATATCTTTTGAGGGATCTGACAAATTGTGATTTGAATCTTCAATTAATTTTTGAATTTTATTTTCAAAAGTTTTGCCAATTTTTTGACCATTATGATCAAAAATCTTTATTCCATTATATTCGGGCGGATTATGACTAGCAGAGATCATTATCCCGCTACTTAATTTTTCTTTTCTAATCAAAAAAGGGATTGCTGGGGTGGGGCAGATTCCAAGACTTATAAATTTTTTGCCACTTGCAATAATACCTTTTATTGTTGCCTTAAGCAGAATATCTCCACTAATCCTGGTATCTCTTCCAATTAATATTGGATTAGTATTTTCTAATAACAAACCTAGAGCATATCCAACTTTATATGCTAAAGAAACAGTTATGTCTTCATTAAATTTTCCTCTTATTCCATCAGTTCCAAAGATTGATTGCATAATAAGATTTTAGAAATAAATATAATTTTCATATTATTTTAAGCTTATCTTATCAGTTGATTAAAAGGTAAAAGGTTACTCCTCCCTTTATTTGTTTAACTTATTTAAAATATACTAATACAGTAATTATCAATAATGCAATCTGAGAATTTAGAACCACTTTTGAATAAAAACTTAAGAGCAATAATAGTTTTCTTAATTGCTGTTTTGGTTGTTAGTTTGATTTTGTTTAGAAATGTTTTTTTTCAAGGAACTTATCTTCTTAAGAGTTTTGGAGAATCATCTGTTGATCCTGAAATAGCTTTTAAAAACAATAAACCTACTTTTCTTGAATTTTATGCTGACTGGTGCGAAGTTTGCAAAGAAATGGCGCCAAAAGTATCCTCATTAAAAGAGGAATACGAAAAAGACGTTAATTTTGTTTTTTTGAATGTTGATAATCAAAAATGGAATAATTACATTCGTAAATTTGAAGTAAATGGGATTCCTCAAGTAAATCTTTTTGATAGAAAAGGTAATTTAGTATCTACTCTTGTAGGAAAACAAGAAGAATTAAAAATAAAAGAATATATTGATCAACTAGAGAGAGAAACAAAAACTCATGAAGAAATTATTAATTCTGAGTTTTCAGTAATTACAAAAAATAAAAATAATAATGTTAGTCCTCGCAGTCATGGTTGAAGTTTACCAATCTAGCGACTTCGATACTATCGGAAAACTTTTTTTAAAAATAGACTTGCAATTTTCAGCTATCCTCTTGTGTTCTACCTGAGTACCATGAGCTGTCCTTAAATTAATATAATGTATCCATGATCTGCATGATCCAGACATGTATATTCTTGTTGGAGTTGCTAGTGGCAATATGAATCTCGCACATTCTTTAGCTATTCCTTCAGAAAGTAAATCTTCATATAATTCTAAAGAAGCTTTAAAATGTGAAGCAATTTTTGTATTGAATCTTTGTTTCAATTCATCAGGAAGATCAGGAATAGAATTTTGCCTATTTTTAAAATCTTGTCTTCTTAACTCGGGTAAAGGAATATTCCCTAATTGTGTGCTATCTGCATATCTTTGTGAAAATTCTTGGAAAGTAAATGATCTATGTCTTAGTATTTGCGCTGCAATTCCTCTGTTGGTTTCTATTTGTAATGTCATAAATGATTGTTCAAATACACTCCAATGTTCATTTTTAATGCAATAACTCAATAGTTTTGAATAATCTTCATTTTTCTGATTTTTTGGATTGCTAACTCTTGCAATGTAAGCCATTGTTTTTTCTGCTTCAGGAGTTAGTGAAATCAGTTCAACTTTACTCATTTCAAATCTTTGCTAGAGTCACTCTTTCTGGTTGATTTTGATATTTACCTCTTCTGTCTTCGTAAGTTGTAGAGCAAGGATCACCTTCAAAAAAGAGAAGTTGACATATACCCTCATTTGCATAGATTCTGCAATCTGCGCCTGAACTGTTACTAAACTCTAATGTTAAATGACCTTCCCAACCCGCTTCTGCAGGAGTTGTATTAACTATTATTCCTAGTCTGGCGTAAGTACTTTTTCCTATGCAAATCACAGTTATATTTTCAGGTACTTTCATTTTTTCTAGAGCAACACCTAAACCATAGGAGTGAGCAGGAAGAATAAAAAAGTCCCCATCTTCATCATGGTGAAGTGCAGTTTTTTCTAAATTATTAGAATTAAACTTTTTGGGATTCATTACAGTTCCTGGTATATGTCTAAAAATTAGGAATTCTTTTGATGAAAGTCTTAAATCATAGCCATAAGATGAACATCCATAACTTAAAACTGGCTTTTTTTGGTTATTAGGATCGAGATGTCTCACCAAATTTGATTGGAAGGGGTTTATCATTCCCTCAGATGCTTTTTGATTTATCCAGAGATCATTTTTAAGCATTGTTTTATGAGCGGAGTTCGGTAATTTGGTTAGCCATTAATAATAAATCTTTAGGAATATCTGTACCAGTAAGGATTACATCTCCTGATATAAATCGGTTTTCAAGTGTTGAAATCAAATCATCTTTATCGATTATCTTCATCTCTACAGCAAGAAAAATTTCATCAAGTATGATCTGATCGTTTTCACCAGAAAGTAATTCTTTTTTGCAAAAATTCCACAATTCATATGTAGATTCATGAATAGATTTTTTTAAATTTTCATCATTATCAATTTCTTCAGAATTATATTGATCAAAGGAATTTGATGATCTTAGCCAAGTTAAATTACCACAAAGCTTTACTGCATTAGAAATTCCTTGTTTAACTCCTCCTTTCATGAATTGCACTAAAAGCACTTTCCTTCCAAGAGCAGCATTTCTTAGAGAGTCTCTAATAATAGGGGAATAACTTCCTCGATAAGAAGATTGATAAATTTGAATTTGCCCATTTTGTGTAAACTTTTTTGAACTTATTTTGTTAGCAGTACTAATATTGACAACGTCATAATTTGTTTCTGAAAAACTATTAGTTGAACTAATTAGCATTATCTTAGATTTCTTTTCTATATGCAGTATAAATAGAATTCAATTACGCTGCATATAGTGTAATTTTACTTAAAAAAGTGTTGAAAAAGTTGAAACTATACGAAAGAAGCATGGGAATAAATTAAGAAGTATTGGAAATTGTTACTGTTGATACAAGATATTTTAAGCCGTCTTCTTAAATTTTTTTAATAATCAAGATATTTATGATACCTTCTTCTCGGGGATTCAACCGCTTTACTGCGCAACAGTCCAGACAAACTAAAATTAACTCCGTTGGAGAACGTTTCCCAATAAATAGGACCTTAATGGAAGTCATTAAGGGTTTAGAGGGCGCGAGTACAGAAATGGTTGAGAGATCTAAAACAATATTTTTCCCTGGAGATCCTGCAGAGAGGGTCTATTTGATAAGGAGAGGAGCAGTAAGGTTATCAAGAGTTTATGAGTCAGGTGAAGAAATAACCGTTGCTCTTTTGAGAGAGAATAGTCTCTTTGGTGTTTTATCTCTTTTAACTGGTCATAGATCTGATCGTTTTTATCATTCCATAGCTTTCACAAGAGTTGAAATGATAACAGCACCTGCCAACTCTGTCTTAAAAGCAATAGAAGAAGATGCATCAGTTGGCTTATTATTGTTGCAAGGTCTTTCAAGTAGGATTCTTCAAACAGAAACCATGATTGAAACTTTGACTCATAGAGATATGTCTTCTCGTTTAGTAAGCTTTTTAATGGTTCTTTGTAGAGACTTTGGAGTGGCTAGTGAAAAAGGAATCACAATAGATTTGAGGCTTTCACATCAAGCAATAGCTGAAGCTATTGGTTCAACAAGAGTAACGATTACAAGATTGTTGGGCGATTTAAAGGATTCTGGGCTTCTTACTATTGAAAGAAAAAAGATTACAGTATTTGACCCAATAGCTCTTGCAAAAAGATTTAATTGATTCATCATTCATTATGATGTATTGAGTATATGTAATAGTGTGGCCTGGGTTCTAATTATTTTCTTAATATTACTTGGAGGATTAATTGCACCATTTGGGGATTTACTTGGCACAAAGATTGGTAAAGCAAGATTTAGTATCTTAAAATTAAGACCAAAGAAAACAGCCACAATAGTAACGATAATAACTGGAGGCTTTATTAGTGCAACATCTATAGGACTATTGCTTTTAGTTAGTGAAGAATTTAGGCAGAGACTTTTTGTAGATATTCCTTTTTTACAAAAAACATTGGATGAAAGTAAAAAAGCGCTTGTTCCTTTGCAAGAAGAAAGGCAAAAGCTTGAAAATAAGATTAATAAAAAGGAAAGGGAATTAAATAAACTTAAAGGCGATATTAAAGACTTTAGAAGTGGAAATGTAGTTCTTAAAAGAGGCCAAACTTTATTTATTGCAGAGTTATCTTCTAATCCAAATATAAAATTAGATCTTGGGAAAATTTATAAAAGTGCAGATAAATTTGTTCAAAAAATTGTAATCCCTAGTAAAAAAGAGGTAAAAAATATTCTTTTGTGGAGACCTAGTGATATTTCTGAAATTGAAGGCATAACATCAAAAGGCGGGAATTGGATCTTATTGATTAAATCAGCGACTAATGTTTTGAAAGGAGATAATTTTGTTTTTGTATACCCAGAATTGCTGCAAAATAAAATCATTGTAAAAAGAGGGGAAGTTATCACAAGTGAAATTCTTGAAAAAAAAGATCTTGATTATAAAAATATCAATTCAAAAATAAAAACTTTGATGAGAAAAACCAGAGATAAAATTCAGTTAAGGGGCTCAATTGTCAACGAAATTACTACAAGAGGTGACTTCATAAAAAAACTTAGAGATTCGTTGGAGTTGAATCAAAATAATGAATATAGATTAGAGATTGTTTCTTTAAAAGATAGTAAAACTGCAGACCCAATAATAGTTGCATTGAATATTATTAAATTATAGTTTTCTATGTTTAAATTAGTATCTATCGATCCTGGTAAAAGTAAATGTGGTTTAGTTTTAGCTGAAATAAGTGAAAAAATAGTTTATAAAGCAATTATTCTTAAAAGTGAAATCGTTGAAGACTATGTCAGAAATTTAAATACTGTTGAAGATATATCAAAAATTATTATTGGTAATGGTACAACCAGTAAAGAGGTAAGAGAAAAACTGGATTTTTTTAAAAAAGAAATAATAATTTTCGAAGAAAAAAATACTACTTTTAGAGCTAAAGCAAGATATTTTGAACTATTTCCTATAAGTGGTTTTAAGTTTTTAATTCCTCGAGAGGTTTTTATTCTTAATAAAAATCTTGATGCCATATCAGCACTAATAATCCTAGAAGATTATTGCAATATGAAATTTACTTTGAATCAAAATCTAGATTTTAAAACTTGGCTGAAATAGTGAACTTATATTCATTACCTGCCTCTAGTGCATAATCTTTTTTTAATAAAAATCTTAATAAGGCATCTTCAATTAATGCTCTTCCCAAAGGAGGATCAACTAATAATAAACCTTTATTGAAAGACCATGTAAAAGTCCACCTAAATTGACTAGCTTCTACAACCCCTTTAATGTGCTTTTTTGAGAAGCTATATTCTTTAATACTAAGATTGACTGTCGTTTCTGGTTTTGATCGCAATTTTTAAATTTGATTTTTATGAAAAGAATTTAATTCGTTTATTATAAATTCTTCTTTTTTAGTATTTAATTGTTCGAGGGATTCTATTACTCTCTGATAAACTTTATCCAATATTGTTTTCTCATCTAAAGAAATATTTCCTAGTACGTGTGAAATAGTATTAAATTTATTTTTTCCATTAAATGATAAAGGGGATCCAATACCAATTCTTATTCTATTAAAATTTTGAGTTTGCAATTTTTCAATGATGCTTTTCAGCCCATTATGTCCTCCTGAGCTTCCTTTTTTTCTAAATCTTATTTTTCCAAGGGGAAGATCTTTATCATCTACAATTATAAAAATTTGATCTAAAGTAATTTTGTACCAATCTACTATTGCTCTGACAGCATCACCACTATTATTCATGAACGTATTTGGTAAAAATAATCTGTAAGTGTAATTATCGATTTTGAATTCTGAATAGTAACTTTTAAGTTTCTCCTTTAATAAAAAATTTGAATTATATTTCAAGGAGAGGTTTTCAAGAAGCAAAAAACCTACATTATGCCTATTTTCAGAATATTTTTTACCAGGATTACCCAACCCTACTAGATATATTTCATTCATAATGTATTACTAAATCTCTTTTCATAGAGAATTATATATATTCATATAAACTATAACTAAGTAAATTAATACGAAAACTCTAAAAGAAGTCTACATATCAGTATTCAGATGAATAAGATAACCCTTTGAAAGTTTTTATAAATTTAGTTTCCGTTCCAATCTACTGAGAAACCTTGTAATAGTAATGACTGGTTATAAATTTGTAGGAGAATAACTAGAAAAACAAGAAGTAGTAACCCTATGACTGTCATCACAGGAACTGCTCCCCAACCAGGCACAACTTTTCCTTGACCTGAATTGCCAATTGCTTTTAAAAGAGTTCCTAACGCTGTTTTTTGACCCATGTTGAATTCACAAAATCGAATATTATTTCGCTATTGTATAAGAACTTATACATAAATTGTTTACAAACTTAGCAAAATTGATGCAAACTTTATCATCCGCGCCTGATCCTGCAGTTTCCATAGCAGTTACCATTCTGGCATTACTTCTAGCTTTAACCGGATTTGGGCTTTGGACTGCATTTGGACCAAAAGCTGCAAAGCTAACAGATCCTTGGGATGATCATGATGATTAACTCTTAAAAAAATTATAAATTAAAGTATTTCAAAATTTTCCAAAAATACAAAAAGTAAACCTTTTCCCATAAATTAAATATAAATTTAATAAGATATAAATCTGTTAGCACACGTTATCTCATGCTTGCTTTAAAAATCTCTGTCTACACTATCGTATTTTTCTTTGTTGGGATCTTCCTCTTTGGTTTCTTAGCGAGTGATCCAACTAGAACTCCCAATAGAAAAGATTTAGAGAGTCCACAAGATTAATTTTTACTAAATTTTCACTACTTTGAATTCAGGCGATTTTCAAAAAGCGATACTTTATTTTTTTCTTTTAATTAACTTAGGTTCATCAAGTGAAGCTGGTGTTTTTACAAAACTTAGTGATAAAAGATATCCTTCTAATGTTGATATAAATTGGTCAAATTTTTCTAAATCTACTAATAATAATTCAAAAGTAATTTCTACTATTAATAAAGATAAGTTTGGCTACTTTACAAATCAAAAATTTCAAGATGCAGATGTTCGATTAGTATTAGCCAATTTATCTAATAATAAAGGGGAATTTGTGATTGAATCGGAAATTCAATCAGAAGAAAATAATATTTTGTTCGCAGAAAGAAATGTCTCAGTCTCTTATAAAGGTAAAATTCTTAGGGCTGACAAATTAACATACGATAAATCACAAAAAATTATCAGCGCATTTGGAAATATAACTTTGGTTTTTGGTGACCAAATTTTTAAAATGTCTCAACTTGAGTACAATCTCAAAGATGAAACAGGGTATTTGTTAGATGTGAAAGGCACTATTAATTCTGATAATTTAATTACCGATATATCCAAAAATTTTAATGACTCAGATATTGAAAAGATTAATCACTTACTAAATTTACAAAAAAAAGAAGTTTTAAATACCCCAAACAAAGTAAATAACTGGATTTTTTCTACGAAAAAAATTATTATTGATGGAAATAAATGGAAAAGTAAAAAGGCAATATTTTCTAATGATCTTCTACAGTTTAAACAAGTAAAAATAGTTATTAATTCATTAGAAGCTTTCTCTTTGAAAAAAGAATTAAGATTTAGATCATCTTTGAATTATTTAGTTTTAGATGAAAATGTTTCCATCCCATTTTGGCTTGGCAATAGAGCGTTAACTAAATCAGGACAAAATTTTGATTCAAAAAGTAGTTGGACAATTAGTTATGACAATCTAGATAAAGATGGTTTGTTTATTGGTAGAAAATTTAAATCTATGAATTTAGGAGATGATTTTATTATAGATTTTGAACCACAATTTTTCATTCAACGTTCACTAAAGGGACATACAAAAAGTTTCGTAAAGAAAGGAGATTTAATAACCAGTGAAAAGGTAAAAAGAGATACTCATATGTCTGATTATTTTGGTTTTGAATCTAAATTAAAAGGTAAAATAAATTCTTGGAATATTGAAATAGATAATCAAATAAACTCTCTAGATACAAATAAATTTTCTGATGCGCTTAGATTTAAATCTATTTTGAATAAAGAAATTAATTTTTTGAATGCTAAATGGGATAAAAGTTTTTACGGGGTTTATCGAGATAGAGTATGGAATGGTTCATTAGGGGAAGCTGAAATTTATTTAGGGTATGGTTCGCAATTAGAAAAAAAACATACTTGGGAAGTAAATGGCACTACTAATACTGAAGTTTTCTCTTTTGGTCTAGCGCATTTGAAAGGAGAGCAGTTGAGCAGTAAAAACTTAGTTGATAGTTTTAAAGGTAATTTGTTTTACTCCTTGGATAAAAACACTCCATTAAGTATTGATAAACCGAAAAATAAAATTATTGATACTTCCTATGAGTATATCTATGAGCCAATTAATAAAGGACTTAGTCTAAATACAAGAATTGCATCATTATATTCTTTTTATGATAATGGAAAACATCAAGAATATATTGGCTTTGGTTTAGGTCCTGAGTTAATTTTAGGGGATTTCAAAGCTAAAACTTTTGACTATACAAGGATTAGTATTTTCCCATTTTATAAATTTAAAAGCGGAGAAAGTGTATTTAAATTTGATCAAATTTCTGACAAATTTACCCTAAATATTGGTTTTGATCAACAAATTTTTGGACCAATTATTCTTAAGAGTAATGGAACATTAAACTTAGATGGTAATTCAGATGATTACGGAGAATTTATAGATTCTAAAATTTCTGTTAATTGGAAAAAAAGATCCTATGAATTTGGTATTTTTTATCAGCCTCATAATCAATCAGGAGGTATTTCTTTTAGTCTCTATGGATTTAAATAGCTATGAAATATTAGTATTGAATTTTATATAGGGTAATTGATTAAATTTATTTTCTATTAAAATTTTATTATCAAGTAGTGTTGATGTAGCATCCCATTCTCCAGATAAAAACATTTTTCTTGAGCTTTCCTTGATCTCAAGATTGAAATTTAAATCTTTTGATTGTGCTGATAAATTTTTAAGATCGATTTCTAAGAATAAAGATTGATTATCACAATAGTTTTGTATTTCTTCTATGGATTTTTTAGGTAGCGTAAAACATGGAATTCCTATAGCAATACAGTTACTGTAAAAAATGTCAGCGAAACTCTCGCCTATGATTGCTTTTATACCCCATCTCATAAGGGCTTGGGGGGCATGTTCTCTGCTGGAACCACATCCAAAATTGCTATTAACAACTAGTATTGAGGCATATTTGTTTTCCTCTAGATCAAAAGGATGATTTCCTTTTAAAGTTTTTCTATCATCCTCAAAAACAGATTCACCCAATGAATCAAAGTTAACACATTTCAAAAAACGCGCTGGAATTATCCGATCTGTATCAATGTCGTTACCAATCAAGGAGATACATTTCCCGTTCATATTTGAAATTTTTCCGATTGGTGGGGTGAACTCTGATTTCATCAGTTAATAAATTCTCTAACATCACTGACTTTGCCATTAATTGCAGCAGCAGCAACCATTGCTGGACTCATGAGCAGTGTTCTTCCACTGGGAGATCCTTGCCTACCCTTAAAATTTCTATTACTAGAACTAGCACTAACTTGATTACCTATTAGCTTATCTGAATTCATTGCTAAACACATTGAGCAGCCAGGCTCTCTCCATTGAAATCCAGAATCCTTAAATATCTGATCAAGACCTTCTTGTTTTGCTTCAGTGGCTACTTTTTCTGAACCGGGAACTGCAAATGCTTTGACATTCTTGGATACTTTTTTGCCTTTTAATACTTTAGCTGCAACTCTTAAGTCACTGATTCTTCCATTTGTGCAACTACCTATGAAACAAACGTCTACAGGAGTATCTTTTATTAATTGTCCAGGCTTGAAACTCATATATTCATAAGCCTCTTCTGCAACTAATTTATCATTTGGGGATAATTCATCTAAAAGAGGGATTTGTTGATTAATGCTTATACTTTGACCGGGAGTAATCCCCCAGGTTACAGTTGGCTCTACCTTAGAAGCATCTAATTTAATTACGTCATCATAAATTGAATTTTGATCGCTTTTTAACGATTCCCACCATCTAAGCGCTATATCCCAATGCTCATTTTTTGGAGCATATAATTTATCTTTAATGTAACTAAAGGTCTTTTCATCAGGGTTGATGTAGCCGCATCTTGCTCCTCCTTCAATAGACATATTGCATATCGTCATCCTTTCTTCCATTGATAATTCATGTATCGCAGGTCCTGCGAATTCATATGCAAAACCTACTCCTGCCTTTACACCAAGTTTATTAATTATATGAAGGACTAAATCCTTAGCATAAACACCCTTAGATAATTTATTGTCACACCAAATCTGCCTCACTTTCAATTTGTTCATGGCTAAGGTTTGGGTAGCAAGAACATCTCTCACTTGACTTGTACCTATACCAAAAGCAATTGACCCAAAAGCTCCATGAGTTGAAGTATGAGAATCTCCGCAAGCAATTGTCATTCCTGGCTGAGTTAGGCCTAATTCCGGTGCTACTACATGAACTATTCCTTGATTACCACTACCAATATTAAAAAATCTTATTTTATGTTCTAAGCAATTCTTCTCAAGTGTTTCAATCATCTGTTCAGCGAGATTATCTTTGAAGGGCCTGCTTTGATTATCTGTTGGCACAATATGATCAACAGTGGCAACAGTTCTATCAGGGAATTTTACTTTTAATTTTTTGTCCTTTAAAGCACCAAATGCTTGAGGACTCGTTACTTCATGGATAAGGTGAAGACCAATAAATACTTGATCAGATCCTCCAGGAAGACTTGAAACCTTATGTAAATCCCAAACTTTATCAAATAGGGTATCTTGACTCAATTTGTAAAAATAGTTACTTACTATTCGATAATAGGATTAATCGGAGGCTGTTCAAACACACATTTACACTTAGTCTTTGAATTTCTATTCGATTTCGTGTTGAGTTAAATAGTTTTTTTATATTAGTTATATGATTATTCGGTCCTGAAATTGACATATAGACAAGTCCAACCGGTTTATCTTGACTGCCTCCGTTAGGACCAGCTATTCCACTAATTGCTATTGCCCAATCTGCTCTTAATTTCTCTTTTACATTAATTGCCATGGCCTCACAAACTTCTTCAGAAACAGCTCCATATTTTGTAAGCTTTTCTTTAGAAATATTTAATAATGAATTTTTTAGTTCATTACTATAGGAAACAATACTACCTTTAAAAACTTGAGATGAGCCTGATATTGAGGTTAGTGATGAAGATAGAAGGCCTCCGGTGCAGGATTCAGCAAAAACAATAGTTTCGTTCCTCTTGGTTAATTCTTTTATTAAAACGCTAGGAAGAGTATCGTTATCCTCTCCAAAAATATATTTTGAAAAATCTTTTTTTAATTTTTCTTTAATAGGTTTAATTATATTTTTTGCTTCTAGGTCGTTCTTAGCTCGCGCGGTGATTCTGAGTTTAACCTCTCCTAAGTTTGCGTATGGAGCAACGGTAGGGTTTTTAAGATTTAATAGATCATTAATTTTTTCAGCAACGTTTGATTCTCCAATACCCGCAAATTTAAGAGTATTTGAAAAAAAGGAATAATTATCTGAGAATTTGGTTTTAATGAAATCATACGCAGTCTCTTCCCACATAGTTTTCATTTCACTGGGTACTCCTGGGAAAGTAAGGATAGTAAAATCTTTTACTGGTTCCCAAATCATTCCTGGGGCCGTGCCCCTAGGGTTATTAATAATTTGAGCATTTTCTGGGAAGAAACATTGTTTCCTTAAGCTGGAGGAATCGTCCTTGAGCTTTGAGTTAGAAAGTTTTTGTTTAATTTCATCCCATAAAAGCGGTCTTTCAAAAAGAGATACATTAAAAGATTTGGCTATTGCTTCAGTAGTTAAGTCATCTGGGGTGGGTCCCAAGCCACCAGTTGTAATTAAAAGATTACTTCTTTTCGATATTTCTTGAATTACTTTTATAATTCGATCACAATTATCACCGACAGTTGATTGCCTAAAGTGATTTAAGCCTAATTGAGATAACTGTTCAGAAATCCATTGAGCATTTGTATTGATAATATTTCCTAAGAGTAGCTCTGTTCCGATAGAAAGAATTTCAACTCCCTTGGAGTTAGGACTCATTTAATTGATGCTTCAAGTTTGCCTTCATAAAGAGGAAAACGATTACATAAGGTTAATACTCTCTCTTTACATTGACTTTCAATCAGTGAATCGTCTGGGTTAAGTAATCTATCAGCAATAATTTCGCCAACTTCAGCAAAAGCATCCTCATTAAAGCCTCTAGTAGTTAAAGCAGCAGTTCCCAACCTTAGTCCGCTGGTTACAAAAGGTGATTCAGGGTCAAATGGAACAGTATTTTTATTTGCAGTGATATTCACTTCACTTACAAGTAAATCAGCAATCTTACCAGTCATATTGATACTTCTTAAATCGAGTAAAACAATATGATTATCAGTGCCTCCACTAACGATATTAATACCTCTATTTATTAAAGTTGAAGCTAGAACTTTTGCATTTTTTATTACTTGTTGGGAATAATTAACGAAATCTGGCTGCAAGGCTTCTCCAAATGCAACTGCTTTAGCTGCAATTATATGTTCGAGGGGCCCACCCTGAGTTCCAGGGAAAACAGATTTATCAAATTTCTTTCCAAATTCTGCATCTTTACACAAGATAAGTCCGCCTCTAGGACCTCTTAATGTTTTATGAGTAGTTGTGGTTACTACATCACAATATGGTATCGGATTTGGGTGAAGTTTACTTGCTACAAGACCGGCGATGTGTGCAATATCAGCCATTAAGAATGCACCAACTTCATCTGCAATATTTCTAAATGACTCAAAATCGATTGTTCTTGGATAAGCAGAATATCCACATATGATTAATTTTGGTTTTGTTTCAAGTGCTATCTCTCTTATCTCATCAAAATTTAATTCACTAGTTTCTTTATTTACACCATAGTGAACTGCATTGAACCATTTACCACTCATATTTACTGGAGACCCATGAGTTAGGTGTCCACCATGAGATAAATCCATCCCCATGATTGTGTCGCCAGGTTTAAGTAGACTTAGGAAAACAGCAGCATTTGCTTGCGCTCCACTATGGGGTTGAACATTAGCCCAATTTGCATTAAATAATTTTTTCGCTCTTTGAATAGCTAATTCTTCGATTTCATCAACAAATTCACATCCCCCGTAATATCTTTTTTGTGGTAATCCCTCGGCATATTTATTTGTAAGTACGGAACCTTGAGCCTGCATAACGGCAATTGATGCGAAATTTTCGCTTGCGATTAACTCAAGATGAGTTTCCTGCCTATTTTTTTCAGAGTTAATAAAATTTGATATTACTGGATCTCTATCTTTTAGATTTTGAAGGATATTCATTGAATTTGATAAGTAATAACCATAATATAGACGATATTTTTTAGAAAAATATAAAAAGAATATTTCAGAATTTTAAACGCGCCTGGAGAGATTCGAACTCCCGACACCCTGATCCGTAGTCAGGTGCTCTAATCCACTGAGCTACAGGCGCATAATTATGTAATATCTCTGTTTCAGGGTCTCTTAGTCAACTAGATTTCGGGTAAAATATCTATTATTAACAATCTAATTATTAATATGCCTATAAAGTGGTACGGAAATGGTGACTCAGAAGATCCTATCTATAAACATTTTTCTCGAATAGTAAATTTTGTTATTCACTGCATGATATTTACTGCGATTGTAAGTGGTACGTGGCTTTTAAAGGAGATTAAATATGAAATCAGCTACTTTAGTAATTTTGCAATTGTCTGGTCAGTTCTTTTGGTCTCCCATTTACTTTTCGTAATTATAAAAAAACCTAAAGATACTTCAAAACAATCAACTTAAATTAATTTCTATTTATGGACTCTCAGATAAGTATAAGTGATCTAGAAAATGTTATTTCCGAAAAGGTTTTTATAAAAATAGAAAAGTGGAATTTGTATCTTGGAGACGCTGGACTAGCTAGGCATCTTGCTATTGAATGTATCAGCAATAAAGATCAAAGTCCATTGGAGGCTGCAAAATTAAGTCTGAAAGCAATAAATGTAAAAGTAGGTGATGGTGTTAATAGTATTCCACTGATTAATTTAATCACTAAATCACAAATTCTAGAATTAGAAGAGATTTTGGAAAGCTTTTTTTAAAAACTAAATCTCTTTTTTTGAAACTTTGAATTTATTTACTTTAAATAATTTTGTAAGTAAAAAATAAATCACAAAAAAAGTTAGAGTTCCAAATATTAATATTAAAAATTCTGAAAGATTTGAATTGAAGTTATTAGTAGTTTGGAGGATAGTAAAACAAAGCGTGCTGTCTATAAATGCTGCTAATGACATGAGGCTAATTTTCCTCAATAAATCCAAGTTAGGTAAATCGATATCTTCATTTCGTAGATTAAAAGAAAGCAAAATACAGACTATAAGGTTGACTATTACTGAAGAAAAGATTATTCCCACAACTCCGAAATTATATGGAGAAAGATTCCCAAAATTCTTAATTGGGGCACCAATTAAAAACCAATCAAAAAAAATATTAAAAATTATCCCTGCAAATGAAGACTTAAAAGGGAATTTTGTTTTTTCTATTGAATAGTAAGTTCTTACTAATAAATCTCTATAAAGATAAAATGGTATGCCAACTGCATAAGCAATTAATATATTTTTTACTTTTAAAGTTGCTGAATAATCAAAAGATCCTCTTTGAAAAACTAATTGTACGATTTGATTATTGAATGTTATGAAAAATCCTGTTAAAAAAATAGCTGTTAAGAAACAGTACTCTATCCCAGATATCAATTTTTTTTGGAGACCTCTTTTGTCTTTTTCGCTTCTTAATTTAGAAAATTTTGGAAGTAATGGCAGAATCAAGGAGTTAGATAATATGCCTAAGGGGGCTTGTATAAGAAAGTTTCCGTAAGCTAGTCCAGATGCTGCGCCTTGAAAACTTGAAGCGAAAAACATATCGATAAAAACATTAATTTGACTTAAACCTGATGAGATAGATGCTGGAATAATTAGTTTAAAAATTCTCCTCTCTTCATCTTTATATAAATTGAAGGTTGACTCTAATCTCAAGAGACCAATTTTTTTTATTTCCCAAATTTGAACAACAAACTGAATTAAAGTTCCTGTCAAAGTTGCAAATGCCAGTAATCCCGTATAAGCAAAGAAATTAGAAGATGTATTTTCTTGGTTGAAAATCCAACTAAATAAAATAAAAAAAATAATAGTTACGCTTGTTATTGCAGGACTTATACTTGATAAAAAGAATTTTCTTTGGGAATTTAAGGCGCCAAAACTTAAACCTATGAAGCCGGATAAAGGGATGCAAGGTGTAAGTATTTGTAATTGGTAAGTGGCAATAGATTTTGCTTCATAACTTAAATTCGGGGCCAATAAATCAATTAGTAAACTGGAATTTGAGTAAATCAATATGGCTAAAATTATTAATAATATTGAGAGTTTTATGCTTACTTGAGTTAAAATAATCCCTCCATTTTTTTTGTTAAGCGGAGTTAAAACTGCAACCACTGCGTTATGCAAGGGACCATTAATACCCCCAATGATTATTAGCAAAAAACCAGGAATTATATATGCATAATTAAACGCGTCGTACGTTACACCAACCCCAAAAGCAGCAGCTATAAATATTTGTCTTATACATCCAGCTAATTTACTTAGACTAGTACCAAACGAAATTGAAAAAACATTATTTTTTAAAAATGAATGCATTTGGAATGGTCTAAATTTTTCAATAAGTTTAAGTTTCAATTATATTTGATTTCTAACCAACGACATATTTATGAATGATCGGTTAATTGATTTTGATCCATTAATTGAAGGGGTTTTAATTAAAAGGTATAAAAGGTTTCTCGCAGATATTGAATTAGAGAGTGGAGAGGTAGTAACTGCTCATTGTGCTAACACGGGCCCAATGAAGGGACTTTTGAGTGAGGGAGCAAAAGTAAGAATAAGTGTTTCTTCTTCTTTAAAAAGAAAATTACCTTTTACTTGGGAACAGATATGTGTTCTTAATGCAAAAAATGAGGAAGTTTGGGTAGGTATTAATACTCTATTCGCAAACAAGTTAATCAAAAAGGTTATTGAGAAAAATCTTTTAATAGAAACAATAGGTGAAATAGAGACAATCAAATCTGAAGTGCCCTACGGAAAAGATAAAAAAAGCAGAATTGACTTTTTTTTAACCCCAAAATCTTCAAATCCTGATAAACGTAACATTTACATAGAGGTTAAAAATACGACTTGGATTAAAGAAAATGTAGCTCTATTCCCAGATACAGTAACGAAAAGAGGTCAAAAACACCTCATTGAATTAAAGGAATTAATTCCTGAAAGTAAAAGTGTTTTGGTACTTTGTATTACGAGAAAAGATGCTTGTTTTTTTGCACCTGGAGATGATGCAGATCCCTTATACGGCAATCTTTTTAGAGAATCTTTAAGTGCAGGATTGATAACTATCCCATGTTCCTTCGAATTTCATAAAGACCACGTATCATGGAAAGGGATAAAACCTTTGAAATAAATATAATCTTGAAATTTTAAAACTCCCAAAAAAAAAATTTTTTAATTTAACAGATATATTTTTAGGATGCAACTATAAAATTGGTAACAACGACTACTAGACACTAATTAGTTTTTTGAGCAAAATTGAAAATGAAAGAAAACAGCACAAACTGTTTTTTTGCAGATCTAATTTTTTTTTATGACCACTGCTTTGCAAACGCCTCAAAGGCGCTCTAGGTCCAAGTTACAAGATGCAAGTCTTGTAAATGGACCTATGCTCCTTTTGAGGAGTATTCGAGGATTTAGTTCAAACCGCTCTATGTTGTGGCTTGCAACTGTTCCTTTAGCTTTGTTTGGTTTAGGTATTTTTAATCTTTCAGCTCACGCAGCTGATTTACCTGAGTTGAATGCAGCTTTTCTTGCTAACAATTTATGGCTTTTGATCGCTACTATTTTAGTGATCTTTATGAACGCTGGTTTCGCTATGGTTGAGGCAGGTATGTGTCGTTCTAAGAACGCAGTTAACATCCTTGCTAAAAACCTATTCGTATTTGCTCTAGCTGTAACCTCATATTGGTTTATCGGCTACTCATTAATGTACGGAGGTAGTGTTGCTGACGGATGGCTTTATTTTGGCGGCTTATTTTTTGATCCAACAGTTACTGCAGATATGGTAACTGATGCTGGATTAGTCCCAACAGTTGATTTCTTGTTCCAGTCTGCATTTGCAGGAACTGCGGCAACTATCGTATCCGGTCTTGTTGCTGAAAGAGTTAAATTTGGAGAATTTGTTGTTTTTGCTGTTGTATTAACTGCATTTATATATCCAATTGCTGGTAGCTGGAAATGGAATGGTGGTTGGCTTGATTCTTTAGGTTTTGTAGACTTTGCTGGTTCTTCAATTGTTCACTCAGTTGGAGCATGGGCTGGTCTTGTAGGAGCTATGCTTCTTGGGCCAAGAATAGGCAAATACTCTGATGGGAAACCACAGGCTATGCCAGGACACAATATGGCAATAGCTACTCTTGGTGCATTAGTTCTATGGATAGGTTGGTATGGTTTTAATCCCGGTTCTCAACTTGCTATGGATCAATGGGTTCCATACGTTGCTGTAACAACTACTTTGGCAGCAGCAGCTGGAGCTATTGGTGCAACTATTGTTTCAACTTTAACTTCTGGTAAGCCTGATCTTACAATGATAATTAACGGAATCCTTGCTGGTTTGGTTAGTATCACTGCTGGTTGTGGTGATATGACCCTTGCTGGAGCCTGGTTCGCAGGACTAGTGGGCGGAATTATTGTTGTATTTTCTGTTGCAGCACTTGATGCCGCTGAGATCGATGATCCTGTAGGTGCATTCTCTGTTCACGGAGTTTGTGGTGTATGGGGTACTGTAGTTATCGGTCTTTGGGGTACAGCTGTACAAGGTGATGGAGCAGGTATGGGATTGTTCAATGGCGGAGGTATTACCCTTCTTCTAGTTCAAGCTCTTGGTGCCGCAGCTTATGCTATTTGGACACTAGTTACTTGCTGGATTGCCTGGTCTGTAATTGGAGGATTGTTCGGTGGAATCCGAGTATCTGAAGAGGAAGAGACTCAAGGCTTAGATATAGGAGAGCATGGAATGGAAGCATATCCAGACTTTGCATCTGCTAAATAATCTAACTGAAAATTGATTTGAGAAACCTGACTTATGTCAGGTTTCTTTTTTTTTACGAAAATTATTTAAAACGTTGTAATATAGAAAGATGGATACACAAGCTTTTAGAAGATCACTTCATCATTCTGATAGATACAACAGAAGGGGTTTCGATTCTCCAACAAAAAGAGCTCAAGCGTTAGAAGAAGCTTACCAAAGTGATTTGATAAGTTCTATCAGGGATAATGGTTTTACTTACACTAAAGGCAGACTAAATATTAAATTGGCCCAAGCTTTCGGTTTCTGTTGGGGAGTTGAAAGAGCTGTCGCAATGGCTTATGAAACTAGAAGACATTACCCAAAAGAAAATATTTGGATAACAAATGAAATTATTCATAATCCCTCGGTTAATGATCATTTAAGAAAAATGAATGTAAAATTCATTTCAGCTAAAAATGGAATTAAAGATTTTTCTTTAGTGTCTAACGGGGATGTTGTTATACTTCCTGCTTTCGGCGCTACTGTTCAAGAAATGAAACTCTTGCATGAGAAAGGTTGTCATATAATTGATACAACTTGTCCATGGGTTTCTAAGGTTTGGCATACAGTTGAAAAACATAAAAAACATATTTTCACATCCATTATTCATGGAAAATTTAAACATGAAGAGACTCTCGCTACAAGTTCATTCGCAGGTAAATATTTAGTCGTACTTGATCTAGAAGAAGCAAACTACGTATCGGAATATATTCTGGGGAGAGGTAATAGAAATGAGTTTATGAACAAATTTGCTAAAGCCTGTTCTAATGGATTTGATCCTGATAAGGATTTAGATAGAGTGGGAGTTGCAAATCAGACAACTATGCTCAAGAGCGAGACTGAGGAAATTGGAAAGGTGTTTGAAAGAACGATGTTAAAAAAATTTGGACCAGAAAATGTAAATAGTCACTTTTTAGCTTTTAATACTATTTGTGATGCGACTGAAGAAAGACAAGATGCAATGTTCTCTCTGGTTGATGAAGACCTTGATATCCTAGTGGTTATTGGAGGGTTCAATTCTTCCAATACTACCCACTTACAAGAAATAGCAATTACTAAAAATATTTCTTCTTTTCACATTGATACCCCAGAGAGGATATCAGTTAAAGAAAACTCAATATTTCATAAACCACTAGGATCAGAATTAGAACTTAAAAATAATTTTCTACCTAGTGGAAAAATTAATGTTGGAATTACCTCAGGTGCATCCACTCCTGATAAGGTCGTAGCAGATGTTATTGAAAAGTTAATTGATATTGCTTCATGAATTTCTTATGTATTTATAAATTTGCTTAGTTTTTTTAATTTATTAGTCAGATAATTCCAAAAGATCTACTTTATTAACTAGAATAATGAAAAAATAATGAAGTATGGAAGACAAAGCACAAACAGATCAGATTCAAACTGCAAGTATGAATAGAACTAAAGCCCCCCAAAAAGTTGAAGTTGTGGTTGCCAATTCATCTTCAGGGTCAGAAGTTAATATCCTTGGAGAACTATCAATTTTTGTTTTAAGAATAGGTTTTTGTGCTTTGATGATTCACCATGGCCTTGAGAAACTTCAGGATCCGCAAGGTTTTGCTGAGTTTGTAGTTGGTAAGTACTTTCCATTTTTGCCAGGCGATCCTGTTATTTGGACTTTTGGAGCAGCAATTACTCAATTGGTATGTCCAGTAGGTTTGGCTTTGGGGGTTTTTGCTAGGCTTTCTTCTCTTGGTCTATTCTCCACCATGGCATTCGCAGTTTATTTTCATCTTCTTGATACTGGACTAGAAGGTTTTCCTCTGGCAGTGGTCGAGGGTCATAATTATGCTTTCGAATTGTCTTTTATATATGGGGCTATTTCTCTTTACTTTCTATGTGCAGGTCCTGGCAGGCTATCTTTATTTAGAAAGACAAACAAAATAACATATTATCCAAAATCAACATAATTAATGTAAGAAGTGCCTTTTTTGGGTAAATACCATTGAGATTCCTTTCAAATTACACATATCAATACTTTCTTGGTCTCTTAGACTTCCTCCAGGTTGAATAATAGCTTTTATTCCATATTCATTTGCTAACTCTACAGTATCCGCAAATGGAAAAAATCCATCGCTTGCTAAGACAGCATCAGAGCACAAACTTCCAGCTGCTTTTAATGCAATTTTTGCTGCTCCAACTCTATTCATTTGTCCAGCACCAATACCAATAGTTTTTTGGTCTTTTGCAATAACAATGGCATTGGATTTCACGTGCTTGCAAATTCTCCATGCAAAATTTAGATCTAAGTTAATTTGATTACTCGGATTTTTATCTGTTACTGAAATCCAATTTTCAGTTTTTTCTTCACTATCGTCAGTATCTTGAACAAGTAATCCTCCCATTATTGATTTAGTAGAATTTTGATTCTTTTTTGGAAGTTGATTTTTTGCAAATTTTAAAATTCTTAAATTCTTTTTAACTTTTAAAATTTCTAAAGCTTCCTCATCAAAAGATGGAGCGACTATACACTCTAAGAAAATATCTTTGAGGTGAATTGCGGTCTCACTATCAACATTTGAATTAAAAGCAACTATTCCTCCAAATGCACTAACAGAGTCGCATTCCAGGGCATTCAAAAATGCTTTAGAAGCTGAATTACTTATGGAGGCACCACAAGGATTATTGTGTTTTAAAATAACAGCGGCAAACATGTCGTTTGTTACATCATCTTTTTCTGTGTAGCCAAATTCTAAAACTGTTGAAAGTGCCGACTCTAGATCTAATAGATTGTTATAACTTAAGTCTTTTCCTTGAAGTTGTTCTGCTGAGTTCCATCCAACGTTATTTAAACCATACCAGAAAGCTTTTTGATGTGGATTCTCCCCATATCTTAAGGTTTTGATTAGTGGATAAGATTCAATATATTTGGAAGATTGTAAATCTCTTTCTTTTCTTATCCAATTAGATATTGCAGTGTCATAGTCTGCTGTGTGTTGAAAAGCTTCAAGGGCTAATTTTGCTTTATATGAGTCTTTTAATTCGCCTTTTTTACTTTCTTCAAGAAAATTTTGATACTGACTAGGATCTACTAAAACCGAAACATTCTTGTGATTTTTAGCTGCAGAACGAATCATAGATGGCCCTCCGATATCGATATTTTCAATAGCTTCTTCCCATTTAGCTCCCTGATCTACAGTTTTTTTAAAAGGATATAAATTTACAACTACTAAGTCAATTAACTCAAGATTGTTAGCTTCTATATCTTTTTTATGTTCCTCATCAGTTCTTTTAGCTAATATTCCCCCGTGTATTTTTGGATGTAAAGTTTTAACTCTTCCTCCAAGAATTTCTGGAGAATTAGTAAAATCAGCAACTTTAATAACTGGAATTTTAGCCTCTATAAGATGTTTGGCAGTTCCTCCACTTGATAGAATTTTATAATTAAATTGCTCTACCAATTCCTTACAAAATGGGATTATATTTTTTTTATCAGAGACACTTACTAAAGCTAATGGAGACATTATGGAAAAGTTTACTTACTTAAGAATATAAACATGAAATATGCTATCGATCATGAATTTGTCTCGATTAGCTCTCAAACTGCAACTCATAGAATTATTTTGATGCATGGTTGGGGAGCTGATTCAGATGACCTTTTAACATTTGGAAAGGAGATGACTGAAAAAATAAATCTTGATTTTGAGGTAATTTCTTTAAGGGGTCCTGGATTACACCCAAGTGGTCAGGGAAGGCAGTGGTATGGATTATACCCACATGATTGGAATGGAGCTGAGGTTGAAGTCAATAAACTTTTAGTTACATTAAAAAAATTTGATACTGATCAGATTCCACTAAGAAAAACAATTTTGTTGGGGTTCTCTCAGGGGGCGGCAATGGCAATTGATGCGGGATTTAAGTTAAATTTTGGATTAATTGTTGCTTGTAGTGGTTATCCTCACCCCAACTGGGCCCCTGGAGAAACATTATCGCCATTTATTATTAGTCATGGTTTACTTGATGACGTTGTGCCTGTAAATGCTTCTAGGAATATTTATGAAAAGGTAAAGAGTAAGTCCTCTAAATTTTGTGAATTACTAGAATTCGATGGATCTCATCAAATTGATTCAAATTTAATTAATTTTATAAGTTCAAATATAAGCAATATTTTTTAAACAAAAGCATATTCATATTCTTCAATCTCTTCCCAATCATCTGCAGTAAGTTCTAGACCCTCAAATATTTTTTCTTCACCAATTCCTTCAACTACAACTTTTAGTGATGGAAATAGAAAATGATTTTCTTCAGCATATTGTGCGCTAAACAAACCTTTTTCACCCCAAAAAAATCTATCGGTGGTGTGTTCATTTCTTCTGACATTGAAAACTGAAGGTGCAGAGAGACCATTTTCAGCTATGAATCTTCTTGCGGCTGTAATTGGTTTATGTTTGCCAGTTTCGATATGATAAATAGGTACATGTGCCATTACTCTTTGGCCAGCCAATCTTCTTCTGCTGATTCTTTTTCTTTTTTTTGACATTGATTGGTACTCCTGAAATTATTAATGAGATTAGTCTTAGTTATTTTTACTAATCTTATATGTGATTTTAAATTCACTTCAAATTACATAGAGGACCCATCAACCCCTGATGTAGCTTAAAATATGATTAAATATTCATATTTAAGGCTGGCTAAAGTCAGACCTCTTTATATATCTTAATACTTTTTTCATATTTTACAAGCCCTTTTTTAATTTTTTTTTTAAAAAATTTCCCAAAATTTTATTAATTATGAATCTTTCAAAAAAATTTGAAGAGCTCATTTTAAAACAGTTAGAGAGTTTTGGCTGCTCAATGGGCGTGACAAATTTAGTTATGTATCTTGCTTCAGCGAAGCAAGGAACTAAAGCATCTTTTGAAATGATTGGTCAATGGCCACAAATTGATCGGTTACTTACTTCAATAGAAGATGATCCTTCACTAAAGGTTTCTTCGCCTAATAGAAGATGGTACCCTTTACAAGAAAACGATATTCTACTTGGTGTCCTTAGGGTTGAAACTGATTTAAAAGGGGGGAATTGGCCAGTAACTCTGGATTCTAGATTAAAAGCGCTTTCAGTGTCTTTAGCTAAATGCGTCTCTATAGAACTAGAACGTCAAAATAAAAATGAAGAAGTTAATTATTTAAAAAATCAGGTCAATGTCATAATTCATCAATTAAGGAATCCATTAGCTGCTATTAGAACATATGCAAAATTATTAATCAAAAGACTTGGTTCAGATGATGATTCTATTGAAATAGTCGAACGCATGATAATAGAGCAAAAACAAATTAATCAATATATGGATTCTTTTGCACAATTAAATTCACCTATTCAACTTCCTCTAGAAATTGGAGAGGAAAGATTATTATTACCACCAAATTTAGATAATAAAGAGATAATAACTGTTCAAAGTTTATTGAGACCAATATTAGAAAGGGGTAAAGCTAATGCGGACTTAGAGAATAGAGATTGGACTGAACCTTCTCTTTGGCCAGATTGGACAATTTCGCCATTAAAGGCAAAATATGCTGTAATTGCCGAAATAGTGGCCAATTTATTAGAAAATGCGTTTAAATATGCCCAAAAAGATACTGAAATTGGACTCGTAATTACGAGTAATGGACTTTGTATATTTGATGATGGTAAAAAAATAACCAAAAATGAAAACGAGAAAATTTTTGAAAAAGGTTTTAGAGGATCTGCTGCAAAAAAGAAGGATGGGACCGGTGTGGGACTTTTTTTGGCAAGAAAATTAGCAAAACAAATTGGAGGAGATTTGAGATTGTTGGAAAATAACTCGAGTGATGATACTGAGAAATTAAAAAATCTTAAGAAGAAAAATATTTTCTATTTAGAACTACCTATAAAAGAATTGCATGCATAAACAACATTACAGTTTCAACTAGTACAACACTTGCTCCGCAGGCATCTCCATTGAAGCCTCCAATTTTATTGCCTAGTATATTTGGGATAAAATAGCTTATAAAAATACCAATAAAAATAAGAATTAAAAATTTAATTAATATTGCTTGGGATGTAATTGAGAGAAATTGGTATGCAATGAAAATTAAAAGAAAAATAATGGAGATCAAAGATTCTTTTTTAAATCCATTCCAAAACTTTTTGTGACTTATAGATTTTTTCTTATAACTAATATACTTAAACTTTTCTATAAAAAATAAATTTGAAAATCTTCCCCAAAATAAGCATAAAGGTAAAACGAAGATTATTAGATTTTGAATTGTCAGTATGCAAGCAATTTGAATTAAAGTTATAAAAACTAAAGCTTGAACGCCAAAGGATCCAACTTTACTGTCTTTCATGGCTTTTAAACGTTTCTTTTTACCCGCAAAAATTCCATCGAAAGTATCCATTAAACCATCAAGGTGTAGACCACCAGTAATTAAATATCCTGAAGCCAAACAAACTAATGTTGATGCATAAATTGACCAATAGTTTGATCTTAAAAAAAGAAAAATATAACTCTGTATTGTTCCAATAAAAAATCCTAAAAGCGGCGCAAATTGCGCAATATTTTTAAATTCGGGATTAATAAAAGGTATCTTTGGAAATGTCGTATAGAAAATCCAAGATCCTGCCAAATTTTTTATGAAATATTTTTTGATGAGATAAAAATAGAATCAATATTAAATAATAGGGTAGATTAATAAAAAAGGATCAAAAAATTTTATAAATTATTGTGTTTGAATTTGAAATTACATCGAATTGCAGTAACACAGGTGCCAGAACTGGTATTTTTCATACGCCAAATGGTCAGGTTAGTACACCAAAATTTATGCCTGTGGGTACTTTGGCAACGGTTAAAGGAATTTCATCTAAGCAGTTAACCTCCACAGGGTCAGAAATGATTCTTTCAAATACCTTTCATCTTCATTTGCAACCTGGAGAAAAACTTGTTAAAGAATCTGGAGGAATACATAAGTTCATGAATTGGCCTAAGCCAATTCTTACTGATTCCGGAGGATATCAAGTTTTTAGTTTGGCCAAATTAAATAATATTTCTGATGAAGGTGTGGAATTTAAAAATCCAAGAGATGGTAATCATGTATTTTTGTCACCAGAAAAAGTAATACAGATTCAAATGGATCTTGGATCGGATGTTGCGATGGCTTTTGATCATTGTCCTCCGCATACAGCTAATGAAAATGATATTGAGGATTCTCTACAGAGAACTCATTCATGGTTGCAAAAATGTGTTGAGACTCATAAGAAATCAAATCAAGCATTATTCGGTATAGTTCAAGGTGGTAAGTATCCGAGATTGAGAGAATTTAGCGCAAAATATACAAGTTCTTTTGATCTGCCCGGAATAGCAGTGGGAGGTGTCAGTGTTGGCGAGGCAGTCGAAGAAATACATAATGTAATTAATTACGTCCCGAAGTTCTTACCAATCAATAAACCAAGATATTTAATGGGAATTGGCTCTTTAAGAGAAATTTCTTTAGCTGTTGCTAATGGATTCGATATATTTGACTGTGTTTTACCTACAAGACTAGGAAGACATGGGACTGCATTTTTTAATGATGAAAGATTGAATTTGCGAAATGCTCGATTCAAAAATGATTTTTCTCCGATTGACAAAACTTGTAAATGCGAGACCTGTAAATCTTATTCTCGAGCATATTTGCATCATCTAATTAGAAATGACGAAATATTAGGACTATCCCTAATAAGTTTGCATAATATTGCTCACTTAATAAGATTTACCAATGCAATTTCTACTGCAATTAGAGATAATTGTTTTACAAATGATTTCGCTCCTTGGAAAACATCCTCTATTGCTCACCATACGTGGTAACGTCTTATCATAATTAATTTATTAAAAAGGTGCTCATTCTATTTAATACATTTGCTGAATTGCCCGAGGCTTATAAGGCCTTCGCTCCAACCGTTGATGTTCTTCCACTTATTCCTTTATTTTTCTTTTTGTTGGTATTTGTTTGGCAAGCTGCAGTTGGATTTAAATAAAATTCTTTTAGTTTTTGATTGTTAGTGTTAGAAAGGATTTTCTAATAAAATCGCATCTCCCGAATTATCTACAGCACTCTCTATAAAATCAGCAATTTTTAATGCTCTTGAGGCTTGCTCACCATCTACCTCAGGAGTTTCTTTGCCCTGAACGCATTTTAGAAAATGCTCCAGTTCTGCATAAAGAGGTTCAATGGAGGTTGTGCTTACTTCTTCGACATATCCATCATTTCTATAAACTAATTCTCCATGCTCTGCTGTGTATGATTCATGAGACTTTCGATGAATTTGTAATGAGTGATTTAAGAAATCAGTTTCTACTAGGCTATTTTGGCAGTGAGCACTTAAATTTCTAATTTTTTTGTGACTCATTTTGCTAGCAGTTAAGCTTGCAATAACATTATTTTTAAAGACTAAAGTAGCATTAACATAATCTATTAATCCTTCGCTATTTCTTCCTCCAACAGCTGCTAATTTTTGTATTTTTGAGTTTACAAGCTCTAAAATAAGATCAATGTCATGAATCATTAAATCCATTACTACAGACACATCATTTGCTCTGTCTGCATGAGGACTGTGCCTCCTTGCTTCTAAGACAACAATTTCTTCGTTATTTACTATTTTATTTAATTCTCTAAAAGCAGGATTAAATCTTTCAATATGCCCAACTTGTAATAGACAATTGCTTGCATTAGCTGCTTCTATTAATGATTTTGCCTCCAGTTCATTAGCTGCAATTGGTTTTTCAATAAGAACGTTAGTACCTCCATTTAGACAATCTAGTCCTACCTTATGATGAAGTAGAGTCGGAACAGCGATACAAATAGCATCCACTTTTGGAATTAAGTCCTTATAATTTTTGAACCATTCACATTGAAATTGTTCAATAGCTAATTTACCTCTCTCTTCATTTGGATCTGCTACCCCAACGAGATTCGCATCTTTGAGTAAACTTAGTACTCGAGCATGATGCCAGCCCATATTCCCTATGCCTATGACTCCAACCTTTACGGGTGATGAGGTTGGTTGCATAATTTAGTCCATGTATTTATTAATATTATCCTCCATGAGGAGCCACATTTAGCTTTTGGGAAGAATTAATTTAACACGATCAATTTTTGGACCTGACATAGAAATAACTTCAAATTTAATGTAATTAAATTCTAAAACGTCCCCAATTTTTGGAACCATTTGAAATTTTTCTAGCATAAATCCAGCAAGAGTATGATAATCTGCACCTTCTGGAATGGAACATCCTAACTTCTTATTGATATCAATAATTTCTGATTTTCCAGCTATTGACCATTTTTTAGAGAAATTATCTAACATTCTCATGTCTGAATAAATTCTATTGTTGAGCATTTCCTCTCCAACTATTTCGCCATTTAGATCAGCTGCAGTTATGAGCCCCTCTGTTCCTCCATGTTCATCAACTACTAGTAAGAAAGGATTATAGTCTCTTACTATCGGAAATATTTCTGCTAACGAACATGTTTCTATAATTTTTGTCACTGGTAAAAGGAAAGGCTCTAATAATGTATTGGCTTCCATTTCACCTTTTGAAATTGGCTTAGCTAGATATCGCAAATCTAATACACCTAATACATCATCTAATGACTCACCAATCACAAAGAAGCGAGCATGGCGAGTTTTATCTACTTGTTTCATAAGTTCTGCAAAGGTTATATTTTTTGGCAAAGTTACCATTTCAGATCTTGGAATCATTACTTCTTTAACTTGTGTATCTTTTAAAGCAAAAACTCCTTCAAGAATATTTTTCTCATCTGGTTTTAAACCTGTTACATTATCTGTTTCTATAAGAGTTTCTAATTCACCTGCAGATAAACCTGAGTTTAAAGAATCCCATTTGTTATTTAAATTGAACAAACCCAAACAGGCACTAGCAAAGAATTCTATTGTCTTCACTATAGGATTCATAGCTTTTCTGACGGCATCGAATATTGTTGTAAGCTTTAATGCAGCAGATTCTGGATTGTTAATTACTATTGCTTTAGGAATCAGTCCTGAAACGAGAGTAACAACTAAAACAACAAATAAAAAAAGTAGAAGATCATAAAATCTATTTGACAAAATATTTCTTTTCCAATAATCATTGGCCAGGTTATTGCTGAGCCATCCAATTGCAATTAATGAAATTGTTACTCCAAATTGAGAGGCAATTAATGAGGATCTAAAGCGTTTTTGAATCTTCAAAATTGAAAATGCTCCTTTCTTTTTTTCTTCTATCAACCTTAAAACTTTACTTGGCCTTATTAATAAAAAAGAAAGTTCGCTTGCTGCGAAAAAAGCGGGGAAAAATAAAAGAAATAAAAGTAGAGTTATTTTCATTCAATGACAAATGAATAATGGGGGTGGCGAGGATCGAACTCGCCTTAGCCAAATTATGAGTTTGGTGCATTCACCAGATTGCTACACCCCCAAGGGAATTAATGTAATTTTAATTACATATGAATTTCAATATACAATATAAAAATAATATTTCAAAAAACACCTCATTAGGAAGTTTTTGTGAGATTTCTTTTTTTTCTTCTAATCTTTAAATATAAATTTAACTTTTACTAATGGGTAATTTTTCTGAAAAGTATGACTTAAATAAAGCAAAATTGTTAAAACAGTTAATTGAAAAATCTTACAAGAGAGGAAGCTTCACTTTATCTTCAGGAAAAAAAAGCAGCCATTATTTAAACTGTAAACCTGTATCATTAAATGGCGAAGGCCTAAACTTAATAAGTGATTTGTTTTTAGAGTTAAAAGACTCAAGGTCAAAAGCTTTAGCAGGATTGACATTAGGAGCAGATCCCTTAGTAAGTGGATTAATTGTCAAAGCAGCTTCTCAAGGTTTAGAACTAAATGGTTTAATAATTCGAAAGGAAATTAAACAATACGGTACCAAAGCCGGGATAGAGGGTCCCCTATTAGAAAAGGGCACCTTGGTTACTGTCTTGGAGGATGTAGTTACAACTGCTGGTTCAGTAATAAAAGCTATTAATAAGCTCAGAGAAAATAATTATGTTGTAGAAGAAGTTTTGTCTATAGTTGATAGGCAAGAAGGAGGATATGAAGCACTTAGCGATGAAAATGTTAAATTAAAAAGTCTTTTTACAATAAAAGACTTTTTATAATTGTCTAAAATGCAAGATTTTAAAAAAAAGTTTTGGCTTGAAAAATTTGATTGTTTTTCTGTTACTGGGAAAGATGCCAGGAAATTTTTAAATGGAATAACAACGAGTAATATTCTAAATTCAGGAAATAAAGTTATCAAAACTTGTTGGCTAACTCCAAATGGAGTTCTAAGGGCATTAATTGAAATTATATTTTTAGAAGGAAAATTAGAAGTGATTATCTTGATGGGTAACACTCATGAAATAATTGATTACTTTAATCAAATTATTTTTCCAGCGGATGATGTACTTTTAAGTGAACCTTTCTTGGTAAATAGAATTCAGGAAATTGATGAATCTAATTCATGGAGAACTTATCTGCCTATTTTCTTTAAAATAGATGATAAAGAATTTGAAATATATAAAAACAAACTAAATTTACTAAATCCCAATGATTTAAAACTTTGGAAGATTAATCAGGCAATACCCTCATTAGAAATGGAAATAAACGGAAAAAATAATCCTCTTGAGCTTGGATTACAAGATCTTATAGATTTTAATAAAGGTTGTTATTTAGGACAAGAAACAATGTCAAAAATAAAAAATGTTTCTTCCTTAAAACAGGAAATAAGAATTTGGAAATCATTTGAATCAAATTTGAATTTAGACGTTGAAGATAAAAATTTATATATAAATTCTGCCAAGGATATATCTGTAGGCAAAATCACAAGTTTTTTTAGATCAGATTCTCAGATAAAAGGTTTAGCAATGATAAAAAGAAAATATTTAGAGGAAGGAAGTTATTTTTTTTCAGAAATTTTTGGAAAAATTGTTATTAATAAATCTGTAGGATCAATTTTTCTTTAATTGATTTTTGATTAAATATTCCGCAATTTGTAGAGTAGCCAAACAATCATCTTTATTATATTGGATAATTTTTTTTAAAAATATTTCGTTTTCTGTAATTTGATATTGAATCCACCAATAAAGGGCTTTCGATCCACTTGCGTTTTTCTGCATCCATTCAAATCCAAGCCAGTTAGAAACAGTTTTTAAGCCATAGTTTTTTAGTGGTAATATCCAAGACTTTCTTATTAAGGTATGTAAGTCTATAAATCTTGAGGCAAGTGAATCAATTTCTTCAAAACTAAAATTTAGATTTTTAGCAATATTTATTATTGCTATCTTTTCGGTCTCTCCATAATGTAAAACTGGCCATTCCTTCTGTGAAAGAAGTATTTCAATAATTTTCCTGTAAGATTCTCCCTTATTGTTTTGGAGATTTAAGATTGGCTCATAAATAAGATCTTCTTTTTTTGTAAACAAATTATTTATTTTTAAAAAACCATATAAAAAGTCATGCTTATCATCTGGATTTGACTCAATATCAAATACATAAAATCCAGAACATGTTTTTTCAAGGAGATCGTTAATATCATTTTTATTAGAAATGCGATAAGGTTCCCCAGAAATATAAGCTTGTGCTTGCTTTACGAATACCGACGCTTTTTCATACTTTTGATCGTTGAATTTAGATAATTTCTCTCCAAGTTGTTTTTCACTATAAGAAGCTAATGTTTGGGTATTAGTTATTCCATTTGCTTCGAGTAACGAGGCTGTTTTGGACCCTATTCCATCTATATCTGTCAAATATCCATTTTCTTTTGCTTCTTTGTCACAAAATTTTTGCCAGGAACAAATAGTACATTTTTTTCTATCTTGAGTTATTTCTGGTATGGATCCCTCCAAGCATGCATTCAAATTTAATAAAACATTTAAAACTTTTTTTCTTATTTTTTTATTTAAATAAATTTCTTCAACTTTAACTTTTTTATAAAAAGTTGAAATTACTAATCCTTTCTCAATTTTAGATTCTTGAAAAGATTCCAATAGCATAGAACAAAAAGCTAAGTCGAATAAATGTTCTTTAGTTGTTTTGTGGCCTAACTTATAAACAGCAGGTAAATATTTATATTGTCCCCATTTACTTTTACCTTTATTCTTTAAAAGTAATTGTGGAAGGATCTCTGCGTTTATATCTTGGAAAATATTTCCTTTGATTTTTAATCCAATTACCCCTTGATAACCATTTTCACAGGCTTTTAATCCTGTATATATTTCACCATTACAAAATTCAGAGAAAATTTGAAACTGATTAATTTTATCTATAGCTTTATGGGGAGACCAAACTTCATAAGATTTTTTACCCTTAAAATCGAGCCATGCTTTTCTTTTACATCTTGTAAAACTTTTTAAATGAAGAGAATTCAAATTATTTTTTAAGGGCGGTTTTAAAATTTACTCATATAAATTAGTATAGATAATTAAAAGAAATCAAGGAAATTTGAAATTTGACAGCTGATAAATTAGATAAGATAAAATTTGGAACTGATGGTTGGAGAGGAATTATTGGTTTTGACTTTAACCTGTCCAATCTTTCAAGAGTTGTTGTCGCTGCATGTCAGGAGTTGCATTATCAATACTATAAAGAAGTTAATTCAAAGAAAATTATTATTGGATATGATCGTAGATTTATGGCCTCTGATTTTGCCCAGCAAATAGTGCCTTTTGTAAGAGGATGTGGTTTCGAACCGATCTTATCTGATAGCTTTGTTACAACACCCTCTTGTAGTTTCTATGCTAAGGAATTCGGTTGTCTTGGAGCGTTAGTAATTACAGCAAGTCATAATCCATATAATTGGCTAGGTCTGAAAATAAAGAGCTTTAATGGATGTTCTGTTGACGAATCTTTTACAAGTGAAGTTGAAAAAAGATTAATGCTTGGAAATTCAATTGAAAAAATAGATGGTATTAATCAATTGGTAGATATTAAGAAATTTCATTTAGATAGAATTAAATCCCTTTTTGATATTGACTATATTTCCAAGAGATTAAAAAAAATGAAATTGAGAGTTTTTGTAGATTCTATGCATGGTTCAGCTGCAAATTGTATAGCTGAGATTTTTGCTTCTAGCGATTTAGGAGTTATTTCAGAAATCAGGAAAAATGCTGATCCTTTTTTTGGAGGAAAACCTCCTGAACCTCTTTTGAATTATGCAGATGATCTAAAACAAACACTAATGAAAAATGCAACAAATGAAGTGGTAACTTTAGGAATTATATTTGATGGTGATGGTGATAGAATTGCGGCAATTGATGAAAAAGGAAGATACTCTAGTACTCAAGATTTACTCCCATACTTTATTAGCTATTTGGGCGAAATTAAAAATAATTCTTATCCAGTTTTAAAGACTGTTAGCGGTTCAGATATTATTAAAAATATATCAGAGAGTCAAAATAGAGATGTTGTTGAACTTCCAGTTGGCTTTAAATATATTGCTGAAAAAATGATTAAAGAAAAAATATTTATTGGAGGCGAGGAATCTGGGGGAGTTGGTTTTGGTGACTTTATGCCTGAAAGAGATGCTCTATATGCAGCGATGGTTTTATTAAATGGAATTGCTGATAAATCGCAATATTTATATGAAACCTTAGATGAAATTCAAGAAGATTTTGGGCCAAGTTTTTATAAAAGAATTGATATTAAATTTCCAAATCAGTCAGAAAAAAATAACGTCAAAGAATTTATCATAGATAATATTCCTGAGAATATTAATAATCACAAGTTAAAAAGTATCTCAAAGATCGATGGAATAAAGTTGAGAATTGATAAAAATTTTTGGCTTCTTTTTAGGTTTTCAGGAACGGAACCTCTTTTAAGGTTATATTGTGAAGCACCGAAAGAATCTTATCTAATTGAGGTATTAGAGTGGGGTCAAGAATTTATAAATTTGGAAGGAAAATAAGGATGAAAAATTTATTTTTAGCGAGTAAGAATAAAGGTAAAATTGAAGAATATAAGAAATTGCTTGCTAGAGTTAATTGTAAATTGTTACTCCAGCCAGAATCATTAGAAGTTGAAGAGGATGGACTGACATTTAGAGAGAATGCAATTAAAAAAGCGAGTGAAGTTTCGCGAAAAACAAACAATTATTCAATTGCAGATGATTCAGGAATTTGTATTGAAGCACTAGGTGGTAAGCCTGGCATTTACTCATCCAGATATGCAGAAAATGATCAGAAGAGAATTGAACGAGTTTTAAGAGAACTTGATGGAGTTCAAAATAGAACTGCTTTCTTTATTGCTAATATTTGTGTTTGTTCCCCAAATGGTAAAGTGATTATTGAATCTGAGGCCAAATGTCATGGGAATATTATTTTAAATCCCAGAGGAAAAAGTGGTTTTGGGTATGACCCAATTTTTGAGGAGAGTTCTACCAGATTAACTTTCGCTGAAATGAATAATGATATTAAAGATTCTTGTAGTCATAGAGGTAAAGCATTAAAAAAAATTATTCCAGATTTAGTTGAAATTTTTTCTTAAATTCAATTAACCCAAGATCCATGAAGGCCATGAGGAATTGAAATGGGTAATTCATAAACAGCTAATTCTTTTAAGTTTTTCGCGTCTAATATCACTAAATCGCTTCCTCTTCTTTCTCCGTTCCATAGAAGTATAAATAAAAATCCCTCATCTTCTTTTGAAGAGTTTTCTGATGGAACCATAATTGGTTCACTAACAAATCCACTTGGACCTGCTGACCAAAAAATCTCTTCCTTAGTAGTTAAATTTATTTTTTTTATTGCTTGGAGTGGAGCGTTCCCCAGCTTTTGAGATGTGCTTGCCATCCAACTAAAAGTTGCTTTTAATCCTAAGTTTTTAGGATTAACAACAGCAAATTCACAACATTGTTCACTGAAAGTTTCAAGTTCACTAGTTTTTGTCTTTAGATCGATAATTGATCTTTTCAGTTTTCCTTCTGGGTATTTATTAAAGTCAATATCCCTAAAATTCTCGTTTGGACCAACTGATGGGAAATCATCATAAAAAATACTATCTAATACGATTTTGGAATCTTTTTCAAAAGCGTTTACATGATGAAAAACGAATCCTTCTGGAGCATCTATTGTTAAAGGAGGCTGTCCTCTAAATAACCCACTTTCTCTGGGGATAATAAAAAACTTTGCCTTTTTATTTGGGTTTGACTTTAGACATTGTGCTGCTCCTCTTTGACCCATTACAAATGGAAGAGGATTGAAATCAATAGCATTCTGTAAAAATATTGCCCAATTAGTTGTAATTGCGAAATCATGAAGGAATGCAAAGCCATTAAAGGTATCTTTTCTGTCAAAAATGAGCTCTCCAGAGTTTGTACCAGCATTATCAAATTCCATTAATCTAATGGTACTTTTTGGCCCGGTTTGTACTCCAAAAGTGACTAAAAGTTCTGTAGATGAATTTGAGTTTAGATCTGTTTTGGGATGAGCACTGAATGCTTCGTTAGGCTTGAGTACTCCTTTTAATGTTGTTAAACCAATAGTTTCAAGACTATCAGGATCCATTGCATGTGGACCTGCTGCTTCCCATAATGCGAGAATTTCATCTCCTAATTTAATGACATGTGTATTAGCGATATTCTTGAATTTTAGATCTAATGCATTATTTAAAATTCCTCCATTTTTTTGCGTTCCAAAAACACCTCTATAAATAAATTTATCTATTTTTTCTTCTTCCAAATAGCCTTTTGTTTTAACAAATCTATTTGTTAAGAAAGGCTGACCATTTTCGAATTTTATGGATGTTATCATCCCATCACCGTCAAATGGATGATGAACCCATTGTCCACCTCTCTCTAATATTCCTGGTCCATTTCTTAATAATGTTCCATTTAAATTTTTAATATTATTACCTTTGCTAATTTTTAGGGGATTTTTGGTTAGCTCCTTTTCTACATTTTGATAAGCACTTGACCAATCTTCTTTTTTAAAAATATTCAATTTATCAATTGTTTTATCTTGTAAATTAGTCACAACAAAATTTTCGTTTTATCTATCTTCGCCAAAAATCAACTGAATTGTGGCTGATTCGAAAAAATTCCTATTTTATTGTTTTTCTAACATTCCTTTACTGCTTGGAATTGAATCAGATCTTCTTGGATCTATCTCGGTAGCCATTCTCATTGCTCTTGAAAAAGCTTTAAAGCACGCCTCAACTATGTGATGTGAATTACTTCCTCGTATTTGATTAATATGCAGAGTAATACCGCTGTTATTTACAAAGGCAATAAAAAACTCTCTTACTAGTTCAGTATCATAGTTTCCTATTCTAGGGGCTTTTAATTGAAGATCATAAGATAGATGCGGTCTACCAGAGCAGTCTAAAGTGACTTGAACTAATGCTTCATCCAATGGGGCAAAGAAATGTCCAAATCTGCTTATTCCTTTTCTTTCTCCCAAGGCTTTTGAAAATGCTTTACCTAATGCGATTCCTACATCTTCATTTGTATGATGATCATCAATATGAGTATCTCCAATTGCTTTTATTTTTAAATCGAATAAACCATGACTGGATATTTGATGAAGCATATGATCTAAGAATGGTATCCCGGTATCAATCTCAGAAATTCCATTTCCATCTAAGTTTATCAATACAGAAATATCTGTTTCATTCGTTTTTCTTTTTATTTCAGATTGCCTTAGAGATGACATTTTTATGCAAAAAACTTAGTTTACATTCCATTAATGCAGTAACCCGCATCAACATAAATTGTTTGGCCTGAAATGCCGCTAGAGAGATCACTTAATAAAAAAGCAGCTGTATTACCTACTTCTGTTTGAGTGACTGTTCTGCGTAAAGGAGCCTTTTCTTCAACATTATGAATCATATCTAAAATGCCACCTATAGCAGAACTCGCAAGTGTTCTTATAGGCCCAGCACTTATTGCGTTAACTCTGACTTGTTTTTCGGGACCAAGTTCTGCAGAAAGATATCTTACTGAAGCTTCTAAAGCTGCTTTTGCAACTCCCATCACGTTATAGTTAGGAATCGCCCTTTCTGAACCTAAATAAGTTAATGAGACAACTCCAGCACCATCACTAAAAAGTGGTTTTGCTGCTTTACATAAAGGTGCTAAAGAATACGCACTTATATTAAGAGCCCTATCAAAACCCTCTGAAGTGGTAGCACTATAATCTCCAATCAATTCATCGCGTCCTGCAAATGCTAGGCAGTGAACTAATCCGTCAATTTGCCCCCAATTGTCTTTTATATTTTTAAAGATTTCTTCAATTTGAGCTGGATTTTGAACATCAAGAGGCAAAAATAACGATGGGTTTAAAGGTTCAGTAAGTTCTCTAACTTTAGACTCGAATCTTCCCTTATCATCAGGCAAATATGTGATTCCAAGTTCTGCGCCAGCTTTTGAAAGTTGTTGAGCGATACCCCATGCTATTGAACGATTGTTGGCAATTCCCGTAACAAGAATTTTTTTGCCAGTTAGATTTAGAAGCATTTTGTTTATTATTTCTATTATTCTCCTATATAAAAGTACCTATCTTTACGGATTACTGCAAAATATACAATAATTTTCAAATATCAAAGAATTTTTAACTTGAACATGGTAAGAACAAATTCTATGGTTTTGGAATTAGGTTATCAACTACCGAATTTCGAAATGTTAAATGTTAATTCTTCAAAAAATGAATATTTTAATTCTCATAATCTAGATAATCGGCATTTACTTTTAATGTTTATTTGTGCCCATTGCCCATTTGTAAAATATATTGAGAATCAAATTTTCATCTTAAGTAAAGAAATTGAAAATACAGTTCAAACAGTTGCAATTTCTAGCAATGATATTGTCACTCATCCTTCAGATTCTCCTAATAATTTGAGATTACAAGCACAAACACAGGGATGGAGTTTTCCTTATCTATATGATGAAAATCAAAATTTTGCTAAGAAATTAAAAGCGGCTTGCACCCCAGATTTTTATCTTTTTTCAAATGAAGGAGATGGTGATTTTTTATTGTATTATCATGGCCAATTAGACGATAGTAGACCAGGTAATAATATCCCTCTATCTGGAAAAGATTTGCGCTCTGCTGTGAAAGATTTGAATCAAGATAATTCTTATCCTTCAAATCAGATGCCTTCTTTAGGTTGCAATATAAAATGGACTCCTGGTAAAGAACCAAGTTGGTTTAAATGAATTAAAAAATTTTTTTACCCATAGAAATATGGTTTAGGGTTAATATATTTACTATGCAGATACCTCCATTTACTTTAGATAGGCAGTTCCAAGAAATTGGCTCGGAAATTGAGAGTGAGGTTTCTAAAGTTTTAAAAGGGGGCCAGTATATTGGAGGACAAGAAATTGCCAAATTTGAGGAGAGTTTTTCAAATCTAATTGGTGTTGAAAATACTATTGGATGTAATAGTGGAACTGATGCTTTAGTATTGGCTTTGCGAGCATTAGATATTGGTGTGGGTGATGAAGTTATTACCTCATCTTTTAGCTTTTTTGCAACTGCAGAGGCTATTAGCGCAGTTGGTGCTAATCCTGTTTTGGTAGATATAGATCCAGAAACTTATCTCATTAATACTGAACTAATAGAACAAGAAATAAATTCTAATACCAAGGCCATTATGCCAGTTCATCTATTTGGTAATGCGGTGAATATGACATTAATAAAATCTTTGGCTAAGAAATATGACTTAAAAGTAATCGAAGATTGTGCTCAGGCAACATGCACAATGTGGGAAACTTCCAAAGTTGGTAGTATCGGTGATATAGGCTGTTTTAGCTTTTTTCCTACTAAAAATTTAGGAGCTGCTGGAGATGGTGGGGCAGTAACAACTTCAGATCAGAAGATTGCAAAAAAAATTAGAGAACTGGCTGTTCATGGCAGCCCAATAAGATATCATCATACCCAAATTGGATATAACAGCAGACTTGATACCATTCAAGCTGCCATATTAAACATAAAAATCAAATATATTTCTAAGTGGATTAATAATCGCCAAAAAATTGCTAATAATTACCTTGATTTATTAGAAAAAAATCCATTTATTAGTTTTCCAATAATCAGCTCTGATTCAATTTCCCATTCTTGGAATCAATTTGTAATCAAATTAAGAAACGATAAATATTTTTTAAATGAAGATTTTTCAAATTTATTTGATACTGATTGCAAAAAATACTATTCATTAAGGAATTTGGTAAAACAACAACTTTTTGAAAAAGGTATTAATTCAATTATTTATTATCCAATTCCAATACATGCACAAATAGCTTACAAAAATAAAAATTTTTCTAGAACAAAACTTATTAATACAGAGAGGATTTGTACAGAAGTTCTTAGTCTTCCAATGTTTCCTGAAATTTCTTATGAAGAGCAAGTTTATGTGGCAGAAAATTTAAATAAAGTTTTAAAAAATTGTATAGAGGAAATTCAAATTTCAGCATAAAGTGATTTAAATAATCTTTGTTGTATGTTGTGATTGACAATAGGGCTTGAATAATTATTTTTTTCTAAATTAGATATCTCCCCATTTAATAATTCTGAATTTGACACTTTAGATAATTCAGGAATCCAATATTTTATATATTCGCAAATGGGATCAAATTTTTTTGCTTGGGTATATGGATTAAAAATTCTAAGTGGTTTTGGATCCATACCGCTACTGGCGCTCCACTGCCATCCCCCATTATTTGCAGCTAAGTCTCCATCAACCAAAGTCTCCATAAATTTTTTCTCGCCCATTTGCCAATTGCATATAAGATCTTTTACGAGAAATGAAGCGACTATCATCCTACATCTGTTATGCATCCAGCCAGTACTATTTAGTTGACGCATAGCCGCATCAACTATAGGTACTCCGGTCTCTCCGTTGCTCCAATGCTGAAACCATTCATTATTGTTTTGCCATGGAAAGTGATCCCATTTTTTTCTATATGGACCTTTCTCTAGCTCTGGGAAATGGAATAAGCAATGTTGATAGAATTCACGCCAAACAAGTTCTTTTTGCCAAGTTTCAATTGATAGGTAATTTTCTTGATTTGCAAAATCTAAATTTAAATTTAACGTGGCGTTCCAAACTTTTCTAATGCTGATGGTGCCGAATCGGAGAGATGCACTTAGCAATGATGTCCCATTATGGGAAGGAAAATCTCTTGAAGAATTATAAGAATATATTTTTTTCTCGTTAATGAAGTTTTCTAATAATGTTTCTGCAGCATTCTCTCCAGGTCTACATGGACAAATATTCGAACCAGGAAATTTGATATTTTTGATAAATTTCTCCAGAACAGAATCAGATGAATTTATTGTCTTATTTTCTTTGAGTTTATTATCTATATCTTTAAACTGGAAAACAACTTTATCTTGGTCATATAAACCTAATAAATTCATTTTTAATTTAAGGTTTTTATAAAAAGGTCCATAAACTGAATAAGGATTGTTATTCCCTGAAAATATTTTTAAAGGTTCTACTAATAAGTGATCCCAAGTTTCAATAACTTGAATGTTTTGTTCTCTTAAATTTTTTTTAATTTGTAAATCGCGATTAATCTCATAAGGTTCAATTGATCTATTCCAAAAAACAAATTTAGCATCTATTTTCTTTGCTAATTGAGGAATTATTAATACCGGATCTCCTTCTTCCATAACTAATCTACTACCCATTTTTTTCCAATTATTTCCTAATTCTTGAAGCGAATTTCCTAGAAACCAAGCTCTTGAACTTGCATTGAAATCGTGTGAGTAATTTTTATCAAATATATAAGTTGAAGTAATAGCATTTGATAATGAAAATGCTTTGATTAAAGCTTGATTATCAAATATTCTTAAATCCTTTCTATGCCAAAAAAGTATTCTAGGTTTATTCATAATTTATCTAAAAATTGTTTAGCTCTAAACCAAGCCGTTACGGTTTTTGCATCAAGAATTTCATCCCCACTAGAAATAAGATTATCTAGTTCGTAAGGATCTAAAATTAATACTTCTATATCTTCATCTAAATCTCCTTTAACCTCGTAATTGAGTTTGGTTAAATCACGAGCTAAAAATAAATAAATTTCTTCATCTGCATAACCTGGAGCAGGGACAAGAGTTCCTAGTTCATCCCATTTTTTTGCACTGAATCCAGTCTCTTCTTGTATTTCTCTTTGAATTGAATTAATAGGTGTTTCACCTATTTCTAGTGTACCTGCTGGAAATTCTAATAAATACCTTGAGACAGCAAATCTATATTGTCGAAGAATAATTACTTTATTGTCTTTTGTTATAGGTACGGCTAATGCTGCCCCAGGGTGCTTAATGTATCCATATTCACTTTCATGACCATTTGGAAGCTCAATCCTATTTATTTCGAAACTAAATTTTTTTGACTTTAACTCAGATATTTTTTCTTTAAAAATGGATCTTTTTATAAGGTTTTTCTTGCCCATAACTTTTAAATATTAATAGCCTAACAGTTATTTTTTGGTTTTGTAAATCATTTATATAGACCATTTTGGGACATCAAACTTTGTGATTTTTTGGCTTCTACTTAATATTTCAGATAGTGGTGTAATAACGAAATTCCGATTCATGAATCTAGGGTGAGGCAATGTTAATTCTTCGTCAACCGTATGAAAATCATCCCACCAAAGAATATCTAAATCGAGACATCTTGATAGCCATTTCTTACCCTTTGGCGTCTTTTCTCTTCCAAAAAATTTCTCTAACTTTTTTAGCTCTTTTAAAAGTAATTTCGCCTTTTTATTTGATGGTTTAGGAAAAGAATTACTTTTTATAACCAATAAAGTATTTAAATAATTTGGCTGCTCATTTTCAACTCCATGAGGTAATGTCTCATAAATTGAAGACCAAAAAAAGTTTGCATGAAATTTTTCTTTCTCTTTTTTTTGTTTGTTGGAATTATCTCCCCATTCATTTATTATTTCTTCTATTTTTGGTTTGCACATTAATAGTGACTCAAGAGGGCTTCCAAATTTACTATCAATATTTGCTCCGAGGGATATACATAGTCCATTTTTGATATTAAGATTTGATAATTCCACTACAAAAAACAAAGTTATTGGATAAATTCTATATCAGGCATTTTTAAAGTGATTTTGAACCCCGAGTTACAAGAAAAAGGAGAAATAAAAGATTTAATGAAGTCAAAGGATTCTTTTAGAGCTTTCCCTTTGGCGGCAATTACAGGACATAGTTTATTGAAGTTGTCTTTGCTTTTGGCAGCAGTTGATCCCAGCTTAGGAGGAGTGATTATCGCTGGCGGAAGAGGTACTGGCAAGTCAGTGTTAGCTAGGGGGTTGCATACTTTACTCCCCCCTATAGAGGTATTAGATAATGAATTAATACTGGAAACACTATCTAAGAGAAATAGTAATACTTCATTAAGACCTATTGGTAGGAACCTTAATCCAGATAAACCAGAGGAATGGGATGTTAGTACTAATAAATTGTTGGAGGAGGTAATTGGAAGCGATTATTTGAATCAAATTGAAGAAATTCCGAAAAAAGTGAGAGAGGCTCCATTTATTCAAGTTCCCATTGGCATAACTGAAGATAGGCTTGTTGGATCAATTGATGTCGCTGCATCATTAAGTACGGGGGAACAAGTTTTTCAACCTGGAATTTTAGCAGAGGCTCATAGAGGTGTTCTTTATGTAGACGATATAAATTTGTTGGATGATGGCATTGTAAATTTAATTCTTGAAGCCACAGGAAGAGAAAAAAATAATATTGAAAGAGATGGTTTAAGCCTTTCTCATCCTTGTAAGTCACTTTTAATAGCAACTTATAATCCCGAAGAAGGTGCTCTAAGAGATCATGTTTTAGATCGTTTTGCCATCGTGCTTTCCGCAGATCAATCTATTGATAATTCTCAAAGGGTTGAGATTACAAAATCTGTTTTATCGCATGCAGAAAATAATATTAAATTTTCAGAAAAATGGTCTGAAGAATCAGATAATTTATCTACTCAATTAATTTTGGCAAGGCAATGGTTAAAGGATGTCAAGATAACAAAAGAGCAAATAACCTATCTAGTGAATGAAGCTCTAAGAGGAGGAGTAGAAGGGCATAGGTCAGAATTATTTGCAGTAAAAGTAGCAAAGGCTAATGCTGCTCTTCGAGGCGATGAGAATGTAAATTCTGAAGATCTAAAAGTTGCAGTTAGGTTAGTTATTCTCCCACGAGCAATGCAAATTCCTCCAGAAGATGATGATATTCAACCCCCCCCTCCAGAGGATCAGAGTCCCCCACCTCCGCCTCAATCAGACAATGAAGAGTCTGAACCTGAGGCTAATGAAAATGATAATGAGCAAGACCAAGAACAAGAAGAAGATAATTCTGATGGAGAAGAAGAATCTACGCCCGAAATACCTGAAGAATTCATATTAGATCCTGAGGCATGTATGGTTGATCCTGATTTATTGCTTTTTTCATCAGCTAAAGCAAAAGCCGGAAATAGTGGAAGTAGATCAGTGATATTTAGTGATAGTAGAGGAAGATATGTAAAACCTATTATTCCAAGAGGTAAAGTAAAAAGAATTGCGGTAGATGCAACTTTGCGAGCTGCAGCTCCTTATCAAAAATCACGAAGGTTAAGGAACCCTAATAAATCAATAGTTATTGAAGAAAATGATTTTAGGGCAAAGCTTCTTCAAAAAAAGGCGGGTGCTTTAGTAATTTTTCTTGTTGATGCTAGTGGTTCTATGGCTCTTAATAGAATGCAAAGTGCTAAAGGCGCTGTAATAAGACTTTTAACAGAGGCATATGAGAATAGAGATGAAGTTGCCCTAATTCCTTTTAGAGGCAATCAGGCAGAAGTGCTTTTGCCTCCAACAAGATCAATAACTGCAGCGAAAAGAAGGCTAGAAACAATGCCTTGCGGAGGTGGATCTCCTTTGGCACATGGACTAACACAATCAGCAAAAGTAGCAAAAAATGCTCTTTCAACAGGCGATATAGGTCAAGTTATTGTTGTGGGGATCACTGATGGCCGGGGAAATGTACCATTAGGATTATCTCTAGGACAAAATGAGGTTGAGGGAAAAGATAACGAAAATGAAAATGTCAATTTAAAACAAGAGGTTCTAGATATCGCAGCAAAATACCCCATGCTTGGGATAAAACTCTTAATAATTGATACAGAGAGAAAATTTATAGCAAGTGGATTTGGTAAAGAATTAGCAGAGGCTGCTCAAGGGAAATACGTTCAACTGCCAAAAGCTACAGATAAAGCAATCGCAGCTATGGCTTTAAATGCTATAAATGAACTCTAAATATTTCTTATGGATAAATTTCGTTAAGGAATTTTGAAAGTCCAATCGTTAAATCTCTTATAGATTTAGTTAATTCTTGATCTTGTGTTAATTTTTCAAAATCATCACTCATATCATCTATTTTGGTTGAGATAGACCTAGCAGCATTTATTGTCAATTTAATGTCATTAAGGGTTTCCTCGTTATCGATAGTAGACAAAATATTGTTCAAATGATCCGCGGCAACTGCGATTTGTTTAATTAAAGGTTCAACTCGCAATATTTCTTGCTTTGATAAATAAATTAGTTCATCGAGATTTTCTTGTGTTGTATCAAATTGATCTATTGAATTAACGATATTTTCAATTAAGTTTTCTTGATTTGATTCTTTTAAAAGTTGACTTATTCTATTGGTAATATTTGAAAGACTTGATAATTGTTTCCCAGTAATAGTATCTCCTTGACAAATAATTAATTTAGAATCGCATTTATCGGATGTAGGCTTGTAAATGTTTTTTGGAATTGTTTTTTCGCTAGTTTCTAAAGCAACTTGAACATCTCCTCCCAGGAAAGAGTTGGTTACTACCCTCGCAAATGCTGGCCTAGGGAGGATAATTTCAGGATTATTTAAAACAATTTTTGCCGTAATTGATTCATTAGTAAATAAGATATCCTCTATTGACCCAACAAGAATTCCTCTGTAAGTAACTGGAGATTTTTTTGATAAACCGCTTGCGTTATTAAATTCGGCAAAGAGGTGCCAATTTTTTGAGGATAACTTTACTCCTCTGAGCCAAAAAGAAAAAAATGTGAATATTAAAATCCCTCCTAACAAGGAAAATCCAACTATTGAATCTCGTAAACTTCTACGCATAATTTCTAAATGTCTTTGGGTTGCATTGGACCATCAAGTTTCCCATGCCTAAATTGAAATACATAGGGATCTTTACTCTCTTTGAATTCATCTACAGAACCTGCCCATCTAAATTTGCCTCCATAAAGCATTAAAACTTTATCTGATGACCTTTCTATAGTACTAAGAACATGGCTAACAACAATAGATGATCCGTTGGCTTTATTATTTGTCTTATTAATTAAATCTTCAATTCTTGATGAAGCAATTGGATCGAGACCTGCAGTTGGTTCATCAAAAAGTAATATGGGTTTAGTATTTTTATTAAGAGTTTGATCCGTAATTAAAGCCCTCGCGAAACTCACTCTTTTTTGCATTCCTCCGCTTAGTTCATTTGGCAGTTTGTTCTCAATATTGAATAAGCCCACTTCAGCTAAACATTCACAAACTATTTCATGGATTAACTTTTTGGATAGATTTTTATTTCTCTTTAGTAAAAAACCAACATTTTCTTCTATGGTTAAAGATCCTAATAATGCGGGATTCTGAAAAACAAGTCTTACATCAGGAGGATTATCTTGATCTAGTCTCAAATATGTTTGTTTTTCACCAAATATCTTTAACTCTCCTTTGGTAGGTAAAAGCAGACCTGCCAATATTTTTAAGATTGTTGATTTACCTGAACCTGATGGTCCAACTATAGCTAATTTTTCGCCTTCGTTAAGTTCAAAATTAAGTTTATTAAGCACATTATTTTCTCCCCAACCTATTGAAAGGTCTTTTGTTTGAACCGCATGCTTTGATTTCTTCAAAACCTTTATAAAAGTATTCATCATCAATTATATATTGCCTATTTTTAGGAATAAAAAAAGGGTGTATGAATTTGATTTATAATGTATGTATAAGGTTTTTAAATTTGATAAAAATAAATTGAGAGGTTTTAAATGAATATTCGAAAAAAAAGAGTAAGAAGGTATTATAAAAATTTTAAAAAATCTAATTTTGTTTTATTGAAGAGGATCTTAAGAATTTTGAGTTGGCTTTTGCCAGGGTTGGTAATAAAAAGATGGATGTTTACATCTGCGATAGGTTTTTTGACTACATTACTAGGCGTGGCAATTTGGACAAATTTAAGACCGCTCTATTGGCTTATTGAAATCTTTTTTTCTGTAATTACAGGTTTAACTAGTATTTTGCCAGTTTCATTGCTGGGACCAATTATTTTTGTTATTGGAATATTATTAATAGGGATTGGACAAAACAGAAGTATTAATTCTATTCAGAAAGCGCTTGTTCCAGAAAAAGATACATTTTTAGTTGATGCATTAAGAGTTAAAAGTAAATTAAACAGAGGCCCAAATATTGTCGCAATTGGGGGTGGTACAGGCTTATCTACTTTACTAAAAGGCTTAAAAAATTATAGTAGCAATATTACAGCAATCGTAACTGTATCTGATGATGGTGGCAGTAGTGGAATTCTTAGAAAACAATTAGGTGTGCAACCTCCAGGAGATATTAGAAATTGTTTGGCAGCCTTATCAAATGAAGAACCTATTTTAACTAGATTATTTCAGTACAGATTTTCAGGGGGAAGTGGTCTGGAAGGTCATAGTTTTGGAAATCTATTCTTGTCAGCTTTAACAACAATTACAGGCAGTTTAGAAAAAGCAGTTCAAGCTTCTAGCAAGGTTTTAGCGGTACAAGGTCAAGTTTTACCTGCAACAAATATTGATGTTATGTTATGGGCCGAATTAGAAGATGGTGAAAAAATTTTTGGTGAAAGTAATATCAGTAAATCTAAGAAATTAATATCGAGGATTGGTTACCTACCGGAAAATCCTTCAGCTCTTCCAAGTGCTCTTGAATCTATAAAAGAAGCTGATTTAATTGTTCTTGGCCCAGGTAGTCTATACACTTCTTTATTGCCTAATCTGTTAGTACCAGAGATAGTAGATGCCTTATTGCAAAGTAACGCTCCTAAAATTTATATTAGTAATTTAATGACTCAGCCTGGAGAAACAGATGGTCTTGATGTCTATCAACATATCAAAGCAATAGAAAAACAATTATCAAATTTTGGAGTTAATACTCGAATTTTTAATGCAATCTTATCTCAGATTCAATTTGAAAAGTCCCCATTAGTAGACTATTACGAAAGTAAAGGAGCAGAGCCTGTCCAATGTAATAAAGAAAAGTTATTATCTGAGGGTTATTATGTTTTGCAAGCACCATTGTATTCAAAAAGAATAACTCCAACCCTTAGACATGATCCAAGGAGACTAGCAAGAGCAGTTATGTTTATTTATCGCAAATTAAAAAGATTAAATTAATAAGCATCTTGAAGTTCATAGAAATCTGGCTGAATATAATCTTTTCGTAATGGCCATCCTCTCCAATCTTCAGGCATTAATAATCTTTTGGGATTCGGATGATCAATAAAATTTATCCCATACATATCAAAAGTTTCTCTTTCTTGCCAATCACTTCCTTTAAAAAGTTTATACAAACTAGGGATGGATAAATCAGAATCTCTTTTTAAGAAGACTTTTAATCTGACTTCCTTAATTTTTTCTATTTTTTGTAAATCATCAACAGTTATAAAATGGTAGAAACTCACAAGATTTTTTCCTGGTCCCTCATCATATCCTCCTTGACATTGGAGATAATTGAAGCCGTAATTTCTTAAGGCGGATACTGCTTCATATAATTTGTTAGGTTCCACAGAAATGTTTTCGATTCCTATGTGATCATCAGGTAAAGATTGATTTGGAATTCCATCTTTCGACAAGGATTGGCTTATAAAGCCTTCTTTTTCTATAGAGGTATCTGAGGATTTGGCTAAACTATCTTTTTCCATTAATCTTCTGCAGAATTAATAATTTCAGTTTTTTCGGTATTTTCAGGTAATTCGGTTATTTTTTCTTTTTTGGAGGATGGTATTACGTTAGCTGAAGTTTTGTTTAGATATTCACCTGTATTTTCTGAGAAAACAAGATTCATTTCGTGATCAGATGTTATGTATCTGTGATTTTGCTCTGTTTTTGTGCGCTCTAAAATTGATTCATTACCAACTTTTTTTCTTAATTTAATAACAGCATCAAAAATTGCTTCTGGTCTTGGCGGACATCCTGGAAGGTATAAATCAACTGGTATCAATTTATCAACGCCTCTTACTGCAGTTGTAGAATCTGCACTGAACATACCTCCAGTGATTGTGCAAGCACCCATAGCGATAACATATTTTGGTTCAGGCATCTGCTCATAAAGTCTTACAAGAGCGGGAGCCATCTTCATTGTTACTGTCCCTGCAACTATTAGTAAATCTGCTTGCCTTGGCGAGCTTCTAGGTACCAATCCAAATCTATCAAAATCAAATCTTGATCCAATTAAGGCAGCAAATTCTATAAAACAACAAGCTGTTCCATAAAGGAGGGGCCATAGACTGCTTAGCCTAGCCCAATTATGAAGATCGTCTAAACTTGTCAATATAATGTTTTCGCTTAAATCGGTTGTAACTTGGGGTGCACCAAGAGGATTACAAGTTCCTTCTCGGATTTCTCTTATTGCTTTTGGGGATAATTGTGGATTCAATTTTTTAACTCCATTCTAAAGCACCTTTCCTCCATGCGTATGCCAGAGCGATAACAAGTATTGCAATGAAAATCAAAGCCTCAATAAAAGCTAATAAGCCTAATCTATTGAAGGCAACAGCCCAAGGATAAAGGAATACTGTCTCTACATCAAATATAACGAAAACCAAGGCAAACATGTAATAACGAATATTAAATTGAATCCATGCTCCTCCTATAGGCTCCATTCCAGATTCATACGTAAGTTTTCTTTCCCCTGTTCTTCCTTTTGGGGCAACGATGAGATTAGTAACTAGAGCTAATACTGGAACAGCTGCGGCAATAATAAGGAAACCTAAAAAATATTCATAGCCAGTTAATAAAAACATCTTAAAAAATTAATTTTGAATAAAAGTCGCTTAATTAAGCAAAATCTTTTAAAGTTCTTAAAGAACAATAATAAACCGTGAGTGAAAACATTCAACCAACCTCTGAGGAAAACAAGATAGTTGAAGACTTTGAGAAAGAAAAACTCTCTAAAAACTCCTCAGGAGAAAATGTTGAACAACCTGTACTTAATTTAGAACAAAATAGATTCGAATGTAGAAGTTGTGGATACATTTATGATCCGTCTGAAGGGAATAAAAAATTAAATATACCTAAAAATACTCCTTTTTTAGAGTTGGATGGGAATACATTCGCTTGCCCTGTTTGTCGAGCAGGTAAAAATTTCTACAAGGATATTGGTCCTAAATCTAAACCTAGTGGTTTTGAAGAAAATTTAGTCTATGGGTTTGGTTTCAATAGTTTACCTCCTGGACAAAAAAATATCTTGATTTTTGGAGGGCTAGCTTTTGCTGCTGCTATGTTCCTTTCTTTGTACTCTTTGCACTAATATATACAAATGAAAAAAATTATTACTAGTATTCCCAATCTTCTTTTATCTATCCTTCTTTGTTTTGTATTGAGCAGTTGTTCATCTACAGGAGTAAAGATAAGTGATAGCAGCCCTTGGAAAACAATTCAGTTTGAGGACCAGGCTAATGCTTTAGATGTTGATTTTATAGATGATAAAAATGGATTTTTAGTAGGTTCTAATAGACTCATCATGGAATCTAATGATGGGGGAGAAACTTGGGAAAAAAGAAATTTAGATTTACCAAGCGAAGAGAACTTTCGTCTGCTAGATATTGACTTCAAGGGTGAAGAAGGGTGGTTAATAGGTCAGCCCTCATTAGTTATGCATACACTCGATGCGGGAAAAAATTGGACTCGTTTATCTTTGGGTAACAAATTACCAGGTCAACCATTTCTAATAACGACTGTTGATTCAGGGATTGCAGAATTGGCCACCACTGCTGGTGCAATCTATGAAACATCAGATAGTGGTGAATCATGGAATGCAAAAGTTGTAGATGCATCTGGTTCTGGAGGTGTAAGAGATTTAAGAAGAACTAAAGACGGAGATTATGTAAGCGTAAGTAGTCTGGGTAATTTCTTTTCTACCTTGGAAAATGATAGCGATGCATGGATAGCTCATCAAAGAGCAAGCAGCAAGAGAGTTCAAAGTATTGGTTTCAATCCAGAAGGAAGTCTATGGATGCTTTCTAGAGGTGCAGAAATCAGATTTAATGAAGATACTAACGATCTTGAAAATTGGTCAAAGCCTATTATACCTATACTTAATGGATACAATTATTTAGACATGGGATGGGATCCAAATGGTGATATATGGGCTGGAGGTGGTAATGGCACTTTAATAGTAAGTAAAGATCAAGGTAAAACTTGGAAGAAAGACCCTATTGCTTCTGAATTGCCAACAAACTATATTAAGATAGTATTCCTTGATAAGGATGCTTTTGATAATCAAAAAGGGTTTGTACTTGGCGAACGTGGTTATATCCTTAAATGGAATAGCTAAGTTTGCATAACCAGAGTAAAAAATAAAAAAAAACTTAATTTTCGACTGATTTAGCAACTGTCTGTAACCAAGCTGTTAATTTCTTCGCGAACTTATGATTTTACACTGTAAGATCATAGGGTAAACATTTGTGATTATGGCCGCAGGTTCAACGGGTGAACGCCCCTTCTTTGAAATAATCACCAGTATTAGGTACTGGATTATTCATGCAGTAACATTACCAGCTATTTTTATAGCAGGCTTCCTATTCGTATATACAGGCTTAGCCTACGATGCTTTCGGGACTCCTCGTCCAGATAGTTATTTCCAATCATCAGAATCTAAAGCGCCTGTTGTAACACAAAGATATGAAGCTAAATCTCAACTAGATTTAAGAACAAAATAACAATGACTAATTCTCAAGCTCCAATGCAGGCTGCGGAAGTCCGCGTCTATCCTATATTTACTGTTCGTTGGCTAGCAGTTCACGCTTTAGCTATTCCATCAGTATTCTTTTTAGGTTCGATTGCTGCTATGCAATTTGTAGCCCGATAAATTTAACTATCATGCAAGTAAACGAAAATCCTAACAAAGTTCCAGTTGAACTTAACCGTACAAGCCTTTATTTAGGTTTGTTATCAGTTTTTGTATTGGGAATTTTATTTTCCAGTTACTTTTTCAATTAAATTAAAATTATGAGTAAATTAAAAGGACCTGATGGAAGAATCCCAGATAGACTTCCCGACGGTAGACCAGCAGTTGCATGGGAAAGACGATGGACAGAAGGAACTCTTCCTCTATGGCTTGTTGCTACAGCAGGTGGAATCGCTGTTATCTTCGTTTTAGGAATATTTTTCTATGGCTCATACCAAGGAGTCGGAGCTGGAGGATAACAAAATCTTTACCTTGACCTGACAATCACTAAAATTTAGTACGTCTAATATGAATCAGTAAATATCCTCAGTTTCTCTTTTGCAGAGCTTGGGATATTTTGTTTTTCTGTTATCAATCCATCTTTTAATGAAAAATGAGATTTACTTTTTGGTCTTTCTTTTTCAATTAATTTGGCGACTTCGAAGATTATTTTATTAGCCACTTCAGTGTTCGATCTAAGATTATCCAAAACCATCTCTACTGAAACTTCTTGATGAGTTTGATGCCAGCAATCATAATCAGTAACCATTGACAATGAGGAGTAAGCTATTTCAGCTTCTTTAGCTAATCTTGCTTCTGTATGATTCGTCATTCCTATTATTGAACATCCCCAACTTCTATATAAATTAGATTCTGCTCTAGTTGAGAAAGCGGGACCTTCCATTGCGAGATAGGTGCCCCCTCTATGCAACTGTCTACCACCAGGAATATTTTTTTCTCCGATTTCACTTAATATACGGCATAAATTTGTGCAAAAGGGATCTCCCATAGTTACGTGTGCTACAGCTCCCTCGTTAAAGAACGTAGCTGGTCTGTTTTTTGTCCTGTCAATAAATTGATCTGGCACCACTATATCAAGTGGCCTTATCTGTTCTTGTAATGAACCAACTGCTGATGGAGCTATAATCCATCTTACTCCGATTGATCTTAGAGCCCAAATATTAGCTTTGTAAGGGATTTCAGTAGGATTTAATCTATGTGTTCTTCCATGCCTTGGAATGAATGCTATCTCTAAATTTCCAAGACTATATACTCTTATTGAATCAGAAGGTTTACCATAGGGAGTATTGATTTCTATTTCTCTTAAGTAATCTATTTGGTTCATTGAATAAAATCCACTCCCACCAATTACTCCTAATCTTGATTTTTCAATTGGTAATAAATGTTCTTTATTCATTGTGATGTAAATGACTTTTAATCATCTAGTACTAATTGGAGGAGGACATGCAAATGTTCTTTTAATTAAGAAATGGTTAATGTCTACGAAATTAATGCCAGTGATTCCTGTTTCAATTATATCTAGAGATTCTCATTTGGTTTATTCGGCAATGTTCCCATCGGTGCTTTCAAAATCAATTTCTTTAGAAGAGAGTTTAATTGATATAAAGTCTTTAGCAAAAAATGCAAAAATATCTTTTGTTGAAGAAGAAGTAAACGATATCGACTTTAATTTAAAGAAAATTTTTTTAAGTAATAGACCGTCAATTAATTATTCGAAGTTGGTTCTTAATTGTGGAAGTCAAACAATAATTCCAAAAGAATTTGAGTCACTAGTTAAAAATCAAAATGCTTTTACAATTAAACCTTTTTTGAGGGCTTATGATTTAATACAAAAAGAGGACATTCTGGATTCAGTGAGTGAACCTCCATTCGTAATAGTTGGGAGTGGCCTCGCAGCAATCGAAGTATCATATGCTTTGAGAAAAAGATGGAGAGGTAGATCTTTAAAATTATTATGTGATTCAAGAAAAATTAATAATAAAATTCTAAAGAGTTTACGGAATTCTAATATTGATTTAGTTGAAAACCTAAATTTTGATTATGGCAAGATTCTTTTATGTACTGGAAATACAGCTCCTTTATGGATACAAAAAAAATTATTAGATTCGGATTCTCATGGCAGAATAATTACAAATCAGAATTTGCAGTTGAAAAGTTTTTCCGGAATTTTTGCTGTGGGTGATTGTGCAGTTGTAGATTCAGCAAGAAGACCTGCATCGGGAGTTTTTGCAGTAAAAGTTGTAAATACATTAGTCCAAAATCTAAAAAAGAATGTAGAAGGGGGATCATTAAAAAAGTGGTTTCCTCAAAGGATCGGATTGCAAATAGTTAATACATTTCAAAGCCATCATTCAAAGGCTTTTGCTATTTATCGCAATTTTGTTTTTGGCCCTTCTTTCCTATTTTGGATTTTAAAACATAAAATTGATCTGAAATTTGTAAATAAATTTAGATTTAAAAGGCTAATTATGAAAAATAATGAAAAAAATATTTCATTTAATGATTGCAGGGGGTGTGCAGCTAAGATTCCCCAATTTGTTTTGAACAAATCATTAATAAAATCTAATTTAGATTCTTTTGCCTCTTCTCCTGAAGATTCAGTTGAGATATATCAAAATGGTCAAGATATTATCTTGCAAAGTGTAGATGGATTTCCTGCTTTGGTAAGTGATCCTTGGCTTAATGCAAAAATTACTACTTTGCATGCTTGCTCAGATTTGTGGGCATGCGGAGCAAAACTTTCATCTGCGCAGGCTTTAATTTCATTACCAAAAGTTGAAAGGGAATTTCAGAGTTACCTCTTTTCTCAATCACTTCAAGGTATTAAATCAACAGTTGAGGATCATGGAGGAGAATTACTTGGAGGCCATACTTTCGAGGCAAGAAGTTTAGTAAATAAACCTTATCCATTAGGAATAGATGTTTCTTTAACAGTTCAAGGTATTTTAAAAAATGGAGCAAAACCATGGCTTAAATCTGGAATGAATATTGGGGATATTCTCATGATGTCTAGACCTCTTGGCGTTGGGATTTACTTTGCTAGTCAAATGCAAAATATTAATATGCTAGGTAGTTCTTCTGAAGTAATTAATAATTTAGTAAAGAGTCAGCAATATTTGCTTGATGAAATTTATCTTTTTCAAAATCAATTTAAAGAATCATTAGTCAATGCCGCGACTGACATTACTGGATATGGATTTATTGGACATCTTAAAGAAATGGTTGAATCATCTAATTTATATAGGCAAAGCAATAATCTTGAGCCACTAAAAGTTTTATTAGATTTATTTGCATTTAAAGCTTATCCTGGAGTATTTGATTTAATAAGAAAAAATGTTAAAAGTACTTTCTTTGAATCTAATAAAGAAATTTTTGACAAAATTTATAAAGTAAATAAGCAAAAAAGAATAATTAATTTTTTAAACGAAAAATCATTAGATCAAGAGACTTTTAACGAGAGAATATCATTACTATTAGATCCTCAAACATGTGGACCCTTGTTGATTAGTTGTAATCGCAAATATGAAAATGTTCTAAAGGATAAATGGTATAAGGTTGGAGAGGTTGTAAAAATGTAATTAATTTCTATTTAATTTGTCAATTTCCAAATATCTTAATCTTTTGATTTCCTTTCCCATCTTCTTCCCTGGATCCCATCCTTCTTTTTTTAATGTTTCTCCATCTTTTTTTGATTTTATGAATTTATAAATAAATAACCACTTAAACAATTTACGCCAGTATGGTCCTCCATCACAAATTAATAATTTAACTGTCTCATCATTAAGATTTCTGTTCTCAATAAATTCTGTCCAACTTGATGGAGAAAAATGATTGAAATTTTTTTGGTTTGTTTTAAATATCTTTTTGATATTTATATAATCTTCTAATATTTTTATCTCACTATTATTTACCAAAAATCTTTGACATGCTTTTTCTAAATCTGCTGAGTCTTTTAATAAGTAAAGCATATGATTTCCTTTTAACTTCTTGATCCAATTAAGTCCTCTTAAAAATCTTTTATCGACTTTAATATTTTCATTTAAGATTGAAATAATTTCCCATTTATGAATTATCGAAATCACACTAGCCAAATTATCGTGTTTACATATTTCAGCTAGCTCCATCCTTATTCGTATGCCTAGTGCAGGAGGGTAAATCATTTTCTGATGAGTTTCTGAACTTTTCCATGGCCATTGTCTAACTGTTTCTTGAGATTGTTTGAGGGAATTATTTGAAATATTGAAATCTAACCTTGAAGCATATTTTGCACATCTAATTAATCTACTTGGATCATCTGAAATGCTATTACTGTGAAGTAAGTTCAATCTTTTACTTTTTATATCAGAAATTCCTCCATAAAGATCATAGATTTTCCTTGTCGAGACCTCGAAGGCTACTGAATTTATAGTGAAATCTCTCCTCTTAAGATCCTCCTCAATAGTACTTTTATTTACTGTGGGATTTAAGCCTGGAGCAGAATAAATTTCTTTTCTTGCAGAGGCAATATCAATTTTATAGTCATTAATATTTATTTCTACAGTGTTATATAAATTAAATTCCTTGATTAAACATAAATCTACATTTACGATATTTTTTTTTATAAATTTTGCAAGAGAAATAGAGGATCCTTCAATAACAAGATCAATATCTACAGGTTTAGAAAACGATTTTTTGTGGAATTTACTAATTAATAAATCTCTTAAATAACCGCCAACAAAAGCTACTTTAGTATTCTTATTAGATTCTATGTATTTAGCAATTAGGTTATATAGATTAAATGGAGTTTTGATTAATTCCCCTTGGATGTAATCAGAGATATCGTTCATGAGTTTTAACTTACATAACGAATTGGAGCTAATCTGGGATCAAGAATTTTACTCCCTTTATCACCAAATTTTACTGCTAAAGATATTTTTTCCCCACTCCCAAAAATATGTATGATTTCACCTTTCCCAAACTTTGAGTGAATTAGCATATCTCCCACTATCCAGTTTTTCCCTTTACTGGGACCTGAATATAATTTCCTTACTGCATTTATTGGTTTGTTAACAAATTCATTTGGATTGTTTCGATCAACTCTAGTTAAACGATCAAGATGCCAATCCCTTCTTATTGAAGCACCACCAGTTTGTGGTAATTCGCCATCCATTAAATCTTCAGGTATTTCCGAGAGAAATATTGAAGGAATTGTTGGTTCACGCATGCCACCCCATAATCTTCTTTCTCTGGCATGACTCAAGAAAACTCTTTCTTTAGCTCTAGTAATACCTACATAGCATAATCTTCTTTCCTCTTCAAGAAGTGAGGGAGTATCTATTGATCTATGGCTAGGGAAGAGGCCTTGTTCTAGCCCAGTGATAAAAACATTTTGAAATTCTAAACCTTTACTATTATGCAGAGTCATGAGAGTTACAGAGTTAGGATTATTTTTCTTCGTATCATTATCAGTTGTTAAGGCTGCTGTAGAAAGAAATCCCTCTACATCTCCACTTTCTGTTTCTTCTTCATATTGAGTTGCTGCATTAATTAGTTCTTGTAAATTATTTCTTCTATCTTCAGATTCTTCAGTTCCACTAGAGAGTAAGTCACTTAAATAACCACTTTTTTCTAAAATAAGTTGTAGTAGTTGAGCAGGACCTGAATTTTCTAGGTAACACAGTAGATCATTCATAATTTCAGTAAATTTATTAATTCCTTTTGATGATCTACCTATTGTTTCTTCAAGACTTTGCTTATCATTGAGAACCTCCCATAATGGGATATTTAACCTATTAGATAGTTCATTCAGTTTTTGAATAGTAGTCTTACCAATCCCTCTTCTAGGAACATTTATGATTCGTAAAAGACTAACGTTATCTGAAGAATTAACCAGAACTTTCAAATATGCTATTGCATCTTTAATTTCTCTTCTATCATAAAAACGCAATCCTCCAAAAATTGTATAAGGAATGCGCCACCTTACAAGAGATTCTTCTAGTACTCTCGACTGAGCTCTGGTTCGATATAAAATTGCAAAATTTTTCCAAATTGGGTTTTGATTATAGTTATTGAGTGATTTTATTTTATTGGTAATTGCTTCTGCTTCGGAAATTTCATCATCACAGCTGAGTAACGTTAAAAGTTCCCCTTTTTCTTTAGTAGCCTTTAAAACTTTGTCAATTCTTTCAGAGTTGTTTTCAATTAGTGAGTTTGCAGCATCAAGGATATTGGAAGATGACCTATAATTGTCTTCTAATTTAATTAAAGATGATTTTGTATCGTCGTTGATGGAAGTTTTAAAATCTTCTTGAAAACCAATTAAAATTCTGAAGTCAGCTGCTCTGAAACTATAAATACTTTGATCAGCATCCCCAACTACGAAAATTGATCTATCTTGCCAATTAAAGAATTTTTTTGATTCAGTATTTCCAGCCGTAATTAATTTTATAAGTTCATATTGTGTTCTATTTGTATCTTGATATTCGTCAACTAAAATATGTTTAAATCTTCTGTGCCAGTAATCTCTGACTATATCATTTTGCCTCAATAAGAAAACAGGCAAAAGTAGAAGATCATCAAAGTCTAAAGAATTATTTTTTGAGAGCGAAATCCTATATCTCTTGTAGGCTTCTGCAACTGTTTTATCAAAATTATTATCTGCTTTTTCTAAAAGATCATTAGACGTTAAGCATTGATTTTTAGCATTACTTATTAATCTTTTAATCTTTTTGGGATCATATCTTTTTGGATCAAGATTCATATCTTGACTGATAATTTCTTTTACTAATGTTTGAGAATCTGTTTCATCATAAATTGAAAATTGTCTTGTCCATTTTAAGCCTTCAGGATCAGTATATTTTTCAATATCGTATCTCAGAAGTCTTGAAAATAAGGAATGGAAAGTACCGATCCAAAGGTTCTGAAGCCTTTCTTGGTGAACGTTTGTTCTTAATTGATTTTGATCAATTTCATTGAGAGTTGTCCAAGGCTGACCAAATTGAATAAAAGCTAATTCTTGGGCTAGAAGAACCTCTAATCTTGCTTTCATTTCTTTAGAAGCTTTGTTAGTGAAAGTGACTGCGAGAATGTTATAGGGATCTATAGAGTTATTTTCAATAAGATTTGCAATTCTGTGTGTAAGAGCTTTAGTTTTCCCGCTACCTGCACCTGCTACAACTAGTAATGGTCCATAAACATGTTTTACTGCTTGAAGTTGTTGATTGTTTAGGGACTTAAAAAGGAAATTGTTGGTTTGAGGCACTTTTGGAAGGGTTTTTCAAAAATCAGACTTTACTACGAGATTCAGATTCCGTTTCTAGATCTTCTAACGCTTTTTTTAAATTTATAAGTTCATTATTGTTATTAATTATTTCTTCAAATTTATTTTGAGGCATCTTTAATTTCATACTTCTGTCTAGAATTTCTTTTTCCAATCTCTTTTTATATGAGGAAATAAGTTTCTTTGATAATTTTAAATCCTGTTGATCCAAAACTTTATTAAAAATGTAGTTTCATATTAGCGGAAAAAAAATTTTTTATTTGAATTATTTCAACGATCACTTTGGAATGAAGTTATTAATTAAGAAGCGTTGCGTTAAGTTTGAAATTGTATTGTTTTTACTAGCTTTGTATTATTCTTAATATCGGTCTTTAAATTTTTACTTCAGGAATGTCAGTTTCAAAGAATAATAAACAATTGTTAGCCGATAAGAAATTAAATGATTTAAGCAATATAAAAGAATTTATTAATAGTGCAAACTCAAGATTAGATGCAATAAGCTCAATTACTAATAATTCTCATGCAATTGCAGCAGACGCTGTAACAGCAATGATTTGCGAAAATCAAGATTCACTTAATTCAAAAATATCTTTAAATACAACTAACAAGATGTCCGTTTGTTTAAGAGATGGAGAAATAATCCTAAGGATTGTTGCTTATCTTTTAATTTCTAATGATGAATCAGTTTTAGAAAAAAGTTGTTTGAAGGATCTTAAAAATACTTATCTTGCTCTTGGGGTACCATTAAGAAATGCAAGAAGGGTTTTTCAATTAATGCGAGATGCAACTATCTCTGATTTGAATTCAACAGTTAATAATATGAGTGGAAACAAAGGCTTTCTTCCTAAATTAATATCTGAAACAGAGTTTCAATTTGAAAGGATAATTAATCTTTTAAACTAGCTAAATTCCTTATCTCTGAAGTATGTGATGTCTGTATAACTGAGTTGTTTTCCAGATTTCTAATAGTAGAAAACCTGGATCTTACATGAGTGGATAAAAAGGAAATTCTTTCTTCGGAAACTGTTGATTTATAAATAGTTTTAATATGTAAATTGTTTTGTTCATCAACAAAATAATTGGATGATGAAATAAAGGATTCTGTATAACCTTTATTTCTTAGAACAATTCCTGAATTTTCATCTTTGGGTAAAAAAATCAGAATAGTTTCACCTCCCTCACTCATATAATCATCTTCCCAATCACTAATAGCTTGCCAGTTTATAGAAATGGCTATACTATCTATGTTTAAACTGAATTTATAATTTTTAAAAATCTCAACGACTTTTTTATTTTTTTTGTTGATATGTTTTATATATATTTTACTAGTTGAGTTTTCAAATTCCTGAAAAGCTAAAGTGTGAGAACTTCTAATAGATTTCCACTCTCCTATACTTTTATCAATGAATTGATTAATTATTATTAGATTCTTCGTCAAGTTTATCTTCTACGGAATGATTTTCTGCTTTTTGTATCATCCTTACCATTGAATCCACCATTAATCTCTTTGCAGAAGTTACTTTTAATCCAGAAGGAGTAGTTGATATTTGTTCTCCAGGGCGATTATATGAAGTTGGTCTAAATGGAGTCATCTAATAACTTTAAAAATTAATCGATTCCTATTCTTGCATGGATCATTATTTATATAGTTATTGTTTGCGAAAATGTCATATCTTTCATCTTTGATTACAGAATTATCAACTGGTTTGTTATTTAGGTATTTTATTTTTTGCCAATCCTGAAATAGTCGCCAAAGCAAACATTCCCAATAGAGCAATCCCTAGAAATAATCCTGCTCCCTGGCTAACTCCAGCTCCTACTGCTACTAGTATAGAGTCACTGATTAGAAGACTTATTAATAAGGCAGGAGTAAATATTTTCCACCGAGTTCCACCAATACCAATTGCGTAGCTTAAAAAATCAAAAAGGCCAGTCATTAGTAGACCTGTCATAAGAAAGAAATTTTCTTCTAGCTGGTTTTGATTAAAACTTTCAATCTTTTTCATTGCTTTCGGGCCAACTAAATTACGTACAGGAACCCGACCATAATTTCTTGCGATAAAGAAAGCAGCTTGACAAAAAACTATATCAGACAAGATTATTGTCATGTAACCTTTTTGAAATCCTAGTAATGAACCAGCTAGCAGAGAATAAGCTGAACTTGGAAGGGCAGGTAAAATAATACTTACTCCTCTGAGTATGAATATTCCAAAAGGAGCCCAAATACCCATACTTTCTATTTTGTTCCTTAGAGGTTCAATCCCATAATTTTGGATTAAATAAATCAATACTACAAATATTGCTATAAAAAAAACTACTGAGAGAAATTTCTGTATTTTATTCATTATTTTTCTAATAAATTTATTGGAAGTAAATTCTTAATTTAATATTTGATTCTATCTATAATAGAAATACTAATCAATAAAAATTTTTATAAATTTTTAATCTTATATTTCCTACTAATAAAAATATTTGTATGCCACAAGTAGTCATGATTAATTCTAATAATAAAGTCAATTCAATATTTTTTAGGAATATATTTAATTTAGTCCTTTCGATTATTGTTTTCTTTTGTATATCAATAAAAAAATCAGAAGCCTTGCCTCATGAATGGGTTGGAGTCCCTAAAAGTGAATACGGAGAGCAGTTATGGGATAGGAAAAGTATAAAAAGGAATGAGGATGGCTCTGTAAGAGTATTGAGTAAATTTATTCCCAAATCAAAAAGTGAAATTACTAAGGATATTCTCTATACAATGGATATAAATTGTTTTGAAAAATCATTTAGAGATGTTGATGTCTCAATAGATGAAGCAAATAGTAATTTCAATGATTTAGCTAATTGGCAAGATCCAAATGGAGATACCCTGATTTTGGGTGTTATTGGTCAAGTCTGCAGAGTCGAAAACTAAAGATTTTAAGTTATAAAAAATACGAAAAAAATAACGAGTTTTCAATGATTTGAAAGTATAAAACCCTGTCTAGGACAGGGTTTTAAAGGTGCCAGGACCCAGATTTGAACTGGGGACACGGCGATTTTCAGTCGCCTGCTCTACCAACTGAGCTATCCCGGCTCTAACCTATATACTTTAAATTACGATGTGTAGTTTGTGAAACCCTTTTTATTAAAAATTTTATATCTTCATCAAATATTCCAAAAAACTATTATTTTGCATTAATCGCTAATAAGGCAGTGCCAAATGAAGTAGTTTTTTTACAGGAAACTATTGGTATATTGATAATTTTTTCTCTTATTTTTCTCCATTGTGGGTTTTTTGAACCTCCACCAATAGTAATAATTTTTTTTGGAAGGGAACCTGTTAGTTCGCTTAGTTTTTCCCATCCTCTCAATTCGATCTTGGCTAGCCCCTCAAATAATGCATGTAAATACAGTGAGTCGCTTACTGGCCTTGGACCAAGTATTGGCTTTAAATTAGAATTATTAACAGGAAATCTCTCTCCTATACTATTAAGAGGTAAAAGATTTAAAGAAGTTTTTTTTGATGGATTTATTTGTCGACTGAGCTCCTTTATTTCTAAATCAGAAAAGAACTTTGACAAAATACCGCAGCCTGCGTTTGATGCTCCTCCACATATCCAATCTCCGTTTACTACATGATTCGTAATTCCTTGTTTTTTAATAGGGTTATTAATAATTTTTTTAACTACAATAGTTGTCCCTAATACTGTGAGACCATCTTCTTTACCTAAACCTGCAGCTATTAAACTTGCATTAGAGTCAGTAGTGCCTGAAATTAATATTAATTTCTTGTTCAAGTTAAATCTCTTTGCTAAATCAATATTCACTTGTCCAATAATTTGCCCACTTTTTATTATTTGAGGTAGGCATTTTTGCCATGAGGTATTGAGAAAGCTTTTTGGCCATGATTCTCTTTTTAGATCCCAACCAAGTTTAAGATTATTACCTTCTTCACCATAAGTCCAATCTTTTAAAAACCAACCAGTGATCCAATCAGATTGATGTCGTAAAAGTATATTTGTCCCATATTTGTCTATTAGTTTTAATGCTTTAGCAAGACTACTGTATGGATTTCGCAGATTATCTTCTTCGGAAGTTAAGCACTCAAGAAGGATCTTATGTTCATTACATGCTTGGTCATAAGGTATTGCTTCTCCCATCGGCTCTCCTTTTAAATTGGAAGCTATTAAAGTTCCTGAAGTGCCGGAGATAGCCAATTTATTAAGGTTAATTTTTACCTCATTAGGTAAACTAATTAATAGATTTTTACAAGAATTGATCCAAGAGTTTGGATTTTTAAAGCTGTATGAATAAGGTACTGAATTTGAATATACTAATTTCTTATGAAGATTAATTATTGATATTCTTGCCCCACTGGTTCCAAAATCTAATCCCCCATAAAAATTTTCAGGCATAGAAAAAAGAATTTATAAAAAGATTTTTGATGCCTCTTCTAATTGAGCTGCTTTTTCTTTAACATTTTCCCAAGGGAGCTCAAGATCTCTTCTACCAAAATGTCCATAGGAGGCAGTCTTTCTGAAAAATTTACCTCCCATTTTTTTTGGTAGGTTTCTTAAGTTAAATTCTTTTATTATTGCTGCAGGTCTTAAATCAAAGTTATTTTTTATAAGCTCAGTCAAATTAGCTTGTGAGACAACACCAGTATCAAAAGTTTCAACGAGAATGGAAATTGGTTTTGCAACTCCGATTGCGTAACTTAATTGTACTTCTGCTTTTTTCGCCAATTTTGCCTTAACTATACTTTTGGCTACATAACGTGCTGCATATGCGGCTGACCTGTCAACTTTTGTAGGGTCTTTGCCAGAGAAAGCTCCTCCTCCATGTCTTGCATATCCACCGTAAGTATCTACGATAATTTTTCGACCAGTAAGCCCGGCATCTCCTTGAGGCCCTCCTACGACAAATTTCCCTGTGGGGTTTACTAGGAATCTTGTATTGTGAATGTTTGGTTTTATTTCTAAATCTTCAGTAGCTGGAATCACAACATTCGTCCACAAATCTTCTTTGATTCTTTGCCGAATTTCTTCTTCATTTGTGATCCCATCAATCTCAGGATTATGTTGAGTTGAAATTAAGATTGTATTGATCGAAACTGGAACCCCTTTTTCGTAATCAATACTTACTTGTGTTTTGCCATCAGGGAGGAGATAATCTAGGACTTTTTCATGTCTTACTTTGGCAAGTTGAATAGCTAATCTATGAGCTAGGCTAATCGGTAAAGGCATTAATTCAGGGGTTTCATCGCATGCATAGCCAAACATTATGCCTTGGTCACCAGCTCCAGTATTGTCTTCCAAATCATCGTTAACATCATCTGCGTCGTTTACCCCTTGAGAAATATCTGGTGATTGCTCATCAAGTGCTACTAAAACAGCACAACTATTTGAGTCAAAGCCACCAGCTTTATAGTCCTCGTAACCAATTTCTTTTATTACATCCCGCACTAGTTTTATATAATCAATTTTTGCTTTTGAAGTTATTTCTCCGGTAAGCAAACAAAGACCAGTATTGACTACAGTTTCACATGCAACTCTGCTTTCTGGATCCTCTGTAAGTAGGGCATCTAAAACTGCGTCACTTATTTGATCGCATATTTTGTCAGGATGTCCTTCAGTTACAGATTCAGAAGTGAAGATAAAATCACTCATTTTAAGCTAATTTTTAATATTAGATATTATCCTAAATTAGTTTGTCGTTACTAATCAATTAATGTAAATTTAAAAAAACCTTTTTAAAAATAAATAAACTTATAATTTCCGTTTATCAGTAAATAGTAAATTTAAATTTAAATTGTTTCAGATGAAGCTGTTGGAATTTCTTCAGTTTCATCAGTTTGCTCAAATAACATTTGCTTATATTTTGCCGCCATCTCTTCAGCCTTATTATAAACTTTTTGAGGATCAGTTAACATATCTCCAGGTTCAGGTTCAAGTGCTTTTGTAGATAAAGAAATTCTGCCTCTTTCAGAGTCAAGGTCAATTATCATTACCTTCATTTGGTCATTAACGTTCAAAATGTTATGAGGGGTTTCTATGTGTTCATGACTGATCTCAGAAATATGTAATAGACCACTTACTCCGCCGATATCAATAAAGGCTCCATACGGTTTAATACCCTTCACTGAACCTATTACAACTTCACCCACTTCAAGTCTATTCATTTTTTTCTCAACCAATGCTCTTCTATGACTTAATACTAATCTGTTCCTTTCTTCATCAACTTCCAGAAATTTTAAAGGTAAGTACTCACCTTCTAAGTCATCTTTAATTTTTCGGGCACTTATATGAGACCCTGGAATAAAACCTCTCAAGCCCTCTACTCTCACAAGAGCCCCACCTCTATTTGTTGCAAAAACTTCAGAATAAATTGTGGCATCTTCTTTTTGAAGTTGTCTAACTCTTTCCCACGCCCTTTGATATTCAATTCTTCTAATTGATAGTGCTAATTGGCCATCTTCATTTTCTTCACTCATTATGAAGAATTCTCTGCTTTCTGAAGGTTGTAAAACATCGTTTAGTCCTTCAACTCTGTTAATTGAAACTTCTTGGACAGGCATAAAAGCGGCTGTTTTCGCGCCTATGTCTATCATGGCCCCTTTAGGTTCTAAAGCAAAAACTGTTCCCTTTACTAGATCACCTGGTTTGAAATTGTAATCATATTTACCCAATAGTGATGCAAACTCTTCTTGAGTGAATCCTGCATTTTCAAAATCCAGATTTGTTCTACTTGATGAAGAATCTGCTGAAGGAATATCTTTTGTTTCGAATGATATTTCTTCCTCATTTTGAGATGCTGAATTATTATCTGGTTCAGAAGAATTTTTAATTTTTTGATCTTCAGAAAGTTCTTTTATCGTTTGAGAAGAATTTTCGTTCATTTGTAGGGACGCAGACTACCTAAGGTAGTTAGAAAGGAATGATATTAGCCTGCAAACTAATAGCAAAAGTATTTGTGATATGTATTCTACACTTCAGGATGCTGGTTTTTACAAAATTGAAGCTAATTGGTTTTTTGAACTTCCCTTTAGAGACTGAAGAGTAGAAATAAAATCTTTAACCCCATTAAACTTTCTATATACTGAAGCATATCTTATGTAAGCGACTTCGTTTTCTTTCCTTAAGTTTTTAAGTATTAATTCGCCAATTTGTGAAGATTTAATATCTTTATTAGAATCTTGAATGATTTGTGATTCAATTCCATCTACAAAATTAATAATTGCTTCACTCGTGAAAGTAGTCTTTTCGCAAGCTCTTAAAATGCCAGTATATAATTTTTCTTTATTAAATAATTCTCTGCTTCCATCTTTTTTAATAATTGAAACTGGCAGTGTTTCAACCCTCTCATAAGTGGTAAATCTAAAGCTGCAGTTTAAGCATTCTCTTCTTCTTCGAACACTTTTACCACTATCAGCTGATCTCGATTCCAAAACTCTGCTATCTGTATTTTGACAGGTTGGACACTGCATTTAGTGAAGTAAATGAACTTTAACTCTAATAGTAGAGTAATATCTTAATTATGAAAAGTAAAAAAAAACTCCTCTCTGTTAAGAGGAGTTTTTTTTGGGATTATTTCCTATCGAATTTAGGTGGATCTCTAAAGGCGACAGCAAAGAATAAAGTTACAACTGCGAGAGTTAAAATAAGAACGTAAGCGAAGGCTTCCATAAGATCAATTAATAAAGTTTAGTTTAAACCCTTCCTGGGATTCTTCTAGTGGTTTCATCGCCAAGCTTCTTGAATAGACCAAATTCAACTTGGTCACCAATCTCAGCGTCAATACCAGCAAAGGAATTTCTATAAAGAGTTCTTGAAGCATGCCACCAGTGGCCAAACAAGAATAGCAATCCGAAACATAAATGTGCATATGTAAACCATGCCCGAGGAGAACTTCTGAATACACCGTCAGATTTATAAGTTTCTCTATCGAACTTGAATGCTTCTCCGAGCTGTGCTTTTCTGGCTAATCTCTTGACTACTGCAGGATCAGTAAATGTTTGACCATTTAGGTCACCTCCATAAATAGTTGCTGTAATGCCAGTTTGCTCAAATGAATACTTTGCTTCAGCTCTTCTAAATGGGATATCGGCTCTTACGTTGCCTTCCTTATCTTCAAGTATCACAGGGAAGTTTTCAAAGAAGTTAGGTATTCTTCTAACTTCTAAATCATTACCCTCTTTATCTTGAAAAGTGATGTGACCCTGCCAGCCGGTTGGTAAACCATCACCATTAACAAGAGCTCCGACTCTGAATAATCCTCCTTTAGCAGGACTATTTCCAACATAATCGTAGAAGGCTAATTTCTCTGGAATAGATGCATAAGCCTCTTCTTTAGTGGCGCCATCATCTATGGCAGCTTGAACTCTTCTATTAATTTCTGTTTTGAAGTAGCCTGAATCCCATTGATATCTAGTAGGACCAAATAGCTCAACTGGGGTTGTTGCTGATCCATACCACATTGTACCTGCAACAACAAAAGATACGAATAATACAGCCGCTAGCGCACTAGCAAGAACTCCTTCAAGGCTTCCAAGTTTTAATGCTCTATAAAGTCTTTCTCCAGGTCTATTGGTAATGTGAAAAATTCCTCCAATGATACCCATTAGTCCAGCTGCAATATGGTTGGCCACTATACCCCCTGGATTAAAGGGATTAAAACCTTCTACTCCCCACGAAGGAGCTACTGGCTCTACGTGTCCAGTTAAACCGTAAGGATCGGAAACCCAAATTCCCACGTTTGCACAATGAAATGCTCCAAATCCAAAACAAGTAAGTCCAGCTAGAAGAAGATGAATTCCGAAGATTCTTGGGAGGTCTAGAGCAGGCTCTCCTGTTCTAGAATCTTCCCATAAGTCTAGGTCCCAGTATGTCCAGTGCCATATTGAGGCCAACATCAGTAGGCCACTAAATACTATGTGAGCTGCTGCAACCCCCTCAAAACTCCAAAATCCAGGATCAACTCCTGTAGCACCAGTAATATCCCATCCGTTCCAACTACTCGTTATACCAAGTCTTGCCATAAAAGGCATGACGTACATTCCCTGTCTCCACATTGGATTGAGAACAGCATCAGAAGGATCAAAAATGGCTAATTCATATAAGGCCATTGAACCGGCCCAGCCGGCTAATAATGCAGTATGCATAAGATGCACAGCAAGTAGTCGACCTGGGTCATTAATAACTACTGTGTGAACTCGATACCAAGGCAATCCCATCGGTTAATTTCTAATAACTATGCTGAATAAACAGCTAAACATCACGATAGTAAGGGTTTTTTAGTCTTTGAGGGATTTTTGTAAATAAATTTATCTTATTGCAAAAATTGGTTAAAACGCTTTGCAGGTCTGCATTTACAAGGAATTTTTGACAAAAAATTGTTAATATTTTGGTCACAATTCTCAAACTAAAGCGCCAAAATATGAAAAATAACTAAAAAAATGGCAACTATCAGATTCATCCGTGAAGATTTAGAGGTTCAATGTAGCCCTGGTGAAAATTTAAGAGAATTAGTAATGAAAGAGAACTTACAACTTTATGGACTCAAAGGTATTTTAGGAAATTGTGGAGGAGCAGGGCAATGTAGCACCTGTTTTATTTCAGTTGAAGGAGGAAACAAAAATTCCTTAAGCCCTCTTACCTCTGTCGAAGAAGAAAAACTCAAGAATAGGCCTGAAAACTGGCGACTTGCATGCCAAACAATAATTAAATCCTCTGCAGTTATTTTAACAAAACCACAATCTCCTCCTTCAAATCTAGGAGAACTAAAAAAAATTAGTGAAAATAAAAAATTACCTCGTTAAATTGTTTAAGACTGTTAATCAGTTTATAAATATTGTTGATTTTTCCCATTTATTTCATTTTATACGTCTATAGTCTTATTAACTATTAGAACCGTCAACTAAATGGAAACAACTAATTTTGGATTCGTAGCTAGTCTTTTATTTGTAGGAGTTCCAACAATATTCCTTATAGGTTTATTTATTTCTACTCAAGATGGTGAAAAATCAAGCTTCTACTCAGACTCTAGCAAAGGTAGGCTTGGTCCAAAACGCTAAACTTTTCTAAATGCTTAGCATTTCTGTAAAAGAATTTTTATTTTGGAAAAAAAAGCAACTTTCTAAAGGCGGAGATGATCAGTCCTTAGCTATTCTAATTGACTGCAAAGGTGGTTTTAAAACTAGTGATCAAAGCTTGTTGAATATAAATCCTGATCGTCAAATATATTTTGAAAAAAACTTAGAATACTTAGAATCAATTTGGGAAGATCATTTAATAAACTTTACCCCAATACAATACCTCTGTGGAGAAACTTATTGGAGAGATTTAAAATTAAAAGTTTCAGATAAAGTACTCATTCCCAGATCAGAGACAGAACTTATAATAGAGATTGTTTCAAAGATATTTGTAAAAAAATCACAAAATTTATTTTTTGCTGAATTAGGAACAGGATCTGGAGCTATCAGTATTGCTTTGGCATTGGCTTACCCAATGTGGGAAGGTATAGCAACTGATATTGATCAAGATGCATTAGAAATAGCCAGTGAAAATTTCAAGAGTTCTTCTAAACAATCAAATTTGAAATTTTATTGCGGACATTGGTGGACTCCTCTAGAAAGTTTCAAAAATAAATTAGATCTCGTCATTTCAAACCCGCCATATATTCCAAAGGACACTTATGAAAAATTGCCGAAAGAAGTTAAAAATTTCGAACCAAAAATTGCTTTATTAGGCGGTGAAGATGGTTTAAAACATATTAGAGAAATAATTCAAAAAGCACCCTTTTTTTTGAAAGAAAGGGGATGGCTGATTTTAGAGAATCATTTTGATCAAGGTGAAAAGGTAAAACAACTATTTATCCAAAATAAATTTAAATCAGTAGAAATTGTGAATGATCTCTCAGGTATTGGTAGGTTTACGATTGGAAGATATAAATAAATTATTATTGGCTAAATTAATGGCTAAAAAAACAAAATGAATTTAATAACTTGCAAGTCTGCTTTGAAAACGCTTAAAAGTGGCTTACCTATAATTTTCCCAACAGACACCTTACCTGCAATTGGATGCTTGCCAAAATTTTCAAAGATCATATATAAGTTTAAAAAAAGAGATAGAAATAAACCCTTAATTCTTATGGGATCAGAACATAAACAGTTAATCGATTATGTTCACGAATCAGCTAAGGAAGATTACGAAAATATGGCTTCAAAATATTGGCCTGGAGCTCTGACGATGATTATACCTTCTTCAGAAAAGCAGAATTCAGTCCTCACAAGCAAAAATCTTACTCTTGGGTTAAGAATCCCCAATTCATATATGGCTCAATCCCTTATGAGAGAAACAGGTCCATTGTTAACTTCAAGTGCAAATATTTCAGGGCGTATTGGATCAATTACAGCTGAAGGTATCGCTTTAGACTTCCCTTCTGTAGAAATTCTTGGACCTATGCCATGGGAAAAAAGTAGTGGGAAAGCTAGTACCATAATTTTTTGGAATAAAAGTGGTGATTGGAGATTAATTAGAGGAGGAGAACTGTTAATTGAGGGATTACATTAATGTTTATATTATTATTTTTTGTTTTATTACTTCAATTTTTTACTTACTGGATATTTGAACCCTTTGCATCATTTTTAGAGTATGTTCTTGAAATAAGATCGTTTCCTATCATCGTTCTGATTGGTTTTATATTGTTATTTTCAGGAAAAAATATTGAACATAGTTAGAAAAATGCCGGCTAACAGATTTGAACTGATGACCTTCGCTTTACAAAAGCGCTGCTCTACCGCTGAGCTAAGCCGGCAATTATTTAATCTTACAATTATTTAGGGGCAAATATCAGTATTTTTTTAGGTTTTTTTAAATTTATTACTTTTTGATATCTTTATCAGTTTGATCATTTTTTTTAAATTTTATTTCACCGGTGATAGTTCTCTTGATTGGCAGATTTGCGACTAAAGCTGTCATTCTATCCTCAGTCTCTAAACTTACTGCTACCTCTTCAAAATCAATCTCAACATACTTAGCAACTACATCAAGTATTTCTTTCCTCATCTTATCCAAAAGATCAGTTGTGAGTGAACTCATGTCAACTCTGTCATGAGCAAGTACAAGTTGCAATCTTTCCCTTGCAGTATTTGCACTAGCCGTTTCTCTGCCTAATAACTTATTTATAAGATCTCTGAGAGTCATCATTTTAAAAAACCTTTGTTTGCATTAATCTCATGAATTTATCTTTAAGACTTTTACCTTCATTTTTTGGATCAATAATTGGAACATCATTTCCTGTAAGTCTTTGAGAAACATTTAAATAACATTTTTTCGCAGGAGATCGACTATCAGAAAGTGTTAGTGGCTCGCCTCTATTTGTACTAATTATTACTTGTTCATCTTCTAAAACGATACCTAATAAAGGCAAAGAAAGGATGCCTTGAACATCTTCGATAGATAGCATCTCTTGGCTTGCCATCATGTTAGGTCGGACTCTATTAATTACGAGCTGGATAGGCTCAATATCGGAAGTATTAAGAATGCCTATAACTCTATCGGCATCACGTACTGCAGATAATTCTGGGTTGGTAACAACAATAGCTTCTTTACATGCTGCAAGGGCATTTTTAAACCCATCCTCAACACCAGCAGGACAATCTACTAAAACAAAATCGAATTTTTCACTAAGCAACTCACTGATTGTTTTCATGTCTTCTGGCTTCATCCAATCCAACATCCTGGGATCTCCAGCAGGTAAAA
>NZ_JNAR01000007.1 GCF_000760095.1 Prochlorococcus marinus str. MIT 9401
CCTGAAGTCCTTTGCCCACTGTATTTAGAATCAGCTCTAGTATTCATACCAGGCCTGTTGGGGGCACCAACTCTATTAGGCATGCCAGGTCTGTTGGGAGCATCAGCTCTATTAGGCATACCAGGCCTATTGGGGGCACCAACTCTATTAGGCATGCCAGGTCTATTGGGAGCACCAGCTCTATTAGGCATGCCAGGCCTGTTGGGAGCACCAGCTCTATTAGGATTTACTTGTTTAGTAAAGGAGCCTGACCTACCTTGATCTGATGGTTTGTTTCTTAATCCAGGTCTGTTGGGAGCATCAGCTCTATTAGGCATACCAGGTCTGTTAGGGCCACCAGTTCTGTTGGAGTTATTTTGTTTATAGGTAATGTTCTGCTTACTATTATTTTGCTTATTTGAAGCATCTCTTCTTATTGGTGCGCCCACTAATTCAGGGGGATTTATTCTGTTATTAAAATTTTTTGTTTTAGGATTGTTCGTATTTTGATTAGGTTTGTTTGGTAGTTGTCTTTTTTCTCCTGAATTGTGGATGCTCTTGGAAGGTTCATTATATTTATTGGTATTTGTATTTTGAGGCTTTGCAATTAGTTGAATAGGTTGTTTTGGAGGACTTTTGATGGGTATATTTGTGTTTCGAATAGGGTTTTTATCTTGGTTGATATTTTTTGAAGTTTTACCCTTTATATTTTGATCTTTAAGATTTGTTTGAGATTGTGAACTATTAACAATATTTGGTTTATTTGGATTCTTAAGTTGATTTGGAATTGTTTTTAAGCTTTCAGGCTTATTAAGAGGTTTTATCAATAATGGCTTATTCTTTGAACTATCTTTAAGAGGTTTATCTTTTTTGTTTTGTTTGTAATTATCTTTTTTAATTGAAGGTTTATTAATAGAAAGTATTTGTTTATCTGAATTCTTTGTCTTAATAAGATTTTTTATTTTGTTTGCATCCTCTGTACTAATAGAACTACTATGACTTTTTACTGAAATTGAAAGTTTTTGAGCGGCATCCAATATATCTTTATTTTCCAGATTTAAGTCTCTGGAAAGTTCGTAAATTCTGATTTTATCGCTGATAGTCATTTAATCTAATTTGTACTCTTTTAAAAATTAAAGAGGATTTAATTTAATTATATTCCCTTATTGGGATAGTCATTAAAGCTTGTAATTTCTTTTTCAAAAATTTCAATAAATTCAGGTTTTAAAAATATTTTTAGAGCTTTTTGAAGCTTTTTTTTAATCTTGGAATCTGAGTAACACTTTTTTGACTTGCAAATGTAAGCGGATCGACCCATTCCCTTAAAAAACATAATGCCATGCTTATGGTCATTAGTAATCTTTAAAAGATTGTTCCTGTCATATGTTTTTCTACATGAAATACATAAACGCATCACAGGATTTTGTTGTGTCACCTTTCTCTCTCCTCTAGGGAGGATATCTCACTATCTTGAAGAGTATCTAATTCTTCATTATCTGAGAAAGGTTCTTCATCGTATTGTTCTTCTCCATATTCTTGATGATCTTCAGGAAGGGGGTAAAGTTCTCTTAATCTTGCATCCTCTGCAGCTCGTGCAGCTTGTTCAGCCTCTAACCTTAGTTCAGCTTCTCGCTGGAGATTCTCTTCATTTTCCCTTTGAATGATTAATTCAGATACTGCAGCATCTTCTGATTCTTGATCGTATTCATGTGAGTTTTTAACATCAATCTTCCAACCAGTTAATCTTGCAGCTAGCCTCACATTTTGTCCCTCTCTACCAATTGCGAGACTTAATTGATCAGGAGGAACTAGTACATGCGCATGTTGCCCAGCTGGATCAACTAATCTCACTAAATCAACTTTTGCAGGACTTAATGAATTTAAAATATACTGAATAGGATCAGGTGACCATTTAATAACATCAATTTTTTCTCCTCTCAATTCATTTACCACTTGTTGAATTCTCGCCCCCCTGGCACCAATACAGGCACCTACAGGGTCAACCTCTTGTTCGACACTATCAACAGCTACTTTTGTTCTTGGCCCAACAGCTCTCGAAGGAGGGTTCGCTTCTCTTGAAACAGCAACAATTTTTACTGTACCTTCTTGAATTTCCGGGACTTCATTTTCAAATAAATAAACTACTAATCCAGCATTTGCTCTACTAACAAAAAGTTGTGGTCCTTTTCTAGCTATTTCACTAACTTCTTTTAAAAATACTTTAAAAGTTGCGTTCGCTCTATAATTATCATTTGGTAATTGATCTCTTTTGGGAAGTTCGGCCTCTACTTCAGGTCTACCTATGCCAGAACTAACTCCCATAATGACTGACTGTCTTTCAAATCTTATAACTCTTGCTGTTAAAACAGGATCTTCCATATCTGCAAATTCTTCCTGGATCATTTTTCTTTGTTGATCTCTTAATTTTTGGGCTAAAACTTGCTTCGTTGTTGATGCAGCCATTCGCCCAAAATCCTCTTTTTCTGGAGTAACGTCTAAAACAACCGTGTCACCTATTTGAGCATCATCCGCGACTTGTTTAACTTCTACTAAAGATATTTGATGATCTTCGCTTTCTACTTCTTCCACAATTACCTTACTAGAAAGTATCCTATAACCTTCTTCTTCTAAATCTAGGCCAACATCAAAATTACTAAAATATTCTTCATCAAATGGATCTTCATCAACCCCAATGTAAAAAGTTTTTCTGTATTTTTCATATCCTTTTAGTAAAGCTTCGCGTAAGGCTACTTCCACGATATTAGGAGGCAACTTTTTTTCCTCACTAATGTCTTCAATGAGATTGTTTAAACCTGGGAGAATAACTAATGCCATCTATGATGGGAGAATTGAATAATGGTTGATAATTAATCTTGTAATGTACAAAGACTAATCTTTAGTACTTCATCAAAGGGGATTTTTTTTATCTTACCTTTTATGTTAATGGCTAAATAATCTTTAGACTTTTCATAAAGTAAACCATTCAGAAATTTTATTTTTGAATTCTTTTGGTTTAACTCAACATTAACTGGAAAACCCTTAAAAGTTTTGAAGTCTCTTTCTGAGGTTAATTCATCACTGACCCCTTGACTACTAATTTCTAACACATATGAACAATTTATAAGATTTGAATTCTCTATTTCTTCAGAAGCTGGTGCATTAAATTGTGCACAATCATCAAGTGAAATATCATCACCATTAGTTTTTTTAATAATAATCTCTAAAACTATTGGATTTTGATTAGTTTGCACATTTAGACTGCACATTTCAAAATTCCATATATTGGCAACTTTTTTTAATAGAGTTTCTAATTTAATTTTGTTTTCTTTATTCAAATGTTTTTTTGATAAAAAGTGATCTAGCTTGATTTTCACATACAAAAAAGTTTTTTCTATAAAAAATTCAAAAATTTGTATTTTATGGATGTAAACAAAAAAGCAACGATAATATCTTTATTCAATTAGATTTGTTTAATAGTTGGAAATTATTAAATAAATGAAGTTTCTCAAGATTAATTTTATTAATTTAATCCGAATATGCATTGTTGTTTGCTTTTGTTTAATTAATTTCTCACAAAGAGCTGAAGTTTTGGCTTTAACTTCTTCAGAAAGCCACAATTTTGTATCATCTGCTGTGAAAAATGTTGGACCTGCAGTTGTAAAAATAGATACTGAGCGATTGGTAGAGAGGCAACAATTTGATCCCACTTTACTAGATCCTTTATTGAGAGATTTACTTGGGGAGCAAGGGATTAATCCAGAGAGAGAAAGAGGCCAAGGTTCTGGAGTAATCATTAATAACAACGGATTGATTCTTACAAATGCTCATGTCGTTGAAAGAGTGGATGATGTTTCAGTGACTTTGGCAGATGGTACTATTTGCGATGGTCAAGTTTTGGGAACAGACCCTGTAACTGACTTAGCTTTAGTAAAAATTCAGGAATCTACTTATTCTAGTTTTGCTCCACTTGGAAATTCTGAAGACCTTGAGGTTGGAGATTGGGCAATAGCTCTTGGTACTCCTTATGGCCTAGAAAAAACAGTTACCTTAGGTATTGTAAGCAGCCTTCACAGAGATATAAATAGTTTAGGTTTTTCAGATAAAAGGCTCGATCTTATTCAGACTGATGCTGCAATAAATCCTGGAAATTCTGGCGGACCACTAATCAACTCTGATGGTGAAGTTATTGGAATTAATACATTGGTAAGAAGTGGCCCTGGAGCTGGTTTAGGTTTCGCAATACCTATTAATTTAGCTAAAACTGTTTCTGATCAGCTTCTTGCAAATGGAGAAGTTATTCATCCCTATTTAGGGGTCCAATTGATTTCTTTAAATCCTAGAATTGCTAAAGAACATAATCAAGATCCAAATTCACTGGTTCAATTACCTGAAAGAAATGGAGCTTTAATTCAATCAGTCATTCCTAATAGTCCTGCTGAAAAAGCTGGGTTAAGAAGAGGTGATTTAGTAATAGCAGCAGAAAATATATCTATAGATGAACCTAAAGCTTTGCTAGATGAAGTAGAAAAAGCTCAAATAGGAAAAGTATTCCTATTAAATGTTTTACGAGACAATAAAGAGATAAAGATAAACATTAAACCAGAACCTCTTCCAGGTTTGACATAAATCACCCATTGAAATTAAATAATTTATAACCTTAGAAAAAAAGATTTTGGATTCACAAACTCAAATGAAACAAATAGTTGCTGATGCAGCAATTAAAGAAGTAAAGAGTGACATGATTCTGGGATTAGGTTCTGGATCTACAGCTGCCCTTATGATTCAAAGCCTCGCCGCTGAAATTCGTTCTGGAAAACTCAAAAATATCAGAGGTGTTGCAACTTCCTTTCAATCTGAAGTTTTAGCGCTGGATCTGGATATTCCGCTTATCGATTTAGCTTCTGTTCCTCAAATTGATTTAGCTATTGATGGGGCTGATGAGGTTGATCCAGGATTTCAATTAATCAAAGGGGGAGGAGCCTGCCATGTTAGAGAAAAGTTAGTGGCATCTAGGGCTAATCAATTGTTGATTGTTGTCGATGAAACAAAACTTGTACAAAACTTAAATTTATCTTTTCCTTTGCCTGTAGAGGTCCTTCCAAATGCATGGAAACAAGTTCAGGAAGTGATTTCAGAAATGAACGGCGTTTCTAACTTAAGAATGGCAACTAAAAAAGCTGGCCCAGTTGTTACTGATCAGGGTAATTTAATCCTAGATGTATTGTTTAATGATGGGATTAAAAATCCAAAAGATATTGAAATGAGTATTAATAATATTCCAGGAGTTTTAGAAAACGGATTATTCGTTGACCTTACAGATAAAGTTTTGGTTGGTAAAATCGAAAAAAATATCCCAGTTGTCTATTCTCCTTCAAAAGTTGGTTAATCTTCAAATCTTATTTGCACTGAGTTAGCGTGACTATGTAAACCCTCACTTTTGGCAAGATTAATAATATCAAGACTATTAACTTTTAAACTCTCTTCATTAAATTCTATTATTGAAGTATTTTTCATAAAAGTTTCAACCCCTAAAGAACCGCTAAATCTAGAATTTCCTGACGTCGGTAAAGTATGGTTTGGTCCAGCAAGATAATCTCCAACAGCTTCTGGGGTCCATTTCCCTAAAAATATTGCTCCTGCATTTTCTATACCTTCAAGAATTTTTTTTGAATTTAAAGCTATTATTTCTAAGTGTTCTGGAGCAAAGTTATTGCTTAGTTCAATACATGATTCATAATTCTCGCAAATAACAATTAATCCCCAATTTTTTATTGATTGCATACAAATTTCTTTTCTTGGATGATCATCAATTTTTTTATAAATTTCCTCTAAAACTTCTTCTGCTTGAATTTTTGATGTAGTTAAGAGTATTGAAGAAGCTAAAGGATCATGTTCCGCCTGCGCCAGTAGATCAGATGCTATATGAGTGCTTTGAGCTGTTTCATCTGCAATGATTAATATTTCACTTGGACCCGCTAAAGAATCTATTCCTGTAGAACCATAAATAAGTTTTTTAGCAGTAGTTACATAAATATTTCCTGGACCTGTAATAACATCAACTTTATTGATTTGATTTGTCCCAAATGCTAAAGCTCCTATTGCTTGAGCTCCTCCAATTCTAAAAACTTTATTAATCCCTGATAAGTAAGCTGCAGCTAAAACAGTTTTGTTTATTTTTCCTTCTTTGTTGCCAGGAGATACCATCATAATTTGTTCTACTCCTGCTACTTTTGCAGGTATTGCATTCATTAATACAGTACTTGGATAAGCAGCTCTACCTCCAGGGATATAAATTCCTGCATTCTTCACTGGTCTCCATTTTCTGGTGACCGTATCACCGTGCTCCCCTTTTATAGTGAAAGATGATGGAATTTCTTTCTCATGAAATTTTTTAATTCTTTTATGAGCCACTTCAAGTGATCGCTTTAAATTGCTATCAATTTCATTCCATGCATCTTTTATGTGTTCTTCACAAACATGCATTGGTTCAGGATTGAAACCATCAAATTTTTTAGTATATTCTTTTACTGCAGAGTCTCCAAAATGCTTTACTTTCTGAAGAATTTCTTCGACAACTAAATTTATTTTGTTATTATTTTCTAAATTAGTTCGAGTAGAAATCCTTTCTAATTCTTGGATAGCGTCCGTTTTATTTTTTATGATCTTCATATTCTTGAATTTTTCAAATTGAAAGGCAAGAAACTAAATCAATACCCCCTCTAGATTATATATTATTGATTTGTTGTCGAACTATTTGTTATGATATAGTTTCACTCTTATTCTATACTCTGTGGCCAATAACAAATCAGCAAAAAAGAGAATACAAATTGCGGAAAGAAATCGTTTAATTAATAAATCATATAAATCTACGGTAAGAACTTTGACTAAAAAAACATTAGAGAGTTGCGAAAAATATAAAAAAGAGCCTAATGAAGAAAATAAAAATTTAGTTAAAACAAGTCTTAATAAAGCTTTTAGTTTAATTGATAAAGCAGTTAAAAAAAATGTCCTTCATAAAAATAACGGAGCTAATAAAAAATCAAAAATTAACAATTTAGTAAAAACTACACTCACCACAAAATAAAAAGACAGAAAATAATTATGAGCGATATTGAACTCATAGACTCCCACTGTCATTTGATATTTGAAAATTTTGAAAAAGATCTTGAAGATGTTGTTTTAAGGTTACGTTCAAAAGGTGTAAAAAAAATAGTTCACGCTTGTTGTGAATTAACAGAGATACCTAAGTTGAAAAAAATATCCAATGAATTCGATGAAATTTACTATTCAGTAGGTTTACATCCATTAGAAGCAAAAAAATGGGAACTAAGTTCGCAATCTCTATTAAGAAGATCAGCTCAAGAAGATAGAAGAGTAGTAGCTATTGGGGAATTAGGCTTGGATTTTTTTAAAAATGAAAATAAAACTCAACAAATTGATGCTCTTCTTCCTCAAATGGAATTAGCTTATGAACTTGATTTGCCTGTAATTATTCATTGTAGAGATGCTGCAAAAGAAATGATAAAAATTTGTACTGATCTTTCTAGACAAGGACAATGTCCTAAGGGCGTTCTTCATTGCTGGACAGGAACTCCAAAAGAAATGCAGCAATTTCTGGATCTTGGTTTTTATATTAGTTTTAGCGGAATAGTAACTTTCCCTAAAGCACTTGAAATTCATGAGTGTGCCAAATTGGTTCCAAATGATAAATACTTAATTGAAACTGACGCACCTTTTTTAGCCCCTGTTCCTCATAGAGGTAAAAGAAATGAACCTGCATTTGTTGAAAATGTTGCAAGTTTTTTGGCAGAGTTAAGATCTACAGATTTAAATACGATCGCTAAACAGTCATCCCACAATGCTGAAGATTTGTTTAAATTTGACTTGTTAAATAGACATCGCAGCTGCTAGTATTAAAAATTACTGGCAATTTTCCTTAATTTTTTGTTTTTACTTTTTTAAAATTAATTTTTTTGTTGAAATCGAGATTTATTGATTGATTTTACATTCAAAAAAAAGTAGAAAGCATAATTATTGAGTAAATTAAAGGTAAATAGTAAATCTCTCATAATCGCAGGTTTTCTTGGATGAGCAGTAGCGCTTTACAGGTAGCAAAAACAGCTACTTATTTACCAGATTTAGTCGAAGTACAAAGAGCAAGCTTTAAATGGTTTTTGGAAAAGGGTTTAATAGAAGAATTAAAGAATTTTTCCCCCATTTCTGATTACACAGGTAAATTAGAGTTACATTTTATTGGGGAAGAGTACAGGTTAAAAAGACCTAGACATGATGTTGAGGAAGCGAAAAGAAGAGATGCAACATTTGCCTCTCAAATGTATGTCACTTGCAGGTTAATAAATAAAGAAACTGGAGAAATTAAAGAACAAGAAGTATTTATTGGGGAATTACCATTAATGACTGAGAGGGGAACTTTCATTATAAATGGTGCAGAAAGAGTAATTGTTAATCAAATTGTTCGAAGTCCTGGTGTTTATTTTAAAGATGAACTGGATAAAAATGGTCGAAGAACTTACAATGCGAGCGTTATCCCTAATAGAGGAGCATGGTTAAAGTTCGAGACTGATAAGAATAATTTACTTTATGTAAGAGTTGATAAAACCAGAAAAATTAATGCGCATGTTCTCATGAGAGCTATGGGTCTCTCTGATAATGATGTAGTAGATAAGCTAAGGCATCCTGAGTTTTATCAAAATTCAATTGATTCAGCTAATGACGAGGGTATAAATTCAGAAGATCAGGCTTTACTTGAGCTTTACAAGAAGCTACGTCCTGGTGAGCCACCCTCTGTTTCTGGAGGTCAACAACTATTACACAGTAGATTTTTTGATCCCAAAAGATACGATTTAGGCCGAGTTGGTAGATATAAAATAAATAAAAAATTGAGGCTTACAGTGCCTGATGATATAAGGACTCTTACACATGAAGATGTTCTTTCCACTATTGACTATCTAATTAATTTAGAACTGGATATTGGGGGCGCGAGTTTGGATGATATTGATCACCTTGGAAATAGAAGGGTTAGATCTGTAGGAGAATTGCTTCAAAATCAAGTAAGGGTAGGACTGAATCGTTTAGAGAGAATTATTAAAGAACGAATGACCGTTGGAGAAACAGATTCTCTTACCCCAGCCCAATTAGTAAACCCAAAACCTTTGGTTGCTGCCATAAAGGAATTTTTTGGTTCTAGTCAATTAAGTCAATTTATGGATCAAACTAATCCTCTGGCTGAATTAACACATAAAAGAAGAATTTCAGCCTTAGGTCCTGGGGGCTTAACAAGAGAAAGAGCAGGCTTTGCGGTGAGAGATATTCATCCTTCACATTATGGAAGATTATGTCCTATCGAGACTCCTGAAGGTCCTAATGCAGGACTGATAAATTCTTTAGCTACCCATGCGAGAGTTAATGAGTATGGTTTTATTGAAACCCCGTTTTGGGAAGTTAATAACGGCAAAGTTAATAAAGAAGGTGATCCTGTCTATCTTTCTGCCGATTTGGAAGATGAGTGTAGGGTAGCTCCAGGAGATGTAGCGACTGACAAGGATGGAAACATACTTGCTAATTTAATACCAGTAAGATATAGGCAAGATTTCGAAAAAGTACCTCCCGTTCAAGTTGATTATGTTCAGCTTTCTCCCGTTCAAGTAATTTCAGTTGCCACTTCACTAATTCCTTTTTTGGAACATGATGATGCAAATAGAGCTTTAATGGGATCAAATATGCAACGCCAAGCAGTTCCATTGCTTAGGCCAGAACGTCCTTTAGTTGGTACGGGTTTAGAATCTCAAGTAGCTAGAGATTCGGGGATGGTCCCCATAACAAAAGTAAATGGCATCGTATCTTACGTAGACGCTAATGAGATTGTTGTTAAAGATGAGGATGGTAATGAACATTTTCATTATCTTCAAAAATATCAAAGATCAAATCAGGATACGTGCCTTAATCAAAGACCTATAGTAAAAATTGGAGATAGAGTTATATCTGGGCAAGTTTTAGCAGATGGTTCAGCTTGTGAAGGAGGAGAAATAGCACTAGGCCAGAATGTTTTAATTGCATATATGCCATGGGAGGGATACAACTACGAAGACGCAATTCTTGTAAGCGAAAGGATGGTAACTGATGATTTATATACATCAGTACATATTGAGAAATATGAAATTGAGGCACGACAAACCAAGTTAGGTCCTGAAGAAATTACAAGAGAGATTCCTAATATCTCAGAAGAAAGCTTGAATAATCTTGATGAAATGGGAATTATTAGGATTGGTGCTTTTGTTGAGAGTGGAGATATTCTTGTAGGAAAAGTTACTCCAAAAGGAGAATCAGACCAACCACCTGAAGAAAAACTTCTTAGAGCTATTTTTGGTGAAAAGGCAAGGGATGTTAGAGACAACTCTTTAAGGGTCCCTAAAACTGAAAAGGGTAGGGTGTTAGATGTTCGAATTTATACTAGAGAACAAGGTGATGAGCTGCCTCCAGGGGCTAATATGGTTGTGAGAGTTTATGTAGCCCAGAGAAGAAAAATTCAAGTTGGCGATAAAATGGCTGGAAGACATGGTAATAAGGGAATTATTAGCAGAATCTTACCTAGAGAAGACATGCCATATTTGCCGGATGGAACACCTGTAGACATAGTTCTTAATCCTCTAGGAGTTCCAAGTAGAATGAATGTAGGTCAAGTTTTTGAGTTGTTGATGGGATGGGCAGCTTCTAACTTAAATTGCAGGGTTAAGGTTGTTCCATTTGATGAAATGTACGGCGCTGAAAAATCTCATCAGACTGTTCAGGCATTTTTAGAGGAGGCTTCAAAACAGCCAGGTAAAGCATGGGTCTATAATCCTAAAGATCCTGGAAAGTTATTACTTAAAGACGGTAGAACAGGCGAACCTTTTGATCAGCCAGTTGCCGTTGGGTACTCCCACTTCCTTAAGTTAGTTCATCTCGTAGATGACAAAATTCATGCAAGGTCTACTGGTCCCTACTCATTGGTTACGCAACAACCATTGGGTGGTAAAGCTCAGCAAGGTGGACAAAGGTTAGGAGAAATGGAAGTATGGGCTCTTGAAGCTTATGGAGCAGCATATACTCTTCAAGAACTTTTAACAGTTAAATCTGATGATATGCAGGGAAGAAATGAAGCTCTTAACGCAATTGTAAAAGGTAAACCTATACCAAGGCCTGGTACTCCTGAGTCATTTAAAGTTCTTATGAGAGAATTACAATCCTTAGGTCTTGATATCGGGGTTTATACAGATGAAGGAAAGGAGGTAGATTTAATGCAAGATATAAATCCGAGAAGAAATACTCCATCTAGACCAACTTATGAATCACTTGGAACCTCTGAATATGAGGAAGATTAAATACTCAATTAAAAACTTTTAATTTAAATTTCCCAAAAATGACAAACAGCAATTTAAGAACTGAAAATCACTTTGATTACGTCAAAATTTCAATAGCTTCTCCACAAAGAATAATGGATTGGGGACAGAGGACATTACCTAATGGGCAAGTAGTAGGTGAAGTAACCAAGCCTGAAACTATTAATTACAGGACTCTTAAACCGGAAATGGATGGATTGTTTTGTGAAAAAATTTTTGGGCCCTCTAAAGATTGGGAATGCCATTGTGGTAAATACAAAAGAGTTAGACATAGAGGCATAGTTTGTGAGAGATGTGGGGTTGAAGTAACTGAGAGTAGAGTTAGAAGACATAGGATGGGATATATAAAACTTGCTGCGCCAGTTTCCCATGTCTGGTACTTGAAAGGAATTCCTAGTTACGTAGCAATTCTCTTGGATATTCCACTCAGAGATGTTGAACAAATAGTTTATTTTAATTGTTATGTTGTTTTAGATCCTGGAGATCATAAAGAACTTAAATATAAACAGTTACTTACTGAAGATGAATGGCTAGAAATTGAAGATGAAATTTATGCTGAAGACTCAACAATTGAAAATGAACCTTTTGTAGGTATTGGTGCTGAGGCCCTGAAACAATTACTTGAGGACCTTGATTTAAATCAGGTAGCTGAGGAGCTAAGAGAAGAAATTACTGTTAGTAAGGGACAGAAAAGGGCGAAACTTATAAAAAGGATAAGAGTTATTGATAATTTTATTGCAACTAATGCAAAGCCAGAATGGATGGTCTTAGATGCAATTCCCGTAATTCCTCCAGATCTCAGACCTATGGTTCAGCTCGATGGGGGTAGATTCGCAACTTCTGATTTGAACGATCTTTATAGAAGAGTTATAAATAGAAACAATAGACTAGCTAGACTTCAAGAAATTTTAGCTCCCGAAATAATTGTAAGAAATGAGAAAAGGATGTTGCAGGAGGCAGTTGATGCCCTTATAGATAATGGAAGGCGGGGAAGGACAGTTGTTGGAGCAAATAATAGAGCTCTTAAGTCTCTTAGTGACATAATCGAGGGAAAACAAGGAAGATTTAGACAGAATCTTCTCGGAAAGCGTGTTGACTATTCAGGAAGATCTGTAATAGTTGTTGGACCTAAATTAAAAATGCATCAGTGTGGTCTCCCTAAAGAAATGGCGATCGAGCTCTTCCAACCTTTTGTAATCCACAGATTAATACGGCAAAATATTGTGAATAATATTAAAGCTGCAAAAAAGTTAATACAAAAAGCTGATGATGAAGTTATGCAGGTACTACAGGAAGTGATTGAAGGGCATCCAATACTCTTAAATCGAGCGCCTACATTGCATCGTTTAGGAATTCAAGCTTTCGAACCAAAATTAGTTGGAGGTAGAGCAATACAACTTCATCCTTTAGTTTGTCCTGCATTTAATGCTGACTTTGACGGAGATCAAATGGCAGTTCATGTACCTTTAGCTTTAGAGGCACAAACTGAAGCTCGCATGCTTATGTTGGCCAGTAATAATATCCTTTCACCAGCTACTGGTGAACCAATTGTTACTCCATCGCAAGATATGGTTTTAGGATCTTACTATTTAACGGCTTTGCAACCGAATTATCAAAAACCGGATTTTGGAGATGATAATTCTACTTTTGCTTCACTAGAAGATGTTATTTTTGCTTTTGAAGATAAAAGACTCAGCTTACATGAATGGGTATGGGTTAGATTTAATGGAGAAGTTGAAGATGAAGATGAAATGAGCGAACCACAAAAAACTGAAGAATTAGAAGATGGTTCAATATTAGAAATATGGAATTTAAGAAGGGATAGATTTGATTCTCAGAATAACTTAATAAGTAGATTTGTTTTGACTACTGTTGGGAGAGTAGTTATGAACTATACCATTATTGACTCTATATCTAAAACTTAATTTCCAAAAAACTATTAACTTTCACTTAAATAATCATGACATCATCTAAACCTAAAAAAACTTCCAGAGCACGTAAAACTTCTAAAAATTCAAAAAAGAATATTCCGCTTACAATGCCTGCTTTAGCTAAAACGCCACCATCATTTAAGAATAAAGTAGTTGATAAGAAAGCCTTAAAAAATTTAGTTTCTTGGGCTTATAAAACTCATGGTACTGCTATAACCGCGGCCATGGCTGATAATTTAAAGGACTTAGGTTTTAAATATGCAACCCAAGCCGCTGTCTCTATTTCAGTAGATGACTTAAAAGTGCCTGAAGCTAAGCAAGATTTAATAGGACAAGCTGAAGAGCAAATATCTGCCACAGAAGAATGCTACAGACTTGGTGAAATTACAGAAGTTGAGAGACACACAAAAGTTATTGATACTTGGACTGAAACTAACGAGAGATTAGTTGATGCAGTAAAAAATAATTTTAATCAAAATGATCCCCTTAATTCGGTTTGGATGATGGCTAATTCAGGCGCTAGGGGTAATATGTCACAGGTAAGACAACTCGTAGGAATGAGAGGGTTGATGGCTAATCCCCAAGGTGAAATTATTGACCTGCCGATAAGAACTAACTTTAGAGAAGGACTTACTGTTACCGAATATGTAATTTCGTCTTATGGAGCAAGGAAAGGTTTAGTTGATACTGCTTTAAGAACTGCCGATTCTGGCTATTTGACTAGAAGATTAGTTGATGTTGCTCAAGACGTAATCGTAAGAGAAGAAGATTGTGGAACAGAACGGTCAATAAATGTCGAAGCTGAAGATGGTAAATTTGGGGCAAGACTTCTTGGAAGACTAACAGCTGAGGATATTTTAGATTCTGAAGATAACTTAATAATTCCTAAAAATACTGCAATAGATATTTCATTGTCAGAGAAAATTGAGACATCATCAATAGTAAAGGTTAAAATTAGGTCTCCTTTAACATGCGAAGCAAATAGATCGGTTTGTAGGAGATGCTACGGATGGGCTTTGGCGCATAATCATTTAGTTGACTTAGGTGAAGCGGTAGGAATTATTGCTGCTCAATCTATTGGAGAACCTGGGACCCAATTGACAATGAGAACTTTCCATACTGGAGGGGTATCAACTGCTGAAAGTGGGGTAGTAAGATCAAAGATTTCAGGGAGAGTTGAATTCAGCTCAAAAGCAAAGGTTAGAGGATATAGAACTCCTCATGGCGTAGAAGCTAAACAAGCTGAAGTTGATTTCATCTTAAAAATAGTTCCTAATGGAAGTAATTCTAATAGAGCTCAAAAAATTGAAGTTTCGAGTGGATCGCTTTTATTCGTAGATGATGGTGAAGAAATCAATTCTGACATAACAGTTGCTCAAATCATTGCTGGCACTGTTAAAAAGAGTGTAGAAAAAGCGACAAAGGATGTTATCTGTGATTTAGCTGGTCAAGTAAGGTATGACAAAGTTATTCAACCAAAAGAGGTAACAGATAGACAGGGTAATATTACTTTAAAAGCTCAAAGATTAGGCAGACTATGGGTTTTAGCTGGAGATGTTTATAACTTACCACCTAATGCAAGACCAGTTGTTAAAAATGGAAAGTCTGTAAATGATGGAACTATTTTAGCAGAAGCTAGTCAATCAAGTGAATTTGGCGGTCAAGTCAGATTAAGAGAATCAGTAGGAGATTCTAGGGAAGTTCAAATTGTAACTACCTCTATGTCTTTAACCAATTTTAAATTAGTTGAAGAATCTACTCACGCAGGTCATTCTTATCATTTGGAATCCATTGACGGAACTTCTTATCGTTTGAACACTTCTCCTGGGAGTAAAATTAGTAATGGAGAAGTGATTGCAGACTTAGCTGATGAAAGGTTCCGTACAAAAACTGGAGGATTAGTAAAGTATTCACCAGGATTAAGTGTCAAAAAAGCAAGATCATCTAAAAATGGTTTTGAGGTTAACCAAGGAGGAACATTGCTTTGGATTCCCCAAGAAACTCATGAAATTAATAAAGATATATCTCTTCTAATGATTGAAGATATGAAATGGATTGAGGCAGGAACAGAAGTTGTAAAAGATATTTTTAGTCAAACTTCAGGTATTGTTACAGTTACTCAGAAAAATGATATTCTCCGCGAAATAACTGTAAGAAATGGAACGTTTCATGAGTGCGACGATGAAGAAGTTTTAAATAGATTTACGGAAGAAGGTAATCTAGTAAATCCAGGCGAAAAGATTTTGGATGGTATTGATAATAAAGAAATCTTATTTGTTCAGAAATTAGAAACCTCAAAATGTCGAGGCTTATTATTAAGAACTGTAGAAGAATTTACTATTCCTGATGAAGCGGAATTACCCCAATTATTTCATGTTAAACAAGAAAAAGGTCCACATTTAGGTTTAAAAGCTATTCAAAGGCTGACTTATAAAGATGGTGAATTGATAAAATCAGTTGAGGGAGTTGAATTGCTTAGGACACATTTAAGTATTGAAAGCTTTGATGCTACTCCTCAGATGACTATTGATGTTGAGTCGATTGAAGATGAAAATGATCAATCAATCAAAAGATTAAATTTAGTAATATTAGAGTCTATTCTTGTAAGAAGGGATACTTTATCTGATTCTAGTCATGGCTCAACTCATACTGAATTGCAAGTTAACAATAATCAAATAGTTAAAGCAGGAGATGTGATTGCTACTACTCAAATTCTTTGTAAAGAAAAGGGATTGGTACAATTGCCAAATATTAATGAAGATGAGCCCATAAGAAGGTTAATTGTTGAAAGAGAAGAGGATAAAATTAACATTAAGCTTAGTAGTAAAGCACTCGTTAAAGTCGGTGATCGTGTAGTTGATGGTGATCCGATTAGTGAATCTGAAAAATCTAGTTCTTGTGGAGAAATTGAAAAAATTTCTGATAGTTCAGTAACCCTTAGATTGGGCAGGCCCTATATGGTCTCTCCTGATTCGGTTTTACATGTAAAAGATGGAGATTTAGTTCTTAGGGGAGATGGTTTAGCTCTCCTTGTTTTTGAAAGACAGAAAACTGGAGATATTGTTCAAGGATTGCCTCGAATAGAAGAGTTGTTAGAAGCTAGGAGACCCAGAGATTCTGCAATTTTATGCAAAAAATCTGGAATTGTTCAGATTAAACAAGGTAATGATGAAGAATCAGTTTCTTTATCGGTTATAGAAAAAGATGATTCTATTAACGAATATCAATTATCAATAGGAAAAAATATTATGGTTAGTGATGGACAACAAGTTTTAGGTGGAGAAATTTTAACTGATGGCCCAATTAATCCTCATGAGTTACTAGATTGTTACTTTAACGATTTAAAAGATCAAAAACCTTTAATTGATGCTGCTCGAGAATCTATCTCAAAACTCCAAAGAAGTTTGGTAAATGAAGTCCAAAACGTCTATAAGTCTCAAGGTGTCGCAATTGATGACAAGCATATTGAAGTTATTGTTAGACAGATGACTAGCAAGGTGCGAGTAGAAGATGCTGGTGACACTACGCTCTTGCCTGGTGAACTTATAGAATTGAGACAAGTAGAAGATACCAACCAAGCAATGGCAATTACGGGAGGAGCGCCAGCTGAGTTCACTCCTGTCTTGTTAGGTATCACAAAAGCCTCCCTAAATACAGATAGCTTTATATCAGCAGCGTCATTCCAAGAAACTACAAGAGTACTTACAGAAGCTGCAATTGAAGGTAAATCTGATTGGTTAAGGGGCCTTAAAGAAAATGTTATAATTGGTAGATTAATTCCTGCAGGTACTGGATTTAGTGGGTTTGTAGAAGAATTAGCCTCAGAGGCTGGTCCCCATCCTGATATCCTTGCTGAAGAATCTGGTGGATATAGAAGAGCACAAAACTTAAGGCCAGATTATACAGTTGATATGCCACAATCTCCTACTGTAAGCTCTACTGCAATACTTGATGATCCTAGTGATGAAGATTTGGAGAGTACGCGAAATCGACATGGAATTGATCCTTCTTCCAGTAATTTTGCTGCCTTCGCTAGACCTAGTGCTGAAAATCAATTTTCTGAAGATCAACTCCCAGATCCAGCTGCCCTAGAGGGATTACAAGAGGAGGGTCTTCTTTCTGATGAATAAATATTTTCTTTTATTATTTTTAGTGACTAGAATGAAATCTTTAATTTGCAAGTGATGATTAAGCCAGAGATTGTACCCAAAAGAAAATTACCTCGTTATGGGTTCCATTTTTATAATGAAAGGCTCAATGGAAGAATGGCCATGATAGGGTTTATTGCGCTAATTCTTACAGAATTTTTCCTGAAACATGGTTTGTTGTTATGGTGAAATTAGTTTTAACTAAAAATACAATAATTTGAAAAATCTTCTTGGAAGTAGTGTTAAAGAACTAGAAAATGTAGCTTTAAACTACGGACAAGCTGCTTTTAGAGGACGCCAAATTTATAATTGGATTTATAACTATAGAAATAAGAAGAAAAATATTGATCAAATAGAAGTCTTACCTCTAGATTTTCGTAAAAAGTTAAAAGAAGATGGTTTTAAAGTAAGCGAACTTAGTTTTCAAGAAAAAAATTTGTCTAATGATGGCACTCTAAAGTTATTACTTTCCACAGCTGACAATGAAAGTATTGAGTGTGTTGGCATCCCAACTCAAAAAAGACTTACGGCATGTCTTTCTAGTCAAGTGGGATGTCCTATGGACTGCAAATTCTGCGCAACAGGCAAGGAGGGTTTGAAAAGATCTTTAAAAGCAAGTGAAATATTAGATCAAATTTTATTTATTGAAAATGAAATGAATAGAAAAGTAACTAATATTGTTTTCATGGGTATGGGTGAACCTCTTTTAAATATTGATGAATTGCTTTTGTCTATAAGATCTATAAATAAGGATTTTCAGATTAGTCAGAGAAAAATAACTGTAAGTACCGTTGCTGTTCCAAAAATGATAAAAAAATTATCAGAGAAGTCTCTTAATATTTTAGGCAATTGTCAATTTACGTTAGCTATAAGTCTACATGCTTCGAACCAAAACATAAGAGAAACTATAATACCGAGTGCCAAAAACTACGAGATAAGTAATATAATTGAAGATTGCAAGCAATTCGTAAGAGATACAGGTCGTAGAGTGAGTTTTGAATATTTAATGCTTAGCGGGGTTAATGACAAATTAGAACATGCAAATGAATTGAGTAATTTATTGAGAGGTTTTCAATGTCACGTCAATTTAATACAGTATAACCAAATTGATGAGGTTGAATTTAAAAGAGCTTCTTTAAAAAATCATCAATTATTTCAATCTAGACTTTCCAATAATGGAATTGCTGTCAGCTTCCGACAAAGCAGAGGTTTAGATAAAAATGCTGCATGTGGTCAACTAAGACAAAGTGCAAGTAATAAATAATATTTTCTAAGAAAAATTTTTTTAAAATTCTATTAAACAGGTTATTATTATGTTAATTAATTTCAAATCTTTGGGTTTTATCAAGACAAAAATTGTACCTTTGGCTATCGTCGCACTTTTTGGGATTGCTTTCTTTGCAGTAAGCGCAAGAATTTGGTTGCCAGGAGATATGATGTCTCCTGCTCCCATGAATTAATATTTTTAATTTTTTGAAAATGACAAAAAATAATGATCCTAATAAAGAAAGCTTGGCTGAAATAGCAGTTGACCCAGATGTTTTAGCAAGAGAATTGGCCCTAGATATTGAAATAGATCCTTTGGATCAAATTGATGAAGATTCTTTTTCAAAAGGTTTAAACATAACCCAAGAGTGTAATGAAGCTTTAAAAATGCTAAAAGGTAACAGAGAAGAAAGAATACAGGGCTTAAGAATATTTTGTGAATATAGAGATCAAAGGTCTTTCCCTCTTTTATTACCATTATTGGATCAGCCTTGTCCTGTTGAGAGAATGAGTGCGGTTTATGCTTTAGGTCGTAATCCATGTCCCAGTGCAGTTCAAAAACTTGTAAGTCTTTTGGAAACTGACGATAATGCTTATGTCAGAAGAGCGACGGCATGGAGTTTGGCTAATTATGATAACGAAATTGTTTTAAAGCCATTAATAAATGCTTTAAAAAATGATGTAGCTGCGGTAAGGTTATGGTCATCTAGTTCTTTAGCTGAAATCGGAAATGTTTCTTTGGAAAACGCTCAATTAGCAGCTGAACAGCTTTTAATTAGTTTAAATATTGATAATGAACCAGGAGTAAGAAGTAATTGTATTTGGTCATTGTGTAGATTGTACGAAAAGTTAAACAATTCATTTCAAGAAAGTTTCATTGATGAATGCACAAAGATAGCTCTTTTTGATAAAGAGCCATCCGTTATGGAAGAAGCAAAAACTGCCTTAGATTCAATGGGGATGCAGGGTTTTTATAATTAAATATCATTTTTTTCTATCAGAACTCTTCTAAAAAAAATTTAATTTATTAGATATTCAATATAAAAAGTAAAATTAATTAACTTGTACCAACTGAAACAAAAAAATTTCGTTATTCTATGTAAAGTAAAAGTACTTTGTACTTGAGTTTAATGCCTCAAAAAACATTGAGATTCAAAATTCATCAAGATGGAAGAGTAGAAGAGACTGTTGAGGGATTTAGTGGTAATTCATGCGAAGAAGCTACAAAAAATCTTGAAGATGCTCTTGGTAAAGTAACAGTTAAGAATAAAACATCTGATGCTTTCATCTCTAATCAAAATGAAAAACTAAAACAATTTAACAACGGATCTAATGTCACATTTTAGTACTATTAAAACTCAGCTTAAAGAAGCAGAGCCATTAATTATGGCTTTAAATAATCTTGGTTATCCAATTAATCAAGAAGAAAAATTTGTCAGAGGCTACAGAGGTAAGTTTACTGCTGTTGATATAAGCTTAAATTTACCTGGTGATACCAAAGTTGGCTTTAAATGGGACAATCAATCAAATGCTTATGAATTAGTTACTGACCTAGATCTATGGAAACTTGAGATCCCAGTAGAAAGATTTATTTCAAAAATTACTCAAATGTATGCTTACCAAACAATTATTTCCAAAACAAAAGAGGAGGGCTACCAAATCGTAGAACAAAAAAATAAAAATGATGGTTCAATCGAATTGGTTTTAACCAAGTGGGAAAGCTGATATTAGACTATGGATTCTATAGATCCATTTGATGATGTTGTAGGCAATATTGAAATTACAGGTAGGGAGCCTGTACTAGGTGGTCAGTTAGCTGAGAAGGCTGTATGGGTTGATGAGTCTAGATGTATTGGTTGTCAGTACTGTGTACACGTAGCTTCGAATACTTTTTTGGTTGATGAATTTCATGGTAGGAGTCGAGCTATGAGACAAGATGGAGATAGTTCTGATGTTATACAAGAAGCTATAGATACTTGCCCTGTTGATTGTATTCACTGGGTAAAGTTTGAAGAATTGGATGATTTAGAGAATAGCCTTGATAGGGATATGTTTCAATCATTTGGCAAACCACCAAGAATGAATAAGCATTAATTTAAAAAATGCAATATCGCAGATTTGGAAGAACTAATTTAAACATTCCTATTTTATCCTTGGGTGGCATGAGATTCCAAAAAAGTTGGGATCAATTAGATTTTTCTGAAATTTCTTATGAAGAACAAAATAAAGTAGAAAATATACTAAATTTGGCAAATAAATATGGCTTAAGCCATGTCGAAACTGCTAAATACTATGGAACTTCAGAAGTGCAATTAGGAATGGGTTTTCAAAAAACTAAAAAAATTCCAAACATTATTCAGACAAAGATTCCTCCAAATAGTGATCCAGAAATTTTCGAGAGAGATGTAATATCAAGTATTGAAAGATTGAAAGTTAAAAGAATTGATTTGCTAGCGATTCATGGCATTAATACAGACGAGCATTTACATCAGGCTGTTAAAGATGGAGGGTGTATTGACGTCTTGAGGAATTTGCAAAAAGAAAATTTTATTGGATCTATTGGATTTTCGACCCATGGAAAATCTTCACTCATTGAGAAGGCCATATCAACAAACTTATTTGATTATGTAAATTTGCACTGGTATTTCATCAATCAAGAAAATACAAAGGTTATTCATCTAGCAAATAAGTATGATCTTGGGGTTTTTATAATAAGTCCTACCGACAAAGGGGGACATCTTCATACTCCCTCAACAAAAATGTTAGAACTTTGTAGCCCACTGCATCCAATAGTTTTTAATGATCTTTTCTGCCTAAGAAATAAAAATGTTCATACTCTTAGTGTGGGTATTGCAAAAGAAGCAGATTTTGATTTGCATTTAGAAGCGGTCTCTCTTTTATCCGACTCTGAACAGTATGTTCCAAAGATTATAAACAGATTAAGGCAAGAATCAATTAATGCTTTAGGTTTAGAGTGGTATCAAAATTGGAATAAAAATTTACCAAGTTGGGAAAATACACCAGGAAATATTAACATTCCCGTTATGCTTTGGCTTTCAAATTTAGTAGATTGGCTTGATATGGAAGGATTTGCAAGATCAAGATATCAATTGCTTGGTAATGGAAGTCATTGGTTCCCAGGCTCTAACGCTAATTTATTAGATGTGGATGTTTCTGAAGGCCAATTATTGAAAGTTTTAGAAGGCCATATAAATCCAAAAAAAGTTATAAATAAATTGAGAACTTTAAAAGAAAAGTTTGGTGATAAGGTTGCTAAAAGATTGTCAAAAAAATAGTTTCATAATGGATTCTTCTGAGCTTTACCAACTTTTCTTGGGTAAATTTCAGGGCAAAAATTTTTTGGCTTAATAAGAATAATATTTCGGGTACCTTTATTTCTTGGTAACAATATCTTTTTTTTCTCTTTGAATTTTCCCTCTAATATTTCTAAAGTTTTATCTAGATTTTTACTTTCTTCATCAGTCCATTTGCCACAATATAAAAGTCCTAACCCTTCCTTTTTTAGCATTGGTAGTATATATTCTGAAACTGTTGATGGATTACTCACTGCTCTAGTAGTAGCTATATTGAAACTATTTCTCATTGACGATTGATGGGCTAAGTTCTCTATACGATCATTAATTACATGAATATTGTTTTTGAAATTGATCTCTTTGATTAAGATTTTTAGTGCATCTGTTTTCTTTTTTGAAGAATCAACTAGGTATATTTCTGAAGTAGGATGAGTTATGGCGTAAGCTAAGCCAGGGAACCCACAGCCGGATCCAATATCTAAAAATTTTTTATTATCAAAATTAATAGTCGGGAAAGTTTTAAAGGGCCAAATGCTGTCAAAAACTTGAGATACCCAATAATCATCACCATTAATTAACCTTGTTAAGTTGGTTTTATTATTCAATTCTTTAATTTTAATTTTTAATTCTTGAAACATAAATATCTCTTCTTCAGTTATTAAGGAAAAAATTTCTTTTGGAATGTTTTGTTTTTTCATTTCGTTATAAATATAAATATTTACCATTTATAAATACATTCTATTTATTAAAAATTTATTAGAATTAAAATATCAATAAAAGACTATTTTGAAAGGGGAAATTTCTTATTACAAAATTTTAGGTGTAGATGAAAATGCCTCAAATAATGAATTAAGAAAGGCATTTTGCAAACTTTCCATTGAGTTACACCCTGATACAACATCTTTAGAAATAGATGATGCTAAAAGTAAATTTCAAGAAGTTTTGGAAGCTTATGAAAATTTGAATAATAGTAATTTGAGAAAAATATATGATGATAAATTAAAGGAAAAATATAGAAGTAAGCAAAAGACTAAAGTTTTAAATAATTTAATAATCGATTCAAATAATCAAAATTTATTAGAGAACAGAAGACCTTTTTCAAGTGGGGAATTGTTTTCGTTATTTCTTTTATTTATTATCATTTCTATTAGTTTGATTTGTTCAATTTTTATTGCCTCTTTTACTGGCAAAGAATTAGATACAATACCTATCTGGTTAGTAAAATGATATTTTAAGCAGGTTGTGAATCTCCCTAAAAAACCCATTAACCAACATTCACTTCAATCATTGGAATTGTGGCTAACTGATTTAGGTGCTGTAAAGGATGTTAATAATCCATCAAAATGGTACCTGCTACTCTCTAATTGGAATGCAACTATTATTTTTGAACAAGAAGATTTAAATGTCATCTGGAAAAGTGAAGGACAGGAAACTAAAAGATTATTTTCTTACTGCATTAATAGAGAAGATGTAGAAAATGCAATACTGCAGGGACCGTAAATTTTTATCTAAAGATTGTCTAAGATTTGCTTGATTATCCAGTAACTTTTTTCTAATTGATCATCAGTTATACAGAGAGGCGGCAAGAGGTAAATAACATTCCCGAGGGGCCTAATAAATAAACCTTGCTCCATTGCACGACTCTTTATTTCTTTCCCAATATTATTGAAATAACCTTTTTTGTTCCCAATCTCTAAATCAAAGGCAGCAATTGTGCCGGATACCCTAATCTTTTTTAAATAAGGTAAGTTTTTAAATTTATTTAAATGAGATAAATGTTTTTCTTCAAATGAAAGGTATTTGTGTGGTTCTTTTTCTAATAAATCAAGGCTAGCGTTTGCTGCAGCACAACCTAAAGGGTTAGCAGTGAAGCTATGTCCATGCCAAAAAGTTTTTCTTGGGGAATCATCAATAAAGGATTGAAAAATTTTTTCTTTACATAAAGTTATTCCCATCGGTAAAAAGCCACCAGTTAACCCTTTTGAAATACTTATTAAATCAGGAATGATTTTTGCCTTTTGGAATGCAAATAGGCTTCCACATCTCCCAAAACCGGTCAACACTTCATCTGCAATTAACAAAGAATTATTATTTTTTATAATTTTTGAAACTTTTTTTATAAACTGAGGCCTAACCATATTCATGCCTCCTGCTCCTTGAACAAGTGGCTCAAGAATTACTGCAACTGTAGGAGTTTTAAGTAGAACTTCTAATTTTTGGATAGCCTCATTTTCTTTATTTTCTACTTCATCATCATTCATCCAAGTTGAAGGCCAGGGGACTCTTCTAACTGGGAACATAAGATTATCGAAATTCTCATTAAAAATATTCCTTTCACCTAATGCCATTGCTCCAAATGTATCGCCATGATAGGCGCCATCAAAAGCTACTATTTGAGTTCTTGTCTCTCCTCTATTTTGCCATGATTGGAAGGCAATTTTTAAAGCGACTTCCACTGCAGTAGAACCGTTATCAGAAAAGAATAATCTTTCTAGTTTTGTTAATTCACTAAGTCTTTCCGCCAATTTTTTTGCCTGTGGATGTAAAAAATCAGCAAATATAACTTGCTCAAGCTTTTTTGATTGTTTGAAAATGGCATCCGCAATATATTCGTTACTATGACCATGAAGAGTTACCCACCAACTACTAATTGCATCAATTAGCTCTTTTTTAGGATCTTTAGTAAATAGGATGGCATCTTTACCATGAGTTACTTGTATTTGCGGTTTGCTGTTGTTGATTTGTGTAAAAGGTGGCCAAATATTTGGGTGCCAATTTTGATTTGGAGTTTTTGAATCCAAAGATTTCATTTAACTTATTTTTGAGTTTAAAAGGGAGATCAACTTATTCTTGATGTCTAGTTCTTTCCATAGTATATCTAAATTATTTGAGTCCATTTTTTTGATGTAAGGAAATTCAGCAATTAACGGAATACCACTAAAATCAACAAGAGTTTTTGGATTATCTAAGTGTTTTTCGCCATTGACTATTAAACCTAAAATCTCAATATTTCTTCGGTTTAAGGCCTCAATACTAAGCAGGGTATGGTTAAGAGTGCCAAGTGAGCTCTTACATACTAGTATTATCGGAAGATTCCATTGTTTTATTTGATCTATTTGCAAAAAATTGCGTGTTATTGGAACCATTAATCCACCTGCAGTTTCTACAATTAATGATCCTTGCACTTTTGGCAATTTCAACTTGTCAAAGTTAATAGTTTTTTGATCTATTTCAGAAGCCCAATGAGGAGATAGAGGTTTTGTAAAGACATAAGCTTCTTTGATGATTTTCTCTTTACCTGCTTGTGTAAGTTTTTTAACAGTTTGACTATCAGTTTGCGATTCAATACCACTTTGAATAGGCTTCCAGTAAAAGGAATTTAACCCTCTAACGAAAAAAGAGCTTATTAAAGTTTTTCCAATATCAGTATCTGTTCCACAAATTATAAATTTGAAAATACTATCCTGACTATTCATAATTTCCTTATGATTTGAATCGCAATTTGCCATGAAAGGTTCACTGTATTATTGTAATTCTTTGGCCAAAACTTTTGAATTTTTTTTAACTCCTTTACTGTTTTGCGTTGACAATTTGTTGATTGTGCTCCTACATTTTTAATGCTTCTAAAAAGCTTATATACATCTTCAAAATTTTCAAGATAATTAAACTTTTCTGAATAAAGAATTTCATTCGATTTGAAATCTTTTAATAATTCTTTACTGTAAAGGAAATTAAGACCACTATATTCAATATCAATTTTTCTACAAGTATCTTTCCATTCAGGAAAACAATCTTTTGTTGGATATGAAATGATTAAAAAACCTCCAGATATTAATTTACTAAACCAATTTTTTATTATCTTTTCTGGGTTGTTTAACCAATGGATGCAAAAGTTAGATGTTAAAAGAGAACAGTTATTGATTTCAGGAGGTAAATCATTATTCAAATCCCATAAAATTTTTTTACTAGATGATTTATTCTCAAGAAGCATTTTTTTGCTGAAATCAATTCTGGCTACTTTTTGGGAAGAAAAATTTTTTTCTATTTCATCAGCTAATATTCCTGGTCCTGAGCCTAGATCTATCCATTCACCTTTTTTTTGAGGATTTAATTCTTTGATAAATTGAACAATTTTTTTTGCAAAAAATTTCTGAATATTTGAATGATCGAAATACCGATATGCAGCATCATTGAAATTATTTTTTATTTTCTCATTCCACTTTTTACTATTCATTTCAATCATTAAGTCTATTTAGTAAGATCTCGTATAAATTTAAATTATTCAAGCAATGACCTTGTTGAGCTAATTTAATTAAAATAGGTTTCCTATCAAGTATTTTATTTAAGGAATCTAAAAAGTTATTATTTGATTCTTTGTCAAGAATCAAATCATTTTCTGATTTTATAAAAATAATTTTGCAATCTTTTCTTAAGAACACTGGAAAATCTCTATTGACGTAAAGTTGTTTTAAATCGCCTAAAAGTAGAGTTTTATTTAAATTTTCTAAACTTTTATAAAAGATATTTTTAAAACTATTATTAATATGATTAGGCATAAATGATCTATGTATAAATTCTTTCAACATATCCTTAGGTTCATCTTTTATGATTTTTGTCTCCATTCTTTTTAGAGACCTCAAAATAAAGTTTCTCTTATTACTTAAAGGAAGAAAATTATTAAAAGAATTTATAAGAACAATATGAGTTGCTTCTTTTAATATTTTTTTTGGCATTAAATGAAAACCAAATGAATGGCATAAAGTCATTCTGATTTCTTTTTTAGATTCGCTTTTAATCCATTTTGCTTGATAATTTTTTGTTGAGAAATAGCCCCTTTCATTATCTTGCCAATGCCAATCATTATTTAAAAAATCAACTTTATAATCATCCCAGAAATATTTATTTAGTCCCCACCCATGTTGAGTAATAATTTGTTTCATTTAAACTCTTTTAATACTGAAATGAAATTATTTAGCAGATTTAAATCTAAGTTTCTCCTTATTGTTATTCTGATTCTTGATTGACCCACTGGAACAGTTGGAGGTCTTATTGCAATTGCTAAAAATCCATTTTTTTCGAGATATTTTTGTAGATCAATTGCTTTCTCTTCTTTGCCAACAATAATTGATAAAATGTGAGAATCTCCCTGAACTGGAAAACTAAAATTTTTAATAATTTCATCTCTCCATACATTCGCAGAAGATAACAAATCAATACCCCATTCTTTATTTTCTAAAATTTTTTTTAAACCTTCTAGGGCCCCAGCAGCCAAAGATGGCGCAAGTGCTGTTGTATACCTAAATGCACCACTTGTTTGGATAAGATATTCTCCAATTTCTGAATTGGAAGCTATGAAAGCTCCACCGCTGCCAAATGCTTTTCCAAAAGTTCCGGTAATCATAGTAATATCTGAACGACAATTAAAACTTAAACCCCTGCCTTCAGGGCCCAAGATCCCAATTGCATGAGCTTCGTCAACTAATAATTGAACACTATTTTTTTTGCAAATTTCGGTTATTTCTCTGAGCGGAGCAATTGATCCCTCCATGCTATACAGAGATTCAACAACAACTAAAATGGAATTTTTTGTGGGGTTAGATTTAACAATTTTATCTTCTAAATCTTTTAAATTATTGTGTGAAAATCGAACTAGTTTTGCTTGAGCAGCTTTAACTCCAACCAATAAAGAGTTATGGATCAATTTATCTGCTATTACGATACTATTTCTGTTCGCTAAAGCCTGGATAGCGGCTATATTTGCTTGAAATCCGCTTGGGAAAAGTAATACTTTCTCTTGATCAAGCCAATTGGCAAGTTCTGTTTCTAATAATTTATGTATTGGTCTTGAACCTGTAATAAACCTAGAGCTTCCTGAACCAATGCCTTCTAACAAGCTTATTTCGTAAGCAGCTTTTATTAAATCCTTGTCCCTGCTTAATCCAAAATAATCATTACTGCATAAGTCTATAAGTTTTTTATTTTGCGAATTTAAACTTAGAAGTTCGAAGGATTTTTTACCTAAAGAAAATGTTTTTAATTTACGGATTCTATTTTTTGGAATTTTTACTTTTTTCATTTTGGCAAAATAAAATATAGTGGATTTAATTAAAAAGATTTAGATTTACTATTAAAGTTTGCAAGGTATTTTTTGTTTATTAATATCTATATAGATCATATATTAAGAAGTTAACTCATCCTCTCTTCAATCACAATTATTGCTTAATTTAGAGGAATATTTCCCCTTTCCGCTAGATGATTTCCAATTAGAAGCAATACGAGCTATTAATAGCGGAAATTCTGTTGTTTTAACAGCACCAACAGGTTCGGGTAAAACATTGATAGGTGAATTTGCTATATATAGAGGCTTATCTCATGACAGCAGAGTTTTTTATACAACACCTTTAAAGGCCCTATCAAACCAAAAGTTTAGAGATTTTGCTAATCAATATGGTGAGAATAAAGTTGGTCTTTTAACTGGAGATATAAGCATAAATAGAGAAGCACCAATCTTAGTCATGACGACTGAGATTTTTAGGAACATGCTTTATGGTGAATTTGATGAATTTGATGATCCTTTAGAAAATTTAGAATCTGTAATTCTTGATGAATGTCATTATATGAATGACCCCCAAAGAGGTACAGTTTGGGAAGAAACTATAATTCATTGCCCTACTAGAACTCAAATAATAGCTTTATCAGCAACAATAGCCAATGCAGATCAATTGCAAAATTGGATAGAAAAAGTTCATGGGCCCACAGTACTAATTAATAGTGATAAGAGACCAGTCCCACTTGATTTTATTTTTTGTAGTTTTAAAGGCCTCCATCCACTTTTAAATAATAAGGGTAATGGAATTCATCCAAACTGTAAGATTTGGAGAGCTCCTAAAGGGCAGAAAATCAGAGGGAAAGTGGGCAGGATAATGCAACCAAAGTCTCCCTCAATTGGCTTTGTTATCTCAAAGCTAGCTGAACGAAATATGTTGCCAGCTATTTATTTTATCTTTAGTAGAAGAGGATGTGACAAGGCTATTGAGAATATAAAAGATTTAACTTTAGTAAGTTATTCAGAAGCAAGTATGATATCCCAAAAATTAGATGTTTATCTTAAAAATAATCAGGAAGCAATTAAAGATAAGTCTCAATGCGAGGCATTAAAACGCGGTATTGCATCTCATCATGCTGGATTATTGCCTGCATGGAAAGAATTGGTTGAGGAATTATTTCAGCAAGGTTTAATAAAAGTTGTTTTTGCAACTGAAACTCTTGCTGCAGGAATAAATATGCCCGCAAGAACAACTGTTATTTCTTCTTTATCAAAAAGGACGGATGATGGTCATAGATTATTATTTAGCAGTGAATTTTTGCAAATGTCAGGAAGAGCTGGAAGAAGAGGAAAAGATACCCAGGGATATGTTGTTACATTACAAACAAGATTCGAAGGTGCCAAAGAAGCAAGTGCACTAGCTATAAGCAAACCAAATGCTTTAGAAAGTCAATTCACTCCAAGCTATGGAATGGTACTTAATCTTTTACAAAGTTATACTTTAGAGAAGTCTAAAGAATTAATTAAAAGAAGTTTTGGTAGTTTTTTATATTTAGGTGAATCATCAGGTGAGAATATAATTCTTGAAAATTTAGATAAGGATTTAATTGAGTTAAAAAAAATTACATCTAACGTTTCATGGAAAGATTTTGATGCATATGAAAAGTTAAAAAATCGTATTAAAGAAGAGAGAAGACTCTTGAAAATTTTAGAAAAACAATCAGCAGAAAAATTATCAGAAGAGATAACCAATGCGCTGCCATATATTAAAGATGGAAGCTTAATTTCAATCAAAGCTCCCCAAATTAAAAGAAAAATTGTTCCAGGATTAATTTGTAAGAAAATATATGAATCCCAAAAAATTAAGAGTTTATTGTGTTTGACAATTGATAATTTATTTATTCTTATAAAACCCTCATACATAGTAAGTATTTTTAATGATTTGGATGCAATTGATGTCTTAGGACTTGAAGTGCCAAAGATGTATTTTTCTGGAGAGGTATTTAGGGGAGATGATATGTCGCAGTGTTATGCGGATCAAATTTTAGAAGTTTCTAAAAAAAATGATTTACAAACTCCACAATATGATTTGACAACGGAAGTTTTGGCACAAAAGAAACAAATTAATAATTTAGAAGAAACCGTTACTGATCATCCTGCACACAGATTTGGAGACTCTAAGAAATTAAAGAAATATAGAAAAAGAATTATTGATGTTGAACAAGAAATAAATATTAGAAAAAAACTTCTTGAAGATAAAGAAAATCATAACTGGAGAACTTTTACTGATTTGATTAAAATTTTGAATCATTTTGGTTGTTTAAATGATTTGGAATTGACAGAAGTAGGACAAACAGTTGGTGCAATAAGAAGTGAAAATGAATTATGGATTGGTCTTGTTTTAGTTAGTGGTTATTTAGACGATTTAGATCCTCCTGAGTTAGCTGCAATTATTCAAGCTATATGTGTTGATGTAAGGAGGCCTAATCTTTGGTGTAATTTCAAGCCTTCTTCTAAGGTAATAGATGTTTTTAATGAATTAGATGGTTTAAGAAAATTAGTCTCTTTTCAACAAAATAAGTTTCATATTGAAATTCCTATTTATTTAGAAACGGAGTTGACTGGAATTATTTCTGAATGGGCAAGAGGAAAAAAATGGAAAGATTTGGTTTTTAATACTTCATTAGACGAAGGAGATGTAGTGAGGATTATTAGAAGATCAATTGATGTCCTTTCTCAAGTGCAATACTGTATTGGTGTTAGTAATAAATTAAAAAGCAAAGCTAAGCTAGCATTAAAAGCTATAAATCGTTTTCCTGTTTCTGAATCTAGTGATCTTATAAAAGTCTCTGAAGATATTAATCCTGCAACAAAAAGAATTGACAATAATTTTTAGGGTTTTTAATCAAATCATTGAATTTATATTCATTGCTTCATCAAATTCATCTTCGTTTAAATAACCTAATTTAATTGTTGCCTCTTTTAGATTTAATGATTCTTTGAAAGCAAGGTTTGCAATTTCAGCTGCTTTTTCATATCCAACTTTTGGGACTATGGCTGTAACCAACATTAGTGAATTTTCTAAATTTAACTTCATTCTCTTTTGATTAGGTTCCATCCCATCAACTAATTTTGTTCTGAAGTTTTCTATTACATTTTTAAGTAATTTTAAACTTGTGAGAATATTAAATCCAATAAGAGGCTTATATTCATTCATCTGTAAAGTGCCGCTAGAATTTGCCATTGAGACTGCATATTCAAGACCCATTATCTGAGTACAAACCATTGATAAGGCTTCGCATTGAGTTGGATTTACTTTACCCGGCATAATAGAACTTCCAGGTTCATTTTGAGGAATAATTAGTTCATATATTCCTGATCTTGGACCAGAAGATAGAATTTTTATATCATTTGAAATTTTAAATAATGCACCTGCTAATATTTTTATCTGACTCATTACTTGAGCAAGACGATCATGCGAGGCCATGATAGAAAAATTATTTTTTGATTTATAGAACATTAGATTAGTATCATCCGAAATTGATTTTATAGACTCTTCACAAAATCCTTTTGGACAATTAATTCCTGTACCAACCGCAGTTCCTCCCAGAGGTAAGAAATACAATTCATTCAGACTCATAATAATTGCATTCTCAGCATCTTTAAGTTGCTCTGACCATCCTGATATTTCTTGCCCAAAAGTAAGGGGAACTGCATCTTGAAAATGAGTTCTTCCTATCTTTATAAGGTCTTTCCATTCCTCACTTTTTTTATCAAGAACCTCAGTAAGTTCTCTTATCGTTGGAACTAAATTTTTGATTATTTCATTAACAACAGATATTTGAATAGCAGCAGGAAAAGTATCATTAGTTGACTGAGATTTATTTACATCATCATTCGGATGAATTGGTTGATGACTACCAAGCTCTGAATTTGTTTTTAATGCTGCAATATTTGAAATTACCTCATTTACATTCATATTTGTTTGCGTGCCACTACCTGTTTGCCAAACCCTTAAGGGAAACTGTGAATCATGAAGCCCATCAAGTATTTCTTTACATGCCTCTACTATTAAATCTTTTTTTCTTTTATCTATTAACCCTAAATTGAAGTTCGCAATTGAGGCAGCTTTTTTTATGAGGGTGAGTGAATAAATTAACTCAATTGGAATTAGTTCTTCTCCAATGGAAAAATTTATTATCGATCTTTGTGTTTGAGCACCCCACAAAGCTTCTATGGGAACCTCTATTGTTCCCATACTATCTTTTTCAATCCTAAAATTTTTTGTCATTATTCCTCTGAAAACGCTGGTTTAACTTAGATAAGGTTTTCAGCAATCCTAGATACCTAACTTCTCCCATATTACACTTAAATTATTGAGATGAATTGAAGGATTAAAACATTCTTCTAAGTCACTTTGCTCAATAAAATCCATTATTTCATTATCTCTCTCTATATTTTGTTTGAAATTCCCATTCTGAGTATTCCAGGCCTGATGCGCATTTTTTTGTACTAAGCTATAAGCCTTTTCTCTAGAAAAGCCCTTCTCTACTAGCAAAAGTAAAACTTTCTGACTAAAGATTACACCACCATATATATTTAAATTTTTGAGCATATTCTTTGGATAAACTTCCAAATTGGTTACTATATCTTTCATTTCTCTGAGCATAAAATGCAAACAGATTGACACGTCAGGTAACATGATACGTTCATTTGAACTGTGGCTTATATCTCTTTCATGCCAAAGTGGAACATTTTCTAGTGCTGTTAAGACGTAACTCCTCAAAATTCTTGCTAAACCGCTTACTCTTTCACTTCGTATAGGATTTCTTTTATGAGGCATAGCAGAACTTCCTTTTTGCCCTTTTGTAAATCCCTCCTCGACTTCTAAAACATCAGTTCTTTGTAAATTTCTTATTTCAGTTGCGAATCTATCTAGAGAAGCGCCAACTAGTGCGATAGTTTGCACATATTCTGCATGTCTGTCTCTCGAAATAACCTGCGTACTTGCTGTGTCAGGTTTTAAGCCGAGTAAATCACAAGTTATTTGTTCTACTTTGGGATTCGTATTAGCGTAAGTTCCCATGGCACCACTTATTTGTCCAATTGCTACAGATTCTTTCAGTGTTAACAATCTTTTTTTGTTCCTTATTATTTCTGCTAACCATCCAGCAAGTTTAAAACCGAAGGAAATTGGCTCCCCATGAATTGCATGAGATCTGCCAATCATTAATGTATTTTTATGCTTTCTTGCTAATAATCTGACTTCATTTTCTAGGTTCTCAATTTCTTTTAATAACAATTCGCAAGAATCTTTTAACTGAAGAGATAAGCCAGTATCAAGTACATCACTACTGGTCATTCCAACATGTATGTATCTTCCAGAATCTCCTACAAATTCATTAACACTTGTAAGAAATGCTATGACATCATGTTTAACTTCTTTCTCAATTTCTGTAATTCTAGATTCATCAAACTTTGCATTTGAACGTATCTCTTTAATGGCATTCTCAGGGATTTTCCCGAGGGAAAAATTTGCTTCACATGCAGCTATCTCAACCTTAAGCCAACTCTGGAATTTTGCACTTTCAGTCCAGATTTTCCCCATTTCGGGTAATGTGTAACGCTCGATCACAATTTTTATTTATTATCAATTTAAACTTTATAACAAAATCGAATTATTGCCCTATCCCTTTAGAGATGTACTTGCCATTGAACATATTTGACTGATTATTATTTTCCTATGTAACATTTTTCTGGCTAATAAAGAAAGCTTAAATATAAAAATGTTTGCATATATTCCTTAGTTAATCATGGGTAATTTTTTAGTTCTTATTTAAAATTGAAGGGTATTAAAGAATTTGGATCTTAATCTTATAGAAGTTCATTATTCAGTCATTTTTTATTGATTAATATATGATTAAAAAAAGTAGATTAGATCTTTATCTTCTAAATAAAGGTTTATGTGAAACTCGTCAAAAAGCCCAAGGTTTAATTCTTGCGGGAAAGGTTAGAGATATCAATGGAAAAGTATTGGATAAACCTGGACAACAAGTATTAATTGGATCTGAGTTTTTTATTGATTCCGCGCCTATGTTTGTATCAAGGGGCGGCGAAAAATTATTGGAGGCATTTAAAAAACTTGAAATTAAAGTAAAAGACAAAATATGTATTGACGCAGGAATCTCTACTGGGGGATTTACTGATTGCTTATTGCAACAAGGCGCAAAGTTAGTTTATGGGATAGATGTTGGTTATGGACAAACTGCATGGAAGATTAGAAATAACCCAAAAGTTATACTTTTTGAACGAACAAATATTCGAAATTTAAAACCTAATGACCTTTTATCTAGAAGTAATGAATTACCAAATTTTGTCGTTGCTGATTTGTCTTTTATTTCATTAAAGTTAGTTTTTAAATCTATTGGTAATTTATTAGATGGTGATTGTATTGAGGGAATATTTTTAATTAAACCCCAATTTGAGGTAGGTAAAGATAAAGTCAGTAAAGGAGGTGTTGTTCGCAATCCTAAATTCCATACTGAGGCTATAGAGTCTGTTATCTATGCTGCTAAGAATTTCCAATGGAATATAAAGAATTTAATAGCTTCTCCACTGGTAGGTCCTGCTGGTAATCACGAATATCTAGCTTGGATGACCTTAGGAAGTCAATCAAATAAAAGTATTAATAGTGAATATATACAAAATTTAGTAAAAGAAACACTTTGAATTAAAGAGCCTCTTCGTTTTTTTCGCCAGTTCTAATTCTTACAACTGAATCAATTGATGTGATGAATATTTTTCCGTCACCTATCTCTCCAGTTTTTGCTGCTTCAGCAATTGCATCTATGACTGAATTAACCTTTTCATCATCTACGACAACTTCTACTTTAAGTTTTTGCAGGAATTCAACAGTAAATTCGGAACCTCTATATCTTTCAACTTGTCCTTTTTGCCTTCCAAAACCTCTAACTTCACTAACTGTCATTCCAACAATACCGGAATTTACTAATGCAATTTTTACATCCTCCAGCTTGAATGGACGTATGATTGCTTCAATTTTCTTCATGATTAAAGATTGAACATTCCTATTTTAATTGTTTTTTGGGAAAACATCCAACATTGAAATATCAGAAAAACATTCAACATTAAGGCCAGCATTCTTGGCGTCTTCAATTAGTAGTTGGGAATTTTCTTCAGAAATTATTACTGTACTGTTTGACAACGCTTCCCACTGATCATTCTCAAAGTGCGTTTGAAGCCATAACATTCCAATTGCAGTTTTTGGTTGAAGGGATTTATTTAAGTTGTTATCGATAGTTATCAAACAAATGTCCATTAATTTTTCATTGAACTAAACACATATAAACCTTTCGGCGGACATTATGAATGTTACTATTGATACAAAAATAAGATTTAACATCTTTTGAATTCGTTAATTGTAATACTTAGATTTGTTGATACTTTTGCGAATTTTTATCTTTATATATAGTTTTTATATAGGTTTAATAAAAAAGTTCTATTAAAAAATGAGTACAGCTAAATTAGAAGATTCGACTCAAAGACCGCTATATGGTGAAAGAATTATTGAAGAATCAAAAATAATTTGTTTCGATAATCCAAATAAGAAAAGAATTTATGAAATTTCTATTCAGTTACCTGAATTTACATGTAAGTGCCCCTTTTCTGGTTATCCAGATTTTGCAAAGCTAAATATTATTTATCAACCTAATTTGAAAGTCTATGAGTTGAAGTCTTTAAAGCTTTATATTAATAATTTTAGGGATATAAAAATATCACATGAGGAAGTTGTGAATAGAATTATGGATGATTTAGTGAATGAAGGTTCACCTCACTGGATACATTTAAATGCTGCATTTAACCCCAGAGGGAATGTTTCTATGCAGTTAGATGTTTTTAGTGGGCAGAAAAGAAATTAAAAATTTTTTATTTCGTCGGATAATTTAAAAAATTCTTTTTTAAAACCAACTAGATTTTTATTACTAAGGCCTCCAATAGATAACTTTTGTGAATCTTTATTTACCAGAATCCATAATTGGTTAGTTGGTATAAGACTTATCATTGTTCCAAAAATTATTAAGATAAAAGAAAAATAAATAAATGGTATAGACGGATCATTTTTAATTATTAATCCACTGCTGGGGATTATTTTTTTCAGAGATACTTTTGAAGAGTTAACTTCTAAAGGATCATCATTGATGAAGAGATTATTCCCGGAAAAATTTTCTATATTCGAAATTTTAAGTGGACCATTTTCATTATCTATCGTTAAAAGGAAATTTTTTTTAGTCTCCGATCCTAATTCGACTAAAACTCCCCAAACTTGATTGCCGATTTCTGGAATCTCCTTTAATTGTAATTGATAAAGGATATTATCTATTTCTAAAACAACATTTGATATTGCCCAATCTGCTTGATAAATAGTTAATCCTTTAAACCTGATTGGGTGATTAACTTTGGTTATTTTTATTTCATTTAAATTTAGATCTTCAGAAGAAAAATTTAATTTTGAAATAAACTGTTTGGGCACACCATCACTTTCACGTTCTATAGAAAAATCGACTAATTTTACATTGGCTTTTGAGTTTGTGCTCTCATTAACAAGATTTAAAGTTTCTCCAGGAAGTAAATATTGTTCTTTTGATTGACTTGTAAAACTTCCATATGCTGAACCTATAAGTAAGACTATTAATCCGATATGTACAACTAGAGGACCGATTTTTCCAATTAACCCCTTTCTCGCAGAAATATGACTATTAGATTTGTATGTTTTCCATCCTTTTTTTTTAAGTAATAAATCTACTTTTGATATATGTTCTCCATCTTCATTGATTGAATGACTTGTAGTTAGTTGCAGTTTGCTAAATTTTTTTTCGCTCTTATATTCAATCCACTTTAATGAAGCTTTTAATGAAGGAATTTGCCTTCTGAAACTACAAGCTGCCAGAGAAATGCAAAGAAGAATTAATGTAAATAAAAACCAAAAGCTTGTATATATGTGATCCAATTGAAGTTTTAAGACTTTTTCACCATCTAAAAATCCAAGAATGGGAGCTCTATCGAAATTATCAATATAGAATTTATTATTACTACCTTGAGGTATAAAAGTACCTATTCCACTTGCAATAGCAATGAAGATTATCAGCGATATAGCGAATCTTAAACTTGATATTTTTAAAATTAGATTCTTAAAAATAATCATTTAAATCCAATTTGAAAATAAATTTAATAACCCTAGGGAAACTAAAAATATTCCACTTAAAGTTGGAATTATTTGACTAAATTTTCTAAGAGCTAAAAATTGCTTTAAGTTTTCTGCTGTAGCTCCTGCAATGATTAATGGGGTTACTTGACCTATCCCAAAGAAAAATAAAAAAATAATAGATACTATCGGGTTTTTAGCTTGCGATACCCAAGCTAGAAGAGTTGCTAAAACTGGCGTAATGCAAGGTGAAGAAGCTAGTCCAAAAGTAGTCCCTATGGCAAAAGGCGCTATAAATGTTGGTATTTTATCTTCAATTATTTTTATATCAGGTCCATTCGGAAACTGAAACTTTAGAATTCCTAATAAATTTAAACCCATTATTATTGCTATTAGGGCAACAAATGAAGTGTAATAAGATGGAATTTGCCCATATATTTTACCTAAGAATCCACTCGCAGCCCCCAGTGCAACAAGCGAAAAAACTACACCTCCTGAAAAACTAATAAGTTTAAATTTATTTTTCTCTGTTCCGCCTATATAAGCAATTGTCACTGGAAGTAGTGATAATGAACATGGCCCAAGACTTGTTAAAAGTCCTGCGCTGAAAACCAAAAATATAGTAAGTGGACCAGGACTATTAAGACCATTCTGCATAAGCAGATTACCTTTTTGAGATAATTCTGAAATAACTAAATTAAATGATTCGATAGCTTAGATTTAATCCTTTAAATTCTAACTAATTCAGAGTCTTTCGTGTACTAATCATACCAATGAATCCTGTTGACTCTAATGAACATCTAACTAACATCCCTGCAATAAAAAAAGACGCTATTAATGAATTGCCACCATAACTAATGAAAGGTAGTGGTAACCCTGTAGTAGGCATTGAACCTGTTGCTACTGCAATATGCATTATTGATTGACCTGTCAACAACACACCACATCCAATAGCAACTAATTTTGTATAGTTGTTCCTGCACTTAAGACTAATTCTAAGGCTTATATAAGAGAATACTGCTAAAAATCCTAAGAATAAAGTACACCCCAATAAACCAAATTCTTCCGCAAAAATGGCAAAAATAAAATCTGTATACATAAACGGCAGATACTGTAATTTTTGTATTGATAGTCCAAAACCTTGGCCAAATAGTCCACCTGAACCTATAGCTAATAAACTTTGAACCAATTGAAATCCATTTTCTTGTTGATCTTTCCAAGGATTTATAAATGAAGTAACTCTCAGTTTTTGATATTCGTTATTAAGGATGCTGATACATCCAGTAATTAATCCTATTGAAGCAAATGAGCAAAGAGAGCTAAGTTTTACTCCTCCACATAAACCCATTACCCAAAGAAGAATTCCAGTTAATGATGCAGTACTTAAATTAGGCTGTTTAAGTATTAATAAAATTAATAAAGCAAAGGTTATAATTGAAATTAATTTTTTATCATTCTTTACTAGATTCCAATGTGCGAAAAGATTAGAAGCTTCTAGAATTAGAAAAGGTTTAATTAATTCAGATGGCTGCAAACGTAAATTGCCAAGCACTAGCCATCTTGAAGATCCATTAACTGTAATTCCAGTAAGATTGGTAAGGAAAATCAAAAAGAATAAAATATAAAAAATAATTCTTGAAAACTTTAAAAGATTTCTAATTTTTGTATTAAGTACGAAATAAAATAAACCAATTCCTGGAATTGTCAAAATGATTTGTTTTTTTAAGAAGTAAGCCCAATTTCCCATTTCCCTACTAGCCACCCACCAACTTGATGATCCTAGTATGCATATTCCTAATATTGACCAAATTCCAATGATGACAATGAGGATTTTTGCTTCATAAGGCCATATCGCCCAAGGTAAGGGGAATATAGACTCTGTTAAATTGATGAAATTTTTTTTGTAATTAGAACTAAAGGTTTTTTTTCTTTTAGAAATTCTTTTATATTTAATTTTTTCTTGACTTATCTCCAATTTTTTAGATGTATATTTACTATTGAGACGTTTAATTGAGATTTTGCCAAGTCTTTTATTAACGTTTTAAAGCGTTAATACAATTTAAAAGATGACTTTTCATAAATTTTAATTTTGAAGAATAAAGTAAAAAATGGCCTAGAGATTCATCATAAATCTTAAGAATTAATTTTTTATAAAAAAAAACTAGCTAAAAGGCACCTCTCCGTGATAGATTCCGTGAGTTTATATACTTACTTAAAACCATTCAGAGGGGTTTCTAAACTATGTTCACATCAGTGGACTCAAATAGAAAAAAACTTGAGCATCCTTCTAATGAGAATGTTCAATTTCCTCAATCCTTGAATAATTCGATCATCAAAGAAAGTAAATCTGGCATTGCCAATCAAATAGATAATTTGCTTTCCCAAAATGATGAATATACAAAATTGCAATTAACAATTTTTGGAATTACTTTTATTGTTTCTATTTTATTAGCATCAATAACTGGAATTTTTCTAGGCTTTACTTTTGGTTTTAGTATTTTTATAGGTGCAATTGCCGGCATTTTTTACCTACGTTTGCTTGCCAAAAGTATAGGGAAACTTGGTAAAGAATCATCAGGTGTATCAAAATTGCAACTATTAGTTCCAGTTTGCCTCTTTATTTTTGCGAGCAAGCTAGGATCATTGGATATTTTTCCTGCGATGATAGGGTTTTTCATTTATAAGCCTTCACTCATTCTTTATTTTTCACGTTCTTAAGTAAATTTTTTTTATTCAAAACAAATGTTTTTTAATTCCTTGCTAACAAATTTTGCAGCATTAGAAGTTGGTCAACATCTTTATTGGCAAATTGGAAATATCAGACTTCATGGGCAGGTATTTTTAACATCTTGGATTTTATTAGGAGCGCTGTTAGTTTTTATTTCTTTAGGAACTAAAAAGATGGAAAATGATCCTAAAGGTCTTCAAAACCTGCTTGAGTTCCTCTGGGATTACATAAGAGATCTTGCAAGGACGCAAATAGGTGAAAAAGTATATAGAGATTGGATGCCATTTATAGGTACTTTATTTTTATTCGTCTTTGTTAGTAATTGGGGAGGAGCTTTAATTCCTTGGAGATTGATTAAGTTACCAAGTGGAGAATTAGGAGCACCTACTGCAGATATTAATACAACTATAGCCTTGGCTTTATTGGTTTCACTTTCTTATTTCTATGCAGGTTTAAGCAATAAAGGTTGGAGATACTTCGAATATTATGTTCACCCAACTCCTATTATGCTTCCTTTCAAAATTCTAGAGGACTTTACGAAACCTTTATCACTCTCTTTCAGGCTATTTGGAAATATTTTGGCTGATGAACTTGTTGTAGGTGTTCTAGTCTTTTTGGTTCCGCTAATTCTACCAATCCCTGTTATGTTTCTAGGATTATTTACAAGTGCAATTCAGGCATTGATTTTCGCAACTTTAGCTGCCTACTACATTGGAGAAGCTGTTGAAGAACATCATTAGCTGTCTTCTATCACATTCAGAGGCTTTTACAAAGAGTCTGTAATCTGGCAAAATATCTAATCGCGTAGGTCTGAACATATCAGACCCATTCTTAAAAAAGGATGTCCAAGCGTGTATGACAACAAAGATTATCAAAAGTATTAAGCTCTTTATTTCAAAATTATGGATTCGATTACTTCCGCTGCATCAGTTGTAGCTGCTGGTTTAGCAGTTGGTCTAGGTGCTATTGGCCCAGGTCTTGGACAAGGTAACGCAGCTCAAGGTGCTGTTGAGGGTATTGCCCGTCAACCAGAAGCTGAAGGTAAAATCAGAGGAACTCTTCTCTTATCTTTCGCTTTCATGGAGTCATTAACAATTTACGGATTAGTTGTGGCTTTGGTACTACTTTTTGCAAATCCTTTTTCCTAAAAGTTAATATTGCTTCTAAATCCTTATTAGCAATATTTAAATTTAATTTCTTAACTTCAACTCAAGCATATGTTGGCCTTTAATTTTTTTGGTGCTACAGAAGGTGGATTATTTGATATAAATGCCACTTTGCCACTAATGGCGATACAAGTAGTTGCGCTTACTTACATATTAAATTCTCTCTTTTTTAAGCCTGTTGGCAATGTTGTGGAAAAAAGAGAAAAATTTGTAAGCAACAATATTATTGAGGCCAAAAATAAACTTTCTGAGGTTAAAAAATTAGAAGCTGATTTATTAACGCAGCTTCAAAGCGCTCGTAAAGAAGCCCAAAGAATTGTGAGTGAAGCTGAGAATGAGTCTGACAAGCTTTATAAAGAAGCACTAGAGCTTGCTAATAATGAAGCAAATGCTTCAAAAGAAAAAGTAAGACTAGAAATCGAAAGTCAGACGTCTGATGCTCGTGATCAACTTTCTAAACAGGCTGATGATCTAAGCGAACTTATTGTTAATAGATTGATTCTAGAAAAATGAATTTAACTCTTTTAGCTACAGAAGGTTTTGGATTAAACTTCAATTTATTTGAAACTAATATCCTTAATTGGGCTGTAGTGGTTTTCGGTCTTTATAAATTTTTGCCTGGTTTCCTAGGTAAAATGCTTCAAAAAAGAAGAGAAGGAATCCTTCTTGAATTAAAAGATGCTGAAGATCGACTCTTAAATGCAACTCAAGCTTTAGAAAAGGCTAAGAAAGATTTATCTTCAGCAGAAGAAAAAGCTTCTCAAATAAAAGCAGATTCCCTTAAAAGATCTGAATCAATCAGAATGGAAAGTGAGAAAAAAGCGATAGAGGAGATGGCTCGAATTAAACAAAGCGCAATCTCTGATGAGAGCTCTGAAGCATCCAGAGCAATTTCTCAACTTCGAAAAGAAGCTGTTGAACTGGCAATTAAGAAAGCTTTAGAATCCCTCCCAGATCGACTTGATAAAACAACACAAGAAAATTTGGTAACTCAATCAATTAATAATATTGAGGAAAACTAATGCCACTTTTAAATTCAGTTACAACACCATACGCAGAGGCATTACTTCAAGTTGTGAATGAAAATTCACAAACTGAAGAGATGGTTTCTGAGGTTAAACAACTCTTGGAATTAATAAATGATTCTCCTGAATTGGAGAAGGCGCTATCCTCTCCTATTTTAGAGACAGATGCTAAGAAAAAAATCATTATTGAAATTTTTTCAAATAAAGTTAATTCTTCTCTACTAAATTTCTTAAAACTATTGGCCGATAGGCAAAGAATTGGAATTCTTACTTCAATTCTTGATAGGTTCTTAGAGATTTATCGAGAAAATAGTAATATTGCTTTAGCAACTGTTACTTCTGCAGTCGAGCTTACTGATGAACAGAAAGGTTTAATTACCAAAAAGATCATCAATATTGCTGGAACAGAAAAATTAGAACTTGTAACTAAAATCGATCCATCTCTTATCGGTGGTTTCGTCGCCAGTGTAGGATCAAAAGTAATTGATGCTTCCCTTGCTTCACAAATAAGAAAACTTGGCTTATCCCTTTCCAAGTAACTTTTAAATCAACCTTAAATTCTTAAATCCATGGTATCTATACGCCCTGATGAAATCAGTTCAATCTTAAAACAACAAATAACTGATTATGACCAATCTGTAAGTGTTAGCAATGTAGGAACAGTTCTGCAAATCGGTGATGGCATTGCAAGAATATATGGCTTAGATCAGGTCATGGCAGGTGAGTTATTGGAATTTGAAGATGGTACCGAAGGTATAGCTTTAAATCTTGAAGATGATAATGTTGGAGCCGTTTTAATGGGAGAGGCACTTGGTGTCCAAGAAGGAAGTAACGTTAAGTCCACAGGTAAAATCGCTTCTGTCCCAGTTGGTGAGGCAATGCAGGGGAGAGTTGTTAATCCTCTCGGACAACCAATAGATGGGAAAGGGGAAATTCCAACAAGTGATACTAGATTGATCGAAGAAATGGCTCCTGGAATAATCAAGAGAAGATCAGTGCATGAACCAATGCAAACAGGTATCACATCTATTGATGCAATGATTCCTGTTGGAAGAGGTCAAAGAGAATTAATTATTGGTGATAGACAAACTGGAAAATCTGCGATTGCAATCGATACAATAATCAACCAAAAAGGTCAGGATGTAGTTTGTGTTTACGTAGCTATTGGCCAGAAGTCAGCATCAGTAGCAAACATCGTTGAGGTCTTAAGAGAGAGAGGAGCCCTAGATTATACAGTTGTAGTCAGTGCAGGAGCTTCAGAACCAGCCGCTTTACAATACTTAGCACCTTATACTGGTGCAGCAATTGCTGAACATTTTATGTATCAGGGTAAAGCAACACTTGTTATTTATGATGATCTAACAAAACAAGCTCAGGCTTATAGACAAATGTCTCTTCTTTTGAAAAGACCACCAGGAAGAGAGGCATATCCGGGAGACGTTTTTTACTTACACAGTAGATTACTAGAAAGAGCAGCAAAACTTTCTGATGCAATGGGAGGCGGTTCTATGACAGCTCTTCCAATCATTGAAACTCAGGCAGGGGACGTTTCGGCTTACATTCCAACTAATGTAATTTCAATAACAGATGGACAAATATTTTTGAGTGCAGATTTATTTAACTCAGGATTAAGACCAGCTATTAATGTTGGTATTTCTGTTAGCCGTGTTGGAGGAGCCGCTCAGACAAAAGCAATTAAAAAAATTGCAGGAACTTTAAAATTAGAACTAGCACAGTTTGATGAACTAGCTGCTTTTTCTCAATTTGCATCTGATCTTGATGAAGCAACTCAGCAACAACTTGAAAGAGGCAAAAGACTAAGAGAGTTATTGAAGCAACCTCAATTCTCTCCGCTAAACCTCGCAGAACAAGTTGCAGTTGTTTATGCAGGAGTTAAAGGTCTCATTGATGAGGTTCCGGTTGAAGATGTTACTAAATTTGCAACTGAACTTAGAGAATATTTAAAGTTAAATAAAGCAGAATTTATAGAAGAGATTCTTAAAGAAAAGAAATTAAATGATGGATTAGAAGCGACATTAAAAGAGGTGATAAATGAAGTTAAATCATCAATGCTTGCCACAGTTTAAATTTATTTAAGGAGATACCATGGCAAATCTTAAAGAGATTAGAGATCGAATTGTTTCCGTTAAAAATACAAGAAAAATAACGGAGGCCATGAGACTTGTTGCAGCTGCAAAAGTTAGGAGAGCTCAGGATCAAGTTCTTAAGAGTAGACCTTTTGCAGATAAACTTGCACGAGTCTTAGAAAATATTCAATCTAGAGTACAATTTGAGGCTGTTGACTCTCCTCTATTATCCAAAAGAGAAGTAAAGAGAATCTCTTTGGTTTGCATTACTGCGGATAGAGGTTTATGTGGAGGTTACAACACAAATATAATAAAAAAGGTAGAAATAAGATACGCAGAATTAGTCAAACAAGGGTATCAGCCAAATTTAATTTTGGTAGGGAAGAAAGCTATTGGATATTTTCAAAATCGAAAGGATAGATATGTAATTAAAAGTACTTTCAAAGAACTAGAACAGGTACCCACGGTCAAGGACTCTGAAGGAGTTACAAATGAGATTTTAGCTGAATTTCTTTCAGAAAGTTCTGATAGGGTGGAAATTATTTATACGAAATTCATCACTTTAGTTAGCTGCGCCCCCGTCGTTCAAACACTATTGCCACTTGACCCTCAAGGAATTGCTGAGGAGAATGATGAAATTTTTAGGTTGACTACAAAAGATAGTAAGTTACTTGTTGAAAAATCAAATATTGAAAAAACTGATTCAGAGAAATTGCCGTCAGATATAGTTTTTGAACAAAGTCCTGATCAACTATTAGATTCTTTATTACCATTATATTTGCAGAACCAGGTACTAAGAGCTCTTCAAGAGTCGGCAGCGTCAGAACTAGCTTGCAGGATGACTGCTATGAATAATGCAAGTGATAATGCTAAAGAATTAGCAAGTACTTTGAATCTAACCTATAACAAAGCCAGACAAGCCGCTATTACTCAAGAAATATTAGAAGTTGTAGGAGGTTCAGCAGTTTAGCAATAAGATTTAGGATATGCCTGAATACAATATCAAAGTTCAATTTGAGCAAAAGACTTTTAGTTTTTTATGTTCTGAGGATCAAGATATTATTTCAGCGGCAAAAATGAATGGAATAGATTTACCAAGTAGTTGTTGTTCTGGAGTTTGTACAGATTGTGCATCCATGATTTTGGAAGGATCCGTAGATCAGGAAGATGCTATGGGATTAAATGATGATTTACGGGAAAAGGGCTTTGCACTTTTGTGTGTAGCATACCCTAAGTCAGATTTGAATATTGTTATTGGTAAAGAAGTCGAAGATGATTTGTATAATGATCAATTTGGTAAATATCAAAAATGAAATTAAGTTCAGTTGATTATTATTTAAATTGGCCAGTTTCAATAAAAGTAAAAAATTTAAGGGAATTCATCATTACAAATTTAGAAAAAAAAGGAGATTTAATTCGATGGTCAATTGTTGATATTCAAAATTCTATTGACTCTTTTGGAACAAAAAAACTTAAAATTAAAGCTGTCATAGCTAATTAAAAAATATAAATTGAAATATTTTTAATAATGAAAAATTCACCAACAATATTCATTGTTCCAACTGGTATTGGTTGTGAAGTAGGAGGATTTGCTGGGGACGCACTTCCTACCGCTAAATTATTAGCATCCGCAAGTGGATGTTTAATTACTCATCCAAATGTTATGAATGGCGGTACTCTTTCTGAAAAAGATAAAAATATTTTTTATGTTGAGGGTTATAGTTTAGACCGACTTGCTAAAGGAGAAATCGCTTTAAAGAGGGTAAAGCAACAGAAAATTGGGATAATTTTTGATTTAGCCATTGAAAAAGAAATATTAGTAAGACATTTACAAGTTGCTGATGCATGTGTTTCAACTTTAGGGATTAATGTTCATTCTTATGTGATTACAAAAAAGCCTTTAAACATAGTTATTGATTCTGATTCTTCAAAAATAAGTGGCGGCATAATTGAAAATCCTGATACTCTTATTGATGCTGGAAAATGTTTAATAGAAAAAGGAGTTACGGCAATAGCAATTGTGGCAAAATTTCCAGAAGATACAGATTCTTTAGAAACAAATATCTATCGAGAGGGAAAAGGGGTTGATCCTATTGCTGGAGTCGAAGCAGTTATAAGTCATTTAATAAGCAAATTTTTAAAAGTTCCCTGTGCTCACGCACCTGCTTTAAATCCAATTGAATTGAATGAAAATTTAGATCCTCGTGCAGCTGCAGAAGAAATAGGATACACTTTTTTGCCATCTGTACTGATTGGTTTAAGCAATGCACCTGACATTGTTGAATTGCCCGCTAAAAATGAATCAATCTCACTGCACCCTGATCAGATTGAATCTATTGTTGTTCCTAATGGAGCACTAGGTGGAGAAGCAGTATTAGCAGGGATTGAAAAAGGTTTAAATATTATCTCTGTAAAAAATAAAAATACATTAAAAGTGACAAATGAGTTTTATGATTATCCCAATCTTTTTGAAGTGGATAATTATTTAGAAGCTGCAGGCATAATTCTTGCTATCAAAAAAGGTATCAATCTTGATTCAGTTAAACGGCCTTTAAAAAAAATCCAACAGTGTTTTTATGGTGATTAATAAGATATTGCTATGGGAACTCTCCAGTCACTTCCTAATGATTGGCTGCTCAGTTTTAGGATTGGAGGAGCCTGCTTTCTTTTGAATTCCGCTTTTTTTATGAGTGAGATAATTTTTAAAATTAAATCTTTTTTATAACCATCTTCTTCTAGCTGTAGTAAATCTTTTTTCTCTTCAATAATTCCTTTAAGAATATTATCTAAAATAGAATAAGGCGGGAGAGAATCAGTATCTAATTGATCAGGACCTAATTCGGCACTTGGAGCTTTCGTGCGGATATTTTCTCCAATTATATTTTCATTAGTATCTAACATATATGACTTTCTATGATTTATTGATTCTTCACTATCAAGCCAATTGCATAATTTAAAAACATTAGTTTTATATAAATCCCCAATTACCGATAATCCCCCATTCATATCACCATAAAGTGTGCAATATCCTACAGCTAGCTCTGATTTATTTCCTGTTGAAAGTAATAAATGCTTTTCTTGATTTGCTAAAGCCATCAGAAGAGTTCCTCTGATTCTTGATTGAATATTTTGATTTGTTATTTCGGCCATCTCGAAAGATATGGTTTTTATAAAAGATTCTTCAAAAGAATTCATTAGGTTTTCGATTGGGATGCTATTGAAATTTATTTTTAATCTCCTTGCTAAATCTTTTGCATCACTTTTTGAATGGGATGAACTCCACTTGGAGGGCATTGAGACGCAATAAATATTATTACTGCCAAGAGCAGCTGTCGCAATTGCTGAAACTAGTGCTGAATCAATGCCACCACTTAGTCCAATTAAAGCTGTTTTAAAACCGCATTTTTGAGCATAATCCCTAACCCCAAGGACTAATGCATCAAAAATTGATGATATTTCAGATTGTTCAAATTCTTTTTTCTCAGGTATTGTTTGCTCAATATGCCAACTTGAGAGGTCTTCTGAAAAAGATTTCAATTGCTTAATTTTAGATCCATTCTTATCAAGAATAAAACTATTTCCATCAAAAATTAAATTATCATTTGCACCAATCTGGTTTACATATATAAGCGGTACTTGAAGATATTTAGCAGCAAAACTGGAAACTTTGGATCTTAGCTCTAACTTTTTGAAGGTATATGGGGAGGCCGATAGATTCACTAAGATATCAACTTTTTTTTTCTTTAAATCAGAAATAGGATTTTCTTTATGAATTCCTCTACCTTCTATATTTTTGTTGACCCATAAATCCTCACATATAGTAAAGCCAATTCGCCAAGTTTTATTATGTATTTCTTTTGTTAATACAGAAACTTTTTCTTCTGATCTAAAGTATCTTTTTTCATCAAATACTTCATATGTGGGAAGAATAATTTTTCGCGCAATTATTTTCCACTCACCGCGCTCAAGCAATGCAATAGAATTATAAAGATTTGGAAAAAAAGAATCATTTATCATCTCAGCTATCCCGACTGTGATACTCAAGTTTCCATATTTTTTATTAATAACTAAAGCTAACTGGTCAAGAATTTGATATTGATTTTTGATTAAATTATTTTTTAGAAGTAAGTCATTTGCTGGATATCCCCATAATGACAATTCTGGAGTAAGAACTAAATCAGCAGAATTTGAGCTAGCTTTCGAAGCAGCATAAAGAATTTTTTTTGCATTACCCTCTAAATCTCCAACAACCGGATTAATTTGAGCAAGTAAAAACTTCATTCAACTAATTTGTGGATTCATATAAATTATTCTTTTTAACAAAATCTATTAAAGACGGTGGCAAATTAGAATAATTAAAATTTAATCTGAACTTAGAACTTGAAATGTTTGGGATTTTTATGGATGAAATCTTAAATTTCACATTATAAGTTTCTAACATCTTAAGAGTATTTGATTCAACAGGATATCCCTCTCTTAAAATTATAAAAAAACTTACCTCTTTAATAATTTGTTCAAAATTTTTCCAGCAGAAAATATCTTGAATTAAATCACTCCCAATAACGAAATCTAAATTATCAATTTCATAAATTTTTTTACATTTTTTAATCGACTCTACTGCCCATTTGCTAGTGATACTTTGATTAAATAATATTTTATAATCATCTAAATCTTCAATAAGAGTTTTTAATAATTGGCTACGGATTGCGATATCCTCTTTATGCTTTTTTTTCGGATTGTTACTTACATAACAAATGGTATGAGCATATATTTTGGATAATTCTTCTAATATTTTCTCATGTCCAATGGTAGGTGGATCTGCACTGGTACCAAATAATGCGATGCTTTTTTCCATTTAAGTTTCAAGGCAGAATGCTAACAAAATTATTATTAAAATTTCTATTTGAAAAATAAATATTTATATGGTTAAAAATCTCTGAGTCATTAAGATTAATATATTGGATCATATTAGCAGGCTCTATAAAAGAAGCTTTGCTTCTTATAAATATCTCTTTTGCTGCTAATTTCCCAAGTATTTTTGTTGAATACACCGCGATTGCTGCTTGAATAATTGCTATGGGTCCATAGGGTAATAATGAAAGCCCGTTAGTAAAAGGTGCTGTTAATAGAATAACTTTCTTAATTATGTTGAAAGAGGTATTGACGCCGACTTGAGTGACTCCCAAACATAAATTATTAATGGATATATTTTTAATTATTTTTCTTTTAGATTCACCTTTCAACTTTAAGCCATAAATCTTACTTAATTCGTTAATCAATGCAGTATCTAGTGCGAAACTACCAGCAACATCAAAAAAAATAAAAGGATTAAGAGCTACTGCGGATGCCTTTATAGTCGAAAATTTACCAATAGTTGATTGAGCTAATTTCTGCCTTCTTTTCAATCTTTGTTCTTTTAATCGCAGAAACAATTTGTCAGCTAATTGAATAGAATTTAGTGTTAATAGTAACTCACCATATTGATTGATTAATTTTGCTATGTAATCTTTAAGATTGTTTCCATTATTAATAATTATTGGAATATTTAAATCTTTTGGAAGCTTAAACTTTATATTTTCAATTATTTCTTTTAATTCATTTTTATTAAATAGATCGATTTTGTTTAAAATTAAAATAATTTTTTTCCCATCTTTTATAAAAGAGTTGATTTCGTTTAACTCATTTCTATTTAAATCTCCTGAAACTATAAAAAGAATAAGATCTGAATAATTTATGTAAGAGTAAACTTTATCTGGAGATTTAATATTGCAGAAATCAAATCCTGGAGAATCTAGCAATTCTAAACTATTGAGTGTTTGATCTTTAAGATTACAAATTTCTGATTGTATTTCTTTTGTGGTCCCATTAATAATATCTGTTTTGAATATGTCTTTTTCTAATAAAGAATTTAAAACAGAGGATTTTCCTACACCTGATTTACCATATGCGCCAATTCTTATTTTTTTTTCTTTGAGTCTTAAAAGTTGTTGATTAAAAGAAATTATTTCTCTATTAAAAAAACTTTTTTCATAATTGGTAAGATCAATAGTCTCCCACCATTTTTTTAAAAGTAAATAATTTTCTTTAATTTTAAATTGTTTCATAATTTATTCTTCCACCAACCAGCTAATACAGATAAAACAGCTTCTGCACCAATAATTCCCACGAATCCCCCGAATTCATCTACTACTACTTTCACTCCTTTATGATCCTTGTCAAATTTAGTTAATAATTGATCTGCCTTAATCATTTCGGGAATGTAGTCCACAGGTTCGCAAATTTCTGATAATAATTTTTTATTTTGCCCATTAATTAACTCTTCCAATATTTTTTCACGCTCAACTACCCCTTGTATTTTGTCAACTTTATCTCCCAAAATAACCCACCATGGAGAGCTGTCAGACATTATAAGTTTTGAAATTTCATCAATATTTGAAGACCCATCAAGACAAGGTGCCGATACCCTAGGGGTCATTAAGTCTTTTGCTTTTAAGTCATTTAATTGAAAAACCTTAAATATCATTGCTGCCTCATCAGCCTCTATAAAACCTTTTTGACTTCCAATTTTTGCCATTTGTCTAATTTCTTCTTCGTCAGTTGAAATTTCGTTTTCTGCTGTAATAACCGGAAATATCTGTTCAATTAATATTAAGAATGGCCTCATTAAAGTATTTAATATTCGCAGGATAGGAACAGATAATAGTGCTATTTGAATTGAAAATCTTGTGCCAAGAGCTTTCGGTAGTACTTCTCCTACTAGAACAACTAGTATGTAAAAAGCTATTGAAAAAAGGGTTAAACCAAAACTGCTATTAATTACCAATGCACCGTATACTCCTAAAATAAGACTGCCAATTATATTAAATCCATTATTTGTAATAGTAATTACAGTTAGCGTCCGTCCAAGATGTTTCCTAAGTTTTAGAAGTTGATTTGCAGAACTTTTCGGCTTTTGTCTAGAGGCAATTTCTAAAATTCTAATTGAATTTACGGCTAAAAAAGCTGCTTCTACTCCCGAACAACATGCTGATCCAATTAAAATAATTATTATAAGTAAAAATAAACCGTAAACACTTGGTTCCATTAAAGTAGATTGTGTACTAAATCTGTTTTAATTCATTCTTCCATTTTTTTTTTAAACACGCCAATACACAATTTATGTTTGAACCTGATCATAAAGTTTTTGAAGAAAGAAGGGAAATTTTCCTAAATAAATTAGGTGGCAAAGCTGCTATTATCCCTGGGGCTAATCTTGTAAAGCATCATGCTGATTGTGAATATCCTTTTAGGCAAGATAGTAATTTTTGGTATTTAACAGGTTTCGATGAGCCAGATGCAATCGCTCTTTTCTTATCGCATAAGCCAAAAGGAGAGAGATTTATTATGTTTGTCGCTCCTAAAGATGTTATAAGCGAAGTCTGGCATGGCTTTAGATGGGGTTTAGAAGGCGCTGAAAAAGAGTTTAAGGCTGATAAGGCTCACTCAATAAACGAATTAAGAGATTTACTCCCAAATTACATAAATGGTTCTGATGAGCTTGTTTTTGCAATTGGAAAGCATCCAAAAATAGAGAAAATAATACTAGAGATATTTTCACAACAACTTGAAAATCGCTCAAGATCAGGGATTGGTGCAAATTCTATAAAATCTCCAGAAATTTATTTAAATGAGATGAGATTAATTAAAAGTGAATTTGAGATTAAGAGAATGAGAGAGGCAATACAAATTTCAGCCGAAGCTCATGAACTAGTTAGAAAATCTATCTCATCAAAGAAAAATGAAAGACAAATTCAGGGTCTTCTTGAGGGATTCTTTTTGGAAAAAGGGGCTAGAGGTCCAGCTTATAACTCAATTGTTGCATCAGGAGACAATGCCTGTATTTTGCATTACACCTCAAATAATTCACCCTTAAAGAAGGAAGATTTATTGTTGGTGGATGCTGGCTGCTCACTTATTGATTATTACAATGGGGATATAACTAGGACTATTCCAATAGGTGGTAAATTTTCTAATGAGCAAAAAGTTATCTATGAAATTGTATTGAGTGCACAGAAAAATGCAATTAAAAGTGCGGTAAAAGGATCGAATTCTAATGCTGTTCATAATGTTGCGTTAACAATTCTTATAGAAGGATTAAAGGAAATTGGATTATTGTCGGGCAGTACTGAGGAGATACTTGAGAATCAATCTTATAAACATCTTTACATGCATAGAACTGGACATTGGCTCGGCTTAGATGTTCATGATGTTGGAGCATACAGAATGGGTGACTATGAAGTGCCATTGCAAAATGGAATGATTCTTACGGTAGAACCTGGGATCTACATAAGTGATAGGATCCCAGTCCCTGAGGGACAACCCCCTATAGATAAGAGATGGAAAGGCATAGGGGTAAGAATTGAAGATGATGTCCTGGTCAAAGATACAAACCCAGATGTTTTAAGTATTGCTGCACTTAAAGAAATTTCTGATTTAGAGTTTTGAAATTTGACTTATCTAGTTAATCGATTTATTTTTTATTAAGTTTAAAACTCAAAAATGAATAAGTCTGATTCATATGATTCGAAACTTTCTCAAGCAAGAGGCCTAGCTAGTCAACTTGGCATGTTTGCAGAAGAAAACGATATCCCCAAAGATCTTTGGGATTCATTGGAAGCCACTATTTATGATTTTTATGAAGTAACTCATGATAAATAAAATCCTGTTTAGAAGTTGTCAATTACTAAAATCAAGAAATTTTGAATAAATCAATCAAAATGTGACCATCAACTGATAAATTATTTATTAAACACAAATAAGTGAATGACCTCATCAGATAAGTTAAATCAAAATTCAACAGAAAAAAAGGAAAAAAACAGTGATGCACCAAACTCTAAAAATTCTTCTCCTAATTCAGGAATGATGGGTGCGACAGCTGTATTGGCATCTGCCACAATTGATGAAGATGGGGTACCTACTGGTTATACTCCTAAACCCGATGAAGGAAGGTTCATAATTAAAGTATTATGGTTACCTGATAATGTAGCTCTAGCAGTGGATCAAATAGTAGGTGGAGGCCCAAGCCCTCTTACTGCTTATTATTTTTGGCCAAGAGATGATGCTTGGGAAAAATTAAAAAGTGAACTTGAGAATAAAGGTTGGATTACAGATAACGAGAGAGTAGAGATATTGAATAAAGCTACTGAAGTTATAAATTATTGGCAAGAAGAAGGTAAAACAAAAAAGTTAGAAGAAGCCAAATTAAAGTTCCCCGAAGTAACTTTTTGTGGAACCGCCTAAATATTAGTTCTTTGCAGCTTGAATCCTAGCCTCAGCCTTTGAAACCTCTTTCAAGGCTTTAATTTTCTCTGGATTTTTTTCATTTTCCGAAAATTTGCTAATTGCTAATTTTGCTTCTTTAAGATCTTGTTCAGCATTTTGAACATTAATTTCAGAACCAATTTCAGCATTATTTACTAGAACTATAACTTCATCTGATTCAATTTCAGCGAAGCCTCCCATAAGAGCTATTGATTTCCACTGGGAATTCATTCTTAGCCTTAAAACGCCGATATCTATAGCAGTAACTAAAGAAATGTGTCCTGGTAGTACACCAATTTGACCAGTAGTGCTAGGAAGTATTACTTCTTCAGCTTCGCCTTGATAAACATTTTTATTAGGAGCTAAAACTTTTAGAGAAATTGACATTAATTTAAAATTATTGAAGGTTAAATATATATTTAAATATTTATTTTTCTGATTTTATTTTTTCAGCCTTTGCTTTAACTTCATCAATGTTACCAACTAGGTAAAATGCCTGCTCTGGTAAATCATCCAATTCACCTGACAAAATCATATTGAAACCAGCAATGGTATCTTCTAATTTTACATATTTGCCAGACATTCCTGTAAATATTTCTGCTACGAAGAAAGGTTGTGAGAGAAATTTTTCAATTTTTCTAGCCCTGTCTACTGTTAATCTATCTTCTTCAGAAAGCTCATCTAAACCAAGAATTGCAATGATATCTTGAAGTTCTTTGTATCTTTGTAAAGTTGATTGAACAGCTCTGGCTGTTTTGTAATGCTCATCGCCAACAACTGATGGTTGTAGCATAGTGCTCGTTGAGTCTAATGGATCAACTGCTGGATAAATCCCTTTAGCTGCAAGAGCTCTAGCAAGTACGGTAGTTGCATCTAAATGGGCAAAAGTTGTAGCTGGAGCAGGGTCTGTTAGGTCATCAGCAGGCACGTAAACAGCTTGGATAGATGTTATTGATCCTTCTAATGTAGATGTGATTCTTTCTTGTAATTCACCAACATCAGTTCCCAGAGTAGGTTGGTATCCAACAGCTGAAGGCATCCTTCCAAGTAATGCAGATACTTCAGAACCAGCTTGAACAAATCTAAAAATGTTATCAACAAATAGTAGAACGTCTTGCTTATTCACATCTCTAAAATGTTCGGCCATTGTAAGTGCTGATAAGCCTACTCTCATTCTTGCACCAGGTGGCTCATTCATCTGCCCAAAACATAAGGCAACTTTTGATTGAGTTAGGTCATCTGCATTGATAACTCCAGATTCTTTAAATTCTTCATATAAATCGTTCCCTTCTCTAGTTCTTTCTCCTACACCGCCAAAAACGGAAACTCCACCATGCTCCTTTGCGATGTTATTAATTAATTCTTGAATAAGAACTGTCTTCCCAACACCAGCACCTCCGAATAATCCAACTTTTCCTCCTTGTCTGTAAGGAGCCAAAAGGTCGATAACTTTAATACCAGTTTCAAAAACTTTTGGCTTAGTTTCTAGGTCAGTTAACTTTGGCGCAGCTCTATGGATTGGAGCAGTATCTTTAGTATTTACTGGACCTTGTTCATCTACTGGTTCTCCTAAAACATTAAATATTCTTCCTAAAGTTGCTTCTCCAACAGGTACAGATATTGGCGCTCCTGTGTCGATTGCCTCCATACCTCTTACAAGGCCGTCTGTGCCACTCATTGCCACCGCTCTAACTCTATGGTCACCTAGGAGCTGTTGGACTTCTGCAGTGAGCGCTATGTCTTGTCCAGCTGGATTTTTAGCTTCAATTCTTAAAGCATTTAATATCTTGGGCAATTTACCAGCTGGGAATTCCACATCTAGAACTGGACCAATTACCTGACGTACTACGCCTTTTGTTTGTGAAGAAGTTGATGGAGTTGCTACCATTTTTTTATAGATTGGTGATGAATAGCTGATTTAAACAGCTCATAATCCGAAAATACTACCACCTCATGGGTAGATTCGTTAAATGGGTTCGGCCACCCGCACAGTTTAAGTATGGTTTAATTGCCGCTTAGCAGATTATGTTGTTGATGATACGGATGGAGAATTTCTCTTTCCATTTTTTATGACGCAAAGCGTCTCAATCATGATCCTCCATTAATTTATGGCAGCTGTTTCACTTACAGTCTCTACAGTAAAACCACTGGGAGATAGAATATTTATTAAAGTTTCCGCATCTGAGGAAAAAACTGCTGGGGGCATTCTTTTGCCTGATTCAGCTAAAGAAAAACCACAGGTTGGAGAAGTTGCTCAGGTGGGACCTGGCAAACTTAATGACGATGGTTCTCGACAAACTCCAGAAGTGAGTATTGGCGATAAAGTTTTGTACAGCAAATATGCTGGCACAGACATTAAATTGGGGGGAGATGAATATGTCTTGCTCTCAGAAAAGGATATTTTAGCTGTAGTAAGCTAAAATATTTGTTTCAAAAATTATTAAAACTTATTATTAAATCACTGCCTAAACATGGCTAAAAGAATTATTTACAATGAGCAAGCTCGTAGAGCGCTCGAGAGAGGAATTGATATCCTTGCTGAGTCTGTAGCTGTAACGCTAGGACCAAAAGGAAGAAATGTTGTACTAGAGAAAAAATTTGGTGCTCCACAAATCATTAATGATGGTGTCACAATCGCTAAAGAGATCGAATTAGAGGACCACATTGAAAATACAGGGGTTGCTTTAATCAGACAAGCTGCATCAAAAACTAATGATGCTGCTGGGGATGGTACAACAACAGCCACTGTTTTAGCTCATGCAATGGTTAAAGCAGGGTTGAGAAACGTTGCTGCAGGAGCTAATGCAATTACCTTGAAAAAAGGAATTGATAAAGCGACTGATTTTCTAGTTGGTAAAATTCAAGAGAATTCCAAGCCTATTAGCGATAGCAATGCTATAGCCCAATGTGGAACTATTGCTGCTGGAAACGACGAAGAAGTTGGTCAAATGATTGCCAATGCTATGGATAAAGTTGGTAAAGAAGGCGTTATTTCCTTAGAAGAAGGAAAATCAATGACTACTGAATTAGAAGTTACTGAGGGTATGCGCTTTGATAAAGGCTATATTTCACCTTACTTCGCAACAGACACAGAGAGAATGGAGGCTGTTTTAGATGAACCTTATATCCTTCTGACTGATAAAAAAATTGCCTTAGTGCAGGATTTAGTTCCAGTTTTGGAACAAATAGCTAAAACTGGAAAACCACTAGTCATTATTGCAGAAGATATTGAAAAAGAGGCCTTAGCAACTCTTGTCGTTAATCGATTACGAGGCGTGTTAAACGTGGCTGCAGTAAAAGCTCCTGGGTTTGGCGATAGAAGAAAAGCAATGCTTGAAGATATGGCCGTTTTAACTAATGGACAACTTATTACTGAAGATGCAGGCTTGAAATTAGAGAATGCTACCATAGATATGCTCGGAACTGGTAGAAGAATAACTATCAATAAAGAGACTACAACTATTGTGGCTGAAGGTAATGAGCAAGCAGTTAAAGCTAGATGTGAACAAATTAAGAAGCAAATGGATGAAACAGATTCTTCATATGATAAAGAAAAGCTTCAAGAACGTCTCGCTAAACTAGCTGGAGGTGTTGCAGTGATTAAGGTTGGGGCTGCTACTGAAACTGAGATGAAGGATAAAAAGCTTCGTCTTGAGGATGCTATTAATGCAACAAAAGCAGCTGTTGAAGAAGGAATTGTACCTGGAGGAGGAACAACTCTCGCTCATTTATCTCCTATTCTAAAAGAATGGGCTGATAAAAATTTAGAAGGAGAGGAATTAATTGGAGCTAACATTGTTGAAGCTTCA
>NZ_JNAR01000008.1 GCF_000760095.1 Prochlorococcus marinus str. MIT 9401
ATAAATCTAGATCAAGAAAATGAAGAACAGCATGAAGAACAGCATGAAGAACATGGCTATATTCATGAGTCTCCATGGTCAATGACATTTCCCTTAGTATTTCTCGCAGTACCCTCTTTAATTATCGGTTTTATAGGACTCCCATGGGATAGTAAATTTGCAAATTTATTAGATCCAGAGGAAGCAGAGGTTGCTTCAAAGGCTTTCGAACTCAAAGAATTTTTGCCTTTAGCTATAGCTTCAGTTTTTATTGCATCAGCTGGAATCATTATTGCTTATCAAGCATATTTTGTTAAGAAAATTAATTTGTCAATATTATTTGCAGAAAAGTTTCCAACAATTAATCAATTTTTATCAAATAAATGGTATCTGGATGATATCAATGAGAAACTTTTTGTTAAAGGTAGCAGAAAACTAGCTAAAGAAGTTTTAGAAGTTGACTCTAAGGTTGTTGATGGAGTTGTCAATCTTACTGGACTTGTAACTTTAGGTAGTGGAGAGGGTTTAAAATATTTTGAGACTGGAAGAGCTCAATTTTATGCGCTTATTGTTTTTGGAGGAGTGATTCTATTAGTTGCTATATTTGGTTTTCAATCTCCTCAAGTAACTTAATTACAATTGTGTGTCTTCACTGTCCATTGGGGTGAAAAAATACAGATAATTTCTAGACTTTATTTAAGATAAATTTCTTATTAAATTGAGTACTTATTTTTTTACACATTTTGCGACACAAATTTTAGGAACTTTGGGAGCTGGATTATCTACTTTCCCTTGGCTATCTGCTTCAATTTTATTTCCAATTGGTAGTGCGTTTGTAATACCTTTTTTCCCAGATAAAGGAGATGGGAAAGAAGTTAGATGGTTTGCTTTGTCTATTGCATTAATAACTTTTTTAATAACTGTAGGTTCATATATAAATGGTTTTAATATTGATAATGACAGTGTTCAACTTAGAGAAAAGATTAGTTGGCTTCCTAATCTAGGACTTACTTGGTCTGTAGGAGCTGACGGCATTTCGATGCCATTAATATTGTTAACCAGTTTTATAACTGCTTTAGCAGTTTTAGCCGCATGGCCTGTTAAGTTTAAACCAAAATTATTTTTCTTTTTGATATTAGTTATGGATGGTGGGCAAATAGCTGTGTTTGCTGTTCAAGATATGCTTTTATTCTTTCTTACTTGGGAACTTGAATTAATTCCTGTTTATTTATTATTAGCAATATGGGGTGGAAAAAATAGACAATATGCAGCAACAAAGTTCATTATTTACACAGCTGGGAGTTCCATATTTATCCTTCTAGCTGCATTAGCAATGGGTTTCTATGGCACAGAAATTCCTAATTTTGAGTTTTCTCATTTAGCAACCCAAGATTTTAGTCAAAAATTCCAAATATTATGCTACGTGGGGCTCTTAATTGCATTTGGAGTAAAACTTCCTATAGTACCTCTTCATACTTGGCTTCCTGACGCTCATGGTGAGGCTACAGCTCCTGTTCATATGCTTCTAGCTGGAATTTTATTAAAAATGGGGGGATATGCTCTTTTAAGATTTAATGCACAATTATTACCCGTTGCGCATGCTCAATTTGCCCCATTATTAATAGTTCTTGGAGTAGTAAATATAATTTATGCTGCATTGACTTCTTTCGCGCAAAGAAATTTAAAGAGAAAAATTGCCTACAGTTCAATAAGTCACATGGGTTTCGTTCTTATTGGAATAGGAAGTTTTAGCAGCCTTGGAACAAGCGGAGCAATGCTACAAATGGTTAGTCATGGATTAATTGGAGCTAGTTTATTTTTTCTTGTTGGAGCTACATATGATAGAACAAAGACTCTTAAGCTTGACGAAATGAGTGGTGTTGGTCAAAAAATGAGAATCATGTTTGCCTTATGGACTGCTTGTTCCCTGGCTTCGCTTGCTTTGCCAGGTATGAGTGGATTTGTATCCGAATTAATGGTATTCACGGGATTTGTTACCGACGAAGTTTATACTCTTCCTTTTAGGATAGTTATGGCTTCTTTAGCTGCTGTAGGTGTAATACTTACTCCTATTTATTTACTTTCAATGTTACGAGAAATTTTCTTTGGTAAAGAAAATCCTAAATTAAGCGAAGAACGAAAACTGATCGATGCAGAGCCTAGAGAAGTTTATATTATTGCTTGTTTACTTTTGCCCATAATTGGAATAGGTTTATATCCAAGATTAGTAACTGAAAGTTATCTTGCATCTATTAATAATTTAGTTGACAGAGATTTAATGGCCGTCAAAACTTCTATGAAAACAAATATTTTTTCAGGAACTAAAAAAAATGAGATTTTAAAGGCTCCAACAATATAGTTTCTTAAACTAATGCAATATTGTTTGGCGGAACATAAATAAGAGGATATCTTATGAGTAGTTATTAGATAATTAAAAATACCTCATATAAATTCTCCTGATAGTCAACAATTAGGTCCTAGATTGTTGATTAAATTTCTTCAAGACGCTGCTGGTAAAGGCGATCTTGATCCATGGGATATTGATGTAATTAGTGTAATTGATAGTTTTTTAGAACAATATGCACATACTCTCAAAAAAACTTCGAATAGCAAGAATTCATATCAAAAGGATTTATCAGAGACAAGCGAGGCATTTTTTGCTGCTTCTGTACTAGTTAATTTAAAAGCTCAAGTTTTAGAAGCCGATGTTTTTAAAGAAAATTCTTCAGATTTTGAAGATCATTTCGATGTTGATGATCAGGACTGGATTGATCAAGAATTTGATATTCCAAAATATCCTGAAAAATATCTAAGGAGAAGATCAACAGCACAACCAATTTTAAAACGTACCACAACTTTGGGAGAACTTGTTAGTCAATTAGAGTCTATTGCTGAAGTTATAGAAAGCCAAGATCTACTATTAATGAAGAGAAAAAGAAATAAAAAATATTCTAATAGGGACTTAGTATCTCAAGTTAAATCTCTAGCACATCGCGAGAAACTACCTGAAACTACAAAAGAATTAGGTAAATTTATTGATGGGTGGGAAAAAGCATTACAGTGGACAGATTTTGAATATTTAGTTGAGATATGGCAAAAAGTTGTAAAAAATGATTTAGATAAAGATCGTCTTGGGGTTTTTTGGGCTTTGTTATTTTTATCATCTGAAAACAAAATAGAAATTAAACAAATTAATTCTTTATATGGTCCAATTCAAATTAAAAGAATAATTCCTGATGGGGGTATAGCACAATTGCCTATAGAAAATCTTGAGGTAAAAAATACCTATCCCTCTGCTGTTTAGTAGCTTAATAGTAATAACGTATAATCTTTAAAAAGAGGTTTTGAATTCATGAAGGCAATGATACTTGCGGCAGGAAAAGGCACACGTGTTCAGCCCATAACTCATATTATTCCAAAACCAATGATACCGATTTTACAAAAACCTGTAATGGAGTTTCTTTTAGAACTCTTAAAAGAGCATGGCTTTAAAGAAATAATGGTTAATGTTTCACACCTTGCTGAAGAAATTGAAAATTACTTTCGTGATGGTCAGAGATTCGGAGTAGAGATAGCATATAGTTTCGAAGGTAGAATTGAAGATGGGGAATTAATTGGAGATGCTTTAGGTTCAGCAGGAGGATTAAAAAAAATTCAAGATTTTCAAAATTTTTTTGATGAAACCTTTGTTGTACTTTGTGGCGACGCTTTAGTTGACTTAGATTTGACTGAAGCAGTTAAGAAACATAAGGAAAAGGGAGCGATTGCAAGTTTAATAACTAAAAAAGTAACTAGAGATCAAGTATCAAGTTATGGCGTAGTAGTCTCAGATAGTAACGGTCGAATAAAGGCTTTTCAAGAAAAGCCATCTGTAGATGATGCTTTAGGTGACTCGATAAATACAGGAATTTACCTTTTTGAACCTGAAATTTTTAATTACATACCGTCAGGTGAGAAATTTGATATTGGTGCTGATCTCTTTCCTAAACTTGTTGAGATGGATTTGCCATTTTTTGCACTTCCAATGGATTTTGAATGGGTAGATATTGGAAAAGTTCCTGATTATTGGAGTGCTATTCGTAATGTATTACAAGGTAAGGTAAGACAAGTTGAAATACCTGGTAAAGAAATTAAACCTGGTGTTTTTACGGGATTGAATGTTGCAGCTAATTGGGACAGAGTCGATATTACTGGGCCAGTATACATTGGTGGCATGACAAGAATAGAAGATGGTGCAACAATTATTGGACCTGCAATGATTGGTCCAAGTTGTTGTATTTGCGAAGGTGCAACAATTGATAATTCAATTATTTTTGATTATTCTAAAATTGGTAAGGGTGTTCGACTAGTAGATAAATTAGTATTTGGCCGTTACTGTGTGGGCAAAAATGGAGATCATTTTGATTTGCAAGATGCATCTTTGGATTGGTTGATAACGGATTCTAGAAGATCTGATATGACCGAGCCATCCCCTCAGCAGAAGGCAATGGCAGAATTGTTAGGTACTGATTTAATTAATATTCCAGATTAAGATTAGCTTTTTTAAGAATTTCAGGGATTAAATGTTCTGTCTTAACTGCCATTAAATGAATGCCATTCGCTATGTGAAAATAGTCTTGCGCTTGTTCAGCTGCAATTTGAATACCTTCTTCTAATGGATTTTTGGCATCTTTAAGGCGATTAATTATATTTTCAGGGATGTTCGCACCCGGGACATTTTTGTTTATGAAGAGAGCATTTTTGTGAGACTTTAATAGGAATACACCAGCAATAACAGGAATTTCAAGAGGTTTGGCTATTTTTTCGCAAAATTCTATTAAATTTTCTTTTTCCATAACCATTTGAGTTTGAATGAATTGAGCTCCAGCCTCTTTTTTCTTTCTCATTCTGTTTTCTAAACTTCTTTGATTTCTGCAACTTGGATCTGCAGCAGCTCCTGCATATATAAATGTTTTTTTATCGGGAAGTTCCCCAAAAGTCGGATCAATTCCCTTATTGAAGGCTTGAATTTGTTGTAGCAATCTTACTGATTCAAACTGGTGAACTGCTTTAGCATCTTGTTGATCCCCTGCTTTTACTGAATCACCTGTAATACATAAGATGTTTTGAATTCCTAGAGCATTTGCTCCGAGAATGTCTGATTGTAAAGCAATTTTATTACGATCTCTGCAAGATATTTGCATTATTGGTTCAATTCCATTTTCCAGTAATAGTTTGGACATTGCCAAGCTGCACATTCTCATTACAGCCCTGCTTCCGTCGGTAATGTTAACAGCATGTACCTTATCTTTCAAAAGTTGTGCTATGTTAAGAGATCTTATGGGGTCTCCACCTCTTGGCGGCATTAACTCTGCCGTTATTACTTTGGATTTTTTTTCTAAAGTTTGCTGAAGTTTTGTTTTCAATTGCTTTTGTTTCCTTATAGGTTAACAAGTGTAGTGAGATTGCTAAACTCAACTAATATAAAAAAGGAACTGTTTAAATGCAAATGGTTGAAGAAGAAGTAAACAACATTGATATGATGGGTCTCTCAACAAGAGAGATGGAAATCATTGATCTCGTAGCTGATGGGCTTACAAATCAAGAAATTGCAGTAAAACTAACTATTAGTAAAAGAACTGTTGATAATCATGTAAGTAATATGTTTACAAAAACAGGCTCAAAAAATAGAGTAGCACTTTTGAATTGGGCAATGGATAATGGAAAGATTTGCAGAGATGGGTTTAATTGTTGTTCACTCCCAGACTCTGATCAAGATTAGTACCTTTTACTTTTTTTGTATTATTAGCTAAATCTATTAAACAATAATTTGTAGAACATAGTTCGAAAAGCTCAGCATACGCAATGCATGCGTCTTTGTCTGAATCAACAAATCTCAATATTCCTTCTTTATCGTAAAGCCCGTACATTTTAAAAGGAGAAAATTGTATTATTAAATATAAAGAAAATATAAAGGATGGGTGGCTTCTTTGACTAGTTACTTTTGAAAGTTGTCAAATAGTCTTCTTTCCATTTTGAAAAAGGATTCTTGGAAAGACTAAAATTGGAGTAATAGCTTAACCCAGTAATTTCTTTAGATATGAATGGAGGAAGACTTAAATCTTCCTCTTCTTTGGAGAGTTCAGTTTCGGCAATTTCAAGCGGATAATTATTTTCTTTAAAGCAATCTACAATCCAGATTTTTTTTTCAACTTTTAAAAAGAATCTATCTTTTTTAATTGTATTTGAAAGATTTGACATTATCGTTTCACCATCTTTTCGTGGAATGGAGTACTCAAATTCAAAGCTGGTAAATCTTTCGATATGTTTTTTTAATGCAATTTTAAAGTCATTGTCAGTAAACCTTATCCTAATAATCCAATCATCTAAACTATTTGATAAGTATCCTTGTTCAATAGAAATTTTTTTCGTAATAAATTCTTTCCAACTATCATTTTTTATAAGAAATCTTCTTTCTATTTCTAGGGCCATTTAATTGTTTGTTTTTTTTAAAGATAGATCTCCTTTCCAATCTAGTTTTTTTATTAAAGTGCTGTAGTAGGTAGCGCTTTTTTTAAATTTTATTATTTTGCAGGGAGATTCACTTTTTTTGATCTCACAATAATAATTTTCTTTAATACTCATACATTTTGAACCGTCTTTCCATAATTTAATTTCTCCTTTATTTTTTTTGACTGGTTTAATGATCACCTTGCTTGTATTAGGAATTACTATCGGCCTACTAGCCAAGCTCATTGGGCATATTGGGTTGATGATCATTGCATCTAGAGCAGGGTGTACAATAGGGCCACCTGCGGCCATTGAGTATGCCGTTGAACCAGTTGATGTAGATATAATCAATCCATCACCTTTATATTCATTTACTTTCTCATTATCTATTTCAATTTGTATTTGGTTGGTCGGAGAAATATCTTCTTCAACAGATTTAAAATAAAAATCATTTAAAGCATCGTAACTTTTTATAATTTCTTTTTCAGAATTGTTCCCATTAATAAAGACATTACAATTTAATCTATTACGAGAGTCGATGATATATTTTTCGTTTTCAAGGATTTCAATAAAAGATTTGTCAAATAAAAAATCTTTTTCTTGAGTGAGAAATCCTAAATTACCTCCAATATTAAAACTTAATAAAGGAATATCATAATCTGCTAATACATTTGCACATTTCAAGAAGGTTCCATCCCCACCAAGTACTATGCCAATGTCTGGTTTTGATTCTGAGTTACAAAGATATTTATCAATTTCATCTTTATGAAAATCACTTTCTATCCTGTTTGATTTAATATTTCTAGCTTTAAGGACATCTTCACAGAATTTTGAAGCCTTTGAAGCTGTAGAGCTATCTGAACGATATAAGATAAGCACTAATGCAAGTTTCATTAAATGCTTTTACCATTTTAATAAATTAAAACTTTCCATATCTACAGTTACCCTATTCCTATAAAGAGATAATAATATAGCTAATCCAACTGCTGCTTCTGCGGCAGCAACAGTAATCACAAAAATTGTAAAAACTTGTCCTTGAATTAGATTATTATCAATATAGGAAGAAAACGCCATTAAGTTTATATTTACCGCATTGAGCATTAGTTCAATACTCATAAGAACTCTTACTGCATTTCTGCTATTTAAAAGTCCCCAAATACCAATACAAAATAGTGCTGAAGATACTATCAGAAAAGCTTGAATAGGAATTGATTCTAAATTCATGATAAGAAAGTTTAGAGGTTAATTTTTATTTGAGAGCAATGGTTCTGATGATTTTTCAATTAACGCTTGATCAACAGGTAATCCAGTTGAAATATCCTTATTCATGACATCTCTTCTAGCTAAAACGATAGCCCCAATCATTGCCATTAAAAGTAAAACTGAAGCAACTTCAAATGGGAGTAAATAATCACTAAATAGATGTTCACCAATTCTGATAGTTGATTCTTCTCCTATAGAGTTTTGAGGACTTGATAGGCTCCATACATTGGTCAAGTCAACTCTTATTAAAAGGCTTAATAAGGTTAAACATATCGACGTTGATATGATTCTTCTCGATTTAATGTCATTTATTGGCTTTAAGTCTTCTTTTTTATTGACTAGCATTATTGCAAAAATTATTAGTACATTAACTGCACCCACATAAACTAAAACTTGAGCTGCAGCAACAAAACTTGCATTTAAAAGAAGATATAATCCTGCCACACTCATGAAAACTCCTCCTAGAAGAAAGGCTGAATAGACAATGCTTTCTAGCAATACAACACCAAGTGCTCCAATAAGAATGATAAGAGAGAGAATTGTAAAACAAATAATTTGAGTTGTTATTGCAATGGACATAAATTAGTTGAAATTAATTATTTGGATTAGAAACTTTATCTTTATTTTCATTGGATTCAGGTCTCATCCAATCATAAACTTCTTCAGGTAATTTACCAACTCTCGTATCGGAAGCTGGGATTTCATGTGGGTCCATGACTCCTTTAGGAAGATAAGCAAGTTCTCTTAAAGGTTTTACTGAAGGATCTGTTGTTACGTTTGTAGGTAGTCTACCAAGTGCAACGTTATCGAAGTTTAGATTGTGTCTGTCAAAGGAAGCTAACTCATATTCTTCGGTCATTGATAGACAATTAGTTGGACAGTATTCAACACAATTTCCGCAAAATATACATACTCCAAAGTCAATTGAATAATTTCTAAGTTCTTTTTTTTTGGTTTCTTTATTCATCACCCAATCAACTACTGGTAGATTTATGGGACAAACTCTTACGCAAACTTCACAAGCAATACATTTATCGAATTCATAATGTATCCTTCCTCTATATCTTTCAGAAGGTATTAATTTTTCATAGGGATATTGGACTGTAACAGGTCTTCTTCGAAGATGATCAAACGTTACAGATAGGCCATTGTATAAATATTTGCCAGCATTAAATGCCTCCTTAATATAGCTATTAATTTGTTGAAGGAAATTTTTCATTTTGAAGAATTTACTCAGTTATTTTATTTTAGTGGATTAATTTTAAATTTAAGTATTTTTACTTAAATTTAACCACCAAAGAATTGGGGAAAAGCAAGTTTTAATCCTGCAGTTATCAAAAGATTAGCAAGAGAAATTGGAAGAAGAAACTTCCAACCAAGATCTAAAAGTTGATCTATTCTTACTCTAGGGGTTGTCCAACGTAATAATATTGCAATGAAAACTAAAAGATATGCCTTCAATACAGTCATTGCAATTCCAATTGATGCAGTGAAAACCTGTATGAGGGGCGCATTAACAGGTAAATTCAGAAACTTAGCTATTAATTCAACTGGAATAGGAAAACCCCATCCTCCCAAATAAAGTATTGATACTAATAATGCTGAAAGTATTAAATTGATGTAACTACCAAGATAGAACAAAGCGAATTTCATCCCTGCATATTCAGTTTGATATCCTGCAACTAATTCTTCTTCAGCTTCAGGTAAGTCAAATGGAAGTCTTTCACATTCTGCAAGAGCACAAATCCAAAAGACTATAAAACCAACTGGTTGCCTCCAAATATTCCAACTTAAGATTCCCGCACCGCTTTGTTGGTTAACAATGTCAATAGTACTTAGAGAATTTGTCATTAGTACGATAGCCAGTACAGATAAAGCCAAAGGTATTTCGTAACTAATAGATTGAGCTGCTGCTCTTAATCCACCTAATAATGAATATTTATTATTTGATGCATATCCGCTCATAAGAAGTCCAATTGGCTGGATACTGCTTAAAGCGATCCATAAGAAAATTCCAATACCAACATTACTTATTAAGAGGTTTTGACCAAAAGGGACAATTAGCCAGGATAGAATCACTGGGACAAGAACTAAAATAGGCCCTGCAGTGAAGAGAATACCGTCAGCTTTGGCGGGAATAATGTCCTCTTTCACAAGTAGCTTAAGACCATCTGCAATTGGTTGGAGTACTCCAAGCGCACCTGCATATTCGGGGCCTATTCTTTGTTGAGCAGCAGCAGATATTTTTCTTTCAAGCCAAACTGTTACTAAAACTCCAACAACTGCTGCTACTAATACCAAAAGCATAGGTAGAGGGAGCCAAATTATATGAGCGATCTCACTAGAAAGGCCGAAACCTTTTAAGAATTCATTAAAACTATATTCGAGATCTAAACCGTATTCCAAAGTTTTTTAAGTTATTTACTTAATAGATTAACTCTTCGTAAACGATATGTGTGTTTTTTTTTGGAAAAGCTGCAAATATTACTCTCTATTTTCTAAGATAATCCAATCTCTAGGTGCCGAACCTGTATAGATTTGCGATGGTCTAAAAATTCTATTTGCTCCAAGTTGCTCTCTCCAATGCGCTAACCAACCAGCCACTCGTGATATAGCAAAAATTGGAGTAAATAAATCACGAGGAATACCAAGTTTTCTATAGACAAGACCAGAATAAAAATCCACGTTAGGGAATATACCCTTAGGTCCAAGTCTTGGTATCGCCTCTGCCTCAAGTGATTTAGCAACTTCATACATTTCATCTGCTCCAAATCTAATAAAAAGCTCTTCGGCTAGTTTTTGAAGAATTATTGCTCTTGGATCTTTAACTTTATATTCTCTGTGGCCGAAGCCCATTATCTTACGTTTATTTTTTATTGCATTATCTAAAAAAGACCCAGCATTTTCAGGGGTTTTAATATCTTCTAACATTGCGATCACATCTTCATTTGCTCCTCCATGCAGAGGGCCAGCCAGGGTTCCTACTGCAGAGGCGATAACAGCATATGGGTCTGTAAGAGTACTTGCAGTAACTCTAGCGCTAAATGTACTTGCGTTTAAACTATGTTCGGCATGTAGAATTAGACACCTATCAAAAACTTTTGCAGCTATAGGATCTTGTTCTTTTTCAGTCAGCATGTAAAGAAAATTTGATGAGTAAGTTAAATCATCTCTTGGTTGAATTGGGTCTTGCCCTTTTCTAATAAGTTGAAATGCAGCAATCATTGTGGGTATTTTTGCTATAAGTCTTATGACTGCGTTGTAGATGTAATTAGGATCATCTATTGCCCTACGCGAATAGAAGAGTCCTAAAGAAGCTGCACTAGACTGAAGAGCATCCATAGGATGACCTGTCGCAGGGAAACATTTCATCATATCTCTGACTCTAAAACTTAATCTTCGATGCATCTGAACTTCTTGTTCAAAATCTCTTAGTTGAATAGCCGTGGGTAATTCGCCCCAAATCAATAGGTAAGCAGTTTCTAAAAAACTGCTTTTTTTGGATAGTTCCTCAATGGAGTACCCCCTATATAGTAATTTACCTTTGTTGCCGTCAATATCACAGATGGATGAATTAGTAACTGGGACACCTTCTAAGCCTGGTTTTAAAACAAGTTTCTTACTATCCAATTGCTTAATTCAATATCAAATACTTATAGATTAAAGATAGTCAAATAATTTTTAATTAACCACAAGTTATCAACTTCATAAAAATTTCAAATGATTGTCTTTGAAGCTTATTTGAATAACTTTATTAATGTATTTTTAAACTTGTTTCTGTGTAGAGAATTGGATTTTTTTCTGGAATAGATTGACTTATGATTTCTAGATATTCTTCATTTGATATTTTTAAAATATTTTTAATGAGGAAATTAAGATCTTCCAAATCAGGTAAATATCTGATTTTATTGGAAGTTTCATCTTTGATATTAACTTTTGCATAAAGGAAAGTAGATTTCTCTTTATTACTTTTTAGGTTGAAAAATTTTTTTGAGATTTTTTCTAGTTTTTTACTATCTATTAAAAAATTACTAATGAATTGCAAACCTCTTGACTCTATTGAATAGATATTGTCAAAAGTTAATTGTTGTATTGCATCATTTTTTTCTTCAAGAATATCTTTGGAATATATTGAGTAAATATCTTCATTCTGCTGCAAAGTATATTTGTTGAAATCTTTTAGTTTTTTTAAATCACTTAAATCAAATTGATTTTCAGCATTCTTTTCAAATGTAAAAAGCCAATCTTTTTTTGAATTGATAATTAAAATGTTTTGATTTGTATTTTGGTTGAAATCTTCAAGAAAACTTAGTTCAAAATTGTTTATAAAAGGTTTAAGATATTTTTCAAAATTTTTAATTTCACTAAAAATTGAAACTTGAGGGTTATCTTTATTCGTATTTTCTTTATTTATAAACTTATCATAAGCAAGAATATCAATATTCTTTTTATTATTTAGTAAATATGATTTTAAAATTAGATGTTTATTTTTTAAGTCAAATGTTGTAGCTACAATATCCTCATTTTTCTCAGTAAAAATTTCTTTATCAAAAAATATACTGTCTCCAAATTTCTTTGTGAATAAAATATTTTTTTGATTTTTGAGTCCAAAAAGTTCTCCTTCATATTGAAATTTTTTTTCTTTAAAATCATTACTAGGGTTAATAATATTCTTGATCAATGTTTTTTCTGATGAAGCAATTATATAGTTATCATTGGTTCGGTATATAAAGTTAAGGAAATTTATTTTGTTTTCTCTATTAATTGAAATTATTTCATCAATCTGATCAATTTTATTAGGCAAATTTAATAAATCATCTATTGTTTTTTCTGGCTTAATTTTAAAAACTATCAAAATATCATCTTTAAGCTTTTTATTATTTTCAAAAGTTGAGATTATAATTTCATTATCATAGATATCTTCTAATTTATTGTTGCCTAGATCTATACCTAAGTAATCTAATATAGAGTCTTTTATTAAAACAAATTTATCTTGACTTATTCGATTTTTTACTTTTTCATTATTATTAAAAATATTAAAATTATCTAAACTTGAAATAAATAATAATTTATTTTTTTCAGGTATGTATTTTAGGATATTTAGTTGCTCAATACTTGTACTTTGCTCCTTATTTTTATTAATATAAACTTTTTTAAAACCCAAAAAAAGTAATAAAGATAATAACAGTATTATTGCTACTACTCTAAATTTCATTATCAATGTTTATTTTTATTTTTAACAATAAACTTTCTACTGCAACTTAATTTATTAAATTGTAAATAACACATAATTTATCCTACAAATTGGGAAGTTATCCTAAATCTATAAATGCTTCTAGTCTCAATGATTGGTTTAATTCTGAGAAAGAAGATCCAGTCTTGATTGATGTAAGAGAACAGTCAGAGCTTGAAATAGCTCGTTTCTCAAAACAATTTTTACATATACCAATTAGTAAAGTCACATCTGAATATGTTAAAGAAATATTTGCAAGTTTATTAGATAGAGAAATTGTAGTTGCGTGTCATGCAGGAATCAGAAGTTATAACTTTTCTCAATGGTGCTTGGATAATAATATTGTGAGCGAAATATGGAATTTAGAGGAGGGTATTGATGGATGGAGTAAATATATTGACCCATCGATTCCAAGGTACTGATTAAATATCTAATAAAGATGCAACAGTATTAACATCTTTGTCTCCTCTGCCAGAGCAATTGATAACTATATGAGTATCTTTTTCAAGAGTAGGGCATAATTTATCTAACCAAGCAAAGGCATGGGAAGTTTCAAGTGCAGGTATAATTCCCTCTAATTCACTTACCAGTCTTAAAGCATCTAATGCTTCTTGATCTGTAACTGACCCATACTCTGCTCTACCTATATCTTTTAAATGGCTATGTTCAGGACCTACTCCAGGGTAATCTAAACCTGCACTTATTGAGTGAGCTTCTTGCACTTGACCATTATTATCTTGTAAGAGAAGACTCATTGATCCATGCAAAATTCCAACTGAACCTTTAGTGATAGTGGCAGCATGTTTGTCAGTATCAACTCCGCTTCCTGCGGCTTCAACTCCAATAAGACGCACAGAAGTTTCTTTAACAAAAGGATGGAAAAGCCCCATTGCATTTGATCCCCCACCTACACAAGCAAGCAAAATATCGGGAAAAGATCCAAATGATTCCAAACATTGTTTTTTAGTTTCTTCACCTATAACTGCATGAAAATCTCGCACAATCTTTGGAAAAGGGTGTGGACCTGCAACAGATCCTAAAATGTAGTGTGTGGTTTCAACATTAGAAACCCAATCTCTAATGGCTTCACTAGTGGCATCCTTAAGTGTTGCAGTTCCAGAATTTACAACTTTAACTTCAGCTCCTAGAAGTTTCATTCTGAAAACGTTAAGGGATTGCCTTTTCATGTCTTCAGCACCCATGTAAATAATACATTTCAAGCCAAATCTCGCACAAACAGTAGCAGTAGCAACTCCATGCTGACCTGCTCCAGTTTCTGCAATTATTCTTTTTTTGCCCATTCTTATTGCCAGTAATGCTTGTCCAAGGGCATTATTAATTTTGTGAGCCCCAGTATGATTTAAATCTTCTCTTTTAAGCCATATTCTAGGAGTTGCTTGTTTAGTTTTATAATGTTCAGTAAGTCTTTTGGCTTCATAAAGTGGTGTTTCTCTTCCTACATAAGTCTTAAGTAGATGATTTAATTCTTCTACAAAAAGTTTATCTTTCCATGCATTAGATGCAGCTGTTTCAAGCTCAAAAAGAGCAGGCATTAGCGTTTCAGGAACATATTGACCACCATATTTTCCAAATCTTCCCTCTTTGGAGGGTTGATTTAAATCGTCATTTTTATAGTTTTGATCATTGCGAGAAAATGTACTTACCACTTTTTCTATAGAATAAGTATTAACTAACTATAGATTATATTTAAAATAATGGGAAAAGGGAATTGGATAGAATTTGATAATCAAGAAAAAAAATCTGAAGAAGTAGCCAAGGTAGATACTGTTAATAAAAGATCAAAAATAAATATTTCAAAACAAAAAAAAGGTAAAAAGGGAAAGACTGTAACTTTAATTAGAGGTTTAGGCACTGAGGATGAAATCTTATTAAAAGAATTACTAAAAAAAATTAAAGTTTTTTGTGGGACTGGTGGAACATTGATTGATAGAAATATCCAGTTACAGGGTGATATGGTATCGAAATCAATTGAGTTTCTTCGTAAAGAAGGATTTCATAATTTATGAAGCAAAGGTTAGGATAGGTTTTTAATTTTGATGATGCAAAAAATGAAAGAACAAGATCAAACAAAGTCAACCAATATAAAGTGGCATAACTTAACTATTGACAGAGAAAAGTTAGAGAAAATGAGAGGTCATAAAGGTATGGTTATCTGGTTTACAGGTTTATCTGGTTCTGGTAAAAGTACTTTAGCCAACGCTTTAAATGAAATTTTACACTTAGATGGTTTTTCAACTTATGTGTTGGATGGAGATAATATTAGACACGGTTTATGTAAAGATCTTGGTTTTTCGGATGAAGATAGAGAAGAAAATATAAGAAGAATTGGCGAAGTCGCGAATTTATTTATGAATGCTGGGATAATAACTATTACAGCTTTCGTTTCGCCATTTATTAGCGATAGAGATAAGGTGAGAAAAATTATTGGATCCAAGGATTTTATTGAAGTTTATTGTTCTGCTGATATCAAAGTTTGCGAAAATAGGGATACTAAAGGTCTTTATAAGAAAGCTCGTTTGGGTGAAATTAAGGAATTTACAGGGATTTCTAGTCCATATGAAGCTCCTCATAATCCCGAACTTGTTGTTGATACAGGTTCGTTAGATTTAAATGATTCCGTTGAAAAAGTTATTAACTACCTTAAAAAAGAAAACCTTCTTGATAAGGTCTAATAGAAAAATATTAGTTTATTAATTACGAAGATAATTGTCAGGTCCAATAGTTGATAACTTATTATTTTTATTTCTTACATTTGTATGTAGATTTTCTCTGAATTCTTTTAAATTTTTCTTTATGGACTCATCAAATAAACTGATCATCTCTATTGCTAATAACCCAGCATTCTGTCCTCCATTAATTGCAACTGTTGCAACTGGAATTCCAGCGGGCATTTGAACGATTGATAAAAGAGAGTCAATTCCCTTCAGTGTCTTACTCTCTACTGGTACTCCAATTACAGGAATGCAAGTTATGGATGCTAGCATTCCAGGAAGATGAGCAGCACCACCAGCACCGGCAATTATTACTTTTATGTTTTCTGATTCTGCATTTTTTGCATATTCCATCATTTCGATAGGTGTACGATGAGCAGAAAGTATACAAACTTCAGTTTTTATCCCAAATTCTCTTAAAATATCAACGGCTGGTTTTAATGTATTTAGATCTGAATCACTACCCATTACGACAGCAATTTTATAAATATCTTTAGAATTCAATTCTGACAAAATAACAAATCAATTCTTTCCTATAATGGCGCGCAATTAATTTGGCGCCAGTTAGTTAATATGAAATGAATAAATTTTCATAGAATATTATGAAGTCAAATAAGATTATCGAAAAAAGTGAAGTCAGAGAGTATTTTAATGGAACTGGCTTTGAAAGATGGAATAAAATTTATAGCAAATCTGATGAAATTAATACAGTTCAGAAAAATATTAGGAAAGGACATCAAAAAACTGTAGATGATGTAATCTCATACATTAAAAATTATCCTGAACTAACAAAAAAAAGTTATTGTGATGCAGGCTGTGGTGTAGGAAGTCTTTCCATACCTTTACTAAGACTCGGTATAAAAGAACTGCAGATGAGCGATATTTCTTCTGAAATGATTAAAGAAACAAAAAAACGCATTCATGAATTGGGTTTGAATCAAGGTAAAGTTAAATATGAAGTCTGTGATCTCGAAAAATTAAAAGGATTATTTGATGTTGTAGTTTGTTTAGATGTATTTATTCATTATCCTCAACTGGTCGCAGAAGAAATGGTTCAACATTTATGTGATTTAAGTAAAGAAAAACTAATCGTTAGCTTTGCTCCTTATACTCCAGTTCTTGCTGTTCTAAAAAATATTGGAAAATTATTTCCGGGGCCAAGTAAAACTACAAGAGCATATACATTGAAAGAAAAGGGTATTATTGATGCTGCTAAAAAAAGAGGATTTAAAGTTGTTAAAAAGAAATTAAATCAAGCTCCTTTTTATTTTTCAAAACTAATTGAATTCGAAAAAATTAAATAACTTACTTTACTAAATGATTTTCAAGTGCATAACGAACTAATTCGGTTCGGCTTGATGTACCTGTCTTGATAAAAAGTCTACTTACATATTTTTCAACATTTCTAATAGATGTTTCAAGCTGTCTTGCAATTTCCTTGTTCATTAGACCCTCTGCTACTAGTTGAAGTACACTTGCTTCTCTTGGAGTAAAACTAGGAATATTTATTTTATTTTCTGTATCAGTCGGATTTTGGTCTGTGAGCATAGATTTTATTTCAGTAATTTGCTTCGCCATTTTGCTTACGTCAATATCTGCGAATCGTGCAGCTTCTTTTAATAATCGTTCTTGTCTGTTGATTACATTTTTAACTCTTGCAGCTAATTCATCGGGATCGAAAGGTTTGGAAATATAATCATCAACTCCTGCAAGATAACCTTCTGTTCTGTCTAGTGTCATCCCTTTTGCAGTTAGAAAAATAACTGGAGTTCCTCCTAATTTTTCATCCTCTCTAATTTTTTCTAATAAAGCATAACCGTTGGCTCGGGGCATCATAATATCGCTAATTATCAAATCGGGGAAAATTGTTTGAGCTTTTTCCCAACCATCCTCTCCATCAACAGCAATAAATATTTCAAAGCCTTCATCTTCTAGAAATGTTTTAACAGCTGTTCTTAAACCAGGCTCATCATCAACTAATAAAATTCTTGATTTTTTTACCGGTTCATTATTTATTTGATTAATTGCATTCATTTTTTTTAATTCTTTAATTTGATTTTCTAGTAATAAACAGAATTTTATATACTAAATATAATGCTATCAACTCCAATACTACTAGACTATCAATCTTCGACTCCTTGCTCTAAAGATGTCGTTGATTCTATGAAACCTTTTTGGAGTGAGATATTTTCTAATCCTGCAAGCAAATCTAATTTGGCGGGGATTAACGCAAGCGCTATATTGGAAGCCTCAAGAGAAAAAATAGAACAAAGTTTATTTCTTAAGAATAAAAAAGTTATTTTTACAAGTGGAGCAACTGAATCTAATAACTTAGCCTTACTAGGTTTTGCTAGAAATTTCTATAAGAAAACAGGAAATTTTGGACATATTATTACCTTAAAAACGGAGCATAAAGCTGTTTTGGAGCCTTTAAACCAACTAAAAAAAGAGGGATTTATGGTTACAGAAATTAATCCTGAGAAAGATGGCTTAATTTCAGAAGAACAATTCAAAAAAAATATAAGAGAAGATACATTTCTGGTTAGTGTCATGTTGGCAAATAACGAAATAGGAGTTATTCAGCCAATAGAAAATATTTCAAAAATATGTAAATCGAGAGGAATAACATTTCACTCTGATTTTGCACAATGTTTAGGTTATATGGCGTTAGACAATCTTTTATCAGATGTAAACATGACAACGATAAGTTCTCACAAAATATATGGTCCTAAAGGGATAGGACTTCTTTTGATTGATGAAGAAATTAATCTTGAGCCTTTAATTGTTGGAGGAGGTCAGGAATATGGTCTTAGGTCTGGCACATTACCTCTTCCTTTAGTAGTTGGCTTTGCTAAAGCAATAGAGATAGCAGTTTTTAATCAAAAAAATAATGCTGAGAAATTACTTTTTTATAGAAATAATCTTTTAGAAGGGTTGTTAAAAAATAATTCTGGTTTATTAATTAATGGCTCAATAGAAAAAAGATTACCTCACAATTTAAATTTGACTGTATTGGATTTAAACGGAACAAAGTTTCATAAACTTTTAAAATCTAAAATAATTTGTTCTACTGGATCTGCATGTAGTAATGGCGAACCATCTCATGTTTTACTAGCCTTAGGTAGATCTATTAAAGAAGCAGAATCTTCAATAAGGTTAAGTATTGGATTAAGTACTAATTCAAAAGATATAAAACAAGCAATTCATATTCTTACAGATACGATCAGATCATTAAGATAGAAGTTATTGGCTTTTAATTTAATTGAGCAATTCTTAATTTTCCACTTCTAGCTCTTTTATTTAGTTCGACTTCTTGTTCGGAAGGAGTTATTGGCTTTTTTGTAAGGCTTTTAAGTCTTGGATCATTCTTAAAACAACTTTTAACTAACCTATCTTCAAGGGAATGAAAACTAATAATAGAAATAATACCCCCTGGCAAAAGCCATTCAGGTACAACTTGCAAAAATTTTTCTAATACTTCAATTTCTTTATTAACAGCAATTCTTAGTGCTTGAAATGTTCTTGTTGCTGGATGTATTTTTTTATATCTTTGTTTTGGTGGGAAGCAGCCTGCAATAGAATAAGCTAACTCTTTTGTCCCAGAATATTTTCCATTTTCCTTCAAATCCAATTTTATTTTCCTAGCAATCTTTCTTGATAATCTCTCATCTCCATATTTATAAATTAGGTTAGCTAGATCTTTTTCATTTAAAGCCTCAATTAATTTCTCTGCATTAACATCAAGATAAGGATTCATGCGCATATCAAGCGGACCATCTTTTTGGAAACTAAATCCTCTTTTAGGGTCATCAATTTGGTTGCTATTTACTCCAAGATCTGCAATCACAAAAGAAACTTTTTCTTTTGGTACAAAATCCGCAAAATTTGAAGCCCTTATATCAATCCTACTTTTAAACTCATCAAGTTTTTTTGATGCTGATTTTCTTGCGAATGGATCTTGATCAAGTCCAATTATATTTAAATCCGAATATTTTCTCAATAAATGATAAGAGTGCCCGCCTCCGCCTAAAGTTGCGTCTATTCCCTTAAGTTGATTGTTATGTATAAGTGGGTAATTCTCTAATGAGGCCATAATCTCATCTGTCATAACCGATTGATGATTGAAAAAAGATGAATCAGATGGGTCAGTTTGCATAACTTTCGACTAAGATTTATTTAGAAGTTAAATTTCGAATGGCTCAGCTAGAGACTAGAACAGAACCAATGGTGGTCAATTTTGGCCCTCACCATCCCTCAATGCATGGGGTTTTAAGGTTAGTTGTAACTCTTGATGGGGAGAATGTCATTGATTGTGAGCCAGTAATTGGATATTTACATAGAGGAATGGAAAAGATAGCTGAAAATAGGACAAATGTAATGTATGTCCCTTATGTAAGCAGAATGGATTATGCAGCAGGAATGTTTTATGAAGCTATTGTAGTAAATGCTCCTGAAAGATTAGCTAATATTCCAGTTCCCAAAAGAGCTAGTTACATCAGAGTTCTTATGCTCGAACTTAATCGTATTGCTAATCATCTTTTATGGCTTGGCCCCTTTTTAGCAGACGTAGGAGCTCAAACTCCATTTTTCTATATTTTTAGAGAAAGAGAGATGATCTATGATCTCTGGGAAGCTGCTACTGGGCAAAGGCTAATAAATAATAATTTCTTTAGGATAGGAGGTGTCGCATGTGATCTCCCATACGGATGGTTAGAAAAATGTATAGACTTTTGCGATTGGTTCGGCCCTAAGATAGATGAATACGAAAAATTAATAACAAATAATCCAATCTTTAGAAAAAGAATTGAAGGTCTTGGGACAATACAAAAGGACCAGGCAATTAATTGGTCTTTGTCTGGTCCAATGCTTAGAGCTTCGGGAGTTTCCTGGGATTTAAGGAAAGTCGATAGTTATGAATGTTATGACGATTTTGATTGGCAGATTGCTTCAGAAAAAGAAGGAGACTGTTATGCGAGATATCGAGTAAGAGTTGAAGAGATGCGACAATCACTAAGCATCATTCGTCAAGCCTGCAAAATGATTCCAGGAGGTCCAACAGAAAATTTAGAAGCTCAAAGAATGGCGACTGAAGATAAGAAAAGTGAAATATTTGGTATTGATTATCAATATGTAGCTAAGAAGGTTGCTCCAACTTTTAAAATTCCTAACGGAGAATTATATACAAGATTAGAGTCCGGTAAAGGAGAAATAGGTGTATTTATTCAAGGAAATAATGAAGTTACCCCATGGAGATTTAAAATCAGAGCAGCTGATTTAAATAATCTGCAAATATTGCCTCATATTCTTAAAGGTGCCAAAATCGCTGATATTATGGCAATCCTTGGTTCAATAGATGTCATTATGGGATCTGTTGATAGATAATTTCTTTAAATGAAACCTGCTGATTGGTTAATATTGCAGAAGAAGGTAAGATTTGGTGATTGTGATTCTGCAGGTGTAATTCATTTTCATAACTTATTAAAATGGTCGCATGAAGCTTGGGAAGAAAGTATTGAAATTTATGGGATTCCTTCTCAAGATATTTTTCCAGATTTTTCTATACGTAAAAGTCAAATTATTTTTCCAATAGTTAATTGCGAAGCAAACTTTATTGCGCCTATAAAAATTGGAGATTTATTAAAAGTAAAAATCGCCCCTCATAAAATTAATACTCATTTGTTTCAAGTAAATAGCTTTTTTATAAAAAATGGAAATAAAGTAGCTGAAGGCAAAATTATACATTGTTCTTTAGATGTTGATTCGAGAAACAAAATTGAACTTCCCGATCAGTTAGAAAGATGGATAGAGGCTTCTAATGTAAGTACAAATTTAAAAGAATGCTAATTATTATTTTTTAAATTTATAGTTTGTTTTTTCTGTAATGCTATTTTTGTTTTTAACAATCCACTTTTCAGGCTTTTCATGTTTAGGCCAACTTTGAGAAAATTTTTTTAATAAATTTAAAGAAATTTCAATATTTTTATTATTTGTAAGTTCTCTAAATTCAACTATTATTTTAATTTTATTACCCCATAATTTGTTAGATACTTTTGAAATATTGAATGTATTAATTGGGATATTTTCTTTCATGATGAAATCATTTAATCTAGATTCAATTACTTCAGGGAAAACGATTTCTCCTCCTGAATTAAAGGCATTATCACTTCTTCCAACAAAGTTTAAATACAAAGAATTATTGATTTGATGAATTTCACCTAAATCAGATGTTTGCCACCACCCATTTTTATTTTTGAAATTTTCAGTTTTTAAAGAGTCTATTATTTCAGTCCCGATTCTAGCTGATTTTATCTCGATTAATCCTTGTGCGTTAATTCTTATTTTTGTATCAGGTAGAATTTCTCCAACATTTTTAAAACCCATTAAGAATTCTTTTGGTTTTAAACTCGTAACCATTGCTGCTGTTTCAGTTGAGCCGTAGCAAGGCGCTAATTTTATTTTTTCTTTTATACATTGTTTTGCAGTTTCATCTGAAATTGCAGCTCCACCTACCCAAATTAGATCAAAAATTTTTAGCCAACTAATTCCATCTTTTTGAGCTAAAAGTCTTTGTAATTGGGTAGGTACTAATGACGTAATTAAGTGTTTTTTGTTTTTTTTAAATTTAATTGTAAAAAGTAAAAGTTCTCGAGTTTTTTTAATCAAATTCGGAGAAATATTAATACAATCACATCCCCAAGTTTGACTTCTAAAAATTGGCATTAATCCACTTATATGGTTCAGGGGTAAAGTATTTAAAATTAAGCAGTTTTGCAATTCAAATCCTTGCTCCATTAGCCATTGACCTGATGTAGCCGCAGACAATTTAATATTATCTAAATGGTGAAAACATTGTCTCGGTTTTCCAGAACTCCCACTACTGTTTAAGATAATTGCTGGACCATTTTCATTAATTGAATCTAATACATCTTTGTCTTGATAAAATTTGTTTTTTACATAAATAATTTTATTCTCTCTAATTTTTTTAATAATTTTCTCTACGGATTGAGTTTCGTTATTTTCAACTTCAATAATATAAATTTTATTTTTCATAGTTGATCCCATATCTTTTTTGCTTCATTTAAAAATAGAAACGAATTAGGGAATTTATTCATTGCTATACCAGGAACTTTTGGAGTTGGTCCTTGTAATTGTAGAGACGATAAATGATACAGCCATCTCTTCCCTATACCAGTTTCAAATGACGTACTTATAGATATTAAAGCTTTTTTATTTTCTAATTCTCTTAAAAGCTTAACTGGATTATTTTCTTGAGAAGGCCTTCTAATTTGCCAACCTTTCCACTCATCAATCAAATTTGGAAATTTTAAAAGTGATTCGTCTAAGGCTATAGGGACTTTTTTGTTGAGTTCTGTCAGTCCATCAATATCATCAACACAGAGAGGTTGTTCTAACCAATCTAAATTTTTGTTATCCTTCAAAATATCAGCCCATCTATTAGCTATCGCTCTTGTCCAAGAACCATTAGCATCTATTCTTAACTTAATATTATTGTCTAAATGGCTTAAAATTTCTTCTAAAGTTGCTTCTTCCTCATGATTATTTTTTAATGCTACTTTCCATTTTATGGTTAATGGTTTTCCAATATTAAATTGTATTTTTTTAATTTCATTTATATCTGAAACTACATTTTTATGATTTAACAATATGGCGGTTTTATCAATTTCATCAAAGTAGTAGTTTTCTTTAAAAATTATTTTTCCATTTATTTCGGCTAATGCAGAATTTATTGCTGATTGAATGCATGGGTGTAAAATATTTATTTGCTCAGATAAATTAAATAACTCTACATACGAAGGGATCATATCTAGTTGTTTCGCACACTTTTTTGAGTCTTCTTTATGAAGAGGTGAAACTTCTCCAAACCCAATTTTATTCTCATTACTTGTTAATTTAATTATCCAACCCGATTTTGTATGGTAAGTGGTTTTAGAATTTTTTACTTTGGCGGATAACTTAAAGCTATAAGATTTTTTTTGAAATATTAAGTTCATTTATTAAGCAAGTAATTAAATATTAATCCTGTGATTAAGCCAACTCCATTAAGAGTTTGAAATTTTATTGCGATGAATTTACAATTTTTTATTGCACTAGGGTTTTTATATGAAGATCTTAATAAATTTATAAGTCTTATTGCTTGAGGAAAACTAATCAAATAAAGGATACAAAATACTGGAATAAATCCATTAACTATAGTGAATAGTTGAAAACTATATATTGTAAAAATTATCCACGGCACAAATTGAGAACCTTTTTTTGCCCCTAAGCGAACTAAAGGTGAATTTTTCCCATGCTTTTTATCTTCAGAAATTTGATGAAAATGAGAACAAAATAATACAAGAGTTGTTGCCAAGGAAGGTCCTGAACCAAGTAATAAAGAAACTTTCCAGGGAATATCTTCAAAGAAAATATTAGATGGATTTAACGCAATTAAGACTGCAGAGTAAGCAAAAGGTCCAAATGCAAGCCAGCATAATGGTTCTCCTAAACCTTGATAGCCAAATCTAAAAGGAGGACCTTGATATAAATATCCTAAGAAGCAGCAAGCTGCTACCAAAATCAAAATGTTTATACTTGTTGATACTGAAATAATTGAAATTATTAATAAACCAATAACTAAAGATGAATATGCAATAAATGAAATTATTTCTTTATTTTTTACAAGATTTACAATTGAATGGAATTTAAATTCATCGATTCCTGTTTCTGCGTCGAATAAATCATTAGTTAGATTTTCCCAAAGTAATATCAATATTGCAGCCAAAGTAAATGCAATCAAATTATAAATTTTTACCTTTTCATATTTATTGAGTAAATAAGCCCCTGTTATGAAAACTGGAAGTATGGCAACTGAATAAAGAGGCCATTTTATTGCTTGTTTCCATAATTTTTTTTTATCTTCGTCCATTTTTAATTAATACTTAAAATTAGATAATTATTTAATGTAGTTTATAAATTGAGTTACATTTTTTACTTTATTGCATGATTTTTAGTTATTTTCAATAAGTGATGAAAAATGATTTAAACTTAACAGATTTTTTAAAAGATGTATTTTCCTCTTTCGATAAGAAAGTAGAAAATTCTGGATTAGTAAGTATTTGTGTTGAGATTCCTTGTATTGATTTATTTCAAGTTTATGAATTGTTAATAAATAAATATTCGTTTTCTTCATTTTGGGAGGAATCTGATGGCATTTCATATATAGCCTTCGAGAAGTGTAAATATGTTACTCTGGATGGTCCAAAAAGATTTGAAGTAGCAAAAGAGTTTAATTCTGAGAATTTTAAAAATTTAATTAACTTAACTAATGAATCTCATAATTCTGCATTTTCAAAAATAATTTATTTATTTTCTTTCTCTGAAAATTTGAATAATAAGAATTTACCTTCAGATGTACCTAGCTTGGAAGCCATCTTGCCAAAAATATTAATTACTAAAAGTGATAATAATTGCTGGTTAAGAATCAATGGTCATGTTGAGGGTAAATCATCATTAAGAACATTAATTGAAGAAATATGGACAATTAGAAATCAAGTTATTAATTCTGGCTCAGAATTAATAAAATCATCTGGCTTAAAAACTAGTTTTGATTCCCCTTTTATTGATGATTTCTCACGCTCCTTAGAGACCTCTAAAACAGATATGAAAAAAGTAGTAAATAGAGGAATTCAATTAGTGGAGAAAGGTATCCTCGAAAAGATAGTTTTAGCAAATAGGATTAAAATAAAACTTAAAAATAAATTAGATTTATTAGAAATTTTAAAAAGATTTAAAAAGAAGCAACCAAATACATGTAGATACGTTTGGAAAAGGAATAGTAAGGATATTTTGTTTGGAGCATCTCCAGAAAAATTATTTTCTTTTTCTAAACCTAATTTAACTTTAGAGGCTCTTGCTGGAACTATCTCTACTAATTCAAATTTTAAGAAACTACTAAAAAGTACTAAAGACTTAAAGGAACATAATTATGTAATTCAGTATCTAATTAAATCTTTAGAAATTTCAAAAATAACAAACTTTAAAAAAAGTGATATCAAGGTAAATTCATTTGGAGATATTTCTCATTTGCAAACACTTATTTTCTCTAAAGTTGAAAATATTTGTCCTTTTGAATTGCTTAAAAACATACATCCATCTCCGGCTGTTTGTGGATATCCAAAAAATGCAGCATTGGATTGGATAAATACTCTTGAGTCTTTTCCAAGAGGAAATTATGCTTCTCCAATGGGTTGGGTTGATTCATCAGGTAATTCTTCATTTCTTTTAGCAATAAGAGGTGCAAGGTGTATTGAAGAAAATATTGAATTTACTGCAGGTTCAGGTATAGTTTCAGGCTCCGTTTTAGAGAAAGAAATAGATGAGATTAAATTAAAATTTGAATCTATAGTAAAACAGATATTTTGCGCTAAAAATCCTAGATAATTTCTACTAATTTTTCAATAACTTCCACTGAAACATTCTTATTGGATAAATTTTCTATTTCTCTTAAACCTGTTGGGCTGGTTACATTAATCTCGCTAAGCATTCCATTTATTACATCAATTCCCACAAAAAATAAACCTTCATCTTTGAAGTGTTGAGATAATTCTGAACATATACTTTTTTCTTTTTCTGTTAATAATGTGGGTTCAGCCTTCCCTCCCATCGCTAAATTACTCCTAAAATCGCCTCCTTGAGGAATCCTATTTATAGATCCAATCGCTTCTCCGTTTACGATAATTATTCTTTTATCACCCTCTATGACTTCAGGAATAAATTTTTGCATCATAACGGGTAATTCTTCTTGAGAAGTGATTAATTCAATGATTGATTTAATTCCTGGAGAATTTTTATTTATCCTAATAACACCTTGACCACCTTTTCCTCCAAGAGGTTTTATAACTACTTCATTATTTATATTTGCAAAATTAATAAGATCTTTTACCTTACTCGCAACTATTGTAGGTGCCATTAGGTGGCTGTATCTTAAAGCACCTAGCTTTTCATTCCATGCTCTTAACGATGAGGGTTTGTTAATTACTTTTACTCCTTTTCTTTCTGCAACTTCTAAAAGATGGGTTGCATATAAATAAGCCTCATTTACAGGAGGATCTTTTCTCATCCAAATGCAATTAAATTCGGCGAGAGGTATGCAATCATTTTCTTTGAAAGAAATCCAGGGATTTACTTCAACATTTACGGAAGATGCCCATACTTCATCACCTCTAGCTTCAAGGTCTTGGGGAGTACAACTCCAGATTTCAATATTTTTTTTTGATGATGCTTGCATTAAAGCAGCAGTTGAATCTTTTAAGGGATTTATATTTTTAATTGGATCTATTACGAATAGAAATTTCATAAGATCTAGTTTAATAATGCTTCTAATTTATTTTCATTTTCTAGTGCGTAGAGATCATCGCAGCCTCCGATACCCTCATTATTTATAAATATTTGTGGTAATGTTCTTCTACCATCAGCTCTTTCAATCATCAATGCTCTGGCATCTTCGTCGCCATCTATTTTATATTCTGTAAAATTTATATTTTTTTTCTTGAGTAATGATTTTGCTCGAATACAGAATGGGCAATATTGCCAAGTATAAATTTCAACTTTGGACATTTTTTTAAAATAATACTTAGTTTATACTATTAAACAAAAGTGCTTGTTAGATTATAAATAACGATTAAATTCTATTTTGATAGATATTACAGATTTCAAAAAAGATCTTTCGGAACTAACAGAGCGCCTGGGTAATGCCCAGGATTGTCTTTGACGTTCCAAGGTTAAAAGCGAAAAGAAAAGAGTTAGAGCAAGTTTCTGCTCAGCCTGAATTTTGGGAAAATCAGGGAGAAGCTAAAAAGCAAATGTTAATCCTTGATGATGTCAAAGCACAACTAGAATTGTTAGATAAATGGAAAACTTTTATTTCTGATGCTAATGCCTCTCTTGAGCTTTATTCATTAGAACCTGAAGAGGACATGATTTTAGAATCCCAGGAGGGATTGAAGAAATTAAGAGAGAATTTAGATAAATGGGAATTTGAAAGATTGTTATGTGGTGAATACGATAAGGAGGGAGCAGTAGTTTCTATTAACGCAGGTGCGGGTGGAACAGATGCGCAGGATTGGGTAGAAATATTATTAAGAATGTACTCAAGATGGGCCGATAATAATCAAATGAGCCTTGTTATTAATGAATTATCTCAAGGAGAAGAAGCAGGTATTAAAAGTGTAACGTTTGAAATTGATGGTAAATATGCATACGGCTATCTGCAACATGAAAAAGGAACTCATAGATTAGTAAGAATTTCCCCTTTTAATGCCAATGGCAAAAGGCAAACCAGCTTTGCTGGGGTAGAGGTTATGCCAAAATTAGATGATAATATTTCGCTTGATATTCCTGAAAAAGATTTAGAAATTACAACGAGTAGATCCGGTGGGGCTGGAGGTCAAAATGTTAATAAAGTAGAAACAGCAGTGAGAATTGTTCATTTGCCTTCAGGGATTTCAGTAAGATGTACTCAAGAAAGATCTCAATTACAAAATAAAGAAAAAGCTATGTTACTTCTAAAGTCTAAACTATTAGTAATTGCTAAAGAACAACGAGCTGCAGAAGTCGCTGATATTAAAGGTGATATCGTGGAAGCAGCATGGGGCAATCAAATCAGAAATTATGTTTTCCATCCCTATCAAATGGTAAAAGATCTTAGGACTATGCAGGAGACTAACGAGTTAGATAGTGTTTTAGATGGTGGACTTGATCCATTTATTCATCAATTATTACGTATGAATATTTCTTCTAAGGAATCTATTGAATAACTAATGGAAAATAAAAACGAAATTTTAGAAAAAAAAGTTTCTCCTCCAAGCTTTATAAAGCTTGCTATGAGAAATATGGTAAGGAAAGGCTCAAAAAGTATTTCTCATTTTTCAATAACCTTTCTAGTTTTAATTGGGATATTAATACTTGTGGCCACGATAGGTAAGCCCAATATTCCAGTTTAAGAATGTATGAAAGAAAAAATTATTTCTGAAATAAATTTAGATTTGGTTTTTCAATTTAATGATTTTTCGCAATTTTCAAATAAGTTAAAAGATACTAAAACAAAGCTTATTTTTGAATCTATTTTTTGGGAGAAAGTTTTTTTATCTTGGATAAATACTATATTAAAAAAAAAGGATTATGAATTACCAAATTATATTTTTGAAAAAAAATCTTTTTCATTAGGCTTACAAATAATATCTAATCAAGAAATTGCTTCTTTGAATAAGAAATGGATGCAAAAAAATGGTCCAACAGATGTTCTATCTTTTCCAATTATTTCTGATGAATCTCTAAATAATTTAGATCATATAGAGTTGGGAGATATATTTATATCATTAGAGATGGCACTTGAGCAATCTTTTGAATATAAACATTCAATCTATAGAGAGATGATCTGGTTGGCTAGTCATGGATTTTTACATCTTTTGGGATGGGAACATAATAATGAGCGTGATTTAGAAAATATGTTAAATTTCCAAGAATATTTAATTACTCGATTAGATTAAAAATCAATGAAAAAAAAAATAAACTATTTAGAAAATAGAAAAGAATCATACAAAACTTCCAGTAATGTATTTATAAGTTTTAAGTATGCTTTCAATGGCATTAGTTATGTATTAAAAACTTCAAGAAATTTTAAAATTCAATTAATTTTTGCAGTTACAAGTTTAATAATTGGTTTTTTACTCAAAATTAGCCTAAGTAATTATGTTATTTTGATTGCAACAATAATGTCTGTTTTAATATTAGAAATGATTAACACATCTATTGAATCAATCGTTGATTTATTAGTAAAAAAAGAATTTAGTATTTTGGCTAAAATTTCAAAAGATACTTCTGCTGGAGCAGTATTATTAGCTTCCATTAATTCTGTTATTATTGCTCTATATATCTTTGTTCCTAAAATAAAGTTGTTATTTTAAATCCATACAAATATGTTTCTTGTTATTGATAATTACGATAGTTTTACTTATAACCTTGTTCAATATTTAGGAGAACTTTCAGTTGAGCATGAAATAACTAAAGAATTAATAGTTAAAAGAAATGATGAAATTACTTTAGAAGAAATTATCAAACTAAATCCTGGAGGAATTTTATTATCTCCAGGTCCAGGCAATCCAGATCAATCTGGAATTTGTCTGCCAATACTAAAAAAATTATCTAAAAATATTCCGACATTGGGAGTTTGTTTAGGTCATCAAGCTTTGGCCCAAGCTTTTGGAGGTAAGGTTATAGTTGGGAAAGAACTTATGCATGGTAAGACATCCAAAATATTTCATAATCAAAAAGGATTGTTTAAAGATATTGAGACTCCATTTGTGGCTACTAGATACCATAGTCTTATAGTTGATTCAAGTTCTTTACCATCTTGTTTCGACGTAACTGCGACTTTAGAAGACTCAACAATTATGGCTATCTCTCATAAAGAATATAAACATTTACATGGCGTACAGTTTCATCCTGAAAGTGTGTTGACGCAATTTGGTCATAAATTAATTAGTAATTTTCTAAAAATGGCTGAACAAAAGTAAAATAAAAAAAAATTAATATTATGATTTCTCAAATTAAAAACCTTTTATTTTTGATACTAGTTAGCTTTTTTTTACCTACCTCATTATTGGCAAGGAATTTATTAATAAAAAGTTTGGGACATAGTAGTTTTTTAATTACAAGTGCAGATAAATCTATTCTTGTAAATCCCTTTAAATCAATAGGTTGTGCAAGTAATTTAAAGGAGCCAAAAGAAGTTAATGTAGATTTTATTTTGGCTAGTTCTAGGCTTCTAGATGAAGGATATAACCCTAATGATCAATTAATGTTCGTTGAGCCAGGAATCTATCAATTTGAGGATATTTTATTAAATGGAATTTCTGTACCACATGACAGAGTAGATGGAAGAAGATTTGGGATGGCAACTGTTTGGAGTTGGGAGCAGAATGATCTTAAAATTGTTCATATGGGAGGAGCTGCTGGTGATATTGATATAAATAGTCAAATTATTTTGTCTAGTCCAGATATATTATTTATTTCAATTGGAGGAGGAATAAAATCTTACAATGGTAAAGAAGCCTCAAAAATAGTTAAGATCTTAAAACCTAAAGTAGTTATTCCTGTTCACTTTCAACGCGGCAAACAAATTAGTAAAGAATGTGATTTCTCAAATGCTGATTTATTTATCGAAAATATGAAAGATTTTAAAGTGAAGTATGTTGGAAATGATTTTCAAATAAAACCTAAAAGAATCGATCAAAATACAATTTATATTTTCAGTAATTAATTTTTTAAATCTAATGTCTTGTAATTGTCCCAGAAAAAGATCATTTGTTCTTTAGTTCCAATACTAACTCTTATTGAATTACCGATATCTTTTTTGTTTTCCATACTTCTAATAAGAATACCTTTTTCTCTCATCTGTTGTATTAAGATTTTAGGCTCTTTTTTGGGCCAAATTAAGAAATAATTACCTCCACTAAAGTGAGTTCTGATTTTTGTTGGTTTAAATTTATTTAAAATCCATTCCCTCGCCTTTTTTACTTCTAAAACATAATTATCAATATATGATTTGTCTTTAAGTGCTGCTAAAGCAGCTGTTATAGCAAAGCTATTTACATCATATGGTCCTGTAACTTTATTAATGTACTGAATTAAACTTTTATTGCCAAAAGTAAAACCTATTCTTAAACCAGCTAGACCTGCAGTTTTTGAGAGAGATTGGATTATTATTATATTTTGATTCTTTTCAAAATCTATAGATTCAAGAAGACTATCTCCATTAAATTTTTCATATAGTTCATCAACGACTATTAATGAATCTTTATTGATATTGGCTAAATTAATTATTTCGTGAGAACTTAGAACAGTTCCTGTTGGATTATTTGGATTACAAATGAATATCAACTTTGGATTATATTTTATTATTTTTTCCCTAAATTCTTCGATGGGGAATAGAAAATTTTCTCCAATGTAAGAACAACTTATTTTTTTCATTCCTCGGATTTCTGCACAAGGAGAATAGTAACCAAAAGTTGGATTTGTGGTTAAAAATATTTGATCTTTTTCTCCAAAGCAATTGAAAATTGCATTTATTGCTGCATCTGCTCCATTGAAAATTCCAATTTCATCATTACCAAATTTTCTTGAATCAAGATATTTATCACATAAAAATTTTTTTAAAAAATTATATTCTGGATAAATTGAAATCTCATCTAATTTTATCGCTCGTAATGCCTCTAAAACCATAGGACTTGGACCTAAAGTATTTTCATTAAAGTCTAAGCGGAGTAAACTTCTTCTATTTTCTAAAGGTGCAGAGTAAGATTGCATATTTATTATTTCTTCTCTCGGTTTGGGGAAAAGATTATTTAATGGATCAAAATCATTCATTACATTCTTTCTAAAGTTTCAATTCCTAAAAGCTCTAAGCTTAATTTTAGTGTTTTTGCAGTTAGGTCACATAAATTAAGCCTAGAAATTTTTATATTTTTTTCTTCTTTGAGGATTGGAACTTGATCATAGAATCTATTAAAAGTCTGACATAGCTCGAACAGATAATTGCATAATCTATTTGGCATTAAGTCCTTTTCAATAGAAATTATGACTTCATCGAACTTAAGTAATTTTCTGATGAGTTTCCACTCAGATTTATGTTCATAATTGAAATATTGAAAATCTTCAAAGTCATATACAAAATCATTTTTTCTTTTAATTCCTGCAATTCTTACAAGTGTATATAACAAATAAGGAGCCGTATTACCATTTAGAGAAAGCATTTTATCAAAGCTAAATTGATAATTAGTAATCCTATTTTGGCTTAAATCTGCATACTTAACAGCTCCTAATCCAATGATTCTTGAAGTATTTGAAATAAAATCTTCTGTCTCATAACGATTTTCATTTTTTAATCTATTTAATAAATCTTCTTTTGCTCTTCTAACTGCTTCTTCTAATAAATCTTTTAAACGTATTGTTTCACCTTCTCTCGTTTTTAGCTTTTTGCCATCAATTCCTTGAACTAAACCAAAAGGAACATGGTCTACTTGACAATTGTCTGGGATCCATTTCGCTTTTTTTGCAACTTGAAAAACTCCAGCAAAATGATTTGCTTGTCCATGATCAGTCACATAAATAATTCTCGAAGCATTATCCCCATTCGGAGGTTTATTGAATCTGTATCTTATAGCAGCAAGATCTGTCGTGGCATAGTTAAAACCTCCATCTTTTTTTTGAATAATTAGCGGTAAAGGTTTGCCTTCTTTATTAGTCATCCCATCTAAAAATACACATTTTGCTCCTTGATCTTCTACTAATATTTTTTTTAAATTTAAATCCTCAATGACGGATTTTAAGAATGGATTATAAAAAGATTCTCCTCTTTCTTCTATTTTTATTTTTAAATTTTTATAGATTTCATCAAATTCTTTTCTAGATTGATCGCATAATAATTGCCAAGCTTTAATCGATTTTATATCTCCACTTTGTAACTTAACTACTTCCTGTCTAGATCTTTTTTGGAATTCAGATTCATTATCAAATCTTTTTTTTGATTCTTTATAAAATTCAACTAAATCACTTATCTTAATTTTGCTTATCTCCTCTAAATCATTTGAATATAAATCTTTGAGCTGAGTAATCAGCATTCCAAATTGCGTTCCCCAATCGCCAACATGATTTAGTCTTAATACTTGATAACCTCTTAACTCGAAAATTCTGGATATTGAATCTCCTATTATTGTTGATCTTAAATGCCCTACATGCATTTCTTTGGCAATATTAGGACTAGAAAAATCTACAATTACTTTATTTGATAAGCCACTATCTAAATCTTCTTGAATTTGAGGTATTCCACCCCTTTGACATTGAATATTTGATTTAATTTCATTTATTAGAACTTCATCTTTTAATTTTATATTTATAAATCCAGGTCCAGCTATTTCTAGACTTTTACATAAGTTTGCTATGCTTTCATTTTTATTTAAAAGGTTAATAAATTCATTAGAAATATCTCTTGGTTTCTTTTTATATATTTTAGATAAACTTAAACAAACATTACATTGATAATCACCAAATTCCTCTTTTGATGATTGTGTAATTAAATTTTTTCTAAGAATTTTGAATTCTCCTTTTTGATCATTTTTTTCAAGACTATCTAAAAGAGCTTGTTCAAATTGTTTTGTTAATTCTTTAAAAATGATTAGCATTAATTATGGAATTATTTATCTATATAGTTAATTAATATAACGCATACTCAAATCAATCCAATTACTTTTGGTGATCGCAGAACTTGTTGAAATCAAATCAATACCCTTTATTAGATATTTACTAATTTCTTCAGGGTTAATTCCAGAAACTTCTATTATCAAATTTTTATTGACTTCTCTCTTTAAGGTATTCATTGATAAATCTCTTAATTCTTGTACGTTTTTTTTTATTATTTCAGGGCTAAGTTCATCCAATAAGATACTATCTGCTCCTGCTAATATTGCTTCTTTTGCCTGTTCGATATTCTCAGCTTCAATTATGATATGAGTTGTAAAAGGCGAATTTAGTCGAATTTTTTTTACTGCATTATTAAGATTATCTGTCCATGCAATGTGATTTTCTTTTATCATAGCCGCATCATATAAGCCCATTCTATGATTCACTCCACCTCCGCATTTGAATGCATATTTTTCAAATATTCTTAAGCCAGGAGTAGTTTTCCTAGTATCTACTAATTTAATATTTGTACCTTCTAACTTATTTACCAGATTCTTTGTATATGTAGATATTCCAGATAAATGCATTGCTATATTTAAGCCTATTCTTTCGCTAGCTAGCAAACTTTTTGAGGGTCCATATATTTCCAGGAGTTTTTGATCTTTAACAAATTGATCTCCATCAGAGATATTAAATTTTGCACTGAGTTTTAAATCAATTTTTTTAAAAATTTCTTTTATAACTGCGACACCGCAAAATATACCACTTTCTTTTGCAATCCAATATGCATTACCATTCTCTTTCGTTATAGAAGGACTTGTAAGATCTCCCCTTCCTATATCTTCATCGATCCAAGTATCAATGATCTTACTTATTATTGGAGTATTTAAATTCACTAAACTAAAAAAAATTAATTAATAAAAATTCAACTGAAGTTAGAGACCCAACTATATATCACTATGTAATTTAACTCAAATTTATTTACCAATACAAAACTTTGAAAAAATATTATCTAGAAGTTCCTCCGTTAATTCTTGACCAGTTATTTTAGATAAGTTTTGTATTCCATCTCTTAGTTCTATTGATAACAAATCAAATGGCAATTTATTTTTAATGATTTCATCAGTATCATTTAAATTAGATAGGCAAGCAGACAAATTTGTAAGATGTCTTTCGTTTAAAAATATATTGATATTTTCTACTTGTTTTAATCCACACTTTTTTATGATTGTGTCGATTAATAATCTTTCACCATCATTATTCTTAATGCTCATAAGAATTGTATTGTTTAATTCATTTGAATTAATATTTTTGCAATCAATTAAATCTTTTTTATTGCCCAAAATAGTAATTAATTTTTCTTTGGGGATTTCTTCTATTATTTTTTTGTCTTCTTCATTAAATCCTTCTTCAAGACTATAAATATAAATTATAAAATCTGACTCTTTAATTTTCTCAAAACTTTTTTTAATTCCAATACTTTCAATTTGTTCATAAGTTTCTCTTATGCCAGCAGTATCAATTATTTTCATTGGCATATCATTAATAGTTAAATTAACTTCAATAACATCTCTAGTTGTTCCAGGAATATTAGTTACGATTGCTTTCTCTTTTTTAGCAAGCAAATTTAGTAAAGAGCTTTTACCAACATTTGTTTTACCTATAAGTGCAATGGATATTCCATTGTGAATATATGAATTTCTTTTTGCATTTTCTATTAGTAATTCTATTTTTTCTTTTACTTTTTTAATGTTTTTTAGATATTTGGTGTAATCAAAATCTGTGAAGTCTTCTTCAAAATCAACTCTCGCTTCTATTTCGCAAAGTTGATTTATAAGGTCATTTTTAATATCATTAATTGTTTTCTTAATTTCTCCTTGAATCCCACTAAAAGCTAACTCTGCTGATCTTGTATTGCTTGCATTAATTAATTGATTAATCGACTCGGCTTGAGTGAGGTCTATTTTTCCATTAAGAAAAGCTCTTTGACTAAATTCTCCTGGGTTTGCAAGTCTAACTCTAGAATTACTAGATAATAATCTCTGAAGAACTTTATTCACTATGATAATTCCGCCATGGCAATGAAGTTCAACAACATCCTCTCCTGTAAAGCTATTTGGTGATTTCATTACTAAAATTAAAACCTCATCTATAAATTTATTTTGTTTATTTTCCTGAATAAAACCATGAAAAACTCTATGTGATTCCCATGCATATTTAGATTTAGTTTGAACAATCTTTTTGCAAGAATTTATTGCGTCTTGCCCTGATACTCTTATTATCGCAACTCCTCCTTTCCCTACACTTATAGCTGATGCAATTGCGGCTATCGTATCTTCTGTAGTAAATATTGAATCCATCTCTCGCTTTGTTATGGATAATTAAGTAAGATTATCAAGAATTTTGAAATTTTCTTTCTGAATGAGATTTAAAAGAGATATTACCTATAAGAAAATTCTATCATTATTTAGGAATCAGAATGGAAGTCCTTTCTTTAATGCTAAAGGTTTAGCTATAGGGGTATTTAGTGGCTGCTTTCCTTTTTTTGGGTTTCAGACTTTAATAGGGGTTTTTTTTGCAAAAATAGCCAATGGAAATATTGTTCTAGCTGCAATCGGTACCTGGATAAGCAACCCTTTTACTTATATTCCACTTTATTATTTTAACTATAAAGTTGGTTCGTTTTTTTTAAATAATTCTTCTAATAAAATTCTTGAAAAAAGTTTAGATATTGATGACTTATGGAAACAAGGTAGAGTTTTTTCTTTAAAATTACTCTTAGGTTCATCTTGTGTGGGTATTTTACTAGCTTTAATTTGCGGCAGTATTGTTTTCTTTATCTACAAGATAAAAAAAAAATAAATTGATCTGATTTTAAAATTAACTTTGTCCAACTCTGGCAATATCTAAAACATCTGCCATTGATTTAATTTGTTCAATTGTTTTGTGAAGTTGATTATAACTTTCAAGACCTACACAAAGATTTATAATAGCTGGTTTACCATAAGCAGTTTTAACATTGGCATCGCTAACATTTATACCTTTGTCAGATAACCGCATAAGAATATCTTTAAGGACTCCAACTCTATCAATTACTTCTATTCTTAGCTGAATTGGAAACTTATTATCGCCAGTTTTATTATCTTGATTCCAACCGACAGGTAATCTTCTCTCTATTGGAATCGGTATTACATTTTCGCAATCTTCCCTATGTATAGTTATCCCATGGTTGCCGAGCGACACAGTTCCGATAATATCCTCGCCTGGCAGCGGGCTACAGCATTTACCTATTCTGTAATCAAGGCCTTCTATCCCGGAAATTGGCGATTTAGCTGCTGTATTAGATTGATTAGTGGATAAATTAGAATTACTTTTAAGAGATTTTGCTATTTCAGAGTCAGAATCATTTTTTACATCTTCTGTCTGTAATTTTATTTCTTCTCTTAGTCTGTTTAATACTTGATGCAAAGTTAAACCACCAAAACCAAGAGATGCAAGAAGGTCTTCAGTAGTTTTTAAATTGCATCGATTTGCAACTTTTTTCATGGCTTCACTAGAAAGTAATGCTTCAAAACCGTTCCTACCTACTTCTTTTTCAAGTAAATCTCTACCTCTTTTAATCGTTTCATCACGATGGCTTTTCTTATACCATTGGCGAATTCTATTTTTAGCAGTTGGCGTAACTACAAAGTTCAGCCAATCCAAGCTTGGAGTAGCATTATTACTTGTCAAAATTTCTATGAAGTCACCATTTTGAAGTGCTGTAGATAATGGAGAAAGCTTTTCATTAATTCTTATTCCATTACAGTGATTTCCAACTTCAGAATGAATTCTGTAGGCGAAATCTATCGCGGTAGATCCTTTCCTTAAACCAACAACATCTCCTTTTGGAGTGATCACAAATACTTCTTCATCAAATAAGTCTTCTTTAATTGAAGCTAAATAATCATTATGATCCCTTTCATTACCTTCTTGTTGCCATTCTACTAATTGTCTTAGCCAATTAAATCTCTCGGCATTACTTTTGGCGGGAGAACCACCCTCTTTGTATTGCCAATGAGCGGCAATACCATATTCAGCAATTTGATGCATCGAAGTAGTTCTAATTTGAACTTCAATAGGTCGATGTCTTCCAATCACAGAAGTGTGTAAGGACTGGTATCCATTGGGTTTTGGTAATCCTATATAGTCTTTAAATCGACCTGGAATTGGTTTGAAAGTATCATGAACGACTGCTAAAGCCCGATAACAACTATCTGAATTATCCACGATAATTCTTAGGGCAGCAACATCATAAATCTCGTGAAAATGCTTTTGCTGTCTTTCCATTTTGCTCCAGATGCCATAAAGATGTTTTGGCCTTCCTGTTATTTCAAAATTTTTCAAACCGGCTGAAACCAAGTTTTCCTTCATAAGATTCAAAGTTACTTTTAATCTTTTTTCTCTATCACTTCTTTTAACAGCGATTTGATCTTTAAGATTTAGATATTCTTTAGGCTCTAGGAATTTAAAAGCTAAATCTTCTAATTCCCATTTAAATCTGTTTATTCCTAGTCGATTAGCTAATGGTGCATAAATTTCTCTTGTTTCTCTCGCTATTCTTAGTTTTTTCTCATCATTTAGCCATTCAATTGTTCTCATGTTATGAAGTCGATCTGCAAGTTTTACTAAGACAACTCTGATATCGCTAGCCATAGCCAAAAACATTTTCCTAAGATTTTCAGCTTGTGCTTCAGTCCTGTTGTTAAAGTGGATGCCGCCTAATTTTGTTACGCCCTCTACAAGTATTTTTACTTCTAATCCAAAATTTGTTTCTATTTCGGTTAAATCAATGCCAGTATCTTCAACAACATCATGTAAAAGGCCTGCAGCAATAACAGATGAACTAGCACCTATTTCTTTGAGGAGATTTGCAACAGCGACCGGGTGGATAATGTATGGCTCGCCGCTCGCGCGGAATTGTCCATCATGAGCTTTATATGCAAGTTTAAAAGCCTTTGCTATGAGGTTTTGATTCTCATCATTTTCTTTATTTGATTTTTCAAAATTATGAATATCTTTAAGAAGCCAATCGGGAATGTTTATTTGATTATTCAAAGATTCACTTTCATATTTTTTATTTTCAGGCAAAATAGTTTTGGAAACTTCAATTTCGTTTTTTTCTTTTGAATTTGCAGCTGCCTCGGACATTTTATATTGCTTTAGATATATTTTATTTAGGTCTAGAAAAATTGGCTATAAATCATGGAAAAAAATAAAAAAAAAATTATTGTAGTTAAAAATCTTACTGTTAAATATGGTCTAAAACAGCAACCTATTATCAAAAATTTTAATTTGGAAATAGATAGTGGCGATCATTTGGCCATAATAGGACCTTCTGGATGTGGAAAGACCACTTTTGCAAAAACATTAGTAAATATATTGCCTGAAAAGGCTACTTCTAAAGGGTATCTATCGATTTCTAGTGTAGATCCTAGGAAAATAAATAACAAAGATGCACAATTATTTAGAAGAAAGAATTTTGGATTTATTTATCAAGACTCTATAAAAAAACTTAATCCGTTAATGAGAGTTGGGGATCATTTATATGAATTATTTAAAACACATGATCAAACTAAATCATCTACAGCTATTAAAAAATTAGTAAGAGAAGTTTTTCAAAAAGTAGGAATTGAAGAAAGTAGACTTGATTCTTTCCCACATCAATTTAGCGGTGGAATGAGACAGAGAGTTTCTATAGCAATGGCACTTGCTTTAAAACCTAAATTATTAATAGCTGATGAACCTACAACAAGCTTAGATACCAAAACAAGTTTTGAGATTATGCAAGAAATAATTCATCTATGTGATGAATTTGATACTACTTTAATTTTAATTAGTCATGATATTAATCTTGCAGCAAAGTGGTGTAAAAAAGTCGCAATTATTGAAAAGGGATCGATTGTTGAAAAAGGGAATATATTAGATATTTTTCAATCACCAAAATCAGATATCGGGAAAAAGTTAGTAAATGCTTCAAAAATATTATTAGAGCCAAATACTAAGAATAATGCTCGAGATCAGGTCGTTCTAGAGGTGAATAACCTAAGACATTGGTATAAATTAAATTCTTCAATTTTCATTAATAAATGGAATAAGGCTTTAAATGAAGTTAGTTTCAAGTTATATAAGAATGAGACTCTCGGAATTGTTGGTTCTTCAGGAAGCGGTAAAAGTACATTATGTAGGGCTTTAATTGGACTGCTTAAAGTAAGAGGTGGTGAAATAAAGATCTATGATAAAAATCATGCATTGAAAAAAAATAAATCTTTTAAAAAGAACAATAATGTGCAAATAATTTTTCAAGATCCGTTTTCAAGTTTGAATCCGAAAATGACAATTAAAAATATTTTGGAAGATATATTTTTTATTCAAAAAATTTCAGATAAAAGAAAAATCGAAAAAGAAATAAAATTAATGTTGGGAAATTTAAATCTTCCCTTAAATAATGATTTTTTTAATTCTTATCCTAGCCAATTATCTGGTGGTCAATTGCAAAGAATTTCATTAGCCAGAGCGCTATTGTTGAAACCAAAAATTTTGATTTGTGATGAGAGTGTTAATATGTTGGATGCTTCAGTAAAAATAGAGATTCTTGAATTAATTAGAGTCTTGCAAGAAAAAATGAATTTAACGATTATCTTTATTACTCATGATTTAGGCATTGCTAAAAGATTTTGTGATAGGTTGCTAGTTATGAATCATGGAAAGATAGTTGAGGAAGGAGAAAGTTCTACAATATTCAATAAAACTCAAAACACGTATACAAAATCGCTTCTAAATTCCTCTTTAAATCTTATTTAACTTTAAGAACACCTAGTAATTTTTGAAAATCTAATGGTAATTCTGATTCAAATATCATTTCTTTACCTTTTATTGGATGTATAAGTCCAAGCTTAATGGCGTGTAAAGCTTGGCCATCTAATTTACATGGTAGTTTTTTACATCTTCCATATAACGGATCACCCACAATTGGATGATTAATATGAGCGCAATGTACTCTTATTTGATGCGTTCGCCCGGTATCTAGTTTGAAACTCATTAATGAGTAATTGCCAAATCTTTCTTCTAATTTCCAATAGGTACAGGCATACCTTCCTGAAGTTTCTTCAACTACTTTATATTTCAATCTATTTACTTTATCTCTGCCAATATTTCCCACTATTTGGCCTTCTTCAGAATTAGGTGCTCCATGAATTACTGCAATATATTCGCGTGATGCTATTTTTTCTTTAATTTGTTTCTGGAGATTTACTAATGCCTCTTGGCTTTTTGCAACAACCATACATCCGGAGGTATCTTTATCTAATCTGTGAACAATCCCAGGTCTTAGTTTCCCATTAATTCCAGGTAGATCTTTACAGTGAAAAAGTAATCCATTCACTAAAGTTCCAGACTTGTGGCCAGGGGCTGGATGAACAATTAGTCCTGATTGTTTATTAATTACTATGATGTGCTCGTCTTCAAAAAGGATATTTAAATCCATTTTTTCAGGTTTCAAATAAATAAGAGGTTCTGGAGGAGGCATCCATATTTGAATATTGTCGCCATTTTTTAATGGGGTCTTTGCTTTCGCAGTCTTATAGTTTACAAGTACTAAACCTGAATTTATAAAATGTTGAATTCTTGCTCTACTTTGTTCTGGCCTTTTACTTACCAACCATCTGTCTAGCCTCATAGGAAGAGGTAGCTCATAAATAATTTCTATAAGCTCACCTTCTCCAATGCCGAAAGAATTTTGATTATTTAATTCCATAGTGGGACTTCTAAAGCAATTTTACCCAGCATTTGATTTCTATAATCTTCCAATAACTTATGAGACATTCTCCTTTTATCGCCAGAGGTATGTTTTGAAGCTGCTTCGTCGATCCAAGCAGAAGGACTCTTAAAGCCTTTAGTAATATCAACTCCATATCTATTAGATATTTGTTTAATTGAGATATTCGCATTCTTATCTTTGTTGAGAGTGGATATAATTTTGATAAATCCAATTGCGACACTCTCTATTTCATAAGCAGCTTCTCCAATATCGTCACACAGTGCAAGATTAAGTGCTGATTTTTGATCTTCTAAATTTGGAGGTATAACACCAGGAGCGTCTAGCAGATCTATACCACTTTCTAATTTTATCCATCTTAAATTACGGGTCACGCCTGCTTTCCTAGCGCTATCTACAACTCTTTTTTTTGCGATTCTATTAATTAAAGCCGACTTCCCTACGTTTGGAAAACCAAGTGTAAGGGCTCTAATTGGCCTAATTCGCATTCCTCTAGAGAGTCTTCTATCGTCGATTGACGACCTAGAATCTTTAGCTGACTTACAAATTTCTTTAATCCCTATTCCTCTTTTAGCATCACACCAAAGAGGATATTGATCTTTAGAATTAAACCATTTATTCCAACTATTGATTGTATTCGGGGAGATCATATCTGATCTGTTAATGACAAGAATATGTTTTTTATTATTTATCCATTTATTCAAGTGTGGATGTCCTGTTGACAAAGGAATTCGTGCATCTCTCACTTCGATAACTAAATCTACTTTATTGATAACTTCAGATAATTTCTTTTCTGCTTTTGCGATATGGCCTGGGTACCATTGGATTTTGGGTATGTCCACTTCAATAAATCAAATAAAATTTTGTATTCCTTTAGTTTTTATAAGTTTCAAAAGTATTTACTTCTAAATTTTAGTATAAATTTCATAACTAAAAATTTTTATAGTCGTTAATTCTTAAAATTTATTAAGGCATAGGTAACAGTAACTACTTTTTAACCCAATAAGCCCAAATTAACGTTAGGGTCTTGAGATTATAAATATAGCTTGTTTAATGTCAAAATTATCTCTTTCCAGTCTTGATAAGACAAATTTAGAAGGAAAAAAAGTTCTTGTAAGAGTAGATTTTAATGTTCCATTAAATGAAGACGGTCAAATAACAGACGATACGCGTATTCGTGCAGCGATCCCAACTATTGAATATCTTATTAATCATTCTGCAAAAGTCATTTTAGCTGCTCATTTTGGTAGACCGAAGGGTCAGGTAAATGAAAAAATGAGATTAACTCCAGTAGCAGCAAGATTAAGTGAATTGTTAGGGCAAAATGTTGCTCTTACTAACAGTTGTATTGGTGATGAAGCAGTTGCACAATCAAATAGCTTATCTAATGGAGATGTTCTGTTACTTGAGAATGTTCGTTTTTTTGGTGAAGAGGAAAAGAACGACCCGGAGTTTGCTGAAAAATTAGCATCACATGCAGATATGTATGTAAATGATGCTTTCGGTGCTGCTCATAGAGCGCATGCTTCAACTCAGGGTGTTACAAATTATTTAAGTCCCTCAGTAGCTGGATTCCTTTTAGAAAAAGAATTGAAATACCTACAAGGAGCAGTAGATTCCCCAAATCGTCCATTGGCAGCAATAGTTGGAGGGTCAAAGGTTAGTAGCAAAATAGGAGTACTTGATTCTTTACTAGATAAGTGTGACAAAATCATGATTGGTGGAGGTATGATTTTCACTTTTTATAAAGCTAGAGGTTTAGATGTCGGCAAGAGCCTTGTAGAAGAAGATAAACTCGAGCTTGCTAAAGATTTAGAAGCAAAAGCAAAAGCAAAAGGAGTAGAGTTATTATTACCCACCGATGTTGTTTTGGCTGATGAATTTTCTCCTGACGCCAATAGTAAAATATCTCAAATTGATGCAATTAGTGGGAATTGGATGGGGCTAGATATTGGTCCAGATTCCATTAAAGTTTTTCAGAATGCTCTTGCAGAATGTAAGACAATTATTTGGAATGGTCCAATGGGAGTTTTTGAATTTGATAAATTTGCAGATGGTACAAATGCAATAGCTACGACTCTTGCGGACTTAAGTGCTTTTTCAGAAGTTTGTACAATAATTGGTGGGGGAGATTCAGTTGCAGCAGTTGAAAAAGCAGGATTAGCTGAGAAAATGTCTCATATATCTACCGGAGGTGGGGCTAGTTTGGAACTTTTAGAAGGTAAAACTTTACCAGGTGTAGCTGCGTTAAACGACGCTTAGGCTATATCTCATCAACAATATTAATGCTCTTTGTGAAAGTAATCATTCCCTCGGGATGAGCTATGATTCCTGACCAAATTTGCATCCCTGGTTTTGAAGGGGCTCTTGTAATTTTAAAAATCCCTCCAGACGCCAATGGTTCCAATGATATTTCTTGTTCAAACAATGAATTAAATTGATGAGGTTTTATAGCTCCAGCAATAATCACTTCTTCAAGAGGCTTATTTAGAATTATATCGATATCGTATTTTGAACCAGTAAGAACTCTATCAGGAATTTTAAAACTAATATCTATTTTTTTATTATCGTTTCTTATTGTGGTGAATAAATTTTTGATAATCCCTTCACTTATTTTTCCATTCACGATTGAAAATAAATAATCAAATTTGGATTCGAGTATATATATTTCTCCGTTAACTATTTTTTCCCCAGAAACTTTTATTCGCAAAATATCTTCATCTGGAATATTAGATTTTAATCTTTTGATCTTCCATTTGCTGTTCGGGAAATCATTAATAATCTTTGAAAATTGTTTTGGAATATTTTGGTTTTCATCATTTCTAAAATTTTTTTTAATAAACTCTAAGTCTCGCTTATTTAATGAGGTTTCTAAATTTCTTATAAAATCAACTTTTAAAGTTTGCGTTATTGCTGAATAGGGGAGAATGAGATAAATAAATAAGTAGAGAGGGAATCCTATATTTCTGAATAAGTTTAAATTCAACATATTTATTATTTATTATTTTCATTCTACTAATTTAAGTTTTTATGTCTAAAAAAAATAATTTATTAGTTGCAGCTAGTGGAACAGGAGGCCATATTTTTCCAGCTTTAGCAGTTTCTAAAGAGGTGGAAGATGAGTGGAATATTCATTGGTTGGGTATTCAGCAAAGACTTGATGCGCATTTGATTCCCCAAAAATATAATTTGAAGACTTTGAATTTAAAGACACCAAGAAAAAATATTTTTTTGTTTTATCAATATATAAAAATTTTAATGTCAACTTTCCAAATAATTAGGATCTTAAAAGAAAAAAAAATTAACTTGGTTTTTACGACTGGAGGTTATATATCTGCCCCTACTATTGTTGCTTCAAAACTTCTAAAGATACCTATCATTATTCATGAATCAAATGTAGTTCCTGGAATGGTCACGAAATATTTTGGTTTTTTATGTAACTATGTTCTTTTAGGATTTAAAGAAACAAATTCTTATTTAAAAAATTGTAAAACTATTTTCACTGGGACACCTTTAAGAGAGCAATTCTATAAATTTAATTTATTGCCAGAATGGGTTCCAAAAGGAAATGGACCTCTTTTGATTGTTATGGGAGGTAGTCAAGGAGCAAAAGCTATAAATCAAATTCTTTATGAATCTTTAGCGTTTTTAATAAAAAAACAATTTCGGATAGTTCATATTGTTGGCGAATCTAATCTAAAACCTTTTCATGTAAAAAACTCCAAAAATTATATACAAAAGAAATTTACTAATGAAATAGCAGCTTTAATTCAAAACTGTGATCTTGTAATATCGAGATCTGGCGCAGGAACAATCAATGAATTAATGGAGGCTGAAAAACCTTCAATTTTAATTCCATATCCATATTCTAAAAATAATCATCAGGAGAAAAATGCCATGATTCTTGCTGCAAGTGGAGGCTCAGTTTTAATCAATCAGAATAATATGTCTAAAGAAGTTTTTGAAGAAACTCTAGAAAGAATTTTTAAAATAAAATCAAAAAAGGGAAAAAAACATTATGAAATATTAGATCTCATGAAGAAGAATATGGAAAATAATAATAAAATTAAATCTAAAAATGAGATTAAAAAGTATATTGATTATTTTTTAAAGGAATTCTGAATTTCTTCACATAAAAGAGTGTTATTTTTTCTATTCTGTAGACTTATTCTTGCCCACTTTTCGTCAAGAAATCTAAATGAAGTGCATTCTCTAAGCAATATTCCCTTATTTTCTAAGTATTTTATATTTGGCGACAAGGATGTTTCACTTTCTATTAAAAAAAAGTTGGTTGAAGAGTTATGAATTTTAAGGTTCTCTATTTTTAATAATTTTTCAAATACTCTCTTTTTTTCAATATTTATCCAGCTGTGAATCTGTTTTGTCCACTGTTCATAGAATTTCTTATTACTTAGTAGATCAATCCCTGCTTTAATAGAAAATGAATTTAAAGGCCAAGGATCTCTATTTATTTCCCATTGTTTAAGTTTTTTCGATGAGCCAATAACGTACCCTAATCTAAGCCCTGGAATATTGAAGATTTTGGTCAAGCTTCTCAAGACTAGTAAATTATCAAATCTTTTGGTTAATGGTATTAAAGATTCTTTGTCTCCATTAGGTGTTATGGATAAAAAAGCTTCATCGCAGATAACTAATTTATATTTTTTCACAACTTCCTCCAATGAATTCTTTTCCCATAATTGGCCGGTAGGGTTATGTGGATTTGTTATCCAAATAACATCACCTTTTGGATGAAGCGGAAATGATTGAGGAAAAATATCACTCCAGTTTTTTGGTAATTCGCAATGTATAAAATTGCTATTCCAACAATTTAAAGATCTTTCATAATCAACAAATGATGGAGAAGGAATACAACTTATTCCGAATTTGGATGCTTCATAACCTGCCCATGTTATTAATTCAGAAGCTCCATTCCCAGGCAATATATTCTCTGGATTTATCCCATGAAATTTGCCGATTATTTCTTTCAGATCACTCAAGTTTCTTTCTGGGTAATATCTAAAGCCAAGATTCTTAATTTCCGCATTTATTGAATCTATTAGTATTTGAGGGGGATCAAAGGGTACTAATGATGCACTTGCATCAATGATTTCGGATGGTAATAAATTTAATTTTTTCGCAATTGCATATACATTTCCACCGTGCTTCAAGTTTGATCCTTGTATGGCTAACGTTGAGTAATCATCAGGTTCATTATTCATGCTCTAATTTTATTCAACCCATTTTAATTCTGATCCAATTGCATCTTTTATACTAGATAATTGATGGCTATTGAGTTGCTTTATAATTCCCTCAAGTATATCTGGTACTAATTGTGGACCTTTATATATCCATCCTGTATAAAGTTGAATTAATGATGCTCCAGAACAAATTCTTTCCCAAGCTGACTCAGGACTATCTATTCCACCAACCCCAATTAAAATAATCTTTTTATCAATATTATGTATATATTTTATTATTTGATTTGCTTTTGTTTGGAGAGGCCTCCCACTTAATCCTCCATTCTCTTGAGAGAGTAATAATCCAGTTTGCCTGATTTTTCTATTTTCAAGACCTAATCTATCAATGCTGGTGTTTGTAGCAATTATTCCATCGATGTTTTCCTCGATTATTAATTGGCAAATATCTTCAATATCTTTAAGGCCTAAATCTGGCGCAATTTTTACAAATAATGGTGGACAATTAGGTAAGTTTTTAATTTCTCTAAGAAGTTCTTTTAGAAGAATTGGATCTTGTAATTTTCTTAGTCCTTCAGTATTTGGAGAACTAACGTTTATTGCTGCGTAATCACAATATGGAATTAATAATTTTAGAGAAGTTAAATAATCATCTTTTGCTTGAGATAAACCTGTAATTTTTGACTTCCCGAAATTTATCCCTAAACAAATATTCTCCCTGTTTTTTTTAAACTCAATACCTTGTTCGACAAAGTTTTTAACTAGATTTTCAGCACCATTATTATTGAAACCCATTCTATTTAATGCTGCTTCTTCTTCTGCCAATCTAAATAACCTTGGTTTGGGATTCCCATTCTGAGCAAATTTAGTTACTGTACCAAGCTCAGCAAATCCAAAACCAAAATCTTTCCATATATTTGCGGCATTTCCATTTTTGTCAAAACCCGCAGCTAAACCAACTGGATTACAAAAATTTATTCCACATATGTTCTGAGTTAACCTTTTATCAACTACAGAAAATTCTTCATTTAGATTTTTTAAGATAGAAGATACTATAGGCCAATTATATTTTCTTGAACTGAATGATAGGAGACTAAGAGATAAATTAGTTAAGTATTCTGCATCAATGCCAGAGTCTTTTTTTAATACAGGGGTAATCAAGTTTTTATAAAGATTTTTAAATCCCCCCTTCTTATCATTCATAAAAAATTAGGCTTCTTTTTTTTCTATTATCCAATATTTTTTATCTTTAGGAATCAATCTCCAATTACGCCATTCAAAAAGTGAATATTGTTTTATCTTTAAGTGGTTTTCATCACCTAATAAGGTTTCTAGTTCAGGTGAACTTAACAAGTACTTTTTTTCTGCAAATTTTTGAATTAATTCATTGCGGGAAAATAATTCCTGAATTTCTACAGGTGCATTTTTTTCAAAAAAATCAACTGAGGATTCTATTTTTTTTAAGTTACTTTCTAAAGATATACCTTTGCTGTAATTAGTTGCAATTTTATCAACCCTATCATTTTGTTTATCCCCACTATGACCTTTAACATATTCCATTATTAGGCCATTAATTCTTAATTGATCAATTTTTTGCCATAGATCAAGATTTTGAACTGGTTTCCCTGAACTTGTTTTCCATCCATTCTTCTTCCAATTAATAATCCATTTTGTATAACCCTCTATTACATATTTACTATCAGTTCTTAATTTAAACTTCTCTTTTAATTTGTAGCTTTTTAATTTCTCAAGAGTTTTTATAGCCGCAGTGAGTTCCATTCTATTATTAGTGGTATTTTGCTCGGAACCACCTATTTCTAATTGACTGTAGTCATCAAAAATTATTAGACCACCCCAACCACCTGGACCTGGATTACCACTGCAGGCTCCATCTGTTGCAGCTTCAATTGCAATACTATCACTATTCATAATTTTTGAAGCCGACATAAAGGTTATCGGCTTAAAAAAATCTATTCTTACTTCAGTGTAACTTTACCGCCAGCTTCTTCAATCTCTTTCTTTAAAGCTTCAGCATCTGCTTTGGCAATTCCTTCTTTAACTGTTTTTGGTGCTGATTCAACAAGTGCTTTTGCATCGCCAAGACCTAGACCAGTTGCATTTCTTACAACTTTAAGGACTTTAATCTTTGCAGCTGCATCAAAGCTTTCGAGAACTACATCAAATTCAGTTTTTTCTTCAGCAGCGCCACCATCTGCCTCACCGCCAGCTGCTCCTGGAGCTGCCATTACTACACCTGCAGAAGCTGCAGCAGATACACCAAAAGCCTCTTCAATTTGCTTTACAAGCTCAGATGCTTCTAAAAGTGATAGAGATTTTAATGATTCAAGAATTTCTTCAGTTTTTGCGGACATTTTCTTAAAAGTTAATTAGGTTTTGAATTTAGGATTCTGATTTT
>NZ_JNAR01000009.1 GCF_000760095.1 Prochlorococcus marinus str. MIT 9401
TTTTTATGTAAAAGCCGATTATTTGAACAGGGTGTATTAAGGATCTTGGGTCGCCAATCAATAAATCAAAACCAATCGATCCAAGAAATATTAAAAATAAATTTATTTCAGCCAACTGAACATCGAGCGCAGTCCTTTACCTACTTTCTCAATTTCATGTTTTGAGTTCTCTTCTCTTAATTTTGTCATTAAGGGTTTGTTTTTATCGCATTCTTCCACAAAATTCTTTGCGAAAGTCCCATCTTGAATATCTTTTAGAATTTTCTGCATTTCTTTCTTCGTATCACTATTAATAAGTCTTTTGCCACTTACATAATCTCCATATTCTGCGGTATTGGAAATGGAATCTCTCATTTGAGATAAGCCTCCCTTTACCATTAGATCAACAATTAGTTTAACTTCATGTAAACATTCGAAGTATGCAAGTTCTGGTTGATATCCTGCCTCTACAAGAGTTTCGAAGCCTGATTTAACGAGTTCTGATAATCCTCCACATAAAACCGCTTGTTCGCCAAATAAATCAGTTTCTGTTTCTTCTTTAAAATTAGTTTCAAGTATCCCAGCTCGCGTTCCTCCAATCCCCTTAGCGTAAGCCATTGCTAAAGATCTTGCACTTCCAGAATAATCCTGCTCAACTGCGAACAAAGCTGGAACACCTTGACCATTCTGATATTCCCAACGAACAGTGTGTCCAGGCCCTTTTGGAGCAATCATTACAACATCCACAAAACTAGGAGGTTTGATAAGTCCGAATCTAATATTAAAGCCATGAGCAAAACTTAATATCTTTCCCTCTTTTAAGTTTGGTTCTATTTCTTTAAGGTAAACATCCTTCTGAAACTCATCTGGGAGGAGAATCATAATCCAGTCTGCTTTTTCGCAAGCTTCAGAAACGCTAAATACTTGCAGACCATCGCTAATAGCTTTGCTTTCAGACTTGCTTCCTTTATATAATCCGACAATTACATCTAAACCACTATCTTTAAGGTTTAGAGCATGCGCGTGACCTTGTGAACCATATCCTATTATCGATATTGTTTTATTATTTAAAAGACTTAGATCGGCATCTGTGTCGTAAAAGAGTTGGGTCATTAGTTGTAACTTCTTTGCATTTGATAATTAATATTTTAGACATTAAAGGAGTAAATAAACCAAAAAATTATTAATTTAAAAATTAAAATTAAAATATTTATTTAGAAAATTAAGAATGACTTGCTTCGCTTGGATGTTTGATTACTCTATCAATTAGTCCATAGTTTTTTGCTTCTTCCGCACTTAAAAAATAATCTCTATCAGTATCCTTTTCAATTTTCTCAAATGATTGGCCTGTCATATCTGCCATAGACATATTTAACATGTCTTTAATTCTCAGAATTTCCTTAGCTTCTATTTCAATATCACTAGCTTGGCGTTGAGAAGTTCCTCCTAGAGGTTGATGAATCATTATTCTGCTATGGGGCAACGCAACTCTTTTCCCTTTTGTGCCAGCGGCCAACAGGAACGCGCCCATTGAGGCTGCGAGGCCTACGCAAATGGTTACCACATCACTTTTCACGTATTTTATAGTATCGTAAATAGCCAAGCCAGCAGTTACTGATCCTCCTGGACTGTTTATATATAAATAAATTGGTTTGGAATTGTCTTCAGAATCAAGATAGAGCATCTGTGCAACAAGGCTATTAGCAATACCATCATTCACTTCTTGTCCAAGAAAAAGAATCCTTTCAACACCTAGTCTTGTATATATGTCAACCCATCTTTCGTATTGACTTCCGGGAAGTCTGTAAGGCACACTTGGAGTTCCTATTGGCATGATTTTAAAGTAGTTGTTTGTGAGAGTTAAATTTTATTTGGTAAATCTTTTTGACTTGTAAGTATTCTATCGATAACGCCATAATTTAGGGCTTCTTGAGGGTTAAGATAACTCATTCTGTCAGAGTCTTTAGAGAGTTCTTCAATAGTCTTTCCAGTATTACGAGATAGAATCTCCAGCATTGATTTTTTATTTTTCAAAACCTCTTCAGCTCTTATTTGGATATCGGTTGCTTGACCTCTTGCTCCGCTTATAGGTTGATGTAAAACAATAGAGGCATGAGGAAGAGCGGCTCTTTGCCCCTTAGTACCAGATGAAAGGATAACTGCAGCGGTCCCCATCGCTTGTCCAATACATATTGTGTGTACTGGAGGTTTAATATAGCTTATGGTATCGCAGATAGCGAAAGCTTCTGTCTCGAAACCAACTGCGTCGCCAGTGTACCAGCTTGTCCCTGTTGAATTGATATAGAAATAGATAGGCTTTTCTGGATCCTCAAACTCAAGATAAAGGAGTTGAGCAATTATTAGCTCAGTAACATCCATTCCTAGTTGTCTTTTGGCATCATCATCTGAGAATAATGGTAAACCAAGATAGACTATTCTCTCTTTAAGTAAAAGAGATGGGAGATCAGGGGGCGGGGTCCTCATAACGGTGTTCTCGCCGTAATAAGGAGCAGATACAGTCATTTGTATGACAAAATTAATAATGAATTGATTCTAGCTAGATTTAGCCCTGTGTCGCTGGTGATTTAAAAGATTTGTTTGACTCAGGATTATTTATTAGTTTTCCAAATACCATCCTTCCAGTTGGAGTTTGTAGTGCTCCTGTGATAATAATATCTAATCTGCTTCCCACAAAATTCTTTGCTTCGTCAATTACAACCATCGTTCCGTCATCCAAATATCCAATACCTTGCATTTTTTCTTTACCCTCTCTTACAATTTTTATATTAAGTGATTCTCCTGGTTGTACTTCTGGCCTTAAAGCAATGACTAAATCACTCAAATTCATAACTTTTAGTTCTTTAACTTCCGCAATCTGAGAGAGATTATAATCGGCTGTAATTAGTGTTCCTGTCATATCTTCAGTAATTTTCAAGAGCTTTTCATCTACCCCATTACCTTCATACTTTGTTGGATTTATTACAAGTCTTCTCCCGTATAAATCTCTTAATTCTTTTAACAATTTCAAACCTCTTCTGCCTTTAGACCTTTTTTCATTACTGCTTGAGTCAGCTAAAGTTTGTAATTCATCAATTACACTTTGAGCAACAATTAATTGTCCTTCCAACAATCCACAACTTAATAAGCCATTTATTCTGCCATCAATAATTACACTTGTATCAAGAATTTTTGGACTTGCAGCAGGAAGTATTCCTTCATTTACTAGATATGCATCAGTATTATTTGGATTAAATAATCTTAATAGTGTCCTCCCATGAGTGTCTGCTAACTTATAACCAAGAGCACCAAAGAAAATATTGCTTAGTATTGCTGCTAAAGGTTTTGCAAAAAAGACTTCCCTAGGGAAGGGAATTAATAGTATTGGAGCAAGTAGGAGATTTGCTACTAGCAATCCTAAAATTAAACCAACCGACCTACTTATTAATAAGTCTGTAGGCATTGTCCTAATTTGATCAAGAAAAGTCTTCCTGAGTTGAAGAAAGACAAAACCTGCTGCTAACCCTATAAACAAACCTATTATAGCTAAAACAATTCTAAAACCCTCTACGTTAGATACTTGTTTGAGTATGTCTACTGGTAATAAATCAACTCCAAGCCATCCTGAAGCGGCCCCAGATAATACAAATAAAATTAATACCAAGATATCTGTCATATCTATAATCTACTAGTATTTATTAATTGAGTAAATAAGGATTTAGTTTTTTTCAATCCTTAATACTTTTTTTGGAGCTTAAAATGTATTTAGATTATGAATAAGTTTCCAAGAAGTGCTTATGTGCATATACCCTTTTGCCACAGAAGGTGCTTTTATTGTGATTTTGCAGTCATTCCATTAGGAAACAAAGTTGAAACTTTAAAAGGATATGGAAGTAAAACTGTTAAAGAATATTTGTATTTTTTACATAAAGAAATATTGTCAATTAAGCATAAATCACCTCTTTCGACAATTTATATAGGTGGTGGTACGCCATCAATTTTAGATCCACAGCAAATTAAAGAATTAATTAATCTTTTTGGAGAGAATTATGGAATTGACTATGGTGCTGAAATTACTATGGAGGTTGATCCAGCAAGTTTTAATCAAGATGATCTTTATGGATTTATAAACGCTGGGATAAATAGATTTAGTCTCGGAGTACAAAGTTTTAATAATCAGATACTTCAAAACTCGGGAAGGCGTCATTCGAGAGAGGATGCTGAAAAATCCTGTTTATGGTTGAAGCAAGTTTATGATTCTGGGTTAATAAAAAGTTGGAGTTTAGATTTAATTCAAAATTTACCACTTAGTGGATTTAAAGAGTGGCAAGATGACTTAAAAAAAACAATAACATTTTTACCACCACATTTATCTATTTACGATTTAAATATTGAAGATGGAACTGTTTTTAAGAAATTAGTTAACTTAGGAAAGTTAGAACTTCCAAGTGATGAAGAAGCTTTTAGAAATAGTGAAGCAACTCATCTAATCTTAAAAAACTCAGGTTACTCAAGATATGAAATCTCAAACTATTGTCTCCCCAGTCATCAATCCAGACATAACAGAGTTTATTGGAGTGGATTAGGTTGGTGGAGTTTTGGTCAAGGTTCGACTAGTGCGCCTTGGGGGGAAAAGTTAACTCGACCAAGAGTTAGTAAAGAATATAAAGAATGGGTAATTAGGCAATGTGAACTGAATCTAGATTCATCTCTAACTAATATGGATTTTGTCTTCAAAGAAATCGATGAGAAAATAATGTTGGGATTGAGACTTAAAGAGGGGATAGATATCCACGAGGTGTTTAAAGAACAAAACTGGGAAAACAAAATATTCAAAAGAAACCTAAGAAAATTGCTTGAAAAATGGGAAAGATTTCTTGAAAGTGGACTTTTAATAAAAAAAGGGGACAGGTTCTTTTTAAGCGATCCAAAAGGGATGGAACTTAGCAATCAAATTCTTATTTCCATGTTTAAATGGTGGGACGATATTAATTAAGTCTTTCTGAGTCTACCCATTCTTTTAATTTGTCTTTAAATAATTCCTTCCCTTGAATAATCGGCGGGCAAAATGGTGGTTGATCCTCATTGAGACCTAACAAATCTGCAGTAACTCTTACTTGCCCATCGCAATAATTACCTGCACCTATTCCTATTGTGGGAATTGTTAAAGTATTTTGTATTTCTTTAGCTAGTAAATCAGGAATATGTTCAAGAACTATTGAAAAACATCCTAATTCTTCAAGAATAGAAGCCTCTCTCTTGATTTTTTCTTGGCTTTCTAAGCTTTTTCCTTGTTTTTTTAATCCAAGATTTAAATAGCTTTGTGGTGTAAGACCTATATGACCCATAACAGGTATTCCCATTCTTATTAATCTAGAAATAACTTTTTGTATTTCTGGTTCAGCCCCTTCTACCTTTACAGCCTTTGCATAAGTCTTCTGAATGATTTTCCCTGCATACTCGACAGCTTTATCCTCTCCACATTGGTAAGTCAGAAAAGGCATATCTGTGATAACTAAAGGTTGTTCTTCAATTTTCTTTTTAAATCCTCTCGAAACAGCATTAGTATGATAAATTATATTCTCTAAAGTTAATGGCAATGTTGATTTGTATCCTAAACAAACCATTGCTAAGGAATCTCCTACCAAGACGATATCTACATTAGCTTGTTCAGCAATCGATCCTGATATAGAGTCCCATGCAGTTAGTGCAATAATTTTTTGAGATTTTTTTTTATACTTAACGAGTTCTGAAGGCAACATTAGAAATTTATGTATCTTTTTTAATCAAGAATTGCTAGTATTATCTTGACTCGGCCTTTCGCGGTTTTAACGCCTAAACCTGGTCAGGACCGGAAGGTAGCAGCCACAAGGGATGCTTGAGGCAGGCGAGATAACCGAGTCACTTTATTTTACCTCTTAACCAATATCTTTTTTATTTTGCCTTATTCTTAAAAACTCAGGAATACTTGCTCCTGATTCTTTATTATCGGATAAATTATATAAGGATTGATTTGATAATCTGTTTTTTATTCTTTGTTGATTTGAGGGTTGATTCGTTTCAAATCCTGTAGCAATCACAGTAACTTGTATCTCCCCTTCCATTGATTCATCTACCACTGCACCAACGATAATATTTGCTTCTTGATCAACAACATCATAGATAATTTCAGAGGCGGAGGTCATATCTTCTAAAGTCATATCTTTGCCACCAGTAATATTTATAACGCAGCCTTTAGCGCCATCAATTCTAGCTGCTTCTAATAAAGGACTATTCATTGCTGCCTGTGCTGCCTCTAAGGCTCTAGATCTTCCTGAACCAATACCTATACCAAGAAGAGCTGTTCCCGCCTCTGTCATAACAGATCTTACGTCAGCGAAATCAACATTAACTAATCCTGGACATGTAATTATGTCACTGATACCTTTGACGCCCATTCTTAAAACATCATCAGCGTTTCTGAATGCTTCTTGAAGGGGAGCTCCTGCTATTACATCTTTTAGGCGGTCATTTGGAATAACTATAAGAGTATCTACGTTTTCAGCTAATCTTGCAATTCCTTCTTCTGCTTGGCGCATTCGTCTTTTCCCTTCAAAAGAAAACGGTTTGGTGACTATACCTACTGTTAAGGCCCCACTTTGTTTCGCAACTTCTGCGACAACGGGAGCTGCGCCTGTACCTGTTCCGCCTCCCATCCCAGCGGCTATGAAAACTAGATCAGATCCTTCTAGAGCCTGTTGAAGCTCATCTCTAGATTCTTCGGCAGCTTTTTGACCTATACTTGGATTCCCCCCTGCACCTAAACCTCTAGTAAGGTTTTGTCCTAGTTGAACTCTACGATCTGCAGAAGACTGTAGTAGTGCTTGTGCATCGGTATTGAGGACTCGAAATGATACACCCTCCAAGTCACTATTTATCATTCTATTTACAGCGTTGCTTCCACCACCGCCTACACCAATAACTTCTATTTTAGCGTTTTGGCTTGGAAGAATTTCTCTCGATTGATCAAAGTTTGGATTGTTACCGAAGCTCATCTCTGAATAGGGAATCTAATACTAGTATTGGGTGCATTATGAACTTACTAAGCTCTTCTGTAGGAAATTGTTGAGGAAAATCCTTAAAATATTTATTTTTTAAATATTTTGTTTTAGATGCAAAACCCACATCAACACTACAATAATTAAAAAAAATTATTCGAAATCTATTTCTAAATATTAGGGTTTGAACACTTTTATTTTCGGTTTATTTGGATCGGTAAGGTCAATACTATCAATTTTTTTAGAAAAATTATTTTTCTTAAATTCATTTTTTAGGTTGTTTATAATTTGCAATTGATAGTTAATTAAATTTGGATTAAATCCAAGTAAGATTGTTTTTAAATCTTTTTCCTCAATAGTTAGAAAACCATTTGGTGAAAAATTTATTCTTACTATCTCAAATTCATAATTCTCTTCGGCAATTAAGATTATAGATAATGTATTTTTAAATTTTTTTTTCCATCCAGAAACTTGTATTGTTAAGTTGTTCAAATTTTTTTCGTCAGCATTTTGTTTATCAATAAAAATTCCATCTTTATCAATAAATCCTAATTTTTTTTCTTTATTTATTAATCTCTCGCCAAAAGCAATTGGAATTCTCGTATTAACGTCGATTTTTAAACCGAAAGGAAATAATTGTCTATTTACTGAAACATTCTTAAGAGATAAATTTTGCTTTAATTCTTTTTCTAAAAAATTAGTATTAATAAAAATTAATCGGATTGGAAATTTTAAAGATGAATTATTTACCAAATCATTTTGCGAGAATAATTTGCTCCCAGAAATTCTAATGTCCTCAATATTTACTTGTTTTAATGTTCTTAAGCTTAATAAGCTTGTTGAAAATAAAAATAAAATTAGAAATAAAAATTTTCTGCAATTAATTCTTTTCTGGTTCTTCACAAATCACATCTAGCTTTTTCCATCAATTGATCCATCCATCCTCTCGCTTGTTCCGCATCTGAAAATGGCACATCCATCTCTTTCCCATTGCCAACTAATCTTAACCTGCACTTTCCTTGAGATTCACTTGTTAGGGGTGCTTCTCCTGAAGTTAGGGCCATTAATTCAACTAATTCAAGTTTTTTGATTGTAAAACTATCTTTTTCTTCGAATTTCCCAGCTTCAAATGCGCTCCATTTTAATTCTCCATCTTTTAAGGATGCTGCACCTGAACTATCTAACTTACAAAGTTCAGAACCACTAGCCCAGCTCCTAAAAAGATTTTGTCTTCTTCTTTCTAACCATCCTAAAGCAGTTAATAAAACGAAGATTAAAAGTAATGGTAACCAAAGAAGTCCATGCAACATTTGATTTGAATTATGAATCTTGTGATATATCCACCAGTTTAGCCACAAGTTGTTCAATTTTTAAACCTGAAGCTTCCCAAAGCATTGGAAACATACTGTTTTTTGTAAAACCAGGAATTGTATTTATTTCATTTAGCAAAATTTTATTTGAAGATTTTTCTAAAAAGAAATCTACTCTTGCAAAACCGAAAATATTTAGTGCTCTACAACTTTTGATAGCAATTTCTTTAATTTCTTTTGTGATTTTAGAATCTATTTCGGCTGGGATAATTATTTTATTATTTGAGTGATATTTTGAATCGTAATCATACCAATCACTTTCGTAATTTACCTCGCCTATCTCAGAGGTTAAGAGTTTTGAATTTCCAATTATTCCGCATTCAATCTCCCTTACCTCTAAACCTTCTTCTATTAAAAGTCTTGAATCTATTTCCCGAGCTTTTTCTAATGCTTGTAATATTTCTGATTCATTTTTGACTTTGGAGATGCCAAGAGATGATCCGGAGTTTGATGGTTTAACAAAAATAGGAAACTTTAAATTTTTTAAAATTTCATTAATTATTTTATTTTTTACTTCCTTATCGTGGAGATTTTCATTTTGAAAAACTAGATAATTAACTTGTGGAAGTTTAAGATTTGAGAAAATTGTTTTCATTAATATTTTATCCATTCCAAGTGCAGAGCCAATAATTCCACATCCGACTAAAGGTTTCTTTGTAAATCTAAGTAAGCCATGAATTGATCCGTCTTCACCATTAAATCCATGTACAAGAGGAAACCAAACATCAATATTTTGAAATTCAATTCCGTCAAGGAAATTAATTTTTTCTTGATTAAAGATTTCTTGTTTTTTTGATTTATTTTTTTCAATTTCACCATTTAGGATTTTTTCTGAATTATTACTATCAAGCCAATCTCCATATTTGTTTATGTAAAAAGCTTTAACTGTAAAGCGTTCACTATTTATTTCTGAATTAAATGCTTGATAAACTGTTTTCGCAGAGGATATCGATACTTCATGTTCATTGGAATTCCCGCCAAATATTAACCCAATACATTTTTTCTTACCCCCAATCATTTAGAAAAAAATCATAAATTAACTTCGCCTGTTAAAGAAAAAGGTCTTGCTTCATTTATTTTGACATCTATCTCATCTCCCAAAGAAAAATTAAAGTTAATGTTTTTGGGAATCTCTACGAAAGTTAATCTATTTGTTCTAGTTCTACCCATAATTTGAGAAGAATTTTTTGGATTAAAACCCTCAATTAAAACGCTTTCGATCTTGTTGATGTATCTTTGATTTCTACTCCTAGCAGTTTTCTCGACCAAATCATTAATTTCCTGTAATCTAGCTTTTTTTACCTCTTCAGAAAGTTGATTCGTCCAAACTGCTGCAGGCGTATTTGGTCTTGGAGAGTATGCTGCTGTATTGACCTGATCAAAGCCAATTTCTGATATTAGCTTTAATGTATCTTGATATTGTTGCTCGGTTTCTCCTGGGAAAGCAACTATCGCGTCAGCTGTAATTGATGCATCTGGCATTAATGACCTTATGTTCTCGATAATATTTTTATACTTTTTGATAGTGTATCCTCTGGACATTTGCTTTAAAATTTCATCATTTCCACTTTGGAAGGGGATATGGAAATGTTCACAGACTTTATCAAGTTCATAACAAGCTTGAATCAACCTTTTTGAAAAATATCTTGGATGACTAGTAGCAAATCTTATTCTGCGTATTCCTTTAACATCATGAATATAATACAAAAGATCAGTTAGGGTATTCTCTTTTCTTCCCTCTTTTGTAGTTCCTGGAAGGTCTCTACCATAAGCATCAATGTTCTGACCTAAAAGAGTAATTTCTTTAAAATTATCATCAGCTAATTTTTGGATCTCACTTTTTATCGCATTTGGATATCTTGATTGCTCTTTTCCTCTTACAGAGGGGACTACACAATATGAACATCTTTCGTTACATCCATAGATGATATTAACCCAGCCACAAATAGAGCTTTCTCTCCTGGCACTAGTTATGTCTTCAGAAATGAAGGATTCTTCTGTCGCGGCAACTTGATTTCCTAAATCAACTTTCCCCAGAAGATTCTCAAGGTTATTTACATGTTGAGGGCCCATTACTAGGTCTAGTTCTGGGACTCTTCTTAATAATGACTCACCCTCTTGCTGAGCAAGACAACCTGCAACAACAAGTTTTAAGTTAGGTGTTTTGTGCTTTCTTTTTGCTTGTCTCCCTAGAAAGCTATAAACTTTTTGCTCTGCATTATCTCTAATAGTGCATGTGTTGTACAAGACCAAATCGGCATTTAATTCATTATCTGCTCTGGTATATCCCATTTTCTCTAAAGTCCCAGCCATCCTCTCAGAATCTGCCTTGTTCATTTGGCATCCAAATGTGGTTATCCAATAACTGCTAGTAGTTGAATTCTTTTGAGTTTTTTTTTCGTCAGATTTTGTTTTTGTGAGCACTTTACTAGGAATTTTTTATGATTCTTTAATTCAAAATTACAAGTTAAATAATTTTGGTGCAATATTTTTGAGGGCGAGCGAGGGGATTCGAACCCCCGAATAGCGGCGCCACAAGCCGCTGCCTTAACCACTTGGCGACGCCCGCCTCACATTTATAAATTTAACAACTCAAGGGTTATTTTTCATAGTTATTTTTATCTTTTAGAGAAATTTGAATTATTTTCTAATTCAGTAAAGATTTCTTATGATTTAAAATAAAAGAAAATTTAAAAATTTGAGTAATTCTGCCACGGCTGAGGTTCTTATTCCCAGAAGCCTTTGTTCAATAGAAAATATAGATAACCTCATTATCGATGTAGAGGATTTATGTTCAGTTTCCATTAGTTGGGAGGATGGATTTGTTTCTGAGTTAAAGCCTTTAAAAAATAAAATTACAAAACCAAAAAAAATTTTATTCCCAAGATTTGTTGAAACGCATTCGCATTTTGATAAATCTTTTACATGGGTAGACTTTCCTAATCTGGAATCAAACTATGAAGGAGCATTATCAGTAAATCTTGAAGAACATAAAACTAGAACTACAGATAAGGTTCTTAAAAGAGTTGAGAAATCATTAAAACTTGCGATACAGAATGGATATCGTGCTATTAGAAGTCATATTGATACATACAAAGGTCAATCAATTGATATTTGGTTTGAACTTTTTAAATTACAAAAAAAATTTTCATCTGAGTTAACTTTACAATACGTTGCTCTAGCTCCATTGGAATTCTGGGATACAAATGATGGAGAAGATTTGGCAAAAATATTTTCCTCTAATGGAGGCATTTTAGGAGGTGTAATTGTCCCCCCTTTCAATAAAAAAAATACAAGCCAATTTCTATCAAAGATGCTTCTTCTTGCGAGTAAATATAAATTAGAAATTGATTTGCACATAGATGAATCAATTATTGAACCTGGAGCGGGAATTAAAGTTTTATTAGAAACAATAGAAAAATTAAATATTAATAGTATTCCGATCACTTGTAGTCATTTGAGTAGTCTAATTTCTCTAAACAATAGAGAAATTTTAAATTTAGGGGAAAAAATGGCTGAGAAAAATATTAAGGTTATTGCCTTACCCCTAACAAATTTTTGGCTGCTCAATCGAAGTAATAAAACTACTTCATTAAAAAGACCAGTTGCTCCAATAAAGCAATTACAAAAATCACATGTGGATGTATCTCTTGGTAGTGATAATGTTCAAGACCCCTGGTATCCATTTGGAAATTTTGACCCTTTTTATATGTTGTCTTGCTCGATGCCTATGCTTCAACTAAATCCCTGGGAGAGAATGACTCTATCTTCTATTTTTTTAGCTCCAAGCAGATTATTAAATTTAAAATGGGATGGTTTAATTAAAAAAGGTTGTCCTGCCGATTTTGTGATTTTAGATGCACAAAGATGGGCAGATGTTTTTTCGAGCAATTTAAAGAGAAAAGTATTTATAAACGGCAATTTGTATTGCTAATTAGCTAATTTATATGCAAAGTATAAAAATTTTTTATTAATGATATCAAAACTTAAATTCATAGACAAATTTAGAGAAGTCAAAAACTTAGAGATCATTGAAAATAAATCCGATGTAAAAAGACTTTCAAAAGATTTTTATAACTACTCTCCAATCCTTACTGAAAAATTAGACGAATGTATTGCTGATTTGGTGGTAAGACCTAGTGATCACGAAGCGGTAAAGGAAGTAGCAGAAATTTGTTGGGAATTATCTATCCCACTTACTTTAAGGGGTTCAGGTACAGGTAATTATGGACAAGCCGTCCCATTATTTAAAGGAGTTGTAATGCAGATGAGTCAATTTAATAAGTTAGAAGAATTTGATCCAGATACTGGCTTTGTAAAAGTTCAGTCTGGCTGCGTTATGGGTGATTTGAATAAACAATTAGAGAAATATGGGAGGGAATTGAGGTTACTTCCTAGTACTTGGAAAACTGCAACAATTGGAGGTTTTATTGCAGGTGGATCAGGAGGCATTGGTTCAATTAGGTGGGGATTTTTAAGAGATCCAGGAAATCTTATTGGTTTAGAGGCAGTAACGATGAATGAAAAACCACAATTATTAAAATTTAATGCTGAAGAATCCGAACCTCTGAATCATGCTTATGGGACTAATGGAATAATTACTTCTTTAATACTTGCTACTGATATCAAACGTAAGTGGTATTCAATAGTTATCGACTGCATTGAATTTGAAAAAACAATAGAAATATTAAAAACTCTAACCAGCGCAGCAATTGATCTGAAACTAGGAGCAATACTTGAAGAAGAAATTGTAAATCAAATGCCTAAATGGTTTAAAGCAAATTCTAGAAGTCACAAGATATTAATTCAATCTACTCTTGGAGGAATAAAAACAATCGAGCTAATTTGTGAAAAATTCAAAGTTGAATCTACCCTCCTCGGGGAAGAAGAAAAACTCGTCAATGGAATTTCTGAAGTCGTATGGAATCATACAACTCTTCATATGAGGTCTAAGGATAAAAATTGGACGTATTTACAGATGCTTTTGCCACTTAATGATGAACTAGAATTGATTAATTTTTTGAGAAAAAAATGGGGTAGAAAAGTTCTTTGGCATTTAGAGGCGGTTTCTCAACAAGGATCACCACGATTAGCCGCTTTGCCTTTATTAAGGTGGAATGGGATAGATGAATTGAATAAAATAATGGAAGATTGCAAGAAACTTGGTGCATTTATTTTTAATCCCCATGTTTTAACTGTCGAAGGCGGAGGCCTTGGAGTGGTTGACGCAGATCAAGTAAAAGCGAAATTGAAATTTGATCCTAAAGGGCTATTAAATCCAGGGAAATTGGAAGGTTGGGAAGTGAGGGAAAAATTTAATATTTAACATTTCTGTTTATTCGCAAATTTAATAAATTCAGCAACTAAAAAAATAGAACCTGTTAGAACAGGATGATTAGTTGGCCATTTTTCTAAAGAAAATAAATACTCAATGGCAAGTTCAAATGTTTTAAATTCAATTGTTTTTTGAAAGTCAATTTCTTTAATCTGAGAGAGATCATTTAATTGCCAACTAGGTTGGTTTGGAACTGGTACAAGTAATAAGTGATCATTTTTCTTTAAAAGTGTTTTTAATATTGCGTTAATATCTTTTTGTCTTTGGACACCTAAAATCCAAAAAATGCCTTTATCTTCATTTTCCCAATTGCTTCGCTCATTAGAGAGTGCTTTTGCAGCAGGATAATTATGCGCACAATCTACAAGAATTTCTTTGTTGAAATACTTTATTATTTCTAGCCTTCCGTTCCAAGATGTCTTTTTAAGACCTTCAGATATGTGTTTTTCTTCTATATTAAATCCCAAATTATTCAGCGCTTCAATTGCTCCAACAGCTACTGAAGCATTTTGCTTTTGAAAAATTCCTTTTAATCCAAGTTCATAGCTGTTTGAAATTGCATCTTTCCAAATAATTTCTGCTCCTACCTCTTTAACTTTTTTGGTTATTAAATTTTCAACTTGAATATTTTGATTGCATGAGATGACAATTGAGTTTTTTTCTATAACTGCTAATTTTTCTTCGGCAATTTTTTCAATCGTATCTCCAAGAAATTCTTTATGGTCTAAGCCAATATTCCCAATAGCAATGATTGGTCTAGATTTATGGGCTGTTGTCGCGTCTAATCGTCCCCCTAAGCCAGCTTCAAGAATGAGTAATTCAACTTTTTTATAATCAAAAAAATTTAGTGCGCAGCAAATGATTTTTTCAAAAGGAGTTAATTCAAATGTTGAAAAATTTTTTTCTATTAATCTATAGAGTTTTTCAAAATCAGTTTTATTAATATTTTTTTTATTAACTCTAATCCTCTCGCATACATCAAGAAGATGAGGAGATGTCGTTACACCGAAATTCCTCTTAGCTTCAAAAAGTATACTTTCTAAATATGATGCGATTGATCCTTTTCCATTGGTTCCAATAATCTGAATCGCAGGGATATTCTTGCAAGGATTACCAAGTTCTTGAAGTGCTTTTTTAATTCTTGATAAACCTAAATTGATATTATCCCTTTCATATTTAGGAGATAATAATTCAAAAAATTTTAAATTTGCATTTTTCAAAATTTAAATTGCTATAACTCTTCAAAAATTGAATTTAGCTTATCCAAAAGAATATTAATTTCTCTTCGAGATATAACTAATGGTGGGACAATCCTTACAACATTTCCTCCTGCAGGAACTACCAGTAATCTTTTATCAAAAGCTTTTAATGTAATTTTTTTTGCATCAGCATAATCATCATTGATCACAAGACCTTGTATTAAACCTAAACCTCTTTTCCCACTAATAATATTTGGAAATTTTTTTGACAACTCTTCAAACCCAGCACTTAATTGTTCCCCTCTTAGATAAACATTATTGATGAGATTTCTTCTATTTATCTCTTCTAATACTGTTAGGGCAGCTTTACAGGCGAATGGGTTCCCTCCAAAAGTGCTTGCATGATCTCCTGGAGAAAAAATGTTGGCTTTTTCTTTTACTAATAATGCTCCAATTGCATGACCTCCTCCTAAACCTTTAGCAAGGGTGAATCCATCAGGTTCAATTCCTAAATTCTCATAACCCCACATTTTTCCAGTTCGACCAACTCCACTTTGAACCTCATCTAAAATGAGAAGAGAATTATATTTATCACATATTTCTCGCAGTCTTTTAAAAAATATTTTATTTCCAGGAATTACGCCGCCTTCTCCTTGTATTGGTTCAACTAAAACGCCTGAGATTTTTTGATCATTATTTTCACACTCTTCAAATAATTTTTTTACCGAATCAAAATTGTTAAATTTAAAAAATTTGAACCCTTGAATCATTGGTTCGAAACCTTTTTGATATTTGGGTTGTCCAGTGGCACTCAAGGCTGCAAGTGTCCTTCCATGAAAGCTGGATTCGGCTGCGAGAATAAATGATTCTTTATCTTTATTTCTTCTATTACCATATTTTTTAATTAATTTAATTGCTGATTCATTTGCTTCCGCACCACTATTGCAGAAGAAAACGCTTTCAGCACAACTCATATTAGTTAAAGTTCTGCTTAATTGTTCTTGTTCTTCAATGTTGTAGAGATTTGAAATGTGCTGAATCTTTTTTAGTTGAGTTGATAACCTCCTTCTTAAAACTCTGTCGCTATGTCCAAGACTACAAGTTGCTATGCCAGCTACTGCATCAAGATACTTTTTACCTGTTTTGTCCCATAGCCAGCAACCTTTTCCTTTCTTGAAAGATATATCGAATCGACTATAAGTATTCATCAAAGTGGGAGCGGTCGGACTTGAACCGACATACCCGAAGGTGCCGCATTTTGAGTGCGGTGCGTCTACCAATTCCACCACGCTCCCAAGGCTTTTGCAAAAATGAACTTTTTTATTATAACAAAAATCAACTTGTTGACTATTGTTTTGGTCAAGGAACAGTGATCAAGATAATGTTTGTTAAAACTTAATCTTTTCGAAAAAACATAGAATTATTTATTGCATTTGCTGACAAGAAATAAGGTAAAAAGAGCAAATTTAAACATTTATGATACATTTTTGTGCTTAAATACGCTTAAAGTCTCTTTTTTAAAGGAGATAGCTTCATGATTAGTAATATTGTGTTATACTTTTAAAAAAAAGCAAATGTCTAAAACTCAAGCTAAAAATTTATCCTTTAAATTTGTCCCTTATCTTTTTATTGCAGTAACTATATTGACAACATTTGGATCCAATAGCGGAACTTGGGCATGAGTAATTTAAAGATTAGTGGTTTAAATAAAATTTGGTCTAGTCGCTTTTTAGTGTTGTTCCTCTTATTTTTAGGTTGTATTTCACTGATCAATATTGCCTACGTTTAAAAATTTATTATTTCTCACGCTCTTTGCAACTTAAGCCGCTCTATATCGAGGAATATCTGAGGGATCTGAACTAGTCTTTAATTCCTTATTTGTCATAGTTTTTTTGTTGAACTCTCTAATTATTTTTATACCCAATATTTTTAATTTTGATTCAATGTTTTCATAACCTCTATCCAAATGCTCTAAACCATAAATTCTACTAGTGCCTTCAGCTACAATCCCAGCAATTATTAATGCAGCTGAAGACCTCAAATCAGATCCAACTAGATCCATCCCCTTAAGTTTTTTAACACCCTTGATATACGCTATATTTTTATTTAATTTTATATTTGCACCCATTTTGTTAAGTAAATGAACGTGGTTCATTCTGTTTTCGAAAATTGTTTCAGTTATTTTTGATTCACCATTTGCTATTGCCATTAAGGTTGTAAATGGTGCTTGCAAATCAGTTGGAAATCCTGGGAAAGGAGCTGTTTCAATATCTACCCCTTTGATCTTTTTACCCTTGATTGTAATCGAATTACCTTTAATCGTAATTTTACTTCCACTCTCTTGAAGCTTATTCGTGACAGCTTCAAGATGATTAGGAATTACAGGAGAAATTGTTATCGAAGAGGAAGTCGCAGCAGCAGCTATTAAAAAAGTGCCAGCCTCTATTCGATCTGGAATTACTTTATGAGTACAACCGCTCAGCTTATTAACACCATCAATAATTATTTTTTCTTTGCCAGAGTCGTAAATTTTTGCCCCCATTTTATTCAGCATTTGGCATAAATCCTGAATTTCAGGTTCTCTTGCAGCATTCTCAATCGTAGTTCTTCCCTCAGCTAATGATGCGGCCATTATTAAAGTTTCAGTAGCCCCTACGCTTGGGCACTTTAATTTAATATGTGTACCATGCAGTTTATTAGTCTCGTCCTTTATTCTTGCTTTGACAATTCCTTCTTCAATAATAATTTCCGCTCCTAAGGCTTGAAGACCATTTATGTGCTCATCTATGGGCCTTGAACCAATATTGCATCCTCCAGGTAAGGGGACTTTCGCCTCTCCATATTTGCTTAACAATGCTCCTATACAAAAGAAACTAGCTCTTAATCCATTAACAAGTTCATATGGAAGATCTTTAATAGAAATATTTTTTGGATCTATCTCTAAGCGATTGTTTTTTTGGATTAATTTAATACCTAAACTTTCTAGGATATGCCCCATTATTTCTATATCGGTAAGACGAGGAACATTTTCAAGAATTATCCTTTCATTAGTAAGCAATGATGAGGCCAATAAAACTAAGGCAGAATTCTTGGCGCCACTTATTTCAACTTTTCCATGTAAGTTGCCTTGGCCAAAAATCTTTAAATTTTGAGATTTAAGATATGACTTCTTTTTGCTTACGCAAATCATTAAGGGTTAATTTATTAAATTCATCATGACAAAGGAAAACTTGTAAGTCCACCCTATGTAACGTCACGAATATTAATTTAAAGTGAAAATATATTTTTTTGGATTTCTTGGGAAATAAAAATTTAATAAATAATTGATCAAAATATTTATGTAATTAAAATACAGTTGATAACAAATTTTTTAAATTACTCATAGAAAATACTTTTTTAAAAATAACTAGTAAAAACAATAATCTAGTTAAAAGATTTAGATCATTTAAAAGAGGATCATCTCCAAAAGATCAAGACTTTTTTTGCATAGAGGGTACACATCTCGTTAAAGAATTGCTGAAGTCTGGAAAAAATCCCTCCAAGATTTTAGTTACCGAAAAATGGCTAAGAAAGAATCAAAATCTAAGCAAAAAATTTCATGAGTCATTAACAAATATTGTCTCAGAGGAAGTCTTGGCATCTGCGATTTCAACAATTAATCCAGATGGGATAGCAGCTTTAGTAGAGATTTCTGCAATACCTAATTATCAATTTAATAGAAAAGATGATTTTGTTCTTGTTCTCGACAGAATTCAAGATCCTGGGAATATGGGTAATCTATTTAGAACCGCTTTAGCTGCGGGTGTTAATGCAATATTTTTAGCTGGAGGTGCGCACCCATTAGGCCAAAAGGTATTAAGAGCATCCTCAGGTGCAGTTTTTCACCTGCCATTTTTAAGATTTGATGGAATTGAAGAAGAAATATTAAATTCTTTGCTTAACTCTTTGTCTGAATTATCAAATGTAGGATTTAAGATTTTCTCTACTAGTAGCCACAATGAGAGTTCAAAAAAACCACCAAAACCTTACTGGGAAGTTGATTGGTCTAAACGTACCGCATTAATTTTGGGTAATGAAGGTCAAGGTATTCATAAAAAAATTCAAGAAGCTTTTAATGAAACAATTACAATTCCGCATAGTGAGATTGTAGAATCATTGAATGTGGCTTGTGTTGCAGTTCCGTTATTACTAGAACGAAAAAGAGTCGCATACACCTCTAAATAAATTCATAAAAAGTGACTGATTCAAGTTTTGATTTTGACTTAATAGTAATTGGAGCAGGATATGGAGGTTTTGATGCCGCTAAACATGCTGCTGGTAAAGGACTGAAAGTTGCAATAGTAGAAGCTTCTGATATGGGAGGCACTTGTGTTAACAAGGGTTGTGTACCATCTAAAGCCCTTTTGGCTGCAAGTGGAAAAGTTAGAGAAATAGCTAATTATGAACATTTAGCAAAATTTGGTATACATGCTTCACCAGTAAGGTTCGAGAGATCAAAGATTGCAGATCATGCGAATAATTTAGTTTTAAATGTTAGAGAAAATTTAACAAAAACTCTTAAAAGGAGCGGAGTTGAAATTATTTTGGGCATTGGAAGAATTGAAGGAAATCAAAAAGTAGGTGTAAGAGATAAAAACGGAATTGATAAAATTTTCACATGTAAGAATATTGTTATAGCAACAGGCTCTTCTCCTTTTGTGCCTCGTGGAATAACTTTGGATAATAGGACCGTATTTACTAGCGATGATGCGGTTAAACTTGAGTGGCTTCCAAGATGGATAGCAATTATTGGAAGCGGATACATAGGACTAGAATTTGCTGATGTCTATACCGCGCTTGGTTGTGAAGTTACGATGATCGAGGCTTTAGAGAATATCATGCCAACATTTGATCCAGACATCACTAAAGTTGCTAAGAAGAACCTTATTCAAGCAAGAGATATAGACACAAAATCAAATGTCTTTGCGACAAAAATAACACCTGGATGCCCTGTAAAAATAGAACTGACGGATGCAAAATCTAAGGAAGTTGTAGAAACTTTAGAAGTTGACGCTGTACTTGTTGCAACTGGCAGAAGTCCTAATAGTAATAACTTAAATCTTGAGTCGGTTGGTATCGAAACAGTAAAAGGTTTCATTCCTATAGATGAACAAATGAGAGTTAAGAATGGTAATGAAACAATACCTAATATTTGGGCTGTTGGGGATGTAACGGGCAAACTAATGCTTGCCCATACAGCTGCAGCGCAGGGTACTATTGCTGTTGATAATATTTGCGGTGGGAATGTCGAAATTAACTATAAAAGTATCCCCGCAGCAACCTTTACTCACCCAGAGATAAGTTCAGTTGGTCTCTCTGAAGTTGAAGCTAAAGAGATATCTGCAAAAGAAAATTTTACTTTGGGAGTTGTCAAAAGTTTCTTTAAGGCTAATTCAAAAGCATTGGCTGAATTGGAGAGTGATGGATTGCTAAAGTTGATTTTCAATAAAGATAATGGAAAAGTATTAGGTGCTCATATTTTTGGGTTACATGCAGCTGATTTAATTCAAGAAATTTCTAACGCTATTTCAAGAAACCAAGATGTAATTGAATTATCTAAAGAAGTTCATACTCATCCTACTCTTAGCGAAGTAGTTGAGGTCGCATATAAACAAGCGGCTTCTCAAATAAAATAATATCTAAAATTAATGGAGATAAGACGCAGGCCACCAAATCCAACAGTAAGGGTAGAAAATTTAGAATATGCTGTACCTCATAGAGAAGCACAAGCAAAAAATATTCTGGAAGAAATTGTATGGCACAAGGATATTGAAATTAAGAACTTTAAAAAAATAGTCTCTTTAGAAGATCTCATCAAAAAGATTGAAAAACTTCCTACTCCCAAAGATTTTTATAAAAATATTTTGGAGTCAAAAATAAAACCAGGAGTTATTGCTGAAATAAAAAAAGCTAGTCCGAGTAAAGGAGTTATTAGAAAAGATTTTAACCCTGAAAACATAGCAATTTGTTATGAAAGATTAGGAGCATCATGTATCTCAGTACTTACCGATAAAAGGTTTTTTCAAGGTAGTTATGAAATACTCGAAACTGTGAGGAGATCAACTAATCTTCCTCTACTATGCAAGGATTTTATTATTTCTGCTTATCAGATTTATAAAGCCAGGGTATCTGGTGCTGATGCAATATTATTAATAGCTGCGATTTTAAGTGATGATGATTTGATTTATTTAAAGAAAATAGCTGATAATTTAAAGATGAGTGTTCTTGTTGAAGTCCATAACTCTCATGAATTAGAAAGGATTCTAAATTTACAATCTTTTAATTTGATTGGCATAAATAATAGGGACTTAAAGACTTTTAAAACGGATTTAAAAACATCATTAGAATTGATGCATACATATGCAGATATATTTTTAAAACAAAATATTATACCCGTAAGTGAATCTGGAATTAATTGTGCCGAAGATTTAGAATTGCTTAGATCAATTGGAATCAAGGGAGTATTAATTGGTGAAACTTTTATGAGAGAGGCTGATATTGAAAAATCGTTCAAGAAATTATTTAACTCAATTTAATATTGACTTTAAATCGTGCTATAAAATTGAATAAACAAAGTTGTACTGAATATATATGCAGGCTGTAATTTTAACAGGTATAGTTGCAGGATTTGTGCATGTAGTTAGTGGCGCTGATCATCTAATTGCGATGGCACCAGCAGCGATTAATAATCCCCAAAAAGCTCTTAAAAATAGTTTCTCATGGGGCGTAGGTCACTCTTCAGGTGTCCTTTTGTTAGCTTTTCTAGCGATTTTTATTAAGGATATTACGCCATTAAACAAATTTTCTAATATTGCCGAATTTCTAGTTGGAATTTCTCTTCTAATTGTTGGAGTATTTGCTATAAAAAATTCTTTTCAATTAAGTATTCACTCGCATTCCCATAAGCATGAGAATGGAATCGCCCATCGTCACTTTCACTTTCATGTTAAGGAACAAAAAAATAATAAGAAGCACTCACATGCTTTGACTGGTTTAGGTTTGCTACACGGTTTAGCTGGAGGTTCACATTTTCTTGCAGTTCTTCCTGCTTTAGCACTACCTTTAATAAGCGCTTGCTTATATTTGATTTCATATTTGATTGGTTCACTAATAAGTATGAATCTCTTTACTTGTTTAATATCTTTTACCATCTTTAAAGCAAGTCAAAAATTTATTAAAAGATTAATAGCTTTAGCAGGAGGGCTTTCCTTTTCTTTGGGATTATTTTGGATTCAAAAAAGTGCTTCTGTTTTTTTGAATTAAAAAATTTTTTAATTTAGGAATTATTAATTTAGAGGTGACAATTCCAATTATTTTTTCGTTATTGATTAATCCAAATTTATTACTATCTTCGCTAAATTCAGTATTATCACCAATAACTTCAATATTATTTTGATTTACTGAATTTATCCTTTTTATTAGGTTTTTATTTTTAAGTGGATGATTAAAAATAACTATTTGTCGATTTTTAAGTATTGATTTATTTTTTTTATATTTTTTAAAAAATACAATGTCTCCTTCTTTTAGGTAAGGAAGCATCGATTCTCCACTAATAATGGCAGTTCTTCTTAAACCTAAAAAAAATAAAATCAAAAAAACTTTTGAAAATAATTCTTTTTAACTAGCTTTTACAAAAGCGTCTGATCTTCCTTTTGAAGCCCAGAAAATACTATGTATCTTTTCCACATAATTCATGAGTTCTTCGGCTTGGGCTAAGTCAATATTAACTTTGCATGCACTGCATAATTTGGCCGCCTTCCAAATGGTTTCATGTAAGTCTGGATAAGTTTCTAAGTGGACTGGTTTAAAGTAATCTGTCCACAAAATTAGAATTTCTTTCTTTGTTTCTTTTGCTTGCTCTTCTTTAACAGCAACATATCTAGAAAATGTATTACTGTATGAAGCCCACTCTGCTGAATCAGTGCTAGATGGAGCCTCTAGTGCAATAAGTTTTTTTGTCATTGATAGAACTGCTTCAGCAGCAACTCTCGTAGATGCTGGATCATAAACACCACAAGGACCATCACAGTGAGCATGGACTGTCATTGGGGAATTTTTATCTAGAAAAGAATTGATGAATTTACTTAACATTTCAAATATTTAGTGTTGTTTATATATTACTTGGAGATTCACTAAATTGAAAAGTCTTAGATATTTTTCTTACTTTATTTAATTGACTTTTAATAATTCAACTTCAAATATCAAAGTCGCATTAGCAGGTATAACATTTCCTGCCCCTCTTGATCCGTATCCAAGTTCAGGAGGTATTGTTAATTTTCTTTTACCTCCAACTTTCATGCCTGCTACGCCTTCGTCCCAACCTTTTATTACTCGTCCAGCACCCAAGGGAAAGCTGAATGGAGCTCTTCCGATACTGGTATCAAATTGTGTCCCGTCTTCTAAAGTTCCTGTGTAATTTACAGTAACTGTTTGCCCAGCAATAGCTTCATCTCCTTCCCCATTTACGATATCTACAATAATTAGACCACTTTCTGTAGTCCTTGAATTGCTGTCTGATGGTGTTTCTTCTGCCATAGCGAAAAGTATAGGATTTTGATCTGATGGGTCTAGTTCAAATAAATTATTATTTGAAATATTTGATGATTTTGCAAGAGGCTGTTGTTGAATTAATTGATTTTCTGATTCGGCAGCATTAACAACTTGAGGTGAATTAAATTGGCTGAAAATAGTTAATGAAACACAAAAAACAAAAACTGCAAAACTAATAAAGACTTCTTTCACCTAGATTCTGAAAGTTACTAAACTAATACTACAGAATAAAGGTACAATAAATGGGTGATTTTAAATTTAATTTGAAATTTTAGATTGTTAATCCCAACTCAAGTTAAAAGTTTAAAACAATATTTTTACCCATGTTTAGGTGGCATCTTAGGAGGCATTTCTGTTGCAACCCATTTTTGGCCGATTTTTATGCCGATATCATTATTCATTTTATGGAAGGAAAGTGAAAGAAGGATAGCAAATTTTTGTTGGGGTTTTTTCTTTATTTTGATAAGTCATTCTTGGCTTTATGATCTTCATCCATTAACATGGCTAGGTTTTTCATGGCTTGCAAGTTTAATAATTACCATTTCAATATTGTTATTTTGTGCTTTTCTGGGTGGGTTATTAGTTTATTTATGGGGTTTGTTAGTTGAAATTATTCTGTGGAAAGAGGATGTGTTCAAATTGAAAATATTACCTTTAACCCTAAAAGTATTTTTTTTATCTTTGACTTGGGGGATTGGTGAATTGATACTTTCTCAAACACCTTTTTTTTGGATAGGTTTAGGCGAGAGTCTTGTTCCAGGTGATATTTATCTTGCTGGTTTGGCAAGATGGATTGGCGCAAGTGGTTTATGCGTATTACAAATATTGATTGGATTTTGGATATTTTTCAGTCACGGTAGATGGAGAAGAAAACTTCATTTTAAAAAAATATTTGTTTTCGGGCTTTTTATTATTTTTTTCTTACATCTATTTGGGGGTTTAACAACTCCAATTAAAAGAGGTTATGAATATCCTGTGGCTATTTGGCAAACAAATATCCCAACAAGAGAAAAATTAAAAATAGATGATGAATTTATTAAAGAAAAACAATCTATTGCTCAAGAATATGCTTTAGCCAATCAAGCAAAACTTCTTGTCGCTCCTGAAGGGACTCTGTATAGTAGTTTTTATTTATCTAAAGGCTTTAAGGTTAATACCTTGGCAGGAGGATTCAGAAATTCTAATAATGAGTTAAGAAGTTCTTTACTCGGATTTCAAATTGGAGATAAATCTTTTAACTCATTTATAGATAAAAATAGACTTGTTCCATTAGGTGAAAAAATACCAAGATTTCTAGATGGTTTTTCAAGAGGGTTATCTGCAGTAGGAGGAGTTCAACCAGGCTCTGATTCAAGATTTTTTGATCCTAAATTTACACAACCTCTAGCAGTGGCTATTTGTTATGAAATTAGTGATGGATTAAAAATAAGAAAGGCTATTAATAGTGGTGCAAAACTAATAATAACTACAGCAAATTTAGATCCCTATCCAACTAAGCTTTATGATCAATTTCTGTCTTTGGCAAGATTGAGAAGTATTGAAAATAAAAAAGATAATCTACTTGTATCAAATACTGGTCCCTCGGGTTTAATTAAAGATGATGGGAAAATAATTCAACTTCTAGATTTAAATGTGGAGCAAAATAAAGTAGTTTTCCCTAATTTTTCATCCGATAAGACCTTCTATACAAAATTTGGAGATAAACCTATCTTTTTATTGTTTATATTTTTAATGGGATTAAATTTCTTTTGGAAAATTAATTAATTAATCCGCCACCTAATAAAATTTCTCCTTTGTAAAAAACTGCAGCTTGACCAGGTGTTACCGAACTTTGACTCTCTTCAAAAATTAATTTAAATGTTGTAGTTGGATTATCTAAATTTTTCAAGGGTATTAAAGTTCCTTTTACTGGATGACTTCTATATCTGATTTGTGCTTCTACTTCTATCTCTTGTTTAGGTTCTTCGATTGAAACCCAGTTAACCTCACTAATTATTGCTTCTCTATTAAATAGATCACTTTTATCTGCTACAAAAACTATGTTTCTTATCCTGTCTAAACTTTTTACGTACAATGGTTCGGGCCAAGCGATGCCCAAACCTTTTCTTTGGCCTACTGTAAAGTGCTGAATACCATTGTGCGTTCCTAGGACTTTCCCATTTACATGCACAATTTCTCCTTCTTTAGGTTCAATGTGTTTATCGATAAATCTCTGCATTGATCCATAATGCTCAACTAAACATAAATCTTGACTTTCTGGTTTTTGAGCAGTTCTAAGGCCTAATCTTAATGCTTCCTTTCTCGTTTCCTCTTTTTTCATATCACCAAGAGGAAATTCTAATCTGCTTAATACTTCTTGTGAAAGAGAATAAAGAAAATAACTTTGGTCTTTGTTTTCGTCAGCACCTCTGAGAAGAAGGAAGTCTTTAAATTCAAAGCTCTTGCAATCAAGTCTTTCAGCATAAGATGATTTTTTTATCCTTGCGTAATGTCCGGTCGCAATATGAGTAAAGTCTTTTTTGTTTATTGCGTAATTAAGCATCTCTTCAAACTTCACATTCTTGTTGCACATCGAACATGGAAGTGGAGTGAATCCTTTCTCATAGCTTTCAGTAGTTTTTTTAATTACCTCTCTTTCGAAAATTTCCCTTGAGTCTATTATTTTATGATTAATTCCCAAATCTTCACAAAGGCCAGCAGCATCTACTAATCCTTCAGAACAACAGGAACCTTCTCCTTTCATTAGCCAAAGAGTTAGTCCCTCAACATTCCAACCTCTCTCAACAAGAAGAGCAGCTGAAAGGGAACTATCTACGCCACCAGAAAGACCTACAATTATATTTTTCTTCTTTTTAGTTTTATTATTAGAAGAAAAAAAGTTCTCTAATTTTTTATCCTTTTGTGTCTTTAACATGGAAGTTTAAAATTTTGAACTGAACTTCATTTGCTTTGTACTCATTATGAATGAAATTGTATGGCCAACAATTGACTCTGAACATTTAATTGTTGATTCAAAGCAAATGTTGATATTAGAGGAAGAAATGTTTTCTGATGGAATGCCACAAGAAGCATTGATGGAAAAAGCTGGTATGCAAATTAGTGGATGGCTCTTCAAAAAGAAACCTCTTCTCAAACATGGAATAACTGTTGTTATAGGTCCTGGGCATAATGGTGGTGATGGTGCCGTAATAGCTAGAGAGCTTTTTTTAAAAGGTTTTTATGTTCAGGTATGGTGCCCATTCCCGATAAAAAAAACATTAACAAATAACCACCTTAATTATCTTACATCTATTGGTGTCACAAAATTAGTAGAGCCCCCCGATGCAACAGGGAAAGAGCTTTGGATTGATGCAGTTTTTGGTAGTAATCAAACAAGAAAAGTTGATAATAAATTAATTGAACTATTTAATCAAAAATTTCATAATAAATATGGCAAGGTAATAAGTATTGATATCCCAACTGGATTATGTCCTGATAAAGGAGAGCCTTTTTTAGATAATGCAGTAAAGGCAGACTATACATTGGCCATTGGTCTTCATAAGATTGGTTTGACCCAAGATTCTGCTTTACCTTTTATTGGAGAATTGCACCATATAGATGTCGGTGTACCTATTAGTAAACTTTCCAAATTTGATAAAAAGATTTTTAAGGTTACTTACAAAGATTTAAAAAATATTGATTTACCCTCTCTACCAAAAAATTCCAACAAATATCAAAGAGGTAGAACATTATTAGTAGCTGGAAGTGAGAAATATCCTGGCGCTGCGTACTTAGCATTAAAAGGGGCTATATCAAGTGGAGCAGGATTCATCTCTGCGGTCCTCCCAAATTTAGTTGCAGAATCTATTTGGCAAGTAGCCCCTGAAATAGTTTTAAAGGGAACTATGCAATGTAATCAAAATGGTGATGCATCCTTATTCAGTGCATTAAAGAAAATTGATTTATCTGCATATGATTCATTAGTAGTAGGTCCAGGTATTGGTATTGACAACGATGATTGGCAAAAATCAAAAGACTGCCTTATGGATTTTGGAGGATTATTGATCCTGGATGCAGATGCACTTAATAGAATTTCTGAATCTAAGTTAGGGTTAAATTTCTTTTTAGAGAGAAAATTTAAAACATGGATTACACCACATAGCAAAGAATTTCAAAGGTTATTCCCCAATATCAAATCTGATACCAATTTAGGTCTAGCTCTTGATGCAGCAAAAGAATTCAATATTAGTATTTTGTTAAAGGGAGCTAACAGCATAGTGGCTGATAACAAAAAAGTATGGCAACTTTTTGGAACCGATTCTCAGACGGCTCGAGCTGGACTGGGTGATCTTTTATCTGGATTTTTAGCAGGCAGTTCTGCGATTGATTTAACTTTTTGTAGAAATATAACAACTGATTTTTTTGCTAAATACGTACTTATGCATTCATTCGCTGCATCAAAGTGCAAAAAAGGATCAAATGCTTCTGCTATTGGTGACGAATTGTCAAAATTAATGAGAAATATAAAAATGAGACAAATATCTTGAAAGAAACAATTAAAGAGAGTTATTTATAGTTTTTAACACATAAGTGTACAAATATTACTTGAAATCTGAAGCGCGCATTAAATATTCGGCTATTTCCAAAAATATATAGGAAAGTTTTAATACCTCATTGGGTCAAAAAAATGGCTTTATCAGTACCATCACAAGCAGAACCACAAAAAAGAAGAGGTAATGATCCAATTAGTTGGTATTTGCAAAATATCGGTAGAGTCCCTTTATTAACACCTGCTGAAGAGATTGAATTGGGTAATCAAGTCCAGAAGATGATGATTCTCACAGAAGATGGTCAGTTAAATGAAAAAACAAAAGAATTTTCAAAGGAGCAAAAAAGATCAATAAAAATAGGAAGAAGAGCTAAAGATAGAATGATGAAGGCTAATTTAAGATTAGTTGTCAGTGTGGCAAAAAAATATCAAGGCAAAGGACTTGAACTTCTTGATTTGGTTCAGGAGGGCTCTTTGGGTTTAGAGAGGGCTGTTGAAAAATTTGATCCTACAAGGGGATATAAGTTTTCCACTTATGCTTTTTGGTGGATTCGACAGAGCATGACAAGAGCAATTGCTTGTCAATCACGGACTATCCGTTTACCTGTTCATTTAAGTGAAAGGTTAGCATCTATTAGAAAAGTTAGTAGGGACTTAGCACATAAACTCGGTGCTATGCCAAGTAGAATTGAAATTGCAGAGGCGATGGAAATTGATGTTGAGGAATTAGATTCTGTTCTTAGACAAGCCTTATCAACAAGTAGTTTGGATGCACCAGTGAATGGCGATGATGGAAGGAGTTTTTTAGGTGATTTAATTGCAGATAGTAATAGTGAAGAACCTTTAGATCAAGTTGAGCAGAAAATGCATCAAGAACAACTTGGGAAATGGTTAAGTCATCTAAGTGAGCAAGAGCAACATGTTCTCAAATTAAGGTTTGGACTAGATGGAAATGAAAGACATACCCTTGCCGAAATAGGCAGATTATTAGAAGTTTCTAGGGAAAGAGTTAGACAAGTTGAACTGAAGGCATTAAGAAAATTACGAAATTTAACAAGAAAATTACCCAGTGGTATTTAACTTAATCTTCGGCCCAAATATATTTAGTGAGTTCTTCTGAAGGTGGTTCAGGTGCTTCTATAGCATTTTTAACTGACTCAGAAATCTCTGCATCAATTTTCTTTTCGATAATTTTTAGTTCTTCTTCAGTTGCAAATTTACCATCAATGATTTCTTGGGCTAATTTCTTAATTGGATCTCTTTTCGCCCAAAACCCCTTCTCTTTTTCAGATCTTAATTCATCTGGATCTGCGAGAGAATGTCCTCTGTATCTATAAGTTAAGCATTCTAAAAGTGTGGGCCCTTCTCCTGCTCTAGCACGCTCAATTGCTCTTTGCGCTGCCCCTCTCACTGCTAATACGTCCATTCCATCAACTTCCTCACCTTGCATCCCAAAGGCAGACGCTTTTCTCCAGATTTCAGGATTGCTAGTAGCTCTATCGTGTGCCATACCAATAGCCCATTTATTATTTTCAACAACAAAGATTATGGGCAATTTCCATAATTGAGCCATATTTAAACATTCAAAAAACTGACCATTATTGCAAGTCCCATCTCCAAAGAATGCTGCAGTTACCGAATTACTACTACTATCACCAGCAACCTCCTTTTTGTATTTACTTGAAAAGGCCGCCCCTAATGCAACTGGAATTCCTTCTCCAATAAATGCATATCCACCTAACAGGTGATGCTCTCTTGAAAATAGGTGCATGGACCCCCCTCGGCCTTTGCTGCAACCTGTAGCTTTACCAAAAAGTTCGCTCATCACTTCAAATGAGGGAACACCAGCACTTAGTGCATGAACGTGATCGCGATAGGTACTACAAAACCAATCATGTTTCTTTTCCATAGCGCCAATCACTCCAGTGCTTATAGCTTCTTGACCGTTATATAAATGAACGAAACCAAACATTTTTCCTCTGTAATACATTTCTGCACACTTATCTTCAAATCTACGACCAAGCGTCATGTCTTCATAAAGAAATAATCCGGTTTCGCGATCTAGTTCGGCTTTTTTCATGTCTTGAAGATTTGAAATCCTCTCTACGTGTGTTTCCAAAAAAATACCTTAATGAAGTTTTGATTTGTTAACATTCTAAGCTGTGAAGGTCAATTTTCATGATTTTTTTTAATAACTCTGTAAGACCTTATGAAAAAATTTTTTAACTTGATAAAATTTGTCTAAGAATTTTCAATAGGATATTTGTTTGGAACTTCCATTAGACCATTTTCGTTTAATTGGCGTAAGCCCCTCTGCAACACCTGAGGAAATATTAAGGGCGTTTCAATTACGATTAGATAAAACGCCTAATGAAGGTTTTACATACGAAGTTTTAACCCAAAGATCTGAATTGCTTCGCCTCACTGCTGATTTACTCACAGATCCAGAAAGCAGGAGAGAGTACGAAAATTTGTTACTAGACGGGTCATCAGGTTTAGATTTTTCTTCAAATAGAGAAGTAGCAGGTTTAATTCTTCTTTGGGAATCGGGTTCCCCAAAAGAAGCTTTTAAAATTACAAGAAAAGCATTGCAGCCGCCACAAACTCCAGCTTTAGGTAGTAGTAGAGAAGCTGATTTAACTTTATTAGCTGCTTTAACAGCTAGAGATTCTGCAATTCAAGAACAACAGCTTAGATCCTACTCAAACGCTGCTGACTTTTTACAAGAGGGTATACAGCTTCTTCAAAGGATGGGAAAGCTTATAGACATAAGAAAAGAACTTGAAGAAGACCTGATTGCGCTGCTTCCCTACAGGATACTAGATCTTCTTAGTAGAGACTTAAGTGAACAGGAGTCACATAAGAAAGGGTTAAGTATGTTGGAAAATCTAATAATCAAAAGAGGCGGCTTGGAAGGAAATAATAAATCTGAATATGGAGATTATCTAAATCAGCAAGAATTTGAGGCTTTTTTTCAACAAATTAAACCATTTTTGACAGTACAAGAACAGATAGACTTGTTTCTTGATTTACAAAAAAGAGGATCATTAGAAGCAGGCTTTTTAGCTTTTCTATCTTTAACAGCAATAGGCTTCTCAAGAAGGAAACCGGAAAAATTATTTGAAGCGAGGAAAATACTAAAGAGACTTAATTTATCAGGTCTTGATTCGATGCCTCTTATTGGTTGTCTAGATCTGTTATTGGCAGATATAGACCAGGCCTCTGCAAGGTTCTCCAGCAGTTCTGATGAAAAATTACGAGATTGGCTCAATAATTATCCTGGAAATAAATTAGAAGCAATATGCATTTTCTGTAAAAATTGGTTAGAGAATGATGTTTTAGTTGGGTATAGAGATATCGATTCAAAAGAAGTTGATTTAGATTCTTGGTTTGAAGATAGGGAAATCCAAGAATTTATTGAGAAATTAGATAAGAAATCAAATAAAATTGCATCTAGATCAAATTTTCAAAACCAACAAATTGAGAAGGAATCTTCTCCAAAAAAGACTGAAGATTTTGATAATTTATTAGGTAATATTGAAGAAAGAAGATTACCTTGGCCTGGTGGCATAAAACAAGATTATGAAAAGATTGATACCAAAGAAATAGAATTCAATGAGGAATACTTTAAGAAAAAACCAATAGAGTTTTATAATTTTTTAATTGAAAAAATTGCTGAACTAAAGTTTAGTTTTGGGGAATTCTTAAAGGATAAAGAGATTATTAATCGGTCCCCTTATTTAGTTTATATTTATGCGTTTTTGATCTTATTTTCATTTGGTATAGGTATTGGATTTTTAAGAAATAATTTTAAAAAATCTATTCAGGACGAATCTATTGTTGAAAATCCCTTAATTTCGATAGAAAAAAATCAAGAGCCTAGTAAGAAAGATATTATTCAAAAAATTAAAAAAAATCCTTCAAGTAAATTGAATTCTATTCCTGGGAAATCTATTTCAATTATTTCTGATGAATTCAAAGAACTTAATATAGCTTCACCTTCTTTGGAAGATTTAAGGAATTTAATTAATGGATGGCTTCTAAGTAAAAGTAATTACTTAGCGGGAAAGAGTGAAATTAATCTTTCTAAGTTTGTTAGTAAAGGTCTAATCGATAGAACAATCGAAGAAAGACAGAATGATATTAAAAAGGGAATTTATAAAGAAATTAACTCCCAAATTAGTAAGATAGATTTGGAATCGCAAACTTCATCTCGGATAGTTGTTTTAGTTGAATTGAATTATCTAGAGAGAATAATAAAGAATTCTGGAGAGTTTGTTAATGAGACATCATTGAATCCCCTTAAAGTTAAATATATTTTGGGTTTTTCAAATAAATCATGGAAATTAGTTGATTTCGTGAGTGGCTTGTAATTGTAAACTTCAAGATCATCTATAATAATTAAAATTACTTTTTTATAATGTTTGATGAACTCTCGTCACGCTTTGAAGACGCAGTAAAGGGTTTAAGAGGCGAAGCGAAAATTAGTGAAAATAACATTAACGATGCCTTGAAGGAGGTAAAAAGAGCACTCCTTGATGCAGATGTTAGTTTGTCTGTAGTAAAAGAGTTTATAACAGATGTTAAAGATAAAGCTATTGGAGAACAAGTAGTTAGGGGGGTAAACCCAGGTCAAAAATTTATAGAAGTTGTAAATAAAGAATTGATTAACATTATGGGGAATGAAAATTCTCCATTATACGAAAATGAAAATAGTCCTACAGTCATTTTGATGGCTGGACTTCAGGGGGCGGGCAAAACAACTGCAACAGGAAAATTAGGACTTTATTTAAAGGAAAAAGATAAAAAAGTTCTTCTGGTGGCTGCAGATATTTATCGACCAGCAGCTGTAGAGCAGCTTAAAACATTGGGAAGTCAATATGAATTGGAAGTTTTTTCAGCTAAAGAAAAAAATAGCAAACCAGAAGAAATAGCAAAGGAAGCATTGAATTTTGCTAGTGAAAATGATTTTAATTCGATAATTATTGATACTGCAGGAAGACTACAAATTGATGATGCCATGATGAGTGAAATGGTTCGAATAAAAGAAGTTTCTAATCCTGATGAGGTTTTGCTTGTTGTTGATTCAATGATTGGGCAAGAAGCTGCAGACTTAACAAAGTCATTTCATGAAAAAGTAGGAATCACAGGGGCGATATTAACTAAGTTGGATGGTGACTCAAGAGGCGGAGCTGCTTTATCAATAAGAAAAATAAGTGGTAAACCAATCAAATTTATAGGTGTAGGTGAAAAAATTGAGGCACTGCAACCATTTCATCCAGAGAGAATGGCTAGCAGAATTTTAGGAATGGGCGATGTTTTGACACTTGTTGAAAAAGCACAAAAAGAAGTTGAACTTGCTGATGCAGAAGCGATGCAAAAGAAACTTCAAGAAGCGACTTTTGATTTTAATGATTTTGTAAAGCAAATGAGATTAATTAAAAGAATGGGTTCACTTGGTGGATTGATTAAATTGATTCCTGGAATGAATAAAATAGATGATGGGATGATAAAAGATGGAGAAGATCAACTTAAGAAAATAGAATCTATGATCTCGTCAATGACTCTTGAAGAGAAACAAAAACCCGAAGTTCTTGCCGCTCAACCCTCCAGAAGACAAAGGATCGCTCAGGGTAGCGGTTATGAAGCAAAAGATGTAGATAAGGTATTAGCTGATTTTCAAAGAATGAGAGGTTTTATGAAACAAATGTCTAACGGAGGAATGCCAGGAATGGGTGGAATGCCAGGAATGGGTGGGATGCCAGGAATGGGTGGAATGCCAGGAATGGGTGGCATGCCAGGAATGGGTGGGATGCCAGGAATGGGTGGGATGAGTGGTAATAAGCCAATGAAAAAACAAAAAAATAATAAAAAGAAAAAAGGTTTTGCCGATTTATAGTTTCTATATCCTTACCTTTAAATGATATTATTATTAAAAACGCATTAATTTAAAATGATTAAATTGCGCCTTAAGCGCTTTGGAAAGAAAAAAGAGGCAAGTTTCAGAATTGTTGCATGCAATAGTACTTCCAGAAGAGATGGTAGACCTCTACAAGAACTAGGTTTTTATAATCCAAGAACTAAGGAAACCAGGCTTGACACAGAAGCTTTAAGAACAAGACTCACTCAGGGTGCTCAGCCAACTGATGTTGTAAGAACTTTATTAGAAAAAGGAGGTTTATTAGAAAAAAAAGAAAGACCCTCTATTGCAATAGGTAAAGCAAAGCTAGAGAAGGAAAAATTAGCTAAGGCTAAAACTAAAGACGAAGAAAATGATAGTAGTAAAGCTGAAAGCGAGACTAATGAAGCTGAAAGCAAGTGATTTGATAAATTTTTATTCTTATTCAATAACTAGATGAAGGAAGTTTCCAAAACTGGTCACTTCAAAATTGATTTGCCAAGCTCTGATGCTGCTACAGCATTATCTGGACCTGGTAATTCTTTCTTAAAAAAATTTGAGTCTCTTACAGGAGTTTCTTTAACTATAAGAGGCTTACAACTTGAGATGAACGGTGTCATATCTAAAATTGAGAGAGCCTCTGCATTAGTAGAACTAACAAGACCAATTTGGGAACAAGGGTTAGAAGTCCCAGAGGTAGACCTTAAAGCTGCTTTAAGTTCTTTAAATATGGGCGAATCGTCTTCACATGCTGAACTTGGGAAAAAAATTCTTGCGCGTTCAAAAGAGGGAAGATTTTTAAGACCAAGAACTATAAGGCAAAAAGAATATGTTGAATCAATTGAAAACTTTGATCTTACTTTTGCAATTGGCCCAGCTGGAACTGGTAAGACATTTTTAGCAACTGTTTGCGCGGCAAGGCTATTGAACGAGAAAAAAATTGAAAAAATTGTTTTAACCAGACCAGCTGTAGAAGCTGGAGAGAGTTTGGGATTTCTGCCTGGTGATTTGCAACAAAAAGTTGATCCATATTTAAGACCCCTATTTGATTCTTTACATAGTATTTTCGGGTTTGATAGAACAAATTCGTTAATTGACAAGGGAATTATTGAAGTTGCTCCTTTGGCATTTATGAGAGGAAGAACCTTAGATAATTCTCTAATTATCTTGGATGAGGCACAAAATACTACTTGCTCTCAAATGAGAATGTTTTTGACCAGACTAGGAGAGAGGTCAAAAATGGTTGTAAACGGAGATATTACACAAATTGATTTAAAAAAAGATCAGCAAAGCGGCCTCATTGAAGCATCGAGAATTTTCTCTGAAACAGAAGGTATAAAAATTTGTTATTTAAATATTGAAGATGTAGTTCGTCATCCTTTAGTTCAGAAAATTATTGAGGCTTATCAATAATTTTATAACTCTGGAGATCCGTACCCTGAAATTTTAAAAATCAAGTAGAATAAGGTCATATTTAATAAAAAAATGCCAGCAAGTAGTAATTTTAATCAAGCTATTCGTGAAGCACAAACTAGTGCAATTGTTGGACCTAATGTTGTTCAAAAAGCCTTACCTTATGTAGGTGGAGGTATGGTTCTAACTTCTTTAGGCGTTTTAGCAGGTGTCTCACTCATAGCAACAAATCCTGTTCTTTTCCAGCCTCTTTCTATAGTTGCATTAATTGCAGAATTGATTTTGTTTTTTGTAGCCACAAGCGCTGCAAATAATGCAAATAATGCGAAGGCCCTGCCCTTGTTGACAGGATTTAGTTTGTTAACTGGATTCACCTTAAGTGGAATAGTTGCTTTAGCAATAGGAACAATTGGTATCGGTTCTGTTGGAACAGCTGCCTTAGCTACTGGTATAACTTTCGTTATAGCCTCTTACACCGGCCAAAGAATGAGTGATAGTGTTGGTCAAGCACTAAGTGGAGTAGTTGGTCTTGGATTGATAGGACTCCTAATAGCAATGTTTGTCCAATTAATTGGAGGATTCTTTGCTCCAGGAGTTTTTGGAGGTTCAGGACTCGAATTGATAATTGCAGGATTTGGAACTGTCTTATTTGTTGCAATGTCTTTCGTCGATTTCTATACAATGCCAAGAAGATATAATGATGATCAATACCTTGCAGGGGCTTTAGGTATGTATTTAACTTATATAAATCTTTTTGTTTTTATTTTGAGATTAATGATTGCCCTACAAGGCGGTGGAAGAAGAGACTAAACACATTACTTAAATAACTAACCGAAAGCGTAGATTTGTTTCTACGCTTTTTTATTGTGCGATATCAAGAATTTGTTTTTTTATGAATTCCTTTTGGTCTGAGTCATACTTTACTGAATTATCAAAACTATTGCCCATATCATCTAAGTCTCTAAGGACTTTATTGACCAACTTTGTAACTGACTTAGTATCTAGTAGTCTTAAAATGGCCTTGCATCTATCTGAAATGTTTTCTGATGATATCTCATATTCATGATTATTATCTCTTCGATGAATAATAATTTGAGCGGAACTCATTATTAAATTTTTTAATACTATTTCTGTTACAGCATCACCACCTTCGTTCAGTTTGTAAATTAGTGAAAAAGGAAGTTTATCTAACAAAAAACAATCTTTATCTGATAAAGCGTATGCAAAAAATCCTCTTAGCCCATTTCTTGTTTTAGTTAGCTCTGCGATTCTATCTGCTAAAACCTCCTCGCTGAGAAAATCTTCGCCCCACTCTTTGCACCATTGTGCGGATATGTTTATTGCTTGTGTGAACGAAGCTTTTTTTAAATTTATGGTTTTTTTTTCCATTTTTGATCAGAATTTTATTATTGATGCATTAAAAGTCTTTGGCCAATTATAGATCTGGATTTGTAACTTTACTAGGAAGGCCAAATGTCGGTAAATCTACTCTAATAAATAAATTGATTGGAGAAAAAATAACAATTACTTCTCCAATAGCGCAAACTACTAGAAATAAATTAAAAGGAATACTTACTACAGACAATGGGCAAATAATTTTTGTTGATACTCCAGGTGTTCATAAACCTCATCATCGACTTGGAGAGATATTAGTAAAAAACGCAAAATCTGCAATTAATGGAGTTGATATGGTAATTTTTGTAATTGATTCAAGTGAGGAACCTGGTAGAGGTGATGAATATATTTTGAATTTTCTAATCGCAAATAAAACTGAGTTTATTGTGGCATTAAATAAGTGGGATTTGGTTGATAAAGAATTTAGGAATTTACGATTAGATCAATATAGAAGATTTTTTGGAATTAATAAAAACTTTCAAATTGTAAGTGCTTCTCAAGGAGAGGGATGTTCTGAACTAGTCGATATGGTACTTAATTTCCTTCCGGAGGGACCAAAACTTTATGGCGAAGAGACCATTTGCGACCAACCATTAGATAACTTATTATCTGATTTAGTCAGAGAGCAGGTATTGAAAAATACAAGAGAAGAGGTACCTCATAGTGTTGCAGTAAAGATAGAAAAGAGAGAGAAAATGAAAAGAAAAAATGGCAAAGTTTTCACAGCTATTTTGGCTACTATTATTGTTGAAAGATCAACTCAAAAAGGCATTCTTATAGGAAAGAAAGGTTCAATGTTAAAAATGATTGGTCAGTCAGCAAGATCAAATATGTCAAAATTAATTGATGGTCCAGTTCACCTAGAGTTGTTTGTGAAAGTTATTCCAAATTGGAGAAAAAAAGAATCAAGGTTAATTGAGTTTGGTTATGAGGAAAATTCTAGATGAGTTGTTTTAATTTTGATGTAATTACATTGTTCCCTAAAGCTTTTGAATTAATAAATAATTTAGGGGTTATAACAAAAGCTCTAGATAAGAATTTGATCGATGTAAATTTACATGATTTGAGAGAATATGGCGAAGGTTCTTACAGACAAGTTGACGATAAGCCTTATGGAGGAGGAGCAGGTATGGTATTAAAACCTGAACCTATTTATAAGGCATATGAATCAATTAGAAAATTACTTAAAAGTAAAACTTTGCTGATGACCCCACAGGGTAAAGTTCTAAAGCAAAAGGATCTTGCGAGATGGTCCACTTTGGATCAAATAATAATTATTTGTGGTCAATATGAAGGTTTTGATGAAAGGATTAGATGTTTAGCTGATGAAGAGATATCGATAGGCGATTATGTACTTTCTGGAGGTGAAATACCTGCTATATCAATAATTAACGGTTTGACTAGATTACTACCAGGAACTCTTGGTGATCCTAACTCCTTAGTTGATGAAAGTCATAATTCTTCTTTATTAGAATATCCTCAATACACGAGGCCATTAACTTTTAAAGATATGAAAGTGCCAGATATTTTAGTGAGCGGTAATCATGAAGAGATTAAATCGTGGAGAAGAAGAAAAAGTTTTGAAAGAACATTGGAGAGAAGAAGTGACTTAATTTCAAATGAAAACTACAAAAAATCCCCAAAAAGTAAGAGAATAATAAAAGAAAATAATCAATTCATGAAATTTAGAATAGGTAATGGATACGATATTCACAAACTAGTAGAGGATAGAGATTTAATTATTGGGGGTGTAAAATTGCATCATCCTGAAAATTTAGGTTTAGACGGTCATAGTGATGCTGATGTTTTAAGTCACTCAATAATGGATGCATTATTGGGAGCACTCTCGTTGGGTGACATAGGAAAGTATTTCCCCCCATCTGATGAAAAATGGAAAAATGCTGATAGCTTGTTTTTGTTATCAAAAGTAATTGACTTGATAAGACAAGATGGTTGGGAAATAAATAATATTGATAGTGTTCTTGTTGCTGAAAGGCCAAAAATAATGCCACATATAAAGCTAATGAAAAAAAACATTTCTGAAATCTTAAATATTGATGATAATTTAATTGGGATTAAAGCAACTACCAATGAAAAATTGGGTCCAGAAGGGAGAGAAGAGGGTATAAGTTGCCATTCAGTAGTTCTACTTGAGAAAAAATGAGATTTAATTTAAATTTGAAAAAAAAAATTCAAAGATTTTGTTTATTATTGATTTGCTTAGTAGTTTTAATTTTTCAATCTGATATTCCTAATTTAAAAGCTCTTACAATGGATAATTTTCAAAGTGAAATGGTCATAGAGGAATTAAGACTTAAAGTACCTGCCAATGTAAAAGCAGCTTGGTTAAATGCTGAAAAAGAAATATGGGAGCCATGGTTATCTTCTCAAGATGGTTTTTTGGGAAGACAATTATTTTGGGATAAAGAAAAAGAAGAAGCTTTAATATTGGTAAATTGGAAAAGTAAGAAATTATGGAAAAGCATACCTATGTCAGAAGTAAATGTAGTTCAACAAAAATTTGAAGATAATATTAAAGCTGCTCTAAATGTAGGCGAAAATCCTTTTGAATTGATTTATGAGGGAGAATTAGATAAGCAAAGATGAATTTTGATATCAAGTTTGATTTTCAAAGAAGAGATAGGCTTGGACTCATTGAGGCTATTTGGGGGCAAGATAAGAGTATCGACCAACTAGAGAGATTATCTGAAAATGTATTAAGTAAAAATGAGGTTGTTTTTATTACTAGGATTAATAGTGAAAAGGCTAATTATCTTTTAGATTTGTATGATGATGCACGATTCTATGAAGAAGCAAATTGTCTAACAATTGGGAAAAATCTGAATAAAATTTGTACGAATAAAAAAGTTGCTATAATTTCAGGCGGCTCAAGCGATTTGGCTGTAACACTTGAAGCCCAATTAGCACTTGAAATTTATGGAGTGAATTGTCAATCTTTTATAGATGTTGGAGTAGCCGGACTTCATCGATTGATGAGTCAGTTAGAAGAAATTAATAAATATGATGTACTAATAGTTTGTGCTGGAATGGAAGGAGCTTTGGCAACGGTTGTCGGTGGATTGTTGGCACAACCCATAATTGCAGTACCTGTCTCAGTTGGATACGGAGTTAGCAAGGATGGAGAAACTGCATTAAATAGTATGTTGTCAAGTTGTTCTCCAGGCATTGCAGTTATGAATATAGATAATGGTTACGGAGCAGCAATGGCGGCTCTCAGAATTATTAAAAGTATTTCCTAAATAATTACTTTTTTTCTATTTCTAATAGGTTTTCTATCCATAAATTAAGTTGCTTTGATAGCATTCCTTCTTCTCTCATTTTTATTGCTTTTATCACGACTTCTGTATTTACCCATTCAGGAAATTTTTTTGGCATTTATTTTCATATTCAGTAATTTTAATTTGGTACAAATTTTTATAAAAACAAGATCTAAGTAACAAATTTAATCTTTTATGTTTGATTTTGTACCTAATCTGGACAGCTCAGATGATGTATGTTCACTTTCTACATTTTTTAATCTTTCAATTAGCTCAGAGAGATCTTTATGTGCTAACTCACCATTTTGCTCCCATTTAAGGGACCTGGAATTACTATTAATTTTTTCTTTCATTGTAATACTTAAGTATTAAAAATATAAAACGGAAACAGGAGAAATTTGGTTATTGTTTCAAGCCTAAACTTAAAAAATTATGAAGATTTCTAATGTATAAAGAATTTATCCTTTAACCACCGCCAACTATTGAAACGATTTCTAAATTATCACCATCTTTAAGCTTCACTTTTTCCCATCTCACTGAATTTATAATTGAATTATTTAACTCCACTATAATTGTGTTTGGTTTATATCCCATATGGTAAAGAGCTTGAGATAGTAGAGCATTCTCTTGTTCAAGTTCTATTTTTTTTTCTTCTCCATTTACCTTAATTTTCATGAGATAACTCTTTTATAATCATAATAGCCTCTTCTTTAGGATCTTCAGAATTCATTAATTGCGAAACTAGGGCAACTTTTTTCAACCCATTTCTTTTTAAATATGAAATATTATTTGACTTGATTCCACCAATAGCAAACCAGGGAATATTTAAATCCTTTGTTAATGTTTTGATATTTTCAATACCTAAAGGTTTTTTATTCTTTTTTGTTGTCGTTTCAAATACTGGTCCTATTCCTATGTAATTACAACCCTCCTTAAGAGCATTTGAAATATCAATTGCATTATTTGCACTTATACCGATAATTTTTGAATATCCTAATATTTTTCTTGCGGTTTTTAAGTCTAAATCGTCTTGCCCGAGATGAATTCCATCCGCGTTAGATGCTAGAGCTATATCAAGTCTATCGTTTACGATAAACAAAGAATTATATCTTCTACATAGTTTTTTAATCTGAATTGCTTCTTGTAGATGATCTTGATCAGTTCCAGTTTTAAATCTATGTTGAATAATTTTTACTCCCGCAATTAAAATATCTTCTATTATTTCTAATAAATTGTCTTTTTGATCTGTGATTACATATAAGTCATTTTCTTTTAATATTTCCTCCGACTTCTTACACTTGCTGTAATTCAATAAGTCAATTTCAATAGTATAAATTTCATACCTAATTCCCGAAGCTATTTTTGAAAGCTCATAATTATGTATCCTTGAGAATTCTTCTATGACTCTTAATGCTTCTTGAACTCTCCCTGAATTAGAACTTATAATTTGCTCAGGAGTTTTTCTTTTGATTTGCTCTTTATGAGTCAATCCTTTGCATTTGTCCTCAATATGATTCCTAGATTCTTTATAAACATCTAGATGATTTTTTCCTAAAATTTGTCTGAAGTTTTTTATTCTTTCAACATATTTTTCTTTGCCTAGAGCAAATCTAGCCCAATCTTCTAGTACTCTTAATCCTTCTCTAGCTCTGTCTAGATTAGCGTCAATAATTTGATAAATTCTTAAATCTTCAGAATTTGTGGTATCGAAATTTTGCATTTGAAACTTATTTTTTGTTCTGTTTTAAAATTCTTAGAGCATTATCTCTATCTTCTTTAATTTGATTAGAAAGTTGATTTATATTATTGAACTGGATTTGAGATCTAAGCTTTTCAACTGGTTCTACAGTTAGATTTAAACCATATAGATCTATGTCTTTATTAATTATGTGCACTTCAACTGCAGATGGTAATAAAGGATTTATTGTTGGTTGAGAGCCAAGATTCATAACAGATTTAATTTTTTGGTTGGAATTTTCTATAGTTGTCCAAGCAGCGTAGACTCCTTCTCCAGGTAAAAATTTTCTACCATCTATTTCAAGATTTGCGGTAGGCCATCCTATACTTTTCCCAATCCCTTTACCTCTAACAACCTTTCCGTTAAAACTGTAAGGCCTGTTAAGCATTTTGGAGGCATTTTTCAGGTCACTTTTATCTAAAAGATCTCTTATTCTACTGCTGCAGATTCTTCCTTCTTTGTCTTCTAAAATTGGAATAATTTTCAGTTTTATATCTGTATCTTTAATTGTATTTTTTATTGTATTTATGTCTCCACTTCTTCTAAACCCAAATTTAAAATTAGCACCCACAGAAATGTTTTTTGCTTGTAATTGATTTATTAAAATATCTTTCACAAATATTTCTGCACTTAATTTAGATAGTTCCTTGTCAAAAGGAATCAGAACTAATTGTTCAATCCCGAGATCTTCAAGAATAGGTAGTTTTTCATGAGGAAGATCAAGTCTAAGACGCACTTCTTTGTGTAGCACTTCTTTGTGTAG
>NZ_JNAR01000010.1 GCF_000760095.1 Prochlorococcus marinus str. MIT 9401
TTATGTAATTACTATGTTTGAGATTTATTCATTATGCCAACTAATTTTAATATCTATTTCTTGAGATAAATTTCTTGTAACTGGACATTCTTGGGAAGCTTTTTTCAAAAATTCAATAGTTTCATTAGAAGTGCTCTCTGGTATAAAAATATTTATTATTAGTTCTTTTATCTTTCTCGCGCTATTTTGTGTCATTACTTTTTCAATATTTAAATATATACCTTTCAAATCAAATCCTTTCGATTTAGCCTTGATTGCCATAATGGTTAGCAGGCAAGTACCTAGAGATGTTGCTAATAAATCAGTTGGGGAAAAACTTTCACCTTTACCACAGTGATCTAAAGGTGCATCAGTTCTAATAAAACTTCCAGATTGTAGATGAATAGCCTCACAGTTTAAATTTCCCAAATAAGAACATTTAACTTTAGTCATTTTAAAAAATTAAGTTAGGAAGTATTATTAGTAAAAAATTATGGAACATAACAAGATTATTGATGAGAAATTTTTTATTTGCATATTAGTGGAGTATTAAGGAAATTCATCATTCAAGTTTTGAAATCAGTTTTTATATCCATATTCCTCTAAGCAATACTCAATTAGTTCAATTGATTTATTAAGAGTTCTTTTATTTTTATTTTCTAGATCGAAGCATTTATTTAAAACACGTATAGATTCATTTAAAAATGATTCTTCTTTATTTTTTAAATCTTTAACTTGATTTATATAAATTAATTTTTTTATCCCAATAAGGGAAAATATGATTATTAATATTGTAAAAATTGCGATTTTGAATTTATGCATACAATTAGTTATTACGAATATTTTAATTAATTTAATATCTAAAAACTTTAAATACCTTATATAACTAAGTAATTACATATGTAGCTGCTGTTATCACTATTACAGTTATTGAAACGAAAATGTATGGAACAACTTTTAAAAGTATATGTAGATTATTTTTAGACATAACTAAAACGTTTATAAAAATTCTTACATTCTCTTTAAACTTTATAAGTCTTCAAATATACAAATTAATTTTCTTTGCAAAAATTCAATTCTTTTAAAATATTAAAAAATTTATATTCATTCAATTTTCATTAAATAAAGTATTTCTAAATCCTGCCTTGAGTCCGCTATTTTTCTTTTTAAGAAGATTAATTCTTCTTGGCTCATTTTTGATTCTTTTATCATCAATTCTGCTTGTTCAATAGCATGTTCTATATTTCTAATTTTAATTTCTCTTATTGAGGGATCATCCTTACATGCTTTTTTAGTATTCGCATCTAACATATGTACTAAAAAAAATCACCTTGAATTTATTCTAAATTAAAACTTCATTATGCTGCTACCGCAAATTTAATTAAAATAAATTATTATATGAGTAAGAACTTTAACCTTAGCTAACCCTCTCTTCAATTGATCGAGTGGGTTTTTTTTATGGTGTAATATACTCCTAGCATTTAATACTAATTTGGAAGATTCAAAACTTAATCCTGATGAAAATAATTCAATCGAATCATCTCCCAATTTGAATGATGACAATAAAGATCTTAATGAGGGGATTAAAAAAGAAGAAAATGTTAAAGCATTTACAGAATTTCTAGAGAAAGCAAGTATTCAAGATGCTTCAGAAGAAAAAGTAAAACTTGATTCTGAGCAACAAAAACTAAAAGTTGACAAATCACTTTTTAAAAGATTTCTTAATAATGGATTTGATGGAATTTCAACTAATCCAAACTATAAAATGTTGGCATTATTAATAATCCTTTTAATTAATTTGTCTCTATTTTTTGTAATTGGCAATATGGGTAAAGCGTTTTTAAGAAATGCAGGAATTATGGGTTAGAAATTATTTATTTCTTTTTGGATAATCATCTTTACAATTTTGATTCTTCAAATGAAACTGTGATATTTTCTTGTCAAATTAATATTTAAATAAAATTTGGATAATAAAGAGCCAGAAAATCCAGTCGTTTACCTTTCTAATTTAGTCAAGAAATTAGATGTAAAAAACAGAAATGGTTTAGTAGCATTAGCAATAGTGAACCTTTTAGTAATCCTTTTATTTAAATTTTATTTGAAAGGGTCTGGATTATTATCTTAAATTTGCCTACTGGTATTATTATTTTTATTCAGCATTCTCAAATTGCTTTGCTAATCTAAATGCCTTCTTAATTATTAGAAAGCCACCATATGCTCCTGCCAGTAAGGGTAATACTATTAAAGGGTTAGGGGAATAATCTGAATAATTTTTCACCCCCTCAACATATTCATAACCTGAACATTTAATAAATATAAAGCTAAAAAATGTGATACTCCAACCAATGATTGATAAAAAGCCACCTTTTTTATCTCCTTCGTAGAATCTGTCTAGACCTAAGCCCCAACCTCCTATTAGGAATATTCCTCTAACAACTGAATTTTTTTCTTGATTTCTAAGCATAATAAAAAAATGTTCATTATGAACATAACCTATTTTTTATTTAAGATGTGAGATGTTTTTAATAATTAATCTTTAAAATAAATTTTTAATGGATTTATTCTATAAATTACAAAAATATTATTCAGTGTTTTAATTAATCATTGGAGATTGAATTTGAATTCAACAATGAAATTGAAGGCCTTATATAAATAAAAATAGATCCATACATATCCTGCATAATTCTCATTTCATCGTCTAAATATACAATTGAAACCTGGCAATTTGGCGATTCTTTATTCCAAGGTAACTTATTCCATACCTCTTTAACTGGATACCATCTATCCATAAGTAATTCACTAAATAATGGAATCTTATTAAGTCCATCAACTTTGGAAACTTTTGTCTTTTGTAAGTGCATATCAAGTAAATTATTTCTTAAAACTAAATCACTTGCTAGTGTTATTACTCTTCCTCCAAATGTAGGCAATAGTTTGAACCAACCTAAGATAGGAATTGTTGTGAGCCCAAATATTGTGGTGTCAAAAGTAGATATAAATTCTTTTTTGTCAAAATCAATCTTTTGAGCAATTCTCCCAATAGTTGATACGCCAAAGGATCCTACTTGCAATTGATGTAGTTTAAAAAAAAGATTACTTTTAAATTCATCATTTAATGCCTTTTCAATAGCAAGGAAGAAAGGAGAACTTCGAAATAATTCAACATTAGAAAAAATCAATTCCCACTCTCCAGTCAATAATTTTTCTGATATTTCAAAACTAAATTCTTTAAGATCCTCAATCAATTCATCCATTTCATTAGCTTTTTCCTCATACATAGGAGAAATTAATTTATTTAATCTTTGCCCTCTATCTGTAACAGCAGCTATTTTATATATATTTGACTTTATCTCTCCAATTTCTCTCATAACTCAAAAACAAAAATACTAATTTATCTTAGGAATTTAATTTGAAGTTGATGGCAATTTTAATAATGCTGGTAATAAAATCAATTAATATTCTCCCCACCTTTTACTAATATCAAAACCCCATTCTGTGGTTAATCTAATTACTTCATCATGATTCTTGCATTTTGAAAGGGATAACTTTTTACTAGGATTATTTTTTATTAGCTCAGCGATTTGATTAAGTTGCTCAATTTTTTTTAGAAAATTACTTAGATCTTTATCTGACATTTATCTAGGAAGTAAATTTTTGATCATAAGTAAATATGTAATAAAGAACCCAAGCAACACCAATAATCAGAATTGCAATCATTATATTTACTGACCAAACTACTTCTATCATGTAATTTTTTTATTTATTTTTAATATATCCAAAATTTAAACTAAATTAACCGTTAATAATTTAAATCTAGATCAATACACTAATACTACTAAGTATATAAAATAGTCTTAAATAGTTTAAAAAATTATGGGAGAAGCTAAGAGAAGGGAAAAGTTAGGCTTACCACCTAGAGAAAAGAAAAAGGAAAAACAAACATCGAAAAATCAACTAAACAAAATTTTAAATAAATATCCTTATTTACCTTTCATTTTAGGCTTTTCATTATTAGCAATATTAATTATCGATTTAGTTAATTACTATAAATAGATATATAAATAGATTTATAAAAAGGGGAAACTTTTAGCAGAAGAGAAGATTATCTTCGCAATTACGAAATTATTTTTCCATAATAAAAATAAAACTCATGAAACCTTTTAACACCTCATGTGCCTTAATCTTAGGGGTACTAACTTTGTTTTCAATATCTAATGCAAATGCGGGTGGCTGCAGTTCTCATAATGAGAAGAAGGCAGAAATTGAATGCTTGTCTAATGATAAAAAATGTATCGATACGAAAAAAAAGGAATCACTATACAAAGTTGAGGCGTAAATGTTTGATAATCTTGGAACTGCTCTAGTACAGGCACTAGGCTTTTTTGCTGTTTTTGGTTTTTTTGTATATCAAACTTTATTCGCAGATAGCAAACCCAAAAATTCAAAATTAAATCCTAAAAAAACAAAGATTTCCAAAACAAAAGAATCAACAAAAAAAGAACCTAAAAAAGGGTTATTCAACAGAAAATCTAAACCTGTTGAAGAGAATTTACCAGTCCAAAAAAAGGGATTATTTGGGAGCAAAAAAGATATTATCAAAGAGGAGATTAAACCAAAGAAAAAAGGTTGGTTTAAATAGGTAGAAGTGCTTAAACTTTATTTTGATGTCTTTTATACAAAAATTTCTTCCAGTAACTTTATAATTAGTGAATTCAACACTAAAAATGAATTATAGAGAAATCACAAAAAAATATAGTGAGTTACTTAACAGAGCTGAGTCTGCCACTGGCCGTAAGGAAGTTGTAGGTCTTTTAAAAAAAGCTGCCAAATTGAAATCTCAGATTGAAATCAATTATTAGAACTTAAAATTACTTTAATTCTAAATGTAAAAAATTTTTTTAAATAAGTTTTTACATGAGATAATCTGCTTAGATTATTTTTCTTATGAATAAAAAAGGTTATACAACCGAAAGCGGTGGTAGACAAAATGGTTTTGCAATTGAGCCAGAAATTAATCCCATATCAGAAGGCGAATCAAAGAAATCCATATTTTTATTTATTGGAATATTATTACCTTTTTTAATAGGCGGTTTTTATTATTTAAGAACTCTGAATATATTCTGATATTTTATAAGCTATTTTTAGCAATATATTCTTCTGAGCTAACTATATCTTGCATTAAGCTCTCTGATGAAGGATTGAATCCATTTTGCTCTAAAAAAGATTTAACCTTTTCAAATTTTTGCTGAATTTTTTTTGTATATGGCGTTGTCATCAAATAATCGTCCTTTTCTGTTGAATAGTTCATTTGATTAACGGATTACTTTTACAATTAAATTTTGCAAAATATGCTCTTGCTAGTGAAGTTATAAATATTACATAAATAATTTAATAGTAATAAATACTTATAATTTTTTTGTGAGATCGCTATTGGTTGATTTTTTAAAGAGTACTTATAGTAACTAGTTCCATTAAATCTCTTGACTGCAGATATTTTTGAAATACTTCAGAATAAAATGCTTTTTTAGCAGCAAATTTAGATTCGAATTCTATTACTAATCCAAGCTGACCTCCGTCCCATTCATTTGAGGTTGATTCTTGTATCAAATCTCTTTTTACTATTACTCCTCCCACAGATTTAATCCAAGGCAATACTGTTCTTATATATTCCAGAAATAAATCTGCATTTCGAATGGAAATTTTCTTTAGCCAATAGCTTTTTGTCATCAAATCAACATATTCTGGGTAGAATATAGCACAAAGAGGTAAGTATTTATCCTTAGTTATATATTCAGTGGTTATCAGATGTATTCCGAAGACGATTTATTAAATTTACTTCTTAAGTCTCCAAATTCAGAGAGTATACGTACTATTGCCGAACATTTAGAAAATGATCATAATTTTTCCTTTAGCAAAGATAGAAATGATTTACAGGGAGTTTGGGAGCTTAGGTGGAGTAGTTCTAATAGTCCTTTTTTAAAATATTCTCCTTTTGTTGATAACCTTCAAATTCTTGATCCCTTAAATTTAAATGGTCTTAATTTACTTAAACCTAGAGGAATAAAATCAATTATTGGCACTGGTATTTTAATAAGACTTAATTACATAAATGAAAAAACAATTGGGGTCAAATTTACACATGCTGGTGTTATGGGTCCTAAATTTGGAAAAAAAAAAATAAAGGCTATGAAAAAACTAAATAATGAACAATTAGGGTGGTTAGAGATAACTTATTTAAGTAATAAGCTTAGAATTTGTAGAGGTGATAAAGGAACTTTATTTGTTTTAAGAAAAATAAATTCATCGACTTTATTCAAGAATTTTAAGGAATGTATTAAAAACTATTAAATATGTAAATTAGTTCTTTATCCAAATAGACTTTAATACGAAATAAATTGGTAAATATTTAAATGATTCTTTTGGTAATTCATAACTTAAGAATTTTAGTGCTTCTTCTAACCAGTAACCAATATCAAATCCTAAAAGAATTTTTTCTACAACAAACCAAAATTCTTTATCAAATATAATTCTAAAGTTTAAGTAAATATATTCCCAATGAAAGGTATTCCAATATTGGGTTAAAAATGAGGATAAAATAAGCCAAAGTGATATAAATAGAAAACTTTTAAGAAATTTATAAAATTTTTTCATATACTATCAACTGTTTTATTTAATTTTCAAATATCTATTATTATTGTTTGGATCAAAATTTATTTCCATGAAATATATTCAAAAAGATATAAAAATATCGAGAAAATAGTAAATTTTCGTGACATTAATAATCAATATTATTCTTCTTTTTTTAGATTCTGTGCCTTTAGATTTTTATTCTTAAGAAGAAATCCTAAAAACAGAAAAGCAAAATATATTAGTAAACTTATGCCAAAAATTAAAACTATCTTTGAAATATCCATAAATGACTTTTTTAATAAATTACAGTATTTTTTGCAAAATTTTATCTATGGTAATGATTTTTCATTTATCACGATAACAAGCTTCAATTATTAAGCTAATAATATTATTTAAATCATATGCAAGTAGCTTTTGCCTGGAGCCTTTGTTTATCAGTGGGTGTTGTTTTATTATCAATTATTCCATTAACTATAGGGAGAGTTAAAGCGGGATATTCTGTTGAAAATATGTCTGCTCCAAGGGCATTATTCGATGAATTGCCTTCTTTTGGAAAAAGAGCAGTTTGGTGTCATCAAAATTGTTGGGAGAGTATTTCCCTACATGCACCCGCATGTCTTCTTTGTTTGATTACTTTAACTGACTCTAATATTGCAATAATTGCAGCATTGATTCATCCTATTTTTCGCTTTTTATATATTGGAGCATATGTATTTAATATCCCCGCAGCTAGAGGTTTAATGTGGGCCTCAGGAATTTTTACAACACTTTTGCTTTACAAAGAGGGCTTAACTCAATTGATATAAATTATTTAAATAATAAACTTTTCTAAATCTTTTAATTGATATTCATTGATTAATTCAACTTTATTTGATTTTGCTAGTTGATGAGCAGACTTTGTAAAGCCAGATTTTGAGACTATTATTGCATGTGTACCTTTCCAATATAATTTACCAGCTGAAATTTCCTGAACTGCTTTGTTTCCAATGGCTTTTTCATGATCTTTGCATTGTATACATATTCTCAAATCATTTATTGACGCAATTAAGTCAACCCCTTGATCTCCTGTATTAGGGGTTTCTTTTACTGCCCATCCATTTTGTTTGAGAATTTCCATACAATGATTTTCAAATCTAATACCTTTTTTGTAGTTTCCCTTGTTTTTACTTGAGTAGTTTTTTTCTATTAGGTTTAAGCATGATTTCTCTATTTGACTTGCTATGAAAACAAACCAATCTTCAGTCTCGAGATTTCGAATAGATCCAACTATCTCATCATCAATAGTAGGATTTTCATAACAATACGATCTCCACTTTTCGAAAAATAATTCAATACTTCCAAATTTTTTTAAAATAACTTTTTCCCAGAAGTAGGGGATTCCCTCTTTAAATCGCTTAGATCCATTAAATATATTTTTCTCAATGGCTTTCTCATCAAGAGGTGGATTGCCAATCCATTTTTTATAATCCTCGTTACCGTAAGCATCTATTTCCCTTAATCTGATCCTCTCCTCTAACAAATTGTATTTGTTCTCGTTTATTAAATTATTAATTGTTTGAATAAAGAAATTGGAATTTAAGGCATTATTTATTTTTAACTTTTTCTTTTTAATTTGATAATCTCTTAAAATTATAAAAGTTAAAAAAATGATAAAAATAATTAAAATAAAAAAAAATTTCATTAAAGATTTTTATTTTCTATCTAAAAAGTTTTTGTTTTTCTAATAACAAAATTATTTTTTGTTATTACTGAAGATTCATTTACTTCAAACCCATTAATTGCTGATATTTCTCCTTTTATGCCTTCTAATGTTAATTGCTCGATAATGCCTTTTATTACTTCATCCTCAACCAATTTTCTATCAATTCTTTCAGGTGTAATATCTGTAAGCCATTTTGAGGTCTTTTTTTTTACAACCTCTGTAGGGTTAGTTATTTTTAAGTAGATAGCCATTTTTTAAGTCATTCAGTTTGAATTATAAGCATTAAATCTTCTTAACTTTTATTATTGTCATTACTTTCCCACTCAAGAAATTGAAAAACAAAAATTGCAAAGATAGAGAAAAATATTATAAACAACCCTAACCATCCTATAAATTTGTGCTCTGTAAAAAGATTTGTGAGCATTGATTTTTCTTGATATCTTGATTCCATTTCATATTGATAAGAATCAATAACTTGAAATATTTTCATAATTAATAAATCATTCACTAGGCGGATAATCATTTCAACCGTTTAATTTACTAAAGGCTTCCGAAAGGAAATTTGGCCTTTTTCTTATTATAGAAAAATTCAGTTTATTTATTAAGACTAAATTGACTTCAGCAATCGTTAGGATTTCTTTTTTCTTGTTAAGAAATTTTGAAATTACATTAATCCTTGGACTTTTTTCAATATTGAATTCGCTTTCTATGGTTATTTTTTCACCAAGAAATAAAGGGGATTTATATTTTATTGATGAATCGATTAAAGGTAAATCGAAGCCTTTTTTAGTAAGTTCAAAATAACTTATACCTACTTCTGAAAGTGCATTTATTCGGCTTTCTTCAAGCCAATTAAAATATTTACCGTGCCACATTACGCCTGCATGATCTGCATGTTGAGGTAAAACAATTTTTTCTATTTTCCAAACTGGTTTTGAGTTCATCTTTTATTTAAAAAATATTTTTATTCAATGAAAATAACTTATTTGATATTGTAGATTAATTTTGTTTATTAACATAAGAATCATCAAAACTATATTTATAAAGTTATGTTTAATCGTAAAAATAGAAAAATGAAGAAAATTTTTCAATGGGAAGAATATTTAAATTGGAAAAATATGTCAAAGGAACAGAAATTAAATTTTAAGAGGGCGTGCTTATTCCCCTTTCTCGTCTATATCGTTTATGTTTTTCTTAATCAGTATTCCTTGGCAATTCTTTTGTTATTAGGTCTTTATTTTTTAATTAGATTTAATAATAGAAATAAGTTGGGAAGATGAAAATTTTTTGATTTAGATTTATATAGATTTGTATTAAAATTATCTAGTTTTTCTAAATAACTCTATTGGTATATAAAAATAGTATTAGATAAATTTTTTTTATGAAAAGAATTGTTTTGTTTTTATGTGTATTAGTTTTTTCAATATTTTCTAATTCGAATAATTTATTAGCAAAAGAAATTGAAAATAACATTAAAGATAATATTTCTAACGAAATTGAAGAAATTAAGCCTGATAATAAAAAAACTAATATTTCTAATTCCTCGGTAGAAGATATTTTTGGTGATGAACAAACTTTTCCATTCGTGGCAGGTTTAGGGAAAAATGCAGCCCATTGATTGTAAGGTTCTTGAAAATGTAGAAAAGATTTTTAATACTAATGAAAGGTCTTAGGGTCCTAGAACTCTCTGAAGCAATTAAAGTTGATAGCGCTGATTTATTAGCTGTTTGTGCAATTCTAAAAATAAAAGCCACATCTAGATTAAGCATGCTTTCATTTGAAGAATGTAAAAAGATAACTGATTACTATGAAAATAAAAATTAGAATTTTTTTATAAATTATTTTATTTTTTAATTTCTTTGATCATTGATACTAAAGTTGAATGAATTTCTTCTTCAGATATTTCATTTTTAAAATTGATAATTGCAGACTGGCCATCGTAATTGATTTTTATATAGCTGTTATTAATTTCTTCCATATAAGCATTCTCAAATCTTGATATCTTTCCATAATGTATAAGATATTTGTGAACGGAATCAATGTGTTCATTATTCATATGATCACAAACTCTTTTACTTGTTTCTTTGCTAATAATTTTCATTTAAAAAAATAAATTTGTTTTAAGCTAATGTATTTTTTTCATTATTCAAAGTTTTAATCATTTTAATTATTAAATTTTTAACTTCATTTTTATCAACAGCTCTAACTAAGTTATTTCTCAAATTTGATGCTCCTTTAAAGTCTTTACATGTCCATGAGATATGTTTCCTGGCTATTAGCAAGCCGTGATCTCCTTTTTCTTTTATTAATTCATCAAGATGCTCAATAATTAAATATAGTTTTTCTTCTGTATTTGGTTCTTTAAAATTTTTATTTTCTCTGATGGCATAATCTATTTCTCCTATTTTCCATGGTGATCCTAAAATTCCTCGTCCAATCATTACACCATCAGCATTTGTTTTTCTTAAACAATTAAGAGCATCATCTGGATTTTTGATATCTCCATTAGCAATTACTGGAATTTCCAACAACTTTTTAAGTTTCCCGATCATTTCCCAATCTGACTTGCCTGAAAAACCCTGTTTTCTAGTTCTGCCATGGAGTGTGATCATAGTTGCTCCTGCATCTTGAAGTTTAAATAAGAAATCCTCTATATTTTCTTCTTTACTATCCCATCCGAGTCGTGTTTTTACTGTTACTGGTACCTTAACAGCTTTTACTACATTTTTGACTAATTCTATAGCAAGTTTTCGGTCTTTTATTAAGGCACTGCCTCCACCTTTCTTTGCAATTTTTTTTACTGGACAGCCCATATTTATATCAATTAAAAAAGCTCCAGAGTCCTCAGCTTGCTTCGCTGCTTCAGAAACAGCATATGGTCTATTATCAAATATTTGTACTCCAATGGGACCTTCTTCTAAATCTATTTGATTGATTTTTTGTGTTCCAAATCCTTTTTTAAGACTTGTGGCATTAATCATTTCTGTAAAAAGTAGAGAGTTTGGAGCCCATTTACGTACAAGTTTCCTAAAAATATTATCTGTAACTCCTGCTAATGGCGATAGCATCACCTTACTCGTAATTATCCTGTTAACTCCTCTTCCTTTTAGCTTTATATTTGAAGACATATAATTTTAAATTTATTTAGTTATTTTTTTATTATAAATTCCGATATGTATTTGATTTTATGTTTTCTATTTATTCCTTTAATTTTGCAATAAGTGCTTTTAGTTAAATAGACCTAATTGATTACTTTTTTTGCTAGTTTATATTGAGTTGAAATTAAAAAAGGGAATTTTTCTTGTTTATATTACTATCCATTTTTCTTCCAATAATTATTTTTATTGCCCCAATAAATGTAAAAGCTATCCAAGGTAATTTGGATATATCGAGTGCTCAAACTTCTGTAGGCAAAAGATTTGCTAAAGTTTTTTGTGATGCTAAGAGGGAAGGATTAGATTCTGATTTTGCCAGTGAATATGCTTTGAATAATACATATTTAAAATTTGTAGCATTTCCAGACGATGACGAATATTTGGATAATTTATGGAATTTCACCCACAATAATATATTAGATAATTGTGGTGAATTTGTAGATATAAATGATCTAAAAGACCTAGAGAATTTTTTTAAAGAAGAAGGTTTAATCGCATCAAATAGGGAACTCTATTTACCAACTTTTGAGAATAATTAGATTAAATTTTTAGCATGTACTAAAATATAAATAGAATAAGATATTTTATGAAAATATTAGGTTTAAATTCACCTGAAATATTCATAATTTTAGTAGTTTTGCTTTCAATTTTAGGTCCAAAAAGAATTGAAAAAGGTTTCTCGTTATTCAAAAAACTATTAAAATTCCTTTTAGGTAAAAATGAAGATCAAAGCTTATCAAATTCAGAAGTAAAGGCAGAGGAAGCAGAAGAAACTGAAGTTAAAGAAGAAATAGTAGAGTCAGAAGTAAAGGCAGAGGAAGCAGAAGAAACTGAAGTTAAAGAAGAAATAGTAGAGTCAGAAGTAAAGGCAGAGGAAGCAGAAGAAACTGAAGTTAAAGAAGAAATA
>NZ_JNAR01000011.1 GCF_000760095.1 Prochlorococcus marinus str. MIT 9401
GGATAGTTGATTTGATATTGACCATTATCTATATTTTTAGTTAAATAATTTTCCAGCCAGTTTTTTGCAGTCTCAGGCTGATCATATATCTCTTTTAACATGTAATGCTTGAAATTCATCTTATCCATTATTTGATCTGAGACTTTTAAAGAAACTGGATTTCGATATTGTCTCTCGTTATTTGAGTCATATATTTCAATTCCAAGTGGAGTTAGTAAAGCTATTTCTTCATCCTCCATAGGCAGAATAATATTCGTAAAGTTTGCAATAGCTGGAGTATCACTAGCACAAATAAATTCTCCTTCACCCAAACCAATAATCAAGGGCGCTTGTTTTCTTGCAACTACCAAAGAAGTAGGAGCTCCAGCCCATAAAACTGCCAAGGCATAAGATCCTTCTAAATCAGATATTACATTTCTCACAGCTACTAGTAATGTTGAACCATTATTCTCGAGATTAAGTTTATTTAATACATTCAACTCTCTTCGAATTAGATGGGGAATTACTTCAGTATCTGTATCAGAATTAAAAATAATACCCTCTTTCTCTAATTTATTTTTTAAATCTTGAAAATTTTCAATAATACCATTTTGAACCACAGCTATGGTTCCTGAACTATCAGTATGAGGATGAGCATTTTTGACCTCAGGCTTACCATGAGTTGCCCATCTAGTGTGTCCGATCCCGACAGTACCAGGAATATTCTGATAATTAAGATTACTTATTAAATTCTTCAGTTTTCCCTCTGCCTTATTACAAGAAATACAATTTGTCTCCGAATTGATTATTGCAATTCCTGCAGAATCATAACCTCTATATTCAAGTTTTTCTAAACCATTCATTAATAATGGTAAAGCTTTTTTATATCCAGTTACAGCGACTATTCCGCACATACGAATTTTTTTTTTCAATTATATTGAAATAAAATGCGTAATTATTAAAAAATGGACTCTCTTAAAACTGCACTATAAAAACTAATATGCTAAGCCCATGCTTCTTGAAGTCTCATCTCCTAAATAAACACGAATACTTAAGAAATCTGTTGGACATGCCGTTTCACATCTTTTGCAACCTACACAATCTTCTGTTCTAGGAGAAGAAGCTATTTGGCCAGCTTTACAGCCGTCCCAAGGAACCATTTCTAAAACATCAAGTGGGCAAGCCCTTACACATTGGGTACAACCAATGCAAGTGTCGTAAATTTTAACTGCGTGTGACATGTAAAAATTGTCTTTTGAACCTCGTTTTATAATACTATTGTCTTACAAAGAAATTAAAAAAATTAAGATATACTTCACTCTTGTTAACTCTAGGGCATAAAATCATATAGATAATTAGTAAATTTCAGAAACTATGTCACAAGAAATCCTTGAAAAAGTCTGTTCTATTGTTTCAGAACAATTAAGTGTTGAAGCAGGAGAAGTAAAATCAGATTCAAATTTCCAAAATGATTTAGGTGCAGATTCTTTAGATACAGTTGAACTCGTGATGGCTTTAGAAGAAGCATTTGATATTGAAATCCCTGATGAGGCAGCTGAAGGGATTGCAACTGTTGGCGATGCAGTAAAATTCATCGAAGAAAAAAAAGGTTAATAAAGAATGCCAAATTTCCATCGAGTAGTTATTACTGGTATCGGAGCAGTTACTCCAATTGGTAACAACATTGATGAATATTTAGTCGGTCTTCAAACAGGCACTAATGGTGTCTCAGATATTACTCTCTTTGATCCTGAACAACATCCTTGCAAGTTTGCAGCAGAAGTTAAAAATCTTCAATCTGAAAATTTTATAGAAGCAAAAGAATCCAAAAGATGGGATCGTTTTTCCCAGTTTGGAGTTATTGCAGCGAAGCAAGCCTTTACTGATTCTGGACTTGAAATTACTGAAGCTAATGCATCAAGAATTGGAGTAATTATTGGTTCTGGTGTTGGAGGCTTACTAACTATGGAAAGTCAAGCTCAAATATTGAGTCATAAAGGGCCTAAAAGAGTAAGTCCATTTACAGTCCCAATGATGATTCCAAACATGGCAACTGGATTGGCTGCAATCGCTTTAGGTGCAAAAGGACCAAGTTCCTCTGTTTCAACCGCTTGCGCTGCTGGTTCAAATGCAATTGGTGATTCGTTTAGATTACTCCAACTTGGAAAAGCAGATGCAATGATTTGTGGAGGAGCAGAAGCAAGTATCACGCCTCTTGGAGTAGCTGGTTTTGCCAGTGCAAAAGCTCTTTCTTCTAGAAATGACAGTCCTCAAACTGCTAGCAGACCTTTTGATGCAGAAAGAGATGGATTTGTTATTGGAGAAGGATCTGGAATTCTTGTTTTAGAAACTTTAGAAAATGCAAAGAAAAGGAATGCGAGAATTTATGCAGAAATAATTGGGTATGGAACAACATGTGATGCTCATCATATTACTGCTCCATCTCCAGGCGGAATTGGAGGCGCCAAAGCTATCAAATTAGCAATAGAAGACGCTAGTCTTAGCCTTGAAAAAGTTGATTACATTAATGCTCATGGAACAAGTACATCAGCTAATGATAAAAATGAAACTTCTGCAATTAAATCTATTTTTAGAGACAGATCTTACCTCATTCCTGTAAGCTCTACTAAGTCGATGACTGGTCATCTCTTAGGAGGCTCAGGAGGTATAGAAGCTGTAGCTTGTATACTTTCTTTGACACATAATTTTATCCCTCCTACAATTAACTACGTCAATCCAGATCCTGAATGTGATCTTGATTATGTACCAAATAATGCAAGAGAAACTCAAGTAAGAGCTGCTCTTTCTAACTCTTTCGGCTTTGGTGGTCACAATGTTTGCCTTGCTTTTAGCAAAATGAATTGAAGACAACCAATTCTGTATTTCCAACTTAACTTTTTTTAAAACAATGGTCGCTGCATCTGTTTCATTAGAATCACTTTGTGTAAATAGTATAAGAATGCTTGCTGTAGATGCAGTAAATAAATCTAATAGTGGACATCCTGGATTGCCAATGGGGTGTGCTCCTATGGGTTATGCATTATGGCAAAACATTCTTAATCACAACCCTAATAACCCAAAATGGTTCAATAGAGACCGTTTTGTATTATCAGCTGGTCATGGCTGTATGCTGTTATATTCTTTGCTTCATTTGACAGGATACAAATCAGTTTCCATAGAAGATATTAAAGAATTTAGGCAATGGGGATCAAAAACTCCTGGACATCCAGAAACATTTGAAACTGAAGGAGTTGAAGTTACAGCTGGGCCTCTTGGAGCAGGAATTTCAAATGCAGTTGGTTTAGCAATAGCTGAAACTCACTTAGCAGCTAAATTTAATAAGCCTGATTGCAATATCGTTGATCACTATACTTACGTAATAATGGGTGATGGCTGTAATCAAGAAGGCATCGCATCAGAGGCCTGCTCATTAGCTGGGCATCTTAAGCTTGGAAAATTAATTGCACTCTATGACGATAATCAAATTACAATTGATGGGAGAACTGATGTTTCCTTCACCGAAGACGTTTTAAAAAGATACGAAGCTTATGGATGGCATGTACAACATGTTGAAGATGGGAATCATGATATCAAGGGAATAACTGAAGCTATCGAAAAAGCAAAATTAATTACAAACAAACCTTCAATTATAAAAATCTCTACAACCATAGGTTATGGTTCGCCTAATAAATCAGACACGGCTGGAATTCATGGAGCAGCTGTTGGAGAAGAAGAAGCTAAATTAACTAGAGAGTTTCTAAACTGGGAATATCCTCCATTTGAAATACCAGATGAAGTATATGAACATTTTAGAAAATCAATAAATAAAGGCGAAAACTTAGAGAAAGAATGGGAATCTAAATTTGAAGAATATCAAAAAAAATATCCGTCAGAAGGAGCAGAGTTAAATAGGATGCTAAAAGGGCAATTACCTGAGAATTGGGACTCCGATCTTCCTTCTTATACTCCTGAAAATAAAGGGCTAGCAACCAGAAAACATTCACAAATATGTTTAGGTGCTTTAGGACCTAATCTGCCTGAATTAATTGGAGGATCCGCAGATTTAACTCACTCCAACTATACAGATATAAAGGGAGAAACTGGATCATTTCAGCATCATAGTCCTGAAAAAAGATATTTACATTTTGGTGTGCGAGAACACGCCATGGCGGCCATACTTAATGGCATCGCCTATCATAATAGTGGTCTTATTCCTTATGGCGGAACATTCCTTGTTTTCGCTGATTATATGAGAGGTTCAATGAGGCTTTCAGCCCTAAGCGAATTAGGAGTTATTTATGTATTAACTCATGACTCAATTGGTGTTGGAGAAGATGGTCCAACACATCAACCTATCGAGACTATCCCTTCTCTCCGAGCTATGCCAAACATGCTAGTTTTTAGACCAGGAGACGGGAATGAGACGAGTGGGGCTTATAAACTTGCTATTCAAAATCGAAAAAGACCTTCAGCACTTTGTCTAAGTAGACAAGGTATGCCAAATCAAGAAAATACCTCAATTGATAAAGTTGCATTTGGCGGTTATGTAGTTTCTGATTGTGAAGGAACGCCAGATCTAATATTTATTGGTACTGGAAGCGAACTAAATCTTTGTATTGAAGCAAGTAAGGAAATTTCTAAATTAGGTAAAAAAATTAGAGTTGTATCTATGCCTTGTGTAGAACTTTTCGAAGAACAAGAGGAAACTTACAAAGAGAGTGTTTTACCTAATAGTGTGAAAAAGAGAGTTGTGGTTGAAGCAGCCCATTCGTTTGGTTGGCATAAATATACAGGTTTTGATGGGATTTGTATAACTATGGATAGGTTTGGTGCATCAGCGCCAGGTGGAGAATGTATGAATAACTTTGGATTTACTGTCGAAAATGTAGTTAATAAGACGAAAGAAATTCTATAAATATTTTGATTGCTACACTGAAGTATTACATTCTTCAAGTTTACCTTTTAATTGATCAAGAGACTCATCAGAAATTTTTGAATTCATTGGACAATGTTTAGGTCCACACATAGAACAAAATTCAGCTTTTTTAAAGATTTCTTCAGGTAATGTCTCATCATGATATTGCTTTGCTCGTTCTGGATCTAATGACAGTTCAAATTGTTTATTCCAATCAAAGTTATACCTTGCATGACTAAGTTCATCATCTCTATCACGAGCTCCAGCCCTATGTCTTGCTATATCAGCAGCATGGGCAGCTATCTTATAAGCAATTAATCCTTCTCGCACATCTTCTGCATTGGGGAGACCTAAATGTTCTTTTGGGGTTACATAACATAACATAGATGTTCCATACCAACCAGCCATCGCTGCTCCAATAGCACTTGATATATGGTCGTAACCAGGAGATATATCTGTTACCAATGGGCCAAGGACATAAAAGGGAGCTTCTGAACATTCCTCCATTTGCTTTCTAACATTAAACTCAATTTGATCCATAGGTACATGACCAGGACCCTCAACCATAACTTGTACATTATGTGCCCACGCTCTTCGAGTAAGCTCTCCTAAGGTCTTCAATTCAGCTAATTGAGCATCATCAGACGCATCATGCAAACATCCAGGTCTGAGTGAATCTCCTAAAGAAAAAGTGCAATCATATTTCTTGAAAATCTCACATATATCATCAAACCTTGTATATAGTGGATTTTGCTTAAAATGATGCAACATCCATTGAGCCAAAATCCCCCCTCCTCTACTTACAATTCCAGTAATTCTTCCTTTTACTTTTGGCAAATGCTCTATTAATAATCCAGCATGTATAGTTTGATAATCTACGCCTTGCTGGCAATGTTTTTCAATAATATGAAGAAAATCATCTTCAGTTAGTCTATCTATTGAGCCATGTACGCTTTCTAAAGCTTGATATACAGGAACTGTTCCTATCGGAACAGGTGATTCGTGAATAATTGCTTGTCTTACTTCATCTAAATTTACTCCTCCTGTAGAAAGGTCCATCACCGTATCAGCACCATATTTAACAGCTAGCTTAAGTTTTTCTACTTCTTCATTGATATCACTTGCATTAGGGGAAGCACCAATATTTGCATTAACTTTACATCTGGAAGCAATACCTATAGACATTGGCTCAAGATTCAAATGATTAATATTAGCTGGAATGATTAATCTTCCTCTTGCTACCTCTTCCATAATTAAAGAAGAAGGTAGATTCTCTTTTTTAGCAACAAAATCCATCTCTTCAGTAATATAACCGCTCCTTGCAAAGTTCATCTGTGTTACATTGTCTTTCCCAAGGCGAGGCTTAATCCAGGAACTTCTCATAATTTATGAATTTTTAAAAGTGTTATTACTAAAGTTTGATCAAATTTCCACTTCCCTGGATCAAGATTAAGGATTCAAGATTCAGGTTCAAAGGGTATGATCTCAGCTAAGTTAAATTTCTTAGCACCCCTAGTATTAATATTATTATTAGCTCTTTTCTAAAAAATAGTCATCACATATTGCGTAAAAATAAATAAAGTATTTTATTTACCTTTCTGATAAGACTTTATCCTTGTTAAGATATTTTTTCTATCTAATCTTCTTTGTATATCTTTCCCCAAAATAATTGAAATGCCCATTAAACCGATAGGCAAATAGAATATCTTATTATCACCTTCCTTTGAAATAAAGCCAACAGCAGATATCACTATCATAAAGGGAGCCACAAAAGACAGAATTAATTCCTTATTAATTTTCATTTATCACCAGTATTAATTATTTCATTATTTAATTTTACAATGGATTCTGTTATCACTTTAATCCCAACAGCAATAGCTCTTTCATCTGGATCAAATTTAGAACTATGCAGTGGCGCGCATCTATTTGAGTTAGAAACACCAAGCCTAAACATAGCTCCAGGCGTTTCATTCAAAAACTCGGCGAAATCTTCAGCACCTAATGACGGTTTATGTAATTCAATAACATTTTCTTGTCCCAAAACCTTAATTCCCGAATCTCTTAGGACTTTATTAATTTTAAAATCATTATTAACTGGTGGAGTGATTTCTCTAAAAATTATTTTTGCTTCTGCTCCACAACTGCTAGCTAAAGAAGAGATATTTTCACTGAGCCAATTACCAATATTCTTAAATAATTTAAGATTAGTACATCTAACGGTACCAATTAAATTAACCTTTTCTGCAAGGACGTTGAATGCATTTCCACCATTTATCTTACCGAAAGTTATTACTACAGGATCTAAAGGATCTAATTGACGTGTTATTGATTCTTGAATGCCCGATATAACTTTAGCAGCGGCCCAAATAGCATCAACCCCTTCATGAGGTCGAGCACCATGGCCTGATTTACCTTTAATCTCTATCTTTAGCTCTCCAGCTGCTGCAGTTAAACTTCCCTCTTTTATCCCAATAGTCCCTACAGATAAATCGGGGTAGACATGAACCCCAAAAATATGGGTTAAACCATTAGTTGCACCATCCTTAATCATCCATCTAGCTCCACTAGCAATTTCTTCGGCGGGCTGAAAAATTATCCGGGTGCCATAATTAAGTTTTAAATCCTTAACAATATTTGCTACTCCTAATCCAATAGTTATATGTAAATCATGGCCACATGCATGCATAACACCATCAACTTTTGAAGAAAAACTTAACTTAGTTTCTTCAACTATTGGTAAAGCATCCATGTCAACTCTTAAACCTATCATAGGTTTATCTAAGGGCCCAAAATCAGCAACAATTCCAGTCCTACCAACTGATTCTCTAACTTTCCAACCAATTTTTTTTAAGTAACCACTTATCAAAATCGCCGTTTGATTTTCAAGTCCACTTAATTCAGGATGTGCATGGATATGTCTTCTAATATTAATTAATTCATCATTAAACGAATCAATTTTATTTAAAAACTGATCTCTATTCATTACTTATTTTAAATCTATAAAGTTCATTAAATCTTTAGTTGGTTTTGGAGGCCATCTTCTTACTTTTTTTAACCATTCCTCATCACTATACCTAGGATCTAATTCGGTTACTGCTATCCAATTACTTTCTGCCTTACCAGATTCACCCTTAGACCAATATAAAGCTGTTAAAGCTGCCCTAGCATCTGCAAAAGTAGGATATCTTCTAATTAATTTTTTTAATTCTTCTTCCGATTCATACAAATTTCCCAACTGGAAATCTGCTAAAGCCATACTCGACCTTGCCATAGCAAATCCAGGATTATATAAAGAAGCTTTTGAAAATAAATCTCTTGCTTTTTCCCATTGTGATATTGAGCCTTCAACATTAGCCAAATTATACAATGCAGAGAAATTTGTACTATCTTGAGCGATAACAAACATATAATCTTTTTTCGCTTCCAACCATAAACCCAATGCTTCCTCTGCTATACCTTTATTAATATAAGGATCTATTTCACTAGGATTTAAATTTATTGCCTTATTTTGGTCATCGATTGATCCCTCTACATCTCCCATTACAAGTCTTACATTGCCTCTATTACTCAAAGCTGCAGCATCATCTGGATAAGAAGCGAGATAGCGATTCCATTCTTGTAAAGCGATATTAAATTTTCCTCTTGAACTTAAATCTAATGCATTCTGAAACAAATTCTCTCTTAAAGATAATGAATAGCATGGTGCGATATAAAAAATATTGATAAAAACAAAAATTAATACAAAACAAACCTTAACTTTTTTAAAAGTTATCATTCTTTGAATCAATGTACTGTTTCCCTAAAGCAGTAAGCAATCTCCCTCTAGGAGTTCTTGTGAGGAAACCAATTTGGATTAAATATGGCTCAACTACAAATTCTAACATTGAAGAATCCTCACCTAAGCGAGCTGCGATTGCATCGAGGCCAGTTGGAATATTATTGTTTTGGTTTAGAAAAGATAAATATTGTCTATCTATGGCATCCAATCCTTTATCGTCTATTTGGTAAGAATTTAAAGCATTTTTAATTAATTTAACAGAAATATCATTAGTTTTCTTAACAACTTGAGCATAATCTCTAACTCGTCTTAATAATCTCAAAGCAATTCTAGGAGTTCCTCGAGATATCTTTGCTAAATCATATGATGCTTCATCATCTAAATTAAGTTTGATTAATTGGGAGAATTTAACAATTATTTGTTTTAATTCATCAGATGTATAAAATTCAATTTTCTGAGATATGCCAAATCGATCTCTTAGAGGAGCACTAATTGAGGCTAATTTAGTTGTCGCGCCGATCAGAGTAAACCTAGGAAGATTAATTGTTCTGCAACGTGCTCCTCTATTAGCTCCCATAGTTAAATCAATTCTAAAATCCTCCATTGCCGAATATAACAACTCTTCAGTTAATTTATTTAAGCGATGTATCTCATCAATAAATAAAACTTCACCTTCTTTTAATCCAAGCAGTAACCCTACAATATCTCTAGGTCTTTCAATTGAGGGTGCAGTGACTATCCTACATTTTGTTTGCATTTCATGGGCTATTAAGACAGCGAGGGTGGTCTTACCTAAACCAGGCTGTCCATATAAAAGAGTATGCTCCATAGGTTCTTTCCTGTAAATAGAAGCATCTATAGCTATTCTTAAAGAGGACTTAAGTTTTTCTTGGCCAATAAATTCTTTTAGACTAAGAGGCCTAGCTAAATTAAGATTATTATTTCTTCTGTCTTCTGGAATGATTTTTGAATCAACTAGCCTAAGTTCTTTTTTACTAAAAGAAAAGTCATTATTACCTATATTGGAGGAAATTATTGCCATAATGAAAGGTTAATTGCAATTGTTCTGAGTAGAAAGATTTTTAACAAATAAAATGGCAAAAAATTCAAATAAAGCTCAAAAAAATAAAAAAAAAGAAAATAATTATAGACATTTAGCTGAGAATAGATACGCAAAATTTCAATATGCAATATCTGAAACAATCGAAGCTGGAATTGAACTTTTAGGGACTGAAGTAAAGTCAATTAGAAATGGAAAAGCAAATTTAAGAGACGGATACTGTTCATTCAGAGATGGTGAAATTTTATTATTAAATGTTCACATTTCACCACACAAAAATGTGGGTTCTTTTTTTAACCATGATCCATTAAGAAGCAGAAAGTTATTATTACATAAAAAAGAAATAATAAAACTGAAATCCAATGCTGAAAAAAAAGGAATGACTATTGTGCCATTATCTCTTTATTTAAAAGGATCATGGATAAAACTAACTATTGGGGTTGGTAAAGGTAAAAAGTTACATGACAAAAGACAAGACGAAAAACAAAAAACTATGAAAAAAGAAATAAACTCTGCACTAAAAAGATAAAAATATTATTCAGACTTATCCAAACTATGAATCTAAACTTACTGAACTTGGGGGAGGAGAAGGGTCTGGATCCGCAATTAACATATGCTGTAAAACAGTTTCAGGTCTCTCACTATCTCTCCAGCGAATTTTGTACGCAGGCATTTTTGTGCCCCTACTTGTAGTTTGCTCTACTGGTTCAATAACCCATCCTCTTCTTGATCGGCCTTGAGGATTTCTTTTTACTACTGCATCCGCGTGTTTGAAACGGAAACCAACACGTTCACCACTCATTTAAAAAATTCGTATTGGATTGATTTATTTATTTTACTTCATGCAAGGGTAATTTTTCATTTTTTTTCGAAGTTATTTCTGGTTTTAATAATGGGAATGGGATTACGTCCCTAATTGATGGACTGTCCGTAATTATCATAATAAGTCTATCAATGCCTATGCCTAATCCCCCAGTCGGAGGCATGCCAATCTCTAATGCATTCAAAAAATCCTCATCTATGCAATGAGCTTCAAGATCTCCTTCATCTCTCAGAGATTGCTGTAATTGCATTCTTTGTCTTTGATCAACTGGATCTATTAACTCACTAAAAGCATTTGCCAGCTCACGACCAACAATAAACAATTCAAATCTCTGAACCATTTCTTTATTATCAAGATGAGGTCTAGCTAAAGGAGAAATTTCAACAGGATAATCGATAACAAAAGTTGGTTCAATAAGATGTGACTCTACTTTTTGCTCAAAGACCTCATTTAAAAGTCTTCCCATAGTATTTACTTTATTAGAAAATTCAACATTTATACTTTTAACAACTTTTTTTGCTGCTTGAAAGTTTCCATTGAAAGAATCAAAATCAATCCCTGTGTATTTTTTTACAATATCTTTCATAGAAATTCTTGTCCAAGGTTTAGAAAAATCTATTGACTGATTTTGATAATTTATAACCAAAGAACCACATGCATCTGCTACAACATCTTTTATCAATTCCTCTGTTAAATCCATCATATCGATATAGTTAGAAAAAGCCTGATAAATTTCAACTGAAGTAAATTCAGGATTATGCTTTGTACTTATACCTTCATTACGGAAAATTCTTCCTAATTCATAAACTTTCTCAAATCCTCCAACAACCATTCTTTTTAAATGTAATTCTGTAGCTATTCTCAGAAAAAGCGGAATATCTAATGTATTGTGATGAGTAATAAATGGTCTCGCTTCAGCACCACCAGCTTCAGATTGAAGAATTGGAGTCTCTATCTCTAAAAAATTTCTATTATCTAGCCAATTTCTTATAAAACTTATACATTTTGCTCTTGTTTTAAATACATTTTTAGAGTGAGGATTCACTATTAAATCCAGATAACGTTGTCTATATCTTTTTTCAATATCAGTTAATCCATGCCATTTATCAGGTAAAGGCTGCAATGATTTGGATAACATTTCCCAATTTAGGACTTTAATTGAAAGCTCACCCTTATTAGTTTTTTTAATCGTTCCATAAACGCCTATCCAATCACCAATATCTACTATCTCCTTAATATCTTCAAAAGAAAGTAATTTTTGTTTCTCTAAATTGGAATTAATAATCCTTTTATCTAAATAAAGCTGAATCTTACCTTCTTGATCACTTATTGTAAAAAAGGCAATTTTACCCATTACTCTTTTTGCCATCACTCGTCCTGCGAGAGAAACATTGAAGTCTATCTCTTGACCATTTTCTAAATAATCAAATTTTTGAATAAGAAATTTTGTAGTATGTGAAACTTTAAAACTCTCTGCGTAAGAAACAAATCCTTTACTAACGAGTAAATTAACTTTTTGTAGGCGGGCTTCTCTTATTTCAGACAAAATTTACACTTATAATTATGTTTTATTTAATAAAAGTATCAGAATAAAGCTCAACTTGCCAAAGTTGTTGCAGTTTCGCCAACTCTCTGAGATGCATAACCAATACCTCTAACAGTTAGTATTAATTCTGGATTTCTTGGATCTGGTTCCAATTTGCCTCTTAATCTTGCTACATAAACATCTACAACTCTTAAATCTGCAGCTCTACGAGGAGGATAACCCCATAACTGTTCTAATATTTCAGCTCGTGGAACAACCTTACCAGGCTCATCGAATAATAATTCTAGAAGACTAAATTCAGTATAAGTAAGGCTAATTCTTTCGCCTGCTCTAGATACTTGTCTTCGATTAGTATCGACAACTAAACTTCCAAATTTCATAACTCCTTTACCGGAAGGAACCTCTTTAGTTTCGGTAACCGATACAGTAGGACCCATCCTTCTCAAAATGGTGGCTATCCTGGCCTCTAACTCTTTTGGGCTAAATGGTTTAGATAAGTAGTCATCAGCTCCTAAGTCCAAACCTGCGACTCTCTCAGAAATTGCTTCTAAAGCAGTTAGGAATATTATTGGTACAACTGATTCAGCTCTAATTCTTCTGCAAACAGCAAAACCATCCATTTTTGGAAGCATAACATCAAGAACTATCAAGTCTGGAGAATCTCTGTGAAAAGATTCAAGAGCTTCTTCTCCATTAGTGGCCGAATAAACTTGATATCCTGCCAATTGAAGTCTTGTAACTAATACCTTCAATACTGCTGGTTCATCATCAACAACTAAGATTCTTGCTTTTGACATAGTTAAAAAAGATTTCCAGATATTTCAAAGCAAAGAATTATTGCTATGAATATTTATTCTAACAATTAAAAATATAACATTATGTACGCTCAATGAGATATTCCTAAGTTTTACAAAAACTTTTAGATTATACAAAGATATAAATATTAAAAAAAACTTTCTAGTTCTTGGCATAAGTTATTTTTTAATGTAATTTTCTCCTGGAAAATTTAAAAATTCTTATTAGTTGTGAGCAAAATAAGGGAGCAAAAAAACCTGTAAGAAAAACTTCAGCTAAAATATTTTGAAAACTGGGAATAAACATTAAAAAATTACTATCTGAAAAATTTTTAAACAAAATCTGTAAAAAATAAAAAGTCCCACATAAAAAACTTCCAAAAGAACAAACTAAACCATACCTAAAATGTCCTATCCAAAAATCACTGTGTAATTTAATTCTCCCAAACAAAAATCCACATAAAATCAAACCTGGAATTTGGGTAAAATTCCCCGCTAAAGTTATAGAGTCTAAAATTAATCCTAAAAATAAACCAAATACTAGTCCACTCATTGATCCATTAATCATTGACCAAGGCAATAACCAAAATAAGGGCCAATAAGGTTGAAAACCTAAAAATCCAAGCCAACTAGGATGCCATAAAAAAATAATTGGGATAAAAACAAAAAAAATTAATGGAATTTTTTTTTTAAAAAATTTATACATTAAATTTTTAGTTTTAAAATTTGCACCCAATCAATTGAGTGAGGTTTTGCCAAAAGTGATACTTTTATCATTTTTTTTTCTTTAAATGGCTCATCTATAGATTGAACAATCCCGATAGGGATATTTGGAGGCAATAAAGTACTAGCAGGAGAAGATGACACAAAATCTCCAACTTTTATATCCGCATCTTTTGAAAAAAGTATCAAGTTAGGAGAATCATCTCCTACACCGACCAGTAAACCATTAATTTGAATTCTATCCACCCATACACCTAACTTACTATCTGGAGAAGTTACTAAAGTTACTGACGATGTAAATAAAGAAGTATTATTTACTCTCCCTAATAAACCCCCCGGACCAATAACAGAATTACCAACTTCAACTCCATCTTTTGAACCTTTATTTAATATTATTTGTCTCCACCAACCTCCTGTTTTTCTCGAAATAACTGCAGCTGAAATATTATCATCATTAGATACTTCTTGAAGAGATAAGATTTTCCGTAATCTTATATTATCCTGTTCAAGAAGGTTTAACTTTATTAAAAATTCTTGTTCTAAACTATTAACAATAACTTCTTTTTGAAATTGACCAGGCCAAAAAGGCTTTGAAAGAAAATAATAAAAATCCTTATAAATAGATCCTTTTGATATCCTTACAAAAATAAAAAACAAAAAAATTACAAAGAAAATCCAACTTTTCTTTTTATGCCACCAACGACTAGTAGAAATTCGTCGGATATCTAACATATTATTAATCTCTTATCGCGTTCCTAATAAAATCGGGTGTATCAACTACTCTTTTAAGTTTTTTAAAATCATCTAAAACCTCCCCACAGCCATTAACTACACACAGCAGAGGGTTTTCTGCAATGTGAGTAAAAATTCCCGTTTCATCACTTAATAAATCATTAATGCCTCTTACTAAAGCTCCACCTCCTGCAAGCATAATCCCCCTATCAACAATATCTGCGGCGAGTTCTGGGGGAGTTCTTTCTAGAGTTCTTTTTACAGCTTCAACTATTTTACTAAGCGTATCAGCCATGGCTTCTCTAATTTCTCCTGATGTCAAAGTAACTGATCTAGGTAAACCAGATAAAAGATGTAAACCTCTTACCTCTAGAGTAGTTTTATCAAAATCATCATCTGGGAATGCAGATCCTATTTTGATCTTAATGTCTTCTGCAGTTCTCTCTCCAACAACTAGATTATGAACTTTTTTAAGATAAAGGGCAATTGATTCATTTATTTCGTCACCAGCTATTCGAACAGATTCACTTAATACGGTTCCACCTAAACTTAATACTGCAACCTCAGTAGTCCCTCCACCAATATCAACAATCATAGTTCCAATTGGCTCAGTTACTGGTAAAGATGCTCCTATCGCTGCTGCAACAGGTTCATCAATTAAGTGTACTTCTCTTGCACCGGCTAATCCAGCTTCTCTGACTGCTCTTCGCTCAACACTTGTTACTCCACTTGGAATACCAATCACTATTCTTGGGGCTACTAAACCCTTACCTTCATTACATTTTTGAATAAATGTTTTTATCATTTGCTCTGCCGCATCAAAATCTGCAATAACCCCATCTCTTAATGGTCTTACAGCTCTTATATTGCCAGGTGTTCTTCCAAGCATTAACTTTGCTTCTTTACCAACAGCCAATGGGACCCCTTCTTCTAAATCCATAGCTACTACAGAAGGCTCTTGTAAAACAACTCCCTTCCCTGATACATGTATAAGAGTATTGGCCGTTCCCAAATCTATACCAATGTCTCTAGAAAATTTAAATCTGTTAAAAATCACAATAAGAATTCTTTTTTATAAATAATATATCTATTTTCTGTTAAGCTCTCACAATTCTCTCGTTTGGTTATGAATAGCACGCAAAACTTTGAGCAGAAACTCAAAAAGGGAGTAGTATAAAAAAAAAATTTATGGAAATTAACACTATTAACCTAGTTGGTAGAGCAGGTAGAGAACCAGATGTCAGATATTTTGAATCTGGAAGTATCGTAGCTAATTTCACTCTTGCAGTGAACAGAAGAAGCAGAGATGAAGAGCCAGACTGGTTTAATTTAGAAATATGGGGTAAACAAGCCCAAATAGCAGCAGATTATGTTAAGAAAGGATCTTTAATTGGAATTACAGGGAGCTTTAAAATTGATAGTTGGAAAGATAAAAATACTGGTGAAGATAGATTCAAACCAGTTGTTCGAGTTGATAGATTAAACTTACTAGGCTCGAGAAAAGATTCTGAAAATAACCAATATTCAAATAACAATAATTCCAGCGAAATCCCTTTCTAATCTTTATTTTTTCTAACTAATCTAATAAGCAGTTTTATAAAAAAATATAAGAAAATTAAAATTAAAATTGGCTTCACGACATATTTGATTTGATCTAAATAAGTTTCAATTATTTGATAATTTTCACCAAAAAAATAACCTGCATATGTCAGAAGAGCAACCCAAATCAAGCTACCTAATGTAGTCCAAATTAAGAATTTTCTTAATGGCATAAGTTCTATGCCTGCAGGAACTGAAATTAAAGTTCTTATTCCCGGCACTAATCGACCCCAAAAAACCAAAGAGCTCCCATATCTTTCAAACCACCTTTTACTTTTGATTAAATCATTTGAAGAAATTCCTAAAAATTTTCCTTTTTTGTCAAGAAAGTTTGAAAGTCTTTGTTCATTTACTAATTTGCCTAAGTAATACCATGGCAAAGATCCCAGGATCGTTCCTAATAATCCCCAAAAAACTAAAATATAAAAATTTAATTTTTGTTGATAAACAAAAAACCCTCCCAATGGCATAATTATTTCCGAGGGAATTGGAGGAATTATGTTTTCCAAAAACATAGCCAAACCAATAGTGAGGTATGCGATTGTTGAATTCTTTTCAACAGCCAAACTAATGTAGTCAGGAATTGAAGTAAGAAAATTTACAAAAATTAGACTCAAACTTAGTATCTATAAAGTTCTGGTTTATAAGGACCTTCAACAGAAACATTAATATAATCAGCTTGTTCCTTAGTTAATTTTGTTAATTTTGCACCAATTTTATCAAGATGTAATCTAGCTACCATTTCATCTAAATGTTTTGGTAAAACATAAACCTCCTTAGAGTATTCCTCTGACTTATTGAAAAGTTCAATTTGTGCTAATACTTGATTAGTAAAGGAATTACTCATTACAAAACTTGGATGTCCTGTGGCACAACCTAAGTTCACTAATCTACCTTCAGCTAAAAGAATTATCTTATTACCACTCGGTAAAGTTATGTGATCAACCTGAGGCTTAATATTTTCCCATGGATAATCTTTTAATGATGCCACATCAATCTCATTATCGAAATGACCGATATTACAAACAATAGCCTCATCCTTCATCTCTACAAGATGTTGATGGGTTATTACATTGTAGTTCCCAGTGGCTGTAACAAATATATCAATATCTTTTACAACATCATCCAGAGTAACCACACTATAACCTTCCATTGCAGCTTGAAGAGCACAAATTGGATCAACCTCAGCAACCTTTACAATTGCGCCTAGTCCTCTTAGAGACTGAGCTGAACCTTTACCTACATCTCCAAATCCCATTACTAAAGCTACCTTTCCAGCAATCATGACATCGGTGGCACGCTTAATGCTATCAACTAGAGATTCTCGACAGCCATATAAATTATCAAATTTGCTCTTAGTGACTGAATCATTAACGTTAATAGCAGGGAAAGGTAAAGCATTTTGCTTTTGCAGTTGATAAAGTCTTGCAACTCCTGTTGTAGTTTCTTCAGTAACACCAATGATATTATTCTTTATTCTAGAATAGAAGTCACTATCATTTTCTAACTTAGACTTAATTGAATTAAATAAAGCGATTTCTTCTTCATTTCCAGGATTATCTAAAACAGATAAATCTTTCTCTGCTTTACTGCCGAGTATCAATAAGCCAGTTGCATCTCCACCGTCATCAAGAATCATATTTGGAGACTCTACACCCCAATCAAGGATGTAATGGGTATACTGCCAATATTCATCAAGGGTCTCACCTTTTTTTGCATATACAGAAATTCCTTTTTCAGCAATAGCTGCGGCTGCATGATCTTGAGTTGAAAAAATATTGCATGAAGCCCATTTCACTTCCGCACCAAGATCAACAAGAGTTTCTATTAAAACTGCTGTCTGAATAGTCATATGAAGACTTCCAGCTATTTTTGCACCTTTTAGTGGCTTTTCAGATTGATATTTACCTCTAAGTGCCATTAATCCTGGCATTTCTGTTTCGGCAATTTTAATTTCTTTACGACCAAAATCTGATAAGGCGATATCAGCAATTACGTAATTTGGTATGGAGGTTTTAACTGAATTTGCTATTACCATATCTAGTAAATAATTTTTCTATTAAACTATAAATGATTTTTGTGTATTTTTGTGTTTGTTGAGAATTTAAAAGAGACTTTAAATTTAGGAAATAAACTCTCACACATATTAAATCCCCAATCAATTGTTTTATTACAAGGTCCAATTGGGGCCGGTAAAACTTCATTTGTTCAAGGCATTGCCGATGGGCTATCTATCTCTGAGGACATTACAAGCCCTACATTTGCTTTATCACATCACTATAACTCTGGAAAAATTCCGCTAATTCACCTTGATTTATACAGATTAGAGGATGTTTCTTCAGCAAAAGAAGTTTTTTTTTCAGAAGAAGAAGAGGCAATGCAAAACCAAGCTATTTTGGTTATTGAATGGCCAGAATTAATAGAACCATATATTGAAAACTTCTGGAAAATAAAAATTAGTTACGCAAAAAATCATGGAAGATACTACGAGATAAGAGATCCCAAGAATTTATTAACCTTCTCATGATATGGCTGCTGCTCGATGGCGCCTTCACCAAGACAAGTCAATAATCCACAAACACATGCAAACTTAATGCAATCTTCTATCTCTAGTTCGTTTGAAGGATAGCCAGAAGAAATTAATTTTGAAATTAAGCCAGCCAAAAAAGCATCGCCTGCACCAGTTGTATCGATAATTTTTTGTGAAGTAGGAGTTGCTGTAATGCCCTGCAATCCATTGATATACCATGCAACAGGATTTTTTCCATCAGTTACTATTACATCAGGATTATTAGTCATTTGTTGAGATATTATTAAGGGATTTTCATCCCCAAAAAATAAAGTTGCTTCTTCTCTAGCAAGTTTTAAAACATTTGCATGATTTAAAAATTTCTTGATTAAATTAACTCTCGCGGGTTTACTAATTTCTGATGAAAAACTTGAATGATCCCAAAAAACCTCTCTCCAATTTAAATCAATAACTATTTTGACTTCAAATTTTTTAGCATGTTCAATAAGAAAAAAGATAGTCTCTGCTGATATTGGAGATGATAATAAGATCGTTCCCGTAACTAAATATTTTGTTTCTAGAAGATATTTTTCAAAATTTAAAATTTCTTTTTCGATAAATTTCTTGCTAAAAATTTCGTCTGCAAAGAAAGAGTGAGAACTTTCTTCAAAGCCTGAAAAAAAACGATCTCCAAACTGATCTCTATCTACATTAACCACTCGAGTAGATGAATTATTATCTAATTGCAAAAAATTTAAATTAACGTCCAATTCATTAAATTGCATTATAAATTTTTTTCCATAATCATCACTTCCCAAACATCCAATAAATATTGAATCTATTTTTAATTTTCTTAATGCACAAGCAACATTAGCTGGCGCGCCGCCCAAAAAATCTGTAAATCCCTGATTTGACTTATTTCTGATTCTGTCTATTAAGGCCTCTCCAACACACATAACCTTTTTCTTTTTCATAAAGTGAACCCTTTTCTTAACTAAGAATAATTGTTTAAAAACGAATATTTTTTTTTTGAATTAAAGTTTAATTAACAACATATTAATAGTGTCTTTAAATAAAACTGAAACTTGGAAATGGAAAAATTGGGAAATTTCTTGGTCTGTATCAAAAAAATCTCCTTTCGAAAAAAATACTAATATTTTATTAATTCATGGATTTGGGGCATCGAAAAACCACTGGAGACATAATCAAGATTTTCTTGGTAATGTTTCTAACTGCTACGCAATTGATCTATTAGGATTTGGAAAAAGCAGTCAGCCCAATGCTTTATTAGATTACGAACCTTATAAAGAAAACTCAATTAAATATTCATTTAACTTATGGGGTAATCAAATATCAACATTTTGTGCAGAAGTAATAAAATCGCCTGTTTACTTAGTAGGAAATTCAATTGGTGGTGTTATTGCATTAAAAGCTGCTGAAATCCTAAAAGATAATTGCAAAGGTGTCATTTTGATTGATTGTGCACAAAGAACAATGGATGATAAACGTTTAAAAAGAAGTGATATCTTAATGAATCTTCTTAGACCCGTCCTTAAAACGATTGTCAGGCAAAGAGTAATTAGTAATACACTTTTTTCAAGAGCTGCTAATCCAAAAATTATTAAGAAAATACTTAAACAAGCTTATCCCTCAGGAAAAAATATCGATGAAGAATTAATTGAAATATTATATAGACCCTCTAAAAGGAAAAATTCTAAAGAAGCATTTCGTGGCTTTATTAACCTATTTGACGACTATCTTGCAACAGACCTTCTCGACAAGGTTGATACTCCAATCCAATTAATTTGGGGAGAAAAAGATCCTTGGGAGTCTTTAAGCGAAGCAAAAGAGTGGAAGAATAAATTTAGGAATATTAAAAGACTAGATATTGTTAAAAATGCTGGTCACTGTCCTCATGATGAAGAACCAGAAGTAACAAATAAGTTTATATATGAATTTCTTCAGGAAACAAAATAAGCTTCAACATTATCACTAAGTCTTCGCAAACCTCTTAATCCATCTCTCTCTAGGTTTCGAACTCGATCCCTGCTTATCCCTAGTACTCTTCCAATACCTGTAAGAGACATTGGTTCATCACCATCCATGCCATATCTCATCCTCAAAACTCTGCATTGTAAATCTGGTAATTGATGAAGTAGTGAATGAAGATCTCCTCTCATACAATCCATTTCAATTTGTTCATCAGGTAAGTCTTCTCCACCCGCTAAAAGATCTAATAAAACAGTATCTTCACCATCACCAACCTTGGTTTCAAGACTAACTGGCTGTCCCGCTTTACACATCAAATCCTTAACATCTTCTTCAGGAAGTTCTACATATTTGGCAAGTTCGCTAACTGTAGGAGTTCGAGACATTTCTTGGCTCAATTCTCTTTGACCCTTTTTTAATTTATTTAACATTTCAGTTATGTGGATCGGTAATCTTATTGCTCTACTTTTTTCTGCTATCGCTCTTGTAATCCCTTGTCTAATCCACCAATATGCATATGTTGAAAACTTATATCCTCTGGCTGGGTCAAATTTTTCAACTCCCCTAACAAGCCCTATTGTACCTTCTTGTATTAAATCTAGTAACTCCATATTCCTTTTAGTATATTTTTTCGCAACACTGACCACCAATCGTAAATTCGCAGCAACCATTCTTTCTTTAGCTCTCTGTCCAGCTCTTAATCTTTTTTTTATCTGGGAGATAGATAAATTTAATTTTTTTGATAATTCTTCAGTAGTTGGTTTATCTCCCGTAATTTCGATTATTTCTAATTCAGCTCTTTCAACTTCCATGTATTCTTGGACTTGCCTACCAAGTGTAATTTCTTGCTCATGAGATAAAAGTGGTACTCTTCCTATATCTCTCAAGTATGATCGAACTAGATCAACATCGTTACTTGCTTTTAAACTCGATATAGTTGCTAATTTAGTCTCATTTAATGTTTCAGACATGAAAGTTGAATGATGTTTTGTAAACAATACCATTAAGAAATGTAAAGTTAAACAAAAAAATCCACAAATTTACAAAAATGAGAATAAATACCTATTTAATTTTATAGAAATTGGCTAGTTAATAGCCATTTTGCAGTACTCAGGTAAATAAATACACCTGCGATGTCAGTAACAGTCGTTATGAAAGGAGAGGACATCAATGCCGGATCCAACCTCATTCTGTCAAACAGCAAAGGAAGAATTGCTCCTGTGGTTGCTGCTAAGGTTGTTATCGAAATGAGACTTATGCCTACTGCATATGCTATTAAAGGCCCTTCTCCTTGCCACCAAGCGAAAGGAAATATAAATAGCATCATCAAAACCCCAAGGAGAGCCCCTGTTATCGCTTCCCTAACTACTGCTTTAATTGCACCAAGAGACTTCAATTTTTGTGTACTCAAACCCCTAATAACAACAGTAGAGCTTTGAGCGCCAACATTTCCCCCCGTACCTATTAGCAATGGAATAAAAGCAGCTAGCAAAACTATTTCTTTTAAGATTTGATCATTCATTGCAATAACTTTTGTAGTTAAACCGTTTGCTAGAACCAAAATTAACAACCAAAGAATCCTTCTTCTGGCAATTGTGAATAAACTACTTTGGAAATAATCATCCTCATCACCAGATTGAACAGCGCCTGCAGCATAAATATCTCGAGTTGCTTCTTGCTCAATAACGTCAATTAAATCATCGACAGTTACTATTCCAACAAGTCTTTTTTCTTTATCGACAACCGGGAGAGCTAAAAAATCATACCTTTGTATTGCCCTTGCAACTTCTTCTTGATTAGTATTTGTGGAAATATTAACGACATCTTTTGTCATCACATCTCCTATTGGCTTAGAAGGATCTGCTGTTACGAGGTCTCTCAACGAAAGAATACCAGTTAAATGTCTTTCTTTATCTGTTACATATAAACTGTAAATAGTTTCTGTAAATGGAGCTCTTTTTCTTACTAAAGTTAAAGCCTCTGCAGCTGTCTGCATCTCTTTAAGATCAATAAATTCAGTAGTCATCAATCTTCCAGCAGTTTCAGGCTCATATCCAAGCAATTCCGCTGTTACTTTCCTTTCTCCAGGACTAAGGGCAGACAAAAATTTTCTTACGACTTTTGCAGGCAACTCATCAAATAGTTGAACCCTATCGTCAGGTGACATTTTTTCCACAATTTCTAAAACTTCTCCTGAACGAAGCCTGTCCAATAATGTTTGCTGAACTATTGGATCTAAATATTCATAAACTTCTATTGCCTCATTTTTCTTTAATAATCGAAATGCTAACGCTTGCAATATTAATGGAAGACTGCCAATAGCATCAGCAATGTCAACTGGTTGAGAAGGTTCTAGTATTAATTTTGCTTCATCATAATTGCCTGCAACAAGCAATTCTTCAAGTTGGATAGTGATATTTTCTCTAGCACTTAGATCTGAAGATAAGGATGTAATCGACTCTATTTTACTTTCGTTCATAGATATAAATCATTGTCAATGTATTAACAATATTATAAGAAATCTAACTAATTTTTCTACTAATCCAAAACCCCAAATACATCACAAATAAATTTAAAATAATGATCAAATTAGAAAAAATTATAAATTTAATCCAATCTCCTTGATTTAAAAACTGATACAAAAAATATATAAATCCACTAAAAGATGTAAAACAGGGAAAGAAACCATGAAAAAAAAATTTTTCGGCTGAGTAACTTAATCTTCTGCTGATAATAAAACCAAAAAAAAATGACCCAACTATTGAAATAATGAAATTATTATCAAAAAATAATCTAAAAAAAGCGCCTATATAAGATGCAAAAAGAAAATAAATTAAATTTTTTATTTTCATTTTAAAAAGATTTAATAAGAAAATAACCTAAATAAAATAATAGAAAAGAAAAAACTATTACTTCTATGAAGTGAAAAAATAAACTTAAATATTTCTTATTCTGAAATAAAATAAATAACTGATAGATAAAAGAAGAAAATGTACTAAAACATCCTAAAAATCCAGTGTAAAATAACAATAATATATTTTGATTAATAAAATTTAATGCTACTAAAATACCTAATAAAAAAGATGCTATGAAATTGACTATTGAAGTATTTTGAATATCAATTCCTATTCTTATTTTAAAATTATTCTGAATAAATATTCTCAGTATTAATCCAAAAGTACTCCCGAGTAAAAAAATACTTGCTGAAGTCAGATCCAAAATTTACATTTTTATCCAGCCTTTCAAAATCTTATTTGGATCATCTAGTATTTTATTAGAAGCTAATTCCACCCTAAGCCAAATTTCTTTTTCATTAACTTTCCAGTTACGTAGTATTGTAATTGAAGTCCCTGAATCTAAAACCATTAACTTTTTAGCATCTATTTTTGGAAAAGAATAAAGAGAAGCTTTCGAGTTTAATATAATTTCTTTGGTACTATTAAGCAAATTATCTTGATTTAAATTTTTTTGGATCCCTCCAGCAGGAAGGGTTATAGGACCAATTAATGCAAAGATAATTAAGCAAATATTCTTTAGCAGATTGTTTATCATATATCTAAAGTTGCCATATCTAAGTTACTACTATGAGTTTCAATAAACTCTCTTCGTGGAGCAACTTTATCTCCCATCAATATATTAAATATTCTGTCAGCTTCAAATGCATCTTCTATCTCAACCCTCTTCATCATCCTAGTCTGAGGATTCATTGTTGTGTCCCATAATTGTTTTGGCATCATCTCACCTAAACCTTTAAATCTTTGGATATTGTAGTTGGCATTTTCTCCGAAACCTTTAATTGTATCCTTTAATTGATTCTCGTTATAACAGTATTTATGATTTTTTCCTCTTTCTACTTTATAAAGAGGAGGGCAAGCTATATATATAAAACCTCTTTCAACAAGTTCTCTCTGATATCTATAAAAAAATGTCAATAATAATGTTCTAATATGAGCTCCATCGACATCAGCATCTGTCATAATTACTACTCTGTGATATCTCAAAGAATTGGTATCGAACTCTTCACCTTTTATTCCTAATCCTAGAGCTGTTATTAATGACTGAATTTCTGTATTTTTGTATATTTTAGAATCATCAGTTTTTTCAATATTAAGAATTTTTCCTCTTAAAGGCAAAATAGCCTGAAAGTTTCTATCTCTACCTTGTTTTGCCGAGCCTCCAGCAGAATCTCCTTCAACGATATAAATTTCTGATTGTGAGGGATCCCTAGAACTACAATCTGCTAATTTACCCGGTAGAGTTGAACTTTCAAGAACACTTTTCCTTCTAACTAATTCTCTAGCCCTTCTTGCAGCTTCTGCTGCATTAAATGATTGAATAGCTTTTTCAAGAATCAAATCCAAAATTCCAGGATTGAACTCCATATATTTAGTAAGAGCCTCCCCGATCAGAGAATCAACAATCCCTCTTACTTCAGGATTCCCTAATTTTGTTTTTGTTTGGCCTTCAAATTCGGGATCGGGAACTTTTACTGATAAAACTACCGTCAAGCCCTCCCTTATATTTTCTCCAGCTAAATTTTTTTCAATGTCTTTTCTTTTGCCTCTCTTTTTAGCAAGAGTATTGAAAGTTCTTGTCAAAACAGTCTTTAATCCTTCAATATGAGTACCTCCATCAACAGTTCTAATATTATTTGCAAATCCTAAAATATTATCTGAATAAACATCTGAACACCATTGCAAAGCTGCTTCTACATAAACGTTGTCTTTTTGTGAGTCAACATAAATTATCTCAGGATGAATTGACTCCTTTTCTGCATTTATATATTGAACATATTCTCTGATACCTCCTTGATAAAAGTAAATTTCCTCTTTAAAAGAGCCATCTGATAATTCATTTCTCTCATCTCTGAAAACAATTTTTACGCCGCCATTAAGATAAGCGAGTTCTCTTAATCTTGATGAGAGAAGAGCATATTCAAATTCTATTCCTCCAGTAAAAATGGTTTTATCAGGTTTGAAACAAATAGTTGTTCCTTTTTTGAAAGGTTTTGCTGACTGCTTTTTTGTTTGCAATACTCCTTTTGATACACCTTTTTCAAATCTTTGCTGGAACTCGTTGCTATCCCGATAAACAGTTACATCAACCCACTCGCTTAATGCATTAACTACAGATATTCCTACTCCATGTAAGCCGCCTGAAACTTTATAGCCGCCACTTCCGAATTTACCTCCCGCGTGAAGAACAGTCAGTACAGTTTCTAAAGCGCTTTTACCAGTCTTTTGATGAATATCTGTTGGAATACCTCTTCCATTGTCAGAGATTAAAGCTGATCCATCTGCTCGAAGAACTATTTCTATATGATCACAATGTCCAGCTAGTGCTTCGTCAACTGAGTTATCGACAACTTCATATACTAAATGATGTAAACCTCTAGGACCTGTAGAACCTATATACATTCCAGGACGTTTACGAACAGGTTCTAAACCCTCTAAAACCTGAATCTGTTCTGCACCATAGTCGCTTGATATTTTATTAGATCTTTTGTCCTCACTCATTTAATATAAAAAAAAATTAAACTTTTAAAAAATATTTTTTAAAAGTCCTTTTATTAAACTTACCATTGCAATAAGAGAAAGGCTCGAAGTCTATGGAAAATTTAATTTCTTTAATTATATAGCTAATCGATTTTTCTTCAGAAAATTATATGTCTTCTAATAAACCTCGTGTAATAGTTTTAATTGGACCCACAGCAAGTGGTAAAACAGAATTAGCTATTGAAATTGCAGAATATTTAAAAACTCGCATACATAATATTGATTCAAGACAAGTTTATAAGTATATGGATATTGGCACAGCAAAACCATCTGAGAATCAACAAAAAAAAATAGAGCATTTTTTAATAGATATCAAAGAACCTGTTAATCCAATTAATGTAAAACAATTTCAAGAAATTGCTAAAAAATCAATACAAAAAGAAATTGAGAAAAAATTGATCCCCTTTCTTGTTGGAGGGAGTGGTTTATATATGAACTCAATAACAAAAGGTTTTTTTGTACCAAATGTTCCTCCACAAAAGAATTTGAGAAGACAATTAGAAACAGTTGGGCAGAGAAAATGTTGGGAACTTTTAAAAAATTGTGATCCAATATCAACAAAAACAATTAATTATGCTGATCGCATTAGAACAATAAGAGCTTTAGAAGTCTTCTACGTAACGGGTAAACCTTTATCAAGTCAACAAGTTCAAAAACCGCCTGAATGGGAAATACTAGAACTTGGATTAGATAGAGATAACTTAAGAGAAAGAATTATACAAAGAACAAAAAATATGTTTTTATCTGGAATTATTGAAGAGACGCAACAACTAATTTGTCAATATGGCTCTGATTTGCCCATATTAAAAACAATTGGTTATTGTGAAGCAAAAGATGTTTTAAATAACCATTTAACTATTGATAAAGCAATAGAATTAACCGCTATAAAAACGAACCAATTTGCAAAAAGACAAAAAACTTGGTTTCGTAATAAAAATAATCCTCTTTGGCTTAGTAACAAAAACCTGCTAAAAGATGCAATAATTAAAATAGAGTCTTTTTTAGGCTAACTTTAAGAATAATAGATTTTTCATCATCAAAACTACTTATTAACTAAACTGAATGCCACCACGCCCACGCTTTGACCGCCGCGCTCCAGTCAGAGAGCTCCCAAATATAAATGAAAGAATAAAATACCCTCAATTGAGAGTCGTTGATTCAGATGGAAAACAATTAGGAGTAATAGATAGATTACAAGCGTTAGAAATAGCCTCTCAGAGAGAACTTGATTTGGTTTTAGTAAGCGAAAAAGCAAATCCTCCTGTCTGTAGAATTATGGATTATGGTAAATATAAATTTGAACAAGAAAAGAAAGCAAAAGAAGCAAGAAAGAAATCTCATCAAACAGAAGTTAAAGAAGTAAAAATGAGATACAAAATTGATAAGCATGACTATGACGTACGAATAGGGCAAGCTACTAAATTTTTAAAATCAGGAGATAAAGTAAAATGCACTGTGATTTTTAGGGGTAGAGAAATTCAACACTCAAATTTAGCTGAAACACTTCTTTTAAAAATGGCTAATGATTTAGAGGAGCAATCAGAAGTACAACAAAAACCAAAAAGAGAAGGAAGAAATATGATTATGTTTTTAAGCCCTAGAAAAACTCCTCTTATTAAAAAAGATTCAGAGTAAGAAATTTCTATCTAGAAGTATGCCGAATGTTAAAGTGTCACTATAAATAAATATTAATTAGTCAGGATTTTAAAAGTGAAATTTCATATTCAACAAGAAAGTGATATTCCGTCTTCGACACAACTTTATAATCAAATTTGCTTTGCAATAGCAGCAAGGCACTATCCTCCAGGTCACAGGCTTCCAAGTACAAGGCAACTCGCAATGCAAACTGGACTACATCGAAATACCATTAGCAAGGTTTATAGACAGCTTGAAATAGATGGGGTTGTTGAAGCAATAGCTGGATCAGGTATCTATGTAAGAGATAATCTCACAAAAAAAGACTTTAAAAAATCAATTTACTCAAAAGGCAAAAAAAGTAAGCCTCCAGATCAAGAAGCAAAAAAGGCTATTGACAATTTCATAAATCTTGGATGCACCTTACAAGAAACAAGAGAAATATTTACTAATGAAATTGATTGGCGTATTAAGTGCGGAGCAAGAATAATTGTTAGTACTCCTAGAGAGGATATAGGAGCTTCCATGCTAATAGCAGAGGACCTCTCTCCAAAAATAAATGTACCAGTTGAAGTTGTCCCTATGGAAGAATTAGAAAAAGTTTTGAGTAGTTCTAATAATGGGACTATTGTGACAAGCAGATATTTTTTACAGCCTCTAGAAAAAGTTGCTAAGCAATACGGAGTGCGAGCTATTGCTGTTGACCTTAGTGACTTTCAAAAAGAATTGAAAATTCTAAAAGAATTAAATGCTGGAAGTTGTGTTGGTATTGTCAGCATTAGTCCTGGTTTATTAAGAGCAGCGGAAGTTATCATACACAGCATGCGTGGTAATGAATTAATGCTTATGACTGCAATATCAGATAATAACAGTAGACTATTATCGCTTCTAAAGACTTCAAGCCACATAGTTTGTGATGGTCCTAGTTTATCAGTTGTGGAAAATACATTATTAAAAAATCGATCCCAGCTCATTAGATTACCTCATATCATATGCGCTAAAAATTATTTGAGTATAGAAACAATAAATCAACTAAAAAAAGAAATTGGAGTTCTTAATTAGACTATGATCATGATACTAAAAACTTTTAAATCAGATATAGAAATTATCAAAGAAAGAGATCCTGCAGCTCGTGGAATATTGGAGATTTTTCTTTGCTACCCTGGTTTTCAATCAATAGTTATTCATAGGTTTACTCATAAATTATGGAAATTAAAAATTCCGTTAATTCCCCGTTTATTAAGTCATCTAAATAGGACATTAACAGGTATTGAAATCCATCCTGGGGCCAAAATTGGGAAAAGGGTTTTCATAGATCATGGAATGGGAGTTGTAATTGGTGAAACAGCTGAAATAGGAAATAATTGTTTGCTTTATCAGGGAGTGACATTGGGAGGTACGGGTAAAAGTCATGGGAAAAGACACCCAACCTTGATGGAAAATGTTGTCGTTGGCGCTGGTGCAAAAGTTCTTGGATCTATTACTGTAGGAACAAATACACGTATTGGTGCAGGTTCAGTAGTTGTTCGTAATGTAGAGAGTAATAGCACTGTAGTCGGGGTTCCTGGCAGGGTAGTACATCAAAGTGGTGTCAAAGTTAATCCACTAGCTCACTCCGCCCTGCCAGATGCAGAAGCTAATGTGATAAAAAATTTAATGGATAGAATTGATTTACTTGAAAATGAAATTCTTAAATTACAAAAAACACTACAATGTCTAGCTAACTCAGAATCTATTGATATCTCTAAACTAGGAAATGCTCAAAATATAAAAGATAAAGAAATCATAGAATTTCTTGGAGATGATTAAGTATTAATTTATTTCTCATCATCTCTGTCAGTTTTAGGTTGAAACATAAACATTGAATAAATCACATTTCGTCTCATATTTGTCATCATTTCTAAAAACATATCATAACCTTCGTTTTTATACTCTATTAAAGGGTCTTTTTGTCCATAACCTCTCAATCCAACAGATTCCCTTAAAGAGTCCATAGATTGAAGGTGTTCACGCCACAAATTATCAATTTGCTGCAAAATAAAAAATCTTTCAGCTTCTCTCATTAATCCTGGACGAATCTTTTCAATTTGTGATTCCTTTAAATCATAAGCAATTCGTAACTGCTCCTGAAGATAGTTTTTCAATTCATCTATTGACAATAAATTGACATCATCCGCTTTAAGATCGTCTAATAAATAAATAAATTCTTTAACTTTAGAAATTAATTGATCAATATTCCATTCTTCAGGAGGAAGATCAGGATTAATATAAGCCTCTACAATTTCACTCATTGTTCTTTCTCCATATCCTATTACTTGCCTCTTTAAATCAATTCCTTGCAAAACTCTTAGCCTTTCAGAATATACTGCTTTTCTTTGATTATTCATTACCTCATCATACTCAAACACTTGTTTTCTAATATCGTAATAATAGGTCTCTACTTTCTTTTGAGCACTTTCTAAAGACCTAGTAAGCATTCCTGACTCAATAGGCATATCTTCATCAACCCTAAATGCATTCATTAGGTTTGCTACCCTATCGCCTCCAAAAATTCTTAATAGATTATCTTCTAAAGATAAAAAGAATCTGGTACTTCCAAGATCACCTTGTCTTCCTGCTCTTCCTCTAAGTTGATTATCAACTCTTCTTGATTCATGTCTCTCTGTACCAATGACGTGTAAACCACCAGCATTTCTAACTTTTTCCTCTTCATGAATCAAAACTTTTTCATATTCTTCTTTAACCTCTGATAAAGATTCTCTCAAAAGCTCTATCGAGTTATCCTCGGTAGGAGCTTTTTCTGCAGCTGTAGCTATCCTGTCATCTAGCTCTAAGACGGAAAGTTGTCTATCTCCCCAATTCTCGACAAGTTTATTAGATAAAAGAGAAAGCTTCTTTTCAATTCCTTCATCTAATTTGCAAGGGAAAAGACTCGTTGATGAACTTGAAATATTTTTTTTCAAATTTGATCCCAATTTTGAAGAAAACCCACCCTTAGCTTTTGTACTTCTTTGTTTAGGGATGGGTGGCTTATGCTCATTATCTGGTTTTACTAGTAAAGGTATTAAAATTTCTTTCAATTTAAGTCTTGCCATATAATCACTATTACCGCCAAGAATTATATCTGTTCCTCTTCCAGCCATATTAGTAGCAATAGTAACAGCACCTGCTCTTCCTGCCTGAGCAACAATTTCCGCCTCACGTTCAACGTTCTCAGGTTTAGCGTTTAAAAGATTATGCGGGATGTTTTCTCCTGCTAATAATGAACTTAATAACTCACTTTTTTCAACACTTGTTGTACCAACTAACACGGGTCTACCTTGTCTATGAATTTGTATAGTTTCTTTAGCAACAGCTTTCCATTTACCCATCTCTGTCTTAAAAACTTGATCAGACCAATCTTGCCTCTTCCTTATTTGATTTGTCGGTATAACTGTTGATTCTAATTTATATGTTTTCTCAAATTCAACCTCTTCAGTTTTTGCAGTTCCTGTCATACCTGCTAAACCGGGATATAAGAGGAAAAAATTTTGATAAGTGATAGATGCTAATGTTTGAGTTTCAGGCTGAATTTTAAGACTCTCTTTTGCTTCTATTGCTTGATGTTGTCCATCACTCCACCTTCTTCCAGGCATTACCCTTCCAGTAAACTCATCGACTATTACAGCCTCATCATTTTTAATAATATAATTTACGTCTTTGATAAATAATTCTTTAGCTTTTAATGCATTTGTGATGTAATGTGCCCAAGGATCTTGAGGATTATATAAATCCTCTACTCCCAAATATTCTTCACATTTAGCAAAACCCTGATCAGTAAGAATACAACTTCTTTGTTTTTCATCAACTTCATAATCCCCTTCTGGATCAATGCCATCTTTACTTAACTCTTTTGCCTTAACTAGTGCTAAAGCTAATTCTGATGCTTTTTTATATTTTTCTTGAGGTCTTTCAACTTGTCCAGAAATGATTAAAGGTGTTCTAGCTTCATCAATTAGTATTGAATCGACCTCATCAATGACACAGTAATTGAATCTTCTTTGGACTACCTCATTAATATCAGTGGACATATTATCTCTTAGATAATCAAATCCTAATTCGGAATTCGTGGCATAAGTTATATCACATTCGTAATTTTGCTTTCTCTCAACTGGACTCATATCTTGCTGAATCAAACCAACCGACAAACCCAAAAAACGATGAACTTGTCCCATCCACTCAGCATCTCTTCTAGCTAAATAATCATTTACAGTAACAACATGAACGCCTTTTCCAGTTAGAGCATTTAAATAACAGGGTAATGTTGCGACAAGAGTTTTCCCTTCTCCAGTCTTCATCTCAGCTATTTGACACTCATGTAAAACCATCCCGCCTATTAACTGAACATCAAAATGTCTCATGCCAAGTACTCTTTTACTTGCTTCCCGGACAATTGCAAATGCTTTAGGAAGGAATTCTTCTAAAAGTCCCTTTTGTTTTTTAATATCTAATTCTGCTGAAATTTTTGATTTAAGATTATGGGTTTCTCTTCTCAACTCATCATCCGTTAATTTAGAAATTGACTCTTCTAAAAAATTTATCTCTTCCACTATTGGTTGATAGCGCTTTAACTTTCGTGTATTCGGGTCACCCAACAAAAGTTTTAGCATAAGTAACAGTCCTTTAAAAATTCATCCTATTACAAACATTATAAATTAGTGCGTTACAACAGAATGAAGAATGAATATTTCTTTTAAATTTTATAGAAATGATGAACTAAGGTATAAGGTATTTAAATTGAAATCAAAAAGATAACCTAATTATCTTTCACTTTTCTAAAACATTTTTAACAAATGAAAGAAATATCTATAATCAACCATTCTAAAGGAGCTTTTGGATTGAGATTTTTTGGCTTAGGTCCTAATCTAAAACCTACTAGTGGATTAAAAAAGCTAAAAAAATTATTAGATAATAATACCTTCTGGGCAAAAAATAGAAAAGTTAATGAACTAAAGAAGTGTCTTGCTAATAGTGATGTTGTCATAAGTCTCTGGGTGGGCAACGAAATAGTTGGCTTTGGAAGAGCTTTAACTGACGGAATTTACCGTGGAGTGCTTTGGGATATTGTTATAGATAAAAATCATCAAGGAAAAGGTTTTGGGAAATTAATTATAAAAAATCTTTTATCTTCTAAAAAAATTAAAAATACAAAGAAATTATATTTAATGACGACTAATAAAAAATTATTTTATTCGCAACTTGATTTCAAAGAAGTTACTTCTCAAAATTTGTTAATTCGTGAAATATAAAAACTTTTCTCTTTTAAAATAAAGCTTAAATAAAAAAATTAAATTTCTTAGGAAAATTAGGAAACAAATTTACTATAAAGCCATCTTATAAAGGGACCTAAAATAGGAACTGGTCCAAAAGTTGGTCCGCAAAAATCAAAGTAATCTCTATGCTCTTTTATTAATCCATTTTCGCCAAATAATAAACGAGTAGTTCCAGGATAAATAAATTCTTTACCCATAATTTTTAAACCCATTGTCCATTCAACAAATCCACAATTTCCAGTTATGGAAATCGCATGAGTTTCTAAAAAAACATCATCACATCTTTTAACTAGCTTTTCTTGAGCTTTAATATAAGAATCTAACCCCTCAGTTTCCTGCGTTGGGTCTACAAAAATCACATTCTCATTATAAAATTCAGCCCATTTTTGTTTTGTTGGTGCATCCGTACCATAAGGTTTAGTAAATAATCCTTTTAAATCGTCAATAGAAATTACTCTTGTCATTACAAACTCATTATTGTAAATACTTTAGGGGATACAAACATTAAAAGCGGATGAAGAGATTCGAACTCTCGACATTCTCCTTGGCAAGGAGATGCTCTACCACTGAGCTACATCCGCATAACTTCTTTATTTTATCTCAAAGAAGGGATCTATGATAGAAATAATTAAATTTTCTCAATTAATTTAAATTTTTAATCAAGGATCCCATCTCAATTGCTTGTAAAGCATAATTCCAGCCAAGATTATTTTTAATCCCTGCTCTTTCTAGAGCCTGCTGCATAGTATCAGTAGTCAAAACTCCAAAAATAATTGGAACATTATTTTCATATGAAACTTGTGAAATACCTTTGCTCGCCTCAGATATAACTACATCATAGTGGGAAGTTTCCCCACGGATCACAGCTCCAAGTGCAATTACAACGTCATAACTCTTTTTTTTCATGAGGGTTTTAGCTGCGATTGGTAATTCGAATGAACCAGGAACCCAAACTATATCTACTTGATTGCTTGAGTCAGAAGTATCTAAACCATGTCTTTTTAAACAATCAAGACAGCCCGATAAAACTTTATTTGTAATTAAATCATTAAATCTTGCTATTACAATCCCAACTTTTAAAGTAGATGCATTAGTAAAAGATCCCTCAAAAATAGCCATTAAATTTTACTTCGATATATTAATAGACTCTCACGAAAAGGTGTTAAGTTCAAACTAATGAAGAAACAATTCCTGTAACGAAAACCAAAACAACCCAAACAGCTGCAATAGAATAAATTTTTCTCCTACTTTCTCGCTGTCCTTCCTCAGTAGAAGGTTGAGTCACATATAAAACGGGTACTCCAACTACCGCAATTAAAGAAGCAAATAATAAAGCATTTACGAAGAAAAAGTTAACAGCTTGCATAATTCAGTCTTAGGTTTCAAATCATTATAAATACTATAATCTCATGAAAATGATAATTTTTAGAGAAAATTTACATACTTTAGCCACTTTAAATGCAAAAAAAAAATTTCTACCTAATATCTATTTAGGAATTAAAAAAGTATGCAAGAAGATACGATAATTCAAAAGAATTTATTTGCGATTGGTAATGAAAATAATGAGCAAGAAGAAATCACAAAAATTCCAGAAGATTTATCTTGGGAAGATTTAAAAAAAGAATCAAAAAAAAGACCTAGACAAAGAAAAAATTCAACTAATTTAATCAATAAATTTAAGACTGATTTAATTTCAAATAACAAAAATGTTTGCATCAATGAAGAATCTTATAGCTATAAAACAGTTTCAAAACTGAAATTAACTCCTGTAATGAAGCATTATGTAACTCTAAAAGAGGAAAATAAAGATAGGTTATTACTTTATAGATTAGGAGATTTTTTTGAATGTTTTTTTGAAGATGCTGTATTAATATCTAACCTTTTAGAAATAACACTTACCAGTAAAGATGCTGGCAAAGAGATTGGTAAGATCCCGATGGCAGGGGTTCCTTATCATGCAATGGAGAGATACTGTGCTGATTTAATTAAAAAAAATTATTCTGTAGTTATATGCGACCAATTAGAAAAAAGTTCTGGCAATTACGGGACTCCAATTAAAAGAGGAATAACAAGAATAATTACTCCGGGAACTGTAATTGAAGAGGGGATGTTGATAGCAAAGAAAAATAATTGGATTACTGCTATTTTCTTAGCAGAAGAAAACTCAGATGAATCTTATGAATGGGGTATTTCAAAAGCTGATGTAAGCACAGGAGAATTAATAACTTTAGAAGGTCGATCTCTGCCAAAACTATTTGATGAAATTATTAAATTAGATTCTTCAGAAATCATTGTAGGAAGCAATGAAGTAAGAAATTTATTAATTAAAGGAAATAGTCAAATAACATATACTGTTTCTCAAGAGACAAATTTTGGCATTAATGAAGCAAATTATCTAATAAAAAAATATTTCCAAATTGCAAACCTAGAAGGAATAGGACTTAAAAATTTAAATAATGCGACTAGATCTCTTGGAGGTTTATTAAATTATTTAGAAAAAATTAATCCTTCAAATTTAGATAAAGATTCTTCTGTAAAAATCTCATTAGACTTTCCACAAATTCAATTTGGTCACAACAAATTAATCATTGATTATCAAACTCAAAAGAACTTAGAAATCAAAAATACACAACGAGAAAATAATTATGTAGGTTCGCTACTATGGAGCATTGATAGAACTTATACTTGCATGGGTGCGAGGTGTTTAAGAAGGTGGATAGATTCACCATTATTAAACGTTAATGAAATTTATAAAAGACAAAATATAATTAAAAACTTTATTGAATCAAGACAATTACGCATAGATACCCAAAATCTACTTCGAGCAATGGGGGATTTAGAAAGACTTGCTGGCAGAGCTTGTGCAGGTCATGCAAGTCCTAGAGACTTAATTGCAATAGCGGAAGGTTTAAAAAAATTGCCTAAAATAAAATCTATAATTGAATTATTTAAATATGATGTCCCAGATTGGACTAATCAATTAAAAAATATTGATGCAGGACTCTTAGAATTAGCTGACACCATAAGTTTTAAACTAATAGAAAATCCTCCTCTAAATATTAGTGAAGGAGGAATGATCCACGATGGTGTTGACAATGTATTAGATGGTTTACGTAATTTAATGGATGATTACTCAGAGTGGTTAAATCAAGAGGAATTAAAAGAAAGAAAAATTAGCAAAATTTCAAACCTAAAAATTCAATTTCATAAAAATTTTGGTTACTACATTTCTATAAATAAATCAAAAGTTAATTTAGCTCCACAACATTGGATCAAAAGGCAAACACTCACTAATGAAGAAAGGTATATCACTTCAGAAATTAAAAATAAAGAAAATAAGATTTTTCAAATAAAAAGTAGAGCTTCATCAAGAGAATATGAAATTTTCTGCGAATTAAGAAATATAGTTGCTGAAAAAACAAAACAAATAAGATCAATCGCAAAATCTATAGCATCTCTTGATGCATTGCTTGGTTTATCAATTACTTCGGTAGAAAACAATTTTATAAAGCCTTCATTAATACCAATAAATGATACAAAGACAAAAAATAGTACAAAAATTATCGCAGGAAGAAATCCAATTGTTGAGCAATTGTTAAATGATAAAAAATTTATAGCGAACGATATCTCTTTTGATGATAATCAAAAATTAATTATATTAACCGGTCCCAATGCAAGCGGAAAAAGTTGCTTTATAAGACAACTTGGGTTGATTCAAATTCTCGCACAAATTGGTAGCTTTATTCCTGCTAATAATGCTGAAATCAAGATTGCAGATAGGATTTTCACAAGAATTGGGGCGGTTGATGATCAATCATCTGGACAATCAACATTTATGGTAGAAATGTCTGAAACTGCATCAATTTTAAATCAAGCAACCTCTAGCTCACTTGTTTTACTTGATGAGATTGGTAGAGGAACTTCTACTTTTGATGGACTATCAATAGCTTGGTCAGTAAGTGAATATCTTGCAAAGAAAATTCAATGCAATACTATTTTTGCTACGCACTATCATGAGCTGAATTATTTAAAAAATTCAAATAAGAATATACAAAATTTTCAAGTTTTAGTAGAACAAAATAACGATCAGCTAATTTTTAGTCATAGGATTGTCAAAGGGGGCTCAAACAAAAGCTACGGTATAGAAGCAGCTAAATTAGCAGGAGTTCCAAAAGAAGTTATAGAAAAAGCAAAATCAGTTTTAAATTCTTTAGAAGAGAATAATAAATTAAATTATGATATGCATTAGAGTTTTGACATTTTTAAAAGATAAATACTTTTTAAATAGTTTCCCTCAACAAGGCGTTAACTGCAGCAGCTGCCATGGCAGCACCCCCTCTAGTTGAATTCAAAACTATCCTAGGAAAATCAGTAGAAATCAGTTTGTTTTTGCTTTTCTCTACTCCAATAAATCCAACGGGCATTCCGATAATTAAACTAGGTAAATCTTTTCCATTCTCTAAAATATCAATTAAATAAGTTAAAGCTGTAGGCGAACTGCCAATAACTATAATAGGTGATTGCCTTCCAGAATGTATAGCAGATAACTCCTTCCAACCTTCACTTAAGCCAAATGCAGTTTTAGTTAACTCTACGTGCTTATTTTCTCCAAACCACATACTCGCAGTGAATACTTTATTCCTATTGGTATTCTCTGCCATAGATTTTATAGCTGCTGCAGCCATATCAGTATCAGTTAAAATCGGAGCACCATTTTTAAGTGCTTGAAGCCCCTTTTCGCAAGCCCCTTCACTAAAATTAATAAGATTTTGAACTGAAAAATCTCCTGAAGTATGGACTAATCTCTCTAAAACTTTTTTTTCCAAATAATTTAGATCATTGGCTCCTAAATGAGATCTTATAAATCTGATGCTTTCCAAAAATATTGGATGATCTATTACCATTAAATTTAATTTGTGTTAGAAGTAATCATAGTTAATATATGGTTTTTATTGAGCGATTATGCCAATACAAATATTATGGGGAAATGATCTAAATGCTCAAAATACATTTATTCAAAAATTAATTGATAACGAAGTATCCAAAGAATGGAAGGAAATCAACGTAAGTAATTTAAATGGAGATGATAATGAGCAAGTCAATAAAGCTTTTGATGAAGTTCTTTCTCCTCCTTTTGGAAATGGATACAGAATAGTTACATTGAAAAATAATCCAATTTTTACCGCAAAAAATGAAGATTTAAGAATTAAATTTGAAAAAATTCATAACAATATACCTCAAAATACTTATTTCATTTTGCAAAATACAAAAAAACCAGACTCACGACTAAAGAGTACTAAATTTTTACAAAAACTTATCAAAAATAATTTAGCCAAAGAAAAATCATTTTCTTTACCAGAAATCTGGGACTATGAGGGACAAAAAAGATTCTTAGAAGATGCAGCAAATGAAATGAATATTAAAATTGATAAAAATGCAGTAGAGTTAATTATTGATTCTGTTGGGAATGATAGCTTTAAATTAATAAACGAATTAGCTAAAGCAAAAACATACCTTTCTGCAGTAACAAGTGATTTGAATTCACAACTTTTTCTCAACAGTATTGATGTAAAAAAAATATTTAGTGATCATCAATCCAACATTTTCAAAATCATCGATCTGCTCTTACAAAAAAATATTAATGAAAGCCTTATTGAAATAAATTATTCCTTACAGAAAGGAGAGCCTCCCTTAAGACTAAATGCAGGTTTAATTAGTCAGATAAGAATTCATACAATTGTAAAATTAGCAGTTAATTCAGAAAATGATAATGCAGAGAAGATTTGCAATCTTGCAGGCATTTCTAATCCAAAAAGAATTTTTTTTATTCGTAAAAAAGTCAAAAATGTATCACAAGAATATTTAATAAATTTAATGAGTAATTTATTAGATATTGAATCATTACTCAAACAAGGTAATAATCCTATAAATGTTTTTACAGAGAATTTAATTAATTTAAGTTAACCAAATTATAAGTTTAAGAATTTACATTATGATTTAAATATGGCTTTACTAGTAAAAAAATTTGGCGGTACTTCTGTCGGTGATATTAAAAAAATAAAAAATATTGCAAATAACATTTGTCAAAGTAAAGAAGCAGGAAATGAAATTGTCGTAGTTGTCTCCGCAATGGGGCAAACTACAGATGATTTAAATTGTTTAGCAGAATCAATTAGCAAAAATCCTAATCGAAGAGAATTGGATATGCTTCTCTCAACTGGAGAGCAAGTAACCATAGCTCTTCTCTCAATGGCATTAAACGAATATGGAATACCTGCAATTTCAATGACAGGAAGCCAAGTTGGAATTATTACTGAATCAATTCATGGGAAAGCAAGAATTCTGGATATCAAAACGGAAAGAATCCAAAATTATATAAATCAGGGTTTTGTGGTTGTAGTGGCTGGATTTCAAGGAACAACATTAAGCCATACTGGTTCCATGGAAATTACAACTTTGGGTAGAGGCGGTTCAGATACTTCCGCAGTAGCTTTATCAACAGCTTTAGGCGCTGAGACTTGCGAAATTTATACAGACGTTCCAGGTGTTCTTACTACTGATCCAAGAATTGTTCCGAATGCAAAACTCTTAGATGAAATTAGCTGTGAAGAAATGCTTGAACTTGCAAGTGTCGGTGCTTCAGTTCTGCATCCAAGAGCAGTAGAAATTGCACGCAATTATGGAATTAAATTATGTGTCAAATCAAGCCAAAGTGATTCAAGTGGAACTCTCCTAGAAAGTCAAATCCAACCTCTAGCGCTAAAAAGGGGAAGCTTAGAATTAACAAAAACAGTCAATAGTCTTGAAGTATTAGAAAACCAAGCAGTATTCAGTCTCTCAAATATTCCTGATAGGCCTGGGATTGCTGCACAAATATTTGAAAAGCTTTCAGAAGTGAGTATTAATGTAGATCTAATAATACAAGCTACAAATGATGGAAATAATAACGATATTACATTTACTGTTAGTGAATTAGAAGTTAAAAAGACTGCAGAACAATGTGAACTTATAACTAGTCAATTAGGAGGAGAATATAATCTAAAAACAAACATGACTAAATTAAGTATACAAGGAGCGGGCATTATGGGCAGACCTAGTGTTTCAGCTGATTTATTTGATACTTTATCTCAAGCTAATATAAATGTCAGGTTAATAGCTACTAGTGAAATTAAAGTCAGCTGCGTTATTGAAATTAATAATATTCCAAAAACTATTAGATTTGTTGCTGAGAAATTTAAGTTATCCGATACACAAATATTTGTTAATCCAATCAGCGAAATACAAGATCAACCTGAAGTAAGAGGAATTGCATTAGATAAAAATCAAGTTCAAGTAAGTTTTCGTAAACTGCCTGATCGTCCAGGGGTAGCAGCATCAATATGTTTAGCATTAGCTGAAAATAATTTACTTTTCGATACTATCGTGCAGTCTGAAAGAATTTCCTCTTCAAAAACTAAGGATATTAGTCTTACAATGAATAAACAAGATAGAGAAAAAGCTAACTTAGTTTTTGAGGCCATAACAAAAAAATTACCTGGATCATACATTGAAGATGGCCCTTCTATAGCCAAAGTAAGTACTGTTGGAGCAGGAATGGCATTCAAAGTTGGAACGGCTGGAAAAATATTTAGAGCATTGGCTGATCAAAATATTAATATTGAAATGATTGCTACTAGTGAAATCAGAACTTCATGTATTGTCTTAGAAAAAGATTGTGACAAAGCAGTGAATGCTATTCATAATCATTTCGAATTAGAAAAATAAATTTTTTTTAATTATTTCTTGCCAATTTTTGTCTTAATTTTTTGATTCTATCCCGCAAATTTGCTGCCTCTTCAAAATTTAACTCTTTTGCAGCATCCTTCATTTTAATTTCTAACTTTTCTATTAAATCAGGCAATTCTTCTAGCAAACATTGATTATCATTAGAATTAAGAATAGCGTCAGTTTTGTTATTTACTATATTAATTAAATCTTTAGATAAACCATTAGCATCTAATTTTCTGGAAAGTTCTAAAAAAGATAATATCGAATTTTCTATTTTTTTGCCTGCAGGTTTTGGAGTAATACCATGGACTTGGTTATATGTCTTTTGAATAGTTCTTCTTCTTTCAGTTTCAGATATTGCTTTTTTCATTGAATCTGTGAAGTTATCTGCATAAAGCAAGGCAACACCTTCAACATGTCTTGCAGCTCTTCCTATTGTTTGAATCAATGACCTTTCTGCTCTTAGAAAACCTTCTTTATCAGCATCTAAAATGGCAACTAAGGATACTTCAGGAAGATCTAGTCCCTCTCTTAATAAATTAACTCCTACCAAAACATCATATTCGCCTATTCTAAGGTCTTGAATAATTTCAATTCTTTCAATTGAATGAATTTCGGAATGCAAATATCTAACTCTTACTTTATTGTCAGATAAAAAATCAGTTAGATCTTCTGCCATTCTCTTAGTAAGTGTTGTAACTAGCACTCTTTGATTCTTTTCAGCTCTAATCCTTATTTCAGATAAAAGGTCTTCTATTTGGCCCTCACTAGGTCTTACATCAATCACAGGGTCTAATACCCCAGTTGGTCTTATAACTTGCTCAATAAATTCACCATCACATTGATCTAATTCCCATTGACCAGGAGTTGCACTTATAAATAATGTCTGTTTTGATTTTTCCCAAAACTCTTCGCATTTTAAAGGTCTATTATCTGCAGCACTTGGCAGTCTAAAGCCATGATCTATTAAAACTTTTTTTCTAGATTGATCACCGTTGTACATAGCATGAAGTTGAGGGCATGTTACATGACTTTCATCAACTACTAACAACCAATCATCAGGAAAGTAATCTATTAAACATTCTGGGGGTGACCCTTCCTCCCTGCCTGATAAATGACGAGCATAATTCTCAACCCCATTACAATAACCAACCTCTTTCAGCATTTCTAAATCATATTTTGTGCGTTGTTCTAAACGTTGAGCCTCTAATAATTTTCCCTCGTATGTAAATTTATCGAGTTGAGTTTTTAATTCACTTCTAATTGCACTGATTGCACTCTCAAGTCTTTCTTTTGGAGTAACAAAATGCTTCGCGGGGTAAACACTTACTTGTTCTAAACTTTCAAGTATTTCTCCAGTAGTAGGGTCAACATATCTAATAGCCTCAACTTCTTCACCAAATAATTCGATTCTTATTAATCTATCTTCATAGGCTGGACCAATTTCTAAAACATCGCCTTTAATTCTGAATCTACCTCTAGTAATTTCAATATCATTTCTTGTATATTGATTTTGAACAAGAGATCTTAAAGAAGAACGTAGGTTGATAGATTTTCCAACTTCGAATTTAACTGCAGCTTTTAAATATTCACTTGGTATACCCAGACCATAGATGCAACTTATAGAGGCTACAACAATTACATCTTTCCTTTCAAATAAAGAGCGTGTTGCAGAATGCCTGAGCATATCTATTTCTTCATTAATTGAAGCAGTTTTTGCTATGTACGTATCACTTACTGGGACATAAGCTTCAGGTTGATAATAATCGTAGTAAGAAATGAAGTATTCAACAGCATTTTTTGGAAAAAATTCCCTTAATTCATTACATAGTTGTGCGGCTAACGTTTTGTTATGGGCTAATACAAGTGCTGGCCTTCCTGTTTGTTGAATTACATTCGCAATGGTAAATGTTTTACCAGTTCCAGTAGCTCCTAAAAGAGTCTGAAACTCTTTACCCTTATTAACGCCTTTAACTAATTTTTTAATAGCTTCTGGTTGATCTCCATTTGGTTCGTAAGGAGCTTGAAGCTTATAGTTACTCATCAAACTAATAGCTAAAGGATAATGCTATACTAAGAAATTTTTTCTCCGATTATTGAATTTTTCAAAGATTCTTTTAAGCCCCTAACAACCGCAATCATTGATATTAAATCATCTAATTTATTAACTACAGATCCAACGCCAACTGCTGAGGCTCCAGAGGATATTGCTAATGGACAAGTTACTTGGCTTAATCCAGAGGCGCTCATAATTGGTATATTCAGAGATTGTTTCTTAAATTCTCGATGAATAGCATAGGTAGCTGCAAGAGTTGGTACTGATTTTTCAAAAAAGCCTTGAATTCCTGGAGAGTAAGGAGTAGAACTAGTCCCACCTTCAGTTTGAATAATATCAACACCTTCTTCCACTAGCTTTACAGCAAGATCAACTTGTTTATCAATAGGCATAGTATGAGGAACAGTTACTGATAAAGGAACATTAGGCAATAAATCCCTCGTCTCTTTTGTAATGCTTAAAACTTTTTTATCTGAAAAATTAATACCTTTTTCATAAAAAGTATCGTAATTTCCTATCTCAATTAATGATGCTCCTGCTTTTACAGAATCTTGAAAAGATCGAGGCACGACTGAACTAACACACACGGGTAGTGTTGAATTCTTAAGTGCTAAATCAACAAGATCAGGTTTACAAGCAATATCGACAAGATCTGCACCTCCTAATGAAGCAGCCTCAACAATTATTTTCACCGATTGAACATCGAAATTATTCAATCCTGAAATAACTTTGAGTAAGGATTTGCTTCTTAACTCTTCATTGATTTTTTGTGGCAAAAGATTAATCAGACTCATTTACTTAATGAATTTATTACCCGATTGTGACATTGTTTTAGTAAAACAGTGCATTTTTTAAAAAATATTATCTGAGCAACACAAAATGTCTGATAAAAAATTAACTCAGGGAAATTGGTCATCGTGGCATCATAAGCTTCATAAAGAGATTCTTAGCAAAAAAATATTAATTCCCAAAGGATCGAATATTTTAATAAGTGTTTCTGGGGGACAAGATTCGATGGTCTTATTAACCCTAATTAATGACCTAAAAAAGCTTCATAATTGGTCTATTAATGTTTGGCATGGTGATCATAAATGGCACGAAAAATCCTCAGTGTATGCTCTTGAATTAAAAAGTTATTGCGCAGATAAAAATATTTCATTCTATTTTGATCAAGCAAATAAAGAAAATATTTCTTCAGAAGAAAAAGCACGAGAATGGAGATATAAAAAATTATGTGAAAGGGCCAAAACTTTATTAGATAAGAACCAGCAAAAACATAATATTTATTTGTTAACTGGTCACACAAGTAGTGATAACGCAGAAACATTTATCCTCAATTTATCTAGAGGGAGCAATTTTGCCGGTCTGAGTAATATCGAGAGCAAAAGATTACTAGAAAAACAAATTTTTTTAATAAGGCCAATATTAATTTTCAGTAGAGAAGATACAAAACAAATTTGTAATGATATGAAAATCCCAGTCTGGGAAGATCCTACAAATACAGATCTTAAATTAAAAAGAAATTTAGTTAGAAAAAAAATTATTCCTGCTTTAGAGGTTCTCTATCCAGGTTGTTCTCAAAGGATAAATAATTTTTCTCAAAAAATGAGCAACTACAATAATGAACGTAATGATCTTAGTGAACTTGCATACCTATATTGTAAAGACGCAAAAGGTATCAATAGAAATCTCTTAAATAATATGTGTATTGAAGCAAGGTGTACAATCTTAAATAAATTTTTAAAAGAAATATCCCCAAAGCAATGTAGTTCTAAAAATTTAACAGAATTAGCAATTTCAATTTATGAAAAAAATAAAGGTCAAATTAACTTGCAAGAGTTTTTAAAAATTGTTTGGAATAAAAACTATATAAATTTTGAAAAAGTTAAGATGTGACAGCAGATCTTCTTCTTCTTGTTCTACCTTCAAATGAATCTTCTGTAGCAGTCTCAACTGATGGATTCTGTGAAACTTTTGGACTTCTTTGTGTTTTATGCTGGTTATTTGAACTATTCGGAAGATTATTGTTTGATCTCTTTTGGAAATTATGATTATTTCTATTCCTATTAGAGTGGTTATGCTCCTCTGTAATCTTTGGTATATATGCACGAGTTCCACTTGGAGCAGGTTGAACTAAGCACAAAATAAGTGGTTCAACTTGTAGTTCTCTTCTCATTCTTCTAGATAAACCATTTTCAATTTCTCTTTGAACACCAATCCAATCAACTTCAAAATTATTAGGTCCAGTCTGCCTAGATAATTGTTTCCATCTATTTTCTAAGACCCAACTTATTTCTCTTTCTGTCCACATAGACATTTTTCGTGGCTCTGCAGTAGTAACAACTCCTCTTAAATTAACTCTTGGAGGTGCAACCATTTTTCCATCAGTACTTATAGGTGCTAAAACAGTTACAACACCATCACCAGCTAATTGCTGCCTTTCCTTTAATACTCGAGCATCAACAATTCCATTACGAGAATTATCAAGCAACTCTACTCCAGCTTTTACAGGATCTCCTTTTTTAATAGAATCAGAAGTCAATTCAACAACATCTCCATTTTCAATAATTAAAATATTATCTTTTGGAACTCCCATGATCTGAGCACTTTTGCTGTGACAAACGAGCATTCTATGTTCCCCGTGAACCGGAACAAAAAACTTAGGTTTAGCTAATGCCAACATTAATTTTTGATCTTCTTGGAAACCATGTCCAGAAACATGAATATTCTCACCTTTGCCATAAACAACCTTTGCTCCCATTTTCATTAATCTATCTATTGTATTGACTACACCAATAGTATTTCCTGGGATTGGGCTAGCAGAGAATATAACAGTATCAGTAGTCTTAAGACGGACATGTTGATGCTCCCCACGAGAAATTCTACTCAAAGCAGCTAAAGGCTCACCTTGACTACCAGTCATCAATAATAAAGTTTCCCTATCAGGTAAATCTCTAATTTGTTTGATAGGGACAAACAAATCATCTGGGCATTTCATATAACCAATTTCTCTAGCTTTAGCAATAACATTTATCATCGATCTACCTAACAAACCGACCTTTCTTCCATGCTTCATGGCCAACTCTAAGATCATTGTCACCCTATGAACAGAACTAGCAAAAGTGGTAAGGATAACTCGTTCTTTTGCCTCGGCAATATGTTTTTCTAAAGAGGGATAGATAGTCTTCTCAGAAGGACAAAAACCTGGAACTTCGGCATTCGTAGAATCACTAAACATGCATAAAACGCCCTTCTCTCCATAATGCACCATTCTTTCAATATCAAATTGCTCTCCATCTACTGGCATATGATCAAACTTAAAATCTCCAGTGAAAATAATCGTGCCAACAGGTGTTGTAACTGCCAAAGAAAAACTATCGCAAATGGAATGGGTATTGCGTATAAATTCAACAGAAAAATGTTGTCCAACTTTTACAACGTCTCTTGGATTTACTGTCTGTATAGTTGTTCTATCAGATACCCCTGCTTCCTCCATTTTTCCTCTAAGCATTGACATTGCTAACCTTGGGCCATAAATAATGGGAATATTAAAATGCTTTAGATGATGAGAAATACCTCCAATATGATCTTCATGACCGTGTGTGACAATCATTCCTTTTATTCTTCTTTGATTTTCTTTTAAAAAAGTTGTATCTGGCATAACAACATTCACGCCATGCATACCATCAGAGGGGAAAGCTAAGCCAGCATCAACTAGCATTAGTTCATCTGCATATTCAAATACGCAAGTATTTTTTCCTATTTCATGTAAGCCACCTAATGGTATTACTCTTAGAATCGGGCTGTTACTATTTTTAGATCCTGATGAATTATTTGAAGATCTTGTTATAGTTGAATTTGATCTTGATTGCATAATTTAAAAATTTATAAAGTCTTGCTTGTAATCAAACTAATTTTATTTAAATTTAATTATCAAGTTAAACATATTCCTTAATGTAAGGATTCGAGGATAATTGAAAGCTGTTTTCTCATGTTCATTGGTAGTGGAGATAAAGGATTTCTAGGACTTCCTACATTCCATCCCGATAGCTCTAAAGCTGCCTTTATAGGGATTGGATTAGTGGTCATAAAAAGTGCTTTAAAAAGAGGTTGCAGTTTTTCATGAATTGCAAGTGCTTTAGAAACTTTGCCAATTTGAAAGGATTCAATCATCTCTTTCAATTGCAAACCAACCAAATGACTCGCAACACTTACTACTCCTACAGCACCCACAGATAACATTGGAAGCAACAATGAATCGTCACCACTATATACAGATAGTTCCGAGCCACAAATAGCTCTTAGTTCTGATATTTCTTCTATTCTACCGCTTGCCGCTTTAATACTGAGAATATTTGAAAAATCCATAAGTTTCTTCACAGTATCAGGTAATAAATTGCAGCCTGTTCTTCCAGGTATGTTGTAAAGCATTAAAGGCAAATCCTGTGCAGAATTAGCAATAGAACTGAAATGTTTATAAAGACCTTCTTGAGGTGGTTTATTGTAATAAGGAACAACAACCAAAGCACCGTCGGCTCCTGAATTGTAGGCTTTTTTTGTAGCTTCTACAGCTTCGCTTGTACAATTACTACCAGTACCGAGTATTACTTTACAACTTGAATCCAAAGATCCTTTTACTGCAATAAATAAATCATATTGTTCCTGCCATGAAAGAGTCGGAGATTCGCCAGTAGTTCCGCAAAGAACAATGCCATCTGAACCATTTTCAAAAAGATAATTTGAAAGTTTTATAGCTAATTCATAATCCACATCTCCATTTTCAGTAAATGGCGTAACCATTGCGGTCAATATTCGCCCAAATAATGGATTAGTACACTTAGTGTTGTCTGAAATCATTTTTTTGGAATTAATAACTCAGCTATTTGTACAGCATTAAGTGCTGCTCCTTTTCTTATTTGATCTCCACATAACCATAATTCTAATCCATTAGGTTGACTTATATCAGTTCTTATTCTGCCAACAGCAACATTATCCCTTCCCATCACGTCATTTGGCATAGGAAATCTATTATTTTTATAATCCTCAATAATTTCAATTCCGGGAGCATTTTTTAATACTTTAAGAGCGTCTTTAGGTTCAACTACACCAGCAAATTCAATATTGATAGATTCAGAATGTGCTCTCAGCACTGGGACTCGAACACATGTAGCGGAAAGCTTTAAATCAATTATATTCAATATTTTCCTGGTCTCATTAACCATTTTCATCTCTTCTTCACAGTAATTATTTTCAAGCATAGGTGAATTATGCAAAAACAAATTAAAAGCCAGGGAGTATGGCAAAACTTCACTTTTTTGGGGATTACCCTGAAGATATTGTTTAGTTAAAATTTTTAGTTCCTCCATAGCCAATTGGCCTGCACCACTTACAGATTGATATGTGGAGACAATAACCCTTTGAATATTAGAAAGTTTATTTAACGGAGCTAAAACTAATGACAACAAAATAGTAGTGCAATTTGGATTAGCTATTATTCCATCATGATTGAGTGCTTCACTACCATTAACTTCAGGAACTACAAGAGGAACGTTTTTGTCTAATCTGAAAGCACTAGAATTGTCTATCAATAAAGCATTTTGATCCATAATTGTAGACAACCATTGTTTCGAAATACTTCCACCTGCTGAAGCTAAAACTAAATCAAGGTTCAGAAATTCTTCCTTAGTAGTTTTTTTTGTAACTAATTCTTCATCTTTCCAAGTAATTTTTTTCCCTTCTGATCGCTCTGATGAAAGCAAGACCAATTCTGATATTGGAAAATCGCGTTGTTCAAGAATTTTTAGTAACTCAGATCCCACAGCACCTGAAGATCCTAAAACGGCAACTTTTAATGGCCTATTAGGCAAAAACGGAGATTGTCTCACACTTTAAAATGATTTTTATGAATAGATTGACTATTTTTTTTACTTTATCAAAAAATTAACTTTCAAGGAAATCACATAATGTGAAATAATTAAGTTTCGGCTCTTAGTAATAGTTAAAAAACATGGCTAAAGAAGGCTTAAAAGTAAAAACAACTCCTCTGCCTCAAAGTAGAATTTCATTTGAATTAGAAATACCACCCGAGACGTGCAAAACGTGTGTAAATGAGACAATCAATACAATTAGTCGTTCGGCCAAAATACCTGGCTTTAGGCTTGGAAAAATTCCTAAACAAGTCTTAATACAAAGAATTGGTATAACACAATTACATGCTTCTGCTCTAGAAAAGATCATTGATAAATCATGGCAAGAAGCATTAAAAATAAAATCTATAGAGCCACTAAGTGAGCCAGAATTAGTAGATGGATTTGAATCTTTACTTGCAAAGTTCAGTCCTGATAGATCACTTAAGGTTACCTTGCAAACTGATATTGCCCCTGAATTAAAACTAAAAAAATCCAAAGGACTTAGTATTGAAATCGCAAAAACTAAATTTGATCCGAAGTCAATAGATGAAGCACTTGAAAAATCTAGAAATCAATTTGCAAATATTGTTCCAGTAACTAATAGAGCAGCAAAATTAGGAGATATTGCTGTAGTTAGTTTCAAAGGAAAATATAAAGATTCTGGTAAAGAGATTGATGGTGGGACAAGTGAATCAATGGATCTTGAGTTAGAAAAAAATAAAATGATTCCCGGTTTTGTTGAGGGAATTGTAAAGATGAAAATTGGTGATAGTAAAACACTTAACCTTAGATTTCCTGAAGATTATTCTCATGAGGATTCAAGAGGCAAAGAGGCGATCTTTGAAATAACTCTTAAGGATCTTAAAGAAAAAGAATTGCCTGAACTAAATGACGATTTTGCAAAACAATCTGGCAATAAAGAATCATTAAAAGAGTTAAAGAAAGATATTGAAGAACAACTTAAAAACAATTTTGAAAAAACTCAAAAAGATATCAAAATTGAAGCCTTACTAGATGCATTAACAAACGAATTAATTGCTGAAATTCCTAAATCTATGATTGATATAGAAGTGAGGAATAATATTGAACAAACTGCGCAAAGATTTGCTCAGCAAGGTCTTGATGTTAAATCTACTTTTACACCGGAATTAGTTAAGTCGTTAGCAGAGTCCACTAGGCCTCAGGCTGAAAAAAATGTTCAAAGGAATTTAGCTCTAAAAGCATTAGCAGAAAAAGAGAACATAAAAGTTGAAAAAGATGAAATTGATTTAAAAATGAAAGATTATGAAGATGCAATTTCTAACTCTTCAAAACAAATCGATATCAAAAAATTAACAGAAGTTATAAGTAACGATTTACTCAAAGAAAAATTAATTATTTGGCTTGAAGAAAACTCTGAAGTAAAAGAAAAAAATACAAAAGCCGCAAAAACCGCTACAAAAGCTACAAAAGCTGCAAAAACCACAAAAGCTGCAAAAGCTACAAAAGCTACAAAAGCTAAAAAAAACCAAAATAAACAAGAAAAAAAATAATTTATGAAATTTCCTACTAATTAAACAAAAACCTTTTAAATTATTTATAAGTAGAAAACCTTTTTGTGAACTCAGAAAAAAAACATTTAATCCAAAGTTCAATAAGCTCTTACGAAAGCATTAATAAAACTAATGCTGCCGTTCCAACAGTTATAGAACAATCTGGCAGAGGAGATAGAGCCTTCGATATTTATTCAAGGCTATTGAGGGAGAGAATAATTTTTTTAGGTACTGGAATTAATGATCAAGTTTCTGACTCTCTTGTTGCACAATTATTATTTCTTGAAGCTGAAGATCCAGAAAAAGACATTCAAATATACATCAATTCTCCTGGAGGCTCAGTAACGGCAGGAATGGCCATATACGATACTATGCAACAAATATCTCCTGATATAGTGACAATATGTTTTGGTGTAGCAGCAAGTATGGGGGCATTTCTACTTTCTGGGGGAGCCAAAGGTAAAAGATTGGCTTTGCCTAATTCTAGGATAATGATCCATCAACCTCTTGGAGGTGCACAAGGTCAAGCAGTAGAAATTGAAATACAAGCTAAAGAAATACTTTTTCTCAAGAAAACATTAAATTCGCTTTTAGCTGAACATACTGGTCAGCCCTTAGAAAAAATTAATGAAGATACAGAAAGAGATTACTTCTTATCTCCTTCAGAAGCAGTCGAATATGGATTAATTGATAAAGTTATCAAAAAGTGACAAGGGACACTTATTCTTTAAGAATATGATGACGAATCGACATTTATAAGCAATCCTAGTGAATAGGTAATATTTCAAACCTTTCACATTCAATTTATAATCGATGGCTAAATTCGACGCCCATCTTAAATGTTCTTTTTGCGGTAAATCACAAGACCAAGTAAGAAAGCTTATAGCGGGTCCTGGGGTATATATCTGTGATGAATGCATAGATCTTTGTAATGAAATTCTTGATGAAGAACTACTTGATAATCAAGCTAAAATAAATAACTCTCAACAAGTAAAAAAGAAATTACCAACGGATAATCAAAAAAAATCTGTTCCTTTAGAACTAAACTCAATCCCTAAACCATTAGAAATTAAAAGTTTTCTAGATAATCAAGTTGTTGGACAAGAATGTGCAAAAAAAATACTATCAGTGGCTGTATACAACCACTACAAAAGATTAGCTTGGAAAGTTAAAGAAGAAAGTAAAAATGGCAATTCAACAGATTCACAAGCAACGAAATTGCAAAAATCAAATATTTTACTAATCGGTCCTACTGGAAGTGGAAAAACATTATTGGCCCAAACTTTAGCTGAGTTTCTAGATGTTCCTTTTGCAGTAGCTGATGCAACGACTTTGACAGAAGCTGGATATGTTGGGGAAGATGTTGAAAATATACTTTTAAGACTTCTACAAAAATCAGAAATGAATGTAGAGCTAGCTCAAAAAGGAATTATTTATATAGATGAAATAGATAAAATTGCTAGAAAAAGCGAGAATCCCTCAATTACTAGAGATGTCTCTGGTGAAGGCGTACAGCAAGCATTATTAAAAATGCTTGAAGGCACAATAGCTAATGTCCCACCGCAAGGAGGTAGAAAACATCCCTATCATGATTGTATACAAATTGATACGAGTCAAATTTTATTTATTTGTGGTGGAGCTTTTATAGGCTTAGAAGATATCGTACAAAAGCGCATGGGTAAACACTCAATAGGGTTTACAACAAATTCAGATCAAAATAAAGTTGATTCAAAAAAACTTGCAGACCCAAGAGATTCCCTGAAAAATTTAGAGTTAGATGATTTAGTTAAATATGGACTAATTCCAGAATTTATTGGAAGAATACCTGTTTGTGCTGTACTAGATCGTCTCACTAAAGAAACTTTAGAATCTATTCTGACTCAACCAAGAGATGCACTAGTAAAGCAATTTAAAACTTTATTAAGTATGGATAATGTTGAATTAACATTTGAGCCTGATTCTATTGAAGCTATAGCTAATGAAGCATATAAAAGAAAAACTGGTGCAAGGGCATTAAGGTCAATAATTGAAGAACTAATGCTTGATGTAATGTACACATTGCCTTCTGAACAAAATACCAAAGAATTCACAATTACAAAAAAAATGGTAGATAATTTATTTTCATCTAAAATTGTTAAACTACCTTCAGGTTCTAATAGAATAATTAAAGAGTCTGCATAATCATTAGAGTTTCAACTTTACAATTACAAGCCTCAATGTTCTAATTTATGAAAAGTAAATGCCTAATATACATAAACCTTTTCATCAAAAATATAGACCAAAGAAACTAGATGAACTGGTTGGTCAGAATTTTATATCTATTACTCTAAAGCAAGCAATATTAACAAAAAAGATTGCTCCTGCATATCTTTTTAATGGTCCAAGAGGCACTGGCAAAACATCAAGTGCGAGAATATTTGCGAAATCTTTAAACTGTCAAACGTTCGAACAACCCACTATAAATCCATGTGGTAAATGTGACCTATGTAAAGAAATTACGGATGGGAACGCTCTAGATATTATCGAGATTGATGCAGCATCAAATACAGGAGTTGAAAATATAAGAGAAATTATAGAAAGAGCGAGATTTGTGCCTACTCAAGCGAGATGGAAAGTATATGTTATTGATGAATGTCATATGCTTTCGACAGCAGCTTCAAATGCTTTGCTAAAAACTATTGAAGAACCACCCTCAAGAGTTGTCTTTATTCTTGCGACTACAAATCCTGAAAGAGTTCTAAATACAATACAAAGTAGATGTCAAAAGTTTGATTTTAGAAGAATAAGCCCGGATGACATTTTTAAACATTTATCAGAGATATCGGAAAAAGAATCCATTCAGTATGAAGTTCAAGCACTAAAAATGATTGCAAAAAGATCTAATGGAGGGATGAGAGATGCACAAAGTCTTCTTGAACAACTTAATCTTCTACCAGAAGGTATAACAATGAATAATATTCAAAACCTCCTAGGAGAAGTATCAGAAATTGAATTAAAAAATCTTATTAAATCATTAGTTGAAAATAATCCAGAATCATTAATTATCACTTGCAACAAATTATATGATGCTGGAAACGAACCACATCAAATAATTATCGGATTATTAAATATAACAAGAGATCTCTTGCTACATACAGCAAATAATGAATATTCAGATCTTTATTATACTTCTGCTGAATTTCAAGATGAGTTAGATAAGATCTCACAAACTTTAAATAAATCAACAATAATTAAATGGCATAATAATCTGAGAAATATTGAATATCAAATCAAAACAAGTGATAATCCAAGGCTTTGGCTTGAAATACATTTAACTGGTCTTTTAGATAATCAAGAGATTAATAGTTTTGAAAATAAGCAAGAAATCAAAAATATTGCACCTAGAGAGAAGTATGAAAGCAAAAAAAATATCGTAATAACAAATAAACAAAATATTTCTAATGAAATTCCAAAACCAAGCATCAAAAAGGATATAAGTCACAAGGAATCAATTTTAGAAAAAAACGAAAAATTAGAAAAATTTGATGATCTTGAAAAAGAAAATATAGAAAAAATTTACGATAATACCCCAAATGCTAATGAATCAAATGCTCTAAAAGATCATTGGGAATTAATTCTTTCTAAATTAGAGTTACCATCAACAAGAATGTTACTTTCACAACAAGCCGAACTTGAAAGTTTTGATTCGGAAAAAATTACAATAGCACTATCTCCAAACTGGGAAAACATGATAAAAAGCAGAAAAGTTATAATTGAAAATACTGTAAAAAAGATATTTGGAAATCAAATAATACTTAATTTCTCAACCAAAAATTTAAATAAAAGTAACCCATCCAAATCTCCAGAAACAACAAAAAATGAAGTGAATAATTTTCAACCATTAAAAAAAACAGAACCAAAAACTAATTCATCAACAAAAATATCTAATGAGAAGGCTTATGATGATAGCTCAAAAAACTTAGCAAATTTTTTTAATGGAGAAATTATAGACCTTGATGAATAAATTAAAGTCCAGTATGAATAGTTTTTCGCCAGAGTATCTTTTTGGGGAAAATAGACATCTTTATTGTTACCCAAGGGATTACTAAAAACCAATGTGATAAATAAAAAACGGAGACAAATACCATCAAAAAATTGCTTTTTTGCAATACTGGTACTTCGCTTTTACAAGAAGAACCGTACCAAAACGCAATTCCAGATAACATAAAAGCTGTAAATGAAATAGGCCAGTAAATTGGTGAATCTAACGAAGCAATACTGAAAACTAAATCAAAAATAGAAATTATTGGTAGTGCATATTGCAAGATGAAGAAGTAAGTTAAATCAAATTTTTGCAAATAATCAATTTTATTGGTAAATAATTGATCTCCATAATCAAAGAATCTTTGCAAACCCCCCTCTGCCCATCTTTGCCTTTGCGCTAATAAAGCATTTAAATTCTCGACTGCTTCCTCCATAACTGGAGGGTCCCACAAGATTCCAATTCTAGATTTTGATAATAATAATCTTAAACTCAAATCAAGATCATCTGTAACTGTATCTTCATTAAAAGAACCACATGCCAATAATGTTTCTTTCTTAATTAATTGGCCATTTCCCCTTAATTCAGAAACTCCAGAAACTGATAATCTTCCATATTGAAAGATTGCGTCCATAGCCATTTCCATTGACTGACAGGAAGTTAAAAAATTCTTACTAACATTTGTTACTGATTTTCTTAGTTGAACTGCAGACCAATCACCCTCTTCTACAAAACTAAATAACCTTATCAAAGAATCTTGTTTTAATTCAGCATCAGCATCCAAAACCAGTAACCATTCACCATGAGTAAACTTCAAGGCATAATTCAAAGCTCCTGACTTTCCTCCTCCTGCATTTGGAGAACGACTTATGACTTTTAGCTTGTCATATTGTCTAGCTAATCTATCTAAAATTAAAGGCGTCTTATCAGAGCTACCATCATTGATTATGTAAATATTTAATTTATTTGTTGGATAATCTAAATTAAATAATCTTTCAACTAATCTTGCTATGACATTCTCTTCATCTCTAGCTGCGACTAAAATATCAAGCACAGGTAACTCTTTATTGATAATTCTTCTGCCTAAAGTATTTAAAACGTTGTTCCTTTTGAAATTTCTAGAAATAACTATTAAACCGTAAAAAACAATCACAAAAGAAAGAGTCAATAAAATGTAAAAGAAATTGTTGATATTGTAAGCATGAGGAATAAAAGCTACTAAAAAACAAGCACTAAGAAATATAAACGACTTCAATCTTCGATTTTTATAAAAACCCTTACTCATAAAAGTAAATTTTTAATTACTTAACTTTCATTGAGACAATATCTCAAATTTTTTTAGTTTTGCATCTCGATAGTAATGATTCAATATTTCTTCATAAGAGAATCCTAATTTAGCCATTTCAATTGCTCCTGACTGAGATAAACCTACACCATGACCGAAGCCTCCTCCTCTCAAAAGCCATAAATCATCATTTAATTTATTAATAGTAAACAAATTACTGGGTATAAAATTTAATACCCGTCGAATATCATCTTTAACAAGAACAATAGATTTATTACCTTTGTCCGTTTGTATTTCCAATTTTTTCACTCTGCCACTAGACCCACGTTCAATAGAATTTAAATTCAAAACATCTTGATTAATATTTATAAGTTTGTTTTTGAGTAACTTTTCTTTAATTTCAACACTAGAAATTTTCTTATTCCATCGAAAAAGAGAATGGTTACTCCCATAAAAATGTTCTTTATCAAAATCTAAAAATTTATTTAAATCAGATTCATTTGTAATTGGAAGTTTAAAAATTTTATTTAATGATTTAGAACCATCAATGATTGAATTAAAATAAGAAAAATCTTGAATTTGCCAAGACTCTCCTGCAGTAGCAGATACGCCTCCATTAGAACCATGGTAAAAAGCATTTATTGGTTTATTTCCATAAGTTAGGATTAAATCTGAAGTTGCTTCTATAGCTTGTAGTACTTTTTTATTTGTAATTTTAGGAGGCTTATAAACTTGACATTGAGTGGTGATACATAAATGATATTTATCCATATTAAATCTGTCAGAATTAAAAATTCCCCAAGTTCTTGCTATAACTGCTTGTGCCTTGAGTGCTTCTAAAGGAGAATTCGGTCCAATTTCGTATGGCAAAACACCTGCCAAATAATCGTCAAACTCAATTTTTTGAACTAATGTCCAAGTTCCATATAAATCTTTTAATAAATAAAAATTTTTACCAAAATTAACACCGTTTATTTTTATTTCCTCTTGAGCATAAATATATATAGGTCCTTCGAGTTTCATAACACTATATTCACTTCTAAGAACCGGCGTAATTTGAAAATTTTTTATTTTTTTGAAAATTTTATTTTTCAATTCAAACTCTGGAATATCATCTTCAAATGGAATCCATACTTCCCAATTTTTAGGATAAGCAACAGTCGTCTCAAATCCTTTATCTTTAAGATTCTCTGCTTGTTTTTTTGCTGATTCATAGCTAGCAAAAGGACCAAAAACAATTCTTTCGATTGTTTTTGGATTTTTGATGGGTATATCCACCCAGCTAATATTAATCTGTTTTGCTTTATGTTTAATACCGTTGGACGATATCAGGTTTAAAAACCCTTTATCAGTAATAAAATTGATATTCTTTTTTTTTGAAAAACTGTCATTCTCCCCACCTAAATATTGCTTTAAACCAATTAAAAATTTTCCTTTTTTAATTTCATTATTGAGTTCAACCTTTTGCAATTCTTCTCCTTTTACATTTGAAGTAAATTTAGTGTTTATTAATAAAAAAGAAATGCATCCTAAAAATAAGTTTAAAAAGGCAAATTTAAGTTTCATAAGTTAGAACTTTCTTAATCAATTAAAAACTTTAATTTGCACCAATGCATATAAAGGTTTAGATTATCCTAATTAAACACATTTGACTTAAATGTCTAAACTAAAAACTCGTAAATCAGCTGCCAAAAGATTTAAAGCTACTGCGACGGGTAAATTTATGAGAAGAAGAGCTTTCCATAATCATTTACTTGATCATAAAAGCTCAAAATTAAAAAGACATCTATCAACAAAAGCCGTAGTTGATGAAAGAGATGCTGATAATGTAAGATTAATGATTCCATACGCATAAATCTTTAACCAATTTTTATTAGATATTCATGGCACGCGTAAAAAGAGGCAACATAGCCAGAAAAAGAAGAAACAAAATCTTAAATCTTGCAAAAGGTTTTAGAGGCGGCAACAAAAATCTTTTCAGAACAGCAAATCAAAGAGTGATGAAAGCTCTTTGTAATGCTTACAGGGATAGAAGAAGAAGAAAAAGAGATTTTAGAAGACTTTGGATTTCTAGAATTAACGCATCTGCAAGGATAAATGGAATGAACTATAGCAAGTTGATAAATGGCATGAAAAATTCAGAAATTATTATTAATAGAAAAATGCTTGCTCAATTAGCCTTAAACGATCCAAAGTGTTTTGAAAAAATTGTTTCTTCCATTAGTAATTAGAAAAAAGAATATAATCTAGAAAAGTCAATATAAATAATGGAAATATCTTCCTTTCAATCTTATTTAATAATTCTTTTTGTTGTATTAATAATAATTTCTATTTTTGTATTCAGACAATTTCTAAAAACAAGAAGTGAAGAATTAAATTTAGTAAAATTTGAACAGAAAGGTTTAGATTCTCTCTCTCAAGCTACGGAATTATATGAATTTGGGTCTATTCAGATAAAAAAAAGACTATATTCTGAAGCAACTAAAACTTTTCTAAAAGCAATTGAAAATTATGAAAATGAACCTGATGAAGCAAAAGCAATAATAAATAATGCTTTAGGATTCTCTTATGCTGCTCAAAATGAATTTAAGAAAGCAATTAAATACTATAACTTTGCAATAAAATCACTCCCAGAATATCCTATAGCACTAAATAACCTCGCATCAGCACAGCAGCGTCTACTTGAGTACGACTTGGCATATGCTACTTATCAAAAGGTTTTGGTGATAGATCCAAAAAACAAAACAGCAATTAAAAAAAGTAAGGAGTTAGAAAAAAGAAACAACTATAAACCTTATAAAGGTATTAAAGATAAGGGATTCTAAAATATGGAAAATTATTCTTCTTTACTAATTGGTGGAAAACAATTTTCCAGTAGATTAATGGTGGGTACTGGCAAATACAAATCTACTCAAGATATGGTAGAAAGTTTGTCAAATTCTGAAACGGAAATTATAACGGTCGCTGTTAGAAGAATTAAAAATGCTCAGACTGGAGAAAATTTACTCGAAAAGATCAACTGGAAAAAATACTGGATGCTTCCTAATACAGCTGGTTGTGTTAATTCCGATGAGGCAGTGAGAATAGCAATTTTGGGTAGAGAACTTGCAAAATTATCTGGTCAAGAAGAAAATAATTTTGTGAAGTTAGAAGTTATTCCTGACAAAAAGTATTTACTACCAGATCCAATAGAAACCATTAAAGCAGCGGAAATTTTAATAAAAAAAGGTTTTGCTGTGCTTCCCTATATCAATGCAGATCCTATTCTTGCAAAAAGACTAGAAGAAATAGGTTGTGCAACTGTAATGCCATTGGGCTCGCCTATAGGCTCCGGCCAAGGTTTATTAAATTTATCAAATATAAGAATTATTATTGAAAATGCAAAAGTGCCGGTAATAATTGACGCAGGAATTGGGGTGCCAAGTGAAGCCTCTCAAGCCATGGAACTTGGCGCTGATGGCGTTTTAATCAATACTGCAATAGCACAAGCTGAAAATCCTCCTCTAATGGCTCAAGCGATAAATCATGGTGTAAAAGCTGGGAGGCAAGCTTTTCTGGCAGGACGAGTTAAAAAACAAGATTTTGCAGTAGCAAGTTCACCGGAAAAAAACATATCTATCTAATTCTCTTCATTGAGCAAAGTTTAAAAAAAGAATAAAAACTTATTATTTTGTTTATCAGGTTAAGAAAGAAGATTTGAAACTATTTTCAATGTTTTTTCGCAAATTGGAAGCACACTGTAGTAGTTTAATAAATATATTATGAAACAATTAATTCTGGAGTTCTGAGTGAAAGTTATTGTTCTTGGTGGAGATGGTTTTTGCGGTTGGCCTTGTGCGGTGAATTTAGCAGAGCAAAATCATGATGTAATTATTGTGGACAATCTAAGTCGTAGAAAAATTGATATTGATCTAGAGGTAGAATCTTTAACTCCAATTGCTTCGATAACAGAACGACTCTCTGCATGGGAAGAAATTGGAGGTAAGCCTATGAGATTTCTTAACATGGATATCTCGAAACAATATCAAAAATTACTCAATTTGCTCATTGATGAAAAGCCAGATTCTGTGATCCATTTTGCAGAACAAAGAGCAGCGCCTTACTCGATGAAATCTAGTTTTACTAAGAGATATACAGTAGATAATAATGTTAATGGCACCCACAACCTTCTTGCTGCAATAGTAGAGAGTAATTTAGATATTCACGTTGTACATTTAGGAACAATGGGAGTTTACGGATATGGATCACATAGAGGTGCAACAATTCCAGAAGGTTATCTAAAAGTTGAAGTTCCACAACCAGATGGAAGCCGCTTTGAAGAAGAAATATTACACCCTGCAAGTCCAGGTAGTGTTTACCATATGACTAAAACTTTAGATCAATTATTATTTCTTTACTACAACAAAAATGATCTTGTAAGGATTACTGATCTACATCAAGGCATTGTTTGGGGAACAAATACAGACGCAACTTTAAAAGATCCTAGATTAACAAACCGATTTGACTACGATGGAGATTATGGAACTGTTCTAAACAGATTTTTAATGCAAGCTGCAATTGGCTATCCATTAAGTGTTCATGGGACAGGAGGTCAAACAAGAGCCTTTATTCACATAAAAGACTCTGTAAAATGCGTACAACTTGCTCTTGAAAATCCTCCAAAACCTGGAGAGAGAGTAAAAATCTTTAATCAAATGACTGAAAGTCATCAAGTTGGAGAACTAGCTAAAAAAGTTGCGTCTCTAACAGGTGCTGATATCAATTATTTACCTAACCCAAGGAATGAAGCCGTAGAAAATGATCTAATTGTTGATAATAAGTGCTTTATAGAATTAGGTTTAAACCCAACGACTCTTGATAATGGTTTATTAGAAGAAGTTGTTGAAGTTGCTAAAAAATACTCCAATAGATGTGATCTTAAGCGCATACCCTGTGTTTCATCCTGGACTAAAAAACAAGCTGAGGCCATAAAGACTAATTAAAACTTCTGAGATAATTACCCTAAGAAAGTGAAAATTGCATTGTTTACTGAAACTTTTTTACCTAAAGTTGACGGCATAGTCACAAGACTGACTAAAACGATTGAATTTTTAATAAAAAATGGTGATGAAGTTATAATTTTTTGCCCAGAGGGTTGTCCAGAATCATATATGGGCGCAACTGTAGTTGGAGTTGCTGCAATGCCATTACCCTTATACCCAGAGTTGAAGCTGGGTTTGCCAGGTCCTGCAGTCTCAGATAAGTTAGAAAAATTTAGCCCTGATTTGATACATGTTGTTAATCCAGCTGTACTTGGCTTAGGTGGCATATGGTTGGCGAAAACTAATAATATTCCTTTAATTGCCAGTTACCATACTCATCTTCCGAAATATCTAGAACATTACGGCATGGGTATGTTAGAGCCACTTTTATGGGAATTACTTAAAGCAGCACATAATCAAGCCTTGTTAAATTTATGTACATCCACCGCTATGGTAAATGAGTTAAAAGATAAAGGTATTCAAAGGACTGCTTTATGGCAAAGAGGAGTAGATACTTATAGTTTCCGCCCAGATTTGAAAAGTGAGAAAATGAGAAAAAAATTATTTGGGGATTATAATGACGCTGAGTATTTATTGATTTATGTAGGAAGATTATCAGCAGAAAAACAAATTGAGAGAATTAAACCAGTCTTAGAAAGTATTCCTAATGCTTGCCTAGCACTTGTAGGTGACGGACCATATAGAAACCAGCTTGAAAAAATTTTCGAAAATACAAAAACTAATTTCATAGGATATTTATCTGGCGATGAACTTGCTAGCGCCTATGCCTCTGGAGATATATTTTTATTTCCATCTAGTACAGAAACACTTGGGTTAGTTTTACTAGAAGCAATGGCAGCAGGATGTCCAGTAATCGGAGCAAACAAAGGGGGAATTCCAGATATTATTAGCGATGGTATTAATGGTTGTTTATATGATCCTGATGAAAAAGATAATGGGGAACAGAGCTTAATTGAAGCAACAAAAAAAATTCTAGAGAATGAAGATAAAAGAGAAATTATGAGGAAAGAGGCACGAAACGAAGCTGAAAAATGGGATTGGAATCAAGCAACGTTACAACTGCAAAATTATTATACAGATACTCTCAAAGAAATAGATTAATCTAAATCTTAATTATGCTACGTGTGGAGGTGTAGGGCTACTATACGAACTTAAAGGAAGTATTAGAGTAGCGATATTTTGATTTTTTTCAGGCCTTTTTTTCTTTGAGAATTTTATACCAAAAGGTACTCTTATGACATTAGTTCCCTCAATGGAACAAATATTTGAGTTATCTCCTGAAAAATTATTGACAAAATCTGGTAAGTCGACGTTTTTAACTGGCAACAACTTTATATTACCAGATTTAGAATCTTTGGTCATAGCTTCAAATACCCCAAAAAAAATTTGATGCTCGAGTATTGTAATAAAAAAATTTAAAAAAATTCTATAAGAAAATATTAAATTTTTATTCTCACTGATAATAACTAAGTAAACACAAGGATGCTAGTCCTTTAAGCACATTTTTTTTCTTCTAAGGTCTCTCCTTGATTTACATTGCAAGAACAAATTAAATTGCGATCGCCATATGCATTATCAATCCTAGAAACTGAAGACCAAAACTTAATAGATGTTGGAGTTTTATAAGGAAAAGAAGCTTTTTCTTTTGAATAAGGATAATGCCAATTATCAGCAATTAACTCTTTCAGCGTATGGGGAGCATTACTTATTACATTATTATTCTTTAATTCAATATTTTTTTCTATTTCGCTGATTTCTTCTGCTATCAAAAGCATAGCCTCACAAAATCTTTCCAATTCAACCAAACTTTCACTTTCAGTAGGCTCTATCATTATCGTCTCTGAAACAGGCCAACTTATAGTCGGGGCATGAAAACTATAATCTATTAATCGTTTAGCCAAATCATTTACACTCAAACCAGTTTTGGATTTTAAATCTCTAAAATCTAAAATACATTCATGTGCAACAAAATTATTTTTTCCTTTATAAAGAATCTTGAATTTATGCTTTAAAGAATGCGCAATATAATTTGCAGATAAAATTGCATGCGCAGTTGCTTTCCTTAGACCACTAAGACCAGCCATTTTTATGTACATCCAACTTATAGGAAGAATACTTGCACTCCCATGTTTGGCAGAGGATACATAATTTGGACTATTAGATAAATTTGTATCCATTAAAGAATGAGTAGGAAGAAATGGGCTTAAAGTTTCTGATGCAGCAACTGGACCAACTCCTGGACCACCACCTCCATGTGGAATACAGAATGTCTTATGCAAATTCAAATGACAAACATCAATACCATAATTCCCCGGTTTGCATAATCCAACCTGAGCGTTCAAATTTGCTCCATCTAAATAAACAAATCCTCCAACAGAGTGAATTAAGTCACATATCTCTCTGATTTGCAATTCAAAAACTCCATGAGTAGAGGGGTAAGTCAACATAAGGGCTCCTATTTGGTTATCAAATTTCCTGACCTTGATCGACAAATCTTGAAAATCAATATTTCCTTCGTCATCACATTCAATAGTTAAAACATCAAATCCTGCCATAACTGCACTAGCAGGATTTGTTCCATGAGCACTTTTAGGAATTAAACATTTTTTTCTTGAAAGTTCACCTTTCGATTCAAAATATGAATTTATTGCCAATAATCCTGCAAACTCTCCCTGAGAGCCTGCATTTGGTTGAAAAGAAACTGATTTTAAACCAACAATATCACTTATCCATTTTTCTAGGTCAGATATTATTTTTGAATAGCCCTTAGTTTGTTCTAGTGGAGAAAAAGGATGAATAGAAGATAAATTAGCCCAAGAGACTGGATTTAACTCTGCTGCAGAATTTAACTTCATGGTACAGCTTCCTAACGGCATCATTCCATCTACAAGAGAAAAATCTTTTTCAGCAAGTCGAAATATATATCTCATTAATTCAGTTTCACTTTGATAGTTTTGAAATATATCTTGCTGCATCCATTCACTAGATCTCAAATCTAAACTTTCAAGATGAAATCCTTTATCGAATTTTATATGCTTTAAATATTCTTTTTTTTCTAAAAGGTTCGCTATGAAAGTCACAATATCTTTAATTTCTTTTTCATTAGTCATCTGATCTAAAGAGATACCAAAACCAGTTGAGTTTTCAATAGTTGATCCCAAAGGCAAAATTCTTAGGTTATATCCATTTTTTAAAGCTTCATTATGAATCTTTTGAGCATGCTCAGAATAAATATCAACACTGTCAAATCTAATCCCATCAGGTACCACAAAACCTAAATCAGCCAAACATGATTCTAAATTTATTCTCATCTGGACAATTCTCTTAGCAATTTCGGTTAAGCCATTAGGTCCATGATAAATAGCATAAAAAGAAGAAATTATGGCCAACAAAGATTGAGCAGTACAAATATTACTAGTAGCCTTCTCTCTTCTAATATGTTGTTCCCTTGTTTGTAATGCTAGTCTTAAAGACTTTTCTCCATTTTTAGAGAGAGTTTGACCAACAATTCTTCCCGGGATAAGCCTTTTATATTTTTCGCTACATGCAAAAAATGCGGCGTGAGGTCCACCAAAACCCATTGGAACTCCAAATCTTTGCATACTACCTACTGCGACATCCACACCAAAGGCAGAGATTGGTTTAATTAAAACTTGTGCCAGTGGATCAATACATGCCGTTACAATAATTTCAGATCTATGTGCTTGAGATGTTAAGAATGTTGGATCAAATAATTCCCCATTTTTGCCAGGTAATTGAAACAAAATTCCAAAAACATCCTCATGATTAGAAAGGTTGCTTGGAGTAAAGCGTTTTAAGGATATTCCCAAAGGTTTTGCTCTGGTTTGTAGGACATTAAAAGTATGATCAAAAACACTTGATTCCACTAAGTAAACTTTCGAAGATTTATTTTTTCTTGCCGAAAAACTCATAGCCATAGCTTCTGCGGCAGCAGTGGCCTCATCTAACAAAGATGCATTAGCAATAGGGAATCCTGTTAGTTCACAAACAATAGTCTGAAAATTAAAAAGAGCTTCTAATCTTCCTTGTGCAATTTCTGCTTGGTATGGAGTATAAGACGTATACCATCTAGGATTTTCAAGAACATGTCTTTGGATTACTTTAGGCATGTGATTATCGTAATAACCAAGTCCTATAAGGGATCTCATTTTATTGTTTTTATTCGCAATCTCTTCTAATTCATTTAAAGCCTCAATTTCCGAACATCCTCTGGGTAATATTTCAGAAGACTTATCTTTTAACTGAATATCTTCAGGAATAACTTGATCTATAAATTGATCAATATTATTAAAACCAAGCTTAGAGAGCATTTTCCTCTCATCAGCATCACTCAAGCCAAGGTGTCTGTTAATAAATAAATCTGAATTAACCGTGGATTTCATGTCCAATTTTTTCTATAACTTAGCCTATGGATAAAGATTTTGCTTTAATTAGGCATAACCTTTGATTTATATGCTTCTGAAGTCATCAAATCAGCAATTGATGCTTTTGATTCTGGTTTCAAAATGACTAACCAACCGTCTCCAATAGGATCATTCTGTAAAAGCTCAGGGTTATCAATAACATTTTCATTTACAGATACTATTTCACCTGAAAAAGGCAGATAGACTTCCTCAACTGCCTTAACTGATTCTATTGTTCCAAAAGTCTCACCTTTCTCCAAAGTCGCCCCTTGATCAGCTAATTCAACAAAAACAATATCTCCTAATTGATCTATAGCAAATTCACTAACTCCAATTTTTAATAAACCATTTTCTTCCAAGACATATTCATGTGTATCAGCATAGTTGAGGTTGTCTGGAAACTGGTAAGACATTATTAAGTTAATGAAAGAAGTAGAGAATCCTTTGAAATTAATTTTTCCTCTAATAATTCAGATAATAATCGAATTAATGCAATTTTGATGTGAGCTATGTGAGAACCACCTTGAACATAAATATTGTAAGGATATCTTAGAGGAGCATCAGCAGAAAATTCACTTGTACTACCTTCAATAAATGTACCTCCTGCCATTAATAATTTTGAATCATATCCATCCATTGATGATGGAACAACATTCAGAAAAGAATCTACTGGTGAAGAATTTTGAAAAGATTGACAAACTTTTTGTACCAAATCAGGATTATTCAATCTTACTGACTGAATAAGATCAGATCGATATGTTGCTGGCTCTGGTAAAACCTTAAATCCCAAATTTTTAAAAACCCCTGCAACCATATCTGCACCTTTTAGTGATTCGTGAACAATTTGTGGTGCTAAAAACAAACCCTGCAAAATTAATCTTCCTAGTCCAAAATTTATTCCTGCAGAAGAACCAATACCTGGTGAGGTTAATCTAGAACATGCCATCTCAACCAACTCTGCATCTCCTGCAACGTACCCACCTGTAGGAACGATTGTTCCTCCCAAATTTTTAATCAATGATCCAGCAATTATATTTGCCCCTTTAGAAATTGGTTCACTATCTTCTACAAGCTCCCCATAGCAATTATCAACAAAACATATACAGTTAGGATCAAGAGAATGAATAAGACTACAAATTTTCTCTATCTGATGATTTGTAAGCGATTTTCTCCAACTATATCCACAACTTTTTTGTATGAATACTAATTTGCATGAATTTTCTTTAAAAGAATGAACAATTTTTTCTTCAAAAGAATCAAAATTCTCGCAGATATTTATTTGCTTATATTCAATCTCAAAATTTTTAAGAGAGCCTTTTCCTCCTCCCCTTATTCCTATGACTTCTTCTAAGGTGTCATATGGTTTCCCAGTAAGCGATAACATTACATCTCCAGGTCTAAGAATTCCAAATAATACAGAACTTATTGCATGCGTTCCACTTACAAATTGCATCCTCACAGCTGCCTTTTCAGCAAGAAACAATTTTGCAAAAACCGCATCGATTTTTTCTCTAGATATATCATCATGTCCACTACCAGAAGATTGATTGAAATGACTAGTAGAAACTTTTTCTTCCTTAAAAATTGTCAAAATATTTTCTAATTTCTGGAAAACCTGATTGGACCTTTCTTGAAAAACTTTACTTAAACTCTCTTCGACAGAAAGGACAGCATTTTCGGCCAGTTTTAAGTTATTGTTTAGTGTCATTTATTAAGAAAACTCATGTTATTTTTCAGAAGCTAAATTTCTTAATTCCGCTAGGAAAGCATTAGGACCTCTACCCTGAAAATAAGAAAGTTTTTTTGAAGCCTCATATAAATCAAGTAGTTCTCCATCTAATTCCTCTGCCGTATAATCTCTAATTCCTGCTATTACCTCAGCAAAACGTTCTCTACGGGCAGATTTATTGACAGGATAAGCCTCCATTACCTGAATTTTACATGATCTCCAAGCCTTATTCTGACAAAAATGCACTGACAAAGCATCACTTAAAACAGAAGCTTCTTCATCTTCTATGTACCAGTCAAAAGATGAAGGCAGAGATTTTAATCCTGAAAATATCTCGAATAACTCTCCGGCCGACAATGGATTACCAGAATCATTTTTTAGTGGTAATGCAGACTCTTCCAAAGATTTCCATAACTCTGGGTAATCGCTTTCAAAACGATCCCTGATTTTTTCTATACCTTGATCAAGAATCATATTAACTTGAGCTAAAGCAAGAAAAACTTCAGGACCTGGCGAAGATAACTTCCCATTCCTAAGATTAGAAATTTGCGAATTATGAACTTTACCTAAATCAAGAACTTCAGAAAGAAGTGGCAAAACTCTGTGAGACCATCCATTTCTTTCATGCCAAAGGTGTATCAAATGAGCCATAGCCCTTCGACCTCTAGATAATTTATCGCGATATCCGAGACTCACAGATAATTAAACTTATCAATAGTATAGTATGATAATATTACATATCGGTAATTTTGAAAATAGTATTTCAATATCATGAATTCAGTAATTTTCCAAGAAACAGCAAAGCTAAAAAAACCTGTTCCTGCTGAAAAAGTTATAGAACTCTCAGAAAAATTACTGGAACCTTCCAGTCATTCAAAAAGATATCCTCCAAGACTACATAAAACTTGGGGAACAATAGTTTTCATGGTTGCAATTCATATTCTTTCTTTTGTAGCTATACAACCAAAATTTTGGAGTATTCCTGCAGTCACTTCATTATTGTTTTTTTACTGGGTAACTGCTTGTTTAGGAGTCACACTTGGATATCACAGATTGTTATCACACAGATCGTTCATTGTTCCAAGATGGTTAGAAAGATTTTTTGCTACTTGTGGAGCTATAAGTTGCCAGCATGGACCAATAGATTGGGTAGGTTTACATAGGCATCACCACTCTTTTTCAGATACTGAAGTAGATCATCACAATAGTAAAAAGGGGTTTTGGTGGAGCCATATGGGTTGGATGTTTAAAGACGTTGAGGCACTAAAAGCTGTTCCAAAACTAAGTGCAGATCTAATCAAGGATCCATACTATAGATTTTTAAATAAATATTTTTTATTCTTACAAATTCCTATTGGACTTTCTTTATACGCAATAGGTCAAAAATTAGGCGTTGGAGGATGGGCTCTAGTCCTGTGGGGAATTCCATTGAGACTTGTGGTTGTTTATCACGTAACTTGGCTAGTAAATTCCGCGACGCATTGTTGGGGTAAAGCACCATTTGAGAGTGGTGATTCATCTAAAAACAATGCTTGGGTTGCTGCATTAACATTTGGAGAAGGTTGGCATAATAATCATCATGCATTTCCCAATTCAGCAAAACAAGGATTATTTAGAGGTCAGATAGACATAACATGGGAACATATTAAGATTCTTGCGAAATTTGGTCTCGCAAAAAAAGTAAAGTTACCCTCTAGGTCTTATTATTAACTATATTGTTCAATATTTACATGGCTAAAAGAGTACAAGTCGCATTAACTGAATCAATCGCATCACTAGGCAAAGAAGGAGATCTAGTTGAAGTAGCACCTGGATACGCAAGAAATTTTCTATTACCTTATGGCAAGGCAATGAATGTAACACCAGCAGTCCTTAAACAAATTGAAAGGAAGAAAGCAAAAGAAAAAATCGCTGCTGATAAATTAAAGCAAGAAGCTTTAGATTTCCAAACTGCATTATCTACAATAGGTAGGTTCACTATCAAAAAACAGGTTGGAGAAGATGGTGTACTTTTTGGAACGGTTACCAATGGGGATGTTGCCGAAGCAATCGAAGCAGCAACTAAAAAAGAAATTGATAGAAGAAACATTACTGTTCCTGATATTCATAATTTAGGTTCCTTTACTGCAAAAATAAAATTACATCAAGAAGTAAATGCAGAAGTAAATATTGAAGTAACAAGTTAATCAATTTGTTGCATTATTTTGAAAAGTAGTCAGAGTATATATCTAAGCAATTAAAGATATGGTTTCCGTACCTTTTCCAAATAATGGGCAAAATAAAAATTTTAAAAAGGATTTTATTAATGAAAATTCTGGATTAGTACCTCCTCAAAACGTTCAAGCGGAGGAAGCTGTTCTTGGTGGCATACTTCTGGATCCAGACGCGATCGGAAGAATTGCAGACTTAATTAAACCTGAAGCTTTTTATATAAATGCCCATCAAGAGATTTACAGAACAGCATTAATGTTGCATACCCAGGGTAAACCAACTGATTTAACATCAATGAGTGCTTGGTTAGCAGATAATGGATCACTAGATAAAATTGGAGGAAACAGCAAACTGGTAGAACTAGTTGAAAATGTTTCCTCTACAGCTTCCATAGAACAAGTTGCTAATTTAATTAACGATAAATTCATGCGAAGGCAACTTATCAGATCTGGAAATGAAGTGGTTCAACTAGGTTTTGATCAAACGCAAGATACTAATGAAGTTCTAGATAAAGCAGAGCAAAAAATATTTGAAATCAGTCAAGAAAAACCTTCAAAAGGTCTGACTCAAGCGGCTGAAATACTTACGAGTACTTTCAATGAAATAGAGTCAAGATCATTAGGTACTTCAGTAGCTGGAATTCCTGTAAATTTCTACGATCTTGATGCGATGACTCAAGGTTTTCAAAGAAGTGATTTAATAATTGTTGCTGGAAGACCTTCAATGGGGAAAACTTCAATAGTTCTTAATCTGGCTAAAAATGTTGCTCAATCTCAAGATTTACCTGTGTGTGTATTTAGCCTTGAAATGAGTAAAGAACAGTTGACATATAGATTACTCTCTATGGAAGTTGGAATCGAGAGTGGCAGGCTAAGAACAGGAAGATTACAACAAGATGAATGGCCATTACTCGGAGAAGGTATCAATTCACTCGGTCAATTACCAATATTTATAGATGACAAGCCTAACTTAAGTGTTTTAGAGATGAGATCTCTGTGCAGAAGATTAATAGCTGAACAAAAAAAAGAACTTGGATTAATTGTGATTGATTATCTCCAGTTGATGGAAGGATCAACCCCTGATAACAGAGTGCAAGAACTTTCACGAATAACAAGAGGTCTTAAAAGCATGGCAAGAGAATTAAAAGTACCAGTAGTAGCTTTATCTCAGCTTAGTAGAGGAGTAGAGTCTAGAACAAATAAAAGACCAATGTTAAGCGATCTAAGAGAATCAGGTTCTATTGAACAAGACGCAGATTTAGTATTAATGATTTATAGAGATGAATACTACAATCCAGAGACTGAAGATAGAGGAATTACAGAAATCATTGTCACTAAACATAGAAATGGACCCGTAGGAACTGTTAAATTATTATTTGAACCTCAATTTACGAGATTTAGGAATTTAGCTAATTGAATCGATCCTAAAATGCAAGATCATAACTCAACAAATGAATCTTTTGACATTATCGTTATTGGAGGAGGACATGCAGGATGCGAAGCAGCTATAACAACCGCAAAATTAGGATTTTCTACAGCCTTATTTACAATTAATTTAGATAGGATTGCCTGGCAACCTTGTAACCCTGCAGTTGGCGGGCCAGCAAAAAGTCAATTGGTCCATGAAGTTGATGCATTAGGTGGAATTATTGGTAAATTAGCCGATGAGACAGCCATACAAAAAAGAATCTTAAATGCAAGTAGAGGCCCAGCGGTATGGGCATTAAGAGCTCAAACAGATAAAAGAGAATACTCAAAAAAGATGATTGAAATACTACAAAATACAGAAAATTTATCTTTAAAAGAAGCAATGATTACTGAACTGGATATTGCAAAAACTGAAGAAATCGGATTGCACTCCAAAAAAAGTTTAAAAAAAAGAATAAAGGGTGTAAGGACTTTCTTTGGTAGTTATTATTCAGCAAGATCAGTTATCATCACAGCTGGTACGTTCTTAGAAGGAAGAATATGGATAGGAAATAAATCAATGTCAGCTGGTAGATCGGGCGAACAAGCAGCAAAAGGTCTTACTCAAAATTTGCACGAAATTGGTATCAAAACAGAACGTTTAAAAACAGGCACTCCAGCAAGAGTTGATAAAAGAAGTATCAGTTTTGATGAATTAGATATTCAACCTAGTACTGCAGCAGATAAATATTTTTCATTTGACCCAGATATCAAAAATAATATGCCTCAAGTTAGTTGTCATATCACAAGAACAACTTCTAAAACACATCAACTAATTCGGGACAATTTACATTTAACACCTATTTACGGTGGTTTTATTGATAGTAAAGGGCCAAGATATTGTCCGTCAATTGAAGATAAGATCGTTAAATTCGCTGATAAGGAATCACATCAAATTTTCTTAGAACCAGAAGGAATTAATACTCCTGAAATATATGTTCAAGGATTCTCTACAGGTTTACCAGAAAATATTCAATTAGAACTTTTAAGAACCTTGCCTGGATTAAGTGAATGTAAAATGTTGCGACCAGCATATGCTGTCGAGTATGACTATATACCTGCAACACAGCTTCAAACATCACTCGAAACTAAAGAAATTGAATATTTATACAGCGCTGGACAAATTAATGGAACTACTGGTTATGAAGAAGCAGCAGCACAAGGATTAGTTGCAGGAATCAATGCGACAAGAAAACTAAATAAAAAAGATCCAATAATCTTCACTAGAGAAAGCAGCTACATAGGAACAATGATCAATGATTTAATTACTAAAGATCTTAAAGAACCATACAGAGTACTTACTAGTAGAAGTGAATATAGATTGACTCTTAGAGGAGATAATGCAGATAGGAGATTAACCCCATTAGGTTATCAAATAGGGCTAATTGACGAGAAAAGATGGTCGGCCTATCAACAAAAAATGAAAGTCCTCGAAGAAGAGAAATTAAGATTAAAAAACACCCGTTTAAAAAATACCGATGAAGTAGCAAAACAAATAGTATTAGACACTGGATCAAAAATCAAAGGCTCAACAACTTTGAAAGAACTATTAAAAAGACCGAACTTTCATTATTCAGATCTAATAAAATATGATTTAACTAAAAAAAATCTAGCTTCTTCAATACAAGAAGGTGTTGAAATAGATATTAAATATGAGGGTTACCTCAAAAGACAAAAAAATAACATTGAACAAATAAATCGTCAAAGCTATAAATCTCTGCCTCAAGAAATAAATTATGAAAAGATAGATACATTATCTCTAGAAGCTAGAGAAAATTTGAATAAAATCAAGCCAAAAAATTTTGGTGATGCCTCAAAAATTCCTGGTGTTAGCAAAGCTGATTTAACTGCATTACTTGTTTGGCTAAAAATAAGAGAGATAAAAAAAGATAAGGCAAATATTTTTGCTGAAAAAAAGTTATCATCTTAAAAGAATTCTGTCAGAGCACTGAATAATAAACTTTTTAACTCTCCAAAAATTTTATGGGAAGAAAAAGCCTCTAATTTTTTAGTGAAGAATTCACTACCAAAAATATCTGGTCCATGGAAATTAATGCTGCTTGGGGATGGAAGTCCAACTAGACATCTGCAGCTTTTAACTAATCAAGAGACAAAAATTAAATTAATTTCAATGCAATTAGATCCTCTATCCACTCAAGAAGGCCCTACAGAATTAAATCAGTTAAATGGCCCTTTAATTAGAAGACAAGTATGGATCAAAAGCAATAATAAAAATCTAGCATGGGCAGAAAGTTGGTGGAATGCAGATCAAGTGAGTGAAAATTTAAAAGCCAAAGAAGAGCCAATTTGGAAGAATTTGACACAAGACAGATCAGAATTATTCAGAGAAGTTGATCGTATTTCACTTGTCAATGCAAAATGGTTAGAAGATCAATTTTGCTTTAAAGGTCCATTCTGGTCAAGAAATTATAGATTTTTTCGAGACAAAAAACCCTTAACAATCATAAGGGAAGTTTTCAGTCCAAATTTAGAAACTTTACTGGGTTATTCAGGAATTAAAGAATTTACCAAACTATACTCTTCTTCTTCTTGATCTGGGAAGATTTCTTGATTTTGATTGAACTTGTTGGATTGATTGATCTCTAGAAATATTATTCTCATTTTCTGAAGCTCTTTGCCATCTTTCAACTTTGAAATCCATTTCATCTGGCCATTCTTCGTCCTTACTCTCTTTCACATAAGGTAATTTTTTTTGCTCAGTTGTCTGTAAATTTTTTGGTTGCCTTAAAGATATTGCTTCTAAAGGTCTTTTTGAATGCTTTGTAATAGATTCATAAGAATTTGATTCTCTGGAAAATGTCTTAACATCGCTTTGATCATCGTAAAAATTCTCATCATTCCAATCATCATTTTCTTCATCAAAAAATAAATCCACTTTTTCAGATACCCATCTTCCTACTTTTTTAACACTCTTACTTGTTATTCCTTGAAAATCTGAGTTCCTTCTTTTACCTGGCCTAGCACCAGATACTCCATCAACGAATTGTCTTCCAGTTTCAAAAATTTTATCAACTTGTTTATCAACAATATTTCTATCAAAACTATTTCTAAGATTTCTAATTCTCCTTGAATCCATAAATTATTATTCTTTTTAAAATATAAATTACATTAAAAAAATAAATAATTCCAAAGATAGAAACAAAAACACATCTAATTATTTCTAATCAAACAAAATTAAACACTTTTTATTCCATGATCCATTAAAGAAATTTACACAACATTTTTTACAGGCTATATTCTTTATTCTTTTTCTATAAAAAAATTTCTCGCCACAATGTTGACAAGTTCCTATATATTTTAATTCTCTTCTTTCTACAGGAAATGAGTGCCTTACAGCAATTTGAAAATTCTTCTCTTTTGAATTAATTTCATGCATCTTTTCTAGAAAATTTGGACCATGTATCTCATTTTTCTTTAATATCCTATCTACCCATGCATGAATCATTTCATGACATAAAGTACTGTTTATTTCACTAGTAGATAATTTACTCAAGATAGGTTTCGATAAGATAATTTCAGAATTTATAAACCCATTAATACGATTTCTTTTATAAAAACCAGCAGTAGTTTTTAATCTGTTATCACTCCATTTAACTTTTACTAAAGGGTGATTATTTACCGTTAAGGAATTTTCAAAATATTGGCTATTAAATCTATGAAATAAAGGTAAAAGAGGAATTACAGTCATTATGGATTAAAATTAGTATTATTTTGACAAAAAAAGCCATCAAAAACGATTTCTTTTCTTAAAGTAATAAAAAACTCAAATTAACATGGATGCAACACTAGTTAAAGATATTGGAATTAAAGCATTATTAGTTGGCGGGGCTGTACTAGTTTCCTTTTGGACTTTTAATGCAGTCAAATTAGTTATAAGCGCCAGAGGAATTAATCCATTAGTAAGAAAGTTTTTCGATCAAATAGCTGCTGGCAGAATTGATGCAGCTTATGGTTTGACTACAAAAACTTATAAAACTCATGTAAAAAGACAAGACTTTCTTAAATTTTTAGCTAGTTTAAACCTCAATAAATATAGAAATTTAAAATCAGGAAGACCTAGAGTCCAAGAAGATCAAATCATAATAACTTTGAATTTAAAATCAGAAGACAAACAAGATGAGCTCCCATTAGATTTTACTTTTGCAAAAACTGAAAATGATTGGAAAATAGACAGAATAGCTAAAGTGAATTAATAATTTCTTGTGAGGCAAAAAGAATTGTTTAAAGAAGAAATAATACATCAATTAGAATTACACCCAAGTAGATTAGATAAAGAAAAAATCATCTTAGAAGCAATGGAAGAAGGTCTAGATGATTTTTTTGAAGGTATACGCATGGCACTTGATCCATTGGTAACTTTTGGTGTAAAAATTGTCCCGGAGAAAGAGACTGAAAAAAGTGAAAATTTTTTATGGGAAGATTTTAGAAAATTAGCCAATAAGCTTATTCAAAGAGAACTTACTGGTCACGCTGCTCGCGATGCAATTCTTACGGCTATGAAATCTGCAACAAAAAAAGAGTGGAATGGATTTTATAGAAGAGTTTTAATTAAAGATCTTAGATGTGGTGTATCTGAAAAAACAATCAACAAGATAGCGAAGAAATTTCCCAAATATGCTATTCCTATTTTTTCTTGTCCTTTAGCTCATGACAGTGCTAATCATGAGAAAAAAATGATAGGAAAAAAGCAAATTGAAATCAAATTAGATGGTGTACGCGTCTTAACTATTATTAGACAAAATAAAGTAGAAATGTTTTCTCGTAATGGGAAACAATTCCATAATTTTGGTCATATTATCTCAGAAATAGAAGACGCCTTAAAAGAAGACCCAGCACCTTATGACTTAGTACTAGATGGTGAAGTGATGAGCGCTAACTTTCAAGATTTAATGAAACAGGTACATAGAAAAGATGGCAAACAAACTAAAGACGCAGTTCTCCACCTATTTGACTTATGTCCCCTTGCAAACTTTCAAAAAGGGAGATGGAACACTAGTCAAACAAAAAGAAGTTTATTAGTAAAAGAATGGGTAGCAAAACATTCTATGCTTCTAAAACATATACAAACACTTGAATGGGAAAATGTAGATCTCGACACTATTGAAGGACAAAAAAGATTTGTAGAGCTCAATAAATCTGCTGTGGAAGGTGGTTATGAAGGAGTAATGATTAAAGATCCTGATGCTATGTATGAATGTAAAAGAACACACAGTTGGTTAAAAGCAAAACCTTTTATTGAAGTCACTTTAAAAGTTGTATCGGTTGAGGAAGGTACAGGTCGCAACAAAGGGAGACTGGGAGCAATCCTGGTAGAAGGAGAAGATGATGGGTATGAATACAGTCTTAGTTGCGGAAGCGGATTTAGTGATATCCAACGTGAAGAATATTGGTCAAAACGTAATCATCTCGTTGGTCAACTTGTAGAAATCAGAGCCGATGCAAAAACTAAGTCAAAGGACGCAGTGGCTTTTAGTCTTAGGTTTCCTAGATTTAAATGCTTTAGAGGATTTAAAGATGAAGAAAAAGTTTGAATTTTAAAAAATAATAATCAACAAAGTAGGCAAAGAAAAATGTGGTTTTTAAATAAAAAAATTAAAATCTTGGCTATAAAATATAAGAATAATTATCAGGACTTTTTGAAAGAATTATGACAAAGAAAAGAGTTTTCAACTTCATAAAAACACCTTGTGGACAGGCAAAATATATCGAATTAGAAGCCAACAAAACTTTATTAGGTAAATTAAGGCTTTTGTGGTTTATATTAATTGCATCAATTAGAGATTGGAATATTAAAGAATAAATTCTTAAGATTTTTCAAAATATTCTCTGGAGTATTTAGCGGAGAAATATACAACTAAAAAAGTTGAAATAATTCCAATGCTTGTAATATATAAATTATTTGGTGATTGCAAATTTTTTAACTCCTGAATACTTTTTGCCAAACTACCTATTGAGCAATAAAGAAAAGTTCCTGGAATTATTCCAAGAAGACCAAAAGCGAAATCTCTAAATTTAACATTATTCAAACCATAAAAATAATTAAGAATACTGAAGGGAAATATCGGTGATAATCTCGCTAAAAAAATTAATTTAAGTCCGCCTTTTTCTACTACTTTTTCCATGACACTTAATTTTGGATAACGGCTAAAAAGATTTTTAAGCTTTTTTGCAAAAAAACTTTTTGATACAAAAAAAGCAACTGATGCTCCTATGGAAGCGGAAATGAAAACGATAATTGATCCTAAATATGAGCCATATAAAAAACCTGATAATAAAGATAACCACGAGGCTGGAAGTATTAATAAAACGATTAAAATATAAATACAAACAAACGAAAAGATACCAAAACCAGTATTAAAAAAAAAAGACAAATTATAAATATTTTCAAGAAATATATTCATTGTCAATTCAAAAGTTCGAGTTTTTTAGTAATTCTTTGCTTTTGTATCGAACCCTCATTTAATTTAAATCTGCATTCTTCAACAATATCTTTTGGAGCTTTATCAACGAAATTTTTATTAGATAATCTCTTATTTAAATTTTCTAATTCAACAGTCACCTTTTTTAAATCCTTGGTTAACCTTTCCTTTAATGCATCTATATTTACAAAATCCTGAAAAGGTAAGTAAACCTCTAAATCACTAATTATCCCGGAAAAAGATTTAGCGAACTCTTTTTTATCAACAGCATTAGTTTTAAAAATAAATACTTCAGAAGATTTAGTTAAGGTTTGAATATCATCAACTAAAGTTTTTAAAAAATCAATCAATTCATCATTATCTGAAATTAAATATACTGGACCTTTTTCTGATGGCTTAAGACCTAATTCAGCTCTCAAATTTCTAATCAGCCTAATAATTTCAAAGAGCTGCTGAAAAGAATTATCAAGCTTATTATCAACAAATTTATTTTCTTGAATTGGCCATTTTTGAAGAGATAATAATGCATTATCTGGTTTTAATTGCAGCACATGCCAAAGTTCCTCAGTAATATGCGGCATAAAAGGATGAATCATTACCAAAATATCATTAAGCACTTTTATTAAAACTTTTTCAGATATTTGTCTATTTTTAGTCTCTTTATTATTAAACCTTTGTTTAGCAAATTCTACATACCAGTCACAAAAATCATTCCACGTAAATTCATAAAGAAGTTTCGCAGACTCTCCCAATTTATATTCTTTCAACAAAGCAGCGACTTTTATATTTACCTGATTCAATTTCGATAAAATCCATTTATCACATAACTCTAAAGAAGTTTCATCATTCTCATTAAGCGAATAATTATTATTAGAAGTTTTATTAATTAATACAAATTTAGTTGCATTCCATAATTTATTCGCAAAATTTCTTGAAGCTTCAACAGTTGAAGACGTATCTTTTTTCCTATCAAAATCAAGCCGGATATCTTGTCCAGCACCTGCAACTTCTCGAATTAAAGCAAATCGTAGAGCATCAGAACCATATTTATCAATTAATAGTATTGGGTCAATACCATTTCCTGAACTTTTACTCATTTTTTTATTGTTTTCATCTCGAACTAGACCATGAATATAAACATCCTTAAAAGGAATATTATTTGTAAAAGTATTCCCCATCATTGTCATTCTTGCCACCCAGAAGAAAATAATATCGAAACCAGTAACAAGAACACTATTTGGATACCATTTTTTAAAATCCGGATCATTTGTATTTGGCCAACCAAGAGTTGAGAAAGGCCATAAACCACTTGAAAACCATGTATCCAAAACATCTTTATCACGAACCAATTTAATATTTAATCCAAATTTTTTATTGGCTTTGATTAAGGCATCCTCTTCATTTCTTGCAACGATATATGGAGTATTTTGTTCTATTGATTCTTGAGATTCGTCTAAAACATACCAAGCTGGTATTTGGTGCCCCCACCATAATTGCCGACTGATACACCAATCATTAATATTCTCTAACCAATCCTTATAAACTTTCTCCCAGCGTGGAGGAATAAAGGATGGTTTTTTAGAATCTATTTCATTAAGACATCCTTGCGATATATCATCCATTTTCAAAAACCATTGTGTTGACAATAAAGGTTCAATTGGCACCTTACCTCTATCAGAAAAAGGAACAGTATGTTTATAATCCTCTATCTTTGTCAAAAGGCCTAAGTTATCCAATTCTTTGATAATTTTCTTTCTAGCCTCATATCTATCTAAATTTTTAAAAATACCTGCATTACTATTTAAAGTTCCATCTTTATTCATTACATTAATCTGTTTTAAATTATGCCTTTTTCCTATTGCAAAATCATTTGGATCATGGGCTGGAGTAACCTTCACACAACCAGTACCAAAATCTTTATCAACATGTGAATCAGCGATAATAGGTATTTCTCTATCAACGAAAGGAACTTTTACTTTGATACCAATAAATTCCTTATATCTATCATCATCAGGATTAACTGCCACAGCAGTATCACCCAAAAGAGTTTCTGGTCTTGTTGTTGCAACTTCTAAGTACTTATCCAACTGTTCACCGCTTTCAGAAATTAAAGGGTATTTGAAATGCCATAAATTACCATTTACTTCTAGCATTTCAACTTCAAGATCGCTTACGGCAGATTGAGATTCAGGGCACCAATTAACCAAATATTCGCCTCTATAAATTAAATTCTTTTTATAGAGAATATTAAAAGCCTCAATAACTGCTTCATTTAATTTTTGATCAAGAGTAAATCTTTCCCTAGTCCAGTCAACTGAATATCCTATCCTTTTTAATTGAGAAACTATTCTTCCACCACTTTGTTCTTTCCAATTCCATGCTCTATTAAGAAATTCATCTCTTCCAATATCCTCGCTTGTTTTGCCTTCACTTTTTAATTGTTTTTCAAGAATAGTTTGAACAGCTATTGAAGCATGATCAGTTCCCGGCAAACACAAAACATTCTTACCTAAAAGTCTTTGAAAACGCACTACAACATCTATCAAAGCCGTATTAAATGCATGCCCCATATGCAAAGATCCAGTTACATTTGGTGGCGGAATAACAACACAAAAAGGCTCCCCATCATCCTCAGGGTTAGGACTAAACGCCTTTAGACTTTCCCATTTTTCTTGCCACTTTTTCTCTACTTCAAAAGGTGAATAATTCTCTAAAGATAATTGATCATTCATCTCTGTCATGTGCAAATTTTATTTCAATAAACTTTTTATTTATTTTATCTTGAGAGCAGCTAATTATTGAAAATAATATTAGTTTGCAAAAAAGACATATCCATTCTACAAAAGTTTGAAACCAGAACCACAAGAACATCGTTTTGCATTTTTTGGTGTTGAAATAAGAAATCCACCACCGCTCAAATCACCGTAATAATCTAATTTTAAATCTTTCAGTAAATTAAACTTTTTTACATCCGCGTATAAAGTTACTCCTTCAGTTCTTGAAATAGGGGATCCATTACATGTACCCGGCTTTAATTTAATATGCATCCATCCTTCGGAACAATTCTTATCCTCTACCAAATCAATCGACATTTCTCCTGGAGAACCTCCAAAAGAAGCTTGCCTAGATAGTTCTGAAGCAGCACTTTGACTGATTGAAAGATTTACGATCTCAGTCATTATAAAAATAATAAATGGGCGATCCAGGGTTCGAACCAGGGACATCCTGCTTGTAAGGCAGGCGCTCTACCGCTGAGCTAATCGCCCTTATAATAAACCATTCTAATAGATGAAGTTGAAAAATTTATACTAAGTATTTAAATATTTCATGATTAAGGCAAAATTTAATTAATAAAATATATCCTATGTCCTCAAACAATAGATATAAATTGGAAAACAATTCCGATTTAGAGACTATAAATAGTTTTAAAATTTTAATATCCAACATCAAAGCATTAAAAGATAAAACTTGGGGCTGCCCCTGGCAGAAAACACAGTCTCATGTATCTTTGATCCCATTTTTGTATGAAGAAAGTAATGAATTTATTGATGCGATTTATGAAAAAAATGCAAATAACATATGTGAAGAGTTAGGAGATCTTTTATTACAAGTAATGCTTCATGCTGAAATCAGTTACGAAGAAAAAGAATTTACACTAAATGATGTTATAAAAAATCTAAACAAGAAAATTATTTATAGACATCCGTATATTTTTGATAAAAAAGAAAAAGTATCATTAAAAAAATCACAACAGATTTGGGTAAAAATAAAAAATTTAGAAAAAGAAGCACCTCATATGAAATCTTCAATTAGTAGAGGTTTAAATTTAAAAATTAAAAATTTACCGCCAACGGTTGGAACAGATAAAATCACAAATGCTGTTAAAAAACATGGTTTCAAGTGGGAAAGTACTGATGAGATTTTTAAAAAGTTAGAAGAAGAGATTAATGAATTAAAGGAAGCAATTAAAAGTAAAAATGATTCAGAGATAAAAAATGAATTTGGGGATATTTACTTTACCCTTCTTAATCTCTCAAACTTTTTAAAGATTAATCCTGAATCAGCTCTTCAAAAAACTAATATAAAATTTTTAGACAGATTTTCAATCATCGAAGAGCATGCAGGAGATAATATTAAAAAACAAACTCCTAAAGACTTTCAACGGCTTTGGCAAATAGCCAAACAAAAACTGGCGAGAAAAATTCCTAAAAACAAATGATAAATACTACAACATGGATAGATGAATATCATAAAGGCTCAAGATTGGGCCTGAATGGGAGAATTCTAATTAAAAAAACCTCACAATATCAAGAAATTATTGTTATTGAAAATGATTATTATGGTAAAGCTTTAATGTTAGATGGTTGCTGGATGACATCATATAAAGATGAGAAATACTATCATGAGTGTCTTGTGCATCCTGCATTAAGTAGCATTGACGAAAAATCTAATGTACTAATTATTGGCGGTGGTGACGGTGGTACTGTAAGAGAATGCGTTAAATATTCTCAAATATCAAAAATTGATCTAGTCGAAATTGATGAAGAGGTAATCAAAATATCTAAAAAATTTCTAAAAGAAATTGGAGGCGAAGCATGGAATGACAAAAGATTAGAAATACATGTTGATGATGGCGTTAAATGGGTAAAAAAAACAAAAGATAATTTTTACGACGTTATATTTGTAGATTGTTCAGATCCCTCAGAATTTTCAAATTTATTATTTTCAGATTCTTTTTATAAAGAATGTAAAAGAATACTTTCACCAAAGGGGATATTAGCAACGCAAAGCGAATCTCCTGAATCCTTCAAAAATATTCACATAAATATTTTGAAAACCCTAAAAAATATATTTAAAGTTTCTGAAACTATGTATTCCTTTGTGCCTCTATATCCAAGCGGGATTTGGAGTTGGACATTTGCTTCTTCAGAAAATCTAAATTTATCAAAGCAAAATTATGATGAAGTCGTAAAAATAGAAAAAGGGTGTGAAATTTGGAATTTAAATTTTCAAAATGCAGCATTCAAAATGATACCAAATAAAATTTTAAAAGAACTCAATTCATAGAATGATAAAAAATTTATTTGATAACGAAAATGCAATTTATATGGGAGCAAAAAGAAGTCCTGAGAATTGCTCAATTGGTATATTTGGAGTTAATTATGACGGGACATGTTCGTTTAAACCAGGAGCAAGATTTGGTCCAGAAGCAATTAGACAAGTCAGTACTTGTTTAGAAACATATTGTCCAAAAATAAAAAAAGACTTAGAGGATATTATGTATGTTGATTTTGGATCAATACTTATTGATAAAAATGACTCAAAGTCCGTTATTGAATCGGTTAAAACAGCAACAAATTATTTAATTAGTAAACACCTTAGTCCTATTATGCTTGGAGGCGAACACTCTATTACAAGAGGTGCTATTGAAGCATTAGTAAAAAAATATCCAGATTTGATATTGATTCAACTTGATGCTCATGCAGATCTAAGAGAATCATATATAGGCAATAAACATAGTCATGCTTGTGCCATGAAAAGATGCTTAGAAGTTCTACCTGAAAAGAAAATTTTGCAAATAGGAATAAGAAGTGGGACTAAGGAAGAATTTCACATTATGCATAACAACAAACAATTAGTTAACTTTTGTCCAGGCGGAAATGCACAAGAATTAAAACAAGCTCTTCTACCATACGCTAAGTCTCCAATCTATTTAACAATAGATTTAGATTGGTTTGATCCCAGTTTATTAGCAGGGACAGGCACTCCAGAACCGGGAGGATTTTTTTGGAATGATTTTGAAGAAATACTGAAAACTTTAAAAGAATTTAGAATTGTAGCTTCAGATATTGTGGAATTATCTCCAGAAATTGATAAAAGCGGAGTTAGTAGCATAGTTGCAGCCAAAGTACTAAGAAGCTTAATTTTGTCATTAGAAAATATGCAATAAAAAATTTCTAAACTACAGTGTAAAAATACTAAATACAAACTAAATATTTCATGGGTTTGCTAAAAAGTCCTCTTTATTCAAAATATGTTGAATCCAATGCAAAATTAGTGGATTTTGCAGGTTGGGAAATGCCCATATCATTTTCAGGATTAATTAAAGAGCATGAATCAGTTAGATCTTCAGCAGGATTATTTGATATTTCTCACATGGGTGTGATATCTGTTAAAGGAATCAATCCAAAGGATTATATTCAAAAATTTTTTCCTACTAATTTATACTCCTTTTCTGAAGGTCAAGGGCTATATACAGTAATGCTAAATGATAAAGGTGGAATTATAGATGATTTAATAATATATGACCTTGGTATACAAAAAAATGACATATCAGAATTATTGTTAATAGTTAATGCAAGTAGATATGAAAGAGATTTTCAGTGGATAAAAAATAATTTAAATATGTCTGAAATTTCGATAACAAACTTTAAAAAAGACAAAGTACTTTTAGCACTACAAGGAAAAAACTCATTCGATTTATTTGAAGAATGGATTGAATCTTCCATCTCATATATCCCTAACTTTGGATGCGAATATAAAATTTTTGAACATATTTCGCCTGAAGAAAAAATTTTCGTTTCAAAGACAGGATATACAGGGGAAAATGGTCTAGAAATACTTTTATCTAAAAAAGCAGCAATTAATTTATGGGATTTCTCAATTTCCAAAAATGTTGAACCTTGTGGTTTAGGAGCTAGAGATACTCTTAGACTTGAAGCAGGCATGCATCTTTATGGTCAAGACATCAATGAAGAAACTTCTCCATATGAAGCAGGGTTAGGCTGGCTAGTACATCTAGAAAATAATCACAAATTCTTTGGTAGGAGATTTCTTGAAGAGCAGTCAAGATTAGGTATTCAAAAAAAGTTAGTAGGTCTCTCTATAGAAGGTAAAGCGATAGGAAGAAAAGGTTGCGCAGTTCTTAAAGATGAAGAAAATATTGGCACTATCACAAGCGGCAGTTGGTCTCCAACTAAACAACAAGCTATAGCTTTTGCATACATCAATACTTCGCATGCCTTAATAAATAATGAAGTTGAAATATCAATAAGAGGCAAAAAATTCAAAGGGGTAATAACAAAGAGAGCGTTTTATAAAAAAAATTATTAACTAAATTTACCCTTAAAGAATTATTATAAGTTATTGATAAATAAATCATACTTAGATGAGAAACAAAATTTGCAAAGAACTCAATAATACAGATATTGGTAAATTAGTTAATTTATGCGGATGGGTAGATAGAAGAAGAGATCATGGTGGTGTAATTTTTATTGATTTAAGAGACCATAGTGGATTTCTACAAATAACAATTAACCCCGATGATGGTGCAGATCTATTTAAACAAGCAGAAACTCTAAGAAATGAAACAGTAATAATGGTTAGCGGAATTATTAATGAAAGGCCCAAAGATTCCATAAATACAAATTTAAGTACTGGAGAGTTAGAGCTTAAGGTTAAAGATTTGCAAGTTCTCAACCAAATTAAAAACAACTTACCTTTTCCAGTTTCTATACATGATTATGAAAATACAAAAGAAGAACTCAGATTAAAATATAGATACCTTGATTTAAGAAGGGGAAAATTACTAGAAAATTTAAAAACAAGACATAAGATTATTAAGGTTGCTAGAGAATTTCTTGATAATCTTGGATTTACAGAAGTAGAGACCCCATTACTTACAAAGTCAACTCCTGAAGGCGCTCGCGATTTTCTTGTTCCTGCACGTCTTTCAAATGGAGAATTTTTTGCTTTACCTCAATCCCCACAACTATTTAAACAACTTTTAATGGTTGGGGGCTTAGATAAATATTATCAAATCGCAAAATGTTTCCGTGATGAAGATTTAAGGGCAGATAGACAGCCAGAGTTTACTCAACTAGATATTGAGATGAGCTTTATTAGTGAAGAAGAAATAATTTCTTTTAATGAAAGTCTCATAAAAAAAATATGGAAAGAAGTATTAAATATTAATTTTGATAATCCTTTTCCAAAAATGTCATGGCAGGCAGCAATGGATAATTACGGCACTGATAGACCAGATACTAGATATCAAATGTTATTAAAAGATTTAGGAGGAGTATTAGGTAATATTGGATTTAATATTTTCACTAAAGCAATTAAGTCTGGAGGTTATATAAAATCCATAACAGTCAAAGGAGGTAATTCAAGTATTAGCAACGTAAGAATTAAACCAGGAGGTGATATCTTCCAAGTAGCTCAAGATGCAGGAGCTGGTGGCTTGGCCTTTATAAGGGTGAAAGGAGATGAGCTTGAGACTATTGGGGCAATTAAAAATAATTTAAGTGAAGAGCACATAGCTGATATTTTAAAAATCACAGAAGCAAAAGATGGAGACTTAATCCTCTTAGGAGCTGGAGATAAACAAATTGTCAATCAGTCATTAGATAGGGTTAGACAATATATTGCAAAAGACTTAGATCTTATTGATAAAAGTAAATGGAATTTCTTGTGGGTAACTGACTTCCCAATGTTTGAGAGAAATGAAGATGAAAATAGATATGAAGCTCTACATCATCCTTTTTGTTCTCCAAAAAATATTAAATCTAAAGATTCTGAAAACTTGAAAAAAGAAATTGAGAGCTCTACAGCAAATGCTTATGACTTAGTTCTCAATGGATTGGAATTAGGAGGTGGCTCTTTACGTATTCATGAAGCGAACTTACAAAGAGAGGTCCTGAAAACGGTTGGACTTACTGATAAAGAGATTGATGAAAAATTTGGATTTTTAATAGAAGCCTTAGAAATGGGGGCTCCTCCTCATGGTGGAATAGCGTTCGGATTGGATCGTATCACCATGCTGATCATTGGTGCAGATTCAATTAGAGAAACCATTGCTTTTCCAAAAAATCAACAAGCAAAATGTCTTCTCACAAATGCACCTTCAAATGTCTCTGAATCACAATTAAAAGAATTAGATATTGAAATAACAATTGATGAATAAGAATATATATGGATGTTCTAAAAATTTTTTGTTTAAATAAAATATAAGGAGGCTGTGCTTAATTAAAAATATTTAATGTCAAAATTTGTTTTTGTCACTGGAGGAGTTGTTTCTAGCATTGGTAAAGGAATTGTAGCTGCGAGCTTAGGCAGATTATTAAAGTCTAGAGGATATAGTGTTTCAATATTAAAACTAGATCCATATCTAAATGTTGATCCAGGCACAATGAGCCCCTTCCAACATGGAGAAGTATTTGTAACCGAAGATGGAGCTGAAACAGACCTAGATTTAGGTCATTATGAAAGATTTACTGATACTGCAATGACTAGATTAAACAGTGTAACTACAGGTTCTATTTATCAAGCAGTCATCAACAAAGAAAGAAGAGGTAACTATAACGGTGGAACTGTTCAAGTAATCCCTCACATAACTGGAGAAATAAGAGAAAGAATCCATCGAGTAGCCGCCAACAGCAATGCAGATATTATTATTACTGAAATTGGTGGAACAGTTGGTGATATTGAATCTCTACCTTTTTTAGAAGCAATAAGAGAATTCAAAAATGATGTTAATAAAAATGATGTTGCATACATACACGTAACATTACTTCCTTTCATCAAAACCTCTGGCGAAATCAAAACTAAGCCAACTCAGCATTCAGTAAAAGAATTAAGATCAATTGGAATTCAGCCAGATTTACTTGTTTGCCGAAGTGATAAATCAATAAATGAAAGTCTTAAAAAAAAGCTTAGTGGATTTTGCGGTGTCAATATTAACTCTGTAATTGAAGCATTAGACGCAGATAGTATTTATTCTGTACCTCTTTCTTTAAAAAAAGAAGGTTTATGTAAAGAAACCCTAAAATATCTAGAACTTGAAGATAAAAAATGTGATTTAAAAAATTGGGAAGAACTAATTCACAATCTAAGAAATCCTGGAGCTCCAATAAAAGTTGCTCTCGTAGGAAAATACATTGAACTTGGAGATGCATATTTATCGGTTGTTGAAGCTTTAAGGCATGCGTGCATTGAAAATAAGGCTTTATTAGATTTACATTGGGTAAGCGCTGAAATGATAGAAAAAAATTCAGCAGAAACTTACTTAAATGAAGTTGATGCAATTGTGGTACCTGGAGGATTTGGCAATAGAGGAGTCAATGGAAAAATTTCGGCTATAAAATTTGCAAGGGAAAATAAAATTCCCTTTTTAGGTCTTTGCCTTGGTATGCAATGTGCAGTTATAGAGTGGGCAAGGAATGTGGCTAATCTTCCAGATGCATCTAGTTCAGAACTAGATCCAAATACTCCGAATCCAGTGATACATTTATTACCAGAACAGGAAGATGTCGTTGATTTAGGTGGGACAATGAGACTTGGAGTTTATCCATGTAGATTGACAAATAATACAACTGGAAAAAACTTGTATGATGAAGATGTCATTTATGAGAGGCATCGACATAGATACGAATTTAATAATTACTACAAACAAAGTTTTTTAAATTCCGGATACAAAATTAGTGGTACATCACCAGATGGCAGATTAGTTGAGTTAATTGAATTAGAAAATCATCCTTACTTCTTGGCATGTCAATATCATCCTGAGTTTTTATCAAGACCTGGCAAACCTCATCCTTTATTTAAAGGTTTAATAAAAGCCTCTCAAGAAAAGTTAACCAAATCAAATTAATATTCTTTGTTTTTTTGAATGAAAAAATGACAAATTTTTTGCCCTTAGTCGAACAATTTCATTCATTACAAGGTGAAGGCTATCACGCCGGAAAAAGTGCTTATTTTGTGAGATTAGCTGGTTGTAAAGTTGGATGTTCTTGGTGCGATACCAAGAATTCATGGGATGAAAAAAAATATCCCCTTACATCAATTGAAAACATAATAGATCGCATAAACATTGCTAGAGGTAAAGGGGCATCTTTTTGCGTAATTACAGGTGGAGAACCTTTACAACATAACTTGGATAATTTTTGCAAAGCCATAAAAAAAACGACGCTTGGAGAAGAACAAACCTCAATGAAAATTCATATTGAGACAAGTGGAGTTAATTCGATATCAGGAAGTTATGACTGGATTACTTTATCTCCTAAAAGACACTCACCTCCAAAAAATTATTTTTTAAAAAACTGTAATGAAATCAAAATAATCATAAATGAAATAGAAGATATTGAATTTGCTATTCAAATAAAAAAAGAAACTGTAAAACAATATCAACTCTCTAAAAGCGAAGATAACTTAAAAAAAGAAAATAAAATTTTTTATTTACAGCCCGCATGGAACAATGCGAATGGTTTTTCTCTTGCTATTGATTTCGTAAAAAATAATCCAGATTGGAAATTGAGCCTTCAAACTCACAAATACTTAAAAATTAACTGAAATCATATGTTTCTTAAAAATAAATCGATAGTAGTTTTATTATCCGGAGGTTTAGATTCTTCTACAGTTACTGGTATCGCAAAAAAATCCGAAGCTAAAATTTTTGGCCTTTCATTTGACTACGGTCAACGTCATAAAAAAGAATTAAATTCTGCATCAATAATTGCAAAACACTTTGATATCGAAGAATTTAAAATCATTAAGCTTGACTTATCTTTATGGGGAGGTTCTTCATTAACTGATACTCAAAAAAAAATTCCTAAAGAAGGATTGCAAACTAATAAAATCCCTAATACTTATGTTCCTGGGAGAAATACCATATTTATTTCCGTTGCACTAAGTTATGCTGAAGCAATAGATGCTGATTTTATAGGATTAGGAGTTAATGCACTAGATTATTCGGGTTATCCAGATTGCAGACCTGACTACATTAAAAAATTTCAAGAATTAGCAGATTTAGCCAATAAAAGAGGAAGAGAAAATAATCCAATAAAACTTTGGACACCACTATTAGATTTAAATAAGGAGGAAATTATTCAATTAGCTTTTGCTAATCATGTCCCTTTAGATAAAACATGGAGTTGTTATTCGGGTAATTCAAAACCATGCGGTAAGTGTGATAGCTGCAGAATTAGAAATACCGCTTATGAAAAATGGCTTAATAACAATAATAAAAGATGAAAATAAAAAAAATAATTCTAGAAAAATGGATAGATCCAGCACTAATTACGCATGATCTAACAAAAAAATTCGGAGATAAAGGCTTAGCTTGGTTAGACAGTGATGGCAAAGAAAATGGGGAATGGTCAATAATAGGAATTAAGCCTAAAAAAATAATCCAATCAAGAGATATCAATAACTTAGACAAAACTAATAATCCATTTAACAATTTAAAAAATATTGAAAAAGGATTCTGGATCGGATGGTTAAGTTATGAAGCAGGAGTTTACATCGAACCAAAAAACCCATGGCGAAAATCTAGTATGGCAACTTTATGGATTGCATCATATGATCCAATCATTAAATGTAATCTAATAAAAAAAGAAATAATTATCGAAGGCACAAACTCATCTGAACTGATGAATTATAAAAACATAATCAACAATATAAAAAATATTGAGGAAGAAAATATTATTGAAACAAATTTAAATTTTGATTTTTCAAAAATAAATTTGGACGAAATGGCTGAAAAATTTCAGAAAAATATTTTAAAATTGAAAAAATTAATATCCCTAGGGGATATATTTCAAGCAAACCTAACAACTAAATGCGAAATTGAATCTTCTGAAGACTATAATCCTCTAGATATTTATTTGAAAATAAGAAAAAAATTAAGAGCTCCCTTTGGAGGAATAATAATAAATAATGATATTTATAAAGAGGCTGTATTATCTACCTCGCCAGAAAGATTTATAAAAATAGATAATAAAAATTTTGTAGAATCAAGACCTATCAAAGGAACTAGATCCAGAGATAAAGATGTAAATCAAGACGCACTTAATGCTATTGATTTAATAACGAACGAAAAAGATAGAGCCGAAAATATTATGATTGTTGACCTAATAAGAAATGATTTAAGTAAAGTTTGCGAAACAGGAAGTATTATGGTGCCAGAAATATTAAAACTTGAAAGTTTCTTAAAAGTTCATCATCTAACTTCAGTAATCAGAGGCAAATTAAAAAAAGACAAGAACTGGATTGATTTACTAAAAGCTTGTTGGCCAGGGGGGTCTATAACTGGTGCACCTAAATTAAGATCATGTCAGAGACTTTTTGAATTAGAAGAATTTGAACGCGGACCATACTGTGGCTCATTTTTGAAGCTTGACTGGAATGGAGAGTTTGACAGCAATATACTAATAAGATCATTTTTCATTAAAGACAAAAAAATCAATATATATGCTGGTTGCGGAATAGTTGTAGACTCAAACCCTGAAGAGGAAACTGATGAGCTCAAGTGGAAACTTTTACCTTTAATTGATTCACTAAAATGATTGAAAAATGTGGCTGGCACAAGGATCAATGGTTGGATATTGATAGAATATTTATTGCTGCTAATAATAGAGGATTAAAATTTGCTGATGGTATATTTGAAACAATTTTGATTAAAGAAAATAAACCTATTCTTTTTGATGAACATCTGAAAAGATTAGAAAAAAGTAGCAAGATTTTAAATATTAATCTCAAAATAAATAAATTAACTTTGAGACAACTTATTCACGATGGAATTAAAAAGTTATCGCTTAAAAATGATCAATTTGCTTCAGTGAGAATAAACTATAGTCGAGGAACTAATGAAGGTCGAACACTAAAAATTGATAGCACTTCAGAGACAAAAGATTTGGATAATTTATGGCTTGAGTTCTATAGAATCAAACCAAATTTTAATCCGATAAGCGTTTGCATCAGTCAAACAGAAAAAATAAATGAATTCAGTCTTATAAGTAAATGCAAAACATTTTCATATAATCAGGCAATACAAGTTTTGACAGAAGCTAATGAAAAATCATTTGATGATTCTATCCTTTTGAATACATCAGGTGAACTTTGTTGTGGAAGTACATTTAATCTTCTAATTAAAAGAAATAATCAATGGATAACTCCTAGAAAAGATAGCGGCTGTTTAGAAGGGATTATGGTTTCTAAAGCTTTAAAAATGAAAATTGTAAAAGAAAAATTAATTCGTCCAGAATTTCAAAATGATGACATAATAGTTGCAATTAATAGCTTATCTTGCAGACAAATTAATCAAGTTAATAATTTAAAGCTTAAAAGTAAATTCGATCCAATTTACTTTTGGGATTTATTATATAGTTGAACTTTATTAATATCTGGTAAATATACATCTGATACTTTAGTTATATTATTATTAACCTTAAATTTAACAATTTTTCCAATAATGATAATTGATGGAGCTAAAAATTCTTTATCTTTGATTTTATCTGGAAGATTATCCAATTTCTCGATAAAACATTTTTGATTTTTTAAAGTAGCTTCTTGAATAACAGCGCATTTAGTACTCTTATCTAAACCACCTAGAATTAATTCTTCCACAATAAATTCAATATTTTTTATACCCATAAAAATTACTAAGCTATCTGATGATTTAGCTAAATCCCTCCAATTCACTGTCTTTTTTTGCTTATCTACACGCTCATGTCCAGTGACGAAAGTTACGGAACTCGCAGCATCTCTATGAGTAAGTGGAATTCCAAAATATGTGGGAGCAGCTATACCAGAAGTAATCCCTGGCACTATTTCAACTGAAACTCCATTTTCTTCTAAAAACGATACTTCTTCACCGCCTCGAGAAAAAACAAAAGGATCTCCCCCTTTAAGTCTTACAACATTTTTGCCTTCTTTTGCCAATTTCAAAATAAGAGCATTGGTTTCAGCCTGAGGTACAGAACACTTCCCCGCTCTTTTACCTACATGGAAAATTTCTGTAGTTTTTCCTGCCTCTTTTGTTATTTCATCCGGTATTAAAGCATCATGAACTAATGCATCACAAGTTTTTATTAGGCGTAAAGCTTTTAGAGTTAAAAGCTCAGGGTCGCCAGGACCTGCTCCAACTAAATAAACAATGCCGGGCACAATAATCTCCATTAACAAGTATGGTAGTAGAAGTTAATAGAAATGAAGGTAAATATTGTGAAAGAAAGTTTATTAAAGCCTAATAAAAAGTTTACTCTTCTTAGTGCGTTTATTACTCTTTTAAATGATCGTTTAAGTGAAAGTATACTGCTACCCATATTACCTTCTTTTGTTTTACTTTTTGACTCTAAAGCAAGTACATATGGTTTATTATCATGCACTTACCAATTAGCGCAATTTACAGCTTCTCCTTTTATAGGAATTATGAGTGATAAATTTGGAAGAAGACCTGTCACTCTTTTCTGTATTGCTGGTTCAGTAATAGGAATATCAATATTATCTTTTACAGTTCTTTTTAATTGGTCAAATTCAATAGCCTCTATCCCGTTATTTTTATTATTTTTAGCGAGACTAATTGACGGTTTAAGTGGAGGGACTGCAGCTACTGCAACAACAATTCTTGCAGATATTTCAAGCCCTGAAAAAAGAGCAAAAACATTTGGTCTTATTGGTGTAGCTTTTGGTTTAAGTTTTTTCTTGGGTAATATTTTTGTTGTAATTTTTGCAAAAAATACAAATAATAATTTCATCATTCCAGTTTTGATAGCCTCAATCATTCCAATAATAAATTTTCTGCTTGTATTTTTTTACTTACCGGAAACCAAGCCTAATAGTGACTCAAATAAATCAAACACTATTTTAAAAAACCCTTTAAAAGCACTATTTACAGTTTTCAAAGAAGAAAAAATTAAAAAATTATCATTAGCTTTTTTTATTTACTTTATTGCTTTTACTGGGTTGACCAATATACTCATATTTTTCCTTCAAGAATCTTTAAACTGGACGACCAAAGCATCAAGTGGAACTCTTGTTGTAGTAGGAATCATTGCAATTATCGTTCAGGGAGTGTTAATTGGGCCTCTAGTAAAGCAATTTGGCGAAATGCGATTAACACTTATCGGATCAGGCTTTATTCTTGTGGCATGCGCTCTTCTAATAACTGCTCCAAAAGAAAATGCAATAATTAATATTTATTCAGCTGTTTCATTTTTAGCAGTTGGAGCAGGGTTAATTACGCCCACGTTAAGAGCACTAATATCAAAGAAATTAGACGTTGATAAACAAGGATCAATTTTAAGTAACCTTCAGGGTCTACAGAGTCTTGGAGGAGTTTTAGGAATCGCAATGGCAGGAAGGGTTTATGATAGTTTTGGTCCTAAATCACCTTTTATAGCTGGTTCCGTTATCTTAATTTTCATGATATACCTTATTGCAGAGGGTAAAAATAATAATTCTTTGAATAATCAAAAAACGAATGCATTTTAATGAAAAGCCAGGCTGATATTTTTATTAATAGAGAATTAAGTTGGATTGAATTCAATAAAAGAGTACTCCTAACTGGTATGGAAAAGGAATACAAAATCCTAGATAAAGTAAAATTTTGTTCAATTTTTAGCAATAATCTTGATGAGTTTTTTATGGTAAGGGTAGCTTCATTAAAGGCTCAAGTTGAAGCAAGAATTACTAAAAAAAGTATTGACGGACTTTCACCTAAAGAGCAATTAACAAAAATCAACAAAGAAGTAAAAAAATTAACTAATCTTCAAGAAAACTATGTAAATAATGAATTAAATAATGAATTAAAAGAACAAGGTATAATTTTAAAAAAATATAAAGACCTAAGTGAAAATCAAAAAAATTGGTGCAATAACTATTTTACTTCATCTATTTTCCCTTTACTAACTCCATTAGTTGTTGATCCAGCCCATCCATTTCCTTTTATCAGTAATTTAAGTCTAAATTTAGCAGCTCTAATAAGGGATGGAGAAGATTCTAAAAATCAGTTTGTGAGAGTAAAAATACCAACAAAAAATACAAATAGATTTATACAAATTCCTAATGAAATTATTCAAGATAGCGATGAAAATAAATATTTTTTCATAAGTGTTGAAGATTTAATTGGGAATAATATAAATACTTTATTTAACGGAATGGAATGTATAAATTACTCTTTTTTTAGAGTTACAAGGGATGCAGATTTAGAATTAAAAGAACTTGAAGCTGATGATCTTCTTTTAGCAGTTGAACAAAGTTTGCAAAAAAGAAGATTAGGTGGAGACGTAGTTAGATTAGAAGTTGAATCGGATATGCCAGAAAATATTCTGAAATTACTCATTGAAAGTATCTCAATACAAAAAGAGTATATTTACTTTTGCAAAAGTTTTTTAGGCCTTGATGATTTAAATCAGCTTACAAAAATCAATAGAGATGATTTAAAAGAAAATCTGCTAATTGGAAAAACTCACCCGAGATTAAAAAATTTAGACTTACCTACAAACAAAAACCTCAATTCTATTTTTAATATACTTAGGAAAAAAAATATTCTTCTTCATCATCCATACGACTTATTTAGAACTTCAGTTGAAGAATTTATAAACAGAGCAGCCGAAGATCCACTTGTAATGGCTATAAAAATTACTTTATATCGAGTTTCCAAGGACTCGCCTATCATTGCAGCGTTGATGAGAGCTGCAGAGAACGGGAAAGAAGTAATGACTCTTGTTGAACTAAAAGCAAGATTTGATGAAGACAATAATATTCAATGGGCAAAACAACTTGAGCAAGCGGGAATTCATGTTGTCTATGGAATAATAGGATTTAAAACACATACAAAAATAGCCTTAATAGTTAGAAAAGAAAAAGGACGATTAAGAAATTATTTTCATATTGGAACTGGAAATTATAACTCTAATACATCAAGGTTTTATACAGATTTAGGATTACTTTCAACAGATCCTGAAATAGCATCAGATTTACTTGAGTTATTTAATTACTTATCAGGTTTTTCTAAACAAAAAAATTATCAAAAACTATTAGTTTCTCCATCATCGATGAGAGAGAAGTTTATATTTCTCATAAATAGAGAAATTAAAAATGCAAAAAAAGGTAAAAAGGCTGAAATAATTGCAAAAATGAATTCTTTAGTTGACCCAGAAATAATTAACCTTCTTTATTTAGCTTCTAACTCAGGTGTAAAAATTAGTCTTATCGTAAGAGGTATTTGCTGCTTATATCCCCAAAGAAAAAACTTAAGTGAAAATATTAAAGTCAAAAGCATTATTGGGCATTTTCTAGAACACTCAAGAATTTTTTGGTTTTGTAATAATGAAGATAATGAAGTTTTTATTGGGAGTGCAGATTGGATGAGAAGAAACCTTGATAGAAGAATAGAGGCAATTACTCCAATAGAAGATTATGAATTAAAGTCTAAACTCAAAACTCTTTTGGAAACTTATATTAAAGATGATTACTTTTCTTGGATAATGGAAGAAGATGGTTCTTATACAAAATATGCACTTGATTCGGCAAAAAATCGTTCACAAATTGATCTTATAAAATAAGAAAACAATATTGATTTTTATAACATTTAAAAAAAAACTTAATATTTTAAAAAATTTTTTATTTTTATAAAAACCTTTCATATCAATAGATTTCAAGAAATTAAGACAAAAAAAGATTTTTTTGTCTTTAAAGTTTCAACGTAAAAGTAGTTTTTATTTCAATTTCAGTGCTAGCTTTTTAAAAAATCCATTATTTAGGAGGCCAGGGTGATGGGGATCCCTCTGGAATCTGCAAAGAGTTCTTCAGATAATAATTTTGAAGAGCCAAGATTACCAAACACTGCGGGCAAATCCCGCAAATCAAAATCCAGTCTAACTGCAAAACAAAGCCAAAAAAAATCTGGAAGACTCGCTTCGGATTCTATTGGCTATTACTTAAGTAGCATTGGTAGAGTACCTCTTTTGACTCCAGCAGAGGAAATAGAGTTAGCTCATCATGTTCAGAACATGAAAAAGTTGCTACAAATTCCTGAAACTGATAGAACGCAACGAAATCTCTATCAAATTAAAATTGGCAAAAGAGCTAGAGATAGAATGATGGCAGCTAATCTAAGACTAGTTGTTTCTGTTGCAAAAAAATACCAAAACCAAGGGCTTGAATTATTAGATCTTGTCCAAGAAGGTGCTATTGGTCTTGAAAGAGCTGTAGATAAATTTGATCCCGCTATGGGATATAAATTCTCAACTTATGCTTACTGGTGGATTAGGCAAGGAATGACAAGAGCTATTGATAATAGTGCTAGAACAATCAGATTGCCTATTCACATAAGTGAAAAACTATCCAAAATGAGACGAGTCTCTAGAGAATTATCACATAAATTTGGTAGGCAGCCTACTAGATTAGAAATGGCAACTGAGATGGAAATTGATCAAAAAGATTTAGAAGATTTAATTTCGCAAAGCGCTCCTTGCGCCTCCCTTGATGCTCATGCAAGAGGCGAAGAAGACAGAAGCACTCTTGGTGAACTAATACCTGATCCAAACTGTGAAGAGCCTATGGAGGGCATGGATAGAACAATCCAAAAAGAGCATTTAGGAACCTGGCTTTCTCAATTAAATGAACGAGAACAAAAAATCATGAAACTCAGATTTGGCCTAGATGGTGAAGAGCCATTAACACTGGCAGAAATCGGGAGACAAATTAATGTTTCACGAGAAAGGGTAAGGCAACTAGAAGCTAAAGCGATATTAAAACTTAGAGTAATGACAACCCATCAAAAAGCAGCTTAAAAAATTGATAAAATTTACTGTAATTTTATTATATTTAGTTTCAATTTTTTTAATATCAATAGTTTTTAAAAAATATTATCAAGATAGTAGAGAAATCGTAAGAAAAATAATACATATCGGAATAGGACCATTAATTCCAATTGCACAATTTTTAAAAATAGCTCAAAATTCAGCTCTTTTTTTTACAGGAATTATTTCGTTAATGGTTTTCATCAATTACACCTATAAATTATTGCCAGCAATTGAAGATATTGAGCGAAAGAGCTATGGAACATTATTTTATTGTCTAAGTTTATTTATTTTGATTTATCTTTTCTGGGATAAAGATCCATATGCTTTAATTACTGGATTTTTTATAATGACTTTTGGTGATGGATTCGCTGGGTTAATAGGAAAAAGCTTCAACTCAAAGAGTTGGATTTTGTTTAACCAAAAAAAATCTTTATTTGGTACTATTACAATGCTCATAACAAGCTTAATAGTAGTTTGCTCAGTAGGATACACCCAACAAAGTAGTTTAAATGTAAATTATTTTACAATAGCTTTTTTTGCGACTTTGCTCGAACAATTCAGTATTTTAGGAATAGATAATTTCATTGTTCCAATTTGTTCAGCATTATTTTTTAATTTTTTTATAACTAACTAAGTGAATTGTATAGAATAGCTAGTAAATTTTTTGTTGTTTCTATATCTATACAGGCATCCGTAATGCTTCTGCCAAACTCGAGATCCTCTTTTTTTAAAAGTTTTTGATTCCCTTCCTTCAAATGACTTTCTAACATAACTCCTAAAATATTTTTTTCACCATTACTTATTTGAGAAGCTATATTTTTTAGAACTTCTGACTGTTTTCGGAAATCTTTATTGGAATTTCCATGACTACAATCAATCATCACT
>NZ_JNAR01000012.1 GCF_000760095.1 Prochlorococcus marinus str. MIT 9401
AATAGTGCTTGTGGGTACTATTGAGTCATCGGTGAGATACCACTCTTTCAGAGCTAGGGTTCTAACGCTTACCCGTTATCCGGGAAGCGGACAGTATCTGATGGGCAGTTTGACTGGGGCGGTCGCCTCCTAAAAGGTAACGGAGGCGCACAAAGGTTCCCTCAGGCTGGTTGGAAATCAGTCGTTGAGTGCAAAAGCAGAAGGGAGCTTGACTGTGAGACCTACAAGTCGAACAGGGACGAAAGTCGGTTTTAGTGATCCGACGGTTCTGCGTGGAAGGGCCGTCGCTCAACGGATAAAAGTTACTCTAGGGATAACAGGCTGATCTCCCCCAAGAGTTCACATCGACGGGGAGGTTTGGCACCTCGATGTCGGCTCATCGCAACCTGGGGCTGAAGTCGGTCCCAAGGGTTGGGCTGTTCGCCCATTAAAGCGGTACGCGAGCTGGGTTCAGAACGTCGTGAGACAGTTCGGTCCATATCCGGTGTATGCGCAGGAATATTGAGAGGATTTCTCCCTAGTACGAGAGGACCGGGAGGAACGCACCTCTGGTGTGCCAGTTATCGTGCCAACGGTAAACGCTGGGTAGCCATGTGCGGAGTGGATAACCGCTGAAAGCATCTAAGTGGGAAGCCCACCTCAAGATGAGTATTGCCATGGCTTAAGCCAGTAAGGTCACGGGAAGAACACCCGTTGATAGGCTCTACGTGGAAGCTTGGTAACAAGTGCAGCGGAGGAGTACTAATAGACCGAGGGCTTGACCAAATAAACTTAATTTATTGTTTTTAATTTATATTTTCTATGCAGTTTTCAAGGTTCATACTATCCTGGTGTTCATGGCGATGTGGAACCACTCCGATCCATCTCGAACTCGGTTGTGAAACGCATCAGCGGCGAAAATATTTAGGGGGTAGCCCCTTGAGAAAATAGCTCAATGCCAGGTAAAAATATTTAAAAGGGTTTACTCTTCAAGAGTGAGCCCTTTTTTATTTTTGGCATTTAGGACACCAATGGGTACTTCTTCCTGTAATTTTTTGCCTTTCAATTAAATTTCCACATTTGTGACATTCTTTACCAGTTCTCCTATACACATTTGTCTGTAAACCAAAATTCCCATTCTCTCCTTCCAAGTCTCTAAAATCACTAAATGTCGTCCCGCCAGAACCTATACTTTTTTTTAATACAGATACGATTGATTCTTTAAGTTTGATTAACTCATTCTTCTTTATCGTTTGAGCTTCCCTAAAAGGTGATATGCCAGCCGAGTACAAACTTTCATCAGCATAAATATTACCTATACCTGCCACTATTGTTTGATCTAATAAAATAGCTTTTATAGATTTTGTTCTTTTCGAAATAACTTTCTTGAGGTATTTTGTATCAAATTCTTTAGAAAATGGTTCTGGTCCTAATGAACCTAATCCTTTGATTATTTTATTTGGCGATAACCCTTGCTCAATCCACCACATTTGGCCAAAACTTCTTACGTCAATGTATCTAAGCTCATAATTGCTTTTATCGAAAAATCTTATTCTTGTATGTTTACAGGGTGGAGTAGAGTTTTTGATGAATTTGAAATAGCCAGTCATTCTAAGATGAACTATAAGAAATCCGTTATTTTGTGCATTTTCTAGAGGATATTGAGTATTATCATTTTGAACTTCTTTTAATTCAGCTATTAAATATTTTCCTCTTCTGTCCCATTTATAAATAAGTGAGTTCCGAAGTCCTTTAATGAATTCTGATTTGTTTTTTGGGAATGCAACTGTTGAGTCTCTGCAGACTTCAACTTTTTTGATTATAAAGTTATTAAGTTTTTGCTCTAAACCTCTGCGAACAGTTTCAACTTCAGGTAATTCAGGCAATTATTTAAGCTTTTTCTAATTCACTTTCTGCAAACATATTTGTAGTTGCCCCTTCAGCAGTTCCACTAATTCCTGCATAATTACATTTATCAAATCTAACAGTGCAATTATATTTAATACCTGTTTTATCAATAGAAGCAACTTTACCTATTTCGTTGTACCAGTATGATTCTGGTCTTTTTATTCTTACGAAATCGCCTCTTGCAATTGCCATTTGATTAGGATTAACTTGATTTGACAATAGCTCATTATTAATAGCTTTAGACAAATTATTCACACAAATTAATTAAAGTTCTAACAAAAATCATTTATCAAATCCTTTTCGAATTCCTCTTTAGCATTCTTACTTCCCATCCATTTTCTGCCAGGTACTCTTACATCTAATTCGTCAGTATCACAATTGATTGAAAGAATTAGTTTTTTATTTTCTTGATTTAGCACGTTTAAAACTTGTCTACCTTTAATATTTTTATTTGATTTACTTTGAACAATTAAAGGACCATAAATTTTTTTATCTATTTCATTTAAGTCATTATTTTTTTTATTTTCAGTTGCTTCATGATTTTCTGAATTAATTATGTTCTTTTTTCTTATTTTGAGTTTTTGACCAACTTTTATTGAATCAGGATTATTGAGATTATTAATCTCTATTAGATCGATTACTTTTAAATTATATTTGTTTGATAATTCAGTAAGATTTTCACCATTTTGAACAATATGATAATAATTTACTAAATTTGATTGTTTTTTAAGATTTTCAGTAGATTCGGAGATAATTAGATTTTGGCCAACAAAGATATAATTTTCATCTTTTAAGTTATTCAATTTAATAATTAAATCTTTATTTATTGAATATAATTTTGAAATACTTGATATTGTATCTCCGCTTTTTACAATATGAATTTTTTTTACTTCACTTTTTTTTTCAGTAATTGATTCTTTTCTAACTATATTCTCAATTTTATTTTTTTCTGAAAATATCTTTTCTTCTGATTTTATCAATGACTGATTAAAGAAATTAATAAATATAGCAATTACTAAAAATGCAAATTTCATAAAACGCACTATTTATTTAAAGATAATCTTTAAATTTAAAATCGCTAGGTATTTGAAAACAATTTAATTAATTTAAACCTGAAAAATAAACTTTAAAAATTTCTTTACTCTTTCGTAGGGGGGATATCTCAGATTTAAATCAAATAAAAAACCTTTAAAAGTAATAGATTTTTGATTTGAAAAATTTCGAAACCCTTCTTCTCCATGAAATTTACCAATACCACTTTGCCCAACGCCTCCAAACGGTAAATTTGGAATAAGGACTGGTAACATCACATCATTTATGCAAATTGTTCCTGAGCTGGTTACTTTTGAAATATGATTATGAATTTTTTTATTGCCTCCAAATAAGTAGATTGCTAATGGTTTTGATGTTTGATTAATCTGTTTTAAAGCTGATTCCTTATCATTGAATCCAATTACTGGAAGTAGTGAACTGAATAGTTCTTTTTGCAAAATATCTGTTTCATTTAATTTAGTTCTCAAAATTGTAGGAGCTATTTTCAACTTTTTTTTACTAAAAGTCCCCCCAAATAAAATTCTTTTTTCTTTTTTAAATTGTTTGAGAATTTCTAAAGTTGATGTAAATTGCTTTTTCTCTAATTTTGATAAGTTTTCGGAAATAATTGGATTATCTCCGTAAAAACTTACTATGCATTTCTTTAATTTTTCTATAAAAATATTTTCAATTTCTTTATCTACAAAGATATGATTCGGAGCTATGCAGGATTGACCAGAATTAAAAAATTTACCCCAAACAATCCTTTTAGCAGCCACTTCTAAATTTGCATTCTTGAAAATAATTACAGGATTTGTTCCACTTAACTCAAGAGTTAATGGAGTCAAGTTTTTAGAAGCTAATTTCATTATAGATTTTCCTGTTTCAGTACTTCCTGTAAAAAATATATGATCAAAATTTTGTTCAATTAATTTTATGGATTGTTTATAATCACCCTCTACTGTCATTAGGACATCTTTATGGAAATATTTGGAAGTAAGCTTTTTAATAAGTTTTGATGTCGCAGGACATTTCTCTGATGGTTTTATAACTGCGGTATTTCCTGCTGAGAAAATATTTACCAATGGCTTTAAAACATAAAGTAATGGATAATTATAAGGACCAAGAATTAAGACACATCCAAGAGGTTCATAAATAACTTTGGAAGTTGATGGAAATAGATAAAAAGGTGTATCAATCTTTTTTGGTCGCATCCAAGAATTGAGTTTCTTTTTTATTAGTGAAATTTCTTCTTTCACTAAAAGAATTTCTGAAAGCCCCTCAATTTCAGATTTACCTAGATCAACAAAAAGTGATTTTATTATCTCTTTTTTATTTTCATCCAAAAGCTGAGAAACTTTATTGATATGTTGGATCCGCCATTTTATATCTTCTGTTTTACCAGTGAGAACTGTATTTTTTAATTTATTAATTTCTTCCAAATGAAATTTATCAGAAACTTTCATTTTATTCCTATGAATAGTATTAAATATATCAGAGGATAAATTCTGAATAACTCAGGTTCTTAGCCGATTAAATCAAAATGAATGATTTATCAGTAATAATCAAATTTATTTATATCATCTTTGAAAATCTGAATTTTTCTTGGTTAGTATATTTCTATGAGGGAAAAATTTTCAATTAGATTGATATCAATAAATGAAATTCCAGAAGTCACAAACTGGGCAAGGTTAGAAGGATTTTCTCCTGGAATGGATGACGTGTCAATTTATAGAAATACAGATAAACAAGGGCTATGGGTAGCTTGTCTAGAAAATAATCCCATAGGTTCCATTGCATGTATAAAATATAATTCCTCATATGGTTTTATAGGTTTATTTATCGTTAAAAAAGAATTCCGAAATAATGGATATGGAGTGAAATTATGGAAACATGCCCTCGAATATTTAAAAAATGTTGATTGTATTGGTCTTGAGGCTGCCCCAGATAGATTAAATGATTATTCCAAGTGGGGGTTTAGAAAGTCTTCCATTACAAATCGATGGAAATTAAATGGTTCTCAAGATTTGCCATTGAGAAATTTCTATAAAGATCAATTTCATTCTTTTAAAGTTGTCCCAGGTAATAAAATTTCTTCTGAAGCAGTCTTAATTTATGATGATCAAAGAGAACCTAGTCCCAGACCACATTTTCTAAATGACTGGTTGAAAAATTCTCATGGTAATGTCAGTGCAATTGTCGATAATAATGGGATGTGCCATGGATTTGGCAGGATAAGACCTTGTGTATTGGAGGATAATGAGCAAGGTTGGAGAATTGGCCCTCTTTTAGCGGATACCCCACCACTTGCTGAATTATTAATAAGGGAGTTAGTTGGTGATTTAAATGCTCAAATCTTATTGGATTGCTCTAATCTGAATCCTTATGCAAATTATCTGTTATCAAGTTTGGGATTTGAGGAAATATCAAAAACTTACAGAATGTATAAAGGCATTCAACCTCCCTGCCCAATGAATCAAGTATACGGACTTGCCTGCTTAGAACTGGGGTAATAATTCCCTTTAAAGCGAGCATTTTGCCTTTTGTTTCTGTAATACTGAAAGAAGTTTGTTTGATTAAGATTACCTTCCAGAAGGTTTCAAAATTTTTTCTACAATATCGGCATTGATTATAGTGATCTCTCCATTGTCAATATTGGCAACTTGAAACAAGGTCCATGAATTTGGATTTCTAGCTCCTCCAATACAGTCGATAACTTGACCGACCCAATAATTTTCATCCTTTTCCTTGGTATATTCGCAATTTTCTTTTTTAATTGCGACATAATCACCAGGCCTAACGAAAAGAAACTCAGGAGTTGCTGAGCTCATAATAAATAACTAATAGTATATACGTACTATAGTAAGTTATTAGTCTTGTTGCTGAACTTTGAATTATTTAGCAAACTAGGGGTAATTCAAAAATAAAATGGGATCAACTGAAATTGCTATATTTTCAACATTATTGGGGTTAATTCTAGCTTTAACCGACGCTTATATAGAAAGAAATATTCCTGGATAATATTTCCAATTCATTTCTTAAATTAAATAAGATTTAAGCTGGTCTAATATGTCGGCACGGTTGGAAACTAATTTTGTAAAAACTAAATATATAAACCCTCCCATTGCGAGACTTCCTTTAATTTTTTCTAACTGTTTTAATTTTCTCAAAAATTACTCTTGCGGTTAAACAAAATTTAAAGGGTATAGAAAAAAAAAAAGTATTGATTACTTCAAAATTAAAAAAAAATTAAAGAAATATTATTTCAAACACGAATTAAATTTAAAGCCAAGCTTCTTTCATCTCAAGATAAAGTCTCTCGCTCTCAGCAGAATTAATTTTGCTGTCTGAATAGGATTGTTGCTGTTGCTGTTGTTGCTGCTGAGTTGAGTTAGTATTAGGATTTTGGACTTCGCTCATTAGAGGAATTAATTATTTGTGTTTATTCTCTCATATTGAGAGGTTTTTTTGTCAATTTAAATTCTTAAATTTTATTTAAATTTTCTATGTTTTTAATTTTCCTTTTTTAGTGAATTCATTTAACTACAGAAGGCTTGTTATATAGGAATTTAACTTCCCAATATACAATTCCTAGGAAGATAGCACTTGCAATAATAATTTCAGAAATGGCTAACATTTTATTTTTCGATACTAATTTAATTTTGGTATCAATTAACACAGAATGCAATAGGTACTAATTACATTTTAGATTTTAAAAAATCTTATTTAATAAAATAACGCGTCGAAATAATATAAAATTTTAAGTTAGATACATATTATTTTCGTGGGAAATTTCATAAATTCAACAACTCTTATACCTTTAATACCTTTAGTAACCTCTTTATTTATTCTTATTTTATTGGCAAGTTTTAACAGAACACTTAACAGGTTAACAAAGCCAGTTACTGCACTGGTGGCATTATCTTTATTAAGTTCTGCTTTTATAAGCTCATTTGACTATTTTAAGAAAATAGAAAAAGAATTAGTTTTATCTGAATTTCTCAAATTTTTTGAAGAAAAAAATTTAGTTATACATCTCAATTTAGTAAATGAGAAAATTATAATTTTTTTCTCATTAATAATGATATTAATTATTGGAATATCTTTTTATATATTGCCTAGAAAAAAAGGTTATGTCTCATTAATGATTAGCCTAGGATTAATTTCTTCTTCGGTGATACTCTCAATAATGCTAATAGATTTCTCAGCACTAATCTAAACTTTTGTAAGCATTGACAAAGCTTCGTTAAGTTCTTGGACATGATTTAATTCATCTTGAGCAATTTCTTTTATTTTTTGATCATTAGGATTATCTATTAAATATTTGGAATAAGTTTCAAATGCATGTTCTTCGATTTTTATGTTGACATCATAAGCATTAGCTGGAGAAAGGAAATAATAAAAAACCATGATCCAGTAATAGACAAGTACAAGGTGTCTCGCAAAAAATCTATCAATCCAGAATCTATCTCCTCCTCTTTTCTCCATTTCTTTAAGATGCTCAGTTTCGTTAATAGCTTGATAAAAATGTTCTTTCATTAAAATCATTGTTTTCTCATTTTTAATTCCTAGGGATTCTTTAAAATGAAGAACTGAAAGAAATGCAAAATAAGGTGATCTAGCTATAACTTCTAAAACCCAAAATCTTTGTAAAGACCTACCAGAGTATATGAAGTCTAAGAAGTTAACTGTACTATTCAAAATCAAAGAATTTAATTTCTTCATGAATTTAGTTTTTCTTTAAGTATAATTACTCAACCTTCGAGGGCTATAATTTATTGAACTTGTTAACCAAAAATTAATCTTTATAGTCTAAAAATTGTTACTTCCATTGAAATATTTTTTTTTCATGCATTAATTGGATAGATAAAAACTTTACATGACAACTACTGAAAAAATTGCAAATGCCAAAAAGAGGATTGATGAATTAGAAAGACTTATAAAATTATGGAATAATTCAGAACAAGATGAGTCAAAAGTAAATTTTACAATGAACATTCAAAATAAAGTTGCTTAGATTGTGATGATTGAGGCTGATTAACTTTTATCTACTTAAAGTGATTTAATATCTTTGAGTTTTTTCCAATTTTGTTTAATTTTTTATATAGAGCAATTAAACCTATTTTCAAAAACGGTAAGGAAGAAATAATCTAAAAGAAAAATCTATATGAAAACCTTTTCAAAAAAATATTTAGTGCCGCTTAAATTTATACCATGGGTTTTTTGGGTATTTATATCTTTTATGAGTATATATTTGTGTAAGATTGCCTGGGTAAATTGAATAATTTATTGAGCTAGCTTCTCCTTAGCCAACCAGGAGCGCCGCCAAACCAATCCGATATATCATCTTCATTAGGGTTAAAATGATTTTCTTTATCTAGTCCATCTATCCCAAATGATTGTAAAAGGTTATCAATCCCTCCATCATTTTTTGTACCATTCCTTCTAAAGCTGTTAGCTTTTTTCAGCCAAAGAGAAATCGTTGAATTATGGTGTGCAAATTTCTCAACAAATATCCTTTCTTCTAATGTAATTGATTTATCTTGAGCAATTCTTTTGATTATCCCTTGGATTTTTAGTCTTTTTGCATTACTAAGAAGCATTTTTGATCAATTCATTATTCTTTTTATAGGAAGGATTACTAAATATATCTTGTCAATGTTAATTTCAACAAATTGGCTACTTTAAGAGGTTTTTAAGCAAGATAAGTCTTAGAACACTAAAAAAAGGGATCAATTAGTTACACATTATACTTTTATTCATTTATCAAACTTATAATTCCTACAAATTAGATAAAAAAAATCAATCCATTATTAAAGACACTTTGAAAATTAAGAAAAAGATTGATTCAATTGTTGCATAATAGTAAACCTGTACTATAATTAGTACAGATGTATTATTAAGGTATGAAAGTGATTTCATCTTCTCCTTATGCCCCTTTTAATTCAAAAGAGTGGAATTTTCTAATAAGCAAAAATGTAAAGTTTGAAAATACTCCAATAAAGATTCAAAAAAAATTTTATAGAACTTCTACTCTAAAAAAGATTGAAAAAGATAAACTTTTGCAAGAGAAGATTGAATTGCACCAACAAATGCAGCTTGTATTCGGATAGAAAAATATTAACTAACAATCTTTTTATTGAATATTATTTTACGAGATCCCATTTTTTGTTAGATTAGTAGAAATACAAGAAGGATTTAATTTGGCTGTTGATCGAGAACTTTTAAAAGAAGTTACCCAAGAACTTTGGAATACCGTAAAAAAACTAAGACCTGAAATAGATCGGCAAACTCGACTTCAATTAGTTTTAAAGGCTTTATTAACTATTGGAGATTTACCAGATCAAATGCAAGCCGCCATGGTAGTAGGTGTTTGCGCAGAAATGGATAAAAGTGATGTTGATAATGTTGAAACTAATTCACAAACTAAAGATTCAAGCGGAGTTGATACTTCTACAGGCAGAAAAGTAGTTAGAAGAAGTTCAGCTAAATAAACCTTAAACGATCATCCTTTAATTTTCTTTGATTCGTTTTTATTAAGTCTATTGAATAGATAATATGAAATTACAAGTAAGAGAGGAACGAATATTGAATGTAAAGTCATCATTAATTCTGTTTGGCCCATTCCTATAAGATTCGACTCGTTTGGAAGTTGTTCTGACCAAGTGCCAACTAAATGCCAGGCTTGAGGAATTGATAAGAAAAACATATAAGAGCTATAAGTTAAGTTTATGTTCAAATAAAGATTATCATTATTGAACGTTTTTGCTTTCTTTATTCTTATTTCTTAACTAAGTATTTGTAGAGTTATAAAAAAGAACTTGATTCATAAATTTATTTTCTTTAGAAGAGTTTTAAATTCTTTTTTACCAATAATTTTTTCAGCTGCGTAAGCGCCACTTGCTGAAACAGCAGGAATTCCAATACCTGGAAATGTACTTGCACCGCAAGTAAATAAATTTTTCACTGGAGTTTTGCAGCCTGGGAAAAGACCTTTTGCTGCAGATAATGCAGGGCCGTAACTGCCGCAATAGGTATTGGTGAATTTTTTATGAGTGATTGGGGTTCCTAGCATCTTTAAATCAATCCTTTCATCTATATCAGGGATGAATTTTCGCACTGAATTAAGGAGTATTGAACATCTTTCTTCTTTCAAATTTCTATATTCTAATTCCTTTGGATTTAGGTTTTCCCAAATTTCCCAAGGTTCATTTGCGGGAGTATATCCATGAAGAACATGTTTTCCTTCAGGGGCCATATTTTTATCTAAAACAGATGGGATTGAAAATACAGCTATATTTCTTTCTGCGGTTATACCTTTTTCCCATTCATCAACATGTATCGCATGTATTGGCAAATTTTCAAGACCATCAGCATCAAAACCTAGATGTATATGAAGGAAAGAATCACATTTATTAGGGTTCAAAACTTTTGTATTCCATCTTTTTGAAATTTCATTTGGAATTAACTTTTTTAAATTCCAAACATCAGTATTCGTGACCACAGATTCACAACTATAACTAGAACCATTATTAAGAGTTATACCTGTGGCTAAATTTTTATTGAAGTTAATAGTCTTTACTCTCGAAGAAAGAATTAATTCTCCTCCATTTTTTTTAAATCCATTAATTAAGGCTTTTACGATAGATTCACTACCTCCTTTGGGGTATTCAAGGTATGAATTTGGTTCAAACCATTCGTTAAATAAAGTAGCCATCGCAGCTGTATTTGTATCATGCATTGACATACCACTTATCAAAAAGCTCAATAAATCAACCCAATTTCTGAGAAAAGGATCCTCTAGATGATTATTTACTAAATTCCCAAATCCTTTATTAATTTTTGGTATTTGATTGATATTAGGTAAAAATTTTGGTGTTAAATTTATTAGATCTAAGAAATTTATTGATTCGGGAGAAAAAGAAAGTAATGGTATTTCATTTATTATTTGGCTAAGAGGTTTTATTCCGGAAATAAATGATTCCCATTCTTTAACAGATTTCTCACCTCTTAAAGTTTTAATTGTTTGTTTAAAAGGTTCTTCCCCCACATCAAGATTAAAATTGCCTTCTGGGACAATTACTTGCCAACCTTTGTATTGAAATAGTTCAACTTCTTCATCAAGTAATTTAAGAATTTGCCCTAGGGGATTAGTTGTCGGCCATTTACCTATTCCACTCCACAAGGAAGGACCTGATTCGAAAGTGTAACCATTTCTTTTGAAACTGTGGGCAACACCACCTGGCTGGCTATGAGCTTCACATATAAGTACTTTTTTGCCTGATAAAGCGAGAATCGAACCACAACATAATCCCCCTATACCACTACCAACTATTACAACATCGTACTTTTCCATTAAATATTTACTTTACTCTTCAGGCGCAACTAACTAGTTTTAAACAAATGTATTAGTAGAAGTTGTAATACTTAGTACAACAGCTAAGAAAAATATGTAAGGGACTGCTTTTAAAGGGATGTATCCTTGACTTTTAGAAATAAAATCCATTGATTTAGTTACTTTATGTAAATACTATAACGAGATCTTGTTCCTTATGTGTGCCATAAAATTATTTTTTTGGAAATATTTTGAAATAAAAAAATCTTTTTGGAGATATTTTTAACAAAGAACATTTTTTATAGAGTTATCTTAGTATTTGAATCTTAGATAAAAATCTATTATGAAACAATTTCCTGATATTAATGAGATAAAACTATTAGAAAAAAATTCCCAAAAAAATGGTAGCGGAATTGCATATGAGGAATTGTTAGGAATATGGAAGTTTAAGTATGTATGGGGAAAGGAGTCAGATGAAATCAAAAATATACCCAGTTCCATTCTCCAAGTATTGTCGGCAAGACTCGAACTGAAAAGTAAAAATAAAGAGGATCAAATAAATTATGAAATAAAAAATTCAATTAATTTCGGATTATTAAATATCACTTTTATAGGCAACGCAGAATTAAAAGGGATTAGACCTTTATTGGCTTTCTATTTTGAAAAATTAAAAATTAGTATTAGTAGTTTTCCTATATTTAATAAGGAATTAAAAAAACCAGAAGATAAAAGAATGCCTTTTTTCTCACTTGTAGGAATTAGTACTAAAGATAATTGGTTGTGTGCTCGAGGCAGAGGCGGAGGGCTTGCAATATGGGTTAAGTCTTAATTTAGTGGTATTCTCCTGGATGATCTACCTTTCTTACGGTAACTTTATCAACTTTTTGTCCATTAAATCTTAAGAGATCATCTCCTGAAAAGTCATAACCTAAGCGTTGACCTATTAGGGCTACATCATCTGCTGTAGAGGATGTAGTAACCTGCTTTTTTAATTCTTCATCAGATTGCATCTTAATTAAAAATTTTCTTATTTCAGAAAAACTCATTACTAGAATTTGATTGATTGATGTTAAAGAAATTTATAAAATCTTTTTCTTAGCAAGAACAAGATAAATAGATAATCATTATACTATTTTTATGACTTACTTATTCCTATATATAGTTGGCATAATTTTAATATGGTGGATATATCGTGTCGGTTGGCTTGAGGCGCTCAAAACAGTAGTTAAAGTTATAGTACCCTCAGCGCTTATTATTTTGTTTAACATAAAAGCCGGAAGATTACTTTTTAAAAGTCCTGTAGTCGGATTATTAAGCGCTTTGCCTACCTCTATTTTTATTTTTAGAGGTTCATTACCTTTAGTTAGTTATATAAATAACTGGATTGAAAATAAAATAAATAATTATGATGATTCGGAAGTTATAGATACTGATTCTGTGCCTTTAGATGATTAATTTAATCAAATCCAAGAAATAATTCTTTGTGTACAACAAGAACATCAAATAAAGTCGTTCCATGCATAGGACTTAATGGGATTTTGTCTATATTTAATGCTTCTGCGCAAATTAAATGAGCATCCCATTTTGTATTGTGATCACTTATTTCGATTGACCACTCAATTACTTTTTTGAAATGATCTGGCATCTCCGAACCAATTTTTCTGCAAATTTGACATAGAACTGACAAAAGAGGAGGTTTTGATGGCCTTTTTAAATCTTTAATAAGACTAGGTTGTGTAAAAACACTTGTATAGCGGATGTAGTCTATCAATTCATATTCTTCTTTAGTAAGAGCTGCTTTATCTAATGCTCTTTCAAATTCGTCTATGGGGGTTATGGGCCTATCCAAGATATTATTTTTTGCTGTTTTCTGAATCTATTTTTTCTTGATTAATTTCATTGGTTTGATTGCTTTCTATAGATTTAGGAGATTCATCTTCTTCGTTCATAACTTGGTCTATTTCATTTTGAAATTCATTCGATGCTTTTTTAAGACTTTTCAAAGTTTTGCCAAGCTGTTTCCCTAATTCTGGAAGCTTTTTGGGACCAAAAATTAAAAGAGCTAAGATAAGTATTACAGTAACTTCAGGCAAACCTACACCAAAAATATTCATAACTGATAACTATTTAACTAATTAGGAAATCTACTATTAAATATAGTCAAATCATGTGAAAATTTCATTCTCGGAAGAGCTTTTTTAATATTAAAAAATTTTGAAAAATATTATTGTTATTAATACTCCTTTAAAGAAAACTAACCAAAGTAATTGATAATCACTCAATTTTAATTTTTTTTGGTACCTCTTTATAAGAGTTTTATGTTTGTCTATTAATTTTCTCATTTTCACCGAGATAATTTATTACTATCACTTATTTTATCTTAATTTCTTTTATTATTATTTTATAGAAATCCTACATCTAATCCATAATAGATTATTCTATTAGATTTTAATCTTTTCTAAATTATTGAAACTATTCGCTAAATATCTACCTTCTTAAAAAAAATGAAGTACTTATTTGTTGTTTTTTATCTATTCTTTCTAATTTATCCAGCTGAAGCCGTTACCACAAAAATGTTTAAAGTATTGGATACGTGTGCAAGATATCGACTCGGTGAGATTAATGCTAATGAGGCTATAGAAAAACTAAAATTAAAAAATTCTTCCATTAGTCAGCCAAAGGATCTAGTAAAAAAATATTGCTCAGTATTTACTCCAAATGAAAAAATTGAATTTTAAATTTAGCACTATATATTTAATTATTCTTTTTTGAATAATCTTTAGCTTTGCTTCTTATTTCTTTAACTTTTTTATAATTAGTTATTTTTAAATTTAAAATAACTCCCAAAAAAAGAATAAGAAATAAAAAAATATAAATTATTAGTTCCATATTATTGAATTAATAAATTTACCATAGTTATATTCACCCTAGTTTATTTCAATAATTTTTTAGTATCTTATAAAACAAAAAAACTGACTTTAATATTAGTTATTTACTTCAAGGCCACAAAAAAAACATATAAACCTCTAATATGGAATTTTATAAGAATTATTGTGCAGATTGGAGATAAAATTCCAGAATTTTCTTTACTGGATCAAAATGGAGTTAAAAGATCAAATAAGGGTTTAAAAAATCCCCTTGTTTTGTTTTTTTATCCAAAAGATGATACGCCGGGTTGCACTATAGAAGTTTGCGGATTTAGAGATAAATATGACTTATTTAAAGTATTAGGCGCACAAGTTTGGGGAGTAAGTAATGGAAGTACCTCAAGTCATTTGGCATTTGCTAATAAAAATAAATTACAATATCCATTACTTTGTGATACGAATGACTCTCTTAGGAAAACTTTTAAAGTTCCTAAAGTATTAGGTTTTATGGATGGTAGGGTAACTTATGTTATAGATCGCAAAGGGACAGTTAGGCATATTTTTAGAGATTTATTGAATGGTCCTGAACACATTAAAGAGGCTATTAGAGTACTTAAGGAAATTCAAAATCAATAAATTATTATTCAAAGAATTTTAGATTAATAAGTTTTGTCTTATTATAGTTTCAGCTTTTTTAACTATATGAAGAAATTAGGAATGCAGGCTGTTGATCTTGCTATTCAAAATGGAGTGGATCTTGACGGTACTCCAATCCCTCAAAAAATGCTTGATCTATACAATAGAATTATGGATGAGGAGAATAAAAGAAAAAGGAGTGGTGTTAAAAAATCAATGAGAAATAGATGCGTCAAAACGGGTTCTAAGCATTTTGATAAAGAAACATTGAATCAATTATTAATAGACTCGGGATGGGAAGGTCTCAAAGAAAAAGAAATTTTGTTTTTTTATAACTAAAAATTTTTAAATTATCTTGAAATTTATATATGGTAATTTTTACTTAAAATTAAAAAAATTGAGAACTAACAAAATATTTATTTAGATCTAATTTTTTAAATTATTTAAACCATCCTTTTTTGTTAGAGGATATTATTTTCTCTTTTTCAGCTTTTGTTTTATTACTTGCTTTTTTGAAAGCCAAGTTGGCTTCGATAACTGTAACTATTGATATGAAAAAAAGACCAGAAATCCCAATTATTTGTTCATTTTGAGAAGGTTCTGAATCACCTTGAAAAAAAATGCCTAAAGCGAACCATGCAGTACTAGCAGTGATGGTAAAAAAATAGGGTTTCCATCTTCTTTGATATAAGTAACCTGATCCTAAACCAGGAAGAAAATTCAAAAAAGATGCTACCCATCCTTTTGAAGATGCAAGTATTTCGTCTCTTGAGGGGTAAGACATTTATGTTAGGTATTTATTAAATGTGAATTTATATAAGCAAAAGATATTGCTGCACAAATTACCCAACTGAAGGGTAAGAACATTCTTATTTTTTCTTTATTGTTATTCATTTTTTAATTATGGAAAATATTTTTAAAATCTGTGGATTTAATAGATACCTTAAAATCAGAAGAATTAAAAAAGACGGTTTTTAACCGTCTTTGAAAAAAGTAATTTCTCTAATAATAAATTATTTATCTTTTGAGACTGAGAGTACTTTAAGTTGTTTTTTTACTTCTTTTTCTCTCTCTTCAAGATGTTTTAGTTGAGCTTTAAAAGCATCTTCAAGTCTTGCTTTTTGTGTTGTAATTTCATCAAGCTCTTCTTGATGTTGGTTTTTCTTTAACTCCTTCATTTCACTATCGGAAATAACATATACAGGGCGATATGAAGGTGTTTCAAAAAGAAGATCAAACATTGAATACATAAGTGACCTTTGAATTAGTACAAATTCAATATCTGATAATTCTTTGGAATATGAAAGGATGTATACCGAAGATATTGATACGGCAAATACACCGAATTTCGGTTTACATAACATAACCGCCCAGTATTTACCGATCAAATTTTAAGGTATGTTTTAAAGTATAAAGGAGATGCTTCTAAAAATTTAAATCAAAAAGAACTAAAAATGGATTTAAAAATTACTAAAACATTAGTAATCCCATCCAACGAAATTAAATGGCGATTTTCCAGATCCTCCGGTCCTGGAGGGCAAAATGTAAATAAAATTGAAAGCAGAGTAGAGATTATTTTTGATTTAAAAGATTCCAAAGTATTAAATGATTATCAGAAAGAAATTCTTAAAAGAAACTTGAAAAACAAATTAGTAAATAATAGCTTGCGTTTAACGGTTCAAGAACACAGAAATCAATTATTAAATAGGCAGCTAGCTTTAATAAAATTTAGTTCAATCATAAAAAATGCTTTAAATAAACCATTTAAATTGAGAAAATCTACACAACCTACTAAAGCATCACAAAAGAAAAGAGTTGAGGTTAAGAAAAAACGCGGCGAATTGAAAAAAAGTCGACAAAAAGAAAAAATATATCAAATATGAATAAACTAAATAAATTTTTTCCTCGCAGATTGCAATCAAAGCATGTGATAAATTTAATTTAATTTTGGTTTATTGAATTCAACTAATGATTTCTGGTTAATTGACTCTAATTTTGTAGGGGTGATGCGTTTCTACAAAGATAGAGATTATTCTGATAAATCCATTGATGATATGTTTATTGAAGAAGGAATTATTATGGGAATTCATGGAGAAAATCCTCCATTAATGAAAACTAGAAAAAAAATTGTTATTGAAGAAGAGAGATTATTATGGCAAAAATTGTTAAATGAATGTTGGCAAAAAACTAATAAAAAATGGTGAGCAAATTCTACAAAATTTTTTTTAATTTCAGAAAATAAATGAACCTTTAGGGTATAGCTTGGAAATTTTTTCCTGTTGCAAATATTTCTTTTTTTTGACGTCGTTTTCATATCTTCTCAACATCATTAGATAGTTTGTAACTCCAAAAATTATTAAAAACATAATAAATCTTATTCCTGCATCAAAGTTCATATGAATATTAAGCTTTATTTTAATCTGACAATTACTAATCAAAAATCAATCGGTATTTATATCTAATTAATACGTCTAGTAAAAATCTTTTTTGATTGTACGGTATAAAAAATACATAATAAAAGTAATATTAAAATTGCACTAAAGCTTCCGATTGGGTTTGGAATATTTTGTGTAAAAGGCCCTGCTAAAAAAGAAGGTGTATTTTCTTTGAATTCTATTAATCCGTTATTTAATAAAAACCAAATACCCACTAGTCCTCCATGAATTCCTATGCAATTCCATAAAGAACCTTTATCTCTAATTTTTACTAATGATAGAAATATCCCAAGTAAAATAAATCCCAATCGTAATCCTACTATGTTCCAAAAGAGCTCATTTGATAAATTATGAACAAGGCTAAAAATTATAGCTTGTAAAGCTATTGATATTTTTGTACCATATTCAAATTTTAATTCTTCTAGTAACCAGCCTCTAAAAATTATTTCCTCTGCGAATCCAACACCTAATCCCAGTAAAATAGAATTTAAAAATATTATTGGAGAGAATTCACCTATCCAAGAAATATAATTTTTTTGCAATAGTGGTACCAGAATTAGAATTATTAAAACTAAAGCAAATAAAATACCTTGAGAAAAATGGAAAAAGTTTTTCAAGAATTTGTCTTTTGTTATCCCAAGAATTATCCAAGCACTTGATTTATTTCGTTTGATATGAAACCAATATGGGAGTAAAAAGATAAAAAGTAAGAAAGTAATAATAGTACCAATTAAGGATAAATTATCTTTTTCAAAATTAAACAATAAAAGTGGCTGCGATAAAGCCCAGCCAATACCATAAAGAATAGGAATAAAAAATATAGTGGATAAAAATCTTGGTCTTAAAAGAAAAAAACTTCTAATTAGTATCATTAAATTTTTCATTTTAGTTTGTATATTAATTAATCCCAGCCTTTGCCTTTTATTATTCTAACTACTTGTTCAAAAAGTTTTAGCTTTTTCTTTTTACTATAATTTATGTTTTTTGAAAGATTAGATAAATCTTTATAAAATTGCCGAGTTATTTTATCTTCTTTATCACTAGGCCATAGTAAGTCTGAGCCCTCTTCATATTCTTCTTTATATCTTTCTTTATTCAAATTTTTTTTATATCGTAATAATTTAAATTTTACTTATTGCAAATGCTTAAAAGTGATGTTTATTAAATTTGTGTATTTATTTAAAGTTTATGCTGATTAATCTTTCAACTTTAGTTTTTACATTATTATCTCCATTGCTTATTTTTGCAGTAATAGTATCGGTTTACTTATTTCATTAGGAAGTATTTACAAATAAACTTAATTAATTTAAGGGTGTATTATGCCTACTTTTTCTAATGCAAATGATAAAACTGCAATTACAGCCATTAGTGTTAATATTTTGTTCTTTTTGATGAAATCCATAATGCATATTAATAATCTTTTTATTAAATTCTTATATAAAATAATAAATAATTAAAACTATTATAACAATTACAATGGAACCCATATACATAGGAGATTTAGTTCCCTCAATAGCTTCTTATAAAAAGATAATTGAAAAATATGATAAAGGTATAAAAGAAAGGGAATTTTATGAAGAACCTATTGGAGGAGATTTTAATTATCCTGATTGGTAAATATGCTTACTACAAAAATAACTTTTGCCTTGGCAGATTGGATTAGAGAGTGGCGGAAGTGCCGGGATAAGAATCCTTCTATTGATGAGTGTGTAAAATTTGTTCAGTGGAAATTAGAAGACTATAAACTTTCTGATAGTGATAAAAGAATAATTGAATCTATTTTGCTCTATGAATCTGAATAAATAGGGGATTATAGACTTTAATTTTATATTTATCTATAAAAAACAAAGGATCATTAAAATCCTCTTACAAATTAGGAAAAAAGTAAATCAGCATATTTACGGATTTACTGAAAATATAAAAAGGAGTAATTTATAAATGTTGAGTTCGGAGGCAATCTAAATGATTGATAGTCCGCCTGAAATTTAGCAAATTCCAAAATATAGGAAGTGTATTCCTGAGAATGGGATTATTCGAAAATTAAAGTTCAATCAATTAGTCTGATAAGACTTCGCTTTATAATTACTAGCGATAATAGGGACTGAAATTATCGAGAGAAATCCCCGAATTCACGTATTCTAAGTTTATGAGTAAATAGACTTTAAAATATGTAATTTTATATCCTGTAAGAAGGAAATCAAATATTAAAAAGGACTGTACAAGCAGTCCTTTTTTTTAACAAATTTCTTCTAAACTAGACTCCTTTTTGGATATTATGGACTAATAAAGTGATTAAAAATATTTAAAATGAAAGATCAAGTCTTGTTTCCAAAAATAGAAGTACGTGAAAAGGGTTTTTTACAAGTAAGTGATATTCATACTATTTATTGGGAAAGATCTGGTAATCCAAATGGCAAAAAAATTCTTGTTATTCATGGAGGTCCAGGAGGAGGAAGTCAACCAAGATATAGAAGATACTTTGACCCAGATAAATTCGATATTATTCAATTTGACCAAAGAGGGTGCGGTTCTTCAACTCCTTTCTCCGAATTAAAAGAAAATACGACCAATCATTTAGTTGATGATATTGAGAAATTAAGGATTCTTTTAAAAATAGATACTTGGCATTTGTTTGGTGGATCTTGGGGCTCAACACTTTCACTTATATATGCGATTAAAAATCCCTCTAGAGTTATCAGCTTAACTTTGCGAGGAATATTTTTATGTAGAAAGTTTGAATTGTTATGGTTCTATCAATATGGTGCAAGTGAGATATTCCCCGATGAATTTGAAGAATATATTTCTGTAATACCAAAAGAAGAAAGAAATGATTTAATAAGTTCTTTTTATAAATATCTAACATCTTCAGATGCGAATCTGAGATCAAAAGCAGCAGCAGCTTGGACAAAATGGGAACTCTCAACAAGTCATTTAATAAATAAAAAATTTGATTTTGATAAGTCTGAAGTAAATTCTTTTTCAGATGCCTTTGCAAGGATCGAGTGTCATTATTTTATTAATAATATTTTCTTAGAAGATGATTTTATTTTGAAAAATATAAATACAATAGAGTCGATTCCAACAAAAATAATTCAAGGGAGGTATGACGTTGTATGTCCTGTTAGGAGTGCTTGGGATCTAAATAAGAAATTAAAGAATTCTGAATTAATTATTGTTAATGATGCTGGTCATTCGATGAGTGAAAAAGGTATAAGTATCGAATTAATAAAAGCTGTAAAAGGAATTCAAAATCTCTAAAAGAGAGAATATCCCTCTAAAAATTAAAGGCCATTATCTTCAATATTTTGTGCAATACTCCTAAGAAGTTCTACGATATCAGAATCTTCGCATTTGGTATCTTCTTTGAGCAGAATGCACTCGTCTCTAATACTTACATTAGTACTCCACCATATACCTGAACTATTGGTATCATCCCACTCAAATCTATTTGACATTACTTATTAATACTGATTTCGACCTCTTCATTGACTTTAGTTGAATCTTTTAATTCTTCTTTAGGTTCTTCTGGCCAGGCAACATCAAATCTTGCAATTTCTTCTGTAGCAAAACCTTCAGGATGACGAGTACAAATTTTCTTTCTCCTTACGAAAATATGATCAACTCTTTTTTCTTCATCTGGAGTAACTATCCTTTCTAGTTCTATTACTTCTGTAAAAGGAGTTGACTTTAGCTCTTTAGTAGGTTTTGGCATGTTCTTATCTGGTTAAATCTACCTTAAAGCTTAGATAACTAGACTGTGGATTTTTTAAATGGTTTTACCAAAATTATTACCTGAATATTTAATTATGAAGGATTTAATCATAGATGAATAATAAAATAATCAATTAAATTTATATCCCTAAATTTAATTCATATTGGATTTGTTTGTTGTGATTACTTTTTTTAGATCTTTTATTGATTACTGTTTTTTTCCTTGAGCCATGCTTTAAATATATTTTTTTTGATATATCCCAGTAGCCTTTTTTTTGTGTGATTTCTTGAATTTTTTCCCTAGCTTCTCTAGATGTTTTAGAAATATCAACTATTGGTTTAATGTATTCTAATTTTGAGTATTCTTCATTATTAAATTTGCTTAGTAACCAAGGCTCATGAATAAAAGTATCAGTTACTTTTTTTAATTCTGGGACCCATTTTTTTATAAATCTACCCTTGGGGTCGTGATCTTTTCCCTGCTTGATAGGATTGTAAATTCTATTGGTATTTATAGATGTTGTTCCAGACTGCATTTGACATTGATTCCAATGTATTCCAGGCTCATAATCTATAAACTTTTTTGCTAATTCTGATCCTGAATCTTGCCAAGGTAACCACAAATTATAACTTGCAAAAGACATGAGCATTGCGCGCATTCTAAAGTTAATCCATCCATTAAAGTTTAATGAACGCATACAAGCATCTATAAAAGGAAAACCAGTATTTCCTTGACTCCATAAAACAAGTAATTCAGTTTTACTAGTTCTAATATTTTGAAAATAAGGGTGGAAATCTTGGAATTCTAATTCTGGTTCGCTTTCAAGTTTCTGAATAAAATGACAATGCCAAGTTAATCTACTCTTCAACATTCTTGAATTATTATTTTTATGTAAATTTGCTTGATAAAAAATCTCTTTCAATGAAAGACATCCCCAACTAATATAAGGAGATAATCTTGAGCAGCTATCAAAAGATTTTTCTGGGCTTGAAATATCTTTTGAATATGAATTTAATTTTTCTTTAAAAAAATATCTCATCCTTTCAAGGCCTTTTTTTCTTCCTCCTTTTAATCTTCCTTTACATTCGTCTGTTTTAAAAGAAAATATTTTTTCGTCGGGTATTGCCCCAGCATCAAAATCTATTGGATTAATTTTTAATGGTCCTTTAATTAATCTCCTGGATGTATTTTTTGCCCATTTCTTTGACCAGTCATCCCTATTTATATTTCCTCTAAATACAGAAAACTGCAAATATTCTTTCCAAATTATTTTTTTATTTGAAGCCCATAATTTTACTTCTTGATCTCTTTTATAAGTAAGCCAATCTCCAGTTTCTTGATGGCTATATATACCCACTATATTAAAACTGGAACTAATTTCTTCAAAGATTTCAATTACATTTCCTGTTCTTATTACTAGTGGTTGACCTTTTTCTTTAAGTGAATTTCTTAAATCTAATACACTTTCCTTACAAAATTGCCATTGCCTTCTTGAATGAGTTTTTTGATTCCATAACTCAATTTCAAATATATATATTGGTATGATGTCATAATTTTTTAAAGATTCATAAAGTGCTTCATTATCATCTATTCTTAGATCCTTTTTGAACCATAAAATATTTATATCCTTCATTAACTTTTTGTTTAATACTAAAAAACAAAATTTTAATTTGTATATGAATTTATTAAATAACTAATTATTTTCAAATAATTTCAGAAAATCTTTATTTTTCATTTCAGAAAAACTTTTATCTTTAATTGAAATTATAACTTTTGAATAATATCTATATTTAGCTTGATAATTACACATTAATAAGATAATCCTCCAATTTTTTAAATAAAATCTTCTTATTAATTCATCAAACTTTTTTTTATCAGTTTTCTCTAGTTGCTTTTTATTAGATAAATATTTTTTTTCAATCCATTCAAATATATCTTTCATTTTTCCATTAATTTTTCCATTTTTTATCCATTTATTTATGTATAGTTCATCTCCCTCTTCTAATACAAAGCACTTTTCAGGCGCAGGAAGAGAATAATTGTGGAATTTTTCTACAAAATTGTCAATTAATTTCATTTAGTTCTTTATTAGTTTTTAGTTCACGAATAAACATAAATGCCCCAAATGAAAAAGCAAGCGAAATTATAAATGTTAGCGGGAAATAAATACCCCAAAAACGTAATTTTAGTCTCCTACCTTCAGCAGCATAAAAAACAAAAATAGCTATTAGAAGAACCGCTGTATCAGCGGATATAAATCCAGATGTAGGTGTTATCCATGCATCATCAAAAAAGGCGTTTCCTATATCTATCATGGAACCTTGAATGTTTCCATTTCTTACCAAATTAATAAACTGATTAATAAAATAAAATGGCCATATAATTCCTGCTAAAGCAGTAGTTCCGTAAATGGCAAGTCTGATCTTAGACCACATAGTTTTTAATATATATATAGCTAGGATTGACGTCATTTTGATGTATAAAATAATATCAATTTTTAAGAAAAATTTAATTAATACATATTTAGTAAAACTAATGCATTTATTTTGAAATATTTGATATTCATAAGAATTCAAAATAATGCATTATTTATGTGCAAATTTAATCTGTTGTTGATTATTATTATATGCTTTTGGGTTTAATTAATCACATCTTGATTTTTCCTAATCAGCTATAAATAATTAAAGATCAAATTACTATGACTCAATATCTTTATGTTGACTTTATTTTAAGTTTTCTTGGGGTTTGTTTATATATTTTAGGTTTAAAAAAAGTTTTATTTAATGACCCCAAAAAATTATCAGGATTAAAATAAATTGATAAAAAATAATGCCGCTTGATATTGGAATTTAATAAATTTCAATTCTTGAGGATTAATACCAGATAAAATTCCCTATGATTCTAAAGTTATTTTATTGTGAAGTAAAATGGGAAATTTTATGAAAAACTCTTTTAATTTGACTAATTTTAGAATAAATAATTTCTTAGGTATTAAATTTAAGAAAGGAAGATTTTTTAACTTTTCAAGAAATATCTATGTCAATTACAAAACAACTTTGGGAGGATAATTATGAGATTGCTTTACTAAGTTTAAATACAAAATTTGTTCAAGGTTTAAAGAATGGAAGTCTCCCTAAAAATATATTTCAAGAATATTTAGCTCAAGATTATTTCTTTTTAGAAACTTTTGCTAAAGCTTATGGTCTTGCTGTTTCCAAATCAAAAGATAAGTACTCAATAAGGAAGTTAAGTGAACTTTTAATGGGCGTTTCAGAGGAGTTAATACTTCATGAAAAGTATGCAAAAGAATGGGATATTGATTTGTCTAATAACTATATAAAAAAAGCCACTAAAAATTATACAGATTTTCTTGATGATACTTCCAAAAGACTTAGCTCCGTTGAAATAATGTTTGCAATGACTCCATGTATGCGACTTTATTCTTGGATAGGAAAAAGTTTGTATGAGGAGGATTTTGACATGAAATATAAAGAATGGATAATTACTTATTCTGATGAGAGCTTTGAAAAGCTAGTAGATTCACTTGAAAATCTTATTGAGACTAATAAAGAAACATATGATATTTATCAGGCCAAATATTTATACAGGAGAGCTATGGAATTGGAGTTAGATTTTTTTAATGAATATTCAGATTTCTGATTTAAATTAAAATTTACTTATAGTACTTTTAAAAACGGGTTAATAAATTATGTATTCTAAAATTGCACTTTCAATAGGCGGTAGTGACTCTGGGGGTGGAGCAGGCATACAGGCTGACTTGAGAACTTTCATGGCCCTTAAAGTACATGGATGTTCTGTTATTACATGTATTACCGCACAAAATAGTATAGAGGTTACATGCGTTCAACCAGTAGAGAAGAATACTTTATTAAATCAGTTAGATACTTTATTTGCTGATTTTGGAATTGATGCCTTAAAAACTGGAATGTTATTAAATGAAAGGATAATTAATGATACTGCTACAAAATTAAATACATACAAAATAACCAAAATTATTGACCCAGTAATGGTTACAAGAACTGGTTCTAAATTACTGGAAGATTCTGCTATTAATGCTTATAAAAAACTCTTATTACCAATTGCTGATTTGGTAACTCCAAATATTTATGAAGCAAATCTACTTTCTGGTTTAGAAATAGGGAGTAAAGAAGATATCGAAAATTCAGCAAGAAAAATTATTGGTCTTGGAGCTAAAGCGGTACTTGTAAAAGGTGGCGGTTTAAAAGATATGAAAGGGAAAGATTTTTTCCTTGACTTAAATGGTAGAAAAGAGTGGCTATTTAATAATTTTATAAATACTAAAAATACCCACGGTAGCGGCTGTACTTTGAGTGCTGCTATTTGTGGTTACAAGGCTTTAGGTTTTGATCTATTTGATTCCATACAAAAAGCGAAATTGTTTGTTGAGAAATCTTTAGACAATTCTTATAAAATAGGCTCTGGCCCTGGTCCCCTAGGCCATCATTAATTATTTATAGAAGTGGAGTTAGAACCACCATTTTCTGTAGGGCTTTTTTAAAAATAAGATTTCTTCACTCTCCCATCCTCCCTCCAACCACTCAAGATGCTCAAGTAATAAAGACTCACTTTCCCTTTTGCTTAGTTGCCCAATTCTACTAGCAATACCATCGAACCTTACTTTCATCAATTCCTCAATCTTGATGTTATTCATAGGTTAAATAATAAATTTTTTCTACTCTTACTTGTATACATTTTCTTGTCAACGATTTAATTTTATTTGTTTACTAGCAGTTTTTAAATATGTATTAAATACAACTTTTTAAAATAGATAGTAATTAAGACTTATTCACATAGATTTAATTAAAGACTAATTTATATAAAAATACTTTAACTATGAATAAAGAAGAAACATCAAATCAAAAAACTATTTTAAATGTAGGCTATTGTGAAACGACCTCTGAATGGCTCAATAGAATCATTACTGAACTGGCAGATGAAAATAAAAATTTCGTAGATTTGTCAGTTATTTGTGCTTAATTTTTAGAAAATATATTTTTATTTATTTTCAGGAAGCTTTTTACTATAAGAGAAATTTAAAAGATATTTTTGTGACGTGAATCCTCATAATAAAAAAATAGAAATAATTAAACAACTCAATTTATCTCCTCATCCTGAGGGTGGATGGTTTAGAGAGGTAGTAAGGAGTGGGAATTCTCTAATAAGGGAAGATGGCCAAAGTAGAAACTTTATTACGGGAATTTATTATCTTTTGGAGAGAGATGAGAAAAGTGCTTGGCACAGAGTAAAAAATGCTGATGAAATTTGGATTTATCTAAGGGGCGATCCTTTGAATTTATGGTGCCTAGATAATGATAATAAGTTAATAAGAAATTTAATTTTAGATTCCAATAATCCAGTAGAAATGATCCCATCTGGATATTGGCAAGCTGCAAAAAGTACAGGCGAATTTACTTTAGTGAGTTGTTGTGTTGGCCCGGGCTTTGATTTTAAGGATTTTGAATTACTCAGAAATACAAATCATACTTCTAGATTAGATAAAGCAATTAATGATCTTATTTGAGACATTTTTTTGTTTATATTTTTGAAATTATCCTTTAGATTTATAAGGTTACTCAATCTATATTTAATGAATCAAAATGCTGTCAAAATAATTGGTATTAATGATAAACCAAGAAAAAATGCATACTTAGTATATGTAAATCAGGCTGATGGATTAAAAGGCATTCTTAATAGGGATTTCGATGAATGGTCGAATTTTGATAGTTGGGAAAGTATATCTGTTCAGCAATGGATTTTTTCTAGAGCTTTGGAGGTTTTTAGAGGCAAGAAACTTGATATTAAATGCGACTGTTGTGAACATAATGATTTAATCTCAAATGATTTTGAGAGTATTAAAAAAGAAAAATGTTTTGGTAAAAAAAGTGCTTACATGATTGAAAAAGTTGTAGATGAAATTGTATTAGCTAAGGCAAGAAGAGAAAGTGATGGAACATATTCTGCGTAAGATTCATCAATATTTATGGATTGAAAAATCTTTTACTTACCAGTGAAAATTATCAGAAGACCCAATTGTTTAGTTTTTACTGGACATCTTATGGAACTTAAAGTGTACCGAATCACTAAACTCCTTTTCATCTAAGTAATTCATAAGATCTAATGGGTCGATATTTTCATCGAACCATGCATCATATTCAATATGGTTTGGTTCAGCAAAATAGCTCATATCCAATTAATAGCTTTCAAAAAACATATAAACGGTACATGCGATACCAAATAAAGATTTTTTTTTATGAATACATATTTATAAATACTGAAAAATCAAAATTTAAAGATAAATTCTATACTTTTTAAATTGTGGTTCTTAAATTGAGATTACTAATATGATTTTTTTATGGCCTACTATCATGTACATGGAATTATTCCAGACGGAATTTCTCAGTCCGAAGGTTACAAGATGTTTGAGCAATATATTGCTTCAGGCGCACCTATGGATAATTTTGATGGATTTGAATTGGTAAGTAGATTCCATGCTCCTGAAACAGGAGAGGTTTTTGTTACTTTTAAGGCTGATAATCACTTAGCCATATCTCAACATTTTGGAGTGTGGAGAGCAAAATTTGGACTTGATTGGAATATCACTGCTGTTTTAAATGATGATGAGGTGATCCAAAGAAATAAACAAGTTGCAGATGCTGTTACCGCAATGGGATAATTAGATTCATTGACATTGGATTTAGAATAAGGAGCAAATAGCTCCTTTTATAATGCCTGTTGAAGCTACTGTTTTTACATTCAAAATAAAAGTCCCTTTTGCAGAATGGGCTGCAGTTTATGACAGCGAAGAAAATATACAAATGAATAAAGACCGTGAAATTTTTTGCTTATACAAAGGTGTAAAGAAAGATGATCCAACCAATGTAATCCTCATTCAAAAGGGTGAAGAAAGTAAATCAATCTTTATGCTTGAAGATCCAACGTTGAAAACATATATTGAGAGTGCAGATCATATTTATGATTCAACTGTTATTTCCAGTTACTTTTAAGTGATAATCTTATTTCTTAAACTGTTTTATTAATGACTAAATCCCATTGGTTAATTAATTCAAACAGAACAGAAGTAAAAAGATTTATAAAAAATGAGAAGAGTATTGATGGAGTCTTCGAGTATATGTTTGTAGATACTGGAAAAATAATTGGAGTATTTGGAAAAGAGCCACCGATAATGACAACCACAGTTTCTGTAGATATAGATTTAGCCCGAGAAATTTATAAAAGATTACTTTCTCACGGATGGAAGACAATTGAAGAAGTTTGGATAAAAAAAGATAGCTAGTCTTTATATAGGCCTAAAACCATTTAAAGGAAGTGCTCTAATTACTCTTTAATTCACTTTTAAGTTTTTTTAGAAATTCCAATTTATTTGTAATTGATAGGAATCTAATTTTTTTGAATCTCCTCGTTCATTTTTGTATGAAAGTACAGCTCCAAATTTGTTTTTCCTATTCATCTGTAATCCAATAGTGTTGCTGAGGAAATTATCAGATGAGTTTAAAATTGAAAATCTGTAATTCGTGGTGCTGTCATCTAGATAATTTAAATTTACAATCGAGTCATCTGTGAAGTTAAAGTTGTATTCAATTTTTGCGAAAGGTTTTATTTTCCATTCCTTAACCACAAAATCGCTAAATAAATCTGATCCAAATGTCAAAGTTTTATAATTGATTGTCTGTTTTTTGAAAGTTAGAGCAAGATGACTGCCTGATTCTGAGAACGGTTCTAACGATATATATGAAGCTTTAATTTGTGCGAAAGGGCTAAAAGTAATATTTTTTCTGGATATTGGTTCAGGCTTAATAGAGAATGATCCAAAGAGAAGATTGGCATCTCTTTGGCCTTTGTGGGCAATTGAGTTTTCGAATCTAGTTGTAGAGAAATCCATTTTTCCAATTCCTAATTGAAAATCTGTATGTAAAAAGCCTTTAAACTTTTGAGAGGAATAAATTGAAAGACTATAGTTTTCTGAATTTAAATTGCTTCCATTTGAGCCAATTTTTATGTAGTCAGTACCATAAGTAAAAGAGAAACCTATCAGAGTATTATTTTTTAACTTTTTGTCCGCACCAAAAGTTAAATTTAGGGCATCTGATTTCTGATTTGACGATGTCGTATTTTTTTTAGTGTTACCAACAACTATTTCTCCATCAGTCCACAAAAACCAGTTTCCTAGTAATTGCCCACCTTTTGGATTTAATTCAGGATCAAATGTTTTTTCTCGTAATTCAGCAAACGCAATGTTTACTGAGTTATCTTTGAGGTCATTGAAAACTTCTTCAGATTCGTTCTTCATCCTTTTATCAGTCCAGTTTGCTCTGGCCCAATTTTCAAAATCTTTACTTTCTATATCTTTAAACTTTTTCCCCGATCCATTAAAAACCCTCTCTAATATTGGATTTGAGAAAGATAAATTAATGCCTTGATATGATTTTTTATTAGATCTTTTATTCCTCGCAAGCCAATCAAGCCTTCTATTCACAGAATCTAACCCCGCCTTACTGAATCGTATTGATGCATCTGTCCAAGCTTCTGCCAGCCCTATAACATCAGGTTTTAAAGTTGGATCACCCTTTGAATCTATAGGAATATGATTATTTATTACACCATTTGATGAGGTAGATGAAACGCCTGTAAAAGTAAAGTTAAAATTCAAATAATATGTTGTGAGTTCTCCGGAATCTGGAGCGTCTTCCTGTATTTGAATGTTTTGAGCTCCACCGCCAAGATCGGGAGTGAAAAAACCACTTTCCGAGATAATCTTTGTGCTTTCAAACCCATATCCTTTAGGCGGATCTACAGTAATTGAGTAATTACCACTTTGTGCAACATCCCCTTTTAGGACAAAATTATATTTGCCATCTGCACCCGTTTCTTGGACATTATTTCCTCCACTGTCATCCAGCCAGTCGTTATTTACAAGACTCCCCTCATAAAGTAATTTAACAGTTACTCCAGCTACCGGTTGTCTTGTAGATGATTCGTATATCACCCCAGCAGGGTCAATTAAAAGGCCATCTAAATCAAGAAATTCTTCACATGAAGAACTGATCTGGATATTTTTGATAAATCTTCCTGATGAAACTGGTCCATCTGTTAAATCAACTTTCCCTTTCCCTCTCTTCCCTTCTGATTTAACGAATTCTACTTTAAAAGTCCCAGCGCTACTAGGAAAAAAACTATAGTTGCCCACACTATTTGTTGTAGTAGAGTTGATTAGAGAATTGTCTTTATAAAGTTTTACAGTTGAACCGTTAACAGGATTACCGTTTTTATATCTAACAACTCCCGATATTGATCCGCAGGAAAAACTTTTGGTAGTGAAATTATAAATATCCTTTGACTTAATTCCAGCAAAAGAGTTAGGCGAAGCAGCTTCATCCACTACTGCTCCTTCATCAATTAAAATATAGTATTGAGTCCCATCATTTATTAAAACTGATCCGTCAGAATCTCTTAATGAAATTGACATTTCATTTCCAGATAAAGAGATATCAGTTTTGTTGCTTATATTGAATGATCTTATTAATGCATCAGTTGAATAGTTGTATAGAGAAATATTTCCTGAACCACGAACAATGTTTTCACTGAAAATTATTTCAACTGTTGGATCAGATGAAGAAACATCAGTAGCATTATTCTCTGGAGATTGGGAAGTTATAACTGGTGCAACTGAGTCATTACTGAAAGTTGAAAAATTCAGTTCAGTTTTATCTGTAATCCCTCTATAACTAATGCCATCTGAAGATTCAATTATTTTTGGATCGATAAGTAGATAATAATCTGTGTTTGCAGTAAGTTCTGTAGGTAAAGTAATCACTTTGCCTGAAATATTTAATGAATCATTGCTGTAATATTCGACTAAAGTCGCATCAGATCTATAAAGAGAAATATTTCCACTTGTTTTTGATGCTTTTATATCTTTGTCAAAGGTCAATGTGAGATTCAGGCTTGTATCAACACCAAAAGAATTATCTGATGGATTTGAGGAAATTAAATTTATGCCACTCGGACATCCATTAAATCCCCAGCATGGTTTCTTATTAATAGATAATTTTGGAGCGAATAAAATTGGCGTCTGAGGATAGTGTTCAACATTCCAGGAAGTTAAATTCTGATTGAATGCGGTTGAATTTTTAAAGGTCCTTGTAAAATTTGTGACCTCTGCCACATCCCAATTACTTAAATCTTTATTGAATGCTATCGCTCCATCAAAAGTTCTCCTTAATGACCTTAAACTTTCAGTGTTCCAGCTTGAGATGTTTCCATTAAACTCTTTTGCTCCGGCAAATGTTCTGTGCATGCTCACAACTTTCGATACATCCCAGCTATTTAAATCACTATTGAATTTAATAGCCTTTAAAAAAGTTCTGTCTAATCTTGTTACATTACTTACATCCCAGCTGTTAAGATTTTGATTAAATTTTGCTGCTCCCCTGAAGGTGCTGTTAAGTCTGGTAACCTTGGAAATATTCCAACTACTAATATCTTGATTAAATACCAAGCTATCTTGGAACATTCCATTGATATTAGTGACATTATTTAATTCCCAGCTTGAAATATCTTGGTTAAAACTGGATGCGTTCATAAACATCCTACTCATTGTTGTAGCTTTACTGGTATTCCAATAACCTATATCTGCATTAAAGTTGGTTTGATTCTTAAATAGGTTTGAAAAATTCTTGATTTGACCGGTGAATATTTTATTGCCCGAGTTTCCAAAATTGTAGGTAATCTCATCTCTGGTTATTTGAAAATCTGATCCAATAGCACCATTTGCTATACCTTCGTCAAGTAAATCTCTATCAACGATAAGCATGTTCGCGCAAACTGTTCCGGATGCACCAACTGTGCCTACATATTGCTTTGAGTAGCAATTTGAATCATCAGCTTTAGATGAATTGAAGGGATAAAATAATGAGATTAAGAATAGATATCTATATATATTTTGCTTTTTCACCTTTTATTATAATTATTGATTAAATTTTTACATCTAGAAAATCTTTTCTATATTAACAATCAATTTTCTGAAATCCATGATTAATATCTGTTTTGATTCTTAAAGCTTGATTTTTTTATTATTAGTTGTTTATTTTAAAAAATTTTGTCAAATTAAATTATTTCTATAAGTATTTTTTAGCCAATACATAATACAAAAATACTTCTTGCAGAATTTTATTTTATTTGGCATTAATCATCTCATTTATAAAAGCCTTTATTAAATGAATAAGAGTAATAAAATCTGGGTGCCTCTTTGATTGGTTTTTGGTATGAATAATCCCAGATGTTTTATAAAAGTATTCCATAGCTTTCACAAAAGTATCTTTTGGATAATCAGTTAAATCTACTCTTGTTTAATTTTTTATCTTTCTTTGAGTAAGTTCGTATCATCAGAAACTCTATGGCTATTTCTTTACTACATACTCCAAAATCGATATATACAACTGGCTTGATTGATAATCTATTTGAGTTAAGAGGAAAGTAATGATCCTCTTTTTTTATGGATAGATATTTAAAAAGTTCAGAAGCATCAAAGTTACTAGGAATCTCATCATCATCACTTTGGGAATTAAAGAGCACAAAAGTATTAGAAGCTGGTAAGCATTGGATATACGTTACAGGTAAACCCAGAAGCAATGTTTTATTTAATATCGATAAAATAAGGCAATGGCAGATAGATATGACTAAATATATAGAAAGTCCTGAAAGAGATATAGAGGCAGAAACGCAGATATCAAATTTTGAAGATTGACAAAAGATCTAAAATAGAAGGCAATCAAATCATCTCTTTTATGAAACTTGAATCGATTTCAGTTGCGGGCAAAGATGCTAATCAATCAGGCGTGGGAAAAAAGTTTTTAATAATCTCCATTTCTCTTACATTACTCTTCAATCTTTCAATTGCAATTTGGTTTTTTATGAATGATATGGGCAGATTTCTAGTCAAATGAAATCCTTATTTATTTCAGTAATAGTTTTTATAGGAATTATTTATGGCTGCGGATTATTTTGGTTGGTTTGGCATCACTAAATGAATCTATGCCGACTTACTCCCAGTCAAAACTTTAAAAAAAGGATTCCTTTGTTTTTGAAAATTGTTTTAAAATAAAATTCTATAATTTCATCATAATTTTGTATCCCTTTTTAGCTGAGATAAGCCACCCTATACAATGCTTTTTAATTTCAGAAGAAGTGCCAAATATTTCGATAATTTTAAAAGAACGCAGATCAAATGCATTAAAAGGATCAATCTCATCTATGAGCAATCTTAAGGGTAATTTTTATACTCATAGACCAATTAAAGATAAGCCCACAAGCTGGAGCTTTGAAAACGGAGTGACCAAATTAAATGGTGAGGCAATACTTCTTAAAGATGGGAAAATATGGCATCCATATCAAACAAAAATTAAATCACATGAAGTGAACATGGTTTTATTTTCAGGTTTATCCTCAAAATTATCAAGAATTACTGATAACACAGATTTACTGAAGGCTGCCTCTGGTTTTTTCAGAATTGGGAGTGGGTGTTATGGAGGAAGGATAAATAAAGTCTAGCTTTTCTCAACTTTTGGAATTTTTTATTGAAACAAATGCATTGATTACTTTGAAGGATATAAAATTTATCTTTTAGAAGTTCATATTTTATTCCTATCTTGAAAATAAATCTTATTAGTTATTTTAAATTTTTAGATAAAAAATGTTTGAAGCTCTTGCTTACCTGTTGATTGGGAAGAAACAATATTTTCAACGAGAAAATTAAAAATGGAATCATCCAAAGAGATAATTTTTATTGCTTTAGGAATGCTTATTGTAATATTTGCAGGAACCTTAGCATTAAGACTTGGGATTAGCTTAAGAGAATAAATTTTGATTAATTTCAAATCATTATTTCCGCTAGTTATAGGATTTTCATTTTGGATATATGGAAACATCCTATTAGTAAAGAAACTACAAAATAAAATGCCTGAAATCAACAAATCAAAAAAAACAATTGAGAAATCTATGGCTCAAGATTTAAAAGATAAAAATAAAAATAAAAATGAGAAAAAAGATTTGATCAATGTAGTCAAAGATAAGGAGAGTTTTCACTTGAATTCTCTTATCACAAAAAACATCTCACTTTTCACAAATAATCCGAACTATAAAATGTTAGCTTGGCTCATTGTCCAGCTAACCATTTTTTCCTTATTTGTCCTTTCAGTAAATATATTTAAGAATAATCTTATACCTTATTTTAATACTTGAAATTTAAATGAATTGAATAGAGAAATGAATTTATTTGATTTTTTTAAGAACTTGGAAAAAAAGGACTGATGTTTATTGCTCTAAGTCTATTTTTTTTAAATCGATCAATTTTTTCTGGAAATAATGATCTATAAAACTGTGCTTTTTAAAACCTCATTTTATTGATCGTCCGCGGAAATAAAAATATCTATGTAGTATTAACAAGTCTTAACAATTTCTTAATATTTGATGGTAATAGCAATGACGAAGGGTTACAGCGAGCAGACCGCTGGGGCCAAACTTTGCATTGATCTGGCAAGTGACTGGGCAGGTGAATGCATCGCAGATTTAAAGATTGAAGATAATTTATTCCTCATGGATTATGGCGCGGCCGATGGTGGAACGGCTTCTGAATTCTGGGGAAAGATAATAAAGGATATTCAAGAAAGAAAGACAACTTCTCAGATCTCGCTCATCGGAAATGATCTTTATTCAAATGATAATCAGGCTCTTATAAACAATCTCTCACTCCATTCTTCTGGTCAAGAATCAATCTCTACCCTTATATGTGCAGGTAGTTTTTATGATCAGCTTGTCCCTAATAGTTTCATTGATTTCGGTTTCTCTGCCACGGCAATGCACTGGCTTAATAAGAAGGTGGAAACTCTTGTGGATCATACCCATGTACTTGCTTCAGACAACAAGAGAGCAAGAAAAGATTTTCTTGAACAGGCATTGTTTGACTGGAATCAGATTCTTGAAATGAGGAGCAGAGAGCTTAAAGTCGGAGGTAAATTACTTACTGTAAATTTATCTAGAGACTACGAAGATAGATATCTCGGAAATAACGGAGGAAAAACTATAAATGTTCATGATCAGATTCATTCAATCTGGAAGGAATTGCGCGATGAACATCTTATTACCGAAATTGAATATAGAAATGGCACAATTCAGAATTTCTATAAGTCTCCTGAAGAATTTACATCACCTTTAACCAATGAAGATTCTGCTGCTTATAAAAATGGATTGAGGCTTTTAAAGGAACGAACAGTTTATGTGGACTGTCCTTACAAGGAAAAGTGGAGAGAAACTCAAAATACTGAGGAATTTTCCATTGGCTTGATGGAGACCATTCGTAGTTGGAGTAAACACAGTTTCGTCGCCGCTTTGGATGAGAATAATTCGAGAAATGTTAATCCCGCCGATATCCTTTTTGATCGATTAACCAGCAGAATAAAATCTGATCCTGAAAACTGGAGTCTTGATTACGTAGAGCATCACCTGATGATGGAGAAAGTTTGATGGTTAATTTACAGACTCAATTAAAAAGTGAAGTAGGCGTACTTGCTGAATACATAAGTGATGAATTATCAGTTTTCATAGTTGCTGAAAATAAATCTGACGATCACCCTGCAAATGGAGGTTTAAGGCTTCTTAATTATGAAACTGATATGGAATGTCTTCAGGATGGGTTCAGACTCGCGAATCTTATGAAGAGTAAACATGATCTATATTCCACTGGTTTTTCTGGCGGGAAAGTTGTTGCGAGATCTTCAGATATTTCATCAGTGAAAGAAAAACTTATCTCAGTAACATCTGAACTTCTAGAAAATCTTGATGGAAGAATGATAACCGGATGTGACTTGAATACTGATGTGAATGATATGAAAAAATTATATAAATTGACTCCTCATGTCCTTGCAGCTGTTAATAGTAATGTTGATGCAAGTACTGCCACTGCGATGGGAGTTATAGGAGCCTTCGAAGCTTTTGAGAAATGTATTCAGTGCGATCTTTCAAATGGTGTTCTGGTTCATGGATGCGGTTCGGTTGGCAGTATAATCGCTTATGAATTAATTAAAAGAGATATAAAAACTTATGTTGTTGATATTGATTTAGAAAAAACTGATATTGAGGGCGCTATTTCCCTTGGAAATGACGAAAATTGGTACAGGAAGGATTTTGATGTGATTCTCCCCTGCTCAATCTCGGGATTAATAAATAAAAATATTTCTCAGTTTCTTTTAAATTCTAAAGCTATTATTTCAGCTGCAAATGCTCCTTTTGAAAATGATAAGATTCCTCAAAAGTTGAGAGATTCGAATGTTGTTATAGTACCTGATCCTCTTGTTAATGCAGGAGCTGTAATAGCTGATTCAATTGAAAGATATGCACCGGTTAAATGGTCTAAAACATCACCTGAAAAGGTGTATGATTTTGTAAAGAATGAAGTAAAGAAAAAATGTATTTCATACCTAGCTCTTGAGCAGAGTGGATTAGCTTCTCAGGAAATTTTAGAATTAATAAAAAATGAAAAGCAGGAAATCATAGGAGAGTTATTTTAAATTAATGAATAATATTAATATCCCTGAACATGTTGATGTGGCCATTATCGGCGGAGGTATGGCAGGCCTAAGTGCAGCAGCATCATTAAGTCAAATGGGAGTAAAAAATGTAGCTGTTTTTGAATCTGAAAAACTTGCTCATTGCGATGGGAGTAGTTTTGGAGAGTCCAGAATGTATAGAGAAATGTATTCTGATCCTGTGCTATGCAAACTTGCTAAAGAATCAAATAAATTATGGGCTGAGCAGGAATCAGTATCAAAATATTCTCTCAGAAAAGAACATGGATTATTGTTTTATGGTGAATCATGGGATGAAGAAACCATAGAAGGTTCTATACCTGGTGCTCAGAAAGTTATGGATGAGCAAAATATACCTTATGAGTTTTTAACATCTGAAAAGATTTCTGAAAGATTTCCTATAAAACCTAAAGACCATTTTGTAGGACTTTTTGAACCAAGTGCAGGAGCAATATTAAGTAATAAAGCGATTGAAAATTGGATTCAAATCATTAGAAATAATGGTAATAAGATTTACGAAGGTTGCAGAATTAAAAGAATAGACGACAAAAATAATTCTCTTGAAATAATAGGAAATCAACCTGTAATTTTTGATCAATTAATAGTTGCATCTGGAATGTGGACTAATGAATTATTGGAACCAATAGGTTTAAGACAAGAGTTAAAAATTTGGCCGATGCTCTGGGCTCATTATCTAGTTGATGAGGATTTCATAAATAGTTATCCGCAATGGTTCTGCTTCCAGAAATCAAGAGGAGATGATGGTGGTTTGTATTATGGTTTCCCCGTCTTAAGTCGAAATAAAAATAATGTTCCCAGAATAAAAGTTGGAATTGATTGGACACCCCCAGAATTAATTGGTGGTGATGAGGATGCTATGAAAAGACCTTTTATGGAACCTCTAATAAAAATGCTTGATGATTTTATGATAAATAATTTTGATGGTGTAATAAGTTGTGATGAAACTTTTGTCAGTCCATATACGATGACAAATGATGTTAATTTTATTCTCGATAAACCTAAGTCAAATATCACCGTTTTTTCAGGTGGATCTGGTCAGTCATTTAAATTTGCACCACTAATTGGTAAATGTCTTGCGGAAAAAGCATTAAATAAAAAATGTAGTTTTGATATAAGCTGCTGGGAATTTGATAGATTTCTTACTACAAAATAATGACCTTTTTGGATAATTATTAATTACATTATTTTCTTCGATAGTGAAATGAATTTATTTGATTATTTTTTCAGAAATTGGAATAAAAGAGAAGATGTTATTTCCGAAGATAATCTTGAAAACTCCAATGATCTCTGGGCCGATTCTGTAACAACAGGTTGGGAATATACTTGCAATTTATTATTGACAACTCCAAGAATTTGTATAGAAAAAGATGGTTTTATTACAAAAGATACATCAGTAAAACCAGAGTTAATAGGTGAACCAAATAATCTTGGAAAAGATGGAGACCCATCTGGAAATTTTGGATATTGGATAAGGAGGCATGGACATGAAGAGGAATTTGAAGAATTGGCAAATATTTCTCAAAATATGATTTATGCAAGACCATCTGATATTGGAAGAATCCCACCCAAATCAAAATTAGAAGATGATTTTAAAAGCTTTTTAATTGATTTTAGAATAATTGTTGAATCAAATATTTCTATAGAAAAAAAATTGTTTATGATAAATGATGAACTAAGTATTAAATCAGAAGCTTATAAAGACATTTATAAAAAGTTAGTTTTAGAGAAAAGATTTCCTGATTCTTTCTTTAGAGATATTTTATGTGAAATAAATGGAGTTTCTAAAAATACTGCTTCAATATTATGGGAATCTGGATACCATACTAAAGAACAAGTTCTTAATGCACCTTATAGTGAATTAATACAGATTAAGGGACTTGGAAAAAGTTTGATTTCAAAAATTAAAAATTAAAATAATGAATACATGCAACTCTGCAAATTCAAAATCACTGGGAAAACTTCTGAAAATATATGACTTAACGCCAAAAAACAAACAAAAAGTAATAATTTCTGCTCAAAGAAAAACAGCAACTTGGTCAGGTCTTCATAGACTTGCAAGAAAGCTAGAATTCATACAATCAGCAAAAGATCAGAAAGATTAAATTAATGGAAGAACAAAAAGAAAAGCTAGAAAGGATTTATCAAAAATTAAATGAAGAAGAAGATACTGTTTTAAAAAAATGGTATGAATCAATAATTCCTAAAATAATATTATTATTTCCCTCAATAGCCTTTGCCTTAACTTTCTTAAAAGTAAATACCGATAAATCAATTTTAGATTTAATTATTTTTATCGCGGTTGGAGGCTTATTAGTTACAGGCGGTATTTTTTTAAATTACTTTTTGTCAAAGGGTAAATAAAGTTTTTTTTGATAGTGAATATTATCTGAGGGCTAAAAATTATCAAGATTTCTACCTTCATTTGTTGATTTAAGATACTTTCTTTCAATTAGATTTCTGATAATTCCCAAACCGAATATCAATATCACGCTTACGATAAATATAATTAAATATTCTCGTTGAAGTGATGGGACTTCTCCATCAATAATTTTTCTAATATTAAAATTCTGATTTTGTAATTCTCTAAATCCATTTCCAGTGGCAACAAATGGTAAATCTGAAAGAAGAGCACTAACAAATAAAGCTAACAGAAATTTTCTAAACCTTAATTTAGTCAGCCCAACACCATAACTTACAAAATCAAACCAACCCGTCATTAAAAAACCAGTTAAAAGAAATAAGTTTTTCTCAAGATATTTTTTAGATAGATTTTCAAATTTATCTAAATATTTTTTCGACATAATTCGTTGAAGTATTTTCCTCCCAAATTTTCTTGATAAAGAAAAACTAATTGAACATGCCACTAAATCTGCAATAAAACTTAGAAGTAATCCATTTATCAATCCAAAAAGATATCCAGAAATTAATAAGCAATAAGTTCCCGGTAATATAGGAATAACAATGCTTGTAAATCTTAAAAGTAAAATTAATAAAATTCCCCAGTTTCCTGATAAAGCTTCAACCACAAAAATCAATCTATATTTGAATAGGATATTAGATGAAAATGTTTTTAGTTGAATAAGAAATCAAAAGTTAATACAAAAAGTAAAGTAGCTCTATTTCCAATTTATTTGTTTCCACCATTCACTTACTTTGGAAGATGTGCAATACCAGTTTTTCCCAAAAATACCCCCATGTACTGTTTCAGGAAGAATTATTTTCTGTGATCCTTCTAAAAGAGATGATGATAAAGGAACTAGTCCGTCCCCTTTAGCATTTTTATCTCCGGAAATTGATTTATAAGATCCTATCGCAATAATTTTAGTGATCAGTGATGTTTGTTTAGATTTAATTTCAACTTCACCACCAACAGAAACGTAATTTATTTTTTTAAAAAAATTACCTGGATATTTTTCATCTACAAATTTTCTTAATGCAGTCGCTTTTACTGCCTGATGCGGGCTGCCTAATGTAATTAAATTTTTGGTATGAGATTTACCATTAAATATCTCATTATTAAAAGGTTCATCGGATAGATAAAGTCTCAACATTACCCCACCGGAACTATGACCAATAAAATCTATTTTTCTAGATTTATTTTCTTTCAGTGCAAGATTAACTGTATCTCTAACTTTATTTAAAATATCTACCCAGCCTTTTTCAGAATTACTTTTAAACCAATCTTTTCTAGTAACATTTACCACATATACTTTTCTTTTGAAAACATTTTCAATAATGTTTTTAGCTTCATCATAAGCTTCTTTGGTAATGAGAAAACCACCAAGAATAATTATTGGATTATTAATCTTTTTTATTAGTGTCTATAAAAAATATACTCTCGCTTAAATGATTAGCAGAAAAATATTTAGATTAAAACATTTTTAATAAGAAATCTAAATATCCTTTTCCCAAAAAAGATAAAGATTTGAAAATTGATTCTTAGTATCTACAACTGCTGTGCTTGTTGAAATTAACTTCCAGCCTGCTTCATTTCTTATTTTCATTATTGAGGCTATTTCATTTTCTTGTCTTTTAGTATTTGTATTTCCTACTGCGTAATAAATATCAATATCATTTTGAGAGTTTGCCATTTTAGATTTTTTTCAAGTTCTTTATAAAGTTAATATTAGGCAATCTTTCTTCAATCCCCAAATTTTTTAGATAGGGTGATGTAAATATTTTTGTTATGATTTTACCTTCTCCTCAAATCGCTATTAGTTTATTGCTTATAAGTATTGGAATTGTAGTTTCTTTTGATATTAGATTTGATCCTTTAAAAAATAAAAAGTAAATAATTAAGAATTTGATTTATATTTACTCAGAAATTTGATATAGAAATATGTTCTTTTTACTATTGCTTTCAATTTTTACTTTTATATCAGCTCTAGGCACCTTCATTATTGAGAGATACAGCTTTATTAATGCTCCTTTTCTTCAAAATATTAATTCTGAAAAACCTATAGAAACAAGTCTTACAATAATTATCCCTGCTTATAATGAGGAATTAAATATAGCTAAGTGCTTAAAATCATTAAGTGAAATTAAAAGACCCAGCGTCAATTTTAAAATATTAGTAGTAGATGATTTAAGTACTGACAAAACCTTTTTAGAAGCAAAAAACTTAAAAGAAAATATATTTAAAAATTCAAAAGAATTGGAGATCATTTCATCAGGGAAAAGACCTGAAGATAAAAATTGGGTTGGTAAAAATTGGCCTTGTTATGTAGGTTCTAAAAAGATAAATTCTGAATGGATACTTTTTATTGATGCAGATATAATTTTAGGAAAAAATTGTATTTATAATGCTCTATTTAAGGCACGCGAAGATAATATTGATTTATTATCTCTCGCTCCTAAAGTAAATTGCAATTGCTTGGCAGAGTGGATGGTACAACCTATTATGACTAGCTTATTAATGATAGGTTTCCCCATTTCTGATACTAACGATAGTAGAAATAATACATCATTTGCAGCTGGCCCTTTTATGCTTTTTAAGAAAGAATCCTATGAATTGATTGGAGGACATGAAGCCACTTTTGATGAGGTAGTTGAAGATATAGCTCTGGCCAAAAAGATCAAAAATAGAAATTTAAAATTAAATTTTTTAATAGCTATTAAAGATATTTCACTAAATATGTATCAAGATTTCAATTCCCTAATTGAGGGATGGAGTAAAAACTGGTTTTTAGGTTTAGAGAAAGATCTCTTCAGATCAATTTCAGGATCAATATTTGTATTTTTAAATTTTAGTCTTCCTTGGTTATTATTTTTTATCTCTTTAATTATTTTGTTTAATAATTATTCTTTAAATATTTTATGCACAACTTTATTCACTTTTCTGGCCTTATGTACTTATCTTTTTAAAAGAATTTGGTTAAAAGTGAAATATGAAATCCCATCAAAATATTGGTATTTGAATGGCATAGGAGGGATAATTGTATTTTATATTAGCCTGCTTTCGATTTATAAAACATATACCGGAAATGGATGGACTTGGAAGGGAAGAAATTTATCTAAAGGTTAATTACTTTTTTAATTAAATTGCTTTTAATAAGAGAAATAAAATCAGAAAAACCTCTCATAAGTCAATATCAAAATATCACAGGATTTTGATATCTTTGAGACCTCTTTTTTAAATTTTATTTATTAGATTATTTAAAACTTATAAGACATTGGAAATTACTCTAGTAGGAATTGGTTTATTAATTGGATTTGTCCTCAGTTGGATTATGGGACTTTCTGGCGGGGATGTTTTTATATGGATTTTTTGTTTATATTTTGGATTACAAGTTGGGCAATTAATTTTTTCAGAAGATAGTAACGATGATGATGATGATTTTGGTGGAGGTATTTTAACGCCAGCTTTTCAAGGTAATTAATTTAGAACTATTCCAAGATCAACTCACTTTTGTATATTCCTGCTTTTGAAATTTTGATAATATTTTTTAATCAAAATAATCTTTTGATAAGGAAGATTCTTCTTAAAGGAGTAAATTTTTATCTTAATAAGGATATTTTGTTACATCAAAAAAGTTTTAATTAATTTAGGATTTTGAAAATTTTATATTTATGAGTCAGTATGAATAAGCACAATAATAAAGCATTATCAATCTGTAAATATGTATTGGATTCTATGATTTATAGACAGAAGTCACTTGGGGAAGAAGAAAATTTAAAAAACAAATTAGCATTAATTGAGGAGTATAGAGAATGGATAACTGAGGGGATTTTTGAAAGTAATTCCCTTTATATAATTGATAAAGATAATTGATATTTACAAATCAAATCATGAATAAGCCTAAATCTAAATTAATTAAAGCTTAATAATTATCAATTATTTATTCTCTAAAAAGAAAAAATAATTAAGCAAAAAAATAACTTTTATAAGCTAATTAGTTTAGAACTAAACCACCATCAACTACTAAATTTTGACCAGTGACCGCCCTCGACCAAGGGGAAGCAAAAAATAATACAGCATCTGAAAAGTCCTCTGTAGTTGTAACTTTTCTTAAGGGTGTAATGCTGGAAATATATTCAAAAACACTATCTGGAGTACCTTTGCTAGCATCAGTGACCTTTAATAAACCTCCTGAAACCATATTTACTGTGATATTAAATTGCCCTAGATCTATTGCTGCAGTTCTTGTAAGTGATAATAACCCGCCTTTGGCTGCGGTGTAATCATGGTACGGAATCACTGGATTTTGAAATAAATTAGTTCCAATAGATATAACTCTTCCAAAAGAATTATTTTTCATATTTGGTGTAAAAATATTCAGCAGATTTAGAAATCCTTTTTGAGTAGTTTCAATCTGATTTTGGAAATCTTGCCACTCTATAGTGTCTATTTTTTTTCTTTGATCACCATTGAAAATAAAATCATTTATTGCGTTGTGGATTATCGTATCCACTCTGATATTTTGACTTGCCAATTCTTCGTGCATTTTAGATACTTGATCTTTTTCTCTGATATCGCCTTTTACTAAAATTGAATTCTCTCCTAACGAATCAGATAAATTTTTTGCACTTTCATATGAATTTCTATAGTTGATAATTACTTTTGCACCCTCTCTATGAAATGATCTAGCGATTTCGGAACCTAATCCTCTCCCTGCACCTGTTACTAAAACTGTCTGTTTCTCTAATGGTAAATTCATGAATTTTTTATGAGAATTAATGCCCTAAATTAAAATTTTATTCTAGATGAAAAAATACAATTGTTAAATGTAAAATTTTTTACTATCCATTTTTTTGCCTATGCACTTACTGTAATGAGATAATTTTATTGATTGACAGTCGATCTAAACTGAGAGGGATAATACCCTCTTTTTTATGTCACCTAATAAAGGACCAAAGGTCATCAAATACTGTGTAATAACATCTACAACTGCGATAGTTCTCATTTTTATCTCCTTGATACCTATCTCAAAAAAGGCATTTTACTGGAATCAATGTTTTAAAAAAACTTTTAAATGGATTGATAAATATGAGATGGAACTAAAAAATTGGGATAAAGCATCAAAAGAAAGTATTGCAGTAGCAGTTTGCAATGGTGCTGTGTACGAACCTGAACTTAAAACAAAGTAATTTGATTGACAGTCGATCTAACATAGAGGGATAAAT
>NZ_JNAR01000013.1 GCF_000760095.1 Prochlorococcus marinus str. MIT 9401
AAATATAGAACAAAATTCAAACGATCACTCTTCTCATTCCCACGATCACTCTTCTCATTCACACGATCACTCTTCTCATTCACACGATCACTCTTCTCATTCCCACGATCACTCTTCTCATTCACACGATCACTCTTCTCATTCACACGATCACTCTTCTCATTCACACGATCACTCTTCTCATTCACACGATCACTCTTCTCATTCCCACGATTTGATCAATAATATCGAAGGTTTTACCTCAGTTTCATATGAGACATTTGAACCATTTTCTTTAAGGAAATTTCAATATTTCTTAGATAATCAAATCTCACAAAATGTATTTAGGGCAAAAGGAATATTATGGTTTATGGAAAGTGAAAGAAAACACATTTTTCACCTATCTGGAAAGCGTTTTTCTCTAGATGATGAGGAATGGACGAAAGAAAAATCTAACAAGATAGTATTAATTGGAAAAAACTTAGATCACCAAACTATTAAAAATCAACTATCATCATGTAGATTTAATTCAGATTAGAGTTCATATTAGGATTTAATTAATTTTTGAAAATACGCATTAAAGAGTTAAAAAAAACATTAACAGAATTAAATTTTCTTTATTTCACTGCGTTTATTGTTTCACTCTTAGTAATCATTCCAATTTCCAATTTTCTTCTAGAGGGGATTGATTACATTATTAGTGGAAATTTTTCATTAGGTATTGCTGGGGGAGAAGAGGTATTAGGCACTTTAAAAGTTCTAATACTTACAAGTTTTTTTGGTGGCGGGTTAGGAACTTTGAATGGATGGTTACTTTCAAATTGTGATTTTAAGTTCAGAAAAGTTCTCCGTATTTGTCAGCTAGTTCCACTAGCTGCCCCAGCATATTTAATAACAGCTATTTTGCAGGATTTAGGAAGTATTTTTGGGTATCAAGTAACTGGTTTATGGTGGGGGGTATTAATACTTTCAATTTCTACTTATCCATACGTATTCATTCTTGCTAACGAAAGTTTCAATAAATTTGGAGTTAATCAAATCAATGCTAGTAGAGGATTAGGAGTAGGGCCTTGGAGCAGCTTCTTTAAAATCGCTTTCCCAATGGCGTTACCAGCACTAATAACAGGAATAAGTTTAATGTGTATGGAAGTAATGAATGAGTTAGGTACATTTGCATTATTAAACATACCAAGTATTTCTACTGGTATAGCTGAAAATTGGATAATTGAGGGAAATCCAAAAAGTGCTATTGGATTATCTTTGGTAGCCTTATTAATGATTTTCACTTTAATTATTTTCGAAAAGTTATCAAGGAAAAAATCAAAGAGGTGGAGTGAAAATCCTGCATCAAAAGATTCTCAAGGATGGGAATTAAACAAAACTAGAGCTTTTTTGGCAATAATTATATCTTTATTTCCTCCAATTTTCTCTTTTGGGATTCCATGTTTTTGGGTTCTACTCAATATAGATTTAATTCAAAAAGGGTTATCTATAGAATTACTTAGCCTATCATTAAGGACCATAAGTCTAGGACTTTTAACTGCATTAATTGCGATGCTATTCTCCTTAATAATTTCTTTAGCTAGACGCCCAAATAAAAGCTTTTTACTAGGACTAATAACAAATCTTGCGGGAATAGGTTACGCGATACCAGGGACTGTATTAGCTTTATCTTTAATAAGCATTTCTTCTTCAAAATTTAATTTTATTGCTATTTGCCTACTAATTTGGGGTTATGTTGTCCGATTTCTAACTATCTCTAAAGGTTCTATTGATTCAAGTCTTGAGAGAATTTCTCCTAGTCTTGATGAGGCAGCACTTGGACTAGGAGAGAATTGGCTGGGGATCATCAAAAGAATTCATCTACCTCTTCTCCAAGGGCCAATATTCGTAGGATCACTTTTAGTTTTTGTTGATACGATAAAAGAATTACCTATAACTTTTATTTTAAGACCGTTCGATTTCGATACATTATCTGTGAGAATATATCAATATGCTGGAGATGAAAGAATGGTAGAGGCAATATTACCGGCCATTCTTATCATGACTTTAGGCCTTATTGCATCAATGACATTGATACCAAGTTTAGAGAAAAAAAACTAAATTCTTTTAGACACTTTTCTTATTAAGAAAGGTAAGCTTAACAACAAATCTGCAGAGGTTGATATAATCCTAAAATAAATCAGGGTAATGAGGATTATATTTTGAGGAATACTTTTGCCAACAAAAAAAAGGAGGCAAGCCTCAAAAACACCAACTCCACCTGGGGCTGCTGGGACTACTAAACCCATAGCCCATGATAAAGAAAAGATTACTAATAAAAAAATGACATTGAGAGTATTACTTGTATAAAAAGAATTTAGGCAAATATAAAATCCAATAAATTTAGATAAAACAAAACAAATTTCAAGTAATAATGCTCTGGCAGGGAAAAAGGAAACTATATTTATTTTTTTTTCAAATTCGTCTTTTGAATTTACAAGTCTCAAAACTTCAAATACTTTCCCCTTAATAGACCCTAATCTTTTTAATACAAGATAAACTAATTTCCTATTCAAAAATCCTAAAGGGAAAATTAAAAAAAAGTAAAGTGGTGAAAAAATTACTCCCAGTGATGCCAACAGAAAAGAGCCACTCAACATAAAGTAAGGCTCTATAAGTGTCGAATATAAAGCAATCTGATTATTACTTATTTTTTTTATAAAATTAAATCTTTCAACAAAATGCCAAATTCCTCCTGGAACGTATTTAAGAATATTAGTTAAAACATAAAAAGAAACTAGGTTATTATTTTTAAATTCTTTCCCGAACCATTTAACAATATATTTCCATGCAAAAGCATTAAGATAAATACTTATAATACAAAATAAAAATGATAAAAATAAATTAATTCCATTTTTTTCTAAATTAATATCAAAAGAAATTTGATCAATATTATAAAAAAAATAGATGAAAAAATATAACAAGCTTGAAATAAAGAAAGTACTCTTTAAAACTTCAAATTTAAATTTTTTTAGAAATTTCCAATATGATTGATTACTTAATTTGAATCTCATTTCCAGTTTTCAAATGACTTAAATTTGTCGCTTGACTCGTTTATTATTTTTCTTATTTCGTCAGCTGATATTTTTTGCTCTAGTGTCAATCTTAAAACTTCGTCATTTTCAGGCTTCGTAGTTATTGATCCATCTGGTTTCAAAGTCTGTTTAACTTTTATATTTCCAAAAGTCGTTGAACATTCTCCTCGACGTCTAAGTAATAACCACCTGGATTGGGTCCTTTCACGAACCCCAATAGTATTGGAATAATCAAACCATAATCGCCTAAAAAATTCTTTTTTTTCTATGGGCAAGATTGCTTGAATAGAAAATCCAATTCTATTTTTTTTCATATTGATAGCTTGATAAGAAACATCGTAAGCTCCTTCAATTCTTAGTTTCTCCACAAAATTAGATATATCTTCGGGTGTTTGGTCATCAATCCATGCTTCTTGAATAGATATCTCTTCACACTTTGGACTAATTTGTTCATTATCGCTAAAAGAGGAATCCTCAAATGAAGTAATTTTATAAACTCTTACCAAATTAGGGAATGAGAATTTCAGGTTACCAATACCTACTCCATATGAGTTAATAGAATATTTTGAGGGAGTTTCTAGATAGTCGACTAAATTAGCAAGTAGAGCAATGCCAGTTGGTGTTGAGAGTTCCCCCTCTATGTCTTCAAAGCTTGATATGACTTTAATATTTTTCTTTCTTATTAATTCTATTACTGCAGGAGTTGGTACAGATAATTTTCCGTGTTCTGTCCAAATAAAACCTTTTCCCAACGTTGGTTCATTGCAATACACCTTTTTAGGATTTAAATAATTTAACGCTGCACATACCCCTATTACATCCACTAATGAATCAATAGCTCCAATTTCATGAAAATGAACATCCTCAGATTTGATGCCATGAACTTTTCCTTCCGCAATTGCTAAACATTCAAATACTTCATAAATGTTTTGCTTTAATTTGTCTTCTATTTGACCATTTGAGATAAGCTCTTTAATACTTCTCCAAGTTCTTTTCATAGGGCTGTAATCAATATTCTCAACTTTCGCCTTAATCCCTCGGATTGAACAACTTTTTGATTCTTTAAACTCTAGTTTATATAGAGCCTTTAATCCAAGATCAATAAGTGGTTGTTCAATGACTTCTTTAGGAACACCCAAATCGTAAAAAGCCGCTAACAACATATCTCCAGAGATGCCAGGAGAACATTCAATAAAAACATCTTCCATAAATCTTAGATTTCTTGATTGGTAGAGATTGAGATCAAGATCAACTTTATATTCTAATTATTTTTTTGAGATTTTTTTTTCAATAACTTCGTATTTAAGTAATTGCAAAGAATTTCCATCTCTTCTGACATCTAAACTTACAAAATCGTTTAAAAGTTCAAGAGAAAGCTCCCCTTTTATAACTAATTTAAAATTTTTATTTTTTTTATTCTTTAACTTTGAAGAAGAGCAGATTTTAATAACAACCTCTTTGTTTTTAGTGTTAACAAAAACTAATTCTCCTCTAATAGAAAAATAATTATCTTTTAAATCTAATTCATCTAACAATTCAGAAAAGTTAGTTTTTGAAGAATCATTTGGAAAATCATTAAGTTGGTAAGGATCCCAAATACCCGCAACTTGTAAATGCAAGTTTTGAGTATTTTTATTTTTTGGATAAACAATCCAGTAATAATTTTTATTTAGATCGATATACTTTTTCAAAAGTGATAATGCTTTTCCAAGTACCACTGTTTCAATTTTTTCACCTTTATCATCAGTTAAAAAGCCTCTATTTAATTGATCAACATCGTGAGGAGTAAATTTTCCATTAATAATACCAATTGCTCTGTACTGCAATTGATTAGTAACTTGAGGGATAGGATTTTTTAACATATTAAAAATTAAAAATAATAATTGATCGTGTGAGATCTCTTATTTTTGCTGCAAATTTTTGAAAGACTCTAATGCATCGTCTAGGGCATCAGAAGGATTAGTCGCATCATTCATACTATTTTGTCTCCTAATCATTTCAACAATTTCAAATGGATTAGTTGGAATAGCTGAACTGCTATTATCTGCTTTGGTTGAGGAATTAATTTCCAATTCATCAAATAAATATTCAGCCTTTAGAAAATCACCTTTAAAGGAACTTAAAGATATTAAAAAAATTAACAAAGAAATAGATTTAGAAAGATCACTAAAAAGATAATTTTTCATTTTATTTAATTTCAAAATTCTTTAACACTAAAATTATTTGCTAGTTTAATTTTACATAATTCAGGAGAAATTTGTTAATAGCAACTTGGAATGTTAACTCTATCAGGACCAGACTCTCACAAATAATAAATTGGATTAATCAGGTTAATCCAGACATTCTATGTTTGCAGGAGACAAAAGTGATTGATGATAGTTTTCCTGTTGAACCTTTCAAAAAATTAGGATACTCAGTAGAGATTTATGGACAAAAGTCATACAATGGAGTTGCTATTATTTCTAAGAAAAAAGCCGAAAATGTTAAAAAAGGATTCTACGGTAATATATATTCTGATCAAGAAATCGCAATTCTGCATGATCAAAAAAGATTAATATCTGCTGATTTTAATGGTATTAAAATCATCAACGTCTATGTGCCTAATGGATCTTCACTAGAATCTAATAAGTTTGAATACAAAATTAACTGGTTAAATTGTTTAGCCTCTTTTTTAGATGAGCAAGAAAAAAAAGGATCATTAATTTGTCTTATGGGTGATTTTAATGTTGCTCCATCTTACTTAGATATCCATGATCCAGAAAAATATGAAGGAGGAATAATGGCATCTGAAGTGGAGAGAAATGCACTTAACAATGTTCTGAAAGGAAGATTAATAGATTGTTTTAGGATTTTTGAAAAAAGTACTGGCCATTGGAGTTGGTGGGATTACCGTAATAACGCATATGAATTAAATAAAGGATGGAGAATAGACCATATCTACATCAGTAAACAACTTTCATCAAAACTCAAAAGTTGTGTGATAGACAGCTCACCCAGAACTAATCCACGTCCAAGTGATCATGCACCAGTAATGATTGATCTTAATTTTGATGACCCAAATGAACATTTTTATGAGGAGGAGGATAACTTTCTCGAAATATAAAAAAAAAAAAAAAAGTACCTCTAATCCCTGAGATTCCTCATCAATAAAGAGTTTTTACTAATTTTGGTAGGATTCTATGATGATTTCCTAAAAATTAATAATTTACATTCCAAAATATCGCAATAAAAATATCATAATGTAGAATTTCAATCTGATAGACAAAAATTTTTACTTATTTCTTTGTATAGGACATGACAAAATTTTTCTCAAAGTTTTTTTTAATTAAATTGTGACTGACATATTAAATTGCACCCGATCAGAAGAAATTTTCTCCGCTGCTCAAGAATTAATGCCCGGAGGAGTAAGCTCTCCAGTAAGAGCTTTTAAGTCTGTAGGCGGACAGCCAATTGTTTTTGATAGAGTCAAAGGTCCCTTTGCTTGGGATATTGATGGTAATAGATATATTGACTATATAGGAAGTTGGGGACCAGCTATATGTGGACATGCCCATCCTGAAGTGACGATGGCTTTACAAGAAGCGATTGAGAAAGGTACCAGCTTTGGAGCTCCATGCGTTTTAGAGAATAAACTTGCAGAAATGGTAATAGATGCTGTTCCATCTGTGGAAATGGTTAGGTTTGTTAATAGTGGAACTGAAGCTTGTATGGCTGTTTTAAGGCTAATGAGAGCATATACAGGAAGAGATAAGGTTATTAAATTTGACGGTTGCTATCACGGACATGCAGATATGTTTCTGGTGAAAGCAGGATCAGGTGTGGCTACTTTAGGATTACCAGATTCTCCAGGGGTTCCAAGAACAACAACTTCCAACACACTTACTGCTCCCTACAATGATCTTGAAGCTGTTAAAAAACTATTCTCCGAAAATCCTGATGCTATTTCGGGAGTAATTCTTGAACCTATTGTTGGGAATGCTGGCTTTATTAAGCCTGAACCTGGATTCTTAGAAGGCTTAAGAGAATTAACGACTGAAAATGGATCCTTATTAGTTTTTGATGAAGTGATGACTGGGTTCAGAATAAGTTATGGAGGTGCCCAAGAAAAATTTGGTGTTACTCCTGATTTAACCACACTTGGGAAAGTAATTGGTGGAGGCCTACCTGTTGGTGCGTATGGAGGGAAAAAAGAAATAATGTCGATGATAGCTCCCTCCGGACCTGTCTACCAGGCAGGTACATTAAGCGGAAATCCGCTTGCAATGACCGCTGGAATAAAAACTCTTGAGCTACTCAAACAAGAGGCTACATATGAGAAGTTAGAAACAACAACTTCTAGATTAATTGAAGGGATAATGCAATCAGCAGAAAATAATGGTATCGCTATTAACGGGGGAAGTGTAAGCGCCATGTTTGGATTCTTCTTATGTGATGGACCAGTTAGAAACTTTGATGAGGCAAAAACTAATAATGCAGAACTTTTTGGCAAGTTGCATAAAGAGATGCTTCAAAGGGGAATTTATCTAGCCCCAAGTCCATTTGAAGCTGGTTTCACATCATTAGCACATAGCGAAGAAGAAATTGATAAAACTATTGAGGCATTCGATCAATCTTTTAACGCTATTAAAAAATAATTTTTTTTCTAAAAAAGTAATTAATTTAATTTAGGAGTAATAGAAGAAGTAAATTAGTTAACTATCTTCTGCCTCCAACTATTACTGGAGGAGATCCTCCTTCTGAGCCAGGTAAGCCCGGAACAACTTGAGTACTACCATCCCATTTGTCGAGAAACAATTTGAAAAGTACTTGATCGTCAAGACTTCTATTTAAAGTTTCATATCTAAGAGCTTCTTGTTCTGCAATTTCCACTTCTGTTTTTGCTCTTAATAATTGTTGTCCAGCTATTTGCTTTTGTTCGATAGCAGCTCTATATTCTTCAGCAATTTCTAACCCTGTAAGATCTAAACTTTTAACATCTACATAATCAAATGAATTTAGTTCCTGAGCAACTGTATCACCAACTTTTTCAGAAATGACTGCAAATTCTGTAGCAATTGTCTCAAGCTCATATTGAGAAAAGACTGATTTAAGAGCTTTTAATAGAGAAGGCTGAACAATTTTTTGATAAACATCACTATTTCTGCTCGCAATTGTGGCAAAAATCCTTCCTGCTTCATTAGGTTTTACAGAGTACTTCACAGTAGCTGTAGCTCTAATAACCTGGAGATCTTTTGTTAAAGTTTCAAATTTTTCTGGTTGAACTTGAGTTTTAATATCAAATGGATAAACAGACTGAATAAATGGGATCTTAAAGTTTAAACCAGCTCTTCTTGAGGGGCCACTTACTTTCCCTAATGTTGTTACAACAGCAACCTGTCCTGATGGAACAACGAAAAGAGACTGGGTGAGTAAAAGAAAGCCAGTAAAAGATAGTACAATCAATAACGTGGCTGTCCCACCAGGGCCTGTTGGCGTTACATTCTTAAAGGATGTTGACATTAAATTTTTTCTTTTAATTAATCATATTTAATAAATTAATTAGTGCATTAGTAAGACATTTAATTAAAATATTTTTTTAATAATTCAAAGAAAAATAAAATTTACTGTAATTGATTTTGGGATTTAAATTCCTGCAAAAGTTGTAAATAAAGTTCCTCATCTATCTCCCTAATATCATATTCAGAAGGCAAAACTCCATGCTTATGCTCATGCACTGCCATCCAACAAAATTTCTCTATTTCTTCATTTGAAAAGCGAGGATATTCTTTTACCCTCATAAAAAGATCTTTAATAAGGGATGCTGGAAAATCTGCCATATTCAAAATAGTCTTATTCAATATTTTATCTAAAGTTATTAACCTTTAGAGGTATATTCAAAGACTCTTCTAAGTCTCCAACAAGTTTAATTGCTAATTGAAGATCATTTTTGCTCTTACTCGAGACTCTAAGAGTTTCTCCATTTATGGTTACATTAATCTTTTTAATTTGATCTCTTATATTTTTACTAATTTTTTTTGCTATTTCTTGTTTAATACCCTGCTTTAATAAAATTGTTTGTTTTATTTTATTACCACTTACTATCTCAATTTGACCATAGTCGAAAATTTTTAAAGATAAGTTTCTTTTTATTGCCTTTTGTCTAATGATGTCAGTAACAGCATTTAGGGTTAATTCACTATTAGTAGTTAAAAAAATATTTTCTTTATCTAAATCAACTGTCGTCTCGGTTCCTTTTAGATCGTAACGTTGAGAAATTTCCCTTTTTACTTGATCCAAAGTATTAACTAATTCCTGTCTCTCAAAATCAGAAACCACATCAAATGAAAAACTTTCTGCCATTGGAAATTTTTAAACTCAAGATTATTTTTATCATAAATTAGGTTTCAATAAGAAAAAATAGATTAATCTAATCAAAAAATAACAAACTAACCACTTTTCCCATTTCTTCAGCGCATCTACAACTATTAAGTAAGGTTTCACTATCGTGAAAGGCAAAACATATTAATTGATCACACCTTGTAATAATTTCTTGATTACAAAGACTGCTTGCGAGTGGCAATGGCAATTCATCATTTTCACTTTTTTCAACCAAATGAATAACCCTCTCAAGTTGATCCTTAATTTCGGGCACTTGTCTATCTAGGCTTTGAGGCAATAATACGGTCAATAATGACGGATTAATATCTAAAACCGCTCGAATAACAGTAGCATTTACACCTTGAGATCCTGATGTAACAATGTTATGTCCCTCCTCTGCTAAGGACCTTGCTATTAACTCAATCAAATGGATATCAACAACTGGTACATGTCTAGTTCCCAAAAAAGCAATTCTCCTTTTCCCTTTATCCTGGAGTTTTGCGAGTTCTTGAGCTAAGGCATCAACGCCTTCGGTTGCTGGTAGATCTAAAGAGCGACTCAAAATAAAATGGTTCCTATATTTGAAATTAGCATTTATCTGAAAAATTGCAGGGAAAATCAATCTTTTCGAGAATTCTTTTTAGATTCACATGGTCCTGAACTAATTGAATAGCATAAGAAGCTTTAATTGATTCATGTATTCTGACATGACCAAAAGCTTGTTCAATAATTTCTACTGCAGCTAGAGTGTCTAATTCCACTTTTAAAATTGGTACCTCCAATTCCTCTGCTCTATGTATCAATTGTGATAAAGGATCTCCCAAACCAGTTAAGATAAGGCACTGAGTTGAAGCTTCCAAGGCAGCAAGTTGGATATCAGTTCTGTCAGCACCAGTAACTACAGCCATATTTCGTCTTCTTCTAAAAAATTCCATTGCAGAATTCACACCCATCGCCCCAATACTAAGTGTCTCAACAAGTAATTGATCTTTCTCTGGACAACAAATTATTTGGGCATCTAATCTTCTTACTAGCTCACCGACGGTGACACTTCTAAGAAGTGGTGATTTAGGCATCACCCCAAAAACTTCAATATCTATATCTTTAAGAGAGGGTATTATTTCATTTTTAATTTTTTCAATTTCTTGAGGTAAAGCTCCATTTAATACAACTCCTGCCAAATGATCTCCTAATTGTTTTTTTGCATCAAGTAATGCATCTACGCTTTTACAATCTTCCCATAAATTTACTATTAAGACTTTCGCTTTTAAACTCTCGGCAAGTTGTGGGAGACTTAAACCATAAATCATTCCTTCATAAAGACTTCCAGCCGCTTCTAAAATATTTAATCCTTCAAAATCATCATTAACTAATCCCTTAACCTTCTCATAACCTATTCCTGGAAGTAAATCTTTATTAAAGATTCTTTTTTCAGCAGATATATTATCCAATAATCCGACTGAAGAAATTAAATTATTGTCTTTAATATTTAATGTAGAACCGATGAACCTTACATCATCATCTATTAATCCTTCATAAGACATTGAAGGTAAATTTGTAAGTTCGATACATGTTGCTAACGGTTTACCAATTCGTACTTTTTTTTTCTCCAGTAAGAGTCTTTTAGCCATTCCGAGAACCAATGCAGACTTACCACTAAATGGCTCACATGACCCAATTAATAATATATCGCTCATAATTTAGTAAATTATTTATCAATAGATTCAAGATAATATTTTTTTCATAACTAAACAAATATTTATTTATGAGTTTTAATCAAATAAATAAATGTTTTATTAGGTAAATTTATTTAAGTTCTTTATTGTTTCATCAAATTCAAACAAAATGATAAATTCATTGGAAAAAGAAAAAACTATTGGAATTACTGGGGCTTCTGGCGCGTTAGGTAAAGAACTCATAAAAGTGTTTCGTCAGAAAGGGTATAAAGTGATCGGATTTACTCATAGGAATACTGATTCTGAAATGAATCTTGAATCTCCTAATGAATGGATAAAATGGGAATGTGGGAAAGAATCGAAATTAAAAAAGCATCTAAAAAAGATAGATATTTTAATTTTGAACCACGGAATTTATAATCTGAGTAGAGAAAACATCAATTACGAAAATTCAATAAAAATAAATGCATTAAGCAAATTCAAATTTTTAAATTTATTTGAAGATATTGCTCTAAAAAATGAATCTTCAACAAAAAAAGAGATTTGGATAAACACATCTGAAGCAGAAATATTACCAGCACTTAATCCATCATATGAGATCAGTAAGTCACTTATTGGGAAATTGGTCTCTTTCAAGAAAAATCTTTTGGGAAAAGATAGTAAGAAAAAATTTATTATCAGAAAAATAATCCTAGGGCCTTTTAAATCAAAATTAAACCCTATTGGAATTATGAGTCCCAAATTTGTCTCTAAAAAAATTTATGATTTAGCTAATTCAAATAATTATTTGATAATAATTAGTCCAAATCCTTTAACCTACATACTTTTCCCGTTCAAAGAATTCTTTAATTTTTTGTATTGCAAAATAATCTATAAATACACTTAATAGTGTTTAGAAATCTCTATCCGTCAATATTTCAATACCATCTTTTAAAACGACTATTGTATGCTCCCATTGCGCTGATAATTTTCCATCTTTTGTGATAACAGTCCATCCATCATTCAATGTCTTGCAAAATTTAGTTCCTTCATTAACGATAGGTTCCACAGCCAATGTCATTCCTTCCCTAAGGACTACATTAGGTAATTCTTTAGTCCGAAAATTAAATACAGATGGTTCTTCATGAAGATTTCTTCCAACACCATGGCCTGTGTAATCTTCAACGACGCTAAAACCATTTTTTATCACCACATCTTCAATTTCCCCAGCAACATCGAGAAGTGTATTACCTGCTTTAATTTTTGAAAGCCCCGCATATAAAGCCTTAAATGCTACGTCACTAAGATGTTGGGCCTTTGAACTAACTTCTCCAACACAGATAGATATGCAACTATCTCCATGGAAGCCGTGTAAATAAGCCCCTGTATCAATCTTTACTAAATCACCTTTTTTGATTATTTTATTTTTATTTGGTATCCCGTGGACAACCTCATTATTAATACTTGAACAAATACTAGAAGGGAAACCATGGTAGCCCTTAAAGCTTGGCACAGCTCCGAAACTTTTTATCCTCTTTTCTGCGAAATCATCTAAATCCTTAGTGCTCATTCCAGGTTTAATTAAGTCACTAATTTCCCTCAAAACTGTTGCAACTATCCTGCTAGATTGTTTCATCAAATTTATTTCACGTGCAGATTTTATTTCAATCCCTCTTCTCCTTTGTATAAAAGGAACTTGATCATTACTTTTAAAATTGTTCTTATTTAATAAAAGATCTGCAAAATGTCTCATTGGAATAAATAATAGTAATAGTTAAACATCATCAAAATAGCCATTATGATCTTGGCTACCTTAAATCTATCAATAACAATTGGAAACAGGAATGAAATTATTCTCTAATTCTAGGCAATTTCATAAAACTTTGGCGCCTTGGGTATTTCTTCCATTATTTATATCTTCAATTACCGGCCTCCTCTATAGGGTTTCAAAAGATTTATTAGGTTACTCTAGAGATCAAGTTCATTGGTTAATGTCCCTACATGAGGGCGAATGGCTTGGAGATAATGGAGAATTAATATATGTAATTTTGAATTCCCTGGGAGTTTTGTGGATGCTTATCACAGGATTCCAAATGTTTTCAAAAACAATTTCATTTACTAAAAAGGTTACTAAAGGCGAGACAAAAGGTTAAGATATAACACTTGTAGGACAAATTAGACCAAAATGGCTAAAGAGAATCAAGAAATTGAATTAGAAACCGGTACGCAAGCTGACGAGTCAATCGATGTGGCAGCTAAAAAAGAGGAAAAAAAATTGGTTTCTGAAGGTACAAAAACCATAAGTGTTTCCGAAATTATTGAGGTATTTGAAAATGAACAATTAAAAAAAGAATTACCTGAAATTTATGTTGGAGACACTGTTAAAGTTGGAGTGAAAATTACTGAAGGTAACAAAGAAAGAGTCCAACCCTATGAAGGTGTTGTAATAGCAAAAAGACATGGAGGCCTCAACGAGACAATTACAGTTAGAAGAATTTTCCAAGGCATAGGTGTTGAAAGAGTATTTATGCTACATAGTCCACAAGTTGCTTCTCTAAAAGTTGAACGTAGAGGTAAAGTAAGAAGAGCTAAATTATTCTATCTAAGGGATAGAGTAGGAAAAGCTACTCGCGTAAAACAACGCTTTGATCGATAAAGTTGTAAATTAATCAACTTATTGGTCACAAAGGCGCTTATAATCGTACAAATGCGTCGTTAGTTCAGTTGGTAGAACGCAGGTCTCCAAAACCTGATGTCGGGGGTTCAAGTCCTCCACGACGCGTTTGATCAACATATAGTAAATCATTTTTTATCAGATGGAGTTAGATCTTCAACCTGGGGACGTAGTTAAAGTCCTCGAATCAGCGGCTTTAGGATGGGTTCGTGCCAGAGTCATTAGAGTTAAGTCTGGTGGAAGAGTTGTCGTACAAAGTGACCAAGGCAGAGAATTTACCGCCAGAGGTAACCAAGTGAGGTTAATAGAACCTGCCGGATTTAGACCGCAAAAATAAATATCCCTTTTTCTTAAGGAAGCTTAAAAAACTAACAATTTCTTTAAATCCTCAAATTAAAAATTTTTTTATTACAACAACACTAATAAAGTATTATGATCTGATAATTTTAAGAATAACGTTCTAAAAAGTTTAGAACAAACTCTGGGACCGTAGTTCAACTGGTTAGAGCACCGCCCTGTCACGGCGGAAGTTGCGGGTTCGAATCCCGTCGGTCCCGTTTTTTCTAAAAAATAATTTGGAAAAACGTTTAAGATTAGCCCCAAGTCCAACGGGTTTATTTCATATTGGTACAGCTCGAACAGCATTATTTAACTGGTTGTTTGCAAAAAACATAGGCGGAAAGTTCCTCATCAGAATAGAAGATACAGATTTTCTTAGATCTAAATCTGAATACACAATAAATATATTAGAGGGGTTGAAATGGCTTGGACTTAAATGGGATGAAGAACCTGTAAAGCAAAGTAACCGAATTTCAATTCACAAAAAATATATTAAAAAGCTATTAGGAACAGGTGCGGCATATAGATGCTTTACTACAGAAGATGAAATTTATGAATTAAGGGAAGAACAAAAAAAGAAAGGATTGCCTCCAAAGCATGATAATAGGCACAGAAATCTTTCAAAAGAAGAAATTGAGACATTCATATCCCAAGGAAGGACTTCCGTAATAAGATTCAAAATCGATGAAAAAATACAAATAAAATGGGTAGATCTGATAAGAGGTGAAATCAAATGGCAAGGGAAGGACTTGGGTGGTGATTTAGTTTTATCACGAAGGGCTAAGGGATATGAAATTGGAGATCCTCTTTATAATCTTGCAGTTGTAGTTGATGATAATTTCATGAATATCACACATGTAGTGAGGGGTGAAGACCATATATCTAATACAGCAAAACAAATATTGATTTATGAAGCTTTAGATTTCAAAATACCAACTTTTTCACATACACCGTTAATACTTAATACTGAAGGGAAAAAATTATCCAAGAGAGATTGCGTTACTTCAATCGATGAATTTAGAGATATGGGATATTTACCTGAGGCCTTAGCGAACTACATGGCCTTTTTGGGTTGGTCTCCAAAATCTCCCCAGAGTGAAATACTTTCACTTAATGAGATATCTAAAATTTTTGACTTATCAGATGTAAACAAAGCTGGAGCAAAATTCAGTTGGGAAAAACTAAACTGGATTAATTCTCAATATATTAAAAACATGGAGTCAGTAAAGTTAAGTGAGATATTAATGAAATACTGGGATAGTATGGGTTGGAAATCTCCATCTCAAGAATGGGCTACTAAACTAACAATTTTGATTAAAGACTCGATGATCCTTTTAAATGACTCAATCGATCAATCAAAACCATTTTTCTTGTTACCTCAAATTCAAAAAGAAGGACAAGATTTTCTTGAACAAAATGATAGTAAAGTGTCTCTTCAACTAATCTTAAACTATTTAACTGAGCAAAATACAACAAAACTAGATCAAAAGAAAGCAAAAGAAATAGTAAACGAAATCTCAAAAATGAATAATATTAAAAAGGGGATTTTAATGAAATCTTTAAGAGTGGCCTTTTTTGGCTCTCTCAGTGGACCAGATTTAATTCAAAGTTGGGAACTTCTCTCGGAGACTAGAAGTGATATGACCAGAATTGAAAGATGTCTTAAATCAATCTAATTTTTTTTTTGGCCTAATTCAAGCCGATTAGCCAAAGGTTTAGCTGTAAGGCCTTGGATTCCTACTGTCATCAATATAGTAAGGAACACTAAACCTTGAAGGCGTCCGGCTCCAAGGATACCAGCCTGCTCTAATCTGATAGAAAAAAGAGAGGCTACCGCCGCAGTAACAATCCCTCTTGGAGCTAACCACGCTAAAAATACTTTTTCTTTAAATTCTAATTCTCTTCCCATAGTTGCTATCCAGATAGAGATGGGACGAATAATTACCATTAACATTAAAACGCAAATAACTCCTCCCAAACCCAGCGGACTTAATTCACTCCAAGAAACATCAGCTGCTAAAAGAGGGAAAAGAACTGTAATTGCTAATTGAGCTAATTCGCCTATAAGATTATCCAATCTCTCTTTATCTATTACTTCTCTTTTGCCAACAATAAAACCTGCCGCAACTGATGCAGGCAAACCTGATTCTGGCAAAAAATATTCACAAATCCCATACACAAGAAAAATAAATCCAAGGGTAACTTGAAGCTCGATACCAAATGAGGCTTCATTTTTTATTTTTTTTAAAATTTCTGATAGTAACCATCCTGCACTTAATCCAATTCCAACTCCGCCCCCTAATCTTTGCATTAATGCAATAAATACATCGTTAATCCCACGTAGATCCCCTAAGGTTAGCTCTAACAGTAATAATGCTAGTACTGCACCTATTGGTTCAAGTAACAACCCTTCAGCTTTTAAAACTTCCGAGAGAGGAGAAGCTAATTTTATTTGTTCAACTAATGGCGAGACAACTGTTGGCCCAGTAGCAAGAACTATGGCACTATAAATTCCTGCAACTTGCCATGAAAGGCCAGCCAGCCAATGAGCAATAAAAATTCCAGCAGATAATGAAATAAAAAGTCTTACAAATGAAATTTTCAAAACAGTATTTCTTATATTCCCTTCAGGGAGTTTTAAATTTAATCCTCCTTCAAATAGAACTAAGCAGACTAATAGCCCTACAATTGTTTCAAGTCCTTGTCCTAGGTCTAAAGGTTCAACCAATCCCAAACCTGATCTTCCAACAAATAATCCAGAAAGCAATAAAATAACGACACTGGGGAATCCCGTCAAAGAAGAAAATAATCGAGCAGAAGCTCCTGCGAATACAGTTATTCCCCAAAGTAATCCGAGCCTTTCAGGCGTCATACAAATTTATAAATAATAAAAATATTTATTATTTTGATTAAATCAATAATCTTATCGCAAGTCCATTAAATACAATACTTTTTAATTTAATTAATAAGCTGAACAAAACTTAATTTAATTAAATTTCTTAAAATTACTTTCAAGTCAAATGAATTTGATTTCTATTAAGAAACTTGGCTTATTAAAGCAAAAATAATAAAAATTATTCCTATACCTATAGTTGCCATTCTTCCATTCCATATTTCAGCTTGAGGGGTAAAACCCCTTTTCCATAGATTTAGTTCATTTTTATCAACAAAGTTTTTTTTCTCTTTAATCTCAATTTTAGGTTGTTTTTTCATTGGAGTTAGAAAGGAGGATTTTCTTTATAAAGGGTATTTGCTTGTTCAATTGATAGTCTCCCAGAGACACCTAAATTTAGGGAACTTAAATGATCCTTAAATTTGATCCTGAACAACGCCGCTGCTCCAATCATCGCCGCATTATCTGTACAAAGATTAAGGGGAGCTAAATGAACTTTAATAGATTTTTTACAAGCTTCACTAATCATCATTTTTCTTAATGTATTGTTAGCAGCCACTCCCCCAACCACAACAACATTATCCAAGCCATGATCTTCTGCACATTTTATAGTTCTCTCTACCAAAACTTCTGCCACTACTCTCTCAAAACTTGCTGCGATATCATCAATAGGGATGGTTTTCTCATCTAAATTTATTTTTTCAACTAGTCTCAATACAGCAGTTTTTAGCCCACTAAAGGAAAAATCATATTTAAGAAATCCCCCCTTTTTATCAGAAATCCTACATTTTGGTAAATTAAACTTCATAGGGTCCCCATTTTTTGCAATCTTTTCAATTGCAGGTCCTCCTGGATAACTCAAGCCTAATAATCTTCCAACTTTATCGAAAGCTTCCCCAGCTGCATCATCAAAACTTTTACCAAGTCTCTCCATTCCCCTTCTATCATCAACCTTTATTAATTCAGTATGTCCGCCGCTAACAAGTAATGTAAGAAAGGATTTCTTTGGATAATTTTCAGAAAATAAAATTGAAGATAAATGTCCCTCCAAATGATGAATTCCCAGAAATGGCTTTGAATGTAAAATGCAAAGTGTTCTGGCAGTTATAGAGCCAACTCGTAAACATCCAACTAATCCTGGAGCCACAGTTGATGCAATATAGTCAATTTCCTCAATCGTGATTTTTGATTCTGTTAAAGCCTTTTCTAAAACAAAAGGTAATAACTCTAAGTGCTTTCTAGCTGCAAGTTCAGGAACAACTCCTCCCCATTTTGAATGATCTTCAATTTGAGATGCAATTATATTTGAGTGTATTTTAAAAGTATCACCAATATTAGAAACTATTGAGACAGATGTCTCATCACAACTTGTTTCAATAGCTAAAACTTTGCGCATATTTGATTCAACTTGTTCTATTTTAATATTAATTTCTTACTTAACACACTCTAAGGAATTAAAGATTGCAACTTATGAAATTCTTTTTTTCAATAATAACCTCGGTTTTTCTGTTCCTAGGAATTACTCCAATTGCTTTAGCTGCTAATGGACCTGCTCTAAACGCTGACAGAGCTAGCACAGAATATACCGCATCAGCCCTAACAAAATGCTCTGAAAATCCTAAATTCATCGAGAGAGCAAATTCTGCGACTACCCAAAAAGACATCGCAAGATTTGAAAGATATGGAAAAGCATCATGCGGAGATGATGGCCTTCCACATTTAATAATTGGACCTCCTCTTGAGCCATGGGGAGCCCTTTTAAATAGAGGTCATGAAGGAGATTTACTTATACCCGGAGTATTGTTCATTTACATTGCTGGAATTATAGGTTGGTCAGGAAGAGAGTATCTCATTGAATCAAAAAAGACTAAGAACCCAGCAGATCTTGAAATCATTATTGACCTAGACTTAGCCAGAAAATGTCTTATCAAAGGAGCTCAATGGCCTCTTCTTGCAAATAAACAAGGTAGAAATGGAGATTTAAGAGAGAAAGATAACAACATTACACTTAATGGTCCTCGCTAAACATCCTTAAAAAATTTTCATAAAAAAAATGTTCAAAATTCTAAACACAAAATTTGTCAGATCTGCTCCAGTGGTAGCAGCAATTTGGCTAAGCCTTACAGCTGGAATAATTATTGAATTTAATAGGTTTTTCCCAGATTTATTATTCCATCCAATGAGTTGATTAAGAAAAAATAATCAAGTTTTTATTAACTTGATTATTTTTTTTGCTGTTTCATCAACATTGTGATTTATTAATTCAAAATCAAATTGATTTGATACAGAAATCTCATAATTAGCCCTTGAGAGTCTTTTTTTAATTGCCTCTTCTTTTTCTGTACCTCTATTTCTTATTCTTTTCTCTAGCTCTTCTTTATCCGGAGGAAGTAAAAATATTGATAGTGAATTAGGAAACTTATTTTTTATTTGCCTTGCACCCTCTACTTCAATTTCAAGTAGTACAGTAAATCCCTTTTTTATTTTCTCATTAACAGAAGACAAAGGCGTTCCATAGTAGTTTCCAGCAAATTGAGCCCATTCAAGGAAAAGGTTTTGTTCAATCATTTCCTTAAACTTTTCTTGATTTAAGAAATAATAATTTTCTCCGTCCTTCTCTCCCTCTCTAGGTTCTCTAGTAGTTGCAGATATTGAAAGCCAAAAATCTTTTTCTTTACCTAATATCTCTTTAACAACTGTTCCTTTGCCTACCCCGCTTGGTCCAGTAAGGATAATAAGTTTTTTTTGATTTTTCATATTAAATTTTTTACAGTAAAATAAACATCTTGTGAATTAAATAAGGAATAATGCAAAAAGGTGTTCCACAGATAATGGATATTACATCTATTAGGTCTGTCTTGCATTATTTGACAAAGAACATCTTACCTACAAAGTTTGAGACTGCCCAACAACCAGAGCCTAATACAATTCAATTATGTTTCAGAGGAGTTGATTCTCAAACATGGTTAGAAGTTTCATGGAATGGAGACTCTCCAAGAATACTAAAGATAAACAAGCCAGAAAAGATTGGGAGAGAAAGCACACTTTCTAAACAAATAAGATACGGATTAAAGTATATGGCTTTAATTTCGATTGATCAAGATGATTTCGAGAGAGTTATAAAATTTAGTTTTGCGAAAAAACCTGGAGATGAAATTAATAAGTATTTAGTTTTTGAATTAATGGGAAAACATAGTAATATTTTTTATCTGGATAATAAATATAAAATAATTGCCGTTGGTAAACAAATTAAATCAAGTCAATCTAGTTTTAGAACAATTTCAACAGGATCAATTTATTCTGGCCCTCCAGTCAATCTCAAAAAACAACCAAGAGAAGATGAGTCTTTTCAATCATGGAAAGACTCAATTTCAATAGTACCTGAGTCTTTGAAATACTGTTTAATAAATACCTATCAAGGAGTAAGCCCTATCCTCACAAAACAATTAGAGGTTGTTAGCGCAACCGTTAATTCAGAAATAATGGAAAAAAATATTGATTTAGTTAGCAACTCAGACTTAAAGGAGATATTTAAAAATTGGAAGATTTGGATAAACAGGTTTAAAAACAATAACTTTAACTTTTCTGCATTCAACAAAGATTTTTATTGCGTTTGGTTTTTTGATAAAGAAATTAATTGCGAAAATAAAATAGATTTATGCACAAGTTTAGAGAATTATTATGATTACCATCTGAAACAAAAAAAACTTGAATTATTGGAAAAGAAAATTGAAGGGATAATTTTTAAACAGACCAATACTGAGAAAAAAAATTTAAATATTCAATATGATCTTCTGACAAAATCAGAAAACTACGAGTTATATAAAGAAAAAGCTGATAACATATTTTCCTCACACGAAATTAAAAAACAAGACATTATAAAAGGACAAAAACTATATAAAAAATCAAAAAAACTAAAGAGATCTAGAGAATTAATAAAAGAAAGGTTAAATATTTACAAAACAAATATAGAGAGGTTAGACGAATTCACTACGCTTCTAGAAAATTTAAATTCTTTAAATAATGAAAAACTTTTTATGAGAATCAAACTACTTGAAGAAATTATGGAAGAAATTTGTAACGAGTTTAATATCAATATCAAGAAGCAAAGAGATGATCAGAAAAGTACACATGAGATAGAGTCTTCACCAATTCAAGTTGAGACTCCCACAGGATTGAAGCTTCAGGTAGGGCGAAATATGAGGCAAAATGACTTAATAAGTTTTAAGTTCTCAAAAAAAGGCGATTTATGGTTTCATGCACAGGAATCACCAGGCAGTCATGTAGTTTTGAAGTCTTCATCTCAAGTAGCATCTGAACAAGATCTTCAAATAGCAGCAGATTTAGCTGCTTTATTTAGTAAGGCAAAAAGAAACATTAAAGTTCCAATTAGTTTAGTAAAGATTAAAGATTTGCAAAAAATCAAAAACGGAGGGCCTGGTTGCGTTTCCTTTAAAAATGGAGAAATTATTTGGGGAAATCCTACAAGAGGAGAAGATTACATTAAAAAAAATCTTAAAACAGTAATTTAGTTTATAATAAAAAAAATTTTTAAATCTAAATGTTTGATTTTCTTTTAGGCACTCATGAATTTTTAGGAAATCATAGTTTTCCAGAATTTATTGTTGGATATCTATTTGGTGCTGCATTAATAATTGGAGCTCCTACTGTTTTCTTATTACTTGCCTTCGTAAGCGCTTTAATGAAAACAAATGGGAAAATGGGTGGATATAGAGAATATGAAACTTATGGTGAATCATCTTTAAATGATGCCCCTCCTTTCTTATTACCAGATCCAACTAATCCTAAATTGAGCAAATAATTAAGTTTATCGAAAAATAAATTGGACTTTGACAATAGTAGTTTTAAAACTTTTTCTTACACAATTTTTATCAAATAATAATGAGAGCTACAGGTCAAGGGAAAAATAAATTATCAGATTCGATGACTTTTAGTGATCATTTAGAGGAGCTTCGTCAAAGGATACTAAACTCAATTTACTCAATACTTATTTCAATATTCTTTAGTTTTCTCATCATAAAGCCATTAATATCTTTTTTAGAAATTCCAGCTGGTGATATTCATTTACTACAACTTGCTCCAGGAGAGTTTTTATTTGTCGCTATTAAAGTTGCAGGTTACAGCGGATTAATAGTTTCTATGCCCTATATTTTTTATCAAATAATATTATTCATTTCTCCTGGTTTAACAAAACAAGAAAAAAGCCTTATCTTACCTGCAGTTTTTGGTTCGGGTCTTCTGTTTTTTTTAGGATTAATTTTTTCATGGTGGATATTAGTCCCTGCAGCAATAAATTTCTTCATTAGTTTCGGTGCTGATATTGTTGAACCAACTTGGTCTATAGAAAGATATTTTGATTTTGTTCTCTTATTAATGTCTAGTACTGCAATAGCTTTTCAATTGCCAGTATTACAATTTATTCTTGGTTCTCTTGGAATAATCACAACAGAAAAAATGATTTCGAATTGGAAGATAGTCGTAATTTCCTCTGCAATATTATCTGCAGTGATTACCCCTTCAACTGACCCATTGACTATGTCATTGCTATCTATATCGATTGTGTTTTTATTTTTTGTGGGTACTGGATTAACTTACTTATCAGAAAATCTTAAGTCAAAAACTCTTTCATCTTCTCATTAAGATCTAATTGCAAGCTAACAGCTCTACCTAACCTTGGCTTCGCATTGACTTTCTTAAGCCATTCCCTTACTTCTTCTGAATATCCACATCTATTTAAAATCTCGATTTTATCAGCTATCGATTTTTTATATTCATCTTCACTTAAAGGGAATGATTCCTGTCCAAGAAATCCCCACATCATTTGAAAATAAACAAATTTTCCTCTTCTAAAGAGTCTAAAATCATATTTTTTCCCCCAGCGATGAATCAAATAATGTATAACTTCATCTACTAGCAATGGGTTCATTTAACTCGATTAATTAAGACTTCCTAAACTTTTACTTTAAATTATTAAAAGTCCTATCTATTTGCAACAGAAATTGAACAATTTGCTCCATAATAACTAATAAATAACAGAACCAAGTAGCGAATGACTCAATTAAGTTCCAATGATGTCCCTTCAATGGGTCGAAGGCAATTTATGAATCTTCTTACATTTGGTACTGCAACTGGTGTAGCTTTAGGAGCCCTTTACCCTGTAGCGAATTATTTCATGCCTTTAAGGGCAGGCGGCGGTGGAGGTGGGACTTCTGCTAAAGATGAATTAGGGAATCCAATAACTAAGACAGGTTGGTTAGCTTCCCACCAAGCAGGAGACAGAAGTCTAGTGCAGGGGCTAAAGGGAGATCCAACTTATTTAATAGTTAATGAGGGTGGGGAAATAGGAGAATTTGGTTTAAATGCAATTTGTACTCATTTAGGTTGCGTTGTCCCATGGGATAGTGGAGCTAATAAATTCATATGTCCTTGTCATGGCAGTCAGTACGATACTAACGGGAAGGTAGTAAGAGGGCCTGCACCTTTATCTTTAGCTCTAGCTCATGTCGACATTGAAAATGATGCTGTACTCGTCAAACAATGGTCAGAAACAGACTTTAGAACTAATGAAAATCCATGGTGGGCATAAAAAAATGAAAGGTCTTAAAAATCAAATCATGAAAAAAACAAGTTTATTTATCTGTACTCTGCTTTTCATTTCAAGCATTGTATTTTATCCAAAGACCAGTTTTGCTTATCCATTTTGGGCTCAGCAAAACTACGAATCCCCAAGAGAAGCCACGGGTAAGATAGTTTGTGCAAATTGTCATCTAGCTCAGATGCCTACAATTGCAGAGGTTCCACAATCTGTTGGAGCAGACAGTGTTTTCAAAGCTGTAGTCAAAATACCCTACAAAAATGACTTAAAAGAAATAGGGGCTGATGGTTCGGAAGTCCCATTACAAGTTGGTGCTGTTGTAATGCTGCCTGATGGCTTTAAACTTGCTCCTCAAGAAAGATGGACCGAAGAAATAAAAGAGGAGACAGAAGGGGTTTATTTCACTAATTACAGTGAAGAGAAAGATAACATCATTATTGTCGGACCTTTACCTGGTGATACCAATAAAGAAATCGTTTTCCCTGTACTTTCCCCTGACCCATCCACTAATAAAGAATATCACTATGGAAAATACTCGTTACATATTGGAGGCAATAGAGGGAGAGGTCAGGTATACCCAACTGGAGACAAGAGCAATAATGTAGTATTCACTTCTTCCACCGCAGGAACTATAAATTCAATAGAAACAATTGAAGATGGTAGTTATCAAGTCAATATAGAAAACGATAATGGTGAAATAACTACTGAAGCAGTGCCTGTTGGTCCTCAACTTATCGTAAAAGCGCAAGACAAAATTAATGTAGGTGACCCTCTTACTAATGATCCCAACGTTGGTGGATTTGGACAATTAGATGCTGAGGTTGTACTTCAGAGCCCTTATAGAGTTATTGGATTGATTGCATTCTTCATTGGTGTAGGCTTAACACAAATACTTTTAGTATTAAAGAAAAAACAAGTAGAAAAAGTGCAAGCAGCAGAGGGTATCTAACTTTCTCTAAATGCTCATACTTCAAGCTTTTATACAATCTCCAGGAGAAACTTTTTTAAATTTAGGATTTATAAATATTAGATGGTACGGACTTCTTATTTCGTTTTCAGTTTTAATAGGCCTATTTATCTCTAAAAAACTAGCAAAGGCAAGAAATATTAACCCAGAGTATATTAGTGAAATACTTCCATCATTAATAATCTCTTCAATAATTGGAGCTAGAGCTTATTACGTAATTTTTGAGTGGAGGCAATATAGCGGAGAGAACTTTTTTACTTCTTTTCAACTATTCAATAACATCATTCAGATACCTTCATTTCTTGCAGTTTGGGAAGGAGGCATAGCAATCCATGGAGGTTTAATTGGAGCATTAATATCTATTATCTATTTCTGTAAGTCGAAAAAAATTAATTTAAAAACTTTTATAGATATATTAATACCCTCAATTATTCTTGGACAATCCATAGGAAGATGGGGAAATTTTTTCAATAATGAAGCCTTTGGAGTTCCTACTAATTTACCTTGGAAATTATTTATACCCATCCAAAATAGGCCTTTAGAATTTATTAATTATGAATTTTTTCATCCTACATTTCTCTATGAGTCATTGTGGAATCTTTTAATTTTCATCGTCCTTATTATTACCTTTAATAAACAAAATAAAACAGCTTTTTTCAGGCCTGGCTTTATTAGCTGTATCTATTTAATAGGTTATAGCTTTGGAAGATTCTGGATTGAAGGTTTAAGAACTGACCCATTATGCATTGGCGGACTTCCACCTTTCTGTGATGGCGGTATAAGAATAGCTCAATTTATAAGTATTTTTCTATTTTCTTCTGGATTAATTGGAATATTTTTTTTAAGATTAAGAACATATATTGGGAAAAGCAGAAAGAATGGATAACAAAATATCCTTCATTGGTGTTGGTCCAGGCGATCCAGAATTATTAACTTTAAAAGCATTAAAAAAGATAAAAATTGCAGATGTCATTATTTGGACTGATTCTCTAATTCCTGAAAAGATTTTAGATTCTGCTAAAGAAAGTTCTGAAAAAATAAAAACGAGTTCACTCAACTTAGAGCAAATCACCTCAATTATGATAGAAAAATTTCAGGCAGGGAAAACTGTTGTAAGGTTGCATGATGGAGACCCTTGCCTTTTTGGAGCCATTAGAGAGCAAATCGAAATTTTAAAAAACGAAAAAATTGAAATCGAGGTTGTTCCTGGAGTAAGTGCTTTTCAAGTGGCTGCAGCATATCATGAAGCTGAGTTAACAATCCCTGACGTAACCCAAACTATAATTTTAACTAGAGCAGGAGGGCGAACAGGGATGCCGGAGAAAGAATCTCTGAAAGATCTTGCGAAACACAATTCCTCTATATGTCTATATCTAAGTGCTAGGCATGTGAAAAGGTCTCAAGAAACTTTACTAGAGTTTTACCCTCCAGAGACTAAAGTGATTGTTGGATTTAGAGTGTCTTGGGATGATGGTTGGACATCATTAATAGAATTAAAAGATATGGAAAAATTTTCTATTGAGAAAAAACTAATTAGAACAACCATTTACATAATTAGCCCAGCAATAAGTATTTCTCAAAAAAAATCTAATCTTTATAATCCATCTTATAAGCATCTCTTTAGGAATAAATAATCTTAAAGTTGATAGAAAAATATTAATTACTATAATTAGTAAAAATTTATTTACTTTGAAAGAAATAAAATCTGTTTCGGGAATCAACAATAAAGGAGAAGATTCCTCTTTAAAGAAAATAGGAAATTTCATTAAAGAGGCTAGGTTAAGTAAAAATCAATCAATTGAAGAATTGGCTTGTGATTTAAAAATTGGAGCTCATCAACTTGAAGCCATAGAGGAAGGTAATGAAGAAAAACTACCTGAGAAAGTATTTATCAAAGCAATGATTAGACGGATTTCACAGAAGCTAAAACTTGATACAGAATTTTTAATGGATGAACTCAAGACAGAGAGGAAAGAAGTAAAAATTGAAGAAATAGTTGAAGAAGTTTCCAAAAAAAATTATAAATCTAGGCAATCTAATAATTTTAATCCACTAGGATTCCTAATATTTATTTTAATTTCAGGCTTTCTCGGATTAATTGCCTCGTCCTTAATTTTCAATTTATTTTCAGATCCCTCTCAGAATCAAACTCCAAAACAAGAACTTTTAAAGAAAACTAAATAACTTTTAATTCCAAATTCTTAAGTTCTTTTATTACATTACGGCATAATCCTAGGTTCCATTTTTCAAGAAGAAGATCATGGTTACTATCTAAAGGTAAAAGTTGAAATGTAAGATTATTTTCCTCCAATTTTATTTGAACTGAGGAGATCACCTTGTCAGGTCTTTGATCAAGAGCTGCAGCTAGTCTAAGGATTAATGACATTTCAAGAACTAATGTTTTATCTTCTTTGGATATTAAATTTTGCCAAGAGTCATGTCTTTTCTTGGGTAAAGTCTTTCTATGGTACCTAGCAATTGAAGCAATAATATTTGTTTCTGCTTCAGAATATCCCAACAACTCACAATTTTTTATTAAGTACCAAGAGTGTTTGTGATATGAACCAACATTCACATATTTCCCACAATTATAAAGATTAGAAGCTGCCCAAAGAAGTTCTTTAGCTTTAGGGTCATTATCGCTATGAAAGATATTTTTAGTCTGATCATAGATTTGAAAGGCAATATCAATAACTTTCTCAGCTCTTGTATTATCTACTCCAAACTTTCTGGCCTGATGAACTATAGTTGTTTTTCTAATATTGCCTTGAATATTCAACTCATTTTTAATTATCCCTTTACGAAGCATCCAATCCACAACCAAACCCTCTCGAAGCGCTCGCTCACTTATTATTAATTCATTAAAGTTCAACATTTCCATTGCGGTGTTTAATATCAATGCTCCTGGAATAATTATTTCTGCTCTTCTCTCACTTAATGAAGGTATTTTCTTAATTTCCGAAACTGGCAATTTAACTAGTTTTTCCAATACATTTTGTAAATTTTCCCTTTTAAATTTATAACCATGTAACTTTTGTTTAGATTCTCCCAAATCATCTGAAATCAAATTTCCTAATGAGGTTGCAGTGCCACTGGTTGCAATCATAGATAAAGGCTTATTTACCTTAGATCTAATCTTTATTTTTCGAACAGATGGTTCTAAAGATCCTTTAATAAAAGTTGTTAAGAAACTCGATCTTTCTGAAGTTATAGATCCTTCATTTAAAAAATCATTTTTAAGTCTTACCGCACCAATTCTCGAACTGGTAAGAGCTATAGCATCTTTTTTATCTGCAAGTATTAACTCTGTAGACCCTCCTCCAATATCTATGATTACAAAAGACTGATCTTCAAAAGACATACCAGAAAGAACACCAAGGTAAATTAATCTGGCTTCCTCAGAACCACTTATCATTTCTATTTGAATACCAGTTTCATCAAGAACTCTTCTAATAAAATCTTGACCGTTTGGAGCTTCCCTAACTGCACTTGTTGCTGCTGTTACTATTTGTTTTACTCCATTACTTTTACAATATTCCTTAAATCGCTTTAGAGTAACTAATGCTCTTTGGATTGATTCTTCAGTAAGATTTCCCTCCTCATCTCTTTCTCCAAGACGAGTGGTAGATTTATCAGTGAATTTTATTGAAAATGATTTTAATTCTAGATTAATTTCTGCTACCAATAGATGTGTAGAGTTAGTTCCAATATCTATAGAAGCTACTAAAATTTGCTTTTCTTGAGAATATCTTAAATCTTGTTTCTGTATCATTTCTTTTTATAAGATGCAGATATCTTTAATCCATTAATAAATATACCCAAGATTGATTATTAAATAATAGAAATCATTTAATCCTAGTAAGATTATTTAAAGTTATGAAATATACAATAGGTTATATGCAAAATAAAGATCGACAATTTAGGATTAGTACTTTTTTTGAATTATTAAGGTGGAATAAGCCGACTGGAAGAATGATCTTACTTATCCCTGCTGGATGGAGTTTATATTTAACTCCAGATGCTAATCCAACATTTTTAATGTTGCTAAAAATAATTCTGGGAGGACTACTAGTAAGTGGATTAGGCTGCGTGGTTAATGATATTTGGGACAAAAAAATTGATCAAAGAGTTTCTAGGACAAAAAATAGACCTCTAGCTGCAAATAAAATCGGTCTTAAAACAGCTTATTCAATTCTTTTCATTTTGATTTTATGTAGCTTCTTTTTAACTTTGTCACTACCTCAACCTGGAAGAATCCTTTCTATTTCGCTTGCTTTTTTAGCTTTACCTATTATTTTAATTTATCCTTCTGCTAAAAGATGGTTTAAATATCCTCAATTAATTTTATCCATATGCTGGGGTTTTGCTGTATTAATTCCCTGGGCTGCAAATGAAGGCAATTTAAATAGTATTGTTTTATTGTTTTGCTGGCTAGCTACCATTTTTTGGACTTTTGGATTTGACACGATTTATGCTTTAGCAGATAAAAAATATGATATCAAAATTGGAATAAATAGTTCCGCTATCAACCTCCAGAAAAATACAAGAATAACTATTCAAATTTGTTATCTTTTAACTTCTATTTTTCTCGCATTATGTGGATTTATTAATCAAATGGATTTTACTTTTTGGCCAATTTGGCTTATAACGTCAATCTTAATGCAGAAAGATATAATAAAAGTATTTCCTGAGGAAAAGCAATCAATAAAAAATATAGGGAATCACTTCAAAAATCAATCAATTTATGGAGGATTACTTTTATTAGGAATTATTATTGCCTCATAAATTCTAAATATGGTTTTTAGATTAAAAAAAGGCGATCTAATAGATATTTTAGCTCCAGGCTCCTTTATTGATGGAGACGAAAATTTTCAAAAAGGCATAGAAATCTTGAAAAACTGGGGCTTGGAAATTAATGAAAATAATTCTCTATCAAAAAAATTTGGTTATTTTGCAGGGGATGATCTAACTAGATTTGAAGAACTTGAAAAAGCACAGAATAGTAAGCTAATCATTTTTGCAAAAGGAGGCTGGGGTTCAGCAAGACTTCTAGAAAAAGAACCTTCTTGGCAGCATGGTTTAATGCTTGGATTCTCAGATACATGTTCTTTATTACTATCTAAATATTCTCAAGGATTTACAGGTTCTATTCATGGCCCAATGGTTACTGGCCTTTTCAAAGAGCCAGAGTGGAGTCTTGAGAGATTAAGAAATTTACTTTTTGAGGGATATGTTGAGGACATAAGAGGAATTCCTTTAAAAGCTGGAAAAGCAAAAGGAGAAATTATCGTTTCTAACTTAACTATTGCTACTTTTTTAATTGGTACTAATCACTTTCCAAATTGCAAAGGAAAAATAATAATTTTTGAAGATATTAATGAAGATATTTATAAAATTGATCGCATGTTGACTTACCTCAGAATGACTAAAACACTTTCTGAAATTGCTGGTATTGGATTCGGAAGTTTTTCTCATGATTCCTGCGACTTTGAATGGAAAGATTCACTAAAAAACTGCATTATTGAAAGACTCAAAGAGTTTGATTTTCCTATTCTTTTTGAACTCCCAATAGGCCACATATCGGGAAATGCTTGCATTCCTTTAGGATACGAAGCAACCCTAAATGGTGATGATGGCATTCTTAGTATCGATAAACCTTTTTAACTAAGGGTTCTTCACAAAAAGTTTTGCTATTTTCAAATCTATAGGGGATGTAATTTTTATATTGGAATAAGTTCCTTCAATAATCTTCACTTTCCAATTGAGCATTTCGAAAAGTGAGGCATCATCTGTGACATTCCAGTTTTTATCAATTGCCATCTTATGAGCTTTTTTTAATCTATCTACTAAAAAGCCTTGAGGGGTTTGCGCTGCCCATAAATAATTTCTATCTGGTGTTTTTTTAATAAAACCTTCATTATCAACAATCTTTATTGTGTCAGTTACCTTAGTAGCCAAAATTACAGCTTCATTTTCATCTAATTGCTTTGCACAACGGTCTATCAATTCAGGATTAATTAGACATCTAGCACCATCATGAATCAAAACTTTTTCAGCATCTTTTGGCAAAGCTTTTAAACCATTAAAAACTGACTGTTGTCTGGTGTTACCACCATTAATCCAATGAACTTTATGGGCAAAATCCTTTGCTGAATTTAATAATAAATTTTTATCTTTCGGTTGCCCAATTATTCCAACCCAATTTGTTGAGCTTGCAGAAAATACAGATTTAAGTGTCCAATAAATCAAAGACTCTCCCTCTAAATCAATAAGTAATTTATTTTTTCCAGCTTTCATTCTGCTACCGCTTCCTGCAGCTGGTATTAAAAAGTGCACAATAGAAGGTCTTAATATTTTCTAGACAATTATAAATAAAAGCAATATCTTTACACAAATAGTACTACGATTGAAAATTATAAAATTTCATAATGTCCAATACAGATTCATTATCAGGCAAAGTTGCTTTAATCACTGGAGCAAGCAGAGGAATTGGTAAAGAAATTGCTTTAGAACTAAGCCGCTTAGGAGCAGAAGTTTTTATTAATTACTCTTCTTCTGATGAAAAGGCTGAAGAAGTTGTAAATTCAATAAAAAATTCGGGAGGTAAAGCTCATAAATTAAAATTTGACGTTTCAAAAGAGGATTCTGTCAGTTTAGCTTTTGAACAAATAATCAAAATCAATGGCACCATCGATATCCTCATTAACAATGCTGGTATTACAAGAGATGGACTATTGATGAGAATGAAATCAGAACAATGGGATGACGTACTAAATACAAACTTAAAAGGCGTTTTTCTTTGTACAAAATATGCTTCAAAATTTATGATGAAAAAAAGAAGTGGTAACATCGTAAATATTTCATCTGTTGTTGGAATAATTGGAAATCCTGGGCAAGCAAATTATTCTGCCGCCAAAGCTGGAGTTATTGGATTTACCAAAACTTGCGCTAAAGAATTTGCTTCAAGAGGTATAAACGTAAATTCGATAGCACCAGGCTTCATAGAAACAGAGATGACTGAAAAACTTAATACTGAAGAGATTCTTAAAGTTATTCCTCTAGGGAAATTAGGAAGTTGTACTCAAATTGCAAACTTAGTATCATTCTTAGTTTCAAGTGAGGCAGGCAGGTATATTACAGGCCAAACAATCAGTATTGACGGGGGTATGAGTATTTAATTATGTACTTTCATAAGGCTGGCCCAATTCATCTCTTAGTCTTCTAATTTTTTGTAAAAGTTTTAGTCTTCGACTCCTAGCAGTTAATGTCAAGAAAAATCTTAAAGGAAAGTATATTAGTGTCATAGCAATCGCGAGGATTGCAGTAAGAGTAAAAATAAGATTATTTGTTTCTTCCATAATCTAAAGATACTCTCATTTTAGTTAATTTGTATGTCTCATTAAAAGAAATTCGGCTTTCCCCACTTAATTAAATATCCCTTAAAAATGATTCTATGGGAGATTAGAATAAGTATAAAGATCAAATAATCATGGCTAAACAGTTAAGTTTTTCTAATGAATCAAGAGAAGCGTTAGAAAAAGGTGTAAATTTCGTAGCTAATGCAGTAAAGGTTACTATTGGGCCAAAAGCAAAAAACGTTGTCATAGAAAAGAAATTTGGTTCCCCAGACATAGTAAGAGATGGATCTACAGTTGCTAAAGAGATCGAGATTGAAAACCCTATTTCTAATTTAGGTGCGAAATTAATAGAACAAGTTGCATCCAAGACAAAAGAGAGCGCAGGTGATGGAACAACAACAGCAACCATTTTGACTCAGAAGATGGTTCAGGAGGGATTGAAAAATATTGCTTCTGGCGCCAACCCTATGGAGTTAAAAAAAGGTATGGAGGCAGGCCTAGCTTTTGTCTTAGAAAAATTAAGTTCCAAAAGTATTTCATTAAGTGGTTCTGACATCCAAAAAGTTGCAACAGTTAGTGCTGGAGGTGATGAAGAAATTGGATCTATAATTTCGAAAGCAATGGATATTGTTACTTCAGATGGTGTAATAACTGTTGAAGAATCTCAATCACTAGAAACAGAATTAGATATAACTGAAGGAATGTCTTTTGATAGAGGTTATAGTTCTCCATATTTCGTGACAGATCAAGAAAGACAAGTTTGTGAACTTGAAAACCCTAAAATATTAATAACTGATCAAAAAATCTCAACTTTAGTTGATCTAGTTCCAATACTTGAAGAAATTCAAAAGGCAGGCTCACCTTTTCTAATTCTTGCTGAAGATATTGAAGGAGAGGCTTTAACCACTCTGGTTTTGAATAAGAATAGTGGGGTTTTAAATGTAGCTTCAGTGAGAGCTCCGTTATTTGGTGAGAGAAGAAAAGCTGCCCTTGAAGATATTGCAATTCTTACAGGGGCTAAGTTAATTAGCGAAGATAAATCGATGACACTTGATAAAGTATCGATTAATGATTTAGGCAAAGCAAAAAAAATAACTATCACAAAAGATAAAACTACAATTGTTGCCTTCGAAGACACTAAAGATTTAGTTAAAGCGCGAGTAGAGAAATTAAAGAGGGAAGTCAATATAACTGAATCTGAGTATGATCAGGATAAAATTAATGAAAGGATAGCCAAACTAGCTGGAGGAGTAGCTCTTATCAAAGTAGGAGCTGCTACAGAAACAGAGATGAAGTATAAAAAGTTGAGAATCGAAGATTCCCTTAATGCTACGAAAGCTGCTATTGAAGAGGGTGTTGTTTCTGGAGGAGGACAAACTTTAATTGAAATATCAGATGACCTTCTAAATTTAAGTGAAACATCTTCAGATGATTTAAGAACAGGGATAAATATAGTCAAAGAAGCCCTTTTGGAACCCACCAAACAAATAGCAAAAAATGCTGGTTTTAATGGAGATGTAATTGTCGCTGAAATTAAAAGACTTAACAAAGGCTTTAATGCTAATTCAGGAAAATATGAGGATTTAAAAGATTCAGGAATATTAGATCCAACCAAAGTAATAAGATTGGCTCTTCAAGATTCAGTATCTATTGCGGCTATGCTCCTCACAACAGAAGTTGCGATGGCGGACATCCCAGAACCTGAAGCCGCAGCCCCTGGAGGACCAGGCGGAGATCCAATGGGAGGAATGGGAGGCATGGGAATGCCAGGAATGGGTGGCATGGGAATGCCAGGAATGGGAGGCATGGGAATGCCAGGAATGGGTGGCATGGGAATGCCAGGAATGGGTGGCATGGGAATGCCGGGTATGATGTAAAAGCTAACTAGCTTTTTTATCGTTATTAATCCACTTTCTTAAATTTTTAATATAAGGTAGGGGTAATTTTGGGGTTTCAGTAAATTGATTTATTTTATTAGAATTTTGATTTTTACTAGATATTTCATTGCTGCTAGCAGTTTCTAAGCCATTTGATTCCAATCTTGTTTCTTCAATATTTTTAAAAGTTTTTGATAATTCAAGCTTAATTTGTTCTTGATTTTCTTCATGTACTTCATCAATTAGGGATATATGTTCTTGATTTTCTTCTTCAAGCTGATTTTCTTTTTGTAGTGAACTATGGATTAATAAATCATTTAATGAATCAATCCCAAATCTATGGACCCACTTAAGAACAACATTTTCTTTAAGCAAGAAATTATTTTCTAAAGAGGCTTGTTTAAAAACTTCTATTAAATGATTTTTTAAAAGCATAAAATTTCTAATTTAACTTTCTATTTAACAGAGGCCTTATAATAATCAAGGAAAAAACTGTTAAAGAAAATAAAATTGAGATACAACTCTTACAAGTTAAATCACCATATGGGGCATGTAAAGCCACTAATTCTAAATCCATAGTTTGTGTATAGGCAGTCCTAATAGGTTCAATAGCAAAAGTTAATGGATTTAATGAAGCTAACCATCCCAACCAATTTGGCATAAAAGAGATTGGCGCTAAAGCAGTACTCGCAAATAGAAGAGGTAAATTTATTACGAATATAAGAGCGATTAATTCAATATGTCCCGGCAAAACAAACGCTAAACATAAACTTATTGATGTCACAAAAAGAACTAATAAAATTAGTGTTGTAAATACAATTCCTAAACCATATAAGTTGGGCCATCCATAACCCAAAATGTATGAAACAATCATTATTACAATACTCTGAACAAAGCTCAAGATTGTTATGTAAAAAAAAGAAGATAAAACTATGGATAATCTACTGGTTAAAGGAGCCACAAGTAATCTATTAAGAAATCCAAACTCTCTATCAAACATTAAAGGGAGACCAGAGTTTAAGGCTCCGCTAAAAGCAGTAAAAACAATAAGTCCTGCTCCCAAAAAATTCCCATAAGAATCAACTCCTGGTAAAAAACCTTCAGGAGCTTTGGAGAATAATGCCCCAAATAAAAAAAGCCAAATTATTGGTTGTAGTATTCCTGCTAAAAGAGTTGATGGCCTTCTTTTTAATTGAATAAATAATCTCTTTGTTAAGGCAAATGTTTCTTGATATAAAAAGAGTAAATTATACTGTTGCAGTTCCATAATTAGCAGTAATTAGTATTCATTATAGTTAGTTAACTAAAAGTTTTTTTATCGCATGGATTGCTTTGATTCTTTTTTTAGGTCTCTTTTCCCTGCCATAGAAATTTCAGCATCCAATAATGTTTTTCCAGTTGCCTGAAGATATACATCATCCAAGCTTGGCTGACTTTGGGTAAGAGAAAAAATTTCAAACTTTGAGAAAGCCAATTCCACTTTTAGTTTCGTAAGTAAATCTTTTTGCTTATCTGCTACGAAATTTAACGAGAAACCTTGAGCTTCATTTATGATAATCTGACTAATTCCATCTATTGAAGATAAAATTTTAGATATATTATTTGCTTCTTCCTGATTACTAAATTCTCTTACTTTCAAAGTTACTCTATCCCCTCCTAATTTATTTTTCAGCTCTGAAGGAGTCCCTTTTGCTATAACTCTTCCATCATCAATTATCACTAATCTGTCTGCCAATTTATCTATTTCATCAAGATAGTGACTACTTAAAATAATGGTCATTCCATTATTTCTCAAATCTTTCAAAAGTTGCCATATAATATTTCTACTTTCGATATCTAAACCAACTGTAGGTTCATCCAAAATTAATACTTGGGGCAAATGTAAAAGTCCAGCTGCCAGATCTATTCTTCTTTTCATTCCCCCTGAATAAGTTCCGCACTTACGATCAATCCAATCATTCATTTTTAATTGATCTATTAATTTATTTATCCTTTCAAATTTTTTATTTTTGTTAATGTGATATAAATCTGATTGAAAATCCAAAAGCTCTCGTCCAGTTAATATTTTATCAAGTGCAATATCTTGGGCAACATAACCAATTAATTCTCTAATTTTCCTTGAATTTTTTATCAGATTAATATTATTTATAAAAACTTCTCCACTATCAGGCTCTATTAAAGTAGCAAGGATTTTTATTAGTGTTGATTTGCCAGCACCATTTGGGCCTAGTATTCCGAATAATGTGCCAGCTTCAATTTCTATCGATAAATTTTTTAATGCCTTGATATCTGAATAAGATTTTGAAAGCCCTTTTACTTTTATATAATCCATCAAACTTACAATTTACTTAAAAAACATTTTACATCTAATTTAATTACTAAGCAGGGATAATATAGATAAAAATATTTGCATAGATTGCTGCTCAAATTCTACAGATAGTTGGGTTCTGGAAATTAATAACAAAAGACAAATACCAAACATATAGAGAATAGACCATCTAAAGAGAGACTTTGCTCTTGAAAGATCATCGGGAGATTTCATTAATTCATTTATTAATTGCAAAAGTCTTCCATTAAATGGTAATAACATAATTCCGTATAAGAGCCCCCCTTCAGGTAAGGCAAAAACTCCCATAGTACTCATTAAAATTGTGGCCCATCCATAACGAGAAATCGCTTTAGCAGTAAAAACAGATCCTTTAACAGAAGGGAGCATAGGAATACCAACAGATGCGTAATCATCCTTCAACAAAATTGCAAGTGCCCAGAAATGAGCTGGGGTCCATAACATTACTAAACCAAACAACCACCACCCACTAAGACCTACATGCCCTGTAGCAGCTGAAGCTCCAACTAAAGGTGGGATAGCACCAGCAACTCCTCCGAAGACAATATTTTTTGTTGTGCGAGGTTTCAAAATAACTGTATATAAAATTACGTAGCTAAATAAACCAAGAAGAGTTAATCCCGCAGCCAAATAATTTACACCACTTACTAAAAGCATCGAAGCTGCCAAAGTACATGATACGGCAGCTAAAAATACAGTCTTAGATGACAACTTTCCAGCTGGCAAGGCTCTTTTGCTAGTTCTTGTCATCCTCTTATCTAATTCCATTTCCCACAAACAATTAAGAGCTCCTGCTGCTGCTGCCGCCAAAGCTCCACCTCCTAAAGTACAGATAAGTTTCGGTGACGACAAAGGCCATTCTTCAGTTAAAGCCATTCCTCCCAAAGTTGTTGCCAGTAAAAGTGGGATTAATCTAGGTTTTGCTACTTCAAGCCAAGGCGGCAAAGTTATCTTTTTTCTTGAAGGTACAACTTCATCTCTAATTGAAGACTTATAGTTCAAGTTTTCTAAGTTACTACTGTTCATGAATTGATACCAACCATTTGAGAATTTAGGGAGTGGTTTAGACCTTTTTTGGTAAAAGGATTTCTAAAAATTAATGTTGTTAATATCGCAATAAATAAAGAGGCGTTAAGTTGATGACCGATAATAAAAATAGGTTCATTCAAATTTGTTTTAAGACTTAAAACACCCAAAGCAATTTGGGAAAACAATAGAAAAATAAGTGCTGAGAGATATTTCCAATTTTCATTTAGCAAACTTCTCTTATAAATTGCAGTAGCAATAATCAATAGAATTGAAAAAGCAATTGGAAAAGCAAATAATTTATGAGTATTTAGAATTAGACATTGTTTATTAAAAGATAAACAAATATGTGCTGACCAGGTTGATGAAAGCCTTACTCCAATAAAAGATTGAATAAGAGTAAGTAAAAGAGGAAAAAACAATAAAAATCTCCACCAAATTAATGGCTCTTCTATATCGTCATTTTCTAAATTTTGATTTATTGAAATTGTTGTGATGAGAAGTAGAAAAGCTATTAAAAGATGGCCAGTAACAGTATATGAATCAAGCAAGTTTATTACTGTTAAAGCTCCAAAAGATCCTTGGACAATAACTAGAAAAAGTAATAGTGAATAAGTTTTAGGTAACCAATTTGGAATTTCATTTTTCCAAATAATTGAAAGGGCAAATTTAAAAAGAATTAATATTCCTACCAGAAAAGCATCCAGACGATGAAACCACTCTAGAAATACTCTTAGGTTCATATGATTAAAAGGCAAAAAAGATCCATAACATAATGGCCAATCTGGACAGGCAAGTCCAGCCTCCATGACTCTAGTAGCGCCTCCAATCACGATTAGTGTAATAAGTGCGAGTACACTGTGACTTCCCAACCTCTTAAAAATTGTCAGATATTTTGATTTATATAATTGGTTATTAATCAAATGGATAAAACCTATTATTTTGCATAATAAATTAGATTTAAAAACCAAACATTAATTAAAAATTAATATGTTTAATTTAAAAAATAATTTACTAATTTAATCTTTTTTCCCTGACAATTAACTCTAAAAAGTTATTAATAATACGGCTTTTATTTCATAAATCTTAAGAAGTTGTGAATTTAAATGTTTTTCTTTTAATAAAGGATGCAGGATTAAAAAAATTGAATATCTTGAGGATATAAATACAAATTTTTTTAGAGATCAATTGTTAAATAAAAACTTTTATTTAATACTAATTATTTCCCTAGTTTTTGCTATATCTTTTTGGATTGGTTTTAATGTAAATTTGCTCCCAGCTGAAGCAAGTATTAATGCACCAATTTACGATGAACTCTTTAAAATTCTTTTCATCATTGGATTAATCATTTTTATAGGAATGACAATAGCTGTTATATATAGCTTATTTAAGTTTAGAAAAAGAAATGATCAGATAGGCGATGGCATAGCTTTAGAGGGAAATTTAAGCTTAGAAATTGTATGGACAATTATCCCTTCAATAATTGTTTTATTAATAGGTTTATACAGCTACAACATCTACGATCGAATGGGAGGGATGAAAGAACTAAATCATAACCACGAAATGATGAGTTCTAATACTGAAAAAATTTGGGCTGGGATAAGTCAAACCTCTGATAATGAAATATCAATAAATAATTTATCAATTGAAGTTTCAGCTATGCAATTTGCATTTCTATTCAATTATCCCAAGGGCAATTTCATATCAGGAGAACTACACGTTCCTGTTGATCAAAAAGTATCAATGAAAATGGAATCCAAAGATGTGATTCATGCTTTTTGGGTACCAGAATTCAGAATTAAACAGGATATTATTCCTGGACAGCCGACTATTCTAAATTTCACTCCAACAAAAGTAGGAAAATATCCGATAATTTGCGCAGAATTATGTGGTCCATATCATGGAGGAATGAGAGCCTCCATAATTGTTGAAGAAGAATCTGATTACAACGAATGGTTTAACAAAAATAAAAAACAAGAGGTAAATTTATGACAATATCAATTGATCCACAAAAAACTAATAATGAAAGTCTTCAACCTAAAGGCTGGCTTAGATACTTTAGTTTTAGCCTTGATCATAAAGTTATTGGGATTCAATACTTAGTCTGCGGTTTTCTTTTCTATTTAATTGGAGGAACCTTAGCTAGCGCTATAAGAATTGAACTAGCTAGTCCGATGTCTGACTTTATGCCGAGAGATGTATATAACCAAGTTTTAACCCTACATGGAACAATAATGATTTTCCTATGGATAGTGCCTGTAGTTAATGGTGCTTTTGGAAATTATTTAATTCCATTTTATGTAGGTGCTAGAGATATGGCATTCCCAAGATTGAATGCTGTAGCTTTTTGGTTAATTCCTCCTTCAGGTTTGATGCTGGTGGCAAGCTATTTTGTTGAGGGTGCTGCTCAGGCTGGATGGACGGCTTATCCTCCTTTGAGCATAACGACTCCTCAATCAGGACAAATTATTTGGATTCTGAGCGTTCTATTACTTGGAGGCAGTTCTATATTTGGTGGAATAAACTTTATCGCGACCATTATCAAATTAAGAAGGCCAGGATTAAAACTTATGCAATTGCCAATGTATTGTTGGGCAATGCTAGGGACAAGTCTATTAGTTGTTTTGTCAACTCCTGTTTTAGCAGGCACTTTAATTCTACTTAGCTTCGATATCATCGCTAATACAGGTTTTTTTAATCCTGTTTTAGGTGGCAATGTAGTAGTTTATCAGCATTTATTTTGGTTTTATTCTCATCCAGCTGTATACATTATGGTCCTTCCTGCCTTTGGTTTAGTTAGTGAAATACTTCCCGTACATGCTAGAAAACCACTTTTTGGATATACAACAATGGTTTTTTCAATAATGGGGATAGTAGTTTTAGGTTTAGTTGTTTGGGCGCATCACATGTTTACGAGTGGAACACCTCCTTGGATGAGATTATTTTTTACTATCGCCACAGCATTTATTGCTGTTCCGACGGGTATAAAATTTTTCAATTGGGTTGCAACATTATGGGGAGGTAAAATTTCCATCAATAGTGCAATGTTATTCTCTTGCGGATTTATTATAAATTTTGTTTTTGGAGGTATTACAGGAGTTGCTTTGGCACAGGTACCTTTCGATATTCACGTGCATGATACCTATTTCGTTGTAGCCCATTTTCATTACATAGTTTATGGTGGAACTGTTTTTATTATTTTCTCTTCAATTTATCATTGGTTCCCCAAAGTAACTGGGAAAATGCTCAATGAAAAATTAGGAATTTTTCACTTTATTATTACTTTTATTGGATTTAACTTGTGCTTTGCTCCTCAACATTGGCTTGGTTTAAATGGAATGCCCAGAAGAGTTGCAGAATATGATCCTCAATTCCAGTTCGTTAATCAAATTAGTAGCCTTGGAGCTCTTTTGATGGCTATAAGTACAATTCCTTTCTTAATTAACGTATTCCTAAGTGTGAGAAATGGTAAAAAGGCTGGAGATAATCCTTGGAATGCTCTTACACCTGAATGGTTAACATCTTCTCCACCTCCAGTTGAAAATTGGGAAGGAGAAGCTCCACTAGTTGAAGAACCTTATGGATATGGTAAAAAACTTTCTGAACAAAAATAAAAACATATGACAACACTAGATAGCTCAAAAGAAATTCAAAAAAATAATTCTGAAGTTAATGAAACACATGAAGACTTCAGAATGTTTGGTCTTATAACCTTCCTAATTGCGGACGGAATGACTTTTGCTGGATTCTTTGCTGCTTATTTAACTTATAAAGCAGTAAATCCATTACCGGATGGTGCTATTTATGAATTAGAACTACCAATACCTACACTCAATACAATTTTGTTACTAGTTAGTAGTGCGACTTTCCATAAAGCAGGCAAAGCACTTTTAAAAGATAAAAACTCTGATTCCCAAAAATGGTTATTTTTTACTGCTTTTCTCGGAATTATATTTTTAACATGTCAATTATTTGAATATTTTCATTTGCCTTTTGGATTAACCGATAATTTATTTGCAAGTACTTTTTATGCTCTTACTGGTTTTCATGGATTACATGTCACTTTAGGCACTTTGATGATCTTAATTATTGCTTGGCAATCGAGAATCAATGGAGGAAGATTAAATAGTCAAAATATGTTCCCATTGGAAGCTGTTGAATTGTACTGGCATTTTGTAGATGGAATTTGGGTTATTTTATTTATTATTTTATATCTTTTATAAAAACTAAATTTAAAAATATTAAATATATTTTTTATTAATTTATATTGCCACAGTTCTCCTTTTTAGTAAGAATATATAATTAGAAATTTGTCAGATAATGCTAGAAGGAAAAGAACTTCTTGAAAAAGCAAAATTATTAAGTAAAAAATCTGAAGATGAGATAGCAAAAGGTTGTGGTTATGTAGGTCCTGGAGGCAGAATCTTGAGAAAAAGTTTTTATAGGGCGCTTATCGAAGCTAAGGGTTACAAAATAGGAAAGGGTCGTTTGGGGAAAAATGGTAATAGAACTTCAAGAGGCAGACAGACAGAATTCAAGACTAAAGTTCATGGGAATGGGAACCTATTAATTGGTCATGCCTACACAAAAAAATTAGGTCTAGAGCCTGGTCAGGAATTTAAAATCGATCTTAAAAAAGAGTCAAAAACAATTTGTCTGATTCCATTAAATTAAAAAATAAATTTTACCAACCGTTTTCTTTAAGCCACTCGGAAGAAATATTATTTGAAGATAAATCTTGATTACTATTTTTATTAAATAAAAGTAATTTCTCTACATATTTAATTAGTGCATCTGCCTCCAGGTTTACGCTGTCACCGATATTTAATTTATTCAGATTTGTGTTATGCCAAGTATGAGGAATTATCGCAATAGTAAATATTTCTCCTTCCTGCTTATATTTTGCAATTGTAAGACTTATACCATTTACACAAATACTACCTTTATTAACTACATATTTCGAAAAATTATTATTTTTCCACTTTATAGATAAAAGCCAGGATTTATCTAATTTTTCTATACTCTCAACAATTCCAAGGCCATCAACATGTCCACTGACAATATGTCCTCCTAGACGGTCAGACACCCTAAGAGCGGGCTCCAAATTAACAATCTGATTCAGGTTTGACTTTACTCCCAAAGTTGTTTTGTTTAATGTTTCCTCACTAACATCAACAGTAAATTTATTTTGAAAAATCTCTTTAACTGTCAAACAAATTCCATCTACAGCAATACTGTCACCGATTGTCATATCAAATAAGTTATCTAGAATTTCAATTTCTAAAATATTTTTTCCTTTTTTTAATTTTCCAATTGATTGAATTATTCCTGTGAACATAGATTTAAGAAAAATATTTTTGCAAAATTTTATATTTACTTTAAACCATTTTCAACTATAAATAAATTAAAGAGTAAATAAAAAGAAATTGATAATATTTAGATGATTATTAATTCACATAAAAGATCATTTGGTATAGGGGCGAAAGTGAGCTTATTCACTTTAGGGACAATGAGAGCAACTGAAAGTCTCGAAAAAATGTATAGCATAATAAAAAATGCATATTATGTGGGAATTAACCATATAGAAACAGCACCCTCTTATGGTGATGCTGAATCACTTATTGGAAATTCAATAAAAAAATTAGCAATAGAAGAGAATATAAAAGAAAAAAATTGGGTGATTACTTCCAAAGTTTTACCAAAGGGTGATTTTGACTTTTTAAAAAATAATTTTAAAAAGTCTCTTAAAAATTTAAATCGCGAAAAAATTAATAATCTTGCAATTCACGGACTTAACTTAAAACAACATCTAGATTGGGTTCTTGCTGGAGAGGGTAAGAAATTCATATCTTGGATTCTTGAGAAGGAACTAGTTGATCAAGTTGGTTTTAGTTCTCACGGAAGTTATTCCCTAATTAAAGATGCAATTAACTGTGAAGTGTTTACTTTTTGTAGTCTTCATTTACATTATTTAGATCAATCTAAGATTGCTTTAGCAGAGGAAGCTTTAAAAAAAGGTATGGGCGTTTTAGCAATATCACCTGCAGATAAAGGCGGTAGATTGTATTCTCCAAGTGATATTTTGATAGAGTCCTCTAAGCCTTTTCATCCATTAGAATTAGCGTATCGATTTCTGCTGGCAAAAGGGATTACAACTTTATCCTTGGGGGCGACAAGCAAAAAAGATTTTGAATTTGCGCATAAACTTAGAAATTCATTCGAGAAGCTTACAAAACTTGAAAAAAGCGCCCTGAATAAAATTGAGGAAGTTTCAAATGAAAGATTAAACTCAACCAAATGTGAACAATGTAGATCTTGTCTTCCATGTCCAAATGAAGTGCCTATTCCAGAAATACTTCGTTTACGAAATATATCTATTGGTTATGGCCAATTAGAATTTTCAAAAGAAAGATACAATTTAATAGGCAAAGCTGGGCATTGGTGGGAAGAAAAAAATTCCTCATTTTGTCAAGAATGTAATGAATGTGTTCCTAAATGTCCTAGTAAATTAGATATACCAAATTTATTAAAGGAAACTCATAACTTATTAATTGAAAATCCTACAAAAAGATTATGGGGATGAGGACTCATTCCAGATATTTTTAAGATTAATTTTTTGTTCATTTGTTAAGACAGGGAAAGACCAACTATTTTCCCAACATTTCTCAGAAGGTCCTGAGATGGGGAGATTTTCAGATTTATATTTATTTTGCAAATAATCACTATTGAATGGAAGATACCAACCCTGGCTTACTAATTTATCTACTATTGATTTATTTTCTAAAGATTTAATCCATTTAATTAATATTCCAATATTTAGATTTGATCGACTTAGTAGAAAATGCCACATCAAAGGTACTCCTTGACTTGGGAAAACTAAAGAAAGCCTTGGATCTATTTTTAAATATTTTGAACAAAGACTATAAGGAACTATTGCGACAATAGCATCAGAATTAATCAACCAATTGAGCATATTTTTATCATCAAATAACATTGCTTGGCTTTTGATTTTTTTTAAAGAATTAGATGAATTAATTTTTTGAGCAATTGACAATATTATTCTGGGACTTTGTGGAAAAATAATTTTCCCAGTTAATTTTTTAGAAAGAAGAAAATCCCAAGATGTTCTTGCTGAATTTATTAATTCTTTATTATTTTTAATGATAATTGTATAGGGTACTACGCCAATAGGAAATAATTTACTCCTCTGATTTTGATTAAAGCTTCCCAACAAATCTATCGATCTCTTATCCAAATTTTCGAACAATGCATATTGATTTATATTTTCAAATTCTGAAAAATCTATACTAGAAATCCATCCATCATTTATTAAAGTAAAGTCAGAACTGGAAATTGTGTTTCTATTTTTTTGTAGCCGAATATTTTCAAAATTAATTTTTTCCTGCTTCCAATCTTTTGGAATCGTATCTTTAAAAGATTGTGGATAAAAAGAATTTTGCAATGCAATTTTTACTTTATTAGGTAGGTTACTGCAAGAGTTTAAGAAAAATAAAAGCGAAAGCTTACCACAATTTAAAAATTCTCTTCTGGTTGCAAATTTTGAGAACATTCAACAATCCTTATCTAAAGAAATTTGACCTAGGCCCTTCATCATTTCCAGATTTAGTTGACACAATGAAACGATTTCTTCATTTTTAAATCCATCTAAGAAAGCAAGCAATGATATTCCACCAGCACCTACACCTTCTTTTACATGACCTAATTCATAATCCCTCAATTCTTTGTATTTTGAAGATTTGAAATTTAAAGGACTGGCTAAACCTAATAATTTGACATCATATTTTTTATTAATTAGATTTACTAAATTATTTAGAGAATTATCTTTCACAAGCCACCCAGTTGTCGCAATAAAAACATCTTCAATAAATTCATCTTTATTTTTTTCATCTAAAAATTCTAATACAAGCAAAATTACCGCTAACATCTGACTTCCTCCAGACAATATGACAGGTTGTTTTGCTAACCTGGCACCCATTAATAGACCCATTGAAAAAGCTTGGAAAGGATCACCTACCGCCGCGACAACATCAAAAGAGTCAGGATTAGTCTTGAGATTTGCATTGAAAAGTCCTTTTTGAACTACTTTGCCTCTTAGTTCTCTTGGGGCTCTGAATAAACTACTCCCTACCAAATTAGACACCGGCAAACCAAAAGCTTCCATTACTGCCTGAGCAGTTGTGGTACCCCCTGGTACAGATTCAGAAATAAAGATGGGTTGTTTTGAGGATTTTCCTATAGCAAGACCTTTTTCATATAGATTTATTACTCTATCTTTGGACATAGATTTTCCAGTAGTAAGACAATTTGATGGGCCTAAATCTCTATTTTCTACAACCAAATGCTTAAAATAAGGCTTTGATGTGATTCCCAAAGGAACGATAACTGGATAAATATTTATAAGCTTCGAACAAACATGACTTATTAGGGCCGGGGTTACTCCTGCATTCAGTAGTGGCAATTTATATTTATGTTCTTTTGAAGCACCTTTAAGCAAAAATTCAGCATCTGCGAGCGCAGTTACTCGCCTTGATCTTGGATTAATACCTGCTGCGGAAATACCTGGAATCTGAGATGTATTAGTACCTGCAATTATAAGAAATATTTTAAAGTTATTTATATTCTTTCTCAACATTTCTATCTTATTAAATTGTCTTTTTTTATTGGATTCATTACCAAAAAACTTTATCCCTAAATCTGTACTATTCATTCTTATTTTTTTTCAATTATTTAAATCTACCAAGCTATTTAGTAATCTTGGAGGATCTGGGATAGTTAATTTAAATCTTGGAAACAGAGAATATGCAACTACGTGTAGAGTTAAAACATAAACTATTTCTTGAAAAATTATTAATATAACTGCACCTAATTGGATACTAAAAATTGAGGGAGAAAAAGGTAAATTGAATAATCCAATTAACTTTTCTAGTAGGCTATAACTTGCTCTAGTAATTAACACCCAAAGATTATCACCCACCAAGGTAGATAATGCTACTACTCTTAGGAAGAAACCAAGAGTTCCAATAATAACTCCTACAGTTAAACTTATTCTCCAACTTTTTTCTTTAAGCCAAAACCAACCCAGCCAAAAAGCCAGGATCCCATAGGGAAATAAAAATAAAGTTCCTCTAACGGGACCCATAATTATAAATAAAAGTAAAAGTTGTATTATGAGTCCTTCCAATGCAATTTTAGTTCCTCTTCTCAAGTGCAACAGGATCATTGGGAGGGGTAAAATCAACCTTAATAAAGCTCCCCCAATTGGCAAATAATATAATGCAACCCATAATAAAGAAGAAAGAGATGCTAGATATGAGGTCTCTACAATATTTAATGCTTCAGTTTTTGTTTTTATTTTCATTTTTTTTTGAATATTTTTAGTTAATTTTTTTCATACTTTTATTTTTTGAATCTAATATGCGTTCAATCTTTTCTATTTCGAAATTTACCTCAGATTTACTCAATATGGAACTTAACTCTTCCGTAGGATCTTTTGGATCTACATCTTTGAGAATGAAGATTATTTTGTAAGATTGAAGCTCGTTTTTTCTCTTTTTGGAAGAATTCTTGATTTTATTATTTTTTTGTTTTGGGATTTTTTCTAAATTTATATCCTTTTTATTTTCTAAAACATTTTTTGAATTTTCTACTTTTTTAATTTTGTTATTTTTTTTGTAATCAATTTCTTTCTTTTCTATTTTTAAATTTATATCCTTTTTGTTTTTCAAAACATTTTTTGGCTTTTCTAACTTTTTAATTTTGTTATTTTTTTTGTCATCAATTTCTTTGTTTTCCTCTACTAAGATTTTTTTATTTAATAAATTCTTTTGTAAATCTTCCTCTTTACTTTTTTCTAAATCATTAAAACTACTTTCAAGAAAATTTCCAATCCTCCCTCCAGAGCATGATTGCAATAAAATTAAAAAAATTAATAAAAAAAATTCTTTTTTTTTAAAAATCATATTTTTTCTAACTTTTCTTTTTGCTTGAATTTTTTTTATTAATTGTTTTTGTTTTTTTTGAAATAGATCCTTTTTTATCTTTTAGTTTTTCTTCCAAAAGAATTACAGCATCATCAATCGAAAATTTTTCTAAATCAGTATCTTTAGCAATCGAAACATTTGTTTTGCCACATTTTAAATAGACCCCATATCTTCCATTTAATATTTGAATTTTCTCTTTAAATTCTTTTGGTTTTCCAAAGTCTTTCAATACTTCTTGACCACCTCTACCCATTTTTGGCATCGCAAGAATTTCTAATGCCCTTTTAAGATCAACTGTAAAAACATTATCCTCTTTTTTTAGTGATCTATTTTCAGACTCATTTTCATTTTTAATCCATTTAATATAAGGTCCAAATCTACCTCTATCAGCCTCAACAAAACCACCTTGAGGATGAACTCCTAATAATTTTGGCAAGCTTAAAAGTTCTAGCGCCTCATCTAAAGTTAGATCATCAGTTTTCAACTCTTTAGGTAATGAAGCTCTTCTTGGTTTAGCTTTATCCTGATCATTATTCCCAAGTTGGACGTAAGGTCCATAAGGTCCAAATCTCAAAAAAACTTTTTCCCCAGTTTTTGGATCAGTTCCAAGATCTGATGGACCACTTAAAATTTGATCAACTTTCTTTTTGTCTAAATCTCCTGGAGTAATATCCATTGGAAGATTACCTTTTGCCTGAATTTCATTACCGGACTCATCAATTTTTACACCCTCTAGCCAAGGTCCATTAGAGCCTATTCTTACTACACAAGGGAGGTCATCGAAATCAACTTGTCTATAAGCTTTACCATCAATATCACCCTCTGTTTTCTGTACTTTCACCTCTAACCCATTTTTACCTTTATAGAAAGTCTCGAGATATGGTAGCCACTCAAGGTTACCTGAGGATATTTCATCCAACGAAGATTCCATTTTTGCAGTAAAAGTAGTATCAACTAGATCAGGGAAATGTTCTTCTAATAGAGCCGTAACAGCAAAAGCTGTAAAAGTTGGAGCCAAAGTATTTGAAGATATATTCGCATAACCTCTATCTACGATTGTTCCAATAATGCTGGCATAGGTAGAGGGTCTTCCAATCCCCTCTTTTTCAAGGACTTTAACTAGTGCAGCCTCTGTATATCTTGCAGGTGGTTTTGTTTCATGAAAAGTAGGTTCTTTATCAATAACCTTTAAGCATATTCCAGTTGTTAAGTTTGGGAGAATAATTTCTTGTTGTTCAATGGATGAACTTGGGTCATCACTTCCCTCGACATATGCTCTGAAGAATCCTGCGAAATCGATACTTTTTCCGCTCGATTTAAATAATCCATCCCCAACACTAATTTCAGCATTAATCATTGTTAGCCTAGCTTCCGCCATTTGACTAGCTACAGTTCTTTTCCAAATTAAATCGTAAAGAGATAAGTCTCTGCCAATTAGATTAGTTTCCTTTGGTGTTTTAAATACCTCACCTGCAGGCCTAATAGCTTCGTGTGCTTCTTGAGCATTTCTTGCACTAGAAGTAAATTGTCTTGGTGAGTTAGATAAATATTCTTTCCCATACATAGAACTTACACATTCTCTAGCAGCGTTTGTGGCTTGGTCGGACAGATGAACTGAATCAGTCCTCATGTACGTTATGAAGCCTCTCTCATATAGCCCTTGTGCACATCTCATAGTTTCTCTTGCAGACAAACGAAGCTTCCTGTTTGCTTCTTGTTGCAATGTACTAGTTGTAAAAGGAGGAACTGGCTTACGAGTTGATGGTTTTTTTTCGATTTTTGAGACAACCCAATTTTCAGAGGAGAAAGTTTTCAATAATTCCTTTACTTTATCTTCTCCAATTATTAAGGATTTATTTCCTTGTTTTAATTTGCCGGTCTGTTCATCGAAATCGGAACCATTAGAAATTCTTTGACCGTTTAAACTAAATAATTTAGTGTCGAAACTAACATTATCTTTTATCAGGGAAGCTTTAATCCCCCAGTAACTGGCTTTTTTAAAGGATCTTCTTTCTCTCTCTCTTCTAACAAGTAGTCGGACAGAAACTGATTGAACACGACCAGCAGATAATCGGGGGGCTACCTTCTTCCAAAGTAAAGGAGATAATTCATATCCAAAAAGTCTATCCAAGATTCTTCTGGTTTCTTGAGCCTGAACAAGCTCCATATCAATTTCTCTTGTTTGATCTAAAGCTTTATTAATTGCCTTTTTTGTGATTTCATGAAAAACCATTCTCTTAGTTGGAATTTTAGGCTTAAGTATTTGCAAAAGATGCCAGCTAATACTCTCTCCTTCTCTATCTTCATCAGTCGCCAACAATAGTTGAGTAGCACCTTTCAATGCATCTTTAAGCTCTTTAACAACCTTTTTCTTGTCTTTTGGGACTATATATAATGGTTCAAAATCTTCAGTAGTATTAACTCCTATCCTAGACCATTTTTCCTTTTTGACTGCGGCAGGGATTTCAGCCGCCCCTTTTGGAAGATCTCTTACATGTCCCATTGAGGCAAGAACTTCATAATTAGAAGGCAAAAACTTTCTTATAGTTTTTGCTTTGGTGGGACTTTCAACAATAACAAGTGTGTGATCCAAGGTTTATTTCAAAAATTGGTTTTTTTGCTCGGTTAGGGCATATTATGATTATTTGAAACTTTTTCAAGTAATTTCTTCAGAAAATTTCAAAAATCATACCCACAAATTATAATCAAGTTAAGATTAACTCTTTGACCATTACAATCAATCATCTAATTTAATCCTATTTAATAAAGTGCCCAACGAAATCTTTACAATTAATTTAAATGCTCAAGCCATTATTCCAGAGGCTTTTATCTTATTAGGTATTGTTGGGACTCTTCTTGTAGATTTAGCAGGAGAAAAAACTGCTTCAAAGTGGGCACCCATTATTTGCTATTTATCAATTGGCAGCTCTCTTTTGAGTTTAGCCTTGCAATGGACTAATCCTGTAAATAGTGCATTTCTTGGTTCATTTAACTCAGATAATTTGGCAATCGCATTTAGAGCAATAATAGCTTTATCAACTTTAGTTTCTTTACTCATAAGCTGGCGTTATACAGAACAAAGTGGGAGTCCTATTGGGGAGTTCGCAGCGATAGTTCTTTCGGCAACTCTTGGGGCAATGCTTTTGTGTGGATCTACTGACCTTATTAGTGTATTTATATCTCTTGAGACTCTATCGGTAGCAAGCTATCTACTTTCTGGTTATCTCAAGAGAGATCCAAGGAGTTCAGAAGCAGCTTTAAAATACTTACTTGTTGGATCAGCAGCTGCTGCAGTCTATTTGTATGGCTCCTCTTTTCTTTATGGATTAAGTGGTTCAACAAACTTAGCAACAATTGGTTTAGAGATTATAAATAAACCCTCATTCATTACTTCTTTAGCTCTCGTATTTGTCTTATCAACTGTTGCTTTTAAAATCGCTGCAGTTCCATTTCATCAATGGACTCCTGATGTGTATGAAGGATCACCTACACCTGTAGTTGCTTTTTTATCTGTTGGCTCAAAGACAGCAGGTTTTGCATTTGCGATAAGAATATTAAGCACTACTTTCTCTTCGTTCGATGAGGAATGGAAACTTTTATTTACTATTTTGGCCATCTTGAGCATGGCTCTAGGAAATGTTGTAGCTCTAGCTCAAACCTCAATGAAACGGATGCTTGCTTACAGTTCTATTGGACAAGCAGGGTTTGTAATGATTGGAATAGTGTCTGGTACTCAAGATGGTTTATCAGCTGCTGTTTTATATTTGGCTGCATATTTATTTATGAATTTGGGAGCATTCTCATGTGTAATACTTTTCTCACTAAGAACAGGTTCTGACAGAATTCTTGATTACTCAGGACTTTACCAAAAAGATCCCCTTATTACATTAGGATTAAGCCTTTGTCTTCTATCGCTTGGAGGTTTACCTCCAATGTTGGGATTTTTTGGAAAGATCTATTTGTTCTTTGCAGGTTGGGCAAATCATCAATATCTATTAGTAATAGTTGGATTAGTAACTTCAGTTATATCTATTTATTACTACATTTCAGTGATAAAAATGATGGTAGTTAAAGAACCACAAGAGGCTTCAGAAATAGTCAAATCATATCCCGAAATCAATTGGGGAATTGTAGGATTGCCTCCCTTGAGGGTTGCACTATATACTTGCGTGGCGGTAACTGCTCTTGGAGGTATCCTTTCTAATCCTCTTTTTAAATTAGCCAACACAGCAGTTTCAGAAACTCCTTTCTTACAAGATATTATTGCTACAGCAAACAATATTTCCTAGAAGATTTTTTCGATAAATGCCTAAGAAAGTCGCAAGTTTAGAAAATATATCTAAAACATATGGCAAAGAGGATCTAACTGTTAATGCTTTAGATAGCATAAACTTAGAAATTTATAAAGGTGATTATTTGGCTGTAATGGGAGCTAGTGGCTCAGGCAAAAGTACAGCTATGAATATTATTGGATGTCTAGATAGACCATCTGAGGGTATTTATAAATTAAATGGTATTCCTGTTGAAAATCTATCTGATGATGAGCTAGCAGAAATACGTAACCAAAAATTAGGTTTTGTTTTTCAACAATTTCATCTTCTTTCGGATGCAACTGCACTTGAAAATGTTATTTTGCCGATGATTTACGCTGGTATTGAGCATGATCAAAGATTAGAACGAGGTAAGAATGCATTAGAAAAAGTTGGCCTTTCAGAAAGAATGAATAATCGCCCGAACCAATTATCCGGAGGTCAACAACAGCGAGTGGCTATTGCTAGGGCTATTATCAATAACCCTGCAATATTGTTAGCAGACGAACCTACTGGAGCATTAGATTCAAAAACCACTGAAGATGTATTAGATCTCTTTGATAAATTGCATGAGTCTGGAATAACTATAGTTTTAGTTACGCACGAAGATGAAGTTGCAAATCGCGCAAAAAAAATAGCCAGATTTAAAGATGGAAGAATAGTTGAATTAAAAGTTAATTAAATTCAGAACCGTCCAATTACCTTCAGCTGAGTTTCATTTTGAATTCTTAAATTTCCATTCGAATCAATATCTTTAATTTTCCATGTATGAGGACAATAACCATTAGGCAAAAAGCTTTTAGTTAGGAACTTATTTGCAGATTTGATCACATATTCTTTTTTATTATTACATTCAATTGAATCATGAAAAGCTTTAAGAACTTTGGCCGTCCAATAATGCTGATTAATATTTTTAGTTTGAAGTACTTTTGATAATGAAATCCCCTCTGATGGAGTATAATTTAAAATATTCATGCCAAGACCTATTCTTACATAAATAATTTCCTTACCTCTTGTAATAACCCTTGGTAAAAATCCAATCAACTTTTTTGATCCAAAAAAGATATCATTTGGCCATTTCAAAGAAACATTTATATTCTCCTGTCTAAGCATTTCACATATCTTGATTCCTATAGACAAATTAAATATTTGACTTATAAATTCTTTTGAAAATATTGGGTAAGCTGCACTTAACCAAATCCCACCTTCTGGGGAAACCCAAGTTTTTGAGTTTTGGCCAAACCCTGATAACTGTTCTCTTGCTATTATCGCTACTGGCTGGTTTCTCTTAATTTGAGAATTTCTGATCAAATTTGTTAGCTCAATTTCGGTACTTTTACATTTTATTTTGTACTGAAGCCTCCAACTTGGATATTGACCCTGAATTTTTTTTAAATAAAAAACTGTTTTAGCTGCAGATCCAATAAATTTCACAAATTCTTTGTAAAAACAACGAGCATCTTTTTGAAGATTAGATTAACTTTAGTCTTATTAAGTAAATTTTACAAATTGGAAAAAAAGTATTTTTCAATAGAGAAGAAAAGGAATCCGCATCCATTAAAAAATTGTCTTGATAATTTTAAAAAGTCATGGGGAGATTTAGATAAACTTTCTAAAATCAACGAAAACTGGAAGGAATTAATTGGTTTGGAACTATTTCAAGAATGCAAACCATTAAATATTGAAAAAAAAATACTTACTATTGCAGTAAATCATCCACAGTGGCGCCAGGCCCTAATCTACAACAAGCATAAATTAAAAGAGAGAATCGAAAAAATTGGAATAACTTTGAATGAAATTAAAATAATACAAAATTATGAAATTAAAAATAAAAATATCAAAGCTAATAATGCAAAGATAGTTTGGGCAAAGCATCCAAGCAGAATCAATCAAAATAATATGTGCATTTGTACTCTCTGTAATTCCCCTACTCCTGAGGGCGAAATCAAAAGATGGGGAAAGTGTTCTTTTTGTTGGAGAAAAATAAAAAAATAAATTCTTTATTTAGTTAAAATTAGTATTCCCATTTGCCCCCCAAAAATAGTCCTATATTCAGCTTTTTTAAATCCAACTTCCTTAGCAATATTTATAAGCTCATTTTTCTTTGGAAAATTACTAATACTTTTTTCAATATATGCGTACTCTGAACCTAAATTAAAAAGCCGCGAAATAGTTACTACAACTAATCTCAAATAAATTTTCTGAAAAATATTGGATAAAGAATTTCTTGTTGAGTGATTAAAATCTAAAAATCCTGCCCTTCCTTTATCGTTCAAAAGATAAAAAACTTTTTTTATTCCTTCTTCAACGTTTTTCAAGTTTCTTAGTCCATATGACATACAAATCCCATCAAAATTTTTTGAATAATCATTAATTTCTAATACATCTTTAATTTCCCACTTAATAAATTTATTTTTTTTAAGTGCTGATTTTTTCTTTGCAATCTTTAAAATATCCTCTGCACTGTCAATCCCAGTAATTGAACCCCTTGGACTAACTCTCTCTGAAATTAAGAATGCTAAATCTCCAGTTCCACAGCATAAATCAGCCCAATCTTCACCATTTAAAGGTGCCAATAAATTAACTAATTTCCTTTTCCATAATCTGTGCAGTCCAAAACTTAATAGATTATTTAAAAAGTCATATTTATAGGAAATCTTATTAAATATATTTTTGACTTCGATAGTTTTTGTGAATTTCATTTTAAATTTTTAACTTATTTCTTATTGGTATTAAATTAAATTTTTTATCCATATGGTCTAATTGGAAGTTTTTTTTCGAGGAGGAAAGTCTTTATTTCTCTTAAAGAAAGTTTCTTATCATGAAGTAATGATGCTAGAAGTGCGGCAGATGCCCTGCCTTCATTGAAAACATCATAGATATCTTCTAAACAACCTGCTCCTCCAGAAGCAATCACTGGAATATTAACAATATTGGCAACAGATTCAGTCAGATGTAAATCATATCCATTCTGCGTGCCATCACCATCCATTGAAGTAAGCAAAATTTCCCCTGCGCCTAACTCCTCAACTTTCTTTGCCCAACTTAATACATCAATTCCAGTATTTTCTCTCCCTCCTTTTACATATACCTCCCATTCATCAGTCTTATTAACTTTTCTTTTAGCATCAATTGCTATCACGATACATTGATTACCAAATTCTCTAGAACTTTTAGAAATTAGATCTGGATTTCTAACTGCAGAAGAATTCAAACTTACTTTATCCGCTCCAGCTCTTAAAAGATCATTAATTGATGAAACAGAATCTATTCCTCCACCTACTGTAAATGGAATTTTTACTGATTTTGCGGTTCTAGAGACAAGGTCAACTAACGTATTTCTATTTTCTACACTAGCTCTAATATCTAAAAATACTAATTCATCTGCGCCCTCATCAGAATACCTACAAGCCAATTCAACAGGATCGCCTGAGTCTCTCAAGTTAACAAAATTTACACCTTTAACTACTCTGCCATGGGCGACATCTAAACAAGGAATTAAACGAAGAGCTACCATTTTAGTAAAAATTGTCCAAATGCTGTTAATCTTGCATAATAGCTTCCATTTTACCTCTTATGGCTGAAACAAAATTATTACCCAAAATCGGTAGTAAAATCAAAATTAACATTAACAAAGTAAAAGATAGACTACCAGCTAAATTAATCGATCAAATATCCTCGAGTCCTAAAGCCGTAATAACAGGCTATAAAATGACAGACGGCAGAAGTATTGGAATCACCGCAAAATTTCAGAATGGTGAGCAAAATTGGTTTTTCCCAGAAGAAATTGAGAAAGGTTAAAGAATAAAGTGAATGATCCAAAACAACTATTAGGAATTAAGGGTGCCTCTGAAACATCAAGTATATGGAAACTCCGTATACAGTTAATGAAGCCCATAACGTGGATCCCTTTGATATGGGGAGTTATTTGTGGAGCAGCTGCAAGTGGGAATTTTGAATGGACATTTAGTAATGTTCTAGCTTCATTAGCATGTATGTTGATGAGTGGACCGCTTCTGGCTGGTTATACCCAAACCATAAATGATTTTTTTGATAAAGAAATTGATGCAATTAATGAACCAAATAGACCAATTCCTTCTGGGAAAATTTCAATTAAAGATGTAAAAATACAAATCTGGGTATTACTAATAGCGGGTTTAATAGTTGCTTTTCTATTAGATTTATATGCTAAGCACAGCTTCCCCTCCGTCTTACTTTTGGCATTAGGAGGTTCCTTTGTTAGTTATATATATTCTGCTCCACCACTCAAATTAAAACAGAATGGTTGGCTTGGAAATTATGCATTAGGAGCATCTTATATAGCTTTACCTTGGTGGGCAGGACAAGCTTTGTTTGGGAAATTAACAATCGTGACGGCGATACTAACACTTGCTTATAGCCTTTCAGGACTTGGAATTGCTGTTATTAATGATTTCAAAAGTGTTGAAGGAGACTCAAAGCTAGGCTTGAATTCTCTACCAGTAGTATTTGGAATTAAAAATGCAAGTAGAATAAGTGCAGGTCTGATTGATATTTTTCAATTAGCAATGGTTGTAGTATTAGTCATTATTGGTCAACATTTAGCCTCTGTAATTTTGGTTTTATTGATAATTCCACAAATTACATTTCAAGATATGTGGTTACTACGAGATCCTCTAAAGTTTGATGTCAAATATCAAGCAAGTGCCCAACCGTTTCTTATAACTGGAATGTTAGTTACAGCTTTAGCGATAGGACATAGTTTTTTAGTTGCTTAAGGTGCAAAAGGTAAAATTCAAATCTTTTGTTTTAATAATTCCAATATTAATTTTTTCTGGAATATCTTTTTATTTTTTTAGTCTAATTTTTAGTACCTTAAAATTTGATATTTCTAAAAATAAAAAGTTTCGGGAAACCAAATATTCTTACGTAATATCATCCTCTGATAATAAGATATTAAGCAAATTAAGCCGCAAATTTGAAATAGATAATAGTTATCATAAAATCCCATTTTTTCTTAAACATTCTTTTATTTCTTCTGAGGATAAAAGATTTTATAAACATAATGGAATAGATTTAAAAAGTATTTCACGTGCCCTTATTCAAAATATTAGAAGTGGTTATGTTAAAGAGGGAGGAAGTACGATTACACAACAAGTTGCTAGATTACTTTTTCTAAATAATGATTTAAGTTTTCAAAGAAAAATCAAAGAAATATTTATATCACTCATACTTGAATTTAGATATAACAAAAATCAAATTTTAAAATTATATTTAAATAATATTTATCTAGGTTCAGGAGCATACGGAGTACACGAGGCTGCCCAAGTTTATTTTGGAAAATTTATAGAAGAATTGACATTATCAGAGATCGCATTAATTGCAGGATTAGCTCCAGCTCCATCAATTTATTCACCCTATCAAAATTTAGAACTAGCTATTAAAAATAGAAATAAAGTTCTTGAATCAATGTATGTTGATGGATATATATCTCTTGTAAATAAGAATAAGGCCATTAAAGAAAAAGTAAAGTTAAATTATCAAACAGTTGATAATTTTTTAGATGATAAATTGTTAATAAACTTTATTCTTCAGGAAACAAATAAAAAAATTGGAAGTAAAAATGATTATAAGTTTTTAAGAATTAAATCCTCTATCAACAAAGATTGGCAAGAAAAAGGTCAAAAAATATCAAGTTACGCAGGGCCTAAAGAACTTGAATTTGGTCTGTTATCTATCGAATCAAACACAGGACTAATCAGGGCAATGATAACCAGCAAAAATCCATCAATTAATGAATACAATAGAGTGATTTCATCTGTAAGACCTTTAGGTTCTACTTTTAAAATAATCCCTTATGCTGCTGCATTAATAGAAGGAATAAAATTAAGCGATAAATTTGAAGACTTACCAATATGCTGGGAAAGTTATTGCCCAAAAAATTTTTCAGAAGACTATAGAGGTTCAATATCTTTGATTGAATCATTTAAAAGTTCATCAAATATCGTTCCAATATCAATAACAAAAAAAATTGGCTTGAAAAATATTATTAATTTAGCGAATTCATTTGGACTAGGTTTCGAGCAAGAGTTTGAGGAATTCCCATCATTAGCTATTGGCGCTTACGGGGATAATCTTTTAAACATCACAAATGCATATTCTGCAATAAACAATAATGGGAAGATTCAAAGCCCTGAAATCATAGAAAAAATAGAATCATTTAAAACAAAACCTGTTTGGGAAAATAAATCTATTTCCAAGAAAATATTAGATTTAAAAATAAACAAGAACATAAATAAACTTCTTGAAAAATCTGTAAAAGAAGGCACTTCAAAAGCAGCCTCTATAAAAGGAAAGAAAATTTATGGGAAAACAGGAACATCTGATGGAAATAAAGATCTCTGGTTTATAGGTTCCATTGACAACCTTACAACAGGGATCTGGATAGGTTACGACGATAACAAGGAATCTGAATTATCTAGTGGGAATGCAGCTTATTTATGGAAGAAGTACATATCTGAAATTTATAAAATTCCAATTAAAAAATAAATTATATTTTTAAGATTTATAAGAAATTATTGCAGAATAAAATCCATCACCAGGATAATCCAAGCTAGGTAAAATTTGCTTTTGGCTGACCAATTTTAAAGTTTTGTTTTTTTCAATAAATCGCTCAATTAATAGATTATTTTCATCAGGACAAATAGTACAAGTTGAATAAACTAAAGTGCCATCTTTTTTCAAAAGAGGGAAAATACTTTCCAAAAGTTTTTCCTGTATTAAAGTTAAAGATTTTATTTTTTCTTTACTTAAAGACCATCTAGAATCTGGATTCCTGGAAAGAGTTCCAATGCCTGAACATGGAGCATCTAATAAAATCTTATCAAAATAAGATATAAACTTAGGATTTAATTCAATCAAACTCGTAGCATCAGCCTTAAGGGTATTAACAGATTTCAAATTTAACCTTTCTAAATTTGATTGCAGTATTTTCAATCTTTTTGCTGATCTATCTACGGCAATGATTTCAGCACTATCATTTGTCAATTCTGCAAGGTGGGTAGACTTACTTCCTGGAGCAGCACAAGCATCTAAAATCTTTTCGCCTTCTTTTGGATTTAAGAGAGGTGCTATCCACTGAGAAGATCTATCTTGAATTGTCCAAAGTCCATCACTATATCCTGGTAAATTTTTTATGGATCTTGGATTAGATTTTAAAGTAATTCCATTATGTAAATCATTAATAATTTCAGCATCAATTTTATTTTCATGAAGTACTTTCAAAAAGTTATCTGAATTAGTTTTTAATTGGTTAATTCTCAAATCAATTGATGGTTTCTTATTAAATGCCTTAATGATATTTTCACCTTCACTATTCCCGACCCATTTATAAAGATCCTTAACAAGCCATAATGGAAATGATTCAAGATATGAAATTCTTTCTTTTCTATCAGAAGATAATTCCGGAAAGATTTTTTGTTCTAATTTTCTTGATGCATTTCTCAATATCGCATTTACAGTTCCCGCTAAACCATTTAAATCTGTTTTTTTAGCTACTTCTACAGTGGTAGAAATAGCAGCAGGAAATGGGATTTTATCCATTTTCAATAGTTGATATAAACCTATATGTAGAAGCCATCTTAACTTTGGAGGCTGCTTTTTATGAGTAATTTTTGATGTATGATCCGTCCACAGATCAAGAAATTTTCTATACCTTATGCATCCAAAAGATAATTCCGTAATAAAAGCTATATCAAGAGGATTAAATTGATAATTTTTTAAAACCTTTTCAAGAGCATGATCAGAAAAATCACCAGAACTAACTTTTAATAAAATTTCCCAAGCTGCCTTTCTTTGTAAATATCCTATGTTCAAAATTTAATTAATTTTTACAAGATAACTTTAATATACAAAAAATTCAAAAATTTAAACTACTTTTTCAATTGCAGAATTCAACCAGATAAAACCTAAGATAGAGATAAGTGAAAGATTAAATCCTAAAAAAAGAAAGATATTTAAAGAATGGATTCTTTCCCGAAAAAATGTTTTATTCTCTTTTTGATACTTCATTATTAAAATAAAAACTTATTCAGGATTTCAAACGGCAACCAATATTGATAGATCCTGCATCAAGCATTCTGCCTAATTTAATAGCTATGGATTCCTCCAACCTAGTGAAATTTGATTGATGGGTAGTTATCCAATCTAATTCAGAAAAAGTGATAATTCCCGTCGAATTACTTTTTAAAAAAAGTGTTCCAATTTCCATTAGATAAATCCAATTTTACCTAAACTAACATCCGTACTTAATATTTCTTCGTAACATAATATTCTTTTAATTTTTCAAAGACAACTGTAGGTTATTACTCTTAATTTATTGAATATCTCTTAAAAATTTATCGGCCGTTTTTAAGTGATTATTTAATTTTTCCTCTGACATTTTATCGAGATTTCTCGTTAACATTGCCAGACGATATTGCTTTCTAAAAAAGCTTTCATTATCTTTAATAAATTTCCAAAATAACCCATCCCATATTTCACACCATGGGCCACTTTTAAAATTAGACATTTTTTTTACATAATTAGAGCTGGATATATATGGCTTTGTTGAAAAGATACCACCATCACTAAACTGACTCATTCCGTAAACATTTGGGACCATAACCCAATCATAGGAATCAATAAACATTTCCATAAACCACTTATAAACTTGGTTAGGGTGAATTCTACATAGAAGCATGAAGTTACCAATAATCATTAGCCGCTCAATATGATGACAATAACCATATTTAATAATATTTTTTATAACAACGTCTACTGGTTCAATTCCTGTATTTCCTTGATAAAAAGATTTTGGAATTGGCTTGTCTTCAAAATTCCAAAAATTACTATTTCGCATCTTTGTTCCGTACTTTTTATAGACGAGGCAAATAAATTCTCTCCATCCAATAATTTGACGAATAAAACCCTCTAAAGAGTTAATGGGAACATTATTATTTTTTGCAAAAAGTAATGCTTTATTTACTACTACGTCTGGGGTTAATAAGCCGCTATTTAAAAGAGGAGAAAGTAAACTATGCCATAAAAAAGAGTTTTCTTTAGAAATAGCATCCTCATAATCTCCAAATAAGAAAAATCTATGTTTAAAAAAATCATTTAACCATTCATCTGCCTCTTCAAAATTAGTTGGATATAAAAAGTTATTACTTTCTCCAATAAACTCAATATCAAAATTGGCTAATGACCTTTCTGCATTAACTACAAATTTATTTTTTTGTAATTTAGGTGTATAGGGTATATTTATTTTTTTTGGTAATTTTTTTCTGTTCATTTCATCGAAACTCCATTTGCCACCTTCAGGAGTATCATCAGGATTAACTAATATCTTTTGGCTCTTTCTTTGATTCTCATAAAATCTCCCCATGAGTGGTTTTTTTGCATTTGATGCAAATAAATCTTTTAAATCTTCACTGCTCATAAACATAGGAGATGGCAAAATATTTAAAGCTAAATTATTACTCTTAACAAAATTATTAATCCTCTTCATTATTAAAAAATCATGAGGTTCAATGAGATTTATTTTCTGATATTTATTTTTAATAAATTCCGATAAGAAATCAACTGTAGAAACATTATTCTTGTTTTCGATATATAAAACTTTGAAGCCAGATATTTCTAAATAATTTTTATAAGCGAGCATAGATGCTTTATGAAAAACTAACTTATTTTTATGGTTAATTAATTTATGAAATTTATCATTTCCAAAAAATAATGAGTCTTCCAAAATCAAAACTTCACAATTTATTTTTAAGATTGGGCTTTCTCTAAAAAGTTGATTCGGGAAAATAATTGATACTTGTTTCATCTTTGCGACTTCCTGTTACTGCATCTTTTTGAACAGTAGATAACATCATCCCAGCAGTTTTTCCATTTTTTACGCCACTCAAACGGCCTATTGCAAACAGGACAAGTTTTAGTAGAAAGATTTTTCAAAATTTATAATTTTCTTTTATGAGTAGATTTAAATCTAGTTGAATCTTTAAGGGCCATATGTTTTGTATTTCTTCCCGAAACTCTCTTTCTCCAGACTTTGAAAGATTTGGGTTTTAGATTTTGACGCATAATTTTTATCGCATCTTCCTCTTTTAAACCAAATTGATACTCGATAGCTTCAAAGGGTGTTCTATCTTCCCAACACATTTCTATTATTCTGTCTATATCGATACTTTCCATATTTATTGTTCACATTGTGAGGTACAAAGTTTTTCAATATCGGATCTACCTGTAATTTGAAGTCTATATTTTGCCCAATATCTGTAAACCAATCTCAATAATGGAGATAAGATCTTAATCTTCAAGGGATAATAAACCCAACCTAAACCAACTAATTCATAAGAATACGCAAGTACATCTAGTCCCCTAATAATTTCTCCATTTTCAATAATCCCATGCAGGTTTGACATGGCTTCTGAATATGAGATGTCATTAAAAAGACTTTGATCATAATCCTTAGTATTAATATCTATAAATGCAATTCGATTTAAGGTATCTCTTTTTTTAAGAAAATTTGTTTCTCTCAAACAAAGTGGGCAACCACCATCGAATAAAAAGATTAATTTATTTTTCATATTTTTATTCAAATATAGATATTAAATAACTTTTTTGTGGAATAAAAAATTTTTTTTAGGGTACAAGCTTTATAAAGCCTTAATAATTGCCAGTTCTAATTTAGTGAAATTATATTATCTTATTAATTAATAAGCCATTGATTAAGGGATACATCAATGGTTTAAAACTATTTATGATCAGTCATCTAGAAGATGAACTCCTTCTCCTACATCAGGAGTAAATTTACAATATTTTTCAAAAATAAGTCCAACACCCCTCATTTTTTCTCCTAATTCATCGTTAAATTTATTCCATTCCTCCGATTCACGATCAGGTAAATCCCACCCTTGCTTTTCTACCATACTTGTTATTATTGTATAGTCCCATTCTATGTATGCCATTAAGTTAATTTAAACTACCAAAACATTATAAACCAAGAGATCTAATAGGTAATCAATATTTTTTGAATATAATTTAAAAGTGTGAAAAAATTATAAATGTCAATTTTGCCAAGAAGATTTGAACGAATCAAAAGTGTTTTAGATTGCAGAATGAAAAACTTGACTGTTTTAGTTGAGGATGTCAATAAACCACATAATTTATCTGCGATATTAAGGTCATGTGATGCGGCAGGAGTTTTCGAAGCAAATTTTATTAGCAAAACTAATGCCGTTAAGACTTTTAATAGTACTGCTCAAGGAAGCCAAAAATGGGTAAAACTGAATAATCATGAAAACATTATCACGGCAATATCTGATTTAAAGAATAAGGGTTTTAAATTATATGGAACGACTCTTAATAGTGAATCAGTAGATTATAGAAATTTTGATTATTCTCAAAATACATGTTTTGTTTTAGGAGCAGAAAAATGGGGACTAAGTAATGAAATTATATCAATGGTTGATCAATCAATCTTTATACCTATGAGAGGTATGGTTCAATCTCTGAATGTTTCAGTTGCTGCCTCTATATTATTATTTGAAGCTGTTCGCCAAAGAAAAAATAAAGGTATATTGCCCGCTAATGGAGAAGGGTTAAATATGGATGAATATCAAAAAACACTTTTTGAATGGTGTTACCCAGAATTAGCAGCAATCTATAAAAAATCAGCTAAAGAATATCCAAAGTTGAATGATCAAGGAGAACTTGATCCTATTACAGATAACTAAATTTATTCAGAATTTTGACTATCAAAAATTTCTTCAAGGTCCTCTCCTATAAAAGAAAGACCTAAAACTAAAAAAAACATTGCCAAACCTGGGAACAAAGCCGTCCACCAGATACCTGTAGGTAAAGCGGCAAGAGCCAGATTTAAATCACTTCCCCACTCTGGGACATCTGCAGGAACGCCAAGGCCTAAAAATCCTAAACTTCCTAATACCAAAACAGCATCTGCAGCATTTAGGGTAAGCAGAATAGGCAATGGTGTTATTACATTTGGGAGAATATATTTGAAAATAATTTTTTTAACATCAGCTCCTGCAACTTGAGCTGCCTCCACATAAGTTTCGGATTTAACCAATATTGTCTGATTTCTGATTAATCTAAAGTATTGAGGAGAGTAAACAATACACAATGCCAAAGCCGCGTTAAGGATACCCTTACCCAATACAAAAGCCACAACAACTGAAAGCAAAATTACAGGTATTGAAAAAATAGTATCCATTATTAGTGATAAGCATTTATCAAAAAAACCACCAAAATATCCACTTAATAATCCCAACGGCAAACCCAAACTTAATGAAAAAAGAATAGCTAAGAATACAACTTCTATAGCTAATGATGATCCTTGCAAAGTTCTTAAGCAAACATCTCTTCCTAATCTATCTGTGCCACAAAAATGATTAAGAGAAGGAGGGGCAAAGATGTCATTGCTTAACATTGAAAATGAATAGCCAAAAAAATTATTGGCCTCTAAAAATTTCATTATTAAAACAACAAGAAGATAAAAAAGTACAATTAAAAATCCAGCTTTTCTGATGTTTGCGCCGACACGATTAAATGAGTTAATATCCAAAATCTTTTTTTAAAGATATAAATGAAATATACCCAATTCTTTTAAAAATAAATAGCTATGAATTTTAAATTAAAAAAAATTACTGGTTTAATTTCAAGACTGCCATAAAAGCTTCTTGAGGGACTTCAACTTTACCCATTGCCTTCATCCTCTTTTTACCTTTGGCTTGTTTCTTTAAAAGTTTCTTTTTCCTAGAAATATCCCCTCCATAGCATTTAGATAAAACATCTTTTCGCAAAGCACTTATGCTTTCACTTGCAATAATCCTGCTTCCGATTGATGCTTGAATAGGTATTTTAAATTGTTGTTTTGGAATAAGTTCCTTTAATTTCTCAACTAAACTTCTTCCAATTCCATAAGCCTTATCTTTATGAACAATAGAAGTTAATGGATCTGCTCTTTCTGAATTTATTAGAACATCTAATCTAACAAGGTCATTTTTTCTGTAGCCAATCAAATGATATTCCATTGATGCATAACCTTGAGTTCTACTTTTCATTTGATCAAAGAAATCTGTAACAACTTCTGCTAATGGAATTTCATAAATCAAGGTAACTCGATCTGTTGTTATGTATTTCATATCTATAAATACTCCCCTTCTTTCCTGACATAAACCCATTAATGTTCCATTAAATTCATTAGGAGCATAAATTTCCATTTTCACGTAAGGCTCTTCTATTGATTCTCTAAGTTGTGGATCAGGAATTGTAGAAGGATTATCAATAAAGATATGTTCCTGCTGATTTAAATTAACTTTATAAATAACTGATGGTGCCGTTACGATTAGATCCAAGTCATATTCTCTTTCTAATCTTTCTTGAACAATCTCCATATGAAGAAGTCCTAGGAATCCGCACCTAAATCCGAAGCCCATAGCGCTACTGGTTTCGGGCTCATATTTTAAAGCCGCGTCAGATAATTGTAATTTTTCAAGTGATACTCTTAAATCTGGGAATTGATCAGCATCAGTCGGGAATAACCCACAAAAAACCATAGGATTTGCTGTCTTATATCCAGGCAAAGGATCATTGGCAGGTGAATTTAAAAGGGTAATAGTATCTCCCACTCTCGCATCAGCAACTGATTTTATAGAGGCAGCTAAATAACCAACTTCTCCTGCATGTAATTCATCAACTTGCTGCTGATCAGGCGCCATTATTCCTATCTCATCTAGTTCATAATTTTTCTTACTTGCCATTAATAATATTTTTTCTCTCTTATTTAGAGACCCAGATATTACCCTGAAATAAACAATAACTCCCCTGTACGGATCATAATAAGAATCAAAAATCAGTGCCTTTGTAGGGAGTTTAATTTCATCTTGAGGAGGAGGTACTCTTTTTACGATTGCTTCCAATATATCTTTAATACCAACTCCAGTTTTTGCTGAACAATTTATTGCATTAGAGGTATCAAGTCCAATAATTTCTTCTATTTCTTGTTTTATTTTTTCAGCATCAGCCCCTGGTAAATCGACTTTATTTAAAACAGGAATTATCTCAAGATTATTTTCTAAGGCAAGATAAACATTAGCTAAGGTTTGAGCTTCTACTCCTTGACTTGCATCAACAACAAGTAAGGCACCTTCACAAGCTTGAAGAGATCTACTAACCTCATAAGAAAAATCAACATGTCCTGGAGTATCTATTAAGTTCAAAACATATTCTTGGGAATCGTCAGCTTTATATTTCATCCTAGCGGCCTGTAACTTGATAGTAATTCCTCTCTCTCTCTCAAGATCCATACTGTCCAAAAATTGTTCTTGCATATCCCTTTGCTGCACAGTACCAGTATCTTGAAGCAACCTATCTGCAAGGGTAGATTTGCCATGGTCAATATGAGCAATTATGCAGAAATTTCTAATTTTTGAAACCGATATATCAGTCATATAGAAAGAAAAATTCTCCTATTGTTACATCTTGATTAATATTAGCTAATTAGAATTATGGATGGAAACCAAAAATGGAATTATTTCTTTTTTTAATTTCTTTTATGAAGGCACTGTAATTTTCAGAGACTGATAGTTCTGGATAAATTAAGTCATTTATTTTTTTCTGAAGATTATGCTTATCATTAAAAAATAAAACAGATTTTTCTAGAACCTCAACCATAATTGAAACCGCAGTACTTGCTCCCGGAGAGGCTCCCAACAAAGCAGATAATGATCCATCAGATGAATTTACAATCTCAGTTCCAAATTTCAAAGAACCACCACTTTCAGTTTTTTTAATTATTTGGACTCTTTGACCAGCATTCTTTAAATACCAATCAGAAGGATTAGCTGATGGCATCATATTCTTTAAATTCTCAACTCTTGAGTTATGGTTCTTTAATGATTGTGATATTAGGTAATTAATTAAATCGTTGTTCTTGAAACCAACGTCTAACATAGAAAAAATATTATTCTTTTTAATTGAACTAAATAAGTCAAAGTATGAACTTTGTTTTAGAAATTTCGTTGTAAATCCAGCAAAAGGTCCATATAAAAGAAGTTTTTTATTATCAATCCATCTAGTGTCTAAATGAGGCACAGACATTGGGGGCGAACCAATATCAGCTTTACCATAAACTTTTGAGTTATGTTTTTCTGTTAGATCTTTTTTCTCGCAAATAAGCCATTTCCCACTAACAGGAAATCCACCATAACTTTTTGCTTCTGGAATTTTTGATTTTTGTAAATAATTAATTGTTTTTCCACCAGCACCAAGAAAAACGTAGCCCGTTCTAATTGAAGTTTTTCTACCTTCAGAACTGATTTCTAGTTCCCATTGTTTTTTATCGATTTTCTTTAAATCTACTAATTCTGTTTTGTATCTAATTTCAACATTTTTGTTTAAGGAAACTAATGACAAATACTCTTTAGTTAAAGCCTCAAAATTTATATCAGTTCCTCTATCTATTCTGGTAGCAGCAATTTGAGTAGATGGATTTCTATCTTTTGTTATTAGAGGAGCCCATGATGAAATTTCATCAAAAGATGTAGAAAATTCCATATCGATAAATTCAGGATTTTCGATCATTTTCTGAAATCTTTTTTTTAAAAAAGAAATATTATCCTGACCAGACACAAAGCTAATATGAGGAATAAATTTTAGAAACTTCTTAATATCAATTTTCCCTGCTTCATACAATGAGGCCCATAAAGACATGGATGTTTCAAAAGAACGATTTATTGAGAGCGCTTTATCTATTTTTAGATTTCCTTTTTCATCTAAAGGGGTATAGTTTAATTCGCAATTAGCTGCATGACCTGTACCTGCATTATTAAAAGCGCCAGTACTTTCACTTCCTGGAGCATTTAATTTTTCTATAATAAGAAATTTTATATCTGGTAAAACTTCTGAAATTAGGAGGGCTAAAGTACTGCTCATTATCCCTGCTCCCACTAAGACCGCATCAAAGTAGCTATTGTCATTAGTGGGATTTTTAGATGGAGTCACAACAGAAAATTATATTTTTTTTGCAATTAATCAAATTTCTTTCTAGGCTTATTATAAAGTTAATACAAAATTATGAGTACTGAAACACTTTCGCTGACAAACGAAAATGTAGAAAAAGTCCTTGACGAGCTAAGACCTTTTTTGATTTCTGACGGAGGTAATGTAGAGATTGCAGAGATAGATGGTCCAATTGTCAAAGTCAGACTTCAAGGAGCTTGTGGTAGTTGCCCAAGTAGCACTATGACTCTCAAAATGGGTATTGAAAGAAAGTTAAAAGAAATGATTCCCGAGATAAGCGAAGTTGTCCAGGTTTTATAAAAATTTTTAGCTGAAATATATATTATTTAGTTTTTAATTCCTTCAACAAAGATGATTCCATATCAAGGCAATCAATTGGAAGTCCTTGACCAATAGCGATTAAAAGAGGTGCAAGAATTCCTAAAGTAAAAACTAAATTTGATTGGCTTACATCATATTTACTCAAAGTAAAAGTTATCAAATAAATAATTGAAAAATAAGCATGTAGTGAAAAAAATTCTTTTGGCTTTAACACTGGCCACCTTAAAGTATTCCCCAAGAAATATAAAAAACCTGTCATAAATCAATAGTTAAATTAATATTAAACCAAATATAAACATAAACCTTTTTAGAGACTATTTATAAAAAAATTTACCTAAGATAATAATTAAAAAAACATTAAATCTTCATTTCTATTTGTAAAAGCTAGACATGCAGTGAAAAATACGCTTATAATTATTTGGTAGCAATAGCTACTTTTTCGTTCACCCTCATTTGAGGGCGCAGTTCGAGTCATACCATGGAACGGGGGATGGCCGTGTTGTCACATCGAAACATGACTACTTTAACTTACAGAGGTAAAAACTACGTTCAAAACAAAGAAGCTGCTAAAAAGCAACTCGTTGAACTTACCTATAGAAGAAACGTATACACCAACAGAATGGATGACGCTTCTTCAAGTAATGAAAAAGCAGAATTAAATTACAGAGGTGTTAATTACACTAAATAATTTAATTAAACAAATTAAAAGCCCCCTTTTTCAGGGGCTTTTTTTTTGGCTATATTTATCAAGAGTCCTTTAAAAATATGTCTGAAAGTTGCTGTAATACAAACACATCGAATAAAGAATCAAATCAATTCGATCATAAAGATGCCATTCAAGAAAGATATGGCTCAGCCGCACAAGAAAAAGAAAGTTGTCTTTGTACACCAGTTGGGTTTAATCCCGTTTTACTTGAAGCAATTCCTCAAGAGGTTATAGAAAGAGACTATGGGTGTGGTGATCCAACAAAATATGTTCAAAAAAATGATATAGTCTTAGATCTTGGAAGTGGTAGCGGCAAAAATGCTTTCATTTGTGCCCAAATTGTTGGGAAAGAAGGGAGAGTTATTGGAGTTGATCAGAATGCTGATATGCTTTCTTTATCAAGATCAGCCTCTAAAGAATTTACAAAAAATATAGGTTTCAACAATACAGAATTTCTAGAAGGTTCAATTGAAAAACTTGATGAATTAGATAAAGATTTAAATCCATTAATCGCAGATAAATCAGTTGATATTATTTTAAGTAATTGTGTTTTAAACTTGGTAAGTCCAGAATCGAGAAATAACCTTCTTAATAACATAAAAAGAGTTTTAAATGATAATGGAAGAATTGCAATTAGCGATATCGTCTCTAACAAAAAAGTTCCTTTAAGATTGCAAAATGATCATGATTTATGGACAGGATGTATTAGTGGAGCATGGTATGAGCCAGAGTTTATAAGTGATTTTAAAGAGCTAGGATTTAAAAATTTAAAATTTGCAGAAAGAAGTACTGACCCTTGGAAAGTAATTGAGGATATTGAATTTAGAACAGTAACTTTAGTTGGCAATATTTAAAAAAATCCAAGAGTTGAAAATATAATATAAATTTCCATGAGAAATAATCTAAGAGATCAAATTCCCGCATTAAAAAATAAGTATTATTTCAATTATGGCGGTCAAGGACCTTTACCAAAATCTTCTCTAGAAGCAATAGTTAAAACTTGGGAAATTATCCAAGATTTAGGACCATTTACCAATGATATGTGGCCTTTTATTTACAAAGAAATATTGACCACAAAAAGAATTATTTCGCAAAAATTAGGTGTCAATTCAAAGAATGTAGCTTTTACCGAAAACATCTCTTCCGGTATGATTTTGCCCTTTTGGGGAATAAAAGTAGAAGAGGGAGAAGAGTTGTTAATAAGTGACTGTGAACATCCTGGAGTAGTGGCTGCAAGTCGAGAATTTTGCAGAAGAAATAAATTAATATTCAAAATTTTGCCCATCCAAAAAATTAAAAATCTAAACGACGAAAATATAATTTTAGAGATTTTGAAAAATCTAAATGGTAAGACTAAGATCCTAATTATTTCTCATATCTTATGGAACTTTGGATATAAAATTCCTTTAAAACAAATTTCTATCGAATTAAAAAATAATAGAGAAGATTCTTATTTACTTGTTGATGGTGCTCAAACCTTTGGGCACATAAATATTGAAAAAGAAGTTTTTTATTCTGATTTATATTCAATAACCTCTCATAAATGGGCATGTGGACCAGAAGGACTTGGAGCCATTTATGTCTCAGATAGATTTATTCATGAAACAGATCCAACAATAATTGGTTGGAAATCATTAAAAAAAGAACAAGGCATTTATGAGCCTTCAGATAATCTTTTTCATGATGATGCAAGGAAATTTGAAATAGCTACCTCTTGTATTCCTTTACTTGCTGGGCTTCGGAATTCCTTAGATCTTTTAGATAAAGACTGCCATGAAAAAGAAAAAAACAAAAATATCAAAAAATTAAGTGAAAAACTTTGGGATGAATTAAATCAATCAAAGGGTGTTGAATTAGTTTTAGAAAAAAAATATTTAAATGGGATTGTTAGTTTTAATATCGAAAATATTAAAGATAAGGATAAATTTATAAAGAAACTTGGAGAAAAGAAAATTTGGATTAGAGTTTTAGAAGATCCAAAATGGTTTAGAGCATGCGTACATCAAATGACTACAGAAGCTGAGATTGATTTACTTGCTAGAGAAATAAAAAAAATATTGACTTAAAGATCCATTAATATAAAAAAAATTTAGTTTACCAAGGTATCTCCGAGTTGTCCCATGCAATAAATTTTCCCGAAGATTCTGGTGATTGATTTTTAATAATATTGATCAAGAATTGGGAGGATTTTTCTTTACTAAATAATTTATGTTCTGGAACAAATTTATGAAAAGGTCTAGATAAATTAGTATCTACTGTTCCTGGATGAAGCAATGTGATAGTAGCCTTTGGGAAACGTCTAGCCCATTCAATACTTAAAGATTTAAAAAACTGATTTTGCGCAGATTTTGCAGCTCTATATGAATACCAACCTCCAGTTTGATTATCTCCAATGCTACCAACTCTTGCACTTATACTTGCAAAATTAAAATCAAAATCTTTTGGTATGAATTCTTCAATAGCTTTAGCTAACAAAATAGGAGAAAAGGCATTTATTGAAAAACTTTCCATCATATTTTTTTTATCAAGATGTTGTAATCTTTTTTCTGGTTGAAGAGAATCACTATGAAGTCTACCTGTAGCATTAACAACTAACCTTAATTTTGAAGGATGATTTGATATTTTATTTTTCAACTGCAAAAGAGATTGAGAATCCTCTATATCTAAATCCCAAAAAGGATTAAATTCACTTATTCTTCCACACAAAACAACATCTAAATCTTTTTCACTTTCATTCAGATCTTTAGCTAGTTGTGTTCCAATTCCACCTGCGCCTACAATTAAGGCTAAGCCTTTCATTTTATTAAAAATAACTCCATTGATTTTAAGAAACTTTTCTTGTGATTTGCGTAAAGATTTTGCTTATTAGATTAGGAAATTTTATTGAGATTTAATTTTTTCTTTTAATAATTTATAAGCTATTTCTCTATCATCAAAATTAATAACTTTATCATTGAGAATTTGGTAGTCTTCATGTCCTTTTCCTGCAATTAAAACAATATCTTTTTGATTGGCAAATTTAATAGATTCATTTATTGCTTTAAATCTATCAATTTCAATTGTTATTTTTTCTCTTTTTTTTATACCCATCAAAATATCATTTACTATCTTTTGGGGTTCTTCTGATCTTGGATTATCTGAAGTTATAAAAAGTTGATCAGACAACTCTTCAGCTATTGATCCCATCAAAGGCCTTTTACTACGATCACGATCTCCTCCACAGCCAAAAACAGTTATTAGTTTCCCTTCACAAAGTTTTTTAATTGATTGCAAAACTTTTTTTAATCCATCAGGAGTGTGGGCATAATCAACAATTACTGTTGGAAGAGATCTTGAAACGTCATTATTATCAATTTGTATTTTCTCCATTCTCCCAGGAGCACCAGGGAAAGACTGTATTAACTTTGATAGATCTTTTAAAGAAAAATTAAGTTTATACAAAATTGTTATTGCTTGAATTGCATTCATTAAATTAAATTCACCGACAAGTGGAACAAAAAGTTGAATTTTTTCCTTAGGTGTATGAAAAATACAGGTGGAACCACTTTCAGTAAATTTTTTATCTGTTACGAAAAAAAAATAATCATTTTCAAATTCACTTTCAGTTATCTTTGTAGAGACTAATAAAGATCTTTTTTTAAGATCAGATGATAATTTAGATATCCAATGATCATCAAGATTTAATACACAAATCCCATCTTTGTCTTTTAAGTAAGGTGGGAAAAATAATTTTCTTTTTGTTTGAAAATATGATTCCATATCTGAGTGATAATCAAGATGATCTTGAGTTAAATTAGTAAAAATAGCCCCCTCAAATTCGCATCCTGATATCCTGTTTTGAGCAATAGAATGAGAACTTACCTCTAATATCGCGAATTCAGATTCTGCCTCAACAGCAGCATTTAATTTCTTTTGGAGTTTATCGGCGAAATCAGTTGTATGAAGAGCCACTTCTGAAAAGCCAGGCCATCTATTGATCAAGGTCCCAAATAATGCCGTCTTTTTCCCTAATTTTTTTAAAAGATATTCCAATAAAAAAGTAATTGTCGTTTTTCCATTTGTACCCGTAACACCTATAAGTTTAAGTTTTCTTGAGGGCCTATTCCAAAACTCAGCAATTATTTGACCAAAAATATAATCTAAATTATCCTCTATAACCAAAATCCTTTCTCGATCAATAGATCCAATTTTCTCTTTTGCAGCAGACCCAATAATGGCTGCTTCTGCACCATTTTCAATTGCCTCAATACAATATTTTCCTCCATCAACATTTAAACCAGGCATACCTAAAAATAAAGTTCCTTTTTGTACTTCTTTAGAGTTAAAAGAAATATTATTTATTTCATGATCGATTAAATCTAATGAAGGAATAATTCCTACCAAATCTAAAAGTTTATGTAATTTTATAGATCTCATATGAAAAACTATTTCTCCAGAATGGTACTAATATTTTTTTGAAACCAATTCTTTAATTGATCATCTTTTAATCTTGGAGAAATGCGAGGCAATTCTATAATTTCTTTGGAGCTAATTCCTTCAACAGCAATAACAGGTACTTCATAATCATATTTTTTATATTTATCTTTATATAAATCAACCCTATCAATATCAATTTCTTTAAGCTCCTCCAGATTAGGGAATAACTCATTAAGATTTATTTTTGCCAGTTTATTTTTTAATGAATCACAAAGGCAACATCCCTGCCTAACAAAAATAAATATTTTCATTCATTTAGTCTGGCACAGGGTCACATCCGCAGGGAGTTAAAGGATGACATCTGCTTAATCTTCTTAAAGTTAACCACACTCCTTTCCAAGGTCCATGTCTAGTAATTGCCTCATATCCATAAGAGCTACAACTTGGAATAAATCTACATCTTGGTCCGAAAAAAGGAGAAAACCACTTTTGATAGAACGAAATCATAAAAAGAAGTATAGAAGTTATTGATTTATTAATAGTTTTGAACACTTTAATGATGTAAAATAATGCTTCAGTAGTAAATAGTTTAATTGAATTTAATCAATTATCCAATTTATTGCAAATTTCTATTTAATTTAAAATTATGTCAAGATACCGCGGCCCCAGATTAAGGGTTACGCGTCGCTTGGGAGAACTACCAGGTCTCACCAGGAAAGCTTCAAAGAAGTCTAATCCTCCAGGTCAGCACGGCCAAGCCCGTCGCAAGCGATCAGAATATGCTATTCGACTAGAAGAAAAGCAGAAACTTAGGTTTAATTATGGAGTCTCTGAAAAACAACTAGTTCGTTATGTAAAAAAAGCTAGAGCTCAAGAAGGATCTACAGGAACTAACCTACTTAGACTTTTAGAAAACAGACTTGATAATGTTTGTTTTAGACTAGGTTTTGGAGGTACCATTCCAGGCTCAAGACAATTAGTAAATCATGGCCATGTAACCGTTAATGGAAAGGTTCTTGATATTGCTGGTTATCAATGCAAATCAGGCGATGTAATCGGAATTAAAGAAAACAAAGCAAGCAAAAAACTTGTAGAAGGTAATATAGAATTCCCTGGTTTAGCAAATGTCCCACCTCATCTTGATTTAGACAAACCTAAATTAACGGGGAAAATAAATGGGAAATGCGATAGAGAGTGGGTGGCTCTTGAAATAAACGAACTACTAGTTGTTGAATATTATTCAAGAAAAGTTTAATACTACTTTTCTTTGGATTATTAAATCTCTCATTAAAAAAAATGAGAGATTTAATTTAATTCTTTTTTTTAAAAATAATGGGTAATAAGGAAAATAATATAAAAAAACCAGGTTTTAAGACCTTATCTATTCACCATGGGGAAACATTTGCAGAAAAAACCGGATGCGTTATGCCTCCTATTTTTTCTACATCTACTTTCAAACATGGTAATAAAGATAATTTCGACTACACAAGATCAGGTAATCCAAACTTTAGAATTCTAGAAAGCGTCCTTAAATCAATAGAAGATTCAAAATACTGTACAGTTTTTGGATCTGGAATTAGCGCGGTAACTGCAATTTCATCAACACTAAAATCAGGTGACAAGATACTCTGCGAGGCAAATCTCTATGGTTGTACAGTGAGGATGTTCGAAAAAGTTTTCAAGAAATTTGGACTAGAAGTTTTATACACAGATTTTACAAAAGAAAATAATATCAAAAAGATTTCATACTTCGAGCCAACCTTAATATGGCTAGAAAGTCCAACTAATCCACTTCTGAAGGTACTTGATATTAAGGCGATTTGTGATGAAGCGAATAAACTACAAGTCCCAGTAGTTGTGGACAATACCTTTTCAACCGCACTTATTCAAAAACCATTGGACCTTGGTGCAACACTATCACTCGTAAGCACAACAAAATTCATTAATGGACATAGTGATGCACTTGGTGGAGCAGTACTGACAAATAATGAGATATGGAATAATAAGATGCTTTTCTCTCAAAAAGCTCTAGGGCTTCAACCATCTCCTTTTGATAGTTGGCTCATTACGAGAGGAGTAAAAACTCTTCCTTTAAGAATCGAACAACAAACGCAAAGTGCAAAATTGATTTCTGAAGAATTAGACAATCATAAAATAATTAGTAAAGTTATTTATCCTTTTAATCAAAAACATCCACAATTTAATTTAGCAAAATCGCAAATGAGATCTGGAGGTTCGATGATCACCATAAAATTAAATTTAAATAAAGAGGATACTTTTAAATTTTGCAAATCTCTCAAATATTTCTCGTTAGCAGAAAGCCTTGGAGGAGTTGAAAGTTTAATTTGTCACCCAGCAACAATGACTCATGCTTCTGTTGATAATGAAACAAAAAATCTTTTAGGGATAGATGATTCTCTTGTCAGATTATCGATTGGATGTGAAGAAACAAACGATTTAATTTCAGACATATTATCTGCTTTAAATAAATTCTGAAAATTGAGAGATTTACTTAAAAACCCTATATGGAAAAATTTAGAGTTGGGATATTCTATTCCTGATAGTATTCATGCTGTTTCTGTAGCATTACCAACTTGGAATGATGTAATAAATTACGAGGAAAAAAATCAAGAATGCATGCGTTTATTGAAGTCCATTTACCCAAGATTCGGGCTAAACCCCATTGTGAAAAGATTATGCGAAAAAGTAAAAAAGGAAAATTACTACAACAATAAAAGTGTCTGGCCATATCCGAATGCAAGCATAGCTTTTAAAGCAAAAAAATACATTGATAGAAATACTTCTAAACAATTCTCATTAATAGAAAAAAGAGATAATGTAGCTTTCTTAATAACTGAAAAAGAAGGAAGTATTTATGCAAAATCTTTTTGGCAACATACTGGTCTTGGTATCTCTTCGAGGGCTGCTGCTATAGAACTAGGTCTTGAAGATTGCCCTCCAAAATCTTACGTAATTGAATGTTCTCAAAGAATAAAAAATAGAATTTCTAAATCTACAAAAATTAACTCTAATGATATTCACTTAACTTCATCTGGAATGTCTGCATTGTATACATCATTAGAAATCATATATAAATTATTTCCAGCTAGACCAACACTCCAAATTGGTTTTCCATATGTGGATGTACTTAAATTACCAATGAATATCTTTCATGGAGCCAAATTAATTACAGAAGAAAATTGCAAAGATATTGAATTTGAAATCAAAAGAATAAATCCATCAGCATTAATTATTGAACTACCGAGTAATCCAATGCTCAAATGTGTAAACATTAAAAAAATTTCAAAAATAGCAAAAAAGTTACATATTCCCTTAATTGTTGACGATACAATTGGTTCAAATTTAAATATAAATTCCTTAGAACATGCAGATATAGTTTTTACTTCACTTACAAAAATTTTTTCAGGAAGTGGTGATATTCTTGCCGGATCATTAATACTAAATCCAAAAAGCAAATGGATTGATCAATTAAGAAATGCATTAAACGAGATTCATCTTCCAACACTTTCCGATGGAGATACAGTTTATCTAGAGAAAGTTAGTAGAGATGTAAATCAAAGAGTTTTTAAACAAAATAAAGCATGTTTAGAATTAAAAAAAAGATTAGAGACCCATAGCGAGATTAAAAATATTTTCCATCCTGAAAATTGTCCAAATTTTAATTCTTTACTCACTTCTGATGGAGGATACGGCTGCTTATTATCGTTTGAATTAAATGGAGGATTGAACAAAGCTAAAAAATTTTATGATTCTCTACAAGTATCTAAAGGACCTAGTTTAGGTACAAAATTTACCTTAGTTTGTCCTTATGTTTTACTAGCTCATTATAACGAGTTGGAATGGGCTGAAAGTTTTGGTATACCTTCGCACCTTATTAGAGTATCAGTTGGATTAGAAGACCAAAATCAATTATGGAAAATCTTTTCTGAAGCACTAAATAATTTCTAAATTCCTAGTATTTACCGTATAGAAACTTATATACTCTTTTTCTGAATAATAGTTAGTATTAATATATATTTTCTCAATATATAAATGGCAAAAATTTATGAGGACAACAGTTTTGCTATTGGAAACACTCCATTAGTAAAATTAAAATCAGTAACTAAAAACGCGAAAGCTACAGTACTTGCAAAAATTGAAGGTAGAAACCCCGCTTACAGTGTCAAATGTAGGATTGGCGCAAACATGATCTGGGATGCAGAGAAAAGTGGGAAGCTTACAAAAGACAAAACTATTGTTGAGCCAACTTCCGGAAATACAGGAATTGCTCTAGCTTTTACTGCTTCAGCAAGAGGTTATAAACTGATCCTCACAATGCCAGAATCAATGTCAATTGAAAGAAGAAGGGTTATGGCAGTATTAGGTGCTGAAATTGTTTTAACAGAGGCATCTAAAGGTATGCCTGGAGCAATAGCTAAGGCTAAAGAAATTGCAGAAAGTAATCCTTCTCAATATTTCATGCCAGGTCAATTTGATAATCCAGCAAACCCTGAAATTCATTTCAAAACTACTGGACCAGAAATCTGGGATGATTGCGATGGTGAAATTGATGTTTTAGTTGCAGGAGTTGGAACTGGCGGCACAATAACAGGAGTTTCAAGATACATTAAACAAGAGAAGGGTAAAAATATCACTTCTGTAGCTGTAGAGCCCTCACATAGTCCTGTTATTACCCAGACAATGAATGGAGAAGAGGTTAAATCTGGACCACATAAAATTCAAGGAATTGGAGCAGGATTTATTCCTAAGAACCTTGACTTGTCAATTGTTGATAAGGTTGAACAGGTAACAAATGACGAGTCAATCGAAATGGCTCTTAGATTAGCAAAAGAAGAAGGTCTATTAGTTGGAATATCTTGTGGTGCTGCTGCTGCTGCTGCTGTTAGATTAGCTGAACAAGATGAGTATGCGGGTAAAACTATTGTAGTTGTCCTACCAGATTTAGCAGAGAGATATTTATCATCAATTATGTTTACTGAAGTTCCAAGCGGAATCATTCAAGAACCAGTCCAAGCCTAAAGCTATTTTTTCTCCAGTAATGAATCTGGTGAAATATACATAGCATCGCCATAAGAGAAAAATCTAAATTTTTCTCTTATGGCTTTTTTATACAAATCTAATAATCTTTCTCTCCCAATCATTGCACTTACTAATAGTAATAATGAACTTTTAGGAAGATGAAAATTAGTTAATAATCCGTCAACTACCTTAAATTTATAACCTGGCTTAATTACTAAATCTACGTATTTCGCTATGGGAATAAAGTCATTAATTTCGTTAGAATAACAACTTTCAAGAGCTCTCACGCTAGTTGTCCCAATAGCAATTATTCTTCTATCTGTTTTCTTTATTTTTTTTATTTCCTCCACTACTTCCTCATTAACACTTACCCATTCTTTATGAAGTTTTAAGTTGCTTAGATCTTCTTGATCAATTGGTTTGAATGTTCCATAGCCCACGTGCAAAGTTATCGGTAAAATTATTACTCCTTTTTTTTTAAGATTGGAAATAAGACTTTTGCTTAAGTGTAAACCAGCAGTTGGCGCGGCAACTGCCCCTGGATTAGTTGCATACTCAGTTTGATAACTATTCTCATGAAAAGATGATTCTTCTTCGGAATTCTTTATATAAGGAGGGAGAGGGATTTCCCCGTATTTATCAAGAAGGTCATTCATTGAATTGAGATCAGTTATATTTTCAGGAAATTTAATAAATCTTCCTCCAGTTTCTTCATCTACCCCATCAACCATCAAATTAATATCTTGTGCAGAAGGAGATTTTAATATTATTTCTCTATTTATTTTTAACTTTTTCGCTGGCTTTGCCAAACATAACCAAACACATTCATGAGATCTTTCTAAGACTAATAATTCGACTAAAGTCCTATTTTCTAATTGAACCTTTAATCTTGCCTTCATTACTTTAGTATTATTTACAACCACAAGATCGCCTTTTCTAAATTCATCTAAAAGATTCTTGGTAAATTTATTAATTAAGCAATTCTCTTCTAAAGCACTATTTCTAACTATCATCAATCGTGATTCATGCCTTATTGCAGAAGGTTTACTAGCAATTAATGAAGGATCTAGAAAGTAATCATAAGCTTCAAGCTTATAATCTGTTCCTTCACTATGAATTTTTTCAATCAATTAAATTTAAGATACAAGTGTCTCTGGCTCATTTTCAATCAGGTAAGCCAAGTCTTTCAAGAATGAAGCACCATCAGCTCCATAGATCACTCTGTGATCAGCTGTAAGATTTACTTGCATTATTTTTTTAACAGATATTGAACCATCATTATTAGCTATAACAGTTGGTTTAGATGATGCTATCGCTAAGATCGCACCGGTCCCTGGGGGTAGTATTGCGTCAAATCTATCTACACCAAACATACCAAGGTTAGATAACGTAAATGTTCCCGTTGAGTATTCATCTGGTTCTAATTGTTTTGATCTCGATCTTTTTACGAGATCTTTCCATTCCCTAGATAATTCAAACAAATCAGTATTGCATGGTTCTTTTAGTACTGGAGTTATTAGTCCCCCATCTTCCATCGCAACAGCAACTGCAATATTTATATTTTCTGGATAAGAAATTCCATTTTCTGAAAAGCTTGAGTTAACTTGAGGATGTTTCTTTAGTGTCTTTGCAACTGCCTTTACAAGTAAAGCAGTCATAGTCACTCCATTCTGTTTTACCTTTTTGTAGAAATTATCTAATTTATCTGTATTGATAGAGTATCCAACCCTAAAACATGGAACCTCTAAACTAGATTCCATATTTTTATTTACCGCTTTTTGAAGAGTATTAAATTGAACTGTTTCTCCAGGATTACCAAAACTATTGCCAGAAGTTTCTGGTTTACTTTTAACTCCCAAATTTACACCAGGAATACTTGCAGGAGAATCACCTTCCCCTATCCATGGTATTGAGACAGGTTGGCCATTAGCTTTTAAAATATCATCGGCTTGAATCCTTCCATGGGGGCCAGATCCATGAACCTTTGCTAAATCAACACCCATTTGAGATGCTAGTTTTTTAGCTCTTGGAGATGCAATTATCCTCGAAGAAACATTACTTGTAGCGGCATTAATTTGATCGGTTTTAAAAGATGGGACAGGCTTTTCAAGCTTTAAGACGACTTCCGCTTCTTTATTAATATTTTCAGTCTGGACTACTGGTTTTTCTTCAGTTTTATTGCTTACCAATTCAAGTTGGTCTGAAGAAGATACTTCGGGTTGATTCCCTTTGTTTTTTTCTTGAACTGAAGCTATCTCATCCTCATTTTCTACAATGAGACCAATAGTTTCTCCAACAGGTGCAGTGCTGCCAGCAGGCATTAAAACTGCTGCAAGATATCCATCTTGAAAAGACTCAACATCCATATCTGCCTTGTCAGATTCAACAACCAAGACAGATTCGCCTCTCTCAACCTTATCTCCCGGATTTTTCAACCATTCCACAATCTTGCCCTCTGTCATAGTAGAACTCAAGGCAGGCATGAATATTTCGTGAGACATAAGAAAATTGTTATTGCATAAGTTTTAAGGGATTTTTACCAAACTTTCAAAAGTTTTTATGATTAAGAACCCTTTTAACTCTTGTTCTAATTATACGAAATCATGTTCACAGTGGGAACTCTTAAAACTTAAGAAAGTAATAATTTAGATCGATAAGAATTTAAAAACTTTTCACAGTTAAGATTTACTTACTTTATCAAAAATACTAAATCTCTTGATTTAATTATTATCTATAGACTGAATAACGCCGTCTTTAACAGTAATTGAGACTTGCATTTTTTCAATAAGATTGTCGCCCACAGTGACATCACAGAAACTATCAACTTGCCCTTGATCAACAATTTCGTCCATTTTCAATTCGCGAACTTGACTCTGTTGTTGCAGTAGATTTCTTTTTTGTTCTTCAATTTCATTTCGTTTTGCTGCTACTTGTTGTTGCACCTGACTAACCTGTTCTTGAACCCTCGGATCTAGGGGATTAACCGATTGGGATCTAATGTTATTTACTATTTGCTGCCCCTCCTGCTCAAGTTGAGATAATTGCTGATCAATGTTTGAAATTGCTTTACTTAGTTCTTTTTCAGCATCTTCCTTCCAAGTTGGAGTAACTACAGCTTTAATAGCTATTGAGCGCTTTATAGATATTGAGTTTTTTGTTTCCATAAAAAATTAAATTACCTTTTCAATATAGAAAGAACAAATCAATTTTTCTTACTAAATTTCTGTTCATACATATTTTCTATTTGTAATGAATACTTTCTTTCTATTTCTTTTCTTTTTTGTTTAAGAGTTTGCGTTAATAACCCATTTTCTAAAGTAAAGGCATCAACGAAATAACAATCTAATATTTGTTCTTCTGATCTTGCTCCTAATCGACTTTTCAGCAAATTATTAATTTGTGATTTAAAAAATGTACCAATATTCTTATCAAGGTTTAACTTTGAAAGGTCTTCTTCCAAAAACTTGTTTTTAACTAATTCGACATTAGGCACTACAAGGGCCGTTAAACATTTCTTATCTTGTCCTACTAGTTGAATTTGATTGATAAATTCAGAACTAAGGATTTCGGTCTCTAGCGGATTTGGTTCTATATTTTCACCGCTTGATAGCACTATTGTATCCTTGGCTCTTCCTGTTATAAAAAGGGAACCGTTTGGTATTAGAAAACCTAAATCACCAGTATCAAACCAACCATCCTTGGATAAAACATCTTTTGTAGCTAATTCATTATTAAGATAACCTTTCATTACTTGTGGTCCCTTAACAAGAATTTTTCCTACTTCTCTGAACTTCAGAATCTTTCTTTTATCATCATTTACTATTTTGATTTCGGTAAATGCTAGAGGCTGACCGGATGATCCTCTAACATTTAATTCTCTTCTCCTACAAGTTAATACTGGACTTGTTTCTGTGAGTCCATATCCCACCAAAACATCTACACCTAAAGATTCAAAAAAAAGATCCACATGTTCTGGCAATGCACCTCCGCCATTAATGGGAAATTTCAGTTTTTCTCCGCATAATTGTCTAAGAATATTTGGCCATAAAAAAATAGTAGATAATTTATGTAAAGGATATCGGCCAATAACAGCAGCCAGTAAGGGGATTTTTGATTTGAATGTTATTTGATTGATATCTAAATTTCTTATCTTTCTTAAACTTCTTTTAAAAACAGAACTATTACTTATCAAAAACTTAATAAGTTTTTGCTTTTTGGAAGGCATTTTTTTCAACGCCTGAAAAAAACCATCATGTATTGCCTCCCATAGTCTTGGTACAGTAGCCATGACAACAGGTTTTATTTGTTTAATATCATCTTTCAAGAATTTAGGAATTGTATAGTATTGAGAACAACCACATGAAAAAAAGAAGTATTCAGCACTCCTCTCATAAGAATGCCAGATAGGCAACACACTTAATACAGAGGTCCCAGGTTCTGGATCAGCAATATCGGCTAAATTGATTATTTGATGCAAAAAATTTGCATGAGTCAAAGGGACACCTTTAGGTTTTCCTGTTGTCCCAGAAGTGTAAAGGATAGTAGCAACATCATCAATTTTTGGATTAAATTTTTCAATATTATTAGTTTGTGAATTTTCTTTTTCTGCTTTTCTTATAAATTGATTCCAACTTATTAAACTTTCAAATTGTTCATCTTCTAAATTGATGATAAATTTCAGTCTTTTTTTTAATTCTTCTTTGTTGTTTAACTTTAGCCAAATCTCCTTAGATTGAACTATTAGACCTACTGAATTTGAGTGCTCAATAATATAATCTAATTCTACTGAAGGAGAATTAATACCTCTCACTGCATTTATAGCTCCTAAACGCATTAAGCCTTGATCAACTAATAGCCATCTTGCAGAATTTTCAGATATTACAGTAACTACATCCCCCTTTACTAAACCATAATTTTTAAAAGACAAAGAGACTTTTGTTATTAAATCAGCCAGCTCAGAATAAGAAAATTTTTCTTTGTATTTCCCTCTCAAATCGCAAACAGCTAAAGTATCACCACATTTAAATTTTAATTTTTCCCAAATTTGATCTATGTGATGAAGGTTCTTAATAAAATCTCTATTATTAGCAAATTTATCTTTTTTAGAAAGAGGTTTAGCTGAAGGCCAGTATGCTAAATCACGCATATTAAATTGATTTTGAAATTTTAATTTCTATTTTGATACAAAATCAAAATTAAATTCTTCCTGAATGATTTTTTTAACAATTTTCTTGACTTCTTGAATATTTAAATTTTTATTGTAATCAATCATATTTGCCATAAGACAATTTTCTATTCCGCAAGGAACAATTTTATTAAAGTTTTCTAATTCGCAGTCAATATTGATTGAAAATCCATTTATTGTAATCCATCTTTTACAACCAATTCCTATTGAGGCAATTTTCTTATTTCCTATCCAGACACCAGTGAAGCCCTCTCTTGAATGACAATCTATATTAAAAGTTCCAAGAATTTTTATAATAATTTCTTCAATTTTTCTTAAATACCAATTTAAATCTTTATTAAAATTTTTCAAATCTAACACCAAGTAAGTTATTAATTGTCCTGGCATATGACAAGTAACCTCACCGCCTCTATCAATCTTAAAAACATCATAATTAGTATCATTCAAAGAAAATAATAAATTATCATAATTAGATCCTCTACCCAACGTATAACAGAGTTGATGCTCACCTATCCAAATAAAATCAGGGATAGAGTTATCTAAAATCAACGCCTCCTGATATTCTTTTTGTAATTTATAAACATCATTGAAAAAAGAAATATTATCAGGTTGTTTAATTATTGCTGTTCTATTCACCATATTTAAGTAGATTTAGAAAGTAAGTAAATATTTTTAGATTTGTTATGAAAATTTTAATCCATGGAAAAAATCTTGAGCTCACTGGAGCATTAAAAGAATATACTGAAGCAAAGATAGAAAAAGCAACACATCACTATAAGGATATCGTTAAAGAAGCCGACATACACCTTTCAATAGAAAAAAATCCAAGAGTCTCTTTCCAGACTGCAGAAGTTACTATTTTTGCAAATGGGACTGTAATTAGAGCCGAAGAGAAAACTGAAAATCTATACTCAAGCATTGATTTAGTTTCAAATAAACTTTGTAGAAAATTACGCAAATACAAAGAAAGAAACAATAAAACAATTCATAATAAACAATTTAAAAATAAAGATTCTTTGCAAATTGAAAGTATGGAATCAAATTTTTTAGATAAAACTTTATTTAAAGAAGGAACTGAAGCAAGCCTGCCTGAGCCATCTATAAAAAATAAATACTTTGAAATGACTCCAATTTCATCAGACGAAGCAAGAAAACAACTAGATCTAATTGATCATGATTTTTATGTTTTTCGAAACAAGAAAAATAATGAACTTCAAGTTATATATAAAAGGAATCATGGAGGTTATGGATTGATTCAATCTAAATAAGTTTTAAATGCCCAATATTGAATATGAATTAAACGAGAAAATTCATGCGATTATTATTAACCCTTATTTATCATGGGAAGATTTCTGTGTGAATTGCGATTTAATAAGAGAATACAAGATCAAAAATATTTCTACTTCACTAAATTATTTAACTGATCTTAAGAACTGTTTGGGTAATTACAGTGCGGATATAAACGCACTCATTTCTTACCCTTTAGCAGATTTACCAGTTTCATTTATCGAAGAATTAGTTTGTTTTGCAAAAGATAAGGGTGCAAAAGGAATTGAATATATCCCAAACTTTATCAATTTATCCAAAAGAAATTTAGAAACTTTCGCTGCTGAAATTGAGCAAGTTAAATTATCTGGATTACCAGTTTCAATAATCATAAATAAATCAAAACTACAAGAAGAAGTTTTTATTAATGCGATAGAAATATGTTTGGAATTAGGAATAAAAAATTTTCAATTCGGGGACGGGTTTGGATCTCCTCTTACATCTAATGATGTCCCCGAAATACTAAAAATAACAGGCTCTCAAAATCAAATCAAAGTTGTAGGTGGCATAAAAAAACTGACGCAAGTAATTGATTTGTTTGATATTGGAATTAGTTGCGTGGGAACTTCCAATTTTTATGAAATTTTTGAAGAAGTTAAAGTAATTTAAATGTCTGGTTCTGGCGAGTGCAGACTAAAAGGTCTCTGTATAAAAGCTTCTCCATTAGGCGAGAATGATAGGTTAATAACTATCCTTAGTGATGAGCAAGGGATTGTTAGATTAGCGGTACCTGGTGCTAGGCGTCCTAAAAGTAGTCTTGCCGCAGCTACTCCTTTAACATATTTAAGTCTGCAGATTTTTGGGAAAAGAAATCTTAAATCTGTACGTCAAATTAAAATATTAAAAAGCTATTCTGGTCTAGGAAAAAATATTGAATGTCTTGCAGCCGCGCAAGCAATAACTGAATTAACATTTTTATTAGTAGGTAATAATGACAAGCAACAAGACTATTTATCTTGCGTTCTTGCACATCTTGATAGGATTTATTTATATAAAGAGTCTCAAGAAGAAGATATTAAAATCCTTTCAATGAGTATTCAATCTTTAATCCATTTATTAGCCATCGGGGGTATTAATTTACCAATTCATCATTGTTGTAAAACTGGAGAACCTATTATTCCACCTTTAGGAAATTGGGAATGGAGTTGTTATTTTTTATCAAATGAAGGGTTTTCATCCATAGAAGATCCTCAAAGTAATCTAAAAATAAATGCATCTGAAGTTGCACTATTACAGAGACTTCTTTTCCCAGAATTACCAATAAAATCTAATGGAGAGTTGTTAGGTCCCAAAAAAGTCTGGCTTAAAATATTATTCATTATTGAGACATGGATCTCTACTCAATTAGAGAAGGAGCTATCTTCACTAAAAATGTTGAGAGAAATATATAGTTAGCTTTTTCATGAAGCATTAAAAGTTTTAAAAAATATGATCATGACGCCTTTGCCTGTTAACTTAATAAATAGTTAATTCAATTAATGTGGTTCATATTGCCTGGTTGGGAAAAAAATCCCCTTTTTGTGGAAATGTAACTTACGGTAATTCAACTACTCAGGAATTAAAGGCCAGAGGGCATAAAATTAGTTTTATTCATTTCGATAATCCCTCTAGTTCAAATTCATCAACACCATTATTTCTTGCAAATGATCCTGATGTAAGTCTCCCATATTTAATTAAATCTCAAGTCTATACAATACCCTCGCCAAGGGCAGAAAAAGAGCTAAGGCTATCATTGGAAAGATTAAAACCTGACATAGTACATGCAAGCCTAACTTTATCTCCTTTAGACTTTAGACTCCCAGAGCTTTGCAATGAAATTAATGTTCCTCTAATAGGAACATTTCATCCACCATTTGATGCAAAAAATAGAAATCTAACTGCGAGTACTCAACAATTAACATATCAGCTCTATGCTCCCTCTTTAGCAAAGTTCGATAAAATAATTATTTTTTCTGAACTTCAAAAAAATGTTCTTGAGAAATTAGGAGTACCTAAAGAAAAACAAATTATTATTCCAAACGGCGTTGATGAAAATATTTGGAGACCTTTTTGCAAAAAAAGTAAAAAATATGATCAGGTAAAAAACAAACTTGGAAATGAAAGAATCTTTTTATATATGGGAAGGATTGCAAATGAGAAAAATATCGAGGCACTTTTACGTTCTTGGCGCCAAACAAAAACTCAAAATTGCAAATTAGTTATTGTTGGGGATGGGCCAATGAAGCCAACACTTGAAAATAGTTTTTCTAACCTTGGTAATGAGAAATTAATTTGGTGGGGTGCGGAATTAGATTTAGAAACTAGGATAGCAATAATGCAAATAGCAGAAGTATTTTTCTTACCAAGCTTAGTAGAAGGTTTATCATTATCACTTTTGGAGGCAATGTCTGCTGGAACTGCTTGTGTAGCTACAGATGCCGGAGCTGATGGTGAAGTTTTAGAGCACGGAGCAGGAATAGTAATTTCAACTGATAATGTGGCAGCACAATTAAAAACCATAATCCCAATTCTTGTAGAACACCCTTCATTTACAAAAGATCTTGGAGAAAAAGCTAGAGAGCGTATACTTGAGAGATACACAATTGCTAAAAATATAAATTCACTTGAAAAAGTTTATATAAGCTTAAAAGATAATTGAAAAACTTAACGAAACTCTTTACTTCGATTACTAGCTGAAAGTATTGATTCCATCAGTGCTGATCTTACACTCTTTTTTTCTAAAACCCTTAAAGCAGAAATAGTTGTTCCGCCTGGAGAGGTTACTAAATTTTTAAGCTCAGAAGTAGTAAGTTTATTTTCCTTTATTAGACAAATAGTCCCTAGTATCATTTCCATAACAAGTTCCTCTGAAATTATTTTTGGTAATCCCCCGCTTAATCCTCCATCACTTAATGCTTCTATAATTAAAGCAATAATTGCAGGACCTGATGAAGTTAAAGCTAAAAATATATCAAGATAATCTTCAGTAAATTCATAAATTTTACTAGTATTTTCAAATAATTTTTTTGTAAATTGTTTCTGATCTTCTGTAATTTCCTCTCCCCAAGAAATCCCTGTTAAACCTTTTCCAATAGTTATTGGAATATTTGTAACCACCCTCACACATTTATGATTAGGAAACTTTTGGGTAAGTCTATTTATTGAAACCCCTGCAAGAATTGAAACTATTAAATTGTCCTTATTTTTTATATCATGGGCCTCACTTATATCATTCAACTGTTGGGGCTTTATAGAAAGAAGTTTATATTGACAATCCCAAATTATTTTTGACTCTATAGAACCTGATTTATAAACATTTATATTATGTTTATAATTTTTTTTTATATTTTCTAAACTTTTTTCTGTATTTACAACACAAAAAACATTCTCTGGCTGAATTAATTTGTTATCTAATAGAGGGGTAAGTATAGCACTTGCAATATTTCCAAAACCAATAATCGCGAGTTTACCAGTCACTGATAAATCATGAATAAGCACTTAATTTTGAATTGCCCCATGCTGGTTCAGGAGCAGTATTTTTGCCCAAACCATATTGTGGTGTATTTTCTGCAGGAACAGAAGAAGGAGAAGCTTCTTCAGGGGAAGAACTAGTTACATTTACACAACTTGGTGCAAAGAGGAAAATACTTTCACCGACTCTCTCTTGATGCCCATCAATTGCATATGTACCTCCAGCGATAAAATCAACCGCTCTTTGAGCTTGATCAGGATCCATCATTGTTAAATTAAGAATTACAGTTTTTCTCTCTCTTAGTGCTTGTATAGCTTGAGGCATTTCATCAAAACTTCTTGGTTCCATCAAACTTACTTCTGAAGATGAATTAGAGATCCCAGGCATTCCAACTACTTTTGATGATCTATTGTTATTCATAAAATCGAAAGGATTTGAATTTGCTAGAGCACCTGCATTTCTTGGATTTTGTTTGAAATCATTAATATCATCTAATTCATCCTCTGATGCATAGTCAAGCTCATCAAAATCATCATCGAGATACTCATCTCCTGCAACAACTGCCTTTAATCTAGAAAGAAGTGACACCTTTTAAATCCTCTTGAAATTGATTACTAAGGTTTAGGAACCTTAAGCAATAAATTCATTTTTTAAATGAATAAACTACCTATACTTAAATAACGTTAGTTGTACTTTACTGCAAGTTTATAGATAAGATTTTTATAAAAAAATAACTAATTAGGATCTACCTCCAAAAATCAATGATCCTATTCTTAACCAAGTTGATCCAGCGTCAACAGCTTCCTCCCAATCACCTGACATACCCATAGAACAATCTGGGAGTTGCAATGAATCAGCAAGGTCACGACATTTTTTGAACAATTCTAAATTTTCTTTAGAGTTAAGTCCTTTAGGATTGATAGTCATTAAACCGTTTATTGAGATATTTTTCAACTCTTGAATTTCTCTCCATTTTAATATTAAAAATTCAGGATCAAAACCGCCTTTTGTAGGATCATCACTCAACTTAACCTGCAACATTATTGATGGATATTTCTTCTCTTCGGATGAAATATTAGAAATCTTTTGCAACTTTTCAAAAGAATCTACTGAATGAATATATTTGAAATTTTGTACTATCTTTCTTATTTTATTACTTTGTATTCTTCCAATAAAGTGCCAATTTATTTGTTTCATGTCTTTTAAAATTAATTGTTTTTCGAAAGCCTCTTGAAACTTACTCTCCCCAAAATCATTCTGGCCTATATTCTGAATAGTTTTGATTTCTTGACTTTTAAATCCTTTACTTACGGCAAGAATATTTACATTTGATGGGATTTTATTTTTTATTTTTAAATAATTTGCAGGGTTCACCTTTTATAAGAAAGTTTGCGTGAATAAATTTTCCCATTTAGATAGCTCTTCAGATCCATTTCTTCTAGCTTTTTGAAGATTTAATTCTGCTTGATTACGGGCATCTAGGTAAGGTATAACTTCAAAAAAAACTTCTCTCTGTTTAACTTCTACCAAAAAAAACATTTTTTGAGCATACAAAGTCGCATAAATATCTCTCCCATCATTTCCAGGAGAGACTTGGTACAACATACCAAATGTTGGATGGTTTAAATAACGCTCAGAACTCAAACCTAAAAATTGTGTTATTTATAATGCACCATACAGTTTTCTAAGAAAAATTGCTATGCAAATAAAACAAATCGACAATGTATTAACAATTACATTAAGAGATTTTGAGGGATAAAGTGTCCTAAATCTATTAGTTTTTATAAGAATTTCTTTTTTTGAGAGCAATGACTCTGCTCCTTGGTCAATTCTCAAAAATATATTTTGAAATAACCTTTCCACTAAGATTAATAAAACATTAAAGGATTTCTTTAGTCCTAAATTTCGAAAATTTATTGATCTAACTGACACTGATTTAATGATATTTTGAAGTTCTTCCTGCACTAGAGGAATAAAACGTAATGCAATTAACAACTGAAAAAGCCACTTACTAGTTGGCAATCCAATCTTTCTTAATGGATACATAAACCAACTTAATCCCCATACAATGTCTTCCTGCAATGTGGTTAAAAGCATCAAATTCACACTATGAATAACGGTAAATATCAAAGTGGAGGTTTTTATTCCCAGTTCCAAAGCTTTTCTTGATAAGTTAACTGGACCAAAATTAATAAACCATATCTTCTGCGAAGGAATTTGCAAAACATTCCATTCTTTTTGGCTTTCCAGTACTACTTGTAACTCATTGGGATTTCTTAAGTAGCCATCAAGAGATTGAATATCAGATGAGGCAAGTATTGATATACATCCAATTAATAATGACAAACATGAGAGAAAAAATAATGATCGCCACCATACTCTAGATGGCAATAAACTTAAAAAAGTAATTAATAGTAAAAAACCAACTAAACTCAATCTCCATATTGGACCTGCCCAAATTGGAGTGATTAAAAATATCATTACCATAATTATTTTTAATCTACTATCTATAATTCTTAGCCAACTACTATTACCATGAACATATTGACCAACAGAAAATTTGGTTAGCAAATTCATTAATCTTTTTGAATTAACTCAATATTTTCTCTTTCGACTTCTTTATTTAAAGCTCTTTGCTGTTTTCCTCTCCAAAGTAAAATAAGGGGTGTGCCTTCAAAGCCTAAATTTACTCTAATTTGTTTTTCAATATATCTTCTATAAGTTATTCCGAATAATTTAGGGTCATTTACAAAAAGAGTAAAAGTGGGAGGTTTGTTCTTTACTTGAGTACCATAATAAAGCCTACCTTGCTTGCCGCTTCTCTTCGTTGGAGGACTTTTCCAACTGATTGCTTCTTTAAGTACTTCATTAACTACTGATGTTGTAACTCGTCTTCTGTGTTGATTTACAGCATTAAGAGCATGCCCAAAAATATTATCAACTCTTTGACCAGTTAGGGCAGATATAAAAATCATTTTTGACCAGTGTAAAAAATAAAGCTTAGATCTAAGTTCTTTTTCAACTTGATAAATTGTTGAACTATTTTTTTCTACAAGATCCCATTTATTAACAACAATTATGCAAGCTCTGCCTTGTTCTTCTATACGCCCAGCCAGCTTCTGGTCTTGATCTGTTACTCCGTCAACCGCATCTACAACTAACACACAAACATCACTTCTATCTATAGATTTAAAAGCCCTATTAATACCAAAGAATTCAGTACCATATTTTACATTCTTCTTTCTTCTAATCCCTGCAGTATCAATTATTTTCCAATGATTATCACCTTTTTTAATAAGCGTATCTATTGAATCAGTTGTCGTACCACTAATATCACTAACTATTGCTCTTTTTTCTCCACAGATTGAATTTAACAAACTAGATTTACCAACATTAGGCCTACCAATAATTGACATCATTATCTTTTCTTCATCATCCTGGATATTATTTTCAGGGAGTTCGCCAATAACGAGATCTAAAAGATCTCCAGTACCTGAACCGTGAATAGCCGAAACAGGGTTAGGTTCCCCCAATCCTAATTTCCAGAATTCTGAAGCTTGGGATATTCCTAGAGTAGTCGATTCGCATTTATTAACAGCAACAATTGTTTTACAGCTTGAGTTTCTTAACCATTTTGCTATTGATAAATCACCATCAGTAACTCCTTGATTCCCATCTACCACCAGTAACGCTAGTGAAGCCTCTTCAAGAGCCAAGAAAACTTGTGTCCTTATCTCTGGGAGAAATTCACTATCATCATCAAAAACTAAACCTCCAGTATCAACTATTTGAAATTCCTTACCTCCCCATGAAGCATTTTGATAAGTTCTATCTCTCGTAACACCAGGTTTATCAAATACTATTGCATCGTTACTTTGGCAAAGACGATTAACTAAGGTGGATTTCCCAACATTAGGTCTTCCGATAATTGCTATTGTAGGAAGAATCAATTCTTCTCTCCAAAGAAAGTAGTATCCATTACAACTATACCTTTAATAGAATCATTTACCCTTTTCAAAAAAACTTATTTGATTTCTGGATCGCCAAAATGTCCTTTAACTGGATTAAAAGGTGGTGAACTAAGACTCGGCATTAATCCATTATCTTTTGAAAAACAATCATTTTTAATCGCCCAATAAATCAACCAATTTACTGCCGTCGCTCTTCTAGTTCTTCTTGGATAAAGTTCATTAATCTTATAACCTTTAAAATTAAGAAAATTTTTCAATCCCTGTTTATAGTCTTTTGGAATTGATCGAGTCAAATGTACTGAGGCTGGTCGCTCTGAAATGATTTGAGGAGCTTCTTCAAATTTTTCTGACCAATAAGAAGGAGTTAATGCGCTAGAAACCCAATTATTTAAAGTTGTTTCTCTAGTATAAAAAAGTCTTTCCCAAACCAATTCACAAACAAAAACATCACTAACCCTATCTTCGAGAACAAGAAATAATAGATCTTTACATATTGGCCATGTAAATTGATTTTCAACTAATTTTTCTTTTTTATACATTAATCAAACCTTATCAAAATCAAAGAAAAATAAGGCATAAATTCCTTTTTATATTGTGATGCATATTGAATAATTTGATCAGGCATCCCAATACTTAAAGCTATTAATGTTGTATTGATGATATCCTCTTTTTTTAAAATTTCCCTGACTAAATTCCATCTTTTACCAACTTTCATAATGGCCAACACCGTTTTGGTTTCCTTACTTTCCCTAATTAGGGTTGTTAATTCAGATTCTGAAGAAGGGCATTCTTTTATGATTAATGTCTCGCCTTTTTTTACCAAATCAAAATCATTCAAAGCTGCTGCTGCTGAAATAGAGGAAATACCAGGTATAGTTTTGGTGATAATTTCAGCATGATTATTTTTTATTAACCTCAAAATATTAGAAGAACTTGCAAATAGTGAAGTATCTCCAAGGCAAAGTAAAACAACTGATTCGCCATTTTGTATAAATTTCACAATTTTTTCTACAGCATTAGACCATATTTGATCTGGATCAAAATCCTTCCTAGCCATTGGGAAGATAATAGGGATATTTTTTTTAAATTTGGTGTATTTCTTGACTATTTCCGCAGCGAAACTCTTTTTATTATCGTCTGATATTGGAAAAACTATAACTTTCGCTTTTTTTATTGCTTCCACAGCAGCAATTGTTAAAAGCGATGGATCTCCAGGACCTACACCAACGATGGTGAATGTTGGTAAATCATTTTTATATCGATTAAGTAAAATCAGGAACTTGTTTATTATCATTTTTATTTTATTAACTTTAGCTATGTACCCTTGGCAATATAAAAGTTTCAGCTAGGATTGCTGACTCAATTTCAGACAATTCCTTTAACCTTTTGAAAGTTTGATTTTTGTAAAATTTAGTTTGGGCTAGTTTCCAGTAAACTCCAAAATGTCTTGCCTCACTCTCTAGCAGAGACTCATAAAGAGATTTAAACGATTTATCTTCAGAATTCAGCGCAAGCAAGCTTAATCTTTCATGACTTCTTGCTTCAATAAGTCCTGCTATTAAGAAACTATCAAGCATTCTATTGGGCTCTTCCTTTCTTATATTCTTAGACAATTCAGCTCCATATGGAGGTGGTTTTAACGACTCAAGAGAATGTCCAAGATCTTTTAAAAAATAAAGTATTTTTTCAAAATGCTCTAATTCCTCTCTCGCTATTGGACTTAGAACCTCTGCCAGATTTGGTTCTGATGGATATCTAAACATCAACTGAATAGCTACTCCTGCTGCTTTTCTTTCACAATGAGCATGGTCAATAAGAATATGTATTGGATTAGATAGTGCAAGTTTGATCCACTCATCTGAGGTGGATGACGATAAATATTTAATATGAGAAGTGGGCCTTTTAAAATCGACTAGCATTTAATCTTTAATACTCAAATACCCAATGATTCCTTCAAGAGCTAGGGAATAACTTGATATGCCGAATCCACTAATAATTCCTATAGCTTTATCTGTAAGAAAAGATTCTTTGCGAAAATCTTCTCTACTGAAAATATTTGAAATATGTAACTCTACAAAAGGAATTTTTGATCCAATTAAAGCATCACGAATAGAAATCGAGGTATGAGTAAAAGCGCCAGCATTTATTAGGATACCTTGGATACTTTTTACAGATTCCTGAATTTTATCTACTATTTCTCCTTCGTGATTACTTTGAAAACATTCAAGATTAATACTTTTTTCTTTAGCAATTTTAGTTAAATCTTTTTCTATATCACTCAATGTTTTATTACCATATATTTCAGGTTCTCTAGTCCCCAAAAGATTTAGATTTGGTCCATTTATCAATAAAATATTCATCATCAATAAAGTCTTTTCTTTACAAATGCTATCTAGAAAGAAACAAAAAAACCAAAACAATTTAACACAAAGTGTCCATTAACTGATAAGTTCAAATAGTGGGGGTCGGTGCCCGAGTGGTTAAAGGGGGCGGACTGTAAATCCGCTGGCTCTGCCTACGTTGGTTCAAATCCAACCCGGCCCACTTTAAAATTGCCCTTGTAGCTCAGCGGTAGAGCACTCCCTTGGTAAGGGAGAGGTCTCGGGTTCAAGTCCCGACGAGGGCACTCGCGGGATAGCTTGGTTTCAGTGAGATAACCACTACCGCACAAAGAAATTATTCAGAAGTGGACGTCCGTATTCGGCTCCACTTTTCTGTTTTAAAGGTAGATATCTGGAGGTGCATCACACAAACGATGACACCGAAATGGCAACAATCAGAAGAAGCGGCAGAGGCTGGCAGGTCCTTATCAGAAGGAAGAATTATGTAGGGCCCAGGTCAAGAACTTTTCTTTCCAGAGATCTGGCCCAATCATGGGCAGATGCAGTCGAAGAGAGAACAAAAAAGGTTTTCAGAGATGTCCCAATAACCCTGGGAGAGGCAATCAATGAATATATAAATGGTCCTCTTCTGCTGCACCGCAGTGCGGAAAATGAAAAATATCCTCTAAGAGTGACAGCAGAAAGCTGGCTTTGAGACATTCCACTAAGTGATCTGCAGATAAAGCACTTTGCGGTCTGGCGAGATGAACGATTACTGAAGGTGAAACCAAATACAGTGATGCGGGAACTGAGGATATTAAGAGTACTGATCGACTGGGCAAGAGATGAAAGAGGAGCAGAAATAAAAGATAACCCCGCAAGGCATCTGAGAGTGAGAGGCACTGGAGATGCAAGAGCTACATTTTTCACTGATCAAGACGAGAAAAGACTTCTATATGAACTGTCTCAGATGTCCAATAAAAATCATCTGAGACTCACAAAGCTTGCACTGGCAACTGGATTTCGCCGCTCCGAACTTCTGAGCCTGACCTGGAGAAATATTGATATAAAAAACAACAGAATCTATATCCAAAGAAAAGAATGTGCAGCAAGAGGAGGTTCAAATTCAATGCGAATTGTTCCATTGCCATCAAATGTAAAAAAGCTACTAAGAAGTTTTGAAGGTAAAGAAGGCAAGGTGCTCCCTATTACAAAAGGATCTGCAAGAAATGGATTTGATAAGGCAAGAAAAAGGGCCGAGCTTAACACTCTCAGATTTCATGATCTTAGGCATATAGCCATAAGCAGAATGTGGAGTTCAGGAATGAATGCTTTGGAGATAAGTGAATGCAGTGGACACAGAGATATTAAAATGTTGATGAGATACAGTCACTATCAATTAAGTTTTTAAATTAATAACTTTCACCCCTGGGGGGATTTCAAAGTGATTGGACGTATAAACGAAAGATAACTTTAGATAAAAATTTAAGATTTTTTGAATAAATTCTGTATTACATAAATATCATCTGCCTTAGGATATTTTTCCTTAAAAATTTTGCGGGAAAAATTCTCGCATGAGATCTAAATAGGATTAACCTCTATTTTATATTTCTGGCAAACCTGATATAAGAAATTTTTTTTATTAGATAATCTTTTGATATTAGTATTCATTTATTACATTAGATCCAAAATTATTTAATCGATCAAAATCAATTGTCAAAATACCCCTTCGAAGCCATATGGGCTGAGGTTCCAAAACTAAAGAAGAGAAATCAGGCTTTAAAAATCTTATGGTTTTTCTCGTTTTATTCATATCAAATAAATCATTAGTAAATTCAGCAATGTTTTCAAAAGAGATTATGATGTTGAATACTCTTTGATATCCCAAATCGTTTTTATTTAATTTTGAGAGAAGAATTTTACAAATATCTTTACAAGAAATACCACTTGGATCTTTAAAACAAATCACTGAGGCAATTTCAGCATTTTTAATTTTTTTAAATGACTGGATTTGATTAATACTAATTTTATGTTCTCTAATATCTGGATTTAAAGTTGATTTAATTTCAATATCAGGATTATTTTCTGAGGACTTAATATCAAAAGCTTCATTTCTGGTTGAAATCCAATGATTAGTTATAGAAGGATAGTTATTAATTAAATTTAAAACTACACAAACTTCTGAGAAGAAGCCTGAACTACTAAATTTTTTATTCCCAAGATTAAAAGTTTCAATTACATTAAGAAATCTATTAATTTGATTTACGTAATCATCAGATTCAAGCAAATCGTTGATATGCATCAACATCTCATATTGTTCTTCTATTGAATTAGAAAAATAAATTAGTGGGCAACCAAAGACTTTACATGAATTATCTATAACAGATGTATATTCAGTTGGCGGGCTCAACATGCATACATTTTGTATTCCTACATTTGTTCTGTAAATATTTGAGGGGAAAATGATTACTAAATTTTTTGAAGAATTAAATCCAAATATTGAGTTTTTAGAAAGCTTGATATCAGAAATAAATACTCCTTTTTTATCATCAAAAATATGCTCAAGAGAACTATTGTAAAATTTTTTATACTCTAAAATTGAAAACATTATTGACTATAAAATCTCCAATTATCAAGATCAGGAAATTTTACGTGAATAGTAAATGTTTTACTTTGATTATTCAAAAAATAACTCTTTACCCTCCTATCTGATTCGAAATTATCATCATAAGCCCCTTCATTTTGAATAGAAAATCTTACTAAATTCAAATGTAAAGTAACCATATCTTTTTTTACCATGTCTCTATCTTCTAACCATTTTTTGGGTCCTAAATTTTTCTTTGGATCATAACCCCTGTCCATGTTTCTAATCATGGGCAGTTCATAATCTTCAATTCTTTCTCCATTTTTTTTAGTAGGATACTTTATTTTATATTCTGAAGGATTTGAAGAAAAATTTTCTTCATCTAATCTTTCTGTTCCTTTAATTACGGCAAGCCTCAAGCAAGTAAGTATTTTATCAGAGTCCTTAAATTGAGTTAAATTATTTTGGATAGAAGTATTCAAAATAGCAAGATGATTAAGGTCTGCTTCGCAAGTTTGATATTGATTTAACAAAACTTTCAAATCACCTATCGTCATTTCTTCTGAAGCTAAACATCTCCATTTTTTAAATGCTTGCGATGAAAAGTTATATTTTTCCAGAATTTCCATTCCCAAATCGAGATTTTTTTCTCTTTGTTCAAAACTTAAATATTGAGCATATTTTGGGAAAAACCAACCAAAAATTCCATCAGTATTTAAAACATCATGAATATTAGATCTAGTAGGCCTAAAGGGCTTTTTTATAGGGATAGAGAAGCCTCCTTTAAGATATGGTTTCTCATCAAATAAGTGGTCTTTTAAACCATGTCTTATAGAGTTTTCAGTAACTAGAGCAGCTTTATAGAAATTTAAGTTACCGTTATCTAGCCAAAGCCTACTAAGATTCAAATGATCTTCTGATTTATAACCACAAAATCTGGCTCTCTGTTGAATATTGTCTGCATTAGTTCCTGGATTTCTTGAGAGATAAGTAACCATTAAACCTTCTACTGTAAATCCTCTTTCAATAGACATTGCACCGATTATTATATGAATTCTAGATTGCTCCCAAAAAGCTTTTAAATCTTCAATTTTATTATCTTTATTGATAATGGAAATTCTTGGTACTTTTTCAATTATTCTTATAACTTCAACTTGAATTTGACTCCAATCACTTAAATCTGGAAAACCAAGATTTTGGGAGATTTCATTTATTAAATTATTAAAATTAACTTCTTGTAAAACTTTTGAATCTCCATATTCTTCATCGAGCAAATCAATAAGTTTGTCGAAGTAATCATCTATCCATTTTCTATATCTCTTATGCTCTTTTGTTGAAGAATCTGGATGACATAAGAAGGTGAATGGAGCTTTTAAACCTCTTTTTCTAGCAATAGCGCAGGAAATAATAAAATAATTTAAAGATTCTATAAGAGATTCTGGTGGATCTTTTTGACCATCATCAATTTCCGGAATATCATCCTCTTCAATTGTATTTACATAGAAATTTATAGTATCTGTATTTCTGAAATAAGTATGAATCCCAATATACTTTTCTGATCTTCTAGAAATTGAGACATATGTTGGAGAAAGTTCATCATCACTAGGAATACAAAAAAGTGCATTAGCAGTAGCAGTAACTTGAATAAACGTTGTAAATTTTGAATGGCAATCTATTAAATTTTTTATTAACTTATATGTTGGGCTTTCTTTTTTTTGTCTTATCATCGTATTCAAACTTGCTTGATCAGCTTCGTCATCCAAAATAATTGAGCCAAAATTCTTTTCTGTGAGATTTAATTCTTGAAATTTATTTGTTAAATCTTTAATATGCTTCGTCTCTTTTAATATGATAGAGACGATCATTGTTTTATAAGATCCAGATCTCACATTTCTATCCAATTGCTTAACTTGCGTTTTCAACTGAGAGTCGTCGCCTTTATAAAAATAGAATTTATCACGATCTTTATCTATCCATTGAAGAATTGCTTCTATTCTTGATTCATTTTGTGCCTTTAAAATTGTTTTTGTACCAGTCAATAAACTTGTTAACAGAAAGTTATTGTCATGAGCTAATGCTATGGCTGCGGCCATAGTCAAAGTCTTTCCACTTTGAACATCTCCTATATGTAAATTTGTCCTCTTGCTTGTATTAACTGAATTTGGCTGAATGCATCTTTGAAGAATCATTTTTGCATTTTCTTTAATTATTTCTATATCATCAGGAGATAATTTTTCCTCTTTCTTGCAATAATCCTGAAAATCAATAAATGTTTCTCCATTGATAACTGGATTCCAAAAATCATTAATAGGCTTAGGGATTATTTCACTCATTATCTCTAATTATTTTTAACAATATTATTAACTAATTCGTTTATTCTTTGCCTTAATAATCCGATAAAACGATGACCTTGAGCGGTCATTATTATTTCAGAAGTTGATATTGCCAGAAGCAAAATTTGAGTGACATTTATAGCCTCAGGCGCATTATTACAATTATCAAGAATAAGCTTGTGGGAACTATTAATTAATATTCTTATATTTTTAACTTTACTATTAATATTCTCAGAGTCTTTATCTAAATATTCAATTGAATAAAGACTTGAATCTTTTAATTCACTCATTGATACTGAGATATTCCATTCAACTCCACCAATTGAGTACTTAAAAAACTTTTGATCTTGAATATTAAGCTCTGAAGATTCATCATTTTTTTCATTGACGGATTGATTAGGATTTATGCCAGTTATTGATGGATGATTATTACCTTTGATTGCATCTGATAACCTACTGACTAAATTATTTTCTGGGACATTTTTATTAAATGTTGTATTTATTATTCCATTTTCATTTCCCAACTTTTCAGTAATACCTTTGGTTGCAATAAACATTTCAATTTTTGATTTTTCATCTAATTTTTTTGCTCTGTATTCATTCGCTTGTTTGATAATTTTTAAAGGATCAGAATTAATAATTTCCTTTATTTTTTCATTTAATTCATCTTCATATTCGAGAAAGTTAAAACTGTCTTTTGTATGCGAAACATCAAATCCATCTATATGAATCTCCCCAAAAATTCTTTGATAGGGAAAGGTATTTGAACTTCCAAAAATTTCTATAGGTCGTCTTTTCTCATCATCTGATCCCTCTATTAATCTCTTTCTTCTGAAATAGCTAAATCCTGCCTGAGTTGTAGAGCCTTTTTCTCTTATAGCAACAAAACCCTTTATTGAAGCGCCATTACTCAAATTAAATGAGAGTGGCTTTTTCCATTCAAAACTTTGGCCATTTTCATCCCATGCTGGAGGAGAGTTTAAAATATCAGGATCAATATACTCTAATTTTTCTCCATTAAATTCTATTTCTAATAAATTTGATTTTAAAAAACACCTATAGATAGAACTCAAATGAGACTTAATTTTTTTTATTGTGTTTCCTCTTAATTGGGAATGTAATTTACGCAATTCAATTCTTGTAAAACCACTTTTAGAAGACTTTTCTTGAATCTCTGGTGACAAAAATCCATCACTTACTTTTAGATTTTCTTCTACAAGATTGTATTTAAATATTTTATGAGAATCTATAGGTTGAGTTACAACAGTCCAATCGGGTGAAAACCATAATCCAGCAGATTTCATTCCTATTCCAAATTCAGATAAACCAGACCTGTCAGCTGGAGGAATTCCTGCTGTAAATGCTCTTTCATGTTCTTTTTCAGATATTCCATAAGCATTATCTTCAACTGATAAATAAGAATTATTAGGATCATATTTTATATTTATTAGACATTTATTTCTAGTATCAAAAGTGCCATTTTTAGTTTCAAAACTTTGAATAGCATTGTCGATAAATTCGGCTAAGGCATACCAAGACTTGTAGTTTATATGTTTAAAATAACCATAAACTCCCATACCTGGAGTTATGTTAAGTGACTGAGAATCTGTCATGCTGGAAGTTTTTCTTTATCAGTACTTATATTTTTTATTAAAGATAAACTATCATAATTTAAAAGTTTTTCAGCAATTAATTTAACAAGTTCCTTATGAACTGTATTTCCTAAAGCTTTCGTATCAAGAGTATGAAAACCTAAAAGCTTTGTAGAATTTGGAAAACCAAAAGCTCTTACTATTTCTTTAGATGTTAAATGCCTTTTTATTGGACCATATATAGGCTTTTGAGAAGTAGTAAGAGATACAATTGTAGGAACATAATCAGGATTACTTACTCTTATGCCACTAGGTCTTAGTTGTATGGTATGGTCCCAAATATTAGGAGAATTAGATGGCTTAAAACACCACTCCAATTTTCTATAGGTATAATCTAAAGTCCTAATCTGATCGACAATTTCCTTGTCAATAAAAGGTTTATATTCCAAAAACCATGTCCTATTATTATCTAAAAACTTGATCTTCCATAAAGGAAATTGAGCCACCTTTTCCCTAGCGTAGGGTGGTAAATCTTTAAGTTTTTGATTTATTAATTCTTTTGAATCTCCATTATCAAGCATTTCTTGATAAGGAGTATTTATTGCATAGGGGTATTCTGAATAATATTCCTCAAGCCATAACGGAAAAGATGGAAGATCTTTATTTTTATTTGGTAAACAATCTATAAATTTATTCCATAAATTAATCGCATCAGTAGCCTGCTTACTGATTTTGCAATTATCTAAAACAATTTGTTGATCATTTAATTTCTCTAATTGTTTTTTAGTTAATATGATTTTTTTAAGGGACGGTTTTATTTCATTAGGAATTGGAAATGGGTTTTTTGGTAAGTAATTAAGAGAACCAACCGCAAAAAATCTTTCTCTTTTTTGAGGATAACCAAAGTGATGAGGAGAAAGATGAAAACTTGATTTATCAGTAGATGAAGAGATATCAGTTGTTGACCTTACACAATATCCTAATTTCTCAATAATTGTTTTTATATCATTCCAAGTTTTACCTTCATCATGCCTTGGGAAATTACTAACATTTTCAAAAATAAAATTTTTTGGCTTTAATTTTTTAAGAATATCTAATACATAAAAAATACAGTCTCCTCTATTCTTATCTTGTAAACCTAATTGTTTTCCACTTTTAGAAAATGGCTGACATGGAAATCCTGCAACTAGAAGATCATGGGGCGGTACTTTATCAATTGATTTAGCTATGTCACCGTACATTAATGCTTTTTTAAACTTATGATTTTTTATATACAAAGCTCTTAATTGTGGATCAATTTCACTTGCAAAAACACATTCACCACCCAACTCTTTTAAAGCATAATGAAACCCTCCTAAACCAGAAAATAAATCTACAAATTTAAAACTCTTCATTATGAAAAATAATTAGTTTTAATTTAATTCTTAAAAAATTTAATTCAATATATACACAACTTTTTTTCAAAGACTTTTATACATTACGTGCATTATGTGTTTAAACACATACCCACGTACTAGACATAAGTAGTTTAGTTGTAGTTGAGAATGGTTTATTTTCAGTACTTACAATGATGATGTACACACATCCAGTAAGTAGTAGCCAGTCAATTTCTTGTCTTTCACCTCTTCTACCCATGTATTATGAAGGGGTTACGTAATCGCTTGCAATCATTGGGATCTGAAGTACCATAAATATTCCTATATTTTTAGTTAATGTCGATAAAATTCTTCTTAATACCCTTTTTATTAGTCTTCTCACAAATACCTATAAGGGCTCATGATCACACATTTGAAAGCTGGAATGCTAAACAATGGGAAGATTATCCTTTTGAATGTGTAGAAACAGGAGCAACACCAGAATATACAAGGTGCTACGCAGAGAAAGCAAATAAAAGAGACTGGGATTTAAGGCAAGAATTGAATGATGATAAACTTTGGAAAGACTGGATGAGCGCAAGACGCAGGATATGTCATCACTACAAGTCAAAACATTTTGGGCAGGGAACAGTTAAACCCCTAATGGTAATTTCATGTGAAATGAGACTAAATACAGAAGCCACCAGATACTGTATTAATGGTGAAGATAAGCAATGCGGATAAAAACAATCTTATAATTTTAAATATCTTGTCTTAAGTAATGTCACTATCGTCATACCGGATGCACAGAATTTATCTTGCAGCGACCATGAATTATGGTCTCGGTTCTGATGATCCAGAGGAGTTGGCCTACTACAACAAAATCAGAAAAGAGATGGATGATATGAAAAAAGAACCAGTTAAAAAAGGGATACCCCTAAATTGGGATACCCCCGAAGGAATGGATAAATGAACCTAAATACTTTTTTATTAATTGATGGGAGTCTGATGCTTATTGGTCTGCCTTTGCTGATGATTCTTAAAGGTAAAAAAAAGACTCCCTAAGTCATCACTTAACCGCGAAAGTCACTCCCATAACCGCAGTGATGTCTTTCTTGATGGTGGTAGTGTCATAAGAACCCCAACTACTTACCTTGGTGGAATTTGGAACAGTTATTTGAAAAACACCGGTGTTAACTCTCTTTAAACCACCTACTTCAGAGCCTGCCTCTAGAGCGATAGCTTCAGCTCTGATTCGAGCATCCTTTGCTGCCTTAGCAAGCATGTCAACGCGCTTATCAGCCAGCTTTGAATAGGTGAATTCAGGACGGCTTGGTTTCACCCTTACTCCTTTCCCAAGCAATTCTGTTATCTGACTATGAGTCTTCTGGATCTTATAAACATCCCTACTTTCAATCTCAATATTCTGATAAGTAATCCATTCAGTTCTAATAATTTCATTAGTCTTGGGATTCCTGGTTTTATATTCACTGATACTCGCAGGGCCAAGATAAACATCCTGCTTTATGCTGTCCTCAATTCCATTGGCTTTAAGGAATTCCATTGTCTTATTAATAGACTCCTTGTGCTTGATAAATGAGTCAATCTGAGTTTTACCTGAGGTCTTTACCTGGACTGACCATTTTGCAATATCACTCTCAAAACTTTCAGTACTTGCACCTGTAACAGTGATAGTATTCTCAACCGTTTTGAACCCTCTCACAAGCACCGTGGAGGCGCCCATAAACCCTCCGAGAGATAGGACAGCCATTGCGAAAACAAGTGGCGGGGTGCGGCGTATAATGCCCAGAGAATCGCCTGGCAGCGACCTGAGTCTCTTAATAATTTTCATTGTCTATCAGTATGTGTGTAGGAGCTTTTTAACAGCTGAACCGAAAGAAAAATATTAAAAATCCCTGACTTTTATTCCTTCAGTTCTATCTGGCCATTAAAGGAAACATCTTATGTTGATGTGCCAATTTTGGAGTCGGTTACTAATTTTGCCAAATGAAATAATTATCCGCAAGAAGTATATTTGTATTATGAGAAAAGTTATTTAGAACTAATCATAAAATTAAAAATAAAAAATCTCTACAAGAAAGACTATGGAATTATTTACAAGAGAAACTATCGGTAACTACACGAGTGATCCGTACGCAAGAAATGATCATAAATACTCCAAAGAAATGCAACAAATAAGAAAAGAATTACGCAAACTTGATCAAGAAACTAAAAAAGATGGTGGCGTTGTTGATTGGAATAAAATGTTAAATGACATGATGTAGTTTTTAAACTTTTAGATTTATTTAAAGCCAATATAAAATGTCATTTTCAAGAGTTTTTCTAACTTTTACTTCTTTATTTTTCTAAAAGAGATTTCCCTGAATTTCTTCACTATCATCTTTCACAGGATTACAGACCAACTTGGCATATTGCTCGGAATAAGCGCAGTTTTTACAGGATAAATTTGGTTCAGGAATCTGGTCATTATTCATCAGAGAAACCATTGCATCTATTTCTTTTTCAATCCAATCAATATTCCAATCATATGGAACTAAATATTCGTCGAAATTCATTCTTTTATTAAATTCCTCGTCATCTCTTTTCGCATTACAAACTAAAAAATAGGATGTTTTATGAACATCAAATCCCATCCCCTTCAGAAGATAGGCGTAGAAATCCATTTGGATTTTATAACCCTCATGATATGGGTCATCAAGATAATCCTGTTTATCTACTCTTCCAAGTTTTGCCTGTGACTTGTAATCAACAACTATTAATTCCTTTGTAATCTTGTGCTGCCAAATATCATCAACTCCTCCAGTCAAAATGATGTTTGTATCCTTATGACGAAGTATCAATCCTTTATGCAGAGAATCACGCCAATCATCCATATCGGGATGATCAAAAGGAACTAGATGACTCAAATCATTATCGATGAATAATCTATGAGGAATTTGCCTTTCTCGGCAATAATCAAATTCTTTTTTTAAGAGCAAATCAGTTGTCTCGTTTAAAGTCCATCCAGGTGTTCCTGGCGGGTCAAGTCCTTTTACCCTATCCAAGTAAAAACATCTCTTGCAGGTTAAAAAATTGGAAAACCTTCCTCTACTTATTTTGAAATCCTCTATCTGATTAGGAGAATAAGACGAAGATGCTCTTGTCCTTAATCCAGTTGCTTTTACGGGTTCTTTTTTACTATTTCTTTTAAGATCTATCATGACTTTTAATTCAAATTAATATCTCTAGTTTTCCTTTTATAAAATAATCTACCTCTGCGAAACCAGAGCCTTTGGTAGTAATTCTTTTCAACATCCAATTTGCTGCTTCTTTATATAAAGCTGGTTGAGGTTTTTCAGATATTACGGAACAACAGTACTCAGGTATTTTTTTTCCAGTGACTCCATTCTTTATTCCGCCAGATAGAAAAGAGTGAATAAACTTCCATATGAGACTCTTTCCATTGTTTTTCTGTAAAAGATGCGACATAAAAATATGCTTTTTTTGGGGAGACCTTTTCATAAAAAAAGTTGCCACTGGAATTGTATCTTTAGGGTTCCAACTCTCTAACTTATATCGGTCAGATGAATACATCTCATCTGAATTGTGAGCCAGGCTACCTTTGGGATTCATCGCTCCAGCAAAAGCTACTGCCTCATCATGAAAGTAATCTTTTATCTGATGAGCTTCTTCTTCCATCAAAAAATTAAAAAAAGAGGGTTTTATCCCTCTATGTTAGATCGACTGTCAATCAAATTACTTTGTTTTAAGTTCAGGTTCGTACACAGCACCATTGCAAACTGCTACTGCAATACTTTCTTTTGATGCTTTATCCCAATTTTTTAGTTCCATCTCATATTTATCAATCCATTTAAAAGTTTTTTTAAAACATTGATTCCAGTAAAATGCCTTTTTTGAGATAGGTATCAAGGAGATAAAAATGAGAACTATCGCAGTTGTAGATGTTATTACACAGTATTTGATGACCTTTGGTCCTTTATTAGGTGACATAAAAAAGAGGGTATTATCCCTCTCAGTTTAGATCGACT
>NZ_JNAR01000014.1 GCF_000760095.1 Prochlorococcus marinus str. MIT 9401
GATCAAAAAACATCCAGGAACCAAAGGGAATATCATTTTCTGACATTTCATTTATTGGAACACTTGGTTCTATTCGATTTATTAGTTCATAACCCCAAGAGCCATATAACTGTCCAATGGATGGTAAATCATCTAGCAGAGTTGACTTATATTCCTTCGTCCAAGTTTTTAAAATATCAAAAGGATCCCCTTTATGTATTTCAGTTTTTCCATCATTCCAAGTTTTAACAATTTCTTCTCCATTACAAACAGCTTCCCAGAGAGGTTTAGTGGCAACAATACTCCATCTACCCAAACTTTCCCCACCTTCTACGGACTCAAGGAAAACACCGCGTGAATCTCGTGAGGATAATTTCAACCAAGTTGATAATGGAGTCTCTAAATCAGCAGGCCAAGTTTGAGTTATAGGTATAAAATTTTTACCTTCTTTGCAAGCCTTTAAAAAACTATCTTTCTGTGAGCCGATCATACTTGTAATGTCAACCCAAATTATAAATATATTCTTCTTTTATATCAACTTTAAAGAATTTAATCAAAAGTATTCTTAGTTGTAAATTTCAAACCAGCTGGATTAGGATTCTCACCAATTCTTCTTGGGTTATGACCTACTTTTTCTCTGCCTTCATTAACTTTCTCAGGAAAGACTCCATCTTTAGGATGCAAGAATTCAATATCTCCACCCGGAAAAATTCTGTAGATTTTAAACTCCTCAATTCTTGGTTTAAAAGCTCGTAATTGAGTCCCTAGTGCAAGGCATTGTTCTTTTCTTGCAAAATACATTAAATTATCACCTTCATGCATAATAGCGGCGCCACCTGTAGGTAATTCAAATGCTTGTTCTTTCGTACTTTTCCATACAATTGCATATTTTTCTTCGGTTTCTGCTGAGTTTAATAAGCCCCCAGTACTTCCTATATGCTTTGGAAATTGACCAACTAAAGTTTCAGTCATCCTAGATTCTAAGTTATTTATAATAAGAAATTAGCATTCATATTTTACAAATTCATAATTAAGAGAAAAGTTTCTACATTATTTAATAAAAGTAAAAATTATTTCTTAATTTAATTTGAATCTGAAATCGGAAAAAATACTGTCAAACCCGCATCACGCCTTTGTGTGACATGTCCTCCTAAACTAGCTAACAACTTTTGAGTAGCATTCTGACTTAGTTGTAAGCTACCAGTTTGAGGGTTCCAATTTAACACAGGTCCCAAATCGGAACCTTTATCAATTTTTTGGGTTTCTTTATTCTTACTATCTAATTTTTGTACTTTTAATTGAAGTTTCAGTTTTTGACCTGCCGGTCTTAATTCTAAAATTAAAGTACTACCTTCTTTTAAGCCTCTTGTATTTTTATCAATTAATCCCCTTAACATCAATTCTAATTTTTCAGAATCACTCAAAATTTGTGGCAGTTGACTAGGGATATCGATCTTTAAAGAAATTCCACGTCGATTTAATTGTTTATTCCATAGAGGAGAAAGTTTTTTAAAAATTTCAGCTAAATTGATCTTAGCCAAGTTATTTAATGAAGGAACTTCACTACTAACTAATTCTGCCGCATTAAAGATTAAACCGAATCTATCAATTTGTTCGTTACATTCGTTATCTATTTGAATTAAACGATTTCTTATTGATTCATCCATATTATATTTTTTCAAAGTAGAACTTATTAAAGTTCTTATAGTGGCTAAAGGAGTCCTTACTTCATGAGAAATTGCACTCAACAATTTTGCCTCAGTTATTTGTACATTTTTTTTATCATTTTCCAAAAAATTATGAATGTTATGGTTTGGTCCCAATTTGGCCAACTTTGTCGATAATATTGGCCAAAAAATTTTCTCAAATTGATTATTAATATTAAGACTGCCCAAATTATTGATTGCTTTACGAAATTTCACCCCTTCTTCATAATTTTCTTGATTTAATTTCGAATGAATTAATTCAATTGAGATTTTTAAGCTATCTTCATCACATTTCATAAATAGGATTTTCTTATCTTTTTCCCCTGTAATTGATAATATACATTGAAAATTTTGAGTAATAATCATTAAAAATGGTTCATAACCATCTTCTTGACTAAGATTTAAGACTTTGTAATTACTAATAAAATCTAAATCTTTTTTCATCTTAGCCGAATGATCAACTGGCAAAAAACCTGCCTTTTCTTTTTGAAAGTATGGAAACCCCTCCGGCGACCACAACCAGCCTTGAAGTTTATTCAAAAACTTTTTATCATTAAGGGCTGGCAAAGGAGATGCAACCCAAATCCCTCCCTGATGGTAGTGCAGAGAAAGGAACTCTTTTTGAATAACTTCTAAGGAAGCCCACCACATTCTTCTGGAGGTATCATCATCAATATGTATTGTTTGAACTCCTTTAATCAAAAGGTCTTGAATTTTTTTTATAGTAATTTGTGATTCCATCAAATTCTAAGTTTTCTTGAACGTTTCAATATAGATAAGACACATCCAATAGATATAAAATTAATAACTAATGCCGTTCTACCATAGCTCATAAAAGGAAGAGGAATTCCAGTGACTGGTCCTAATCCAATAGTCATAAATAAGTTAATAATTATTTGAAATAAAAAAGTTGCGGCGATTCCAATAACAATTAGAGATTCAAAGTCAGTCCTTGCAATTTTTGCAGTATTAATAAGTTTTCTAATCAAAAAAAAGAACAAAAATAAAACTATCATGCATCCCACAAAGCCCAACTCTTCGCCTAGAGCACTGAATATAAAATCAGTATGTTGTTCTGGTATAAATTGCAAATTAGTCAGTTTCCCTCGTAACAAACCAGTCCCAAAAATTCCTCCAGAACCAATTGCAATTTTACTCTGTATCAAATGATAACCGCCACCCAATGGATCTCTATTGGGATCTAAAAATAAAACTAATCTATCTTTTTGATATTCTTTTAAACCAAATTGCCACATTATTGGTGTCAATTTTGCCACCAATAAATGAAACGAAATAGCGAGAATAGAAAAAATAGTTTTCTTTTGCGAAGATCTATAAGCAAGATATCCTATAAATGGAATCCAGAAAATAAGAAGAGTTGGTAAGTTTAAATATAATATTGAAGTAAAAATACAAAAGATTAATAACAAAATCCACTCTATAGGCATTTGGGACCAATAGAGCATCACAGCAGTCAAAACCAATAAAACTAAAGAGGTGCCTAAATCTGGTTGAAAAAAAATTAATAACCATGGAAGAATAACTACTAAGAAGGGTAATAATAAGTCTCTTAATTTTGAGATTATTTTTTTGTCGAGCACCAAAGCAAGAGTTAATACAGTACTTAATTTTGCGACTTCTGAAGGCTGAAAAGAAAAGATGCCCAGGTTTAACCACCTTTGAGCGCCAGAAACTGAGATCCCAAAAGAAAAAATTAGAAGTAAGGATATTAAAGTACAGAAATAAAATGGGATCAAATACTTTCTAAGTCTCTCTAACGGTATGTAAGAAATAAAAAATGCCAAAAAATAACCTAAAAAACCAGTTAAGATATGATTTGCATAATTTGATACTAAAGAGCCACCCTGAATACTTTTTATTAAAAAACCCGAAATAATAACTAAAAATAAGGGTATTAAAAGTAGTGGAGAGAATAAATATCCTTTACTAAAGTTATCTTTTTTTTGTAAAAAGCTTCTCTTACTTAATAAAGAAATTCTCCTAAACATCAATTATTTAGTAACAAATTGATTTTTAATTAATTGAGCTAAATTACTAAATTCAATAGAACTTTCTTTATTTGGCTGGCTAATTGAGATTGGTACTCCTTTATTGCTTTCATCAACGACAGGAATTTCTATAGGGATTTGAGCTAATAATGGTAAGTCATTTTCTTTTGCTAATGTTTGTCCACCACCTTTACCAAAAATTTCATATTTTTTACTTGGCATATCTGGCGGAATAAATACTGACATATTTTCTACAATTCCCAATAGAGGTACTCCAAGTTGTCTAAACATTGCTAATCCCCTCCTTGCATCTTGCAAAGATACTTGTTGTGGAGTAGTGACGACAATAGCTCCAGAAATAGGAACAGATTGAGAAAGCGATATTTGAGCATCTCCTGTCCCTGGAGGCAAGTCAATAACTAAAAAATCAAGATTATTCCATTCAACTTGGTATAGAAATTGACGGATAATACTATTTAGCATTGGTCCTCTCCATATAACTGGCTGACCTTCTTCTATGAGGAAACCCATTGATACTAATGAAATTCCATATTTATTGATTGGTATTAATCTTTGATCATTACCACTACCTTCTGTAACTTTTGGATTTTGTTCAGCGACACCCATCATCGAGGGAGTATTAGGTCCATATATATCCGCATCCAGCAAACCAGTTTTTAAGCCCAATTTAGCTAGAGAACAAGCGAGATTAACTGCTATGGTACTTTTCCCAACTCCACCTTTACCACTACTAACAGCTATGATATGCCCAATTCCATCAATCTTCTGCAACTCAAGAGCATTACTTTGATTTTGAGATTCTGTTTTGGAAGGATTATTATCTATCTCTATTTGAACATCATCAATATCTTCAAAATCCAGTAATGCTTTTCTAACATCTTGTACAATTCTATCTCTCTGAGAATTTGCAAATGATGGTAATGATAATGTTACGATTACTCTCGGTATAATTACTCTTACGTTCTTAATCCAAGCTAATTCAATTACATTTTTCTTTGATCCAGCATCTAGAACCTTTTGTAAAGCTAAATTCGCATCTTCTATTGTGGTCATTAAATTTTTAAATATTTTGACAGGGTAGTCGACTGTTTAAAAGATTAAGAACTATGTCGAACTATCAAATAATAGGCAATAAGGACCCCTTAAGAGAAATTATAAAGGGAAACTTATAATTAACCAAAAATTTTTTTCTTAAAGATTTTCTAAATACATGCTCAAAGAACCTCCTACAAACTCGAGAGAAAAAACTAAAAATCTCTTATTAACTCTACAAGACAAAATTTGTTCAGGGCTTGAAAATGTAGATGGGAAAGGGAAATTTATAGAAGAATCCTGGCTAAGAGACGAAGGCGGTGGTGGAAGATCAAGAGTATTGAAAAATGGTTCTATTTTTGAGCAAGCAGGAGTAAATTTCTCTGAAGTACAGGGGAAAGAATTACCTCAATCTATAATCTCTCAAAGGCCTGAAGCGAAAGGTCATGAATGGTTTGCTACGGGAACTTCAATGGTGTTGCATCCTAAGAATCCCTATATTCCTACAGTTCACCTGAATTATCGTTATTTCGAAGCTGGTCCTGTTTGGTGGTTTGGGGGAGGTGCAGACTTAACCCCTTTTTATCCTTATCTTTCTGATGTGAGGAATTTTCATAACGAGCATAAAAAAGCTTGTGAGAAAGTTGATAAAGATTTGCATAAAGTTTTCAAACCATGGTGTGATGAATATTTCTGCTTGAAGCATAGAAATGAATCGAGAGGCATAGGAGGTATTTTTTATGATTATCAAGATGGTTCAGGCAATATCTATAGAGGAAATAATCAAAATGGAGAGGCATCAAAAGCTTCAGAAAATATTGGCAAAACTAATTTAAACTGGGATAATTTATTTTCTTTAGCCGAAAACTGTGGGCAAGCATTCCTACCTTCTTATCTGCCAATTGTTGAAAAAAGATCTTCTCAAAAATATACTTCTCATGAAAGAGAATTCCAACTATACCGAAGGGGCAGATATGTCGAATTCAATTTAGTTTGGGATAGAGGGACAATTTTTGGACTACAAACAAATGGCAGAACTGAATCAATATTAATGTCCTTACCGCCTTTAGCTAGATGGGAATATGGATATAAAGCTAAAAAAGGTTCTCGAGAAGAATTTCTTACATCAATTTTTACAAAACCCCAAGATTGGTTAAATGATAGAGAGTTAGAGAAATTCTGTAAAAAGAATAATATTTTTGATTAAAAATTATCGAATTACTTTTAAAGTATCTTAAATAGGTGTTTTAAATAAAGAACCATCACTTTTCAATTGAAGTTTTTCTCCAAGTTCATTTTCTAGAGATATTAATTCATCCCTATGTGCTCTTATTCTCATGAAAGTTGAATCATTTTCATTTTCGTTCATCAACCTTAATTCAAAGTTTTCCTCTCTTGCTGATTTTTTAAAATAAACAATTCCAGACAAAGGGCCACCAATTAATCCCAAAAGAATAGGCCACCAACCCAATTCAGGATATATTTGAATAATTACTAAACCCAAAGCACAAGAACCAAAACCGCCAAGAAAACCTAAAAAAATTGCTAAAAATTTACTAGAAATAACTTGACCCTTGAATATTAAAATTCTTTGTTCAAAATCTCCTCCTGTTTGCTTCCATCCCCTCAAATTGAGCCATTCGCATAAACTATTTAAAACCTTAACTGGCTTCTGAGAAGAGGAAATCTCAACAATGGTTGTTCTATCTTTACTGGAAGCCCTGAGAAAAAAAAATAATCCTACGGCCAAGAGAATTGTTAGCAATAATGTTGAATTTAAGGTATACGACATTAAATAAATTTTTTCTAGTAATTCGAGAATAAAAATTAAAGTTACATCATATTATAATTTTTTAGAATTATTCTGTAAAATGTTCTTACTAGATAAAAATTCTTAATTAAATAAAATCTTTAATAATACTCTAAATCTTAAATTACTTTAAATACTTTTTAAAAAATGACTATTGAAAATAAAAATATTGATCTTCTTCATAGCGATTTAACATCAGATTTATACAATCTTTATAAAAAATCATCCTACCTAGCTATTGATACTGAAGCAATGGGATTAATTCATGGAAGAGATAGACTCTGTTTAGTACAAATATGTAATGAATTCAAAAGGACATCCTGTATAAAAATCGAACTTAATACATCTTCTTCACCTTATTTAAAAGAACTTCTTGAAAATAACAAGATTACTAAAATATTTCACTATGCGAGATTTGATGTAGCAGCTTTAAAATGCAATCTTGGAATTAATACGAAAAATATTTTTTGTACAAAAATTGCTAGTAAGTTGGCAAGAACTTATACAAATAAACATGGTTTAAAGGATTTAATTAATGAATTGTTAGGAATAGAACTTGATAAAAGCTCGCAAAGTAGTGATTGGGGTAGCAACGAAGATTTAACAAATGCTCAATTAAATTATGCAGCAAATGATGTTAGATATTTAATTGAAGCTATGTATAAATTAAAAATTATCTTAGAAAGAGAGAATAGATATGAATTAGCTCAAAAATGTTTCGAAACAGTTTCTGTACATGCTGATTTAGACATACTAAAATTCTCAAATATATTTGAACATTAAGAATCAATCTTCAGTTAAAAAAATATCTTCACCATCAAGAGTTTCCATAAGCTTATCAAGTATTCTCGAAGAACTTAATTTATCTCCATCATTTTTTTCACAAATTTTTAAGACATTTTGCGCCACTTGTATTTTTTCTTGAATAGTTTTCGAGCCTTCTTTAGCAATTTGAATTTCTACTTTCTTCTTAGCGGAAGATAAGCTTATACTCATAAGTTTTGCAATCTCTGCACAAATTTTGAGATATTGCCGATCATTTATTGGATACATAAAAGAATTAATAATTAATAAGCTAGTCCCATTTACTAAGATAACAAATGATTGTTTATAGCATCTGCGATTTTCTTACTTGCTCCGGATTCCCCCATTCTTTTTTTTCCAATTTTCGCTTGTTCTAACCTATTAACTTTTTTTTTCAAAAGGAATTTTAAACGTTTTAAAAGAATTTTTTTATTCTTGCAAACTAAAACACTACCTCCCAATAATCTTGATTGCCTTTTTGCAAATGATTTTGTAAATTGTGGCCCAGGTCCCGGTAGAGAAAGAGATGGAATTCCAAGGCCAGCAATTTGCTCTGTAGCAGTTCCTGCATTGGACAAGCCAACTTCTGCCATACTGGCCCATGAATTAAATTTACCTTTTCCAATCACTACATATTGATCTTTCTTTTTCCATACTGAATCTTCATCAATTAGAAATTTAACTTTACCCTGTTTTATAAAACCATATTTATTTAAATAACTTTGAATTTGAATAACATTCGCGTTAATGCTCAAAGGCAAAAGTATTACCAAATCCTTTGATAAATCAAAATCTTTCAAACAAGTAAGAAAATTATCAAGATTTTTAAGGGCTTCAGGGTATCTACTTCCAACTAATAAAATTATCCTTTTAAAAGAAATAATATTTGATATCTTTTCGTTTGTTGGATTAACAAAATCCATCATTGGATTACCCAAGTATTTTGCATTAATTTTTTTTCTATTCAAATTATTAGCTGTGATTTTATCTCTCATAATTAAATTTTTACATCTTGGAGATTTCATTAGAAAAATTTCCCATGGGTCCCATTCAGAGCCTTTCAATCTATGATAAATATCGCTTAAAGCACGCCCAGGGCCACTACTCCATGTATGGTCACTTTTAGGAGTTCCAATAAAACTGAAGTCGCATCCTGAACTCCATGCGTAAATTAATGGTAGAAAATCTCCTACCGCAATGATTTTAAATTTTTGTTTTGACTTTTGTTTTACAATTAAAAAATTTCGTAAATTATAAATTAAAAATCCAGCTAACAAATCAAGCAAAAATCCCTTCAGACTTTGATTACTAAATCCTCCACTAGGCAACTCTTTTAAATGTCCTATTTTATGAAATTTCTTTGATTTTATTGAATTAAATACATCCCCATTTCCTACTAAAGGCAAAACTTCAATATTATTATTTATTTTTTTTAGTAATATTTTTATTATTTCCGATGCGATTACATCTTCTCCATGTCCATTGCATATAAATAATAGAGAATGAGTCACCTTACTGTTAAGATCATAAAAAGACTCAATTGAATCTTTATCGGCGGCATGGCCAAGTGGTAAGGCAGAGGATTGCAAATCCTTTATCCCCAGTTCGAATCTGGGTGCCGCCTTCATTATTCGGGTTATAAGATTCACTGTAACCCCTTCCAACACTTTGAGTTTTAAATATCTGTTCTTAAATTTCAAAGCATTTTTAGCGGTAGGTGAGTGAAAGGTGAGTCGACCTTTAGCCCTTTTGTAATATTATCCCATGAATTCACCTTACACCTCTCATATGAGAAAAAATATTCCTGAAGAGAATTCAAATTTATTTGAAGAAAATTATCTAATTTTTAATCATTTCATGAGTAACTGTCACATGTGACAGTTGGCAAAGAATAATATCCAAACTTTAAATTTTAAATAAATAATTTATGGTTAAGTCGTGTGAGTGAGTTGCTTAAAATATCTTAATTTTAAAAATGAAAACTCTTATCGCAATTCTTATATTTGGTTCATCTTTTCCAGTAAATGCTTATGAGAGCATTGGAGATCGCAGTAACCGTGAAGCATACGAGTCACAAAAAGGATACGCATACGAGAACAAATGCTTCCGTTATGAGTACAGGGAAAAATATATTCCAGGGAATTCAATGTCGCCTGGTTATGTCAAATCTTATAACGAGAAAGTTTCTATCCCATGCAATAATCATCGCAAAGTATTCAATTATCATCATAAACCTGAACCCCAAACTTCATATGTGAAATATAAACCTGCTCCAAAATGCACTAGTAGTACTACTTTAGGTGGATTGATTGGAGGTGGACTTGCAGCATCTCTATCAAAACGAGACGCATATGGTTGGACTATTCCTTTAGGGGCGGTTTTAGGGGCAGGAATAGGAAATGCTGAATGTAAATAATTTTTTAGAAATTTATTTTAGAAAATTTCACCTGCCCAAGCATCAAAAACAAATTAATTATTTTTCTGGTAGGTGAGTGTTAGGTGAATCAGGCAATCCGCATAAAGTAAGAATGTTATAGCAGCAAGTCTCAAATTTCGTATCCGCCTCGAATATGGGTTCAGCCTTATTTAATTTTTTTAGACATTTAATTATGAAATTTTCGAAGAACTTAAATTTCAAATAATAAGGTAAAAAGTTTCAATTACCTAGTTATATATAGAAAAAACATTCTTTATTATTGCTAAATTCTACCTTATATATTGATTGATAAATAAGATTTAATAGATTTATTAGTTCTTTTTATCAGATAATTTATATACTCATTTTAACTAATTTAGTAATCACTATCAGCTACGCACATTCCTAAACATCTAACACCATTAGATGCAGTCCTTTTGCAGTGATTACATAAAATAGGATCTTTATTTGAAGAAAGACTAATTTTTAAATTATTTTGTTCCTTTAAACTTTTTAACTCTTCTGTCAAATCAAATAGAGTCATTATTGGAATCATCACTCGAATCGATACTAACAACAAGTGAAGCATTTGTGTTGGAAGAGGGTATATCCATTATTTTTACAGTTTCTTTGGGCTCATCGATAATTTGCTTTTCTTCAGCGCTCTCATCAACTGAACATGCTTCAAGAGCCTCTCGAAGTAGAGAATCAAAAGTTGCTCCAGGCAATCTATGTCTAGCCACCTCAAGAAAAGTTCTCGGTAAGGATTCAGACGCAGCATCTCTTAAGGCAGGATTATTTTTTCTATGTTCTTGTTCTTCTTCTATAGATTTAATAAACCTAAGTGTGACATCTCTTTTGGTAGAGGCTTTTATCAAAGTATCATTTTCAGGGTTGCCAATATTAGGCTCATTTTCAAGATCACTAAGCCTCTTCTCCAAGCTATTTAAAACTTCATTAGCTTCTTTACTAATATGCGCTAATTGACCATCGGACAAATTCGGTAAATCAGCTACGAAAACTTTCCCATGGTCCCGTAGTGTCAAAAAAGTAGGTCTTGGACCTTGTGGTTGTCTACCATTCAATTCAGAATTATTACCTATTGGTCTTTTCGGTGGTGTAGGGCCAGCTGAACTTCGTCTACGCGTAATTCTTTGATTATTTGCAAAAGGCATTGAATAAAAGGTTAAATCTTAATACTTAAACTTCCGACATTATTCGAAGGTGATTTTATTATATTACACCTAACTTTTTCTTTTGTGTATAAAAAATAATTTTTTAAAACTCATTTTAAAAAATATGAAAAAAATTTAGGTTAGGATTTCTGGCAAAAATTTACTCATTGTTAAATTGTTTTTACGAACTATCTTTCCAATCTCCCAACTATCTATATCGTGATCTTTGCAGACATTTAAAATTGCGTCTTTATATTGTTTATCAATAATTAAACAAAATCCTACTCCAAGATTAAAAGTGTTCCAAAAATCCTTTTCAGGAATCGTGCCTTTCTCTTTTAAAAATTTAAATAAAATAGGAATTTCCCAAGAATTTGTATTGATATAAGGAATAAAATCAGAAGGAATACATCTTGGTAGATTCTCTGGAATTCCTCCACCAGTAATATGAGACATTGCTTTAATTTCTATATTTTCAGATAAAATTTGGTGTATCACATTATTGTAAATTTTTGTAGGTTTCAATAATTCATCATAAAAATTTAAATGAGAAACTTTTTCAAATTCTTTATCTATTAAATTATTATTTTGAATTATTTTTCTTACTAAACTAAAACCATTACTATGGACTCCATTACTTTTTAAAGCAATTATTAAGTCATTTTCAGATACGTTTTTACCATTAATAAGCTTATCCTCGTCAACTATTCCTACACAAAATCCTGCAAGATCATACTTATTTTTTGAATAAAATCCTGGCATTTCGGCAGTTTCTCCACCTAGTAATGAACATTTATTTTCTCCGCAACTATGGGAAATGCCCTTAACAACCTGCAATAATTTTTCCTTATCAAGCTTACCAGTAGCAATATAATCAAGAAAAAATAAAGGTATTGCACCGCTGGTAATAATATCATTCATACACATGGCCACTAAATCAATACCAACCTCAAAGTGAAAGTTTTTAATTTGGGCTAGTTCTAATTTTGTTCCAACACCATCAGTTCCTGAAACAAGAACTGGTTTTTTAAAACTATCAACAGGAATTCTAAACAAACCTCCAAACCCACCAATACCCTCAATCACATTAGATGTATGAGTTCCTTCAACTGCCTGTTTAATTTCAGAAACAAATTCTCGCCCAGCTTCTATATCAACACCTGATGTTTTGTAATCCATGAAATAAAAATGATAGACTTTCCCTATATAGATATTCCTCCGAAGATTGCTTTTGTCCAGTAATTATTTATCAAATAGATTTATTTTTTAAAAAGAAAGTGAAGAAAGTAATTATAAGGAAAACTGAAGAAATAGAAAATTGGAGAAGAAATATAAATAGTGAAATTAACTTTATTCCAACAATGGGTAATCTTCATAATGGACATATAAAACTAATATCGACAGCAAAAAATGATAATTCTAATATTAATTTAGTAAGTATTTTTGTTAATCCACTTCAATTTGATAACAAGTTAGATTTCGAGAATTATCCTCAAACAATCGATGATGATATAAAAATCTCCTTTGAAAATGGTGCAGATGCCGTCTTCATCCCAAGTACCGCAGATATATATCCACCGGATAATAAAAACATTAGCTTTCTCAAAGCCCCTTTAGAACTATCTTCTGCATTATGTGGATTAAATAGAACTGGTCATTTTGATGGCGTTTGCACAGTAGTTTATAGATTACTTAATCTCATCAAGCCAAAAAATCTTTACTTAGGAGAAAAAGATTGGCAACAATTGTTAATTTTAAAAAATCTTGTCCTAACAAAAAAATTAGATATTTCTATCAAATCTATTCCTACACAAAGAGATTTTGATGGAATTCCTTTAAGTTCTCGTAATATACATTTATCAAAAAATGAAAGGAAATTTATTAAATTTTTTTCAAATGAGTTATTACAAGCAAAAAAAAATTTTCAACAAGAAAAAACAATCAGTTTAAAAGAAATGATTAGAAAGTTGTCGGCAGAAAAAATTTCAATCGAGTATTTAGAACATTTAAACCCTCATACCCTCCAAAAAGCAAGAGTTGAGGATAATATTTCGTTACTGGCTGGTGCGATAAGATGTGGAGAGACTAGATTAATAGATCACGTTTTTCTTATGAAAAGAAGGCCGATTATTGCAATTGATGGCCCTGCTGGTTCAGGTAAAAGTACCGTAACAAAGTTAATAGCAAAAAAACTTAAACTTTTATATTTAGATACTGGAGCAATGTATAGAGCATTGAGTTGGCTATTAATAAAAGAAAATATTGATTATAAAAAAGAAAAAATATTGCAGAATATTCTTAAAAATATTTCTATTGTGTTCAAGTCAAATGAAAATTCATATCAAGATGTGTTTATTAATAAATACCGTGTGACTGAAGAGATAAGATCGCAAGAGATCAATTCGATCGTTTCTAAAATTTCCTCGATAAAAGAAGTAAGAAAATTCTTAGTAGAAGAACAAAGAAAACTTGGCGAATCAGGAGGACTTGTAGCTGAGGGAAGAGATATAGGAACTACTGTTTTTCCTGATGCAGAACTTAAAATATTTTTAACTGCTAGTATCGATGAAAGAGCAAAAAGAAGAAAATCTGATAAAAATAGTAAAGACTTACAAGAAATAGACCTTCATACATTAAAAGAACTTATAAAGAAAAGAGATTTTGAAGATTCCAATAGGGAAATTTCACCTCTAATAAAAGCGAATGACGCAATAGAAATTATTACGGATGGATATTCAATTAATGAGGTAGTAGATAAAATTATTGATCTTTATAATGACAAGATTCCTAAAGAGACTGAGATCAAATAAAATCAATAAATACTCTCTAAAAAACCCTTTACGGAGTCTTCTAAAATATCAAGGACATAATCGAAGCCCTCATCACCTCCAAAATACGGGTCAGGAACTTCTTTCTCATTAAAAACTGATCTAAAATCTTGTATTTTTTTAATTGATGCAAAATTATTTGAAGCTGTTCTATTTTTAAGATCTTGAATACTTCTAAAATTTGAGTCGTCCATCGCAAGTATATAGTTAAATTTGTCAAAATCTTTGCTAGTAATTTGACGAGCCCTGCTTAAGATATTTATATCTCTTCTCTCTGCCGCAATTCTCATCCTAGAGTCAGCTTTTTTTCCAATATGCCAACTCCCAGTTCCAGCAGAATCTATAATAAAGCCATCGGTTAATCCTTTCCTTTCGAGTAGACGTATAAAAATAGCTTCCGCTGCGGGAGACCTACAAATATTTCCCAGACATACAAAAAGAACAGAAATTTTTTTCATATGATTTCAAATTTCCATAAATTATAAGACTTTTAAGTAGTAAATAAAACTTCTTTAATTAAAGATTCAGTAAATTCTTTACCAAACAAACTCGACAACATTGGCCTTGCTGGATCGTTATCTCTTCTATATTTCAAATAATTATTTTGGCCATTTTTTAATTCTTTTTGCAGTTGCATATTGGCTTCTTTGCTTTCGAAAAGAATTTCCAAATACAAATCAAGATATTCCTTAAATGAGGTATAAAGATGATTAGCAATCAAAAAATCACTTCTTTCTTCTTTTGGTAATTTTGACCAGATTACTCCGGGAGAAAAAAATCTAGCTACATCTGGAGACATTTCTTCAGCTAATGGGAGTGATGAATGACAATGATTTTTGAGTTTTATAAGTTTTTCTATTAACTCATTATTAAATTGATTTTGTATTTTTAATGAAGGCTGAAAATCTAATACTAATAAATGACTATTAGGTAGAGAAACAAAATCTACTCCAAAAAATGGAACATTATAAATTGTATTAGGAATAATTAAAAAATTTAAAACAGAATAATTTGGACTATTTATACACACGACTCTTGCAAATTGAATTCTTTTTTTATGCGTTACACCCCAAGTAGAAAGATTCACATTTTTTTTTGATTTTTTTGAACCATAAGTTGAGTCTTTATAAGAATATTCCGAGGGTATTATTTTTTCTAAACAGTTTTTTTTAATTAAATTATTAGTTAAATATTTTAGAAAATTATGCCATCTCCAATCTGGAGTGTAAAAAATAGTATCTTGGATTAACATTCAATAAATAGTTTCTTTATTTAATGTAAAAAGAAATTTATTGATAAATTTTTTTGTCCATCTCTCTCCAAAAAATGATTTAAACAATTTATCTGCAGGGTCTTTTTCAAAACTATACTTATCATATTTAATTTGATTAATCTTTATTTCTTCTGCATTTAAAAATTGATTAACAGGATTCGATTTATAAATCTTCAAATAATTATTTACAAATGAATAAAATATATTATTTAAATCTCTATCAAGATTTAATTTATTTCCTCTACATATAATCACCCATGGCGAAAAATACTTTTTTGAATCATATATATTTTTCATTTTATTATTATCAAATGCAGAATATTTTTTCTTTAAACTACCTAAACTTGAACAATATTTTTCAAGATACTTGCCTTCTTGAATTAAAGGTTGGTAATCAAGTATTGCTAATAACTTTTGAGAGGTTCCAAACCATAAAATATCAGCTCCCAAAATAGGCATTTCAATATCGAAATTTGGATATGCGACCGTATTAAACACTTGCAGTTTTGTGCCACCATCTAATCTTGTTATTCGCCACTTTCTATATTCAGGAGATGAAAAAAGCCAATTTTTAATAATATATTTTGAGTCTTCATTATGATGTTCTTTGAATTCGCTTGATATATCTACCTCATGACCATTTAATTCATCAATATTTGTTTTAAGGAAATCAACTAATGAATCAAACATAAATTACTAGGTTTCGGTGCTTCCTTTCCTTACTTTTTTTGTAATGTAATTAAATACAATCTTGCCTAAAACAGCAATCAAGTTACCTTCAAGCTCCTTAAACATTTTCATATTGTAAGTAAAAGCTTTATTAGCTTCATCAATAATTTGATCAGCAGTCTTTTGATTGATTGGAAGTTGATTCAAAGTAAGGGAATATTCTTCCTTGAATTTCTTTTCATCAGCAATTAATTCAAACTCATAAAAATTTAAACCATCATTGCCCTGTAAATTTAATGCTTTTTTTGCAATCCTTTTCAAGATTTGCCCCCCAGATAAATCTCCTATATAGCGAGTGTAGTGGTGACCAACTAATAGCTCTGGTGATTTTTTTGCGACCTCTCTGATTCTTTCAACATATTCTTTTGCTGAGTGCGAAATATTAATTTCATTCTTCCAGTTTTCGCCAAAATAAAATTTAAGATCTTTAACAAGAGTTTCTTTCCTAAATAATGATTTAAAGCCTATAGGTTTTATTACGGGATGTTCCTCGTTGACCAGTCTTTTAATTTCTTCTTCCATAGCTTCATAAACAAAATATAAATCACTAATTAATTTTCTATAAGATTTTTTTTCAACAACTCCTTTTAAAAAACAAGCCACAAAGCCAGTATTTTCTGCCATAGTGTGGGATTTTTTTGTCCCTTCTCTTAATTGTCCTGCAAGAGCGACTGCCATATATTTTGAATTATTTGTGTAAGTGTATTTAATCTACAAGGAAAATACATAAAACAGCTAATTTTTGTTACCAGCGGATGTTGTAGAGAATAGCTTATAAAGTTCTTTACAAACCAAAAAAAGATGATCTTTTTGTGCCTTTTGCGGTAGATGAGTGCCAGTCATTTCCCAATCACCGATGGTAGCTACTCTCCACCTCTCGGATGGAACAATCATACCTCGCATTATTATTCCTAACAATTTTGGGACTCTATCATTACTATCATTTTCAATTCTTAATTGTAAGAGTATTGCTCTACATTCAATAAGAGGACTCCAACCAGGGAAATGAAACGCAAAATCAATAGTATCTTGCATAGATTCATTATTTGAATTATCCCAAGGACTAAAGTTTACGCTTGCATCTGGAAAATATTTCCGAAACAAAGCTGCAGTAGAAGCAATTTTATTAGCTATTTCAACATTACTTACATTTGAACTAGCATTCATAAGTAGCTGAGTATTTTTTTGAAAATGACATAATTTGCTTTAACTTGCTTATTAACTACTTTTTCTTTTAATAAAGATGTTGAAATGCTGATCAATAAAGCATTCTCTATTCACATTTGAATAATAAATTTCTAGGTTTTAAAGAAAATAACTCATCGCAAATTAAAATACGAGGAAGTTCAATGAGTTATCTTTTATTAATTCAATGCTATGCCAAAATTTGAAAAATTAACTTTACCTAATGAAGGCGAGATAATAACTTTTAATCAAGGCAACCCAAATGTTCCTAATAATCCAATTGTCCCATTTATTAGGGGTGATGGCACTGGAGTGGATATTTGGCCTGCTACTCAAATCGTCCTTGATTCGGCGATTAAAAAAAGTTATGGAAATGAAAGAAAAATTAATTGGTTTAAGATCTATGCAGGCGATGAAGCGTGTGAACTTTATGGAACATATAATTATCTCCCTCAAGATACTATTGAAGCAATTAAACACTTTGGTGTAGCCATCAAAGGTCCTTTAACAACTCCCATCGGTGGAGGTATTAGATCTCTTAATGTTGCACTAAGGCAAATCTTTGATTTATATAGCTGTGTTAGACCATGCAAATATTATTCAGGAACTCCAAGCCCTCACAAAAATCCCCAAAATCTAGATGTTATTGTTTATAGAGAAAATACTGAGGATATCTACATGGGCATTGAATGGGAAGCGGAGGATAATAATTGTCTTGAATTAATCAACCACTTAAATAATGTTGTAATACCAAAAAGTAAAAATTTAAAAAATAGATCCATACCAATTGGATCAGGTATTGGAATAAAACCGGTGAGTAAATCTGGTAGCCAAAGGCATATAAGAAAAGCTATTGAACATGCTAAAAGATTATCTGGAGATAAAAGGCATGTGACTCTTGTACACAAAGGGAATATTATGAAATATACAGAAGGTGCATTTAGAGATTGGGGATATGAATTAGCAGTAAATGAATTTAGAGAAGATTGCATTACAGAAAGAGAAAGCTGGATTTTAGATAATATTCATGAAAATCCAGAAATTACAATTGAAAATAATGCTCGAAAAATTGAACCAGGTTTTGACAAGCTTACAAATAACAAAAAAGCATTCATTTGCGAAGAAATTAAAGAAGTTATTGCATCAATATCAAATTCTCACGGAGATGGAAAATGGAGAGAACTTATTCTTGTTGATGATCGTATAGCTGATAGTATATTCCAACAAATTCAAACTAGACCTCAAGAATATTCAATTCTTGCAACATTAAACCTTAATGGAGACTATGTTTCTGATGCAGCAGCAGCAATTGTTGGAGGCCTAGGTATGGCTCCCGGTGCGAATATTGGAGATAATGCAGCAATTTTCGAAGCTACACACGGTACCGCTCCAAAACATGCAGGCTTAAACAAGATTAACCCAGGCTCAGTAATTCTTAGTGGTGTAATGATGCTTGAATATTTTGGTTGGGATGAAGCAGCTAACTTAATTACTAATGGTTTAAGTAAGGCAATAGAGCAAAAAAAAGTCACCTATGATCTAGCACGCTTAATGGAACCAAAAGTAGAACCCCTATCCTGCAGCAGTTTTGCTGAAGAAATTATCTCAAATTTCTAATTTGAATAATTATTTTTTATTTTCAAAAACTTTCCAAATATTAACAAGTGAGTCTTTAGTACCAATATTTCCAGGATGAGTAACAATAGGAAGCTTTTCGCCATTTTTTAGGTTGCAAGTCACCACTGAAATACCTGTTAAAATCTGTCTTTCAAGATAAACATAATCTGCATTAAGTCCATTACTAAGAATCAAATTTGTCGTTATTCCACCTTTTGAAATCAAATATCCTATTTCATACTTTAAATCTGCGACTAATTCAGCAATAAAACAAGCAAGTATATTATAAAAATTAAATAGTTCAGAAGAATCTAAGGACATAAATTTTCTTGAAGTAAACAAAACAGGAGTTTTTCCTTTCTCAAAGGAATATCTAATCTCTTTCAAAAATTTATTTTTAAACAAATTTCTTCGCTTCTGATAGTTTTCTGATGAAGTAATTTTAAAGAATTCAAAAACATCTAATTCAACTGGATCGCAATTACTTATCTCTAATAAGTGATTTAATTGTATCGTTGAAAGTTCTACATAAGATCCAACAATTATCAGTCCTGGAAGAAAACTCTTCTCTTTATTTCTAACTCTTAAACTAGAGAAAAATATTGCACTCTGAGAGACACTTTTTTTCTCAGAAATTGAACTTATAAAACTTGCTGCAGTTCGAAAAAGGAATTTTTTGTGTTTTATTAATTTTGTAATAACTAAAGAAAATTTTTTAAGTTGAGAATAATTTTCTATATCTACAATTACATGTTTATTATTCTTCAAGTTCTTTAATTTTTTAAAAATAATATTATTTTCTTCATTATTTAAAACCTCGATATCTGACAATAAAAGATTTTGAATATTTTCAAAATTTATTTGAGATTTACTCTGCTGAAATAAAAGATTCTTTACATTACTTGTCTCGTATCCAAAAATTTTATCTTTTGCAAAAATTGTTTGACTAATAGGGGTTTTATCAACAAAATGAGAGCCATTAATTGTTAATCTTTTACCCTCTATAAAAGCTGGAATATGAAAAGTAGCATCAAAAGGACCTAAACAACTATTTAGAACACTTGGCTCTAAAAAGTTATGTCCTCGAAGAGTAGAGTCTCCTCTACTTATAAAAATAATTTCTTCTTCATAGGCTTTAGAACCAATTACAGTCTTAAGGTTTTTGCAAATTTCCTCTATTGTAAATTTCGCATCATTTTCCGATAGTGACCTTGTATTAGCTAAAATAAAAAATAAATTAGATTTAGATTCAAAACCTTTAACTAAAGTGGAGCAGTCCCACTTAAGCAGTAATAAGCAATCGTGAACAGTTTGAGAACCTGTGGGATCATCATCTATAACGACAATTTTCATAAGTATTGCAAAATTACTTAAAAGATTTTATTTGTATTGAGGCATTTAACCTTTTACTATAATTTGAAGGAATCATGATGTTTCTAAATCCGTCAACAAAGGAATTTCGGGGGCTAGTCCAGGGTTCTAGACATATCATTCTTCTTGGAGGATCACTCCAAATAACACCTAAATCAAAAGGATATTGATGATTTAAAGTTACCTCTCTTTTAAAGATTTTATCTCGAAAAGAACTTCTACCAGAAGTATACATAAGCAGATCTGCTCCTAAATTAATTTTGTTTAATTCATCCAAAGTATTACTTATAATATTTCTCTCTTGATCCTGACAATTAAGTGGATAATCCATAAAATCTAAATTTTTGAAATCAGAAACATTAAAATAAGGATGCAAACCAAAGTTTGCGGGCATAGCAAAGTCTGACTTGTTATGGATCGTAATTTTAAATTCTAAACAGCCAATCTTTAAAGTAACTTCTATTCTAAGTTCGAAATCAAAAGGATAATATTTTTTAGTTTTTTTCGATGCATTTAAGAATAAGCATAAAAATTTATCATTTTCATTGAAGGAGTACTGCCACTGCAAATCTCTAGCGAAACCATGTTGTGGCAGTTGCAAATAACTTTTTCCAAATACTGAACTAGAGGTATTGAGATTTCCACATATTGGAAATAAGATTGGGATACCTCCCCTAATACTTTTTGTCTTGTCCATAAATCTTTTTTCATCGAAATAAAGTATTTCATTACCATCCGAAACCCAATTTGTAATAACGCCTCCTCTTTCAGGACAAAATTTAATGTAGTTATTTTTGTCAAATTTAAAGACAAAAATTCCTTGGTCTTTATTAGATAATTCAAGTTTCACAATTATTACTTAAAGAGAATCAACCCAATCCAAAATATGCTGATTAACTAATTCAGGTATTTCATCATGAGGACAATGACCTGCGTCGAGAATAATCTCTTTGGTATTTTTTGGTGTAAATTTTTTATATAGATTTCTTTTTTTTGGAGTGTTCATCCATGGATCTTTTCCTCCCCAAAGAAGTAATAATGGTGCATTTAGCTTTGCAAATAACTTATCCAACGGCAATCCCTGAGGACCTGATGGGTTAAATACACTTCTAAAAACATTAAAAGCTCCGAAATCTAGCGAAGGCTTCCTTATTGACTCAACTAAAAAATCATCAACATTTTTTTTGTCAACATAAACTTGATTCAAAGTTTTTTTAATATTCTTTGGATTTCTCATATTCTCAAAAATCAAACGTTGAAGAACTATATTTTTCAAAAATATGCCGGCAACTGTTTCAATTGAAGTTTGGAACATACTCTTTTTGATAGTTTTTTCTTCACTAAAATATCCAGCAGCATTAAGTAATATAACTCCTGCGTTTAGCTCATTTAATTCTGCACCAGCTGCTAATGCTGCATAACCACCTAATGAATTTCCAACAACAATTGTAGGTTTTTTTATTTTCTCTTTTACATAAGCGACAACCTGATCTTTCCATAAAGATCCTGAGTATTCAACATCTTGAGGCTTAGGACTTTTTCCAAAACCGAGTAAATCTATAGCATGAACTTCGTATTTATTACTCAAAATAGGGATATTGAATCTCCAATGGTCCGTAGAAGCCCCAAAACCATGAATTAGTAAGATTGCAATTTCTTTTGATTTTTGGTCAGGCTTAGCTGAAATAGTATGAATTGGGTAATTTAAGAAATTCCAGTCATAATTTACATCGCTATCTATCAATGCTGATTTTTCCATTTATTAAAAATCTTATGTTTACTAATTCTAATAAACTTATTTTCTAAAGAAGACCCACAGGATCAGCTGCAACATCATCTGAAATTTTATTGCCATCATTTGGGGGCTTATCTTTTAGAACAATTCTCAAGAGAACAGGTGCAAGAAATGTGGTTCCAATAACCATTAATAGAATAGCCGCTTCAAGAGAAGGAGTTAACAACTTAGCGCTTGTTCCTAGCCCAAGGAAAATTAAACCAACTTCTCCTCTAGGCATCATTCCCAAACCGACAACCAATCTATTAGTAGGTTTGTCACTTGAAAATACCCATCCCGCTGCAATTTTTCCAATAATTGCAACAACTAATAAAAATCCTGCAACTACAAGAGCTGATCTACTTGTTGGATCAAGTGGATTGATAACTGACAAATCCATTCCAGCTCCCACTAATACAAAGAAAATAGTCGCAAATAGGGATACCAAAGGTAAAACAGATTGTTGTATTGCATGATTATTTTTAGAACTACTAAGAATCAACCCAGCTGCAAAAGCACCTAAAGCTGCTTCTAATCCAATAGCTGTTGCCACAAAACAACACAACACAAGTATTACAAAAGAGGCTACCACTACAGCTCCAGGAGCTTTTAATCTATCTAATAGCCAATCAAATCCTGGTGCTGCCGTTCTACTTAATGCGATAGCAGCAATAACAAATACTACAGCTGCCGCAACTAATTTCACAATAGGAGCAATTTCTAAAGAACCTCCTGCAGCTAGAGCTACGACAACTGCGAGAATAACAATACCCAAAATATCATCTAAAACTGCTGCGCCAATAACAATCTGACCTTCTCTAGTTTTTAAATATCCTAATTCACCAAAAACACTTGCAGTAATTCCTATACTTGTTGCCGTCATAGAGGCTCCAGCAAAAACTGCTGGAATTAGATCTACTTGGAAAATAAACATCAATCCGAGAGTTCCAAAGGCAAAAGGCAAAATTACTCCAGCCATAGCAACAGTAAAAGCTTGCGCACCTACAGCTACCAATTCCTCTAATTCACTTTCTAAACCTGTTAAAAATAAAAGTGCATATAAACCAAGTGTTGCTACTGCTTGGAGGGATGGAAAACTTTCAAAATAAACATCAGGTACTGCTTCCGGAGGAATTGAAGCTAATGAACTAATCACATTTACAAGGCCTTGATTTAGTTCAGTTCCAGCTGATGGAGGTATTAACAAATGGAATCCTGATGCTCCTATTACAACTCCTGCAAGCAGCTCACCTACAATAGTTGGTAAACTCAGTCTTACTAATACTTCTGCTAATGCTCTTGCAGCTAAAAATATCAATAGAAATCTTATAACTCCTATCAATGTTTCAGCAACTTCTAAATCATGTGCACTTAATTCAGCAAGTAAGGAATACATATGAAATGAGAAAAAAATAAACTACCTAATTGGAAGATAGTTTATTGAGGGCCCACTTTAAGAAATATGTAAAAAAAAAGCAAAAATACTCAACAAGTGTGGATCTGAAGTTACAACAAAGAAATTTTCAAAAAAATGGCTATTGTCTGTTATATGGATAAGTCAATGAATTCCAACGAACCCTTTGATCTACGTTTACCTACCCCAGGTTGCTACCTAGATCCTGAGAAAGCTGGCATGGATTCTGATGCTGTTTTCCAAGGAATGACAGCCCATCTTTTCTATACACTTGGAAAGTTAGCTACTTCTGCAAGTCCTCACGACTTATATATGGCTTTAAGTTATGCAGTTAAAGATAGGCTAATGACAAGATATTTGGCCAGCCAAGAAGTTATTAGAAAAAAACCACAAAAAACAGTAGCCTATTTATCAGCAGAATTTTTAATAGGTCCTCAATTAAGTAATAATCTCTTAAATCTAGGAATAACTCAAGAAGCTGAAGATGCTTTAAAGAGATTTGGAATTGAATCATTGTCAACAATTCTTGAAGTTGAAGAGGAGCCTGGATTAGGCAACGGTGGACTTGGCAGACTTGCAGCATGCTATTTGGAATCATTAGCATCTCTACAAGTTCCAGCAGTTGGTTATGGGATTCGTTATGAATTTGGTATATTTAATCAATTAATTAGAGATGGTTGGCAAGTTGAAGTAACTGATAAATGGCTAAAAGGTGGATGGCCATGGGAACTTCCACAACCAGATGAATCATGTTTCGTTGGTTTTGGAGGCAGAACTGAAAGTTATAGAGATGATAAAGGCAACTACAGATCGAGATGGATCCCTTCGGAACATGCTATTGGAGTGCCTCATGATGTTCCAGTCTTAGGATACAGAGTAAATACATGTGACAGATTAAGATTATGGAGAGCTGATGCGACGGAAAGTTTTGACTTTTATGCATTCAATATTGGTGATTATTATGGTGCAGTTGAAGAAAAAGTTGCATCCGAAACCCTTTCAAAAGTTCTATATCCAAATGATGGGACTGACGAAGGTAGAAGATTAAGACTCAAACAACAACACTTTTTTGTAAGTTGTTCTCTTCAGGATATGCTGAGAAGCCTTGAAAAAAGATCAATACCAATAACAGAATTCCCTAAACATTGGACTGTCCAGTTGAATGATACACATCCTGCTATTGCAGTTGCAGAATTAATGCGACTTCTTATTGACCAATATCAAATAAGTTGGGATAAAGCTTGGAACATTACAACCTCTTCAGTTGCCTATACCAACCACACATTACTACCTGAAGCTTTAGAGAAATGGGATTTAGGTCTATTTAATGATCTTCTTCCTCGTCATTTAGAAATTATCTATGAAATTAATTGGAGATTTCTACAACAATTAAGACTCCGCTACCCTGGTGATGACAAAATTCTTCAAAAACTCTCAATAATTGATGAAGAAGGCTCCAAATCAGTTCGGATGGCTCACTTGGCTACGATTGGAGCACACCATATTAATGGTGTTGCAGCCCTCCACTCAGATCTAATAAAAAGACAACTTCTACCTGAATTCGCAAAATTATGGCCTGAAAAATTTACAAATGTAACTAATGGGGTAACTCCAAGGAGATGGGTTGCGCTATCTAATCCATCACTATCTAACCTCCTAGAAGAAGAAGTTGGTCCTGATTGGATTACAAATATGGAACTCCTCCAGAAGTTAGAAGAAAAAAAAGATGACAATAATTTTTTACAAAAATTTGAAGAAACCAAGTTAAATGGCAAAAGAAAATTATCTAATTTTATCCATTCAAAAACTGGAATACTTGTAGATCCATCAAGTTTATTTGATGTTCAAGTAAAAAGAATTCATCAATATAAAAGGCAACATTTAAACGCCCTCCAAATTATTGCTCAATATCTAAGAATTAAAAATGGCACAAATAATTATGAAGTTCCAAGAACGATAATATTTGGAGGTAAAGCTGCTCCTGGCTACTTTATGGCAAAATTGATGATTCGATTCATTAATGGTATTGCTGATGTTGTAAATTCTGATCCAGATATGGATGGTTTATTAAGGGTTGTTTTTCTACCTGACTATAACGTTAAACTTGGTGAAATAGTTTATCCTGCAACTGACCTCTCAGAACAAATTTCAACTGCTGGAAAAGAAGCATCTGGGACTGGAAATATGAAGTTTGCCATGAATGGTGCGTTAACTATCGGAACCTTAGATGGAGCCAATGTGGAATTAAGAGATCTTGTAAAAAAAGAAAATTTCTTTCTTTTTGGTAAAACTGAAAGCGAAATTATGGATTTAAAAAATAATAATTACTCACCCAAAACTTTTATAGATCAATGTGCTGAGCTAAAAGAAGTAATTCGCCTAATTGAAATTGGGCACTTTAGCAATGGAGATAAAGAATTATTTAAACCTTTATTAAATAGTTTGACTGGACATGACCCATTTTTTGTTATGGCTGATTTTGAAGACTACTTAAATAAACAGGATGTAGTCAGTAAATGCTGGAATAACAAAAAATCTTGGAATAAAATGGCCTTATTAAATACCGCTAGATCAGGATATTTTTCTTCAGATAGATCTATTAGAGAGTATTGTAAATCTATTTGGAAAGTCTCTCCAATGCCAGTTGAAATTACTTGTGATGTCGAAGAACTAACTAATTAATATTTTTCTTGTCTGGTGAGTCTGGAGTTTGATGAAATAATCTATTCAAAATTAATCTATCCATATTTAATGGATCTGGTGCTAATTCATTTGCAATTTCCTTAAATTTTGATTCAATATTATTGAAAATTTTTGTATCAAATATTCTTTCCATTAATGCTTCAATTGAATATAAATAAGCATTAACACTTTCAAGCTCAACTAAAGCCTCATTAATTTCTTTATCAGAAATATGGTTTTCTTCCGGAACAATTTTTTGATTTGATTCTCTTTCTGATAATTCTCTGTGCAACTCATCAGTAACTTTAGTGCAAAGAGTTCTAAAAGATTGAATAGATGCCCAATTTAATTCCTGTTGCTGCTTAAAAGTCGGAAACTCTCTAATCAGACGATCATGCTCTTTATAAAATCTCTGACAATCAGAGCATTGACATGGTTCTTCAGCCAAAAGAAAATATAATTCTTTCTATATCATCTCACTATTTGGGCAAAATTGTAGGACCATCTAATAATTCGTCATTTTCATCAAGTGAATCTGGACTATCTGGCAAAGGAATCTCAATACTAGTAACTAAATTAATAACATCTCTTAGTCTCATAGAATCAGCGAACCATCCCATTGCTTGTTCAGCATCACCTCTTTTTTCAGCGTCATTTGCCTGATCTTCGTGAGCTTCCGCTAATAAAGCTAGCCAGCATAGGCATCTTGCTTGAACTATTGAAAGATCTAAATCATTTGGTTGAGATTTAGAAATAAGTTCATGCTCTTGTTGAATTAAGAGCTTTAAACGCATATCATGCAACTTAGCCATACAAGATTTATTACTAACTATACGCTAGCTAGAGAGTAGCAAGTTTGCACATATACTACATATAGTTTTTTATTTTTACGGGACTGGCGGGAGTCGAACCCACGACCTACGGTTTAGGAAACCGTTGCTCTATCCTGCTGAGCTACAGCCCCAATAGATGATTTTTGGGGTATTAAGCATTATGCTAAATGAAAGCAGGAGAGGCAATCGCGAGAAAGTTTTATTTTGGAAACAAAATAAAACTTTTTTGAGGAAAGTCCGGGCTCCCACATGGTCAGGCTTGCTGGGTAATTCCCAGTGCGGGTAACCGTGAGGAAAGTGCCACAGAAACATACCGCCTAATACTTTTTTGTATGGCAAGGGTGCAAGGGTGCGGTAAGAGCGCACCAGCAACATTGAGAAGTGTTGGCTAGGTAAACCCCGGCTGGGAGCAAGGCTTAGTAGATTTATGACCATTACACAATCTACTTTTTAGCGCCGCTTGAGACTGTGAAGTAATTCCAGTCCTAGATAGATGATTGCCCATCTTAATTAAGATGAACAGAACCCGGCTTATGACCTGCTTTCTAATTATTGTGATTATTCAAATCAAATGAAAAAAATAATTAACGAAAAGAGGGTAAATCAAATAACTACTTTTTTAAAGTCTTTAAATATAAAATCAAAAAGATTTTCTGAAATAATTGGAACACAAAATATTTCAATTATTCAAAATTTTAATCAAGCATTCATCCATTCCTCAGAGGATAAAACAACAAATTATGAAAAACTCGAATTTTTTGGAGATGCAGTCCTGAGATTAGCTGCTTCTAATTTTATTGAAAAAAAATATCCTCAAATGAGTGTGGGAGAGAGATCAGAGTTAAGAGCACAAATTGTAAGTGATGAATGGCTAATTAAACTAGGAGAAAAAATTGATATAGAAAAATTAATAATTAAAGGACCTAAAGCTCTGGGCGATGAAAATTCAAAAAATACTATAATTGGAGAATCTACAGAAGCTTTAATAGGTGCCCTTTACAAATGCTTTAATTCAATTCTGGAAGTAAATCTTTGGTTAGATAATATTTGGGAGGAAGATTCAAAAATATTTTTAAAAGCTCCATATAAATTCAAATCGAAAACAATATTGCAAGAGTGGTGTCAAAGTAAAGGTTTTGATTTACCATTTTATAAAATAATTGAAGTATCAAAGAAAAATGGGGACCCTAAAAGATTTTCTTGCGATATATTTATTGAGGGATTAAAAGAATCATCTGCATTCGGCAAATCCCATAAACAAGCAGAAACAAATGCAGCTAGAGTCCTGATAGAAAAATTTATAACTATAGGTAAAATCTAATTTATGCTATTTCTAAATTCGTTAGCTGAAAAGTTATGAGTTTATCCCAATTTCCCCCTTCAAACAGAACAGCAGCTCTTTTTTTGGTAACTCTCTGTACGAATCCTTTATATCCTCTGTATATAGAGTTAGTATCTTTTACAATAACGAGAGAACCGGGGAGTATCGGTTTAGTAGAAAATTCCATAAAACACTCTTTCTAATACAATATATGATAAATAAAAATGAATGGTTGGTTGTTGGGTTAATAACATCATGTCATGGAATAAATGGACAGGTAAAGGTTAAATCTCTTAGTGACTTTGAAGAAAGATTTTTAAAGCCGGGATTGAGATGGTTGCAAAAAGAAAAGGAAACTCCTTCAAAAATAGAACTGATATCTGGTTTCAAACAGCCAGGCAAAGAAACCTTCATTGTTAAGCTTCAAGGAATAAATACAAGAGATCATGCAGAGCAACTTAAAAAGTTTAAAATTCTTGTAAAAACAGATAAGCTACCAAAACTAAAAAAGGAAGAATTCCACTTGTTGGAACTTATAAATCTAGAGGTCAAGACTTTTGAAAATAAAGAATTAAAAACAATAGGGAAAGTTATTAATTTAGAAAATGAGAAAAATAATTTAATTGTTATTGAACTATTGAACAATCAAAAAAAAGTTCTCATACCATTTGTTGAAGAAATAGTTCCATTAGTAGATATAAAAAATAATTTTTTGATAATTAATCCTCCAAATGGACTTTTAGAACTACAAATTTAAAAATAAAAATTTGCGAAAAACTAATTATTCCACAGTGACGCTTTTGGCTAAATTTCTTGGTTGATCCACGTCAAGTCCCCTATGAGCTGCAATATGGTAACTCAATAATTGTAAAGGAACTATGTTCAATAAAGGTGAAATCCATTCATTAGAGGAAGGGACTTTCATTAAATAATCAAAGATTTCAGTACCGTTACATTCAGGAGCAATCCCAATCAAATATGAATCTCTAGCTTTTGCTTCTTGAGCATTACTTATAACTTTATCAAAAACCTCACCAGGTGAGGCAATTGAAATAACAGGCACTTTTTTGTCTAATAAAGCTATTGGACCATGTTTCATCTCACCAGCAGGATAGCCAGCTGCATGAATATAACTAATTTCTTTAAGTTTTAACGCTCCTTCAAGAGCGATTGGATAATTTATTCCTCTTCCTAAAAAAATAACATCCCTAATATTAAAAAAGTCATGCGCTAGCTTTTCTGAAGATTTATTATGTGTCTCTATGAGCTCTTCCAATAATGGCGGAAGTTTTATAAGTTCATTTATTAATTGACCTATTTCATCAGGACTTTGATTACCTTTAATTTGAGCAAATTTAATAGCTAATCCATAGAAAGAAAGTAATTGAGCAAAAAAAGTTTTTGTTGCTGCAACTCCAACTTCTATTCCTGCACAAATATCAATAATATTGGAAACCTGCCTTCCTATGGAACTCTCTTTTCTATTTGTTATTGCAATAAGATTGGGTTGAAATTTTTTTTCTTCAATTGAAGAACGTCTTTTAATTTCCATATCAATAGCCGCAATTGTGTCAGCAGTTTCTCCAGATTGAGTGACTCCAATAGTTAATGTATTTGGCAAAATTGGAGGCGGTGAATATCGAAATTCACTTGCATAAAAAACATTTGTAGGAATACCTGAAAATTGTTCTAATAAAAAGCTTCCCACCATTGCAGCATGTTTACTTGTGCCGCAAGCAATAATTTCAATTCTTTCTATTGATTCAAAAAAATCTATATCAAAAGGATAGTTGATTTGATATTGACCATTATCTATATTTTTAGTTAAATAATTTTCCAGCCAGTTTTTTGCAGTCTCAGGCTGATCATATATCTCTTTTAACATGTAATGCTTGAAATTCATCTTATCCATTATTTGATCTGAGACTTTTAAAGAAACTGGATTTCGATATTGTCTCTCGTTATTTGAGTCATATATTTCAATTCCAAGTGGAGTTAGTAAAGCTATTTCTTCATCCTCCATAGGCAGAATAATATTCGTAAAGTTTGCAATAGCTGGAGTATCACTAGCACAAATAAATTCTCCTTCACCCAAACCAATAATCAAGGGCGCTTGTTTT
>NZ_JNAR01000015.1 GCF_000760095.1 Prochlorococcus marinus str. MIT 9401
TAAAGCTAAAAGGGAAGCAGATGCTAAGAGGAGAGAAGAGGCTAAAGCTAAAAGGGAAGCAGATGCTAAGAGGAGAGAAGAGGCTAAAGCTAAAAGGGAAGCAGATGCTAAAAGGAGACAAGAGGCTAAAGCTAAAAGGGAAGCAGATGCTAAGAGGAGAGAAGAGGCTAAAGCTAAAAGGGAAGCAGATGCTAAAAGGAGACAAGAGGCTATTCAACCCAGATCGACTATTGATTATAAATCCAGGTCAAGTATTGAATTTTCAGATGATAGCGATTCAAATTTAATAGATTACTAAAAAAAAAGATCTGTCGTAATGACAGATCTTAAAATTGCTTGACTTAGGCTTTTATTAGAAACTAAATGATGTCTTAACCATTACACCGGTTTCGTCTTCAGTTCCTGAAGCAAACTCCTTTGTATAAATTAATGGTGTAACTGTCATTCCATCATTAATTTCGTAGGAGTAATATGCTTCATACATCAAGAGTTCATCATCAACTGCTGTTGAGTCAAAATCAACAGTATGTTGCTTTGTACCAACTGCTATACCAGCAGAACCTGGACCAATCTCATCCCATGAAAGGCCAACAAACCAAGCTGATGAATCAATATTAGTTGTAGTACTTAATTCTGGAATATCACTATTTGCAGTTTCATAACCAGCACTTATGGATGGCAAACCTGATCCACTAGGGATGAAATAAGCATTTAATCCATAAATATCTGTGTCAGTAACTGTTTGGGTGAAGGTTGGATTCTCTTTATAAGCATAAGTTAGAGATACACCGTAGTTATCGCCAGAGTAAGTTACTTGCGTTGCGTATGCGTCATCTCCCTCTTCAGTCATCAAACCAGTCGGACTACCTGTATAACCGAAAGCAGCAGTGAATCCGTTACCAATATCATAGCTTGCACCGAAGGCTGCTCCACCACCAGCATTTATAGCCGAGTAGTTATTACCGCAATCGTCTAGTGTGTTTGATGGACCTCCGTAAACACAAGCAGTGTCAAAAAGTAAGCTTCCATCTGTATTGTCTCCAAAGAAAGCTGTAGTTTTTGTTCCAATGGGGAAAGTATAAGAAACCCCATCTACAACAAGACCATCTCCACTACCATTGCCATCAAATTCAGCAACACCAGCTGAGCCAGAGTTACCAGCATCTATTGAAATATCAAGTGAATCTTCACCAGTAAAGCTAGAGTTTAAGTCGATTTGAAAGCTGTAAGCACCCATTACTGATTGCCCACCATGGCCTGTATTGCCAGTATCAGCTGTTGCTTCGTTATCAATAGCACCTAACATGAAGTCTGTGCTGAATGAAGCAGTTGTAGTCTCTGAGAAACCTCCATCATGACTACTACTTTGATCAACTAAGCCTTCTCCACCAGCAAGAAGAGTGTTTTTCTTTGAATCCTCTTTATTAAAAGAATTAGCAAAATCTATACTCTCTACGTCAGAGTAATTTGAAATCTCATTTAAATTTACTTCAGAAGCATTTGTAGATAATGGTGCTAAAAAGCCCAAAGCTGCTGGAGCCAATAGCAAACGCTGAAAAAGTTTCATAAAAATTCCTCACACAGAAATTAAATATAAACTAGCTTAAGCCATTGAAATTTAATTTTCAACCTACTGTAGACGAAAAAAAAGTTGTCATCAAAAAAAAGGCCTGCATATATGCAGGCCTTTCGTTGTGTATAAGAGGGTTTCTAAATTATTTTTATAAAATTTAGAAGCTGAATGATGTTTTAACCATTACACCAGTTTCATCGTCAGCACCTGCTGTTGAAACTTCTTTGATGAATACTAATGGAGTAATTGTCATACCATCGTTAACAGGATATGAGTAGTATGCTTCATACATGTACTGCTCATCTGTGTCTTCAACTGTAGGTGTTTTAGTACCCATAGCAATTCCAGCAGAACCTGGTCCTACTTCATCAAAGGTTAAACCAACGAAGAAACTTTCAAGTCCGTCAGCAGAAGTAGTTACACTACCATCTTCACCAGTTTCATAACCTACGCTAATTGAAGGGAAACCTTCAGGAGTGTAATAACCGTTGATAGCAGTAAATGTATCTTCCTCAGTACCTGTTTCAAGAACACCGTAAGTAAGTGATACACCATAGTTTTCACCAGTGTAAGCAGCATTAACTCCGTATGCGTCATCTGATTCTTCAGTCAAGATTCCACCTTCAGGACCTGCATAACCTACAGCAGCTGTAAATCCGTTACCGAAGTCATAGCTAGCACCTGCCATTGCACCACCGTTAGTGATAGCAGCATTTACATTACCGCAATCATCAAGTGTGTTAGATGGTCCGCCGTAAGCACAAGCTGTTGTAAAAAGTGCACTACCGTCAGTATTGTCACCGACCATAACAGTTGCATCACCTACAGGGAAGCTGTAAGAAACACCATCAACAAGAAGGCCATCTCCACTGCCATTGCCATCAAATTCAGCAACACCAGCTGTACCAGCGTTACCAGCATCTAAAGAAATATCAAGTGAATCATCACCTGTAAAACTTGTATTAAGGTCGATTTGGAAACTGTAAGCACCCATTAAGGACTGAGAACCTTCACCGGTATTACCAGTATCTGCAGTTGGAGTGTCATCAACAGCACCTAACATAAAGTCAGCGCTAAATGAAGCAGTTGTAGTTTCTGAGAAACTACCAGCTTCCATATTGTTCAATCTTGCTTCTAATCCATCAACGCGACTGTTAGTAACAGCAAGCTCTTTTGGATAGAATTCGCTGATGTTCTGCACTTCTTCAGAAGAAGAGTAACCAGATACTTCAGCAAGGTTAAGCTCATTAGCTGATACAGACATTGGTGCTAGAAGACCAAGTGTTGCAGGAGCTACAAGCAAGCTTTTGAAAAGCTTCATAAATTTCCTCACACGAAATTTAAAGGACACTTTAAGATAGTGTATTTTTACACACAAAATCAAGTATTAACCGATACATTTTTAGAAAAATTGTGCCAGTTTTTTTATTGCTACAATACTAATAACGAAATTATTAATGAAAAATCTGTATAAATATTTATTTTTAAATAAATTTAGTATTCAAAAACTTTCAACTTTTTTAGAAATTTTGAAAGAAACTTTTTTGGTTTTGTATTTTTTAGATTTGGTGTTTCCTATTGAATCTACGTACCATCCAGAAGCTAATCTTGAATCAATTTCCTCATAACTTTCAATACGGTTCATTTTATTCAAAGATTTTTTTTTGTAATCCATATCTACCTCCAAAGGAAAAACCTTCTAAAAATATAGCATTAAAAAAAAATATTACACTAACTTCTTGAAGTAAAACTAGGGAGTAAATTATCAAGTTTGTTATTTTGCAAAATTCAAACTTTTGAATTCTTTAGAAAAACGGAAAATTTCACTTTTTAAACCTCAACAAAAAAAATTATTAGTTATATTTTTAAAAATTTCATACCTGAGGAGCACAAGGTTAAATGACTCAACTAAATTTATTTGTCAATTCACTCCCAAGAGATCTAACTGAATTTGCATTTTTCTTAGTAGTTGGTTTTACAGCAGGATCTATTGGTCTAATTTGATTTTTAAAAGTTATTCAAATTCAGTCAATATGTAGCATACTAGGGAGATTTTATTGTTTTCCTTAAATTCCCAAAACAATGTAAAAAAATCCCTGTAGATAACAAAAATTCAAAAATTTCTTGATCGTTTCTAATTTGCTCGGTAGTTGATGCCCAAGAGATATCAAAATAAAAATAAAAAAGAGCGACAAATAAAAAATATAGAGACATTTCTTTTGGAGGGAAAGCGTCAATCCTTTTAAACTTTCTCCAACCAAACCAACCAAGGAAGATACAACCTATTTCAAAAACTGGGTCTAATAAGTAATTATGAAAAAAAGGTAAATTATGAAAATTAGTTTCACCCTGAACATTCAACTCAGATATGCTAGCAATTCCTAATCCAGTTAACCTCTCTCCCCAACTTATTTCCTCCCCTGCGACTAATAATGATAATAAAGCTATTAAGAGCCAAAAAAGAGAATTTATTTCCTTTTTTTTCTTTCTCCCTAAATAAATACGAAATGCAAAAAGTGAAGCCAAGGTATATTCAAAAAACTGGAGCCATTCAAGAGGGCCATCTTCACTCCTAAGCCAGTCAAACCAACTTACTCCTATCAAATTTTTTCCATACGGAATTATATATACAAAACCATATATAAACATTAAATAATAGATGGGGAATAGACTCACCTTTGGAGAAATTCTTCCGAAAGGTGTATTTATATCTTGATTCATTTGTTACTAAATAAAGTTAGAAAGTATTTGATTTCTAATTTTAGATTAAGCATATGATCTAGCCAAGTTTATATAAATATTAAAATTTATTTTAAATCAAATAGATATAGATGACTCAACTGGAAAATTAAATTTACCTCTTCCCTTCAATGAGGCTAATTCAACAACAGTTATTAACCCCAAAATTTTCTTGCTATTTCTTTCAAGTATATTTGCTACACAATCAACTGTTCCTCCAGTAGCTAGTAAATCATCCACAATGGCATAAGAATTATATTTTTTTAGAGATTTTTTTTGAATTGAGAGAGAATTTTTACCATACTCTAGATTATATTCTTCTGCCACTAACGCACCCGGTAGCTTACCTGGCTTTCTAGCTACAATCATTGGTTTGAAAGATTGGAGGGCAATTGCAGCGCCAAAAATAAATCCCCTTGCATCTATTGCAATTATTGCCTCAGATTGTTTTATGATTTTGCTGGACGACATTTTAGTAATCAATTTATTAAAAACTTCAGGCTCCTGAATTATTTCGAGTACATCTTTAAAATTAATACCTTTTCTAGGAAAATCTTTATAGGTCGATATAAGTTCTTCTAACTTTTTCATAGGCCTCATTTATGTTTTAAGGATAATCATCTAAAACAAATGTAATATCAAAAGTAGGAAAATAAAATAATTTATATTGTTAAAGTATTTTTAAAGGATTTATTTAAACGTTTTTGTATAAATTAATATATTAGATTAAAATTCTTACCGAGGCGTTTAGCAGCTTAGAAGTACAGGTGGTTTGGGAGTAACCGAATATCCAAGCCAAAAGAATTGCAAAGACTAGGAAGTATATAGTTTATTACAATCTGTTTAGCGAGCATTAGCGAGATTTTTTAAATATGTAGGGTGATTTCATATAAGCCGAACTTTTATTTACCAGTCAAACACTCATAACCACTATATTTTTCTCATGTTTAATGTTATTGCTATTCAGCCATGTACTTGCTTGCTCATTACTATACTTGCTTGCTCATTACATTGAGCCATACTTTCCATTTCAATCTTTTCAATCTCTACTCCTCCACTAATGTCAATTTCGACTAATAACCAATAACTTTAAGCATTAACAGCATTATGTAAAGCATGGGAAAGAAACTATTAGTGCAATTAGTAAGCATTTCATTTTCTTGTTCAGTCTTCATAATCCTGACAAAAACCGCCTGGGCTTTGGACATCTAGTTTTTCCTGAGCCTCTCGATAGCTAATTAGACCCCTGCCCATGAAGCACAGATATCTTTTTTAGTTTGACAACTATTCAAAAGTAATAAAATTAAAGGTGCAAGCAGTAATCTTTTCATTAAAAAAGAAGGTTTTTCCCTCTATGTTAGATCGACTGTCAATCAATATAAGTATTGGGTCGAGGTCTATTTTCTTCAATTAATAAATTCATCTAGTAAAGAGGGAGTAAAAGAGATTCCTTATTTATTCAAAAATCATTTAGCGACTGTTTAGCGAGGAATTAGAAAATTTTTCTTAAAAAATAGTTTTTTATCAATATTTTTAAAATTTGCTCTTTAACAGATGCATGTTATGAACTAAGATCTTATGAGCGGGGCGTGGCGCAGCTTGGTAGCGCGGGTGCTTTGGGAGCACTAGGTCGCAGGTTCGAATCCTGTCGCCCCGACTCTCTAAAACCAAGTCATAGACAGCATTCCCAAGCTGTCTTTTTTATTTTGTAAGTAGTCTCATATTTAGATTTGCCCCTCCAGTAGCCCCTCCTGAGCTATAGCTTGCTATTACTTGCACCTATTGGTGCTCCTTTTGCCCCTCTAGTCGTAAACTTTCTCCTGGTCTAATATCTCCCTCTTATATCCTTCCGATAGTTCATCATCATATCTACATTGCTCAATTATCTGGACTATCTCGGAGATAGCTAAATAAATTTTATTTAAAGTATCTACATGCACCTTCAAGCATTGCTTCACCATTTGAATTACGGACAACTGGAATCATTTCAACTTTATGTTCTGTCCCAGGATAATACTTGTACCACATTGGATGGTCTTCATTATCTAACTTTATATATTTTCTATCTGGCTTATTTTCCCCTACTGAACTATCTAATTTATCGTCATAATTATATTTTTCGGGATATCCATCAATTATCCTCTCAGGTGGATAGTATGAGCCGCTACCTCCCGTATATGCAGTAGCGCTAGTTCTATTCCTGCAATCATAGTATTGATCAAGGAAACTATAACCATAAATCCTCATTTGCGAGGGGTCTTTTTTTAATTGATATGAATTTCTTAGAGATCTCTCAATAACAACTACTTTAATAAGATTAGAACTTATTCTTCCTGACTTAGTTTCATTATAAAAAAAAGATCTATCATACTCTAAAAAATTAAACCATAAGTTATTTTTCCTTAATGCCCCTTCATACCAAAAAGCTCTTTTATATATCCCGCTATGTTTTGGAATCGCTCTTTCAGGAATTATTAATTTTTTTGGAGCAGAAAAAACTTCGTTACTATAAAATAATGTACTTAGTAGTATAAAAATAAATATATTTTTACTTGGTTTAAGTTTCATAAATATATTATTTTTGACAGATAAATTTAACAATTTTTTTGGAGCTGTACTTTATTTGATCTTTACCTTGTGTAATTGTGTTGTGAGAGAAACTTGCGTACAGTTCATCTCTATTGTCTAGGCTCTCTAATTTTTGAAAGCTTATCCATTTAGGTTTTGAACTTATTTGCCTTTTGGTATTTATATTATCTAAAAATAATTTTTTATTTTCGCAATCTAAAATGATAAATCTTTTACCATTTGAGAAATAATTTTTTCTTTTAATGAATTTATATGGTTTAAAGGTTGCTTGATTTTCTTCAAGAGGGAGAACTCTATAAATTCCAAATTTATACTTTCCAAAAGTAGTTAATGAAGCTTTATCAACTTGTGTAATAACTTTTTCATCATTATTTTTAAAACTTGAAATACTCTCCCATAATTCTGCTTGTGTGGGTAAATTACCTAACAGAAAAAAAATAGTAGAAGTATAAAAAAAAATTACTTTGCTTAACTTTCTTTTTAAAGACATAATTAATTAAAAAGATTTCCTGAATGATCTTCGCACATATAATTAAACCAATTTTCAATATGTTCGCTTACTTCTATTTCTATATCTTTTGATAATTTTTTACTTTTCAATAAATCATTGCAAGCCTGATTTCCGTCTCCCATTGTGTACCAACTATTAGCTCTGATTTCATAAAAACTAATCAATTTTTCAAAATCTTTTCTATGTTGAGGGTTTTGGATCGATTCAATTGCGGCGGTATAGTCAATAATACTTTTACCATCATTTTTGCTGGCTCTGTTTATACCTCCCCTAAAAGCATATAAGTCATAAATTTTTGGGGTTTCTAAAACAATTTCTCTTACTGCTCTATGGAGCATATCATTTGGATATGGAGAATGATTATTTTTTAAATTTAAGATTGCTTGGTCTAAATATTCTAAAGCAAGTTTATAATTTTTATCCCCATACTCTAAAGTTGCTAATTTATATGGAGCTATAACACTATTTGGTACAAGCTCTTTAAATTTCAAGACATCCAATTTAGATCCAAATACATCTCTGCTATATTCCTTTGCTCTAGACCTTCTTAAATAAGCTAACGAATATGAAGGATCAACTTTGATCGCTTTATCATAAAAGCCTATAGATTTTGCAGGATTAACTAAACTATAGTTTGCAACCCCAAGTAAGAGATAATTTTTCGGATTATAAGGATCTAGTTCTATAGCTTTTTTAAAATCAGATATAGCGGGTTCCCTAGTTATCCCATATTTTTTACCCTCTTTAAACCACAAGAAATAATTAGCAATGCCTCTATATGAAAAGTAATTCGCTTCTTTAGGATCGAGTTCTATTAAATAATCAAAGACTTCTTTTGCTTTTATTTGCTGATCTAAAAGTGAAAATATTTCCCCTTTTGTTTGAAGGTATTTTGTATTCTTAGGACTCATCTCAAGAGCTTTATTGAGGTCATTTAGAGCAGAATTATTTTCTCCAATATTGGATTTAGCGAGAGCCCTTACATAGTAAGCTTCATGATCTTCTTTTTTCAGAAGTGCAAGTGTTGATAATAAAATTACCTTTTGATCATCACCACCAAATTCAACAAAATTTTTGGCTCGTTGCAAATCCGAAATATTTTTTACATCTCTCTGTTTATTAGTATTTAAGTTTTTAACTGGAATATACTTACTCAAAAATCTAGAAGTAACCTTGCTAGAAATCGCAAAATTTAATCCTACGGAATCCTCTAGCTTAAAAGTATTTACTCCTACTACACAACCAAATTGATCAATCAAAGGTCCACCAGAGTTACCAGGATTAAGAGCTGTATCAGTTTGAATAATATTAGCGCTATCTCTCATACTGCTAATTACACCTTTCGTTAAGGAGAAATCAAACCCTTCAGGGGATCCTAAAGCAATAACATCTTCGCCAATTTCTGGTGCTGTTTCTTTTAATGGGAGCACTGTACCTAAAATACCTTCTACTTCAAGCAATGCTAAATCAGTTTTTTCAGTTCTTCCGCCTGCATTTAGAATAACTCTTGCAATGTCTTCATTACCATCTTCCCAAGATATAAGAACTTTTTTTTGAACCCCAATTACATGACTATTTGTGATAATTTGCGTTTTACCATCAAAATGACCAACAACAAAACCACTTCCACTAGAGTCTTTAGTTTTAATTACAACCACTCCAGGGAAAATTGATTTACTAATATTTTTTATTAATTTACCCGTACAAATTTTATTTTTGAAACTTGAATTTTGATTACTTTTTTTTCTTAAAAATAAATTTGGAAAACTAAACCCTTTGTTCTTTGAGTTGAATTTTATACATCCTGAATAATCGGCAGCTTTTAAACATTTCTGATGTAAATCATCTTCAATAGTGGCAAGTATGGGCAAGCTGTTAAATAAAATTATTGGAATTATTAATAACTTAGATTTCATTTTCTGCTGGTCTCAGAAACATCTTAATTGAATATTAATCAAATGTTTTATTATTCATAATTAAAAAAACAAGTAATCTTTTATCAAATCTTCTCAACTTTTATTTTAAGTAAAAAGATTTAAGCAGCTAAATTTCTATAACGTCCGAATTGTGGTTCAAACAACATTTTTACAGTCCCAACTGGGCCATTTCTATGTGTGGTGACAATCAACTCGGCGATACCCCTATCCTCTGTATCTGGATCATAATATTCATCTCTATAAAGCATTACGATGATATCTCCATAATCTTCAAGCACTTCAGAATCTCTAAGGTCAGATAACATTGGTCTGCAATTGTCTCTTTCTTCAACTCCTCGCGATATAGGAGCAGTAATTAAAACAGGTACATTAAGCTCTTTTGCTAAACTTTTAAGCTCCCTAGTATATGTATTTAATTGAGCTTGATAATTATCTAAGTTTAAACACTCCATCATGTGATAAGAATCAATTACTATTAGCCCTAAATTTTTCTCATCATTGGTCAAAGATATATTCCTACATCTATTTTTTATTTCATCAATTGAGATGGCTTTTTTATCCTCTAAAAATATTGGAAGAGCTTCAAGTTTTTTATTCTTTTTATGAACTAGTTCCCACTCCTCAGAAGTAAATCTTCCTGTTCTTATTCGACCAATTTCTATACCAACCTCCATGCCTAATAACCTGTATGCCAATTCTTCTTTACTTAAATCAAACCCGAAGAAACAAACTGGAAGATTTTGACCTGAAATATTTCTAGCTAATTGCAAAGCTAATGAGGTTTTCCCCATAGATGGGCGTCCCGCAAAAGCGATCAAATCTCCTCTTCTTAATCCTTGAGTCATCGCATCAAAATCTAAGAATGAGGTAGGTATACCAGCCGAAGCATTTCCTAATGAAATATTCTCAATTTCAGTAAAGTTTTTTTTAAGAAGATATTTTAAACTAGTTGTATCGCTAATTTCCTCTGAGTTTTCACTAGATTCTTCAGCATGCTTAGATTTGGATTTATCAGTTAAGTCTCTTAGTTTTTGTATATATTTAATTTCAATTAATTTCGCCTTACTAATTTCAATTCCTAGTTTTAATGCTATCTCCTTAAGAGTGAGAGGCTCTTCGCCATCAATTCCAAACCTCAATTTCACTACTTCTCTTTCTTCTTTAGACAAACTATCAAGCCAGGTAGTCAAATCTTTTTTATCCATTATTATTAAAATCTGTTTTACTTTTATAATTGACTTCTAGAAAAAAACAATAGCAATTATGAAAAATTATATTATTTCGGGCCAAGTCGATACCTACAGAGTAAAAGTAAATCTATTTGCTGGATCTCCAAATTCTGCCATAAATATTTTTAAGCAAAAATACCCCAAAGCAGAAGATATTTTCGTTATCCAAAATCTCTTTAAAAAAGGATAATTTAAATCCTAATTTCAAAGTGGCACTAGGTCGTTAAAGAGCCCCTCCGAGAGCCCCTCCCGACTAATATCATGCTATTTCAAGCAATATCAAGCCCCTTTTTCTGTCTCAAAAAAGATCAAACAACAAATAATTTTCTAGTGATACCAATGTTTCTTATCAATCTCTAAAAAAAATCTCTTGTGCTTTGGGAGCACTAGGTCGCAGGTTCGAATCCTGTCGCCCCGATCAGTTATAGCAGTAAGTCTCAGCTAATAATAAATTACACCAAAAAAGTCTGCACCCAAAATGCACCCAAAAGAATAAATTTTTTTAAAAAATAATGCGTTTTTACAATATAAATCTGTTTGAATAAGCTCATTTACAAAGTCTCACTTTAAAAAGTAGTGATAATATTATCAAAAATATTTTTTAATGAAAAAGCTTTTACTTACAACTTCTTTCTTATTAACTTCTTTAGCAGCCCCATTACTAGCTGAAGAATCAAAAAGTATATATTTATCTATTGGAGGAGGTATAGCTTCCCCAAGCGATGTAGAAGGTGATACTACTCTTGGTGGAACAAAATATGATGCAACCTTTCCTACCGATAATACTGGTTTCTATTCAGCCGCAATAGGAAAAAAATTCAATGATTTCAGAATTGAGTTTAACTATGCTCAAGCAGATGTAGATACAGATTCAATAACACTAACTACTGGAGGAAATGGAGTAACTGCTTCCATCTCACCAAACCTAGAAGTAGAAGTAAAAAGTTATATGTTTTATGGGTATAAAGATTTCCCAAATGAATCAAAATTCACTCCATATATCGGATTAGGCTTAGGTTCTTCAACTTTTTCTGCTAAAGATCAAACAGCAACAGTTTCTGGAACAAGATACAGTTTAAAAGGTACTGAAGAGTCTGTATTCTCATATGCAGCAAAAGGAGGTGCTGACTATGAAATATCAGATAACACTTCATTATATTCCGAAGTTACATATCAAAAATTTGCCTCATACGACGTTACAGAGCCTGGTTACGAAACAGTCAATTATGACTCACATGACTTGTTTGCTGTTTCTATAGGTTTAAAATTTAATTTCTAAATTTTTGCACCCAAAATACACCCAAAAAGAATAATTTTATTCTGATTTAGTCGATACTCTAATCGCCAAAACCCCTTCTTATAAATATAAGTCTCAGTCATAGCCATATTTTAGCGGGTTCTTTGGGAGCACTAGGTCGCAGGTTCGAATCCTGTCGCCCCGATCAGTTATAGCAGTAAGTCTCAGCTAATAATATATTTCCCTCAAAAATACTTTCCCTCAAAATTCCCTCAAATGACTTTTTAAATTCACCAACAAACTTATTTAATCTAAATTCCAGTTGATAATATTTTGATAATTTCTTTATTGTGAATATAAACCGTAAAGAATCATTGAAGGAATCGCAGCAACAATCGTAAGTAAAAGACCAATAATAATCGATTTAAATACTCCTATTTCTTTTTTATTACTTTTAAGAAAAAGCCATCTTTGATAAGGGAATGTATATCCATAAAACATACCAATTCCAATTCCTAAACCAGTATTTACATCAATATTAAAGGGTATAGCTACAAAAATATCTAAAAGAAAAGCAATTATTCCAACGAACCAAAAATAGCTCCAATGCCTAATTTGAGTGGCTAATGCAAATGGAAAGAAAAAAGCAATCCAAGAGAAACCTACAAGTGGATCATCGCCATATCTCCTACTAAAAGTATTTATCGATTTGCCTTGAGGTGAAATTAAATTGGGTATTAAAGTTCCTAATTGAGTTTTTAAACCATATCCTTTATCGATTAAAGAATCTATCTTCTCCATCTTCAATTTCATTTGAGGAGACAACGTCATATATAAAAAACAATTGAACTAACTCTACTATTTGATGTGGCTGGTTAGTTATTAGATAACTCTTGAAATAAAAGAACTAGAGTCCTGAATAATTTTATTTATCTTTTTCTTCAGAGTATCCTCTTTCTCTACCGTACTCTAATGATCCTATTGTATCTCCAGAATTTCTATAACCTTTACCTGTTACGTTACCAGCTATCGGATCAATAAGTGACTTGTTAGTGGGCCATACCGCCCATATAAAAGCTGCAAGCCAAGGTACTCCCGCTGCTATTGCAAAAGTATTTATTCCCAATATTACCCATTTGTAGGTATGCCTTCTCTGGAAAGCAATAAAAGTTGGGATAAAATAGATAGCTAATAATATTAAACCTACTATTAAAAATTCCATATACTTAAGCGTTTTATTGATTTTACAAAATTGTTTAAATATAGATGAAATTTGTTTAATTCCAAAACTTTAATTCCCTCAAATTTCCCTCAAATGAATCTCAATTAGACCGAATTAGTCCATACTTTATTCCTTAAAAGTCTTGATATAGCTATAAGTCTCAGTTATAGCCTTGTTGATGCGAGTGCTTTGGGAGCACTAGGTCGCAGGTTCGAATCCTGTCGCCCCGACTCTTAAAAACCAAGTCATACTAGCGAGTTACCCAGACTCGCTTTTTTAATGGGAAAATTGACATCACTCTCTTGATGTCAGTTTGATGTCAAAATTCCGCCAAAATATATATAAAAAGTTCTTTTTACTAGCTCCATTCAAAATAATTGTTATTACTTTAAACTGGGGGTCCCTTATATTTTCAAAATTTTGATAAGGATAAGTCCTAAAAAGAAAGTTTATGGAATAATTGAAGTTTAACTTTGCATTAAATTCGTCTTAGTAACTCACTGTGTGTTAGTTTAAGATCTGTTTTTTTTAATAAATTGTCTGATACCACAGAAAAAATTCTAAACTTTTCCAAAAAATGTCTTAAGGAAAGCCTTGTTTTTTATAAAGAAAAATCTATCTCTTTTTCAAAAAAATTTAATAAGTTAACTCCACCTAAACAACTAACCTTTTTCATTGGAGTTATTCTAATCTCCTCATTTTCGGGTTACTATTTAGGACAAAAAAATAGCACTGCTTATAGGAGAGTAATTCCAAATTCAGAGATAAATAAAAATTCATCTGTATCTTCATCTACCTCTAGAAATTCTTCAAAATGTGATAGTGAACTATGGGCACAAGCGGGTTATCGATGCAAGGGAGATAGAGACTGTCAAGGTAGAGTCTATGCCTCAATGGGTGGTTCTCTTAAGGGAATGACTGATTGCAATTTGAAAGTCTATAAAAGAAACATGGACGCTATTGATAATCTATCAATAGAAGATTTCACAGGTGGTATTAAAATTGATCCGAATTGGTAACTTCCAAATCAAATAAATGATTATGTAACTTTGAGTATTATTGAGGATTTTTAAATAAAAACATAGTTTAGGCTGAGAAATTTAACTTCTCAATATTAAAGATTTAAGATGTCATTCTGATGTCAATTCTTCTCATTTTTGATATAAGCAATAACGCAATACTATTCAAGATATGATTTATAGCTCGAAACCGTAGTGCTCGCTTTAGTATGTCGAGTGCTTTGGGAGCACTAGGTCGCAGGTTCGAATCCTGTCGCCCCGACTCTAATAATCCAAGTCATAGACAGGTTTCCCAGCCTGTCTTTTTTATTGATTGAAATATGACATATTCGTATTTATGTCATATTTATGTCATATTTATGTCATATGCGCGTATTTGCAAAGATATTCGTGGATATTCTTAGTTCTTCGATACGTTTTTCAAAGATAAATATTTTAAACGTGAGCTAACAGGATTCAAAGTGAGTTCTTCAAGTGGTTTAGGTGCAGCTTTACCCATCTTTTTTTTGAATATAATTATTTTATGGAATTTTTAACTAATCTCTGGAATAGCCAACCAACTACAGTTATGGGTGTTGGTGCAGCAATAGTTGCATTAATAGGAATTTATATATCTTTACTCCAAAAATATCAGTAAGTGGAAAAATTTACTCTAATAAATAAGGATAGATCAAGAATTAAGGTCTTTGAAACATTTGAAGATGTTTCCAAGCCTTCGCCAAGCATTGACGCAATGATGATTAGTTACGGCTGCATTTATAAAAGAAGTAGTAAACCAGTTATGAAAGGTAGTAGGGTAGAAACTATTGAAGCTGCAAGAAAAGAATATGCGGAGTTATTAAAAGAAGGTTGGAAGAAAACCAGTATTTTTAGAAGTTATTTTTAAGCGGTGCAATTAATAAGCGTTTCATTTAAGGATTAAAGTCTCTACATTTTGATCTTTCGCTTTCATAATCTTTTATCGCAGTATCCAATTCTGATAAATCTGCTTCTTTTCCAGAAATATATAATTCCATTTGTTTCGCATAGTTTGCTGATTCAATCCGACTATTGAATGAAGTACGACAAAAAATTATACTTCCAAATTTCTCATAGTCCGTATAATCCCTATTCGCGGCAAATTCTGCATTCGCCCTTTTCTTATCTAATGCTTTATATTCCAAATCCTCAATACTAGGTTTTGGACGGAGTAAGAATGCTTTATATTCCAAATTTTCAATACTAGGTTTTGGACGGAGTAAGGATGATTTATTTTGTGAATTTAGATATGCAATAAGGAAAAAACAAATAAGAACAACAGAAAATGCTCTAATTAACCAAGTGTTAATTTTATCCATTAATACTTAATAGCCATATGCCAATAAGAGAGCGGTGCAAGTAGTAAGCGTCTCATTTTATTTAAAAATCATCAATAATACTTAAAGTTAGATAATCATTTAATTGATCTACATTAACTAAATTTCTTGATGTAAAAATTTGAGGAATAAAGACGCAAGTTATGATTAATGAAGCAAAAGTTAGTCCATATACTTTCGGTTTTAAACAAAAACCTTTTAGCCTTTTTTGTAAAAAATCTAAGTTAAAATTTTTTGATTCTTGCTTATAAGAAAGTGCATTCTCAATCATTTGATTAAGACGTTCCTTTTTTAATTTAGACATACAGTAATTCCTCCAATAAATCCTTTGGCAAAATAATTTTTAATTTTTTGCGAGCCCGTATAATTAGGCTTTCAGTAGCTTTTTCGGTTTTTTTTAAAATATTAGACACTTCATTCTGTTTATAACCACAAAAATAATGTAGCAGGATAGCTTCTTTTTGATGTGTAGGAAGTTTTTGAATATTATTCAATAGTATTTTTCTTAATTCATAATTACTGTTGTTATTTGTAATTTCTAGATTGGAATAATTAACTTTAAATTCATTGGAGCTTTTATGTCTTCTAAGGAAATCCATACAAGTTGAAAAAACTATCTTATATACATATCCTTCAACACTTCCTTTATTTACCCAACGAGGAGCTGATTGCCAAATTTTAATTAAAGAAATTTGTACTACATCATCTGCATCGTCAAAATGCGATGAACCCAAAATTTTAATTGCTGTTGCATGCATTTTGTATCCCAAAGCATTTGCTATGAAACGGAAGGATTCCTTATCACCCTTAGCCGTTTTAACCATGTAAGAATTTAATTCCTCGGACATTCTTTACTTCTCTTCATTCCTAAATTTATTTATCCTTTTTCTTAATTCATACTTAAGTGCACGTAATTCTTTTTTTGATAATTTACTATCACCATTCTTATCAAATTTCATAAATATTTTATCTATTCGATCACTTTGAGCTGACATCATTTCGTCTTTTGAGAGAAGTCCATCACCATTAGTATCTATCTTTTGAAAACGCTCTCGCATCTTCATAAAATTATTCTTCTCATAAATTGGATTGGCATAAGAGGGCAGAGCAATAAAAAAGCTTAATGCCAAAATTAAAATTGAAGAGTTTTTCATAAAGGTAATTAATATCTATAAATCATTAACGCAGAAATTGATAAAATCCTTCGCGAAATCAATTAAGGCGCTAAATGCCCCTTATTTTAGATCGACTGTCAATTTTTAAAACTATCAACTTTCCGTTGCCATATCAATAACACCTATTTTCGCACAATAATTTAAAACAGCTGTACCTTCTAAACCAGAATATTCTTCTAATTTTTTTACCTTTTCTAAATTTAATTGGTCATTTTTAAGAGCAAGACAAAGCTGTTTCCCTTTAAAATTTTTATAAACAGGTGTCAAACCAATTAAGACAACTAAGCATAACGAAGCAAATAAGCGTTTCATTTACCCAATCAAAGAAATAATTAAAGTCATTATCTTTTCAGCAATAAATCTTTTATCCATTAAAAAAAAGAGGGTTCTATCCCTCTATGTTAGATCGACTGTCAATCAAAAAAATTATGTCATATTTATGTCATATGAGGGTATATTTGTCAGGATAAACTACGCAAGAGTACGCAAGAAAATAGATATAGCTTGAAAACGTAGTGCTCGCTTTGGGGTGTCGAGTGCTTTGGGAGCACTAGGTCGCAGGTTCGAATCCTGTCGCCCCGACTCTTAAAAACCAAGTTGTACTAGAGAGTTTCCCAGACTCTCTTTTTTTTGTTTACATTCTCACATGAGAAAGGGGCTCTAGGGGAGGCTCTAGGATCTTCGAAGATCTAAAAAAAGGCTTACCATTTAGGTTCAGTTACTTGCCATCCTGCTGTGATTAATTGTTGATATTCTTTCCTGGCTTCTTCTATTTTTATCTCTTTTCTTGTTTTCATAAGTGGTGGAGATTCGCCATTAGAACCAACAACAATTCCAGAATCTACAAACATATACTCAAAAAACTTATCTTTATTATTTTTATTCTTGATAAATCTTCTTACCTCAGTCCAGTTAGGACATATTAACCATGCTTCCTCAGTTACTTGCTTAGAATATTTATCCATACAGTTTTCATTTACTTAGTAAGGATTTGGTCAAAATATTTTGCATATAAAACATTATTCATTTGTTGGCTCATAGGAAGATAGGTCAAATACATTAGGATTTCCTTCTCATCGTTTTTTGTGATTATATATTGAGAATTTTGTTTCCTAATCCATAATTTACATTCAGCAAATGAGGGATAATTTGGTTCTTTATCAATAATCCAATCCGCTAGACCGTTAAATAATTTTTCTTTAACTTCCTTGTTCAAATCAAACACAAAATCAATACAGTTCCAATACTAAAATTTATGTCCCAAACCTGTGAGTTAATCTCCAACTAAAAAGTTTTATGCTCCTTTTATAACTACGTGCGAGGAAATAAAAGAAGCAATCTAAATCTACATTCTTTTTTGAGAAGTATTTATCACTTTTTTTACTTAAAACTATATCAAAAAGTTCAATATGAACATTTTGAGATGAATAAATTATATTTACCAACCCTATTAATCTTTATAACTTCATAGAAAAAATTTTAGTAAGGAAATTTGTATAAAGCACCTTAGGTTGTTTTATCAACAGCAAGAACAATCACCTTCTGATTGTGGGTGCACTGAAGTTAAAGCATCTGCGATATCTCTCAACATATCAGCGACATATTCTGGAGGGCATCCAAATTTATTTACATAAGCAACGCTTTGTTTTGCCATCTCCGTATATGCTGGCAAGATCATGCTATCAAGCTGTTCCTTTGTGGGTTGCCACTTTAATTCACAATTATCTGACATTATTTTTGGATATAATTACTTTCAATTTAATGGTTGATAGGATTAATAACAATGAAACTATTTACTTTTAAATGTATAAATTAGTAATTAAATATAAAGCTCATTTAAAAATGATTTTCATTTTCAAATATAGTTTTAGTATTTGCTAGAATATATTGAAGCAATTGACTTTCAGCAAAAAAATCTTTATATTTATAGAAGCTAATTTATCTTGTCATGTTTACTTCTTTTTTTAAAAATATTTATCTAAATAATTTATCTATTTCTGACAATAAAGTATGTAGTGGGTGTGGCTGCGCCTGTCCTTGCGAATGTAAAGATTGCGAAGAATGCTCAACTTGTGGCGGTGATTAAATATATTAACTTTGAAATGGAGGGGGCTCTAGAGGGGGCTCTAAGTTCTATAAACATCTTGTAGAATCTTCGAAGATTTAGCAATAAGCTGTCTCAAACTCGTTCCACCATCTATAATTAGTCTAGGCTATAACTAAAGACTCAAGGTTTTCTTAAAAATAACGCCCAGTGCTTTGGGAGCACTAGGTCGCAGGTTCGAATCCTGTCGCCCCGATCAGTTATAGCAGTAAGTCTTAGCTAATAATAATTTTCCCTCAAAAATTCTTTCCCTCAAAATTCCCTCAAAAGGGTTATTTACTGGTCTGGAATTAATTTTCAACTTTACATAAATATTGCAGACACCGCCCGACTTATTAGTATTAATACAGTTAAGTCTGATATGGACTTGGCTTCCCTCTAGTTGATGGAGTCTTAGCGGGGCAACTCATAAAAACTGGAAGAGAAGGCGGTAGAGCCATTATCGGAAAGGAGCTAGGAGACCGACCTATTGAGTCTGAATTTCAGACAATAAGTTGTAAGCATTTTTTATTGTTCTTAGTGCTTGCTTAGTGGTCATGTAGGAAAAGGATTCTTCTGCCCTTTTCTGAAAGAAATCATTTGATTCTCAGGAGTCATTAATCACATTCCCCAGAAATGGGGTTGCTTGTCGTCAAACTATTCACGCTAATTCCTAAAAAAATTAGAAGTTTGCAGGGCGTGCGCTAGAGGGAAAAAGTGAATCACATTCAACCTTTTGGGTTTGCTGTAATTTCACTTCTTGGCCATGTCAGATTTATTTGGACGTTTTGCAACGACTCGGCAAATTGAGCCGTTAATTGGGATAAAAGAAAAAACTTTATATCGACTTAGATTAAATGGTGTATTAGTAAAGGGTAAACATTACCGATTAAAAAATCCTTTAAATCCTAAATCTCATATTCTTTATGACGTTGAGGCGGTCATTGCAGAATTAACAAGAGCAGATTTAGAGGAGAGATTAATTGAAAAAGATAAATTAGAAAAAAAGCAGAAAAAAATTACTAAAAAGGAATTTGTAGCATGAAAAAACCCGCCATTGAGGGGCGGGCTAATTCACTTCGTACTGATATTCTACCCCAATTATGTTTGCTTGCTGATTCAGCCCAAGCGTTATGGATGTTGGATTTACTAGGCAAAAACGAAAGCACCGCCAGAATTAGAGCTATTGGTTTTAAAGGTTCAAAGTTACCAGTAATTAAAGGAAATTTTGCAGAATTACCAATTTTTACACAATGGAACGCCAGTAAGAGAGGAATTTATTTAGTTATTGGTAATGGCCATGATACTGATGACTCTATATATAATTGCCCTGCATTTTTTGTTGAATGGGATGATCTATCAGTAGAAATTCAGATTCAACAATGGCAAATATTAAAACTACCAAAACCCACTTTCCAACTTAAAACTAGCGGGAAATCGGTTCACTCATATTGGGTAACAAATGAGCCTGTAGCAAAGGAAAAATGGCAGCCAATCCAAACACGCTTAATAGATTATTGCAAGGCTGATAAGAATAATAAAAACCCTTCTAGGGTAATGCGTTTAGCAGGGTTCTACTACGTTAATAAACTTGGTGAAATTACTAATAAATCTAAAATTATTAATGTCTCCAATAGACGTTATTCTTTAACAGAATTTGTTGGTTATCTACCAGAACCAGTTAAGCCAACACCAAAGCCAATAGCTAAAACTATTGCTCCAGAACTAACAACTAATAGAACTCTTATTGATATAGAGAAGGCATTAAATTGCATACCCCAAAGAGTTGAAGGGTCTAATACTTATGACAAATACAGGAACATTGCTTGGGGTCTTAAAAAAGCTGTAGTTGCTGTTGGTCATAGTGAAGAAACTGCATTAACACTATTAGAGAATCATTCTCCTAGTAGTAGCTGCGGTTGGAATATTCCTCAGATATTAAGAAGTGGAGGAGAGAGTATTGGTGAAGGCACATTTTGGTATTGGGCAATGGAAGCGGGATATAAACCTAAAACTAATAAACCATCTAAAGACTTTTGTTCAACATTAAAGGGGTTCTATGAATAAACTCACTCAAATAATTATGGCCTATGAATCTGGTTGGAAGGCTGTTAGTAGAAATGGTGATGTTAAACAAGTAACCTCAAAACTTTATGTTGGGCAATGGTCGGCAAGGTTAAAACAAGACTTGGGGAGTCGGCTTAAATTTAATGATCTAACTATGTTGGCTGAAATAGATGGCCAACCAATCAAAGGGGATGAAATAAAAAACGTATATATAGACCTTTGTGAGAGAGGTTGGGAAATTAGTGATACTGATGCAAGGAATGGATTTATTAGGGCTGCTAAACACAATAGATATAACCCGCTTCAAGAGTATTTATTAAGGATAGAAAGTGACCCTAATGTTGTAGCTGCTGACATTGATAAATTATCCACTAATTACTTAAAAACAGAGAAAAAGTTATATGACTCAATGCTTGCAGCTTGTTTAATTGGTGATGTTAATAGAGCCTTTGAACGTGGCTGTCAAATGGATTATTTACTAACACTAAAGGGCGAGCAAGGTATTGGGAAAAGTACGTTCTGGCGTACATTGGCGGGTGATTGGTTCTGTGATAGTTACCAAGAAAGTGATAAGGATTTAAGGTTGGCTATTGGTACTTGTTGGATGTTTGAAATACAAGAATTGGAGACAATGACTACTAGAAAAGTTGCGGGCAAAGTTAAGGCATTAATAACAACTAGAGAAGATGTTTTTAGACCTCCATACGGAATACTTACTGAGAAATTTCCCAGAGGTTCAATATTTGTTGGTTCTGTTAATAGTGATGATTTTCTCAGGGATGATACTGGCTCAAGGCGGTACTGGATTATAGAAGTTGAATCAAGAATAGATATTGAAAAAGTTAGAAGTGATAGGGATGCTATTTGGAAAGCTGCTGTAATAGCTTGGCGTTCTGGAAGAAAACCTGACTTAGAACGTAAGGAGTTAGAAGAGTCAGAACAACTTAATAAAGGCTATGAGTCAGAACATCCTTTTCAAATGCCATTAATGGATTGGTTGGATTCACCAAAGGGGCAAAGTGAATTTACTGCACATACAGCACTAATTGAATCTGGTATTAGAACTCAAGAGAAAGTAACTAATCAAGATTTAAGGCAATGCCATATAGCTCTTAGAAGAATTGGCTATGAACCTGATAAAAACCAGACAAGAGTTGGAAAAAGTAGATTCAGATTATGGAGAAAGACTCAGACGACTCACTCATAATTTTTCTTCTGTGACACTCACACTCTCTCCCTTACAGTCGGTTTCACCATTTGTCTCATTAACTCAGTTAATTTTTTATATAAAGAGAGAAAATATTTTTTTCTATATATATAGTAATTTTTTAAAAGTGCCGAGACAAAACACTAAAAACCACAATGCGGAACTGTCGGCTAGGCAGAGTATCAGGACAGTTTGGGTGAGACTATGAGACTTGGTTATGTACTCAACTAAGGTTTTAGCTAGTGAGACAACAAGTGAGACAACTTTTTATAAATTTGGACAGAAAATAATTTTTGGACACGCCCCTAATCTCAATAGTTTTATAAGTCTTAGTGAGATTGGCATATTATCCTTTGTAATTCCCATGATAAGGATTTTTCTTTTGGGGTCGATCTTTCAAAGTCATTTCCCACAATAGGCGATATGCACCGACTGCACTAGCATACTGGCCATTTTGCTCAGCTAAAAATCCTAGACGTTGGACTCGGTTCAGCATCCAACCCATAACCTCCTTATTATCTGCTGTTTCCCATGCCTTTATTAGTTCTTTGTCAGCCCAACTCAAGTCCGACATAGCACTCCTTCGGCTGAGATCGTAGTTGCTGACTAGATAGTCTATTAAATCACCCCTACTCCGCCCATTTTTCATCTGTTGGAGAGCATCCATACGCCTTCTTTTACGTTCAGCCCTAGAAGTTGTTGCCATGTTGTAGCTCCATTTGATCTTCAGCTTCCCAAAGATAATTTTCCCAAATATCTCTATAAGTCCAAACAAAACAGGTTGCAAATAGTTCTACTGTTAGTGGGTTAGCTGCCATTAATAAATCATCATTAGCAATAATTGAAATAGCATCTGCCATAGCTTGAACCTCCTTAGAAATAGTTGGTTTATCAGTAATCATTCAGAACTAATAAGACTAGTTAAGTTGGTTTTTTTCTCCTCAAGTTCAGTTAATTTTTCCGATAGATAAGTATTATTTAGTTGCCTTCTAGTTGCTTCGATTGTTAATTCAAGTTGGTTTAAATGTTCTTGTATTTGTTTGGCATAAAAAGGGTCATTAGCTTTACTTTTTAAATCTTTCCAAGCCCAATCTCTAAAGCCTGTGGGCATACCCCCTGACAGGTTGCCCGCTTTAACATCATCATCACGCATTTCACAAAGTTTATTAAAAATGGTTCTGTAATGATCGGCCTGACAATGTAAATATCCAAAAGCGGGATGAAGTTTGCTAAATCTTGCCATTATTAATACCTCCTATGATCTACACCATGAGTTTGATTCCAGAGGATTCTTTTCTCTCTAGCTAATTTTTCTTGTTGGTTTAATTCTTTTAGTTTTTCTGTCTTTTCCTTAAAGGCATTTAGGTATGCTTCCCTCTCCTCCATTTCTTTATTTTTTTTACGCCAATAATCTAAGTCCAGACCTAAGAAAGCTGCTAATGGTTTATCACCTCTAACTATTAGAGATTGAACTGTTAGCCCAAAATCTTTTCCTTTATAAGATTGGCCATATTGTCTCTTTGGTAAATATTGTTTAGACATTCCAGGCACTTTTAAAATTCTTTCTTCAAGTTGCCTTGCAGTCTCCTCATTCTTTTCATAATCGAAGTGGGTTTTATCAATAAGTTCGTTTAAATCAGCCATTAAGAAACCTCCTTAATTAATCTTCTGGACTGTGGTGAAGAAAGACTATTTAAATTAGCCAATAGTAGGCAGTTATAGTCTTGACTTTTTAAGCCTAATTCTCTTTTTAATTTGGTCTTAATTAAAGTCACTAAATAATATTTAATTACTGAAATTATACAATAAAAATATAAATTAAGCTATTATTAAAATGTGGCAACACAATAGGTAACTACTAGGGAGTTGAGGGGTGCAGCCTTGACTCTCTTTTAATTTGACCAAACTTCCTCAGTTCTTCTCCAACCTTGCGAAATTAGTTTTTTCCATATCTCTCTAGCTTCTTCTAATTTAAATTCTTCTCGCCTTTGGAGTAATGGTGGCTCTTTGCCAAAAACGCCAACTATTTTTCCAGAGTCAACAAAAACATATTTATTAAATTGATCTTCACTAGCTCTATTCTCAGTAAACCTTCTAACTTCTGATCTATTGGAATTAATAAGCCAATATCCTCTAGCCATTATTAAATAAGCAATAAAAAAACAATAATTGATCCAATACTAAAAATTAAGCTCCACTCTTGGGATCTAATTTTCATTTAAAAAACTTGATTTTTCTTCCATTCTTGAAACCACTTCCACATTAACTTAGATTTTTCTTTTTCAGTCCTTTCCTCTGGTGGCCATTGATGAGGAACTAGCCCACCTAATGCAGCAATATTTCTTGGAGTATCTTTCCAGAATCCCGCATCACAATTTCTACAGCCCCAAGTTCTATCAATAGGCATATCTGGAATACAGCCAATTAAATAAATATTCTTATTATTAAAATCTTCTGGACTTGGATAACCTAAAACAGCTTTTCTCACTTCCTTCTTTTTGCATCTGGGGCAAATAGTTGGTTTTCTATCAGTAATAAACCAATCTTCTCTTTCTGGTATTGGGTTGCATTTCATATTGAAACTAATCCATTCGAGTTAATAAATAATTCCAATCAACAGTTCCACCATCTTTCTTTGCAGCTTGATCTTCTTCTCTTAATGCCTTACGAGCTATTTGTAATTCTTTAGGATATTTTTTATCGTTTGCCTCGTCTGGGTCAGAGGTGTAATTAATAATATTGTCTTTAGTCCAGATGTTCATTTTTTACCTCCTAATAATTGAGACATTGCATTAGCAAATGCAGCTTTGTTAGTTTTCTTGGTTGCCTTTTGGTAGGCTTCTTCGTGGGTTCTTTGTTCGTGACCCATTGATGCAGCAAGTGAACCAACATTAATATTTCTGGATGTACCTCTAACGCTATAACTATGTCGGAGACTATATAAACCAAAGTTTTCTCCTCTAGCTTTAACTATATTTTCAAGACTTACCCAAGCAACAACACTTCTAAGCAAGTCTCTAAGAACACCCGCAGCTCCTCCACTAGTTCCATGTAATGAGGGTAATTTAATATCTTTGAGTTGCCATCTTGAAATCATGTTCCATTCTTGAACATTTCCATCATCATCAATCAAAGGTAACTCATAAATTACTCTTGGTTTAGTCATACCTTTACTACTTTTCTTTTGATAACTACAGAACCAGTAAGGCTCACCATTTTCATCTTTTTTAACGTCTAAATGTAATAGCTCTACAGGTCTTAATCCAAGTAAAGAAATTAATTTAAGTGCATCTTTCAGCATTTCTCCACCATCAAAATTATTTATTAAATTGATAATTTCTTGATCGCTTACAGCGTGTTTCTTCTGGCTTTGCCAATTAGATGGTTTCTTACCAACGTGTTCTTTTTTATCAGTTTTAGGAAGCCAACTTGCAGGGAAATCCTCTCTCTTAAAGCAATACTCTAAGAAGGCAAATAATGAATTAACTTTTATCTGTCTTGATCGGCTGCCCGCTTCAAAATTAATAATGCACTTATCAATTAATTTTGCAGGGTCGTTTGGTGGTCTATTAGAAGTTAATAATTTAACAGCATCAGTTAAAACTGGTTCATAATCTTTTTTCCAAGTCTTAGGACTAATTGCATTATCAAATTTTGTTTTATAGATTTCAAAGTTATTTTTTGCTTCCTCCCAATTTAATTTTTCTACTAATTTTGGTGCATCACTTTCAGCTAATTTTGCAGCCTGTTTTAATGTATGCTCTCCATCTACCATTAAGGCACGAATATTTCTAACCCTTGCATAACCTTTACCAATTTGATCTTCTGACCACTTAAAAGGTAAAACTATCTCTTGAAATGGTTTATTTGGTTCTCTAATAACTAATGAAATTTTGTCGCTTTTTGATGCTTTTCTAATCGTCCAACCTTTGCCAAGTTTTCTTACTTGCTTCCTAGTAGTAGTTTCCCAATCCTTTTTGTTACTAATAACTGGCAACTAATTTTCCCTCAAATTTCCCTCAAATTCTACCAAACTAGTCCGAATTAGTCCACACTCTAAACCCTAAAAGTGTTGATATAGCTATAAGTCTCAATTATAGTCTTAATCTTGCGGGTGCTTTGGGAGCACTAAGTAGCAGGTTCGAATCCTGTCGCCCCGACTCTTAAAAACCAAGTTATACTAGCGAGTTTCCAGACTCGCTTTTTTATTGCCTGTCAGTCTCATAAGCCAAAAGGGATCTGTAGGGGGATCTAGAATCTTCGAAGATTCTAAAAAGGTGCTTGATTTATAGCAGCAGTGCAAGTAGTAAGCGTTTCATTGTTTTATCTCTTTTCTAATCTTTTTTGTCCTTCTTTTCTGGCGTTTTCGATTCCTTTTTTTGCAAGTATTGGCGTGGCCACTAATCCAATTAATGTTCCAGATTTTTCTAACTTCTTCTCATCATAATTTGGATTTACTATCGCAACAATAACTCCATAGGTAAATCCAATCGCAAAATTACCCAAAAAAACGAACAATAATGGTGTAGTAGTTCTGCGGGTAATGGCATAATATGGCCCTACAAAAGGTACTACATGAGCTATTGCATAACCCCATCCAACATCTTTTTGCCTGTTTTGAAATCCTTCTAATTTAGTTGTCATAAGTATTTAATTGATTTCCAGAGTTTATCTAATTAGCTAATTCCTATTTATTTTAGATCGAATGTCAATTATTTCTATTTATCATCAACAAAAAAAGGTACTCGGTCGCAAGGGGGATCTGTAGGGGGATCTAGAATCTATAAAGACCTTATATAATCTTAGAAGATATCCCTATATTGAATCTCAACCTAGTTCCACCTTCTACAAATAATTAAGACTATAACTAGGATTTTAAGTAAATCTTACTTGATAGATCGAGTCCTTTGGGAGCACTAGGTCGCAGGTTCGAATCCTGTCGCCCCGACTCTTAAAAACCAAGTTATACTAGCGAGTTTCCCAGACTCTTTTTTTTACTGCCAACTATAAGAAAAATAAGACTTAGCGATTATATAGCGATTATTTGCTATACCTTGCATAACCTTGCTGTCTTAATCGCTGGACATAATTAGGGGTAGCTCCTAAATATAGAAGTCTTTTTACACCCCTAATTCAAAAATTTTTAAATTCTCTTCGTTTAGCTTTAGAAAGTTTAGAAGAATTTAAAACTAGAACTACAGTTTTCTTTTATCCATTTTTCATTCTCTACGCTTTTATAACCAAGAGACTTTGCTTTTCTAGCATCTGTACAAGCACCTTTAATATCTCCAATTTCTGTTTTTGATATACTGCGAGCTAAGAAGGCATCACTATATTTCTTATTAATTAGTATGGCTTTACTGTAATCAGAAATGGCCTCGTAGTACTTACTCAAATTGTGCTTTTCAAGACCTCTGTTATAAAAAGCATTACCATTGTTTGGATTCAATTTAATGACTTCTGTATAGTCAGCAATTGATCCATATGAATTCCTAATCTTGCTCTTACTCCAGGCACGACCAAAATATGCATCCTCATATGAGGGATTTATATTCAATAATTGAGTGTAGTCTGCAATAGATCCATAGTAATTTCCTAATTTACTTTTGCTCAAACCAAGACCATAAAGGGCTTTCTCAAATGATGGATCAATATTTACAGCCATTTGATAATCCAAAATTGCTCCAGAGTGGTCATTAATCCGAGCTTTTGCCCAGCCGCGATTGTAGTATGCATCTACATTATTTGGATTTAATTCAATGGCAGATGTGTAATCATAAATTGATCCAAAGTAATCACCTTTCTCCCCTTTTTCAAAGCCTTTGTCAAAATATGTCTGAAAATCATTCGCATAAACTGCAGAGTAAGGAGAGCTAAAAAATGTAAAACCTGCAGTTATTGTTATTGGTTGGATTAGTGGAACTAACGATATTAATCTTCTAGTTGTTCTTTGAAACTTTTTGATCATCTTGCAAATATAGTTAGATTCAATCTTATAAAAATTGCATATTATCCACGTGAAACATAACAATTCCGAAACCTATAATTTTGGAAAAACTTCATTTTCAAAGACTAAATTGACGAGATGGTAAGATAAATTTTCAAACTAAATATCAAAAAATTGAATGACTGATAAAAAGAGTATTTCATCAGCTTTAGCTAAAAGAGATAAAAAAGAGAAATATATTATTTATTTCGTTGGTGCGGCAGTATTACTATTTGTGCTTGTAGGACTTAAAGAGATTAGCCAGTCAAACCCTTATTTATCTGCTCCTGCTTGGTTTGGATTTTTAGGTGGAATTTTTACACTTTGGAGATTTTGTAAAAAACAAACAGAAAATCCATTTGCATCTATTTTTAGAACATTAAAAGATGATTATGCCTTTGATAGATACATAACATTGCAATTGTTCAATATTTTCTATGCTATTGGTCAAGGTCTAGGCGTAGGAGCTGGATTTGGATTCTTCGTAGATTGGATTCATGCTTTGATATCTAATTCATACTTAAAAGGTGTTTACTTCTCAGGCTTCGTTGTTAGTCTTCTTTCCGTAGTAATTTTAAGAGTAACGATAGAAGTCTATTCAATAATTTATAAAGCAGCTATAGAATTCAGAGACTATATGAAAGCAAAAAAATAACATTCTTTTAATAAGCACTAGGTTGCAGCTTAGCGATTATTTAGCGATTAAATGCTTATCTTTGCAATACCATGATGCATTATCATTATGAGACTTAAACAAATCCCTGCAATACAAACTCATAAGCTATAGCCTTACTTGTTTCTTATGGGCATTGTCGCAAATTGCGTACTGGGTGCTTTGGGAGCACTAGGTCGCAGGTTCGAATCCTGTCGCCCCGACCATTTAAACCCAATTCATACTAGCGAGTCTCCTAACTCGCTTTTTTATTTCTCATTTGTCTTAAAATCTCTGCGGGCGAGGAATGGGCGAGGGTTTGTATTAGCTTTGGACAACTTTGGAAGGTACGTCGCCCGCTTTAACTACCATTTTGGCTCAGTAACTTGCCACCCTGCAGTAATTAATTATTTATAGCAATTAATCTAAAAATTAATGATTTGAATTATAAACCTCTAATCCTTAACACATATTTAATTGCGTTCTTAACATATTCTGGATCGTCCGTTTCCCATAACTTAGGGAACTTTTTTTTGAACTTTTCATCATCAAGTATCGATCTTTCTCCTGCCACATCGGCAATAGTTAATAACTCGTCATAAGCCTTTTCAAGATTTATGTGTCTGTAGGCATTCTGTACAGAATCAGAAGTCCATTTACCCGATAAAACAATTTGATCGTCATCATAGCAATGGAAGCTTTTCATAGATATAAGTATTGGTTTCATATCATTCCAACTAAAATATTCTGAATACACTTTCTGAAAGTTCTCAAAAGCTCTGAAATTTTGATCTTCTTGAATAATCTCTTCTTGAATAATCTCTTCTTGAATAATCTCTTCTTGAATACTCTCTTCTTGAATACTCTCTTCTTTGTTATTTGTATTTAAGGTCAATGTAGTAAAAAATTCACTGAATCTTTCAGCAGCCGCAAGTTTTAGTAATCCAATTTTTTCTGATAGAAATTTATCATCATCCTTATATTTTCGAACAGTAATTAAAGTTTCCCATGAACCAGGACCATTAATTCTAAATTTTGTACCACTACTTGGTGCTAGGCTACAATCTGATTTTTTCTCAGCAAATAAAGATCGAGTATTTAATGGTAAAAGCAAAACTAATCCGACCATTATTGAAATCTTGAATAAGCTTAAATATTTATTTGAATATTTATAGAATTTCAAAACCATGTTCTAATATTAATCTTTACTTTAATGGAAATACTTTAAAAATAATCTTCTACAAAGAATCATTCATTAGATTTAAATTTTTTGTTTAGATTAATTTTCTAGTTCTTTAAGAGCACTAAGTCGCAGGTGGGCGTCAAACGGGCGAGGATTTGTATATTTATAAAAGAATTTATTGAATGCTTAAGTTAATTTTTTACTTTGTCTTTGGCTTTAACTCAACTTATATGGTAGTAGTTCAATTAGTATCAAAAATTAGTAGATTTAAAATCATCTTAGTATCAAATCAACTACCTTCTTAAAACAAGAACCCCCTCCAGAAATTCCAACTACTGAAAGGGTTATTAAATCGACTCGCAAACTATATTGAATCAATCTATGTCTTGCAGCAAACGTAGAGTATGCTCACGAGGTTTGGCCTCATTTAATTTATAGCAAAAAATTTCAAACTCCCGCTACTTTTTTTTTCTCTAGTCTTTTTTTTAGGATTGAATAATTTTGTATAGCCCATTTTCGAGAAATATCTAATTCAAGATCTAACTTTTCTCTAAGTAATTTGCCAATTTTAAATACTTCTACGAAGCCTAGATAAATTATTACAAGCACCTTAATTATATTTATTGCTGAAGTTATTATCTTTTCAATTCTTTGATCTTGCATTTGAACTTATTAAAGCCAACTAAAATTAACAGAGTTAAGAAATTATGCAAATGCAATTAGTCATTGAGGGGGGGGGGTAGCTGTGGAGGTAGCTAGAGTATATAAAATACCTTATAAGATCTTCGAAGATGTCCCTATATTGAGTCTCAAACTCGTTCCACCCTCCACAAATAATTTAGGTTATAACTAGGCTTTTAAGGAAATGGCCTTTGATAGATCGAGTCCTTTGGGAGCACTAGGTCGCAGGTTCTAACCCTGTCGCCTCGACTCTTAAAATTCAAGTCACAGACAAGTTTCCCAGCCTGTCTTTTTTAATATCCATATTATGACCGCGATGGTTGAGGTCTAATTGTGGTCAAATATGCCTAATTGAAAGGTGAAGTGTTATTAGTAGGAGCTATTAGTAGGATTTCAAAAACAATTCCAGTCAAAGCAATAGGCAATACCCAAATACCAATAAATCTATGATCAAAAAATCTTAAATGATCTTCACCTCTGAAAACACTTCTTAAAGAAGTAAATAGGGTTTCTGGTTGTTTATAAGATGGCCCATTTACAGAAGGAGAATATGGCTTAACAAAGGCTGAAGAAGCAGAAAACTTTGCGATTTTTCTTAAAAAATAAATAGGTAAAACCCATATAGCAACGAATCTTCCACCAAGCCACTGTCTCGCATTAGGCAGAGCATACTCTTTGATAGATTTATTCTCTGGCATTCCAGATTCCAAATTATTATAAATTTTTTCTAATGTAGATTCATTACTTGATTTATTGATCATTTGATTTTCAGAAAAATTTCTTTAAAAGATGGAATAAATAAAAATATTCCTAACTACTAAAATAACTAAAACGTAGTTAGGAATATTTTCGTTGGCTAGGTTCATAAAGACGGAATCTATACCGTTGCAGATTCGCCAAATATCTACATATTCTTTATAAATAAAAAACTCTTTTTTAAAAAGTAAATAATATACATAAGAAGGAATAATATTTAATAATTTAGAGTTTTAATTAAGAATTTAATTTAATATTCATGACTATTAAAAAATATTTAAACCTCATTTTCTAAGATTGCGAAAAAAGAAAATGAGGTCAAAGGGAGGTTCTCATTACGAACCGCTTTATCAAAGCTAGCGGTTAGTAGATTGCCCTAATATCTACTTATATATTTATATAATGAGTTTTAAAATACAGGAAGATTAATTTTATACAAATAAGTGTTTAATATTTTATGTGATTGTTGCTTAGGAGAAGCTAATTAATGTACTTACTATAGTTATTGAAAGGTAAAAAAATGCATAAAGAGAAACTGCAAAAAACAAATATTGTTCTATTGGAATCATGAGAATGTATTAATTAAAAGGGTAAGTAAATTTGATTAATTTTTTGTTAAAAAGATATTCTCTAAAATATAACTTTGTTCTATTGATTCATTTTTAAGAGAAATATTTTTTGGCAAATTATTATTCGTAGAATTAAAAGCACCCCATTTTTTTAACCAAAATAAGGTATAAAAAAATGCGATTAAAAATGGTGCTCCAACAATTAAAAATCTAATGTCCATTAAAATTTCCTATTAATAAGTTTTAAACTGCATTGCCAATATTGCCCCAAGGAAGAAAACGGTTGGAATCCCTAGTGCATTGACTGCTGCAGTTCTTACAGTAAATACTGGATAACCTTCTGCTGGTCTACCAGTATCAGGAATTAATGCTGAATCTTCCCATACTTGATAATTTTTAAAAGGAGCTACTCCCTTCTTTGGCAATCCTAGTGGTGTTAATCTAAATACATCCCACCTACCTAACCAAAAGACTGTGAATATCCATGAGAATATTATTGGAGTAATAACAAGCACAATCCTAAAATCCATTTCAAAAAAGTAATTAATAAATGTGATTATTATTTTGTCTTTTTTAGTTAAATAAATGATTCGATCATTAACTTATATTTAAAGAAAAACTCCTAATAACATTGTCTCTAATCATTAGTAACATCATGAAATGATTAATTGATTTATTTCAAGTATATTTTTTTGGATTGCGATTTTTAGATATTTTTTCTGATGTAGATTTTAGTTAATTAAAAAACAAATATGGAAACCTTTAGATTCTTACTTTTTGGTTTTGCAGGAGTTAGTGTAGTTTTTTGGGTGGCAATAATAGCTTTATGGCATGCATATATGTTTCCAAGATTCTTCAATGAAGATAAAGGTTTAAATACTGTTATCAATCAAGAAATAAAAGTTTCAACAGATCCAATTTTAGGCAGTTTGGTTAACAGCAATAATTTCACAAATAGAGACAAATATTCAATGAAAAATTTGGTTATTGCAGACTTTTCACCAGCAAGTAATAATTTCAAACTAAATAAACTCTATACAACAGTAATGATTGGAGTTACTTTTGCAAGTTTTATTTTTCTCACTTATGGATTAAGTAGTTCAATAACAACTGTAAGTTAGATGGAATCTTTATATGTCATTGTTTTTATTACTTGCTTTGTTTATTTAATTTTTGACTCATTCAAAAATATAAATATGAAATAAATTACTAATGTTTTTTGCCAGCTAATAAAATTTTTCTTCTTATATAAAAAAATACTAATGTAGTTATTATCATTACAGGCGGATGAAATGATATTGAATTTAGGTATTCGAAGTAATCAAAGGATTCCAAAATTTTTACTCGTAATTTCCAAAAACTATAATCCAACTCTTTAATTTTTATTGATTTAAATAGATCAATATCTTGTATAAAATGCTATTCAAAATTTTCTTAACTAATATTTTGCGGACAAATTGTGGGCAAATATTACTTTATTTGTAACTATGAAACTCGCAGAACTAAGCAAGAAATTAGATATAGCTTGAAAACCTAGTGCAGCAATATGGCTGTTAAGTACTTTGGAAGCATTAGGTCGGGAGTTCAAAACTCCCCGCCCCGAGTGGCTTTTCAGAGCAGGTCAAAACCCACCTTGGAAAAAATTGGGGAAAAATGAAAGAAACTACTTACTTTTAAACCTAGATTGATTTAATTTAAATCAAAACTTTCTAAAATTTTCCAAAGATTAATATCCTCATCTACTTCAACCAATGCAATCTTAGACATTCTTATGGGTTGATTTAGTTCAGGTAAATTCGAGATCAATTCTTTTTTTGCTTTTATTTCATGATTTCCATAAGACAAACTAATGTGTGGAGAATAATTATTGGCCAAATCAAAATTATTTAATTCATAAATATTTCTTCTTAGTTCTTTTAGCCCTCGTGAGTTTTCAATTGAAATATAAAATGATTTAAATATTTCTTGTTTAAAGTCGTATCCACCAACATTCAATGTAATCGCAGAATTATTTTCAGCAAAATTTTTTAATTTATTTAAAAAAATATTATCAATATTTAAATAAGGCCCTGTAAGAGTTATGTGTGTCTCAAAAAATGGGCTTTTTAATTTACTTTGAACTTTAGCTTTTATTTCATCCAAAAAAAACTTCTCTACAGATGGGAATAATCCCCATAACCAATAACCTTTACTTATTCTCATTACATTAATTTAAGTAATTTTAGAACATATATATTTAAAAGTTGAAAAAAATAACTTTATTAGACCAAATTGGGAAAAATTTGTCCACGCCTAAAGTATACAGATAGTGGACAACTTCAATTCTGCTTGACGGTAATTTTCTTGCTTTTTTCATATATCTTCGTAAGTATGCGTATATAGGCACTAATTTGCTCTAAATAGGTCTATTACTGCCTTATTTGGGCTTATTTTCCTCTAAAAATGTCACATGGGGGTTGACGATTATGAAAAATTTAGACGAGATCATCAAAGAAATTAGAGAAAATGGATACAATCAAGAGCTTGTAGACAACTACATAACAGATAAAAGATTTATGAGAGAGCTTGTAGATAGGGATAAAGAATATGATTAACTTTACAATGTTTATAGAAGGTTTATTAATCCCTTTATTAGGTTTAGGAGTATTTGTTGTTTATAAAAAATCAAAGAGAAAGAAAAGAAAGTTTCATGCACCGCCCACCTATCAACTACCTAATTAGATAAAGTAGCTTTCCTTAGTTATTTATTTAAAGGTTATTATTTTTAGTAACTAACACTATTTTAAAAAAGATTAAACTTGCTATCGTTTTCTAACCAATAGTCTTTGTAATTATTTGGATGCTTTTCATTGGCCTAAATATAAATCAAATAAAAAAATTAATTATTAATTGATTTACAGTCGATCTAACATAGAGGTATAAAAGCCTCTTTTTTAATGGTTATGTTCATGCATACTGCATGGCATCCATTTATCTCCCATTTGATGAGCGCCTTCACAGTCAAATTTATAAGCTTCTTTTTCAGCCTGTTCTTTTGTATCAAATAACATTGGCATTTTCATTTCTTTTTTGACGGGTTTATTTGAACAACTTAACGAAAGAATTGACATGAAAAAAAAAGGAAGAAAAGAAATAAAGTGTTTCAAAATTTATTTATAAAACATAGGCAGCTTAGCATTAAATTTCTTTCGAAATATTTAAAAAATTGATTTCTTTACTTATATATTGATTGACAATCAAACTAAAATAAGGGGCAATAAGTTCCTTTTTTTATGTCTTGTTCAGTTACCTCCGTGTTTACTTTTAAAATTGAAAGCACTTTTGATGAATGGGCTGCAATATTTGATAGTGCAGAAGCAGATAAAAGGCATTCAGAATTTGATATTAAGCCGCTTTTCAGAGGAGTAAGCAAAGATGACCCTCAAAGAATAATTGTTATTCATCAAGCTCCAGAAGGTAATGTTCAAAAGTTTGTGGAAGCAAATGGTGAGTGGATGGCAACTCATAGAGTTGACTTATCAACAATGGAGGAATCCTCTTGGACTGCTTCATTAACAAAGGACGATTGCTGTGATTAACAAATGAAAAGACTGCTATTCCCACTAATATCGGCAATAACTTTATCTATTTATATTCAAATAAGAGCTCTTTATTAATTGAATCTTTTGTTTCATCCCAATTTTTATAGATAATTTTCCATGCTTTTACTGTTTCTTTTCCAATCTCATTAATTCTGAGACCTGTTGAACCATAACTAGAAATCATAATAAATGCCTTTCCATTTATAATTGGATAATCTGCTAAAGCATTAGCAACGGTTTTATTAACATCAAAAACACCATCGCATCCATTTACAACAACATAACTTCCATCATTTGTTAATAAGGCTAAGGAGGTGACATCATTTGAGCCTGTAGTTGATCTCCCTCCTAATCTTCCCTGAAAAATAGATTGTTCAGAGATTCTTATTTCGCTTCTGCCGAAAAATGATGCAACTCTAAAAGTTTTATTATAGTTCCTATCAAATACTGCTAATGTTTCTCCTTTAATTGGATTTTCAATTATTAAAGGTTCTGACAATGGGAATTCATCACTATCTAGCCCTTGTGTTCTCCAGTCTTCATCAATAATAAATCTTTGAATATTTGGGAATTTTCCATCTAGTTTTGTCTGTTTTATTTTTATGTATTCTTCTCTTCTTGTTGGAGTACATAAATGCAAATCATTTTCCTTCCCAAATATTTCTGGACCAGTTTCATAAGCAAACGATAAAGGAATAATTGATTGCAAAGCAATTAAAGTTAATAATTTAATTTTCATTAAGAAAAAATATTTTAGAAAATTATATACAAACTAGAATGACTTATTTTGTATAAATAAAGATGATTTAATAATTGAAATTTAATTTTTGTAAGGTGAGAAAAAAAATTTCATGATAAAAAAAGTCTGAGCTCCTCATAATCTATTTTACCTTTTTAGTTTATAGAATATTCGTATTTCAAATTTCTAAATAAATGGTTGATTTTAAATCCGAAAACATGTCAAGCCAAAGCTATTTTCCAGATAGCGATTTCTACAATCAAGACAATACCCCTGAAGAGAATACCCTTTCAGAAGGTCAAATATCTAATATTGAGGAAACTTTTGAATGGCCAAATAGCTATTGGTTTATTGCAGAAAGGACTAATGGTAGGCTTGCAATGATTGGATTTATGGCTGTGATTATTAATTACACCTTATTTGGTTGGATAGCATATCCAATTCTTTAAATGAGCAATTCAGATATTGAATAAAATTGGGTAAATAAGTCTGGTTTGCATTGGCTTCAATATGCAGCTTTATTTGTAACTTCATTTGCTATTTATTTTGATAGGGCATTTTTTAATTACGCTAACTTTAATTACTTTCTGTAAAAATATTTAAGTTCTGGAACTGCAATGGATATAACCCTTTAAGTTATTGCGTTATGCGTTGGGAAGTTGACTTACATCTTTAAAATAACTTTAGAATCTGAACCCATTTTTTTTACTACTTTGTGGCGTATTTAAAATCTTATTTAGTATTAGTTAAATTTTAGGGAATATTTTTGGAAAATCATTGGAGATACTTAAAATAATTTAGAAGAAAAAATAAATAATAACTCGATTTATAGATTCAAATCTTAGATATAGCTACTTTTGAGCTAGTGATTTAGGAGTTCTAGATCACAGGTTCAAATCCTCTCATACCGAATCTTATGAACTAATTCATCGATGATAGGTTTCTAAATTTTATTGTTTATTGGCTAATTATGACGTGATCGATTGCTGTAAGAAATTCTTCAAATGAAAAAATTTCAATCTAAAAAAATGAATTTGTAATTAGTCAAATGTTTTTGAAGAGTTTTCAAGTAATCTATTTAATTTCAAGAGTTCTTCTGTGGTAAATTCGCGATATTTTCCTGTTGGCACGTCTAATCTAATATTCATAATTCTTATACGTTTTAATGTTTTTACTTTGTACCCTAAGGAATTGCACATTCTTCTAATCTGGCGGTTAAGTCCTTGTGTAAGTATTATTTTGAATTTTTTCGGCCCTAATTGTTGTACAAAACAACTTTTAGTTATAGTATCTAATATTTTAACTCCATTACTCATGCTGTGAATAAAACCTTCACTAATAGTACGATTAACGCCCACTATATATTCTTTTTCATGGTTATTCCTAGATCTGAGTATTTTATTAACGATATCCCCATCATTAGTTAAAAAAATTAAACCCTCACTGGGCTTATCCAATCTTCCAATAGGAAAAACTCTTGTAGGATATTTAATAAAATCAATAATATTATTGGTTTCTACTTTTCTATCGGTGGTACAAACAATTCCTACAGGTTTATTAAAAGCTAAATATATGTTTTTTTGCTTAGTTGATTTTTCTATCCTTTGACCTTCCACTTCTACTTGATCACCTTCCACTACTCTGGTACCCAATTCTGAAATCTTTCCATTAATGGTTACTTTCCCTTGTTCAATTAGTTTATCTGCTGCCCTTCTTGAACAGTATCCGACTTCACTTAAATATTTATTTATTCTGGCAGACATTTTGTCAAATTAACCTTAATCTATTTTAAATTTAGTTTGCTTCGGATTAAAATCATAATAAAGTAATGCTAGTTGAATTTTCTCACTTAAAACAAACTCATTTGATCAGTTTCTTTTTTCTTTACGTCCTCTACTAGCCAACCATCAGGTGACCAACTCATCATGATTGGAAATAATCCTTTTAATTCATCTGAATCTTTAACTTGCTCTGTCCATTGTTCTTCATATCCATTGGGTACGATCACAGGCATACGGTGATGTAAAGGTTTAATTAAATCATTTGGTTCAGTTGTTAAAACACAGCAACTCTCAAGCTCTGCTCCATCTGGTGAGGTCCACTTACTCCAAATTCCTCCCAACCAAAAAGTTTCATAATTTACTTTTCGAACAAGATATTTTTTTTCAAAAAAACCACTCGCAGGTATTAGGCATCTTTTATGTTTCCAACTTCCACTAAATAATTTTTTTTCTTCTACGGTTTCTGATCTTGCATTAAATGGTCTTGGTCTCTCTTTATCAAATGGGTCTTTCGACCATGGGGAAATAAAGCCCCATGTCATAAAAGTAGTTTTAATTCTTCCTTCGTTTTTAATTACAAGCACAGGATCATTAGGTCTTATTAGATTTTGAGTCTCGTATTTAGAATCAAGTCCACTTGGATAGTCTTGTTTCAAAACCTTTGGCAACTTCTCAAATTTAGTTTTCAGCTCAAATCTTCCGCACATTGATTTTTGAAATATTTTTAAAACTCACATAAACAGCAAATTTTCCTTATTTTATATCTACTTTCAGTTTTCTCAAATAAAAAACAATTTTTGATCGTAGAAATTTTTTAATCTAAATAATTAAAAGAAAATATAGAAACTGAAAAGTTTCCTCAAATTTAAATTGAATGTTTCAAAATTGAGCTATGACAGATCCAATTCTTTATTTATCTATGTTATTGGCACTTGGAGGAGTATATGTATTAATCTCTTCCTTTCATGATGATGATGATGGTGATGATGATGGAGAAAAATATATTTATAATCTCGAAGCCACTAACTTAGCGAGATAATTAATGTGTTTGTGAATCTAAAGTTTTTGAAAGAAAGTTGTTAGCCGAAACAGGCGGCTTATGAATTTAGATTTTTACGTTAGTAGCTGAAATATTGTCTTATTTTCAAAATCATCCTAGTAATTATATTCATTTTTTAATTAAGTTGTTGGTCCTCTATCCGTATATGTTTGTGCCTTAAACCGTACTTCTTGATTAATCGGTTGATAAGCATCCCTAGTTAGAACTAAGTGGTAATAGGAATAAATTAAATGCCTTCAACACCGATAAAATCTTGTAATAAATATGTGTTGAGTTACAAAGATTCAACAAATAAAACACATGAAGTTGGTTTCTACGCTCGCGATGCATACGATTGCCTAATGCTTGCAAGAGAATTCAACTCTTACGTACATGACAATCCAGGATCTGTAATCAGAATCCAACAAAAATTTTAAGGAAATTAATTATGAATTTAAAAAGATCACCATTCGCAATTCAAGATAAAAATGCAAGAGATCTTGATAGTGCAAATGATTATCCAACAATTACAGATTTAATGAGAGAACAGAAAGTTCCACAAGAGGACTCAAATACAGTTCACCATCGTAGAGATTTAGACTCACTCGGTTAGTTTACGAGAGTGGCTATTTACTAATTTTTAAAATTAAAGTTCATGGTACATGGTATCTGCGATTTATTCATAAGATAATATTTTCTTCCTCAAGTTTTTTTTAGCTCTATTTGTATATATGCAATATCATTCTTTATTGAATTAATTGCGTCTATATACTTTTCAGTTTCAGCAAAAAACTTTTTTATTAAATTTATTGACTTTCAATTTCTTCAGAAGAAAATTTTCCCATAAAAATAGGAACCCCCTTTTATATTAAATCAACAGTCAAACACTAAAATGATTAACTATTAGTTAGAGGCTGCTGCAATTTCTTTATGGACAGAAAGAAACTCTTTATCGGTTAGAACTGGTGTAACTTCAATTTCTACACCAAAATTATCGACCCAGATACTACTCCATTTCCAAATGTTCTGATGATTTGAAGATTCAACTATTGCCCAACCATTAGCTCCCTCAGGATTTACGACTCGATTAAGAACTTTAAACCCATCAAATTCATCACCTTCGCATCCTCCTTCAACAAAACCAGCAAAAGCTTCGGCCCCTTGCATATGACTTTCTTGATCTGGGAATTGCCAATGTACTATGTAAGTTTGCATGAATAAAATTATTTTTTTAATTATTAATTATCGAATTTAAAAATTAAATAAAAAGTCTTTAAACACTAATTAAAAAGGGCTTAAGCCTAGAAGGGAAATAGCAAAAAAAAAAAGACTCTTTCGAGCCTAGGTGATGGGGACTCCTATAATGACAAATTAAACAGAAACAAACAACCCCATCAATAGGTAATTTTTAATACTTACAAACACCATATGTAGTGCTAAGATTTTTAAAAAGCTGGGTGGTGGGGATTATCCCGCTTTTTGATGGGGGCGAAGCTAACGCCCTTTTTTTATGGAAAAATTTACTTTAATCAATAAAGTCAGATCAAGGATTAAAGTATTTGAACCTTTTGAAGATAGTTCTAAGAACTCTTCTTTGGATAATGCAATTTTAATCTCTTAGGTTGCGTTTTTAAGCGATCAAGTAAGCCAGTTATGAAAGGCTCATGGGTTGAATCTATCGAAGAAGCGAGAAACGAATATAAAAAACTTTTAGTGGAAGGGTGGGAAAAAACTTATAGATTCAATAGTTTTTTTTAAATGGGGAATAGGTACTTTACCTAAAATTTGACATGATTAAAAATTAATTGCTAGATAAGCTTCAGAATGGAAGATTGAACATGAAGAATGATATTTATTCAAATATTAAAGATTCAGATGCTTTGGAAAATTTTTTTGAATGCATAACTTCTTGTAGCATCAATAGTGAGGGAGTAGATTGCACAACAGCATGTTATGTAAAACATTTAGAACCAAACAATATCGATTACCCTTTAAAATTTTCATAAACAGAGCTTAATGATAATTGTTATATTTCATTAATGTTATTCCCACCTCCTCAAGTTATTTTTGGTCTATTGCTTTTATCTATAGCAGTAGTTCTCATCTGGGATATTAGATACAATCCTTTTGGAGAAGACGAAGACGGATTTTAATCTTTAACTAGGAAGCTGATTTATAGGTGGTCCGTGAAATTGCCTTTTCTTTCTTTTGAGTATTTTGTAAGCGACTAAAGTGTCTAATAACAATGTAATAGCTATTGAGTTAATCATATCGAGAAGTTTTACATATATAAAAATAAATATGTTCTAAATATCAATGACTAAAGTTATTTTTTTAAAAAGTGATTAATTATGGACTAATTTTTAATATTTAGCTTTTTCATTAGGTACATAAAATAACCAAGACAAGTTACTTATCTGACCAAAAGTAATTGCTATGCAATAAGAATCATTTTTTCTTATTTCTCATTTGGTATTGCAGAACAGCTTTTAGATGTTGTACTTCTTTTTCTAAAGTCTCAATTCTTTTTTCTAGTTCTTCATTAGTTGCCATATTTTTTTTAGAGATAAATTCTTTGATATTTATAATATTAAAAAAGCGACTCATAACTCATGGTAAATGTCTAATAAGTAATAGAACCTATTGATGTGCATAATCTCTCTAGATAAATTATGCAGAGTATAAATTTAGGGGCAATTTATGAGCGGAGATTATGAGACACTAGAAAAAAATCAACCTAAAATTACATACTTTAAGAAAAGATCCGAAAATAATACAGAATGGTTAAATGAATTAATCAACCAGATTGAAGAATTAAAAAACAATATATCCAAATCTGCTTAATGACAGAAAAAGAGTTGAAAGAATTAGAGAAACTCGCAAAAGAAAATGGACACAATGAAGAGCTAAAAGATATATATTTAAGGGAAGTTATTGACGGAAATAAAGTATACGAATGAGATCAAATTTTCGACCAAATATTAGACTAGCAACAAATATCCTTCTAGTTATTGGTACTTTTAGTATAGCTTTCAAGATCACTCCTATAAGCAAGATATATCGTGAAAAAATTCTATGTATAAAATATTTAAAACATCAAATAGATCGAGACAAACTTATCAAAAGACTAAAAATAGTTAAACAAGCAAATCCATCTAGTATTTGTGACTCTATCCTTAAAAGTTAAAAATGAAGATTAAGTCATTTACCCCCTTAATTGCAGTCTTTGGTACTTCATTTCTGATAACCATTTCATTGCTTAAAAGTTTCCAAATTTTTATGGGGATATCAATTTGTCTTTTGGCGATGCTCAAGCTTATGGATATTGAAGCTTTTGGAACAAGTTATAAGAAATATGATTTAATATCTTCTAAATTTGATGGCTGGATATATATTTATCCTTTTTGCGAATTATTAATTGGAATAAGTTTTCTTAATTCTTCTCCACCCTCTTTAATTATTTTTATTGCCCTAATTTTAGGAATTTCTGGAATGATTTCAGTATTTAAGGCTGTTTATTTGGATAAATTAAAATTAAATTGTGCATGTATTGGTGGATATGCAAAAACTCCTTTGGGAATTATTAGTTTTATCGAGAATCTTTTAATGGCAATTATGAGTGTCTTAATTTTGATTAAATAGCAATTTAGTTAATTTTCATTATATGAATAACTTAAATATTAAATTTTATCTTCGAAATTAATGGTAATTAATAATATATTTATGAAAAGAGGATTTTTAAATTATCTAATTTTTTCTGGAATTTTTTTTACAAATTTAATTAATCCAAATAAGAGTATTGCTTTAACTCAAGAAAATATTGATATCCCAAAAGTTGTTTCTTACAGATCAACATCATGTGGTTGTTGCATAAAATGGATCAACCATTTAAGAAATAATGGATTACAAGTTATTGATAATATAGCTGAGGATGTTTCAGTAATTAAAAACCAATATCAAATTCCCAATAATCTGAGATCATGTCACTCTGCCCAAATAGCTAACTATATCATTGAAGGACATGTCCCGATTGAATCAATCAACAAACTTTTTAAAGAAAAACCAAATATCAATGGGATAGCAGTTCCTAGCAAGCCACTTGGCTCTGCAGGGATGGATATACATTCCCACAATTCGCACTCTCATGATTATGAAAACTACAAAGTAGTTTCATTTAGTAAAACTGGCAAAACAAAAATATTTGATAGAATCTCTTCTTAATACAAATACTTAATTTGAAATAATGCATATTTTTCTTAGAAATTTTAAACTTTTTATTTTTTTATTTTCCTTATCTCTAAATTTCAATAGTTATTCTCATGCACATATGAGGGGGACATTTCTTTCTGAAGAGGACGCCGAAAATAGATCTTTAGAACTTGGTTGCGAAGGTATACATAAGAATCAAGATAAATGGATGCCATGCAAAAACGAAAAAGAATTACATATCTTTTTGAGGAAATAGATGGAAAAATCAAAAGCAAATCAAAGAAAAATTCACAGAAAAATAACTGCAATTTCAGCAATACCTTTACTAATTACTATTGTATCTGGGACTATTTATAGTATTCTTCAACCATTAGGAATAGATGCTTTTTGGTTAATAAAATGGCATACAGGTAATTTTGGCATTATTAATTTGCAACCTTTTTACACAATATCTCTTGGTATATCTTCAATAATCTCAATAATATCTGGCGTTAAACTATTACAAAAAAAAGCTTAGATATATTCTAAGCCAAGCCAAAATCTAACTAATTAATACTATTTGCGCCCCCACTTACTAAGAAAATTATTGCTCCTAGTGCCATTGTTGCTACACCCATATAAGGATATTTCTTAATTCTTGATTTCGTAATTGGAAGCCATGAAAGGTATCTATCAGATTTATTTAATTCAACTTTTTTTCGTCTAGGTGGCAATCCTAATTCTTCTCTTCTTTTAGCTTCACCCATAATTTTAAATTTGTTTATGTATCAATATTAAAAATTATGTTCTACACCTGCGAGTAAACCTTATTAAAAACAGAGGTACTTTAAAGCTAAACAAATTATTTCAAATTTATTTGGCCTTCTTTAAATATAGATTCTTTGTGTTTGCCTGATCTGATGTAAATAACAAAATTAATATAGTTCCAACTAGAAATGAAAAAATCATTGTTAAACCAACAACTTCAACCATTTCACTAGGCAGATAATTTAGAAACATTAATGAATAAATCTCTTTTCCTAAACTTAGCAATTCTATTTTTTATGTAAAGTAAGTATTCCGCCTTAAAATTAATAAAGAACTTTGTTAGAGTTTATAATCTTTAATTAATTCTCTTTTTAGGAGAAATATTGTCCTGGTCCATTACAGTTTTTTTACTTTGCTATTCCTATTTTCTTAAGCAATTTCAGGTAAGGTAAGGCCCAATTACCAAAGGTAAAAGAGATTGTCATGTTTTTTGTAGATGACGATACCGTTTTTAAAAGTAGTGAGTTTAAGTTAGAGAATTTCTTAAAAGTCTCTGCTTCAAGATTATCCATATACAATTTTTTTTGAACACCTCTATCTTTCTTCTGGGGCAAATAATTTTCTATAAACCATAAGACTTGATCTAACTTTGATTTATGGGGCAAGTTATTAAATTGTTTATATTTCTTTCTAAACATTTTTAATTTAACTACTTAGTTAAAAGTGCCATTTATATACCTTATCGCAATAGTAAAAAATTAAAATTGTGTTCTTTTTAATAATCGATAATCGAGAAAATAAATTAATAATTACGTTGTTTTATAAAAAAAAAAAAAAGAGAGGGATTAAACCCTCTCGAATTAATTATTTTCAAAAAAAGAATTTAATTTTTTGAGTCCTTAAGTTTCATTTCTTTTTGTGTTTTCCTGATTCTTTCTTCAAAGACGGATCTTCTATATGGAGTAACTTCTCCACCTTTAGTTGCCAAAAGCTGGGCTTCATGTACCCTATTGGCTCTTTTGATTTTTTCTCTTATTTTTAAGAGGTTATTCATAGTCTTTTGCAGTTAATGAGAATCCCGTTCCCTACTCCCATGTCATGCGTCCAGAGATATAAACTTGGATGAACGTTAATGAACGATAACATCTTAAAAAAAATTCCGTGAGAGTATTTTTAACTAATTTTTCTCAAAAAAATAAATAATGAAAAAATAGGATAAATAATCTTTTAATACTTCGTAAATTATGATAAGAAAATTGTTTGCGACCCATCATTATTATCTTGAATCACTATTTTTTTATTTGGAAAAATATCTGATAATATTCTTTTCAAATTTGAATTATCTGAAGAAATTATATTACTCATATTTTTTGAATTAATTTTCCAATTTTCATCTACAAATAGTTCTTTATCATCACCTTTTTTATTCTCGAGTGATGTCTTATTTAGAATCTTAAGTAACAGTTCTGAATCATAATCTTTAAATTCTTCAGGAATCTCTTTTAGGTTTTCAATCATTATTTAGAAATCAAATGTTTCTAAATTTTGCTTGAGAAATTACCAGAATACAAGGTATTAATTACCTAAAAATTTCTTTCAAAATAAAAAATTCGTATTAAATTAAAATATTTTGCTTTAGAAAATTTAATTTAAAAAAATTAATTAATCATTTACAGAATTTATTTTCTTGTTAAGTTGCAATTAAGAAGTTCAGGAAAAATGCCAAGAGTAATTAACAAAAAAATTAGACTTTTAAGATGGTTAAACTCAGGCATGATATTACCATTTATCTTTATGGCTGCATCCTCATCTATTATTCTTTATTGTGTTTTATTTATCCTAATAAAATAGCTTTCTAATTTAAGCAGCTAAGTTTTCCTCTGATTTAGACATAATAATTGCAGCTTTTTTTAATAAACTAACGACTTCTTTTCTTCCAACTGCATTATCAGCTTGACGCATTATTTCAGCATATTTTTTATTTATTTTTTTCATAAAAAGTTTTGATTTACTCTAAAATTACAACACCATATGATGGTGTCAATCGTAAATAATTCACATATATCTTTTTTTTGATTATTTTTGCACAATAAAAATTTCTCATTTATTATCCTTCAAGTTTTTTAATTGATAATGCCAAAAAATTACAAATATAAAATTAATGATCCTATTAATTAAGCTACATTGAAGAATTTGAAAACATAAAATAAACCTCCGATTAGGATCAATATTGCAGCTCCATAAAAAAGAAAAGGGATAATTGGATATTTGTACAATGTAGACCTTACTTTTTGTTGTATGGCTTTTTTATCAAGTTGAGGCAACTTTATATCTTCAATTTTTTCTCTAGGCGGAATACCTAAATTTTTTCTTCTCTTTGCCTCTCCCATAATTAATCCTGAGGTATTCCCATACATTTTAAATAATTGTTATCAGCTAAATCTAAAATTTGATTCCATTCTTCATGAGATGTTTCCAAATTATTTTTAAAATCTTTTTCAAATTTAAGAATACATCTTTTTTCTATATTTTCAGGAGAATTATAATTTCTTAAAAAAGAAACACTCAAATAAGATAATGATGAAAAAACTACAATTATTTTTGCAATCCTAAAATTATTCATATCTTAGATAATATTGCCTCATAAATAAAAAAGGTACTTGTTGGTTTTATAATTAATTTAATCTATTAAAAACAATTATCAAATGATAAAATCGGTGAATTTTAACCATTTGCCTATTCAGGATTTGGTCGTTTCAGGGTTGATAATATTTATAATGTCGACGATAATTGCCAATATTTATGACCCATTATTAGGAATAACTTATGCATTTGGGAATATACTTACTCTTACTTTTTTGAGCTGGTTATACGAAGAGACTTGGAATGATCCAAGTAAATAAGAGCAATTAAGAAAAGATTAATATATATTTTCTACTTTTGTATTTTTAACTTTGAAGAATACTTTAAATTCACAATGTATGAAGCAACAAGAGATAGTATCAAGAAAAATAATAAGCTCTCTAAAGTAGATTGAGGCATAACCATAATTAGTACCAAAAATAATACATTTCTAGAAAAACGAATTCTGAAGAAAAATCAACCCTTTAATTATTTTTTATTTTCAAATTAATAAATCCCAATCCCAAAGAATGAATTTGCAATAAATAACAAACTAAATAATGTTAAGAAAATTAATCCTATCCAACTTATTGTTTTTAGAAATAATCCATATCTATTTTTAATTGGTACTAATTTGCTATTTATAGTATCCATTGCCATCCATGCAAATAAAGGTGCGGTTAGAAAACTTCCCGTCATTGCAGCAAATACAAAATCTTTTACCCCTATACCTCCAGACTTTGCAATCAGCAAAGCTATTAATGATGCAAATATATGTACAATCATCCAAAGTTGAAATCTATTTCGCTCTACCTTGGAATCCATATGTCCAAAATCAGTTCCTCTCAATAAACCTTGAATAGCAGAAATACTTCTTGGATATGCATCTAGGCAAGTAATTGTGGTACTAAACATTGCGGCAAATGCTGCAGGTATAATGATCCATTTAGCCCAACTGCCAATGGATTTAGTGTAAAGGAGTATTAACTTTTGAGCAAAGGAGACTCCACTTCCAGAAAGCATTCCATCGCCGGTACCATACATTGTTATGGCGCCAAGAGTAAGGAAGAAAATAGCAGTAACTACAGTTATTAAGTAACCGAGATTAAAATCAAATTCTGCTTCACTAATATTTGGTTTATAGTTTGAATCTTTTGCTCGAGAAAACATCCATAACGAAGGCCAAACACATAATTCTACTGGGCATGGCATCCATCCCATTAGGGGGATCAAAAAAGCTAAATTTGTTAACTTCCATGGACTGATTTCTGGTTGAAAAAAACTCATATTTAGAGACTCATTTATTGAACCTTTAAATAAAAGAGATAAAACTGCAAATAATGTTAAAAAAGTTAGGAGAGATACTAAAAATTTTGAAATTCTATCAAGGGCTTTATATTTACCAAGAATTAATATCATTCCAGAAACAATAAGGATTCCTATAGACAAATCCATGGCTGGAAAAGCTTTAAAAAAGGGAATATTAGTTAAAAGGACACCAGAAACAAAACTTACAGCCGCTATTGTGAAAGTACCAGTAATTAGACTAACTATTAGAAATAAAGGTAGATACAAAGAATTCCGCTCTTTGAAACCTTCTAATAATGATTTACCAGTAGATGCTGTAAATCTAGTCCCAACCAACAAGAAGGGATACTTTAAAAGATTAGTAAGAAGGATAAGGCCAACTAATGAAAATCCAAATCTTGCACCAGCAGTAGTAGATGACAATAAATGAGAACCTCCAATAGCCGCTCCAGCCAGCAAAATTCCTGGACCCAAACTTTTTTGTATTCCTTTTGTTAAATTCATGTCTTTAATCAAATGATTTAATTTACTTTTTGAGCACTTCTAAATTTATTTTTTAATACTTTTTTTTTAAACGCAAAATTAGATAATGAGTGAAAAATAAAAAGTATAATTAGTAATCCTATTCGAACTTTCATAAGATATCCCCTTCAAATATGCTTTTATCAGATATTTATTTTGTATTCGACCTCTTTTCTCCATAAGATCCTCAAAATCCTATCTAAAACATCTAATTCTTTTTTTTTAAAACTTTTTATTTTCTTTTTTTTTTGTTTTTGCATAAACTGTTACATAGGTATTTCAACTTTAAACTGAGCTAAAAAAAACACAATAAGCAAAACTTCTTAAAACTCAACGAAGTTTGGATTATTTTTAAATTGATATATATTTTTCTGCCCTTCTCAAGGCTTTTATTGCACCTCTATAGTCAAGATTTTTTAATTTTTCCTCACTTTTGCATTCCAACATTTTCACTATTTTATTGATCTTTTTTTCATCAATTTTCAGTTTATGATCGAATATAAGATCAAATTTTGATGAATACAAACTAGATAATTCTTTTCTATATTTTTGAATCGTTTTTTCATCACAAGATTTAGATTTCAATATTGCATTAGCCTTCATTTTGTCATCTAATGCCCCTTTAAAATTTCCAAGTTTAAATTTCTTTTCACTTGATCTGGTTAGCTTAATAAGATTTCCCAATATCAATCGCCCAGAATCTTCCATTTTTTTTGCTTACCTAAAATCAATACTATCAGCATAAAGATAAAACAACTTAATTTTTTAATACTCAAGTAATTAAATAATTAACCAATAACAAGTCCTTTTTCAAGAAGTAAATCGAAAACCTCCGCACTTTTCGTTTTCCCAAATTGTGGGGGCTTATGTAAATCTAATATTTCAGCAAGGCACATTATCCAATAAGTATCTTTTTTTAAATTAAGACTTTCGCAAATATGAGAGGGAGCAGATTTAAAACATCCAAATTCTGTTGATATATTAATGTTCATTATTTGAGTTTCAAGTTCAAGACTTAAGAGTTCTATTTCTTGCTCAGTAAGGGCTGAACCAAATGAATATGATTCAATTAAAAGTTGGTAATTCATTAAAGAATTATTTTTTTAAGAAACCCAGCGTGTTATTTTTGTACCCTCATAAATATGTCCTGAAGCTTCAACTATAGGTTTTGTTTCAGGATTCATAAAAATATCATATAAAACATTTTCTGGTCCTTGAAAAATTACAGTTGCCCTTTGAGGATCATCTAATGATTTACCAATATAAAATGTTTTAACTCCCATTTCTTTAAACATCGTCTGCTGTTCTTTTGCATTCATATGTGATTCATACTCCTCATAGGTATTACTTAGTTGAAAATCTAAAATAGTCGTTTCAATAGTCATAAGAATAATTAAATTTTTTTAATTCTAAATCTTTATCAAAAAAATTAATCTAAAAAAATTAGTTTTTATTAAGCAAAGTGTTAACTAATTTTCATTTATGAGTTATAAATCAACTATAAAAAACGATTTTAATTTTGGACTCAAAAATTTCTCAGAGAGAACAATGGACTAGTAAGCTAGGATTCATTCTCGCAGCTGCTGGTAGTGCAGTAGGTCTAGGCAACCTTTGGGGTTTTGCTTACAGAGCATCTCAGGGTGGAGGTGCGGCGTTTGTACTTTTATATATATTGATCGTTTTAATTGTATGTCTTCCAGTATTTGTTGCTGAAATGGCTCTAGGGAGAAACGCAATGGCAAGTACATTGCTTGCTCCTGTAAAGCTGGCAGGGAAGAATTGGTATCCATTAGGAATTCTTTTCTTTATAGCTCCTTTAGGAATAGCATCATATTATTCAGTGATAATGGGATGGACTGCAGATACCTTGTTCCATTCTTTATTTTTTGGATTACCAAAGAATTTAACTGAAGCAGAAACCTTCTTTGGCTCGATTAGTAGTGGCAGCAGTGTTTTGTTGGGCCACCTATTAAGTCTTGTACTTACAGCAATAATAGTTTCATCAGGTATAAAAAAAGGTATAGAAAAGGTTACTAGATATTTCATGCCAATCCTTTTCATAATTATTGTGATTCTTGCTATTTGGGCTACTTCACTTTCAGGTGCATGGGAAGGATATAAAACATTTCTACTTAAGTTTGACTTCAATGAATTGAGAAATCCTCAAACAATAAGAAACGCTTTTACACAAGCATTCTTTTCATTAAGTTTAGGGATAGGAATTATGGTTACCTACGCATCCTATTTAAATAAAAAAAGTAATCTTCCAAAATTAAGTGTAGGAGTTGCATCATTAGATACTTTGGTTGGACTAATGGCTGGATTTATAACTTTCCCAATAGTTTTAACATTCGGTTTAAGTGACGCTATTTCTGAATCCACTGTTGGTGCTTTATTTATCTCAATTCCAACAGGTTTAGGTTCATATGGTGCGGCAGGAAGAATTGTAGCTGTTGCATTTTTCGCATTAGCTTATATTGCAGCAATAACTTCCTCTGTTTCATTATTGGAAGTTCCAGTTTCCTCTTTAATGGATAAATTTGGTTTTAAAAGAGAAAAATCTGTTTGGCTGATAACTCTTTTCTTATTCTTAGCAGGCATTCCTTCTGCATTAAACTTAAACATTCTTGGAACTATTGATTCGATTTTTGGAGGTGTATTACTTATCTTTGGTGGATTCTTGGTTACTTTCTTTATGGGATGGGTAGTACCTGGAAAGTTTAATGAAGAACTTAGTGATTCAAAAGTTGGAATCAAAACGACACGTTATTTGAAATTCATGACAAGATGGGTTGCGCCACCAATTATTGGTTTTGGACTATTTATTAGTGTGTTTGATTTGCTTAAAGGTTGGGTAAGTTAAAAATAAATAAAATTATAATTTATAAAATTGAATAAATTTACTGCGATATAGTGCGGAAATAAGGGGAGGGTTGCAAGTCTAAAAAAGATAAAATAGTTTAACTTTTTCGCATTATTTTTGATCAAACTCAAAAAAATATTAGTCAATAATTAAGTATTTGCAATGGTTATTAATTAAAAAATTGATATGAAGACTAAGTGCTTTTTTCTATTACCAAATTCTAAATATTTTTCTCAAGAAAATGTTTTACTGCGGAACTTTTTTTTAATGAAGTATTAAAATTTAACTTATATTAAATCTCAAACGTATCGGCAAAAACCATCCCTAATAGAATCTATATAAAATAAATTTAGGTGTTTAATTTGAAGGAATTAGAGCGCCTAAAAGAATAGATAACAAATTTGATGTCAACCAAATCTGATTCATTAAAAGGAAAGCTTACAGAAAATTTTTCCGAATTTTCTCAACTATCTGACTATTCTTTTATGAATTCTCTTAAAGCAGATCCTCAATCAACAAAAGATGGAAATGATCATAAGCCGCGTTCAGTATATTCAGGTCATTACGTACCAGTTGTTCCAACTGCTATTCCAGAACCAGAATATATTTCCCATAGCAACAAACTTTTTAAAGAACTAAGGCTAAGCTCAAATCTTACTAAAGACCAGAATTTTTGTCGTTTTTTCTCAGGTGATATTTCTGTTGCTAATTATCCAATGAGTCCTGTTGGTTGGGCAACAGGTTATGCATTATCTATTTACGGGACTGAATATACCCAACAATGTCCCTTTGGCACAGGCAATGGTTATGGCGATGGCAGAGCAATTTCTGTTTTTGAAGGTTTATTCAATGGGAAAAGAATGGAAATGCAACTTAAAGGAGGAGGTCCAACTCCTTACTGTCGTGGAGCAGATGGTAGAGCTGTCTTAAGGTCTAGCGTACGAGAATTTCTCGCACAGGAATTAATGGATGCCTTGGGAATCCCTACCTCAAGATCTTTAACACTTTATGTCTCACGTTCAGAAATAGTTAGAAGACCGTGGTATTCCAAAGGGTCCAGATATTTTGAACCTGATATCATGATTGATAATCAAGCAGCAATTACTACGAGAGTCGCTCCATCTTTTTTACGTGTAGGCCAGATTGAACTTTTTGCAAGAAGAGTTCGCGATAATGCGCATGATGAGGCCCTCAATGAACTAAAGATGATAGTTCAACATCTAATTGATAGAAATTATAAAGATGAAATTGAATATGAGATTTCGATTCAAAGTAAAGTAATAAAACTGGCTTCTTTATACAGATCAAGACTTATATCACTCATAGCCAACTGGATGAGAGTTGGTTATTGCCAGGGTAATTTCAATAGTGATAATTGTGCTGCTGGAGGTTATACCTTGGATTATGGCCCCTTTGGATTCTGTGAATTATTTGATCCAAGATTTCAACCATGGACAGGTGGAGGTGAACATTTCTCATTTTTTAACCAGCCTTCTGCAGCGGCAATCAATTTTAAAACATTCTGTTCCTCTCTTAGTCCGTTACTTTCAAAAAGCAAACAAGATCAAGAAAAGTTAGATCAAATCGAAAAAGACTTTTCTGAATTAATGAATAAGGAATTAATGAAAATGTGGGCAAACAAGCTTGGTTTAGAACATTACAACGAAACTCTAATAAATGAATTTTTTAATCTCATGGTTATTTCAAAAGCAGACTATACAATTTTGTTCCGTAAACTCTCTGAAATCCCTGATAACTTAGATTCTTTAAAAGACTGTTTCTATTTACCAATTAATGACGAGCTCAATAATAGGTGGGAAGTATGGCTTGAAAACTGGCAATCAGTGTTGAAGAAAGAGGGAAATATTAAAGCAAAATCGGCATCAATGAAATCCCTTAATCCAGTCTATACTTGGCGCGAATGGATGGTCGTTCCTGCATATGAAGAAGCTGAAAAGGGAAATTACAAGAAAATAAAAGAGTTACAGGATATCTTTAGCAATCCATATGTAGAACAACCCGCAGAAATAGATCAAAAATATAATCGACTAAAGCCAAGCCAGTATTTTAACTATGGAGGAGTATCTCATTACAGTTGTTCTTCGTAAAAGGTAAATCCTAAAAATGCAGATTAAATAACTTAGAGAAAATTTTATTCATTTATGGCCGTAGGCATTCCAACTACTGATACAACTCCCACATGAAGTATGGCCGGCTTCTTCCCAACATTTTTCACATAGTGGGGCCCCCCATTATTACTCTCTATAAATGCATCACCCGCTTTAAAGAAATTAATTTCTTCACCCCTAACATGTTTTAATCTTCCTCTGGTGACATGAATCAACATTGGGGAAGGATGAGTATGAATTGGAGTTTTCAAGCCAACTGGAATCTTGACTTTTAAGAGTCTTAATTCAGGCTTACCCTCGAGATAATTAAAATTTTTACCACTAAGTCCTTTTGAACTTTGAATAATAGGTATAACTTCAATTTTTTCTTCAGCAAGAGAAGGTTGTGGTAAAGCTAAAGTCCCAATAAAAAGGAAACAAAATGGAATAAATGTTTTTATTTGCATTAGATATTTAAGTTTCACTAATAATAGGTAGTTTGCAAAAATAATAAACTAATTTATTTCTTATATAACTTTTCTAATTGCTTAATTTCCTCTCTTAAATCCTTACCTCTCCTATTTAATTTATTATTTTTAATAACTATTGGAATAATCCACCAGGCTTGAAGACCTAAAAAGATAAATACTAGGATCAATAATTCAAAAGTACCAGGCTGCATTTGATAAATAACCCTTCTTTGTTAGTAAAACTATTCTAAAAGTTGTTAAACATTCCTGAGATATTCAATATTTCTAGGCTGCCTCTAGTTCAATATTAAGTTCAATTCCCTTTGAAATAATTGCTTCTTTAAATTCAATAAGTTTGGAAATTATTCTTTGCTTCTCTTGATCAGTTTTATAGATATCCTCAACAACTTCCTGCATTGCAAGTATTACTTTTTGTAGTTTGATTTCTAAATCTTCTCTGTAATTCATAAGCTGAAAGAAATTGCCTTTTTTATTAAAAAACAAAATCATTACAAGTAAATAAGTACTTAACCTTAAAAGGATTGACAGTTAAACATGCAGGATATAATTTATAGTACAAATGTATTAAAATCAGTTAGCTTTTAACGGAAACCATGGGGCCCAAGTACTCATTTGGATGTAGCACTAGCAAACCAAACGGCTGCCTACTAAATCCCGAAGGCAGCAGAATGATCTTTTTCGAAGAATGCGGAAATACTCCTAAACCTAATCCAAAAATTCATACTCATCTTTTTTATGTAAATCACCTTGGAGAACCTGGAGGGTACAAATCCTCAGAAAAACTAAATATATATGCAGCATGGGAAAAGTGGCACGAACTTCACCAAAAAGGTTGGACGGAGGTCTATTTCCATTACGGATGAGTATTTCCCGTCAAGAAAATACTCAAAATATCAATTATTTGATCCTATGTAACGAAATTGGTACATACTTGCAACATATATCTTGAAAATAACTTATTTTTGACTAATTACTTTACATTTGTTAATAGTAGTGTTACATTAATTAACAATTACACAACCTCAATGGCTAATTCAAACGTTACTAATGAATCAGGCGGCAGACAGAATATGTTTCCTACTGAGACACGTCCTTACATAGATGAGTCTGTTTCTTACGACAGCTACCCACAAAATGCAGAAAAAGTTAACGGTCGTTGGGCAATGATTGGGCTTGTTGCGTTAGTAGGTGCTTACGTTTCAACCGGACAAATTATTCCTGGCATTTTTTAATGAGTCCACTTTCAGGTTTCTTAGCCGTAATTGTATTCTTTACAGCCATCCTCGTTGCTTATTTAACCAAGCAATTTCAAAACGAAAATTTAAACTATTCATCTTCTAATCAAATGAAAAACACAAACACAAAAGTCAAAACAATCGAAAAAGAAAAAGTTGTTGCTGAAACTCTTAACGGCAGATTCGCAATGCTTGGATTAATTGCTGCTGTTGGAGCATACCTAACAACAGGTCAAATAATTCCTGGTTTCGTTTAAAAACCTACAATTTAACAATTCTACAAATCAGAAAAATGGAAAATTCAAAAACAACTTATTGGCAAAACGCCGAGAGAACTAATGGAAGAATGGCAATGATGGGCTTATTTGCATTAGTTGTAAATTATGGCTTATTCGGATGGATAATCCCAGGAATTTTTTAAAATGAATTTAGGCTTACTTTTTCTTAAAGTAAATACTTTGGGAGTTATAACTCTTTCTGAACTTGATTGGATAACTAACCATCAATCTGAATTTTCAAGGTTAGATATGGCTTTAGTTATAAAGATCGGTCGTCTTATGGATTCTGGAGTGGTAGAAATTGATAATAGATTGCCTGTTTAATTTTTAAAAAATGATCATTATGAATGTTTGTCAATAGGGATACTGACAAACACTTTTTTATGAGAAAAAATATTCATAAAAAAAAAGAGATCGTTTATTAGCTAAAAACAATCTCTCAATTACCTAATTCTTACATGAAAACTTCAAGTAAGCTTTTAGATCTTAACTGATTTATTTTTATAGTAAATCCGTAAAAATGCTTTTGTAATTTATCTTTTTAAACCACCTCTTTTTATCCAAAGGAACCATGTAACCCAAATAGGTGGAAGGAATCTGATTAAAAAAGAAATTTTATATATATAAAATGGGGCATTTTCACGTTGAAATAAATTCATCAAAAAGGAAGATATAGTTACCCAAAGTAAAATTATGAATATATTTGCTCCCAACAAAGCGAACTTATTTTGTTTGAATATTTTTGGCATAAAGTAAATTTTTTATATCCTTAATTTTAAATAATCTTGGGAAATTAATTATACATTTTCAAAAAAACTTCAAATTTAAAATCCATATCCAAATAAAAAAAGTACTGAATTTCAATCCCTCACCAAATAACAATCCAAAAACGATAGGAGGAAAAAATATTAAAAAAAGAATAGATAATAAACTAAATAACGCAAAAGATCCTCTTAGAAAAAAATTCTTTCTTTTTGTTCTTCTTAAATTTTTTAAAGTATTCCACTCCCATTCGATAAACCTGTAGAACTTTTCCGATAATAAAAAAAAATACTTCATTAATATAATTAATTTCTATCGGCTTTTCTTATTTATAAAATTAATTTCACCTGCTAGCAATAAACCTTATCCCCTTCTTCAGAAAGATAGTAAATTTTATTTTCTGAACTTACGAAGAAAGTTAATCCCTTATATTGTGATCTTTTAAATTTATCTAATCTAAGTTTGTGTAAATCCCAATTATCAGTACTTATGTCAGGATTAAATTCTTGTTCTTTTAAGAAAGGTACATAAGTTGGACTAATTGTTGTTTTTTGGGCTAACCCTCTATTTCGTTTTGAATAAAAAAGTAATAAAAATAAAAGTACAAAAAAAAGAATTAATAATATATTTGTCATTGTCAATTTTTCTAATTTGAAAAAACTTTATTTGGAGAATCAAGAACTTTTCACAATAAATTTCTTATTAAGTAAAAAATCCTATTTTTATATTCTTGTATTTTTGAATACTTATCAAGGGGTTACCTAAATCAGATTATAAAATGAGTCGCATTTTCAACATGACTCAAAATTCCATGAACACTCCTTATGCAAAAAGAGTAGCTGAAAAATTTAGAGAGGCTCAAAACTATTTAAAAACTAATGGTTTTAGTAGATCAACTAAACATTTACTGGAAGATATTGAAAATTCTGTTGAAAAATAATGCCAATACCTCCTCACTTACCACAACTACAATATGGCTACGATGATGGCTTTACAACCATTGTTTTTGGGTTAATAGGAAGTTGCTTAGGATGTATCTTAATTTTATTAATTTCATTTTTTGAATTTAAATTCAAAAAGCAAAATAGTAAGCCTTAAGAGACTTACTAAACGTTAAATAAGAACTCCATTACATCACCTTCGTTAACAATATATTCCTTACCTTCACTTCTTAAAAGACCTTTAGTTTTTGCATTGGCAATTGAACCTGAATCAATTAAATTTTGATACGAAATAGTCTGAGCTCTTATAAATCCTTTTTCAAAATCAGTATGAATTACTCCTGCTGCCTGTGGCGCAGTCATCCCATCTTTTATTGTCCAAGCTTTTGTCTCCTTTTCTCCGGTAGTGAAATAAGTTTTTAATCCCAATAATTTATATGTTGATCTAATTAATGAACTTAATCCCCCTTCTTCTACTCCTAAGCCAATAAGGTAGTCTTTTTTATCTTCTGGTTCTAACTCTATTAATTCAGATTCGACTTGCGCTGATATTTTTATACATTCTGCATTTTCATTGCTTGCAAAACTCTGAACTTTTGATGAAAAATCATTACCTTCAGCTAAGTCATTTTCATTCAAATTAGTTGCGTAAATAATTGGTTTAGCAGTAAGGAAGCCTAATTGCTTAATTATTAAATTTTCTTCTTCATTCAAAGATATTGATCTAACTGAAAGGCCTTTCTCTAGCTCTTCTTCAATTTTTTCTAGTAAGGTATCTTCTTTTGCTGCCTCTTTACTAGTTCTAACCTGTTTTTTAATTCTTTCTCTTCTTTTTTGGAGTTGAGATAAATCAGCTAAATTCAATTCCAGATTAATTATCTCAATGTCATCCAGGGGATCTACCTTTCCAGAAACATGAATTACATCACTATCTTCAAAGCACCTCACAACATGAACTATTGCATCAACCTCCCTAATATTTGATAAAAATTTATTTCCCAAACCTTCGCCTTTACTAGCTCCTTTTACTAGTCCTGCGATATCTACAAATTCAATTTTTGTTGGGATAATATTTTGGCTAGAACTTAAATTACCTAACTCTTGCAACCTTTGATCTGGGACTGAAACTATGCCTTTATTAGGTTCTATAGTACAAAAGGGAAAATTAGCCGCTTGGGCCTTAGCATTTTCTACAAGTGCATTAAATAGAGTTGATTTTCCAACATTTGGTAATCCAATAATACCTGCTTTTAACATTTGAAAAAACTTATGGAAAAATTATCAAGAAAACATCTTCTAGTAATATAGTATTTACTTAACCAATCTTGGATAAGTTAATTATAATCGTCTTGATTATTTATTTAGTTCCTAAATATTCTCTAATTCTGCTTTTAAAAAGAAATGTTTGATTTAATAAAAAAAAATATAAATCTAAGAAGTGGAATTATATTACTTTCTTTAACTATATTTTTCGCTTTCATAACTAATTCCTTCAAGAAAAATAAATCAAGAGACATTTCTGATTTTGTAGTTCAAGTTAAAAAAGGAATCCTCTCAGATTCAATTAATACAAGTGGTGAAGTAAAAGCAATCAGGACAAGCAATATTGGACCTCGGAAGCAAGGTTTAATAAAAGAAATCAAAGTAGATGAGGGCGATCTTGTAAAAAAAGATCAGGTTTTAGCTTCACTTGATGATGAAGACTTTATCTATAAAATTGAAGAACTTGAATTAAATGTAGAAAAACAAAAATCTGAATTTTTAAGAAGAGAATATTTATATCAAGAAGGTGCTGTAAGCAAAGAAGATTACGAAAGTTATAAAAATAACTACAACATTAGTAGCGCCAAACTTAATGATGCAAAAGCTGAAAAAAGTTTCTATCTAATTAAAGCTCCTTATGGAGGAAAGATAACTGCAAAATATGCGGAGATAGGATCTTATGTCACACCAAGTACAAACTTAAGTTCAGACTCTAAAACCAAAAACTTTATTTTTGAACTATCAGAGGGCCTAGAAATTGTTGCAAAAGTTCCTGAGAGTGACATTGGCAGAATAAAAATAGGTCAAGAAGCCTCAGTAAGAATTGAGGCTTATCCCTCAAAAAAATATAGTGCCATAGTTAAAAAAATAGCTACAAGAGCTGTAAAAGATAATAATGTAACCTCATTCGAAGTAACTTTAAATTTTAAAGATATTTCTGAAGAAATTAAAATTGGAATGACTGCTGATCTTGAATTTAGAGTCGAAGGTAATGAAGAAAAAATCTTAGTACCAACAGTTTCTATTGTCACTGAAAAAGGTGAAAAAGGAATTTTGAAAGTTGATAAAAACAATTCTCCCAAATTTGAAAAAATCGAAATTGGTATTAGTAGTGGAAATAAAACTTCAGTAATTAATGGATTAGAACCTGGAGAGCAAATCTTTATTGATATTCCACCTTGGGCTAAGAAGAGAAAATGAGTTTAAAATCTGAAAACTCTAAAAAACCAATTTTACTTTTAGTCGATGGCCACTCACTTGCTTTTAGAAGCTTCTATGCATTTAGCAAAGGGATTGATGGAGGTTTAACTACCAAAGAGGGATTTCCAACAAGTGTCACTTATGGATTTCTAAAAAGCCTTCTGGATAATTGTAAAAATATTAGTCCTGAGGGTGTTTGTATTACGTTTGATACCGAAAAACCTACTTTCAGACATGAATTAGATCCAAATTATAAGGCCAATAGAGATGTAGCACCAGATGTTTTTTTTCAGGATATTGAACAACTAGAAATCATTTTAGAAGAAAGCCTTAATTTACCAATTTTTAAATCTCCAGGATACGAAGCAGATGATCTCCTAGGCACAATTGCAAATGATGCTTCTTCTAAAGGATGGTGCGTGAATATTCTTTCTGGAGATAGGGACTTATTTCAATTAGTAGATGATCAAAAAGATATTTATGTACTTTATATGGGTGGTGGTCCATATGCGAAAAGTGGAAATCCAACTCTTATGGATGAAAATGGAGTAAAAGAAAAATTAGGTGTTGCGCCAGAAAGAGTAGTTGATCTCAAAGCCCTAACTGGTGATAGTTCTGATAATATTCCAGGTATTAAAGGAGTAGGGCCAAAAACTGCAATTAATCTACTAAAAGAGAACGATACGCTTGATGGAATCTATCAGGCTTTGGACAAGATTCAGCAGAACAACGATAAGAAATATAAAGGATTCATCAAAGGTTCAGTTATAGAAAAGCTCAGAAACGATAAACATAATGCTTTTCTTTCCAGGGATTTAGCAAAAATAAATACTGAGGTGCCTTTAATTTTAAGTAACGGTTATGAATTAAAAAATATAAATCAAGAACTACTTTCAGAGTCACTGAAAAAATTAGAACTATCAACACTACTTAGACAAATTGATATTTTCAATTCAACTTTCAGCAAAGGTGGTTTTGACAAAAATAATGTAGCTAAAGAGGAGGAGAAGGCACCAAAATTCGCAGGCAATAATAAATTAGAAAATAGTGAAAATAAAATCCCTAAAATCAAAGTAACTGTTGTAAATGATTTCGAATTACTTGATAAATTAATTCAGAGATTAGACAAGACTAATCAAATAGTTTCTTTAGATACAGAGACCAATAGTTTGAATCCAATCGATGCGGAACTTGTTGGGATAGGGTTATGTCTTGGAGAAGAAAATGATGATTTATTTTATATACCCCTTGGTCATCAAACAAAAAAGGAGACCCCCAATCAATTATCAATTGAAGATGTTTTCTCAAAGCTAAGAAATTGGATAGAAGATCCAAAAAAAGAAAAGGCACTCCAAAATTCTAAATTTGATAGGCAAATATTTTTTAATCATGGACTTGATCTTAAAGGCGTAACCTTTGACACCTTGTTAGCAGACTACCTTCTTAATAATCAGGAGAAACATGGGTTAAGTGAAATTAGTTTTAGATTATTTGGATTTAAGCCTCCCTCATTTAAGGAGACAGTTGGGAAAAATAAAGACTTTTCATTTGTTGATATTGATGAAGCAAGTATTTACTGCGGTTATGATGTTTTTCTAACTTTTAAGATTGTCAAAATTTTTAAAGAAAGTTTTTCAAAGGAAAAAGATGAATTAATCAAATTGTTCGAAGAAATCGAGCTACCTTTAGAGCCGGTATTGTCCCAAATGGAGATGAATGGCATTACCATCGACATCCCTTATTTGGATAAACTCTCAAAAGAATTAAAAAGTACCTTAGAAGATATTGAAAGTAAAGTTTATGAGTTAGCAGAGGAAAGTTTCAATCTATCTTCACCAAAACAACTTGGTGAGATCTTGTTTGAAAAATTAAATTTGGATAAGAAAAAATCACGGAAAACAAAAACAGGATGGAGCACAGATGCAGTAGTTCTGGAAAGATTAGTCGACGAACATGAAATAATCCAACATTTAATAAAACATAGAACTCTTAGCAAATTACTTAGCACCTATATTGATGCTCTTCCAAATCTTATTAACGAAAAGACAGGAAGAGTTCATACAAACTTTAATCAAGCTGCTACAGCGACTGGGAGACTAAGTAGTAGCAATCCTAATCTTCAAAATATCCCTGTTAGGACTGAATTTAGTAGGAGAATCAGAAAAGCATTCTTGCCTGAAAAAAATTGGAAACTTTTATCAGCTGATTATTCTCAGATCGAATTAAGAATACTCGCTCACTTAGCGGATGAAGAAATACTAATAAATGCATTTCATAAAAATGATGACATTCATTCTTTGACCGCAAGATTAATTTTTGAGAAAGAAGAAATTTCTACTGATGAGAGGAGAGTTGGGAAAACAATAAATTTCGGAGTTATCTATGGTATGGGAATTAAAAAGTTTGCACGTTCTACAGGAGTTAGTACTCCAGAAGCAAAAGAATTCCTAATAAAATACAAAGAAAGATATTCAAAAATTTTCAAATTTCTTGAACTTCAAGAAAGGCTTGCCTTGTCAAAAGGTTATGTAAAAACAATTTTTGGTAGAAAGAGAGAATTTAAGTTTGATAAAAATGGACTTGGAAGACTAATTGGAAAAGATCCTTACGAAATTGACTTGCAATCCGCAAGAAGAGCTGGCATGGAAGCACAGTCACTAAGAGCTGCAGCCAATGCCCCAATTCAGGGTTCAAGTGCAGATATTATTAAAATTGCAATGGTTCAACTAAATAAAAAATTCATAGAAATGAATGTTCCAGCAAAAATGCTTTTACAAGTACATGATGAATTATTGTTTGAAGTTGAACCAGATTCTTTGGAAATTACTACGAAATTAGTAAAGAAGACTATGGAAGATTGTGTAAAATTAAATGTGCCTCTTTTAGTTGATATTGGAATTGGAGACAATTGGATGGAGACAAAATAAACCTTATGAAATACTTATTTTAAGATGATCAAACTTTTTAATACTTTAAGCAAAAAAGTTGAGGTTTTTAAGCCTATTGATGATGTAGTAAAAATTTATTGTTGTGGGGTAACTGTTTATGATTTATGTCATCTTGGTCATGCCAGAAGTTATATCGCTTGGGATGTATTGAGAAGATTTTTAATTTACAGTGATTTCAAAGTGAAGTATGTTCAAAATTTTACAGATATTGATGACAAGATCTTAAAAAGAGCGAAAGAAGAAAGCAGTTCAATGAAGGAAGTATCTGAAAAGAATATCATTGAATTTCACAAAGATATGGATTCTTTAGGGATAATGCGTCCGGATAGCATGCCAAGAGCAACGAATCATATATGCAATATCTGTTCCTTCATAACAATCCTTGAGGACAAAGGTTATGCATACTCTAGGGATGGAGACGTTTATTATTCTGTTTTCAAAAATAAAAATTATGGAAAACTAAGTAATCAAAATTTACAAGAACAAAATATCAATCAGCAAGGAAGAATGGTTAATGAGGAAAATAGTAAAAAACTTAATCCGCAAGATTTTGCACTATGGAAAAAAGCTAAAGATGATGAACCATTTTTTGATTCGCCATGGGGTAAAGGTAGGCCAGGATGGCATATTGAATGTTCGGCGATGGTTAAAGATGAATTAGGCGATACTATCGATATCCATTTAGGTGGTTCTGATTTGATTTTTCCACATCATGAGAATGAAATCGCCCAATCAGAAGCAGCCAATGGCAAAAAGCTAGCGAACTATTGGTTACACAATGGGATGGTCAATGTAAATGGACAAAAGATGAGTAAATCCCTCAAAAATTTTAAAACTATCAGAGAGCTAATTAAGTCAGGTATAAGCCCTATGACTTTGCGATATTTTGTTATGACTGTGAATTATAGAAAACCACTTGATTTTACTGAAGAAGCCTTAAGGAGTGCTTCAGAAGCTTGGAAAAATATTAATATAGCCCTTTCTTTTATTGACCTTACAAAAGATGCTTTTAAATCTATTAATAAAAATGAATCTATCGAAGAAGAATATAAAGAGAAAATAAGTTTTGAATTATCTCAAAAAAAGCTTAAATTTTCTGAGGCTCTGGGAAATGACCTTAATACAGCAGGTGCAATTGCTATTATTTACGATTTAGCGAAACCATTAAAAAACTTTTTAAACCAATTTCAAAGGGTTGAAGGTTTTAAAATAGACCTAAATCAAAAATTCTTTCTACTTGAGAATTTTAAAACCCTTGAAAAGTTGACTGAGGTGCTTGGTCTTAAAAAAGAGGTTTTAGTAAAAGAAAGTAGAATAACAGAAGAAGAAATATCATCGCTTATTAATGAAAGATTGAAAGCAAAAAAGGAAAAGAATTATGCAAAGGCTGATGATATCAGGAATTTATTAAAAGAAAAAGGTATTGAACTTATTGATCAATCAAAGGAAATAACAACATGGATAAGGGTCTAAATTTTAAGAAAAAAACCAATTTGATATTTTTGTTTTTTAAATACACCTTTAAATGGGAAGATATTAGAAATATCAGCGAAAATTGAAATACATTACTGTGCTCGGTTCTACTGGTTCAATAGGGACTCAAACTCTCGAAATTGCTAGTGAGCAGCCTGATAAGTTTAAAGCCGTAGCTCTTTCTGCAGGAAGAAATATTAATTTATTAACTGAACAAGTTAAAACACATAAACCAGAGGTAGTTGCTATTGAGGATGAAAGTCTTATAGAAGATTTAAAAGATAATATTAATAACTTAGATTTGGATGATGCTCCCTTGGTTTTAGGTGGAAAGCAGGGGATTAACGCAGTTGCAGCATGGGAAAAGGCAGATACTGTGGTAACAGGGATAGTAGGCTGTGCAGGCTTAATTCCAACAATGTCAGCAATTAATGCGGGGAAAAATATTGCACTTGCTAACAAAGAAACTTTAATTGCGGCAGGACCAATTGTTATTCCTGCATTAAAGAAACATAATAGTAGGCTTTTACCTGCTGATTCAGAACATTCTGCTATCTTTCAATGTTTACAAGGATTACCTAATTATGAAAATGCAGATTTTTCAACAGGAGAGATGCCTAAAGGTTTAAAAGCCATACATTTAACAGCTTCTGGTGGTGCTTTCAGAGATTGGGCCGTTGAGGATTTAAAGCATGTCACAGTGGAAGATGCGACTTCACATCCTAATTGGGATATGGGAAAAAAAATAACTGTAGATTCTGCAACTCTCATGAATAAAGGATTAGAAGTTATAGAAGCGCATTATTTATTTGGGACCTCTTACGAAAATATCGAAATAGTTATCCACCCTCAAAGTATTATTCATTCAATGATTGAGATGGAGGATTCTTCAGTATTAGCTCAATTAGGTTGGCCAGATATGAAGCTACCTATTTTATATGCGATGAGTTGGCCTGAAAGATTTAAAACAAATTGGAAAAGATTAAACCTAAGTGAAATTGGAAAATTAACTTTTAAAGAGCCAGACGAGTTTAAATATCCATGTATGGGACTTGCCTATGCCGCAGGAAAATCTTCTGGAACTATGCCTGCAGTCTTAAATGCTGCTAATGAAATGGCTGTTGAACAATTCCTAAAAGAAAAAATTTCTTTTCAAGAAATTCCAATATTTATAAGTAAAGCTTGTGAATCACATATGGAGAATTTGAATTTGAGTCCAGAATTAGAAGATATTCTTGAAGTAGACAATTGGGCCAGACTTTTTGTTAAGCAAGAAATTAAAAAAGGAAAAAAATACGTAAGTATTGGATAAAAGTGAATATAAAAAAACATCTTCTACTATGCGCAACACCCACAAAACAGAAATGCTTTAAAGGCAATGAAGGTCAAAAAGCATGGGAATGTCTGAAAAAGACTTTAAAAAAATTTGAGAATGATCCCTCTACAAAAAACGTTCATATATTAAGATCAAAAGCTGACTGTTTAAGGGTATGTAAGAACGGTCCAATTCTTCTTATTTGGCCTGATGGTATTTGGTATGAGAAAGTTTCTCCAGAAAAAATTTCAGAAATTTTTACCTCACATATTATTAACGGTAAGCCAATAGAAAAATGGATTTTTAAAAAAACACCATTTTTAAATAGTCCTAGATACTAATAAACCAGTTTTTTACGACTTCGTCTGACCAGCAGCCATTAATCGAGTGAAAACCATTATGACCTCCTTTTTCAGTTATAAAAATAGTAAATTTATCACTAAATTTTCCTCTTAAATTCAAAGTTGCATTATATGGGACCCAAGGATCATCCTTGGCATGAATAAAAAGCATTTGAGGTAATTTTTTTATTGATTTTTGGATTCTAAATATTGGAGAAGCTTTAACATAATAATCTTCTAAAGAATTAAATCCCCAACTAGGAGCTGTAAATTTCTGATCAAATTCCCTTATACTTTTTAAATTTCTAATTTCTTTTCTTAATATCTCATTATTAAAAATTTTGCCTTCATCATTAAGTCCCTCCCATAACTGATTTTTTAAGCGGTGAAGTAACCATTTTTGGTATATGTAATTTCTAGATTTTTCAATACAGAGACTACATGAAGATAAATCTAAAGGGCTACTCACACAGGCTAGGCCATCTAATAGTTTTTCTCCTTTATTTTCATCGTAATCTAAGCAGGCATTTAAAAGAATTGTTCCGCCTAAAGATAATCCAACTCCATAAATTGGAAGATTATTCATCTTCATGAGATCTTTAAACTTTAAATTAATCAATTTTTTAAAATAATTAATTGCTGAAATAACATCACTGGAGCACCTAGCACAATAATTTCCTTTAGCTAAATATCTCGCAGATCCAGATCCTCTTAGATTTAATTTAAGAACTCCAAAACCATTATTTGCTAATTTCCTAGAGATTCTTCTTAAACCAAACCGTTTAGTTGAGCCCCCTAAACCATGTGTAACGATTACAAAACCCCTAAGTGAGTCTAAGTTTTCAGGTAATTCTAAAAACCCTAGAAGATAATCACATTCAAATTTTTTAGAAAGAATTTTATTAATCGGAAAGAATATTTTTTTATTTTTTTTTGATTTACCAAAATCAATAACAAAAGTATCTCTCAAAGTTTGTAAGTCGCCACCTATCCAAGGGAAGACTTCTCGAAATGGCTTATTTTTTAAGTAATCTGAAAAACTTAAAGATATACTATTATTTCTCCCCAACTCCAAGATCCTTTAATTCTCCAATCAAATCATTCAGTACCTTTTTTGCATCACCAAAGACCATTGAGGTATTTGGCAGATCAAATAAGTCATTTTTTATTCCGGAGTAACCTGCACTCATACCACGTTTAATTACAAATACCGTTCTTGCTTCCTGCACATCAAGAACTGGCATGCCATATAAAGGAGAAGAGCTATCATTTTTAGCTTGAGGATTAACCACATCGTTTGCTCCTAAAACTAAAACAACATCCGTTGCTGGAAAATCAGGATTTACAACGTCCATCTCTTTAAGTTGTTCGTAAGGAACATCTGCTTCTGCTAAAAGTACATTCATATGTCCAGGCATCCTCCCTGCTACGGGATGAATTGCGTAAACAACTTCAATACCATTTTGCTCTAGTTTTTTTGTCACTTCCCTTAAAGTATGTTGAGCTTGAGCTACTGCTAGACCATAACCAGGAACAATAATTACCTTGTTGGCTGCCTCTAAAGTCAATGCACATTCTTCAACACTGCAAGAAGTTATATTTGTATATTCTCCTGAACCAGAAGAGGCTGTACTTTGTGCAGATAAAGATCCTCCAAAAAGAACTGAGACCAATGATCTATTCATACCCTTGCACATTACTTGAGTAAGTATTAGACCTGCCGCTCCAACCATTGCGCCAGCTACTATCAAAAGCTGACTATCTACAACAAAACCTGCTGCTGCTGCTGCAATCCCTGAATAGCTATTTAATAAAGATATAACGACTGGCATATCAGCTCCACCAATTGGCAAAGTAACTCCAATACCTAATAAAGAAGAAACTATAACTAAAAGCCAAATAGAACTTGTATTGCCGTTTATTAAATCAAAAAAGGCTATTAAGGAAGCAACTGCAAAAACAATATTTACAAAATGTCTAACTTTGCTCTGAGTCCATCCTGGAGTTGACAGCCAACCCTGTAACTTTGCCATCGCCACAATTGAACCTGTGAAAGTTATAGCACCAACAAATATAGAAACAGATATTGAAACTTCGTTAATCAGTGACTTAAAAAAATCAAAATTTTCTTGGCCACCAGATATAGGGAAAATAGCTACTCCTAAGGCCACTAAAAGTGATGACATTCCTCCACAACCATTGAATAATGCCACTGTTTCAGGCATGGAGGTCATAGGTACTTTTTTTGCAAGTATTGCTCCGAATAAACTACCTATGATTGATCCAATTAATATCCAAATCCAAGACTGAATAGCAATTCCAGAAGTGCCTAAATAATAAGAAAGTAACCCTACTACTGATAGCGACATTGCAAATGCAGCTAATCTATTAGCATCCCTTGCCGATTTTACTTTTGACAATCCTTTTATTCCCAAAGCCAGCAAAAGTACTGCTAGAAGGTCAATAACGAATTTAATGATTACAGGTAGATTCATGTTAAAAATTACTTCTTATTTGATGGTTTACGACTAAACATAGCGAGCATTCGATCAGTTACAAAGAAACCACCTACAACGTTGAAAAGAGCAAATCCAAGAGAAACTGAACCAATTATTAAAAGTGGTACGTTACCTTCTGCTTTTACAATTAAAGTCAAGGCTGCAAGCATTGTTATTCCTGAAATTGCATTTGCTCCACTCATTAGAGGTGTGTGAAGAGTAGGAGGAACTTTTCCAATTAACTCAAGGCCTAATAAACTACCAAGTAAAAGAACCCAAAGAAGACTTATAAAAGACATAATTTTAAAACCTCAATTTTCAAAAACTTTATTTTGAAGAACAACTCCTTCATCGCTTAATAAACATCCAGAAATGAGTTCATCTTCCCTATCTAATTTAATTACACCATCTTTTATAAATGGTGTAATCAAAGATGTTAAGTTCTTAGCATAAAGTGAACTTGCATCATAAGGAACCGAAGAGGGTAATTCGCCCGCTCCAATAAGTTTTACACCATCTTTGATGATAGTTTCATTTGATTTTGTTCCTTCGCAGTTCCCTCCCTGAGAAACTGCTAAATCAATAACTACTGCACCAGGTCTCATTTTTTCAATCATGGGAGAATCTATTAAAACAGGTGCCTTTTTACCTAGAACTTGTGCAGTACATATAGCAACATCAGCTTCAGATAAATATTTAGTTAAAGTTACCTTCTGTTTTGAGAGAAATTCAGGTGTTACAGCTTTTGCATAACCTCCTGACTCTCCAGGCTTTTCCTCAACTTCAGGAAGTTCTATAAATCTTGCTCCGAGGGACTCTACTTGTTCTTTAACAGCAGGTCTAATATCAGATACAAATACTATTGCTCCAAGTCTTTTTGCTGTCGCGACTGCCTGTAATCCTGCAACACCTCCACCAAGAACCACTACTTTGGCAGGTTGGACTGTCCCTGCTGCAGTCATAAGCATTGGGAAATATCTATCTAACTCACTTGCAGCCAAAAGAACTGCTTTATATCCAGCAATATTGGCCTGTGAAGAAAGAACATCAGAAGATTGAGCCCTACTAATCCTAGGAAGCAACTCTAGTGATAAAGCTGAAATCTTATTACTATTTATAATCCTAAGAAGCTCCTTATTACCATATGGGTTAAGAAGACCAAGAAGAACAGCGCCTTTTTTTAATTTAGTTAAATTATCCTCTGATGGAGTTTGAACACAAAATATTAAGTCCGCTTCACCCCAAATTTTTTGATCTAAGTAATTTATTATTGTTCCGCCCGATTCTTCATAGGATAAGTCACTAAATCCTGATAATTTTCCTGCCGAACTTTCAATATAAACATCACAACCAAGGCTTTTTAATTTTTTTACCGCTTCTGGTGTAGCTGAAACTCTCCTTTCACCAGAGCTTGTTTCGGAAGGAATAAGTATCTTTGTCAATTTATTTATTTTTTAAACATATTAAATATAGGTTGAAGAAAGTCAAAAGTCTTGGAATTTTGTTAAAAATATATTTTCTTTTCTATAAAAAATAGCTATCTAGAATATATAAGTACTAAATAATCAAATGAGTATAAAAGCAATCGAATGTCCTGATGGAGTATGCCACAGCCACCATGGTGGTCATGCCGTTCCAAGGCAAGCTATGCAGAAAAATCTAGAAAAGCATGGAAAAGACTGGTGCGAGAAATTAGCAGAGAGAATTTATGAAATGTCCGTCGATACTTATTCACAGACAGTTATGCCCAGCCTCCACTCGGCAGGTTGGCAAAGGCGACACTTAGATTGGGAATTTAAGCTGGCAGAAAACGATTCTGAACCTGATGAAGCTCTTGTTGAAGGAATTATTAATGCTACGGAAAGCTTTTTAAGGAGTAGTGAGGTGCATCGATTATTTATTCAGGAATTAGTTCAGGGCACATTTGAGGAAGCTAATGATAAAAGAATAATTTCTAAAGCAATAAAATCTATTATTGAAGAAGAAATTGTTATTTCATTAAGAAAAAAGAAAGAAACTCTTTTAAAGAAAATATCCGCAAAATTAATATCAGAAGAAAAAGTTAGCGAGGAGCTTGCAATAAATTCAGCTAAAGAGGGTTTTGAGGAAGTAGAGAGGCTACTTGCAAATCATAGTGAGGCAGTTTAACCGTATTTCTTTATATTTTCTTTATAATTACCTCAATAATTGGCTCAAATATAAATTAAAGATTAAATTATTGTTTGGAAGTACAAAGTTGTAACTTATTAGACAATACATATACCTTTTTTTGTGTTTATCTATATACAACTTTTAAGCTTCGATGAACAATTTCATTAGAAAAAGGATTGACATTGCTACCTGCTGGGCTACCAACAGAATTTCTGCAATGGACACTTTAGAAAGATATGAAGACAGTTATGCAATTGCTGAAGAATTTAGAGAGTGGATATTACATATTGGAGAAAAGAACGAAAATTTAAAAGATTCTGTTTTAAATTTTCCAAAAGAATTAAAAAAGTTATTAGACCAAAAAGTCAACGACTAAATAATAAATTGATCATGTGAAATCCGCCCTACATTATTTGGGTTTGTTTATTATTATTGGTAATGATATTTGCACATAAATGGAAAATAAAGAAAAAAATCCTAACGTAGAAAATGTTGTAATTATTGGCTCAGGGCCTGCAGGATATACAGCTGCAATATATGCAGCAAGAGCAAATCTTCAACCATTGCTAGTCACAGGATTTAATTCTGGTGGGATACCTGGTGGGCAATTAATGACCACAACATTTGTTGAAAATTTTCCGGGTTTCCCAGATGGAGTACTTGGTCCTGAATTGATGGATCTAATGAAGGCTCAAGCAGAAAGATGGGGCACGAATTTATACGAAAGTGATGTTTTATCAATAAATACTGATTCACATCCCTTCGAATTAAAAACTTTAGAAGGAACTATAAAATCGAACTCAATTATTATTGCAACTGGAGCAAGTGCAAATAGATTAGGCGTGATAAATGAAGATAAATTCTGGAGTAAAGGAATAAGTGCTTGTGCAATTTGTGATGGAGCAACCCCTCAATTTAGAGATGAAGAATTAGCTGTTGTTGGAGGGGGCGACTCTGCGTGTGAAGAAGCGGCGTATCTTACAAAGTATGGAAGCAAAGTGCATTTGATTGTTAGATCAGAAAAATTAAGAGCGAGCGCAGCAATGGTAGATAGAGTAAAAGCTAACCCAAAGATAGAAATTCATTGGAATACAAAAGTGGATAAAGCGGATGGTTCTGAATGGCTTGAGAGAATAGAAACTAATCACTCTCAAGAAGGTAAAGGGGAAATCAATATAAAAGGTCTTTTTTACGCGATTGGTCACACACCAAATACGAAGTTCTTAGGCAATAAAATTGATTTAGATAATAAAGGATACATTGCTTGCAAATCAGGAAGACCAGAAACATCTATTGAAGGCATCTTCGCAGCAGGTGATGTTGTTGATTCTGAGTGGAGGCAAGGAGTTACTGCTGCAGGGACTGGATGCATGGCAGCATTAGCTACCGAAAGGTGGCTAGCAGAGAAAAACTTAGCAAAAACTATTGTAAGAGAAACACCCGAACCAGAGAAAAAACTTAATTCATCAGATTTTAATGAAGAAGAAGTTAATGAAGATACTTTTGATTCAAATTCTGAATGGCAAAAAGGTAGTTACGCATTAAGGAAACTTTATCACGAGAGTAAAAAGCCTATCTTAGTTATTTTTAGTTCCCCAAGTTGCGGTCCATGTCATGTTTTAAAACCTCAGTTAAAAAGGATAATTAAAGAACTTGATGGTGCAGTTCTTGGCGTTGAAATAGATATTGATAAAGATCAAGATATTGCAAAACAAGCTGGTATTAAAGGCACGCCAACAGTTCAACTTTTTAAAGAAAAACTATTAAAAAAACAATGGCAAGGTGTTAAACAAAGAAGTGAGTTTAAAGAAGCGATAAAAAAAATTATGTAAAGTAATTTTTTATTTATTATTTCTCTTAGGATTATTTTTATTAGTAGTAGGTTTAGCACCACCTGCATTTCTTTCTCTATAAGTTATCCTCCCTCTAGAAAGATCATAAGGACTTATCTCAACTAACACTTTGTCTCCAGCTAATAATTTAATTCTAAATTTAGTTAATTTACCTGCAGCTCTACATAAACATTGATGTCCTTCAGGCTGTTCTAAGGTAACCAAATAAAATCCATTACCCTGCTCTTTTTCTATTACACCTGAAGTTTCAATCATTAATTAATCTTTTACTAAGTTCATATTATCAGAAAAAGATTGGCCAAAATTGATTTAAGAAAAATTAAATACGTAAAAATATTAAATTCAATTCAAATTGAAAATTTAATTTCATTAATTATTTGAAGTTGACCATAGTAAAAATTTGCTTTCGCAATTTTTTCAGAATCTTCTAATTGATCAAAAAAAACAAACCCGAGGCTTTCCCATAATGAAGATCCGCAAACATTATTCAGTTCATTTCTTGCTTCTTTTGCAAAATTATCTAATTTTCGTTCAAGATTTTTAGACTTAGAAACAGACATAGTTAACTATAATTTATAGTACAAATATACTATGAATGTCTAAAATTGCAATATTAAAAAGGTAATCTCTTTTTTTCTTCAATATTTAAATCTGCTTCCATTTCCCTTAATCTCTTAAGAATTTGTTGGTAGTACTCTTTTATATAACTCTCAAGTGATGTCATATCGTCTTTTTTAAGTTCCAATATTTCGTAAGTATTGCTCATATCAGCATCTAATGATTCACCACTACTTGTTACTTCAGCAAAAGCCAATCTTTCAGCGACATTTAAAGAATCTTGAAAAAAGGAAACTACTTTTTGAGTGACACTAATTAGAAAGGGGGAAACTCTAAAAATTTTAGCCTTCTTTTCGCTAAATTTTTCGCATAGCGATATGACTTCGTTTGAATCCCATGCTTTGGGACCAACTAGTGGCAATGATGTTCTATGAGTTTTTGGATTATTAACTGCTGCAACAATAATCTTTGCCATGTCTTGAGTATTCATGTATGCGATTTTAGTTGGAGTTCCACTCATCCATACTGCTTGACTATCTAAAATTGGAATAGCGAATTGACCTATAATTCCTTGCATAAAAGCTGCACATTTGAAGATCGTATAATCTAAATCAGATTTCTCAAGAAGTTTTTCAGTACAATATTTAATATCCATTAATGGAACATTTCTAAATTTCTCTGTTAAAAGAATTGAAAGGAATATGACTCTTTTTACATTTAAAGTTTCACAAGCATTAAATAAGTTTAGTTTTCCATCCCAATCTATTTCGTAAATACTTTTAGGATCATCTGGTTTACTAGTAGCAGCATCAATAACTGCTTCAATATCTTGTAATGCATATTCAATATCAGAAGAATTCAACAAGTTACCTTTTGTCAATTCACAACCCCACTCTTGTAGAAAGGAAGCTTTCCTTGGGTTTCTTACAAAGCACCTAACTTCATGTCCATCCTCTATAGCTTGCTTAGCTATCTGTCTTCCAAGTGTTCCTGTTGCTCCTACTAAAAGAATCTTCATATTTTAAGATTTACTTAACCTGTAGACCATAACTCAATTTGTTACATGTTCGTGAGAATCAATCTCCCTGAAACTTTAATAATAATGCACCACCAACTAATCCTATTGGTATCAGAATCCAAAAAACTGCCGCAATACTAAAAATTTCTTTAGCCATAGTAAAATTTAATCATTACTTTAATTTACATTCAATATACATTTATTTGTTAAAAATGTAGATAATGCAAATATCTTGAAAATTTTGAATATATGAATAATAACTTTAAAGAAAAAAATATTAATTTTCCTAATTACTGGAATTGGAATGGTTTTAAAATTTGTTGGAGTGTTACAGGCGAAGATAATAAAATTCCAATTATCTTTCTCCATGGATTTGGCGCAAGTCGAAAACATTGGAGAAACAACTTGGAATATTTTGCAAAAAGGAATTGCGCCTCTTATTCTTTAGATTTAATAGGTTTTGGAGATTCAGATCAACCTGGGATAAGACAAATTGGAAAATTAAATAATGAGATTTGGTGTAATCAAGTGAAAGACTTTATTGCACAGGTGATAAGACCAAAGAATTCTGGGAAAGTAATTCTTATCGGCAATTCTCTAGGATCATTAGTGGCTTTAACTTGTGCTGTTTCATTGGAAGATCAGATTGCAACGGTTATTGCATCACCTCTGCCAGATCAAATTCAAAAAAATAAAAAGTCGATAACAAAAAAATCATCATTTAAAAAATTTCAAGATAGATTTATAAAAATATTTTTTATGTTTTTCCCTCTGGAGATTATTTTATTTTTAATAGCCAAATTAGGGGTTATAAAACTGGGGCTGAATTCTGCCTATTTCAAAAAAGACAATATTGATCGCGAACTAATAAATTTAGTGACTAAACCAGTTTTAAGGAAAACTTCAGCTAGATCATTAAGAGCAATGTGTATTGGAATGTCTTCAAGAGATGAAAAATTTCAAGCTTCTTATCTTTTGAGAAAACTTAGCACCTCAAAAAAAGTGCCTTTTTTATTGATTTGGGGAGAAAAAGATAATTTCATACCTCTTTTTGTTGGTAAAAAGATTGCAAATTTCCATAGATGGGTAAAATTAAAAATAGTACCCAATTCGGGGCATTGTATCCATGATGAAGACCCTTCAGTATTCAATAAAATTTCCTATGAATGGATTAAAGATTTAAAAACCTTTTAAAAATATGAAACATACATTATCAGTTCTTGTAGAAGACGAATCTGGAGCCTTGAGTAGGATCTCAGGTCTCTTTGCTAGAAGGGGATTCAACATAGATAGCCTTGCAGTAGGACCCGCAGAATCTAAGGGGATTTCAAGGTTAACAATGGTAGTAGAAGGTGATGATGAAACCCTTCAACAAATGACTAAGCAGCTAAATAAGTTATTTAATGTTCTGGGAGTTGTAGATTTTACTAATCTCGCAGCGGTTGAGAGGGAATTGATGTTACTAAAAGTTTCTTCGAAAGAAGATACCAGGAGTAATATCCTTGATATAGTTCAGATTTTCCGTGCAAAAGTTGTTGACGTATCAGATACGGCCTTAACTCTTGAGGTAGTTGGAGACCCTGGGAAGTTAGTTGCTTTAGAGAAATTACTCGAGCCATACGGCATCCTCGAGATAGCGAGGACTGGTAAGGTAGCTCTTAAACGCTCTTCGGGAGTTAATACAGAGATGTTGAAAATAAACAAATATTCTCTAGAAATTTAATTAGTTATCTGGACTGACTTTATGTAGTCTTCTTTATTGATTTTTTTGAGTACATCTAATCCTTTAATAATTTTTCCAAAAATAGAATATCTTCCATCTAGTTCTGGGATATCATTTGTTACAAAAAAGAATTCAGTAGATGAAGACATATTCTTACCACTCTTAACCATGGCGATTGAACCATTCTCAAAGGTATTTAATAAATTTTCAGTTTCATTAGGATTTTTTATCTGATAGTTATATCTTGGTTTGATTTCTTCTTTGAATTTTATTTCAAGAGGTATTGATGGACTTATCTTATTTAGGTTTTGTTTTAGCTCAATATAAAGTTTATTTTTTGGATTAACACCAACATGTATAAATTTTACTTGAGGGTAATTTATTATTTTATAAAATTTTTGATTTACGTAAATATTATTATCAATATTTTCGAGAAAGTTTGATACTGTTACTGGATTGTCTTTGCCAAATAGTTTAACCTCAAAATCACCTTTTGTAGTTTTAAAATAAACTATCTTATTACTATAAATACAATTAAATTTAAGTTTTTGGCAGTAATAATTTGAATCAATCTTAATTTGATAACTACAAGCTTGCACAAATAACAAAATCTGAATAAAAGATAATGTTTTTAAAAAATATTTTTTTTTTATTTTAATCCCTCCAAATTAACATCCAAAAATTTAGCCAGACGAGCTCCTTCTTCTTCAACTTGAAGTAGTGGTTTAAGTTCACCTGCTCCGCTTAAAGGGAGAGGTTTTTTTCTACCTTTTAATACTAAAGCAATTCTTCTTCTAGGATTAAATCCCTCACTTATATCCAACTTAACAGATTTAATTTCATCAAAATTTAATTTAACTTCAACATCTTTAAATAATCCCTTTCTTTTTATTTCTACAGATTTTGAGGATTTGTCAAAATAATTACTTCCTGAACCAAAGTTAATATAAACCAAATACCATAAATAGAAATTTAATAAATTGGCTATTACTCCATAAGCACCCATTATTATTCCTTGAGGTATAAAAAGCAAAGTTGAGGGATTCCCCAAAGGTAGTAAATCCCTGCCTGTGTAGCTAGATAAAGAGGCCAAAAGGAATCCAACTCCTCCAATAGTTAACATCCCTCCAATAATATAATTCGAAATTTTTCTTGATCCACCAATTTTTTGTTCGATTTTATCGAAAGACCTTAGATCTGAATTCATTTTTTATCTTTTTAGAACCTAGTTAAGACAATTTAACAAACTTAGAGAGTATTCTTACCTATTTTTTAATAAAAAAGTCAGGAAAGCTTTACAAGGCGTTTCAGATATACAAAAATTTCCCCACATTACTCTCAATCTTTGTTACAGTCACTGCGTATCCCGAAGCTAAAAACGATTTCTCATGACGATCGCAGTTGGTAGCGCCCCACAAAGAGGATGGTTTGATGTCCTTGATGATTGGTTGAAGCGCGACCGCTTTGTATTTATTGGTTGGTCCGGACTACTTTTACTTCCTTGTGCATATCTAGCTATAGGTGGTTGGTTCGTCGGAACAACATTTGTTACCTCTTGGTACACACACGGAGTTGCAAGCTCATACCTTGAAGGTTGTAACTTTTTAACAGCAGCTGTAAGTACCCCTGGTGATGCCATGGGACACAGTCTTCTATTTTTATGGGGTCCTGAAGCCCAAGGTAGTTTCGTAAGATGGCTACAACTTGGTGGTCTTTGGAACTTCGTTGCATTACATGGAGTATTTGGCCTTATTGGTTTTATGCTTCGTCAGTTTGAAATTGCTGGCCTTGTTGGAATTAGACCATACAACGCATTAGCTTTCTCAGCAGTAATTGCAGTATTCACAAGTATTTTCCTTATTTATCCTTTAGGACAGCATAGTTGGTTCTTCGCACCTTCATTTGGTGTAGCAGCAATCTTCCGTTATATTCTGTTCATTCAAGGTTTTCACAATATTACTTTAAATCCATTTCACATGATGGGTGTTGCTGGAATTCTTGGTGGTGCTCTACTTTGCGCTATTCATGGAGCTACAGTACAAAACACCTTGTATGAAGATACAAGTATTTATACAGATGGTAAGGTTCAAAGTTCAACATTTAGAGCTTTTGATCCAACTCAAGAAGAAGAAACTTATTCAATGATTACAGCGAATAGATTCTGGAGTCAAATCTTCGGTATTGCTTTCTCAAACAAGCGTTTCTTACATTTCTTGATGCTATTTGTACCTGTTATGGGTATGTGGACATCTTCAATTGGTATTGTCGGCTTAGCACTAAACTTAAGAGCTTATGATTTCGTAAGCCAAGAAATACGTGCAGCAGAAGATCCAGAATTTGAAACTTTCTATACAAAAAATATACTTTTGAACGAAGGTATGCGAGCATGGATGTCTTCTGTGGATCAACCACACGAAAACTTTGTATTCCCTGAGGAGGTTCTACCACGTGGAAACGCCCTTTAATAGTTTACTTAGAGCCCCTAACCAGAGTATTGAAGAAACTGGTTACGCTTGGTATGTAGGTAACGCCAGATTAATTAATTTATCTGGCCGTTTACTAGGAGCTCACATTGCTCACTCTGGACTAATAGTCTTTTGGGCAGGTGCAATGATGCTATTCGAAGTAAGTCATTTCACATTTGATAAACCAATGTGGGAACAAGGCTTAATTTGTATGCCTCATGTGGCAATGTTTGGGTTTGGAGTTGGACCTGGTGGCGAAATTACTGATGTTTATCCCTTCTTTGTTGCAGGTGTAATGCACTTAGTTTCTTCAGCAGTTTTAGGATTTGGTGGTGTTTATCACTCTTTAGCCGGTCCTGAAAAACTTGAACAAGATTTCCCTTTCTTTTCTACAGATTGGAGAGACAAAAATCAGATGACTAATATATTGGGTTATCACCTAATTGTTTTAGGAGTCGGTGCTCTTTTCTTCGTTTTTAACTGGATGTTTGTAGGTGGCGCTTATGACACATGGGCACCAGGTGGTGGAGAAGTCAGACTAGTCAGTCCAACATTAGATCCTAGAGTTATTCTTGGATATCTATTTAGATCTCCATGGGGTGGAGCTGGTTCTATAATCGGTGTTAACTCCATTGAAGATATTGTTGGTGGACATGTTTATGTGGGTATTACTGCCATTATTGGCGGCTTATTTCACATCTTCACAAAACCTTTTGGATGGGCAAGAAGAGCTTTTATCTGGAACGGTGAAGGACTGTTAAGTTATGCTCTTGGAGGAATTTGTGTAGCAAGTTTTATTGCTTCAACATTCATCTGGTTTAACAATACTGCTTACCCTTCAGAATTTTATGGTCCAACTAATGCTGAAGCTTCACAGGCTCAAAGCTTTACTTTCCTAGTGAGAGATCAAAGAATTGGCGCTAATGTAGGTTCAACAATGGGACCAACAGGTCTTGGTAAGTATCTCATGAGATCTCCTACTGGTGAAATTATATTTGGTGGTGAAACAATGAGATTTTGGGATTTCAGAGGCCCATGGTTAGAGCCTTTAAGAGGACCTAACGGATTGAGCCTAGAGAAAATCCAAAATGATATTCAGCCTTGGCAGGTAAGAAGAGCAGCTGAATATATGACTCATGCTCCAAACGCTTCTATCAACTCTGTTGGTGGAATCATTACAGAGCCTAATGCTGTTAACTTCGTTAACTTAAGACAATGGTTAGCTGCAGCTCAATTCTTCCTAGGATGGTTTACATTCATTGGTCATCTTTGGCATGCTGGACGTGCTAGAGCAGCCGCTGCTGGTTTCGAAAAAGGAATCGACAGAAAGAGTGAACCAGCTCTAGAAATGCCTGATCTAGATTAATTTCTATATCATCTTAAAAAAACCCCTATCTTTAGATAGGGTTTTTTTTTGCTCAATTTTATTATCTATATAAATTTTCTCTTAGCCATGGCAAACTTAAACCCATTACATTACTGAAACAACCCTCTATTTTTTCTATATATTTACCGCCTATACCTTCCAAAGCAAATCCCCCGGCGCAATATAAAGGTTCATTTGTATCTACATAACTTTTGATTTCCCAATCTTCCAAATTAGAAAAATAAACCCTTGAACTTACTGTTTTTTTTATTATTTCATTGATTTTAAAAATTTTGGAAGCTGAATCAAAATTCCCAAATATTAGAGTATGGCCAGTATGAAGAAATCCAAATTTTCCAGACATTTTTCTCCATCTAATAAATGCCTCCTCTTTATTGGATGGTTTTCCATAAGCTTCTCCTTTAAATTCAAAAATTGAATCGCACCCAAGTATTTCCAAAGGACCATAATTAAATTCTTCGGGCAATGTTATGTTCTGAATATTTTCAGATAAACTATTAGCCTTTTGAAAAGATAATTCTAAAGCTAAATTAAATATATTCTTTTCTTGGATAGTAGTTTCATCAAAGTCACTTGATATTTGTATAAATTCGATTTGACAATTTTCTAGTAATTTCTTTCTAGATTGAGAAGCAGAGGCTAGAATTAACACAAATTTTTTACCAAATTATAATTCAATTTAATAATTAATAAATTTTAAAATTAATATAAATTACTAATGGATATAGAAGCAAAATTACATGAAAGAAAGAAACCAATAATGGTCCTAGGCACTTCCAGTGGAGCAGGGAAATCGTTAACCGTTACTGCTATTTGCAGGATTCTTAAAAATTTAGGAGAAGAACCAATACCTTTTAAAGGACAAAATATGAGCAATAACGCTTGGGTTGATGGGGAAGGTGGAGAGATGGCATATTCACAAGCACTTCAAGCTTTTGCTTGTGGTATTAATCCCTCTGCAGAGATGAATCCCATTTTATTAAAACCACAAGGGAACTCAATAAGCGAGGTGATTCACCTAGGCAAAAGCATAGGGACCACAACCGCGCAAAATTACTATAAAACTTGGTTTATTCCAGGCTGGGAAGTAATTAAAAAAAGTTTAAAGTCTATTTATAAACGAAATCCGAATTGTCGTTTAATTATCGAAGGGGCTGGGAGTCCGGTAGAGATGAATTTGATTCATAGAGATCTGACTAATTTAAGAGTTGCTAAATATTTAAATGCAAATTGCATTTTGGTTACTGATATTGAAAGGGGAGGCGTATTTGCGCAAATAATAGGTACTCTTGAATTAATGAAGCCTGAAGAAAAGAAGCTTATTAAGGGAATTATTATCAATAGATTCAGAGGAGACCTTTCATTATTTGCAAATGGGAAAAAATGGATTGAGAATAAGACTCAAATCCCTGTTATTGGAATTATTCCATGGTTAAATGATTCATTTCCTCCAGAGGATTCATTAGATTTAATAGAAAAAAAATTACTTTCTAAAAATCCTGAAATCAAAGTTGGAATTATAAAATTACCATCTATTAGCAATTTTTCAGATTTTGATCCATTAGAAAATGAAGAATCAATTTTTATTGAATGGATTAAAGAATCACAAAACTTGAATAATTATGACTTTATTATTATTCCGGGTAGTAAACAAACTTTTAAAGATCAAATTTTTCTTGAAAATACTGGTTTATCTCATGATATAAGGGCATATTCAGAAAACAAGGGCAATATTATTGGAATTTGTGGAGGGTTACAAATGTTAGGGGAAACACTTGAAGATCCACATTTTAAAGAGGGTTCCAAAAATTATTCGGACCAAAAAATTAGAGGGATTGGATTACTTCCACTAAAAACTATTTTCTTTGAAAAAAAATTAACCCGGCAAATCATTTCAGAATCTTTATGGCCATGCCAAACCAAAATTAATGGTTTCGAAATTCACAATGGCCAAACCGAATTAGTTAAGACTCAAAACCCATTTAAGATTAACCCTATCTTCAAAGAATTGAATCTAGGTTGGTACAAAGAAAATAAAGAAGGGGGGACTATTGCAGGTACATACATTCATGGAATATTTGAAAATGATATTTGGAGAGATCAATATATAAATTTGATAAGAGAGAGAAAAAAATTGCCCCCATTAAAGAAAAAAACAAAATCTTATAAAGTCAAGAGAGAATCAATAATTGAAAATCTCGCAAATGAATTTAATAAGCATTTAAATCTCTCCTCTTTATTAAATTGAAAAACTCAAAAATAAAAATTGTTTGGGAAAATAATGCTGAAACATTCGTTTCTGAAGGAGAAGACTGGTTTTCTGCTGCAGAAAAAGCAGGTTTAGAAATCCCTACTGGCTGCCTAACAGGAAGTTGTGGAGCGTGTGAAATAGATGTAAATGGTAAAACGGTAAGGGCATGTATAAGTAATATTGAAAGTAAAAAAAATTCTCCATTAAAAGTTTCTCTGACTAAAGACCCTTTCTGGGGAGACTAAATAATATTTTGCTTTAATATAAAAAATTTAATTTAATTCCAAATCTATGTTCCTTATCTTCAAGAAGTTGTCCAATATCCTGGATACCTGCAGCATTAGAATAATATAAATCAACTGATGCTTCAGGGGAATAGCGATATCTGAACGCTAGGCCAGAGTTAAAGTCAGATCCTTTTGCAAAAGATGTATTTATTTCTGGAATAAGCTGCAAATTATCCAATAAATTTATGTAACTCGAGACCCCAAGCCCCCCAAAACTTTCTACCGCACTAGAAAAGTACTTTGGACTTATATTAAAGGCTAGCCAGTTATTTATCTTAAAAGTATTTATCAATTCAGAAAACAAATATCCTTGATGATTTTCACCTTCATTCCTACCTAAAGATGTTCTAAATGTCATCCAAAAAGAATCATTCTTTTGAGGGCTAAAAATTAATAATTTGCCTCCAAACCTGTAACTAAAAGTATTTTCATTCAAATATACGCTTTGCAATGAAGATTTTTTTTTATTGATTAAATTAGCATCATTAAAAGACCCAGTAGTTAATTCTAATTGAAATATATTAGACAAAGAATATCCATAAAAAGCAAATAAATTCCCTTTTTCGTCATAATTTAAATTTATCTGATTAACGCCTCTTTCGGGGAATAATGCATTATTAACCGTCAATCCTCCAAAAAGTAAAAGCTCATTTTCTTCCTTTAGAGGAACAAATTGAGTATCAATCAATAAAGGATTATATTTTCCGCCAAGATAATAGAGTGGTTTATTATCAGAGGGAATTGTTAATAAAGACGTAGATGGTGTGCTTCCATATCCATTAGTAATTTTGCCTTCAATTCCAATGATAGGATTTACATCCCAATTAAAACCGTAGCTATAAATTGGATGCCTGTGGAAATTCAAATTCTCATCGAAGCTATTATGACCTGGACCAAATATATATGAATATGAACCGATTAATTGAACATTAGTTGCAATATCAAAGTTTATGCCTGATGCTAAAAAATAATTATTTCCGTAAAAGTTTTTTCCGATATTTTTATCACCCAATATATCTGGAATAAAAGTAATTCCTGGAACAATGGAAATTTCTACTTGATTAGTTAATTGACTTGTGAAGGGTAAAGAAAATGAATAAATAAATTTCTCGTATCTATCAAGGCCAACAGAATTATCGATCTCGTTATATATACTTCTTTTATTACCATTTCCACTACTAACAACCCAATACTCTAAAGAACTTGAGAAAGATAATGAATTTTTAAAATTTTCAGATTCAAAAATTTGATTCTTGTAAGCTAAGGCAATACTAGCCCAATTATTTGGAATCAATTCTCCTCTAATTAAATTATAGAGTGGATCATCAGTCTCAGATAAATAAAGTGTAAATAAAGAGTAATCACTTAAACCATAATGAAATTTGAGACCATAGTTTTGATGTCCAGTTCCACCTCCTGCACCTCCACTAAAAGCTGAGACCAAATTACTAGAAAAAATAAAATCCCCAGAATTCAGAAAATTATTTAAAGGAATATGAGGTTGTATTTCTAATACTTTTTGTTTCTTTTTTTGTTGATTTATAAATTTATTTTTTCCTTTTTTATCATTAAAAATATTTCTATCTGAGTTTTTCTCTTGGTTTTTTAAATATTTGTCTTCAAAATAACTTTCATCTCCATTATAAGATTTCCAAATAATTTTTTTTAAATTGTTTGATTTTTTTTTATCTATTCTCTCCCATTTAATTTTATAGCTTGGTTCTTTTTTAATTTTCTCTGCTAAAACATCAAGTAAATTAAATAACTGACTGAAAACAAATATATAAAATATTAACCTCATCTTAACAATCTTGTATTTAGAATAAACCACTAATTATATGATACCCTTGAAGAACTTTACCTATCAATTTTGGATATTTAGGCAAATAGAATGAATTTTAGAGAACAACTCATATTACCAACTATCACTTTTTAGTATTTTCAAGAAATACCTGAGACGATATTAGGAAAGTCAATAAATATGGTAAATATGCATAAAATAAGGCCTCTATTACTAGAGACCTTTATGGTTTACTAAATCAAGTGTTTCCTTGTTTCCACCGTTTCAGTAAACCACTCCTTCACACATATATAATTATTCCATAAATATCTCTAATGTGGAGAAGACGAATGGAATGTTACTAAACTGTCACATGTGACAGTTTTACACCTTTGACTAATTTTCATCAAAAAAGACAAACTAATTCTAAGAAAAGAGCGTTTACTTATCAGAAGTTAGTGTGTTGGGAATTTTTTGATGAAAAAATTTGAATAACCATATCAAATATATAAAGTATTGCTTACTATTTCTTTTCCCAAAATAAAGATTTGAAAATTGATTTTTAATATCCAATATTGCGGTACTTGTTGAGATCAACTTCCATCCTACAGAATTACGTTTTTTCATAATTGCTGCAATTTCGTTTCCTTGTCTTTGAGTATTTGCATTTCCAATTGCGTAATATATATCAAGACCATTTGCTACTTTTGCCATTTTTTAAGGTGATGCTTTATTAAGAGTTAATATTACTCAATCTTTCATCGTTACTGCTAAAGATTAGATAGGGTAGTCGAAAATAATAATTGTATGGTATTACCCTCACCCCAAATTGCGATTGGATTACTACTTATAAGTATTGGAATAGTGGTTACTTTTGATATCAAAATTGATCTATTTAAAAGTAAAGAGTAAAAGAAAAGAATTGGATATCTGGAAAAATATCTATATTCATTTGATCAAATAATAAAAAATCTTAATTAGATTAAGAATAAAAAACATCCTGCAATAAATCCATTTAAATGACCTAATAAACTTACCCCTGGTAAAAAAGAGAAAATCAAACCTATAAAGCATATTGTCTTTGACATTTTTTGAACTTCATAATTGGACTTAAGACCAATTTCTTTACCTAAAAAATATTTTTTACCATAATAAGAAGTTAATAGTAAGAATCCAAATAAAGCATAAATTATTCCACTAAATCCTAAAGCGGCATAATTGGGATAAATATTAAAATACGATAATATTTTTTCGTAAACCCAGATAATAAAAAAATTTAAAAAGGAACAAATTAAAATAAATTTTAAATAAAAAAATCTGCTTTTAATTCCAAGTCTCATCAAAAAATATCTTGTGATAATTATTCCACCGAGATTACTTAATAAATGATTTAAATCTGCATGAGTTAGAATAGATGTCAATATCCTATAGGGTTGAGTACTAATTAATCTTGGTACAAAGTAAAAATATTCTTTTTCAATAACTCCAATTAAATCTGTAAAAATAAAAACCGAAATTAAAAAAAATCCAATTACAAGGTACTGCCAATCATATTTTGATATTGAATTATTAAAAGGCATTTTAGTTTTAAATTAAAAAATATCTTCTTTAATAGAAGCAAAGACCCTGAAAAAGGTTTTAATTATTTTAATTTATATTATCTTTAGTAAACTTTGCAATGAGAACTTGTTGGGTGGTCTTTGCATTCTTTTTCCCAATAATCTTGTCTATGATCTTTAGGTAATTGATAATTAAAATCATGCATTCTCCAAATATCTGAAGTTGCATTTCTAAGCGCAGTCAATGGAGTGGTGAGTCTCATAAACCTCCTATATCTCTACTAACCGATTATCCGCCTATTCGATTAAAATTAAAAGAGTATTAATACCAGAGTATTAGTACTTTGTGATTGTCGTGACTATCTTTTCCCATCCAGAAGAAGTAGAAATAATTTAAGAGTCAAAATCACTTCATCGACCTTATGGACAACGAGGTGCATAATACCTGGAGAAGGCAAACAAATGCCGTCTAATTTTTTTTAATTTTATTAGTTCTTTTTGTAAAAGAATTATACCTATAAGGTAAAACACACTATTTCTTATTCTAGGGATAATGATTAAAATCTCTTTGGAACAGTTCAAAAAGTATGCAGGGAAAGTATGAGCACTAAATGGAATGATAAATCTTGGCAGAAAGATTTCTTAAACATGAAATCACATTCTCCTTTAGATGCAAAACTCTTAATGGGAGGTGTAAAAGGATTAAAAGATGCATGGCGTTTAGGCGTTCTTCATGTTGAATACGAAAAACTGAAAAAAATAGAGAAGGAACAGCAACAGCAATGACAGAAAAAATAAACTGGCAGAAAGAATTATTAGAAAGTAGAAAATTTAATGATAAATTTTCGAAAAATCTTCTAGAACATGGAGCAAAAAACTTTATGCAAGGAATATATCTTGGATATATGTATTCAAGATGGAGAAAGATAAGATGTTTAGATAAAGATGATCCATTAGAAAATACAGGTCAAATGCGATCATCATTCAAAGAGTTTGAGAAGAAAATCAGAAAGAAATAAGAAAAATTATCCCCTCTTTATAAATGTTTAGAACCGAGAGGGTATTGGTTGAAATGAATTCCTTAGACACTCATAGACACTTGCTAGCACATATATATTTGCAGACGGATAAAATTCTTCCAACATTTTTTATTTCTAAAATTAAAAATATTACCTCCAATTCATCCCTCATATAAGTAAATAATTATTGTTATCGCAGACATGAAAACAATACCAAAATTCCATATATTTGTAGATTTCCTTTCAAGATTTTGAACCCAAGAAGGAATACCTTCATTCATAAACAGAAATGTTAATACTAAAAGCAAAATTAAAAATATACCAAATACTTTAAAAATCAATTCCATAACTTGAAAAAATAGTATTTATATTTACTGAATTTGTAATTCTCAATTTCGTATCTAATTATAAGACTTCAAAACTCAATTTTTAAAACTAAAAACTTTAAGATTTATTTTAAAGTAATCAATAACTGATAGTTTATTATCTCCAAAAATCAAATAATTTGAATGAAAAGAATAATATTTTTTATTTTTGCGGGATTAATATTTTCCCACCTCAATTTTGCCTTTGGACATAAAGAATTACACAAATTTGAAACAACAAATGAATGTAAAAGATGTGATTTCAAAAATATTGATTTTTCTGGGCAGGATTTATCAGAATTAGATTTTTATCTTGCAAATTTTATTGGTGCTGACTTAACTAACACTAATTTATCTAAATCTTATTTATCTCTGACAAATTTATCCGGTGCTAATTTATCTGGCGCAAACCTATCTGATGCAAATTTATCTGGCGCAAACTTATCTGATGCAAATTTATCTGGGGCAAATTTATCTGGTGCAAACTTATCATATACAGAGTTATCCGGAGCAAATTTTGGTGGAGCAAAT
>NZ_JNAR01000016.1 GCF_000760095.1 Prochlorococcus marinus str. MIT 9401
ATTAGATTAAATTTTTAGCATGTACTAAAATATAAATAGAATAAGATATTTTATGAAAATATTAGGTTTAAATTCACCTGAAATATTCATAATTTTAGTAGTTTTGCTTTCAATTTTAGGTCCAAAAAGAATTGAAAAAGGTTTCTCGTTATTCAAAAAACTATTAAAATTCCTTTTAGGTAAAAATGAAGATCAAAGCTTATCAAATTCAGAAGTAAAGGCAGAGGAAGCAGAAGAAACTGAAGTTAAAGAAGAAATAGTAGAGTCAGAAGTAAAGGCAGAGGAAGCAGAAGAAACTGAAGTTAAAGAAGAAATAGTAGAGTCAGAAGTAAAGGCAGAGGAAGCAGAAGAAACTGAAGTTAAAGAAGAAATAGTAGAGTCAGAAGTAAAGGCAGAGGAAGCAGAAGAAACTGAAGTTAAAGAAGAAATAGTAGAGCCAGAGGTAAATTCAATTAAACCTAAAAAAGGAGCTGTTAAAGATGAAATAATAGACGTAGAAGTTGATTCTGATATTCAGTAGGATATTAAATTAAATTATCTATTAATAGATAGGCTTGAATACTAAAATAGAATTTTTAGATTAATTTGGTTATTTTTTAATTAAATATAGAGAGTCTTTATTCTTAATATTTCAATTTGAATTACAAAAAGGTAGTTATGAATCTAAAGCTACTTCGATAGCTGCTATTAAGTTTTCGTCAAACGGTTTAACACCTGGCTTGAATCTTGCAATTACTTTACTATCTTTCCCTATCAGAAACTTCTCGAAATTCCATTCAACATCTCCTTCAGGTTCAACTTTGTTAAGGGTTGTGTATGGTTCTGTGGTGTTACCTTTTGCATGAACTTTTTCATAGATTTCAAATTTAACTCCATATTTTGTTGAGCAAAAATCTTTTATTTCTGAAAGCGAGTCGGGTTCTTGTTTTCCGAAATCATTACATGGGAATGCAAGTATTCTTAGGCCTTTTCTAGAATATAAATCATGTAGCTTTTGGAGATCCTCATACTGAGCAGTATTTCCGCAATAACTAGCTACATTAACAATTAAGATTACTTCCCCTGAATATTCACCTAGTTTTATGGGTGATCCGTCTGAGGAAACAACAGTAGTATTTTGTACGTCAACTTGCATGTCAAAAAAAAATCACCCTTTGAAGATAGCATTGTATAGGATTTATTGTGTTTAATTTATATGGTAGTTTTGGTTATTTCTTTTACAAGTTTTAATTTTTCATTTATTTAACCCTTTATAATTAATATTATTAATCAGTTTAAATTTGGACCCTTTAGACCCACTCACTGAAATTATTAATTCAGGTCAAGGTTTTTCACCTGCAATTGCTTTAGAAAGAATTATTTGGGCAATGATTGGAATCTTTTTTTTAGGAGCAATTTCAAGATCAATAACTAATAGCATGCGAAGTCAAAATTGGTTTGGTAGATATTTTTTATTTGGTTATTCTAAAGATAAAAAAATTACAGATAATACATCTTCATCTTCTGGTGATGACGAATAGGTTTTATATATATGAAAGAATCAATTTTTTCTAAAAAAAGAATTTTATTGCTTGGTAGTGGAGAGCTTGGAAAAGAATTAGTAATAGAATCCAAAAGATTAGGATTAGAAGTTATTGCAATTGATCGATATGAAAATGCACCTGCAATGCAAGTTGCTGATTATTCAAGAGCAATTGATATGGGAGATAAAAATATTTTAAAAAATGTCATAAAAGAATTTAAGCCTGACTATGTTGTCCCAGAAATAGAGGCACTTTCAATTGAAGCCCTAAAAGAACTTGAGGATGAAGGATTCAATATTGTTCCCAACGCCAGAACTGTAGAAATTACAATGAATAGAGATAAAATTAGAGACTTAGCTTCTAGAGATTTAAAAATTAAAACTGCAAAGTTTGATTATATTTTTGAATTTGATGATTTAGAAAAAAAAGCAGATGAAATTGGATTTCCACTTTTACTTAAGCCTTTAATGAGCTCTTCAGGAAAAGGGCAGAGTTTGGTTGAAACAAAAAATGATTTAAAAAATGCTTGGAAACAAGCACAAGCAAATTCAAGAGGAAAGGTTAAAGGTGTAATTATTGAAGAATTTATTAATTTTGATTTTGAGTTTACACTTCTAACTGTAAGAAAAGAGAATGGTGAAAATATTTTTTGTTTACCAATTGGACATCTTCAATCTAATGGAGACTATCAATGTAGCTGGCAACCTTTAGAGATCAAGGAGTCCTTAATTATTGAAGCTAAGAAAATGACAAGTAGAATATTAAATAACCTTAATGGAGCTGGATTATACGGGGTAGAGTTTTTCATAAGAGGAAGTGAAGTTATATTTTCAGAATTATCTCCAAGACCACACGACACTGGTATGGTTACATTAGTCAGTCAAAATATTAATGAATTTGAATTACATTTAAGGGCTTTTTTAAATTTACCAATACCGGATATAAATCTAATAGAACCCTCTGCAACCAGAGTTATACTTTCGAATCAAGAGTATCTAAATCCTATTTATGAGGGTCTCAATGAAGCATTAAAATTTCAAAAGACTAAAGTGCTAATATTTGGCAAACCAGTTTCCAGAAAAGGCAGAAGAATGGGTATTGTTCTCTCATCAAATTCTGACATTAATTTGGCTAGAAAAAATGCAGATGAAGCTGCTCGTAAAATAAGAGTCAGTACTAAATAAACAGTAAATAAAAATAACGAAAAAAAAATACTTATTTCCTTTGTTTTTGTTCTAGGTCTTTCTGAGTATTATTTGAGTATGTTCTTTATTTTACAATGATAGAAAATTATAAAGGTTGGGACATAACTTTAAATTGGGAAAATAAAGATTATCTAGGGAGGGAAACTACTAAAAGTAAATTTTTTAATCAAAATGAAAAATGGATTGGTATTCACTTAAATGGTGAAAAAATCTATGGTTCTTCTCTAAAAGAAATTAGGCATATTATTGATTATCCTAGTTTGCATTCAAAGTAGGTTAAAAGATTTTCTTAATTATCCTGATTATTTTCATTATCTTCAATTAATTCATTAGCAAGTTTTCTTAAATCTCCCTTGATCGAGACCCATGTAAAGGCGATTATAAAAATTGAAGAAGATATTGCAACGGTGATTGTTTCGAAAGGGGACATTCCAAGTGCAATAGCAAACATTTTAAACCAAAAACTAATTTTTTATTATATTAACTTTTTTTAAATAGTTAGAGTCAAATTTTTTTTTGCAATGATATTTAATTATTCAAAATTTAAAAAATAAAATCTAAATTACTTTTTTATTTATTGTTTCTAAATTCAATTTTATTCAGTAAGATTAAATTATGGAAAAAAAAAAGTGCCCCCAATGTAAAAATTTAATTTTAAAAACTTCCCCAACATGTTTATATTGTGGCAGACCTAATAAATTTATAACAAAGGAATACGTAAATAAAAAGTGGTATAAAGATAATAATAAAAGTGTATTTGATTATATTTTTATTAATAAGTATCTTGTATTTATTTTATTTTTAATATTTACAACTGTTATTGTTATTTTATTTAAATAACATCAATTAATCACTCTATTATTGCATCTAATACTTCTTTAGTATTTGTTGATAGTTTATTTTTTTTTATTTGTTTTATTGCCTCTACCATATTACTTTTGTAAGGGTCTAAATAATAATTGTATCTACTAAATACCTTTACAAAACGAGAAATTACGATGGGATTTAATTTATCAAAGTCAATTATTTTTTTTGCAATATATTTATAACCAGAACCATCAATCGCATGAAAAGTACTATTTCTAGTTACGAAAGTATTTAATATAGCCCTTAAAGTGTTTGGTGATTTTGAATCAAAAAACTTATTATCAAATAATTTTTCAATGTTGTTTGTTTTTTTATCAATTTCTATAGATGCATTGAATGAGAACCAACTATCCAAAACGACACTATTATTTTTCCATTTGTTGAAGAATATATTTGAAATAATTTTTCTTTCAGGACAATTAATTCTACTGAAAGAATTCAATGCAGCTTTTGCTAGCGTCATCGAATTACTATCTACATAATTAATTATTTTGCATTTAATTTCCTCATCATTACTGTGCAAGAGTAGTTTCCAAATAGTTTCGATTAGTTTTCTTTCATTTTTTCCTTCTGGCCAAACTTTATTAATATTTTTCTCTATTTCTTGGAGCTTAAAATATAATTCTTTCTTTAATTTGGTGCCGAATAAATGATTTAATTCGTCAACAGTTTTATATATCTTTAGAGGGTCTATATTTTCCATCTCTGATTCAATTTCAGCAAATGTCGGAATACTTAATAATTCTGATAAAAGAGACAAATTTATATCTTTATTTTTTATAAATGATAATAATGTGCTTATTAATTTATTTTCAACTTTGTGATCTGGCTTTTCATTTAATCTGCTTAAAATGATTTTTTTAAATAATTCTCTTACAGTATTAGATAGTGTAAAAAAATCTTTTTCATATTTTAAGATTAAAAATTTTTCATCCAAGGTAGTGTCAGATTCCCACTCAACTGGTGAAGAGAATTCGCGAAAATAAGTTACAAAAGGGATTTGGAGGTCAGATCTAACATTCCTAAAATTAAATTCCTGTTTTTTTGTTTTTAAAACAACTGTTTTTTCTATTGATTTATTGTCTCCGACAAATATAGAAAGATTTATAGGAATTATTAGAGGCAACTCATTAAATGGGTTCTTCTTTATTGGATTACTTTGAGAGGCTTGAATTATGAGTTTTTCGTCTTTTTGATCCCAGATTCTCTTAAATTTAACTTTTGGAGTGCCATTTTGCTTGTACCAGACTTTAAATTCTTCAGGATCGATTTCCTTATTATGCTCTAAAATTTTATCGACAAATTGGTCTATTGTTGCTGCCTTCCCATCATATGTTGTGATGTAATTACTAAATCCTTTAAAGAAATTTTCATCTTTTACAAGCTTTTTAAGCATTCTAATTATTTCTGATCCTTTTTCGTATATCGTGGTCGTGTAGAAATTGTCTATTTCTTGGTACCTCTCTGGCATTACAGGATGCGATGTTGGACCAGAATCCTCTCTAAATTGATATCTTCTAAGAAATTTTGAATCCTCAAGTCTTTTGATTTCATGATTATGAAGGTCTGCTGTGAATTCTTGATCTCTGAATACTGTTAAACCCTCTTTAAGAGATAATTGAAACCAATCCCTACAGGTCACTCTATTACCCGTCCAATTATGGAAGTATTCATGGGCGATCACACCCTCTATTCTCTCTAATTCCTCATCAGTTGTTGTTTCAGAATTAGCGAGAATTAGTTTTGAGTTGAAAATATTGAGACTTTTATTTTCCATTGCTCCCATATTAAAGTGCCTAATTGCAACTATATTGAACAATGATAAATCGTATTCAAGGTTATATTTATCTTCGTCCCATCTCATAGATTTCTTTAAAGAACTTATTGCATGTTGGACATATTTTTCATCGCCATACTCAACATAAATATTTATTTTTACTTTTTTATTCGATTTTGTTATGAAATTATCTTTTACACAATTAAGTTTACCCGCTACCAATGCAAATAGATATGAGGGTTTTGGATATGGGTCTTCCCAAATTATTTCATGTCGATTATTTGTAAGATCATTCTCTTTTACGATGTTACCATTTGAGAGTAAAACAGGATAATCATTCTTGTCGGCCTCAATTCTAACAGTGTATTTGCTTAGAATATCAGGCCTATCAGAGTGAAAACTTATTCTTCTAAATCCCTCTGCCTCACATTGCGTAGTAATAATTCCATTACTTTCATACATTCCTAAAAGGGATGTATTTTCCTTTGGTTTAATTATTCCTTTTATTTTTAATAAAAAATTATCTTTATTTATATTTTTAATTTTTAAGTTATTTTTTTGCTGTTTGTAGTTTTCCTCTTCTAGTAGTGAGTCATCTATAAAAATTTTTTTTATTAATATTTCCGAACCATCAAGAATTAGATTTCTGGTATTCTTATTTTTTTTTACCAATTTTAGTTTCGTTGTAACATCTACAGCATTTTTCTTAATTACGAAGTCCAAAAAGATTTCTGGAATTTCATAATCAAAAACTTCGTAATCTTTAAGTTTTACATATCTTGAAATACTTTTTTGGTTTATTGGAATGTTCATCTTTACAAAAAGTCAGAAGTTAAGAAATCTGGAATATTTATTTTGAAATTATAAGTTAGATCTTTTATCTTCTGATTGACAGAAATGTGCTTTAACTTTTCCTGAAGGAAGTAATTCGTATAAAGAAGGATTATTAATATCAGGCGACCCGTCCTTATTAAATTGGTATCTCCAGTCCCATTTTTTATCTGTAAAGGAAATATAATCTTTTCTTAGCGAATATGGAAGCATAAGCTTTTTTTTCTTCCAATTAATATTTATAAATGCTCCTGGCTTTAACTCCGAAATCTTTTCTACTATGGAAAAGTCACCATTAAAATTATTTCTCATCACAAGATTAAGCTTAGAATTTTCACAAACATAGCTAATATTTAAAGTTAATAAAAGTATTGAAGTAATAAAAAATGAATGAATTTTTTGAGCTCCTTTAAAGTAGATTTGCTTTCAAGCTAAATGACTTAATTAAAGATCTTTTTAGATCAAATCATAATAGATTGCATACTCTTTAGAGCGACAAGATTACAATTTAATTCCTCGTCATAATCTTGAACTGAAATAAAATTATTTAGAAAACCTGAATATTTCGCATCTCCGCCTATGGTGCTTGAAAGTATATATTTTGGATTGAATTTGTTAATCAATTTAGGGATTACATCAGCACCTTTTACAAAAGAACCTACTAAGGGTAATTCTAAATTTTTTGTAGGAGTAATAACGGCATCAAGACTTTGCTTGTTTAAATTTTCATCAAGATATCCATGGGGTTCTATATAAAACCCATTATCTTGATCGTCTTTAACAATATATCCGTTTTCTATTTGTGGAACTGGAGCACCAGCAGTGGCTTCAAAACTTAAATTTAAATGATTTGTCTTTTGAGTTGGCTTAAGCACTTTAATTGAACTAAAACCAATTTTTTTTAATGTTTCAAAAGCACTTTTAGGGCAAATTATAGGAATATCACTTCTGAACATTTCTAATGTTGGAACATGACAGTGGTCAGGTAATCCTTGGGTTAACAAGATAATATCAATTTTTTTATCTATTGAAATTTCTTCTTCTAATGATCCTTTAAAAAACCACTCACCTGGAGGAAATATTAAATCCCCTTTGAGCCAAGGATCAATGATTAAATTAGTTTTTTTAAATTTTATAAGCCAACCATTTGAACCAAGGTAGGTAGCTTCAAAAGTCATTATCAATTAATTGCTTTATTAGACTATAAGGTAATTTTTGCTTTATCGAGATATTACAAATTTAAATTAGTTCGCTTCATTTAAGATTTGAAATGACTTTCTTTTCAGATTAAATATTAAAACTTGTTTATCTTTATAATTAATCTCAAGGTTTTCTTTTTCTAGCATTTGTATTGGTATTAGAGCTAATCCACCTGTTCCTGAAAATATGATTGGCATGGTGCTATTTTTAGCCCCATACATTTTTTGTAAGTCAATTGCTTGAGAAACTATTTTTCTGGCCTTATCAAATCCGTAGTCTTCTATTAATTCAGGCCATAAAAAATTAACTAATTCATATTTCGAAAACTCAATTTGTACTGTTTTCATTAAAAATTAATAGATATATAGTGATTAATTAATTACGATATTTACTTAATTGCTATTTTTAAACCTATCCATTACTAGTTGCAACATATCCACTACATCACCATCAGTTAAATTTAAATCCTTCTTTAAATCATTGCAAGTTAAATTCATTTCAAGTGCCGCTTCAGCCATATGATTAACTTTTTGGTTATCACCGCCCAATGAAATAAAGGGATTGAAGTTTTCTATCATTTAATACTTGTTGTTACCACTTAGTTCTAGCTAAGAAATAATTAATTATCATTTATTGATACAGAAGCTTATAAATATGTTATTTAATATTTAGAAAGTTTTTATTTTTAAACTAGTGATGTTGATATACCTTTTGATATCAATGCGAATCTTCTGGCTCTGACTAGTAAAGGAAATATCAAATTTGTTCGTTTATTTGATTTAAACACTCTTGAAAGTAACAAAAGTAAACTACTTGAGGGATTATTTATCTGTTTGCAAATAGTATTGATTGCATCTGCCCCATGAAAGATATCTTCATCTTTCAGTAGAATAGCTCCTTTATCTAAGTCATAACCTCTATCAAGGAGGGATTTAATTAGAGTTAAATTTTTACGACCATCAATAATTTTAATATTATTTATCTTGCTTTTAATCTCAAGTAGCTCAGCAAAATGATTGCAGAATGGGCATTTCCCATCATAAATAAAGATATAGTTGGAAGTCATTAGAAAAAAACAGTTTTGATGGTCTTAATAAAGTGCGCCAACAAAATAATAATTCATCGATAATAGAATAAATAATTTAATTTTTGTGGATTTCTCATATAGGGGATAGTTAAACGATTCCAACAATTACGAAGAAATGTCTCAATATAGGTATATTTTTCATAAAAATCTGTATGCTAACTCGGAGATATTGTTTTAAATCATGTATTTATTAGCTTCTTTTGCTTTAGGTGGTTTCAATCCATGGGCAGCAGGCTTTGGAATTGGTTCTTTAGTCCTTTTTGGCCTTGTAGGTCTTGTAGCAGGTCCAAACCTAAAGAATTTTGACCCTGATGCATAAATCATCATATTTAATATTGATTTAAAAGACTCATTTGAGTCTTTTTTTATGCGGTTTTTTAAATTTATTTTTAGAATAAATTCAAATAAAATCTCGCCAAAGAAATGTTGTTAAATCCTTTTTATCCATTTGCTTTTTTGAAAATCTCTTCTCTTAAAGCCACTATTGTTTTTTTATCAATACTTTTAATCAAATCAAATTTGCTTAGGTTAAAAGGGGGCCTAATAGGTGGTCTTTTTGCCTTGATACTCATATCGGGGATTTTTGCCTCTAGTACCATAGCTATAGGATCTTTATTTTATGCCTATCGATTAAAGAAGAAATCTAATTCTGATGATAATCAAATACAGGATTTAGAAACTGTTAATGTTTAAGATGTTTTGTGAATCAAACTCAGTTTGATAACTTAAAATGGAGTTCCCGGTACAAAGTGTAAAACTAAAAATCCAAAACCGGCAGCAAAAACTATTGATACTGCGATTATTAAAAGGCCCGATGCCATCCCCCCTTCGTTAAACGCCATTTAGTTAGTTATTTTTAAATTAATAATAAAACATATTTGTTCCCAGGTAATAGTTCTAATTACTCATTTATCACCCAAATTTATTATTAATGGTGAATAAAAGTAAAAAAATGGAAGTTAATGAGATGATAAAACCAAATACTATTAATGGTTTAGATTTGACGTTTTCCTCCTTCTCAAGCTTATTTTTTGAAGAAGGAAAATTATTATCTTTTTTTTTATAAATAAGATTGGGAAAAGGTTTAATCACGATAAATTTTAGATTTAAGTTAGTTACCCTAAAGTTTTGAACAAATCTTTATGGTAATCAACAATATTTTGACAACTTATTACAGGTGTAAATTCCATATGAATTCCAAATTTGGCTCTCCATGGAGCAAAATGGTCGAAAATTTCTTTATCACTCTCTGCCTTACATAGACAAACTACTCTACCCTCCCCTGGAGCATGAACTCTAAATAACATCTCAAATTTATCTGTTTTATCTGATTTTGCAATTTCACCGTTTTCCCAAGCTTCTACAAATAGTTGATAAGCTTTCACTTGATTCTCAATATCTGGGAATTGGCAGTCAGCAAGAAATAATTGCATTGGAATAATCTTAAGATTTAACTCATTATCCCTCAAATACTTATTTATTAATGGGACTGTTTGAATTTGAAGATCAGAAAAATAATATTTTCCTAAATAAAATGAGAAGAGAGAGTCTCAAGGAATTTTCCAATATCTTTTTTATATAAACTATCTGTGATTTTTAAAGAGAATAATTCATAATCATTTATTTTTTTTTCTTTATCAAAATTAATATTTCCCTTTAATGAAATATTTTTCATGATTTTATTGTGCACTATTTAAAATTTAAACAAATATGAGTAAAAGACAAATTTATTTACATTATGTTTTTTATGAGAGAAATTTTTAAGGCTATTAGATAATAAATAATTTATTTAAGAGTTAATTAATTTTCCTAGGATATATAAGAAAGAATTAGTTAAAGAAAAAATTACAGTCAATAGAGATGCAATAACGGGTAATAAATTGAACCACAATTCCGAAGTTGTCATTTTTGAATGAATAGGCAGAAAATTAGTTCTTTTTTTAATTCTTATTTGTAACCAAAAAATAGATAGTGGATAAATAATTCTTGAGAAATTAATTATCAATGAAGGCAAAATACTTTGTTTTGAATAAAGTATAAATCCTGAAAAAAAATATAACGCCCAAATTAGAACCCTTTGAATCAGAATTAATCCCTTGCTTTTGCCAGACATTATAAATTAATTAATTTTTATAGTTTTAGCCATTTTATATCTTTCAAAATAAATGTTATTTATAATAACTATTTCTTTACGAAAAATTTTCCATTGATTTTTTAGGAATAATTCATAACTTATTAAGCTCGCTTCAGTATAAAGAGAATCTAAACCTTCTTTCTTTGCTTCATCTTCTAATTTATGAAGTAACTTAGATCCGTAACCTTTTCTTTGGAATTTACCTCTACAGTAAAATAGCGCAATTCTATCGTTGGGATATCTTGTAGCAAAAGCAATAATAATTCCTTGTTTACTTATAAGCCATCCTTTTCCTTTAATTATTGATTTTTCAAAATTTGGGTTGTTCCAAGCTTGGCTTGACCAGGCTCTCTTTTGTTCTTGACTATATATTTTTTCATCTAAGTATTGAATTGAATCAAAATAAACCTTCTTTAATTCCAGTTGATCTTTAATGGTAATTTGTCTTAAATTCATATACAAATCTTTTATTTAATATGCCTACTAAAAATATAGTCGCAATTGGGGGAGGAGGGTTTGGACGTTCATTAGGCTCTCTTGAAATTGAAAAATATATAGTTTCTTTAAGTAATAAAAAAAGACCTAAAATTTGCTTTATTCCAACGGCTTCTGGAGATAGTAGTTTGTACAAACTAAATTTTTATAGAGCATTTTCTAAACTTGATTGTATAACAAGCCATATTGATTTCTTCTCTAGAACAGAAAATTTAGAAGATAAAGTTTTGACACAAGACATTATTTATGTTGGCGGAGGAAATACAAAAAGTATGTTAGCTGTTTGGAAAGAATGGAATTTACATAAAATTTTGCGAAATGCTTATGAAAAAGGAATTATAATGAGTGGTGTAAGTGCTGGGGCTATTTGTTGGTTTGATAAAGGTATAACTGATTCTTATGCTAAAGAGTTAGCCATAATTGATTGTTTAGGCATAGTTGAAGGTATTGCCTGCCCTCATTTCGATGAAGAGAAAGATAGGGAACCTTACGTTTATGATGTTATTCAGAGGGAAATTATTGAATCTTGTATATGTATAGAGGGCAATTGTGCCTTACATATTAAAAATGATTTTGACTATTCCTCAATTGATTTTGGTGATGGTAGAAACTGCTTTAGAGTCACAAGTGAAAATAATCTTGTAAAGAAAGAAATTCTTTGAAAAGTAGATATTTTTATATACTTTAACTTTAGATCTCATCATTCTTAGAGATAGAAGTAAATTCAATACCTTTGTATTTCACGAAAGATGCAGTCCATACTTCTTTTGAGAGATTGCCTAGATATTTTAGAAACTGTTGTGTATCTCCATCTCTTATCCATTCAGATTTAATGAATGGAAGTTCTTTCTGCATTCTTTTAGGATGCATATGAACAAGGAGCAAGGCTTTTTCTTCAGAAGCCCTTTTTAAAGCACCTTCATCACTCCTTTGAAACACTCTCATTAGAAGATTTAAAATTACCTCTTCTCCAAGTTTCTTGAAATTTTCTGATTCCTCTAAATTATCTTTAATTTCTTTACCTCCAAGAGGCATTGCTCTAACTAGGTTTTGCTCTATTAAAGCTATTGCAATTAGATAATCTTGGCTAGCCATATTCTAAAATAATACTTTTTTGTTATTCTAACCTCTCGAGTTCGTGAAAATCTTTTATGGACTAAATATATGCGATAAGAAGAGAGGAAATAATTTATTAATTCTTTTCCAATACAATTGAACTATTGTTTTTTTATTTAATTAATAAAATTAAAAATTTATTTGTTATGAGGTTTTTTTTATTTTTATTTTTAGGGATTTTTGCAGGTCTTTATTTATCATGGCCCGGTTTTGTAATACCAGGAAATTGGAAATGTTTTAATCAAATTATTACAAAATCCGCAGAAGATAAAATTTCTTTAAAAGCTGTATTAGAGATTTCCCCCAGTTATTTTCTAAAGGCTAAGAATAAAAAGACGACTTCCAAAATAAGAATCGTAGCAGACGCGTGTTTTCGTTAATATGTTGAGTGATTAAATATGACTACTAAATAATGAACAATAATATAAGATTTGAATTATCATTTAAAAATTTTTCTCAGTTAGACAATAAACTTAATTTCTGCAAATTAAATAATATAAAAAATATCAATATTCCATGTAAAGGACTTATAAAGAAGGATTTGTTTAATTCAACTATTAAACATATATCTAAAGAATATAATGAATTTAATGTTACCTATCACTATAGTCTTTATCATCAATATTCAAAAAACAAAGAAAAATCGTACAAGGATTTTTTAGATTTTGTTAAAAGTTCTCAGACTAATAAAAACTATGAAATTCTCCTTGTATCAGGATCAAATAAGAAAAAAAACTTTGACTCAGTTGATGTATTAGCTTATTTAAAAAAAGAAAAAAATTTAAAAGTTAAATTGGGTATAGCTTACAATCCATATTTGAAAAAATACTATAATATTTCTTCAGAAAGAGAAAGGTTCGAAAGAAAAATTTCGACTGGATTAATAAATTCAATTTGGTTGCAATATGGTACAGATATTAAAGTTCTTCAGAGTGAGGTGACTTATCTTAAAAACTTAGCAAAAGAAGAAAAATTAAATTTATATGGAAGTTTATTTATTCCTTCTAAACAATTTATAGCACGGTTTAAATTTCGTCCTTGGAAAGAGGTGTATATCTCTAAAAAGTGCTTATATGCCTTGGAGAATTTTTTTGATTTCACAAACGATTTAGTTAGTTTTTATAAAAAAAATAATATTACACCTTTAATTGAGTCTGATTTTTCATCATCAGAGAAACTTGATTCTGTTTATGGTTTTTTAGAAAATGAAAGATAATTTTTGTCAATAGGTAATTATGAAAAGTGCTTTTACATATGACTTAGTAATAATAGGTGGAGGAATATCAGCGTGTGTCTTTGCCTCAAGGTATCTGAAAAATAATATTACAAAAAAAATTGCATTAATTGAAATTGGTCGCGGACTTGGAGGGAGATCAAGTACAAGAATAAGCAAAAGATTTAAAGGATGGAAACTAAACCACGGGGCTCCTAATTTTAATATATCTAACAGTAAAAATAATCTTCTATTAAAAAGTTATATTGATGAATTATTGGAAAATAAATTTATTAAAATTGACGACTCTGATACATTTTTTCTAAATAAAGATTTAAATTCAGAAACACAAAAAATATCTAAATTTTCTTGCGGAATTAATTATCTATCTTTAGATTCTATGAGTCAATTATCTCAAAAAATAATTAAGTCTAATAATTTAAAGGGAAAAATTGATTTTTACTTTGAAACTTTAATAGTTGATTTGAAGTTTGATGATAATGAATGGGTAATAACATCAAAAAATGGTGACACATTTAAATCTAATTATCTTATTTGTTCAACCAATTTGTTATTGCATAAAAGGTCATTAAAAATATTGGATACAAATCAAATTCCATTAAGAAAAGCTATTCCTATAAATAATGACAAAAAAATAGATTCACTATTAAATTTTTTAGAAGAACAATCATTTATTCCTAGGTTAACTTTCTTAATTTATACAAATGAAAATTATAGTTTTAAAGATTTTTATTCTAAAAAACAAAGGTATTTTTATTTAAGAAAAAATTTAGAAAATAAATATAAATTTGAACGAATTATTTTTCAACTGCAAGATAACAACAAATTAGGAATCGTAGTACATTCCAAAGATATAGATTTTATAAATTCTTATATAAATTCAAAAGATGAAGAAGTTTTTAAACAAAAAATAATTACAAATTTCAATAAACTGTTTGAAGAGAATTCTGTAATAAATAAATTATCTTTAGATGTAAAAATCTCTATTATGAAATGGAGAGCTTCACAGCCTTCTGGCATGGCTGTTCCATTATCCTTGCAATTTAGCAGGAAATATAGAATTGGATTTTGTGGAGATTGGTTTGCGGGAGATGGATTTGGTAGGATCGAAGGTTCAATTTTTAGTGCTTTAATGTTAGAGAAAAAAATAAATATTTAATTAAATATTTTTTTCAAAATTTCATCTGTGTCACTATTTTTTCTAATAATGAATTTATTTGTATTATTATTTATGCTATTTGGGTAGAATTTTTCGTAATAAATGTCCCAAGATGTTAAAAAATCATTTTTAGCTTGCTTTTTATCCTTCCCTCTTTCTTTTAAATCTCTTTGTAAAACTCTTTTCAAACACTCATTTTTTTTAGTTTTTATTTCTATAAAATAATAATTTTGATTATTTAATTTCTTCGAGATTTCTTTGGCAAAAATACCTTCAACAATTAAAAAACTAATATTATTTGTTTCGTTAAAGACATTTTGGATTGTTTTTTTTTCAAAATTATAATATCTATCATGCATTGAAATTCGATTCTGATAAACAAAATCAAAATCTTTTTTGAATAATTTGTAATTAAAACTTATCCTTTTATCAAAAAAACCCCTTACTAATTTTGATAGAAATTTACTTATTAGCCCTGTTTTATAGTAATTATCTGTACTTAAAACAAAACCATTTTTATTTTTTTTTATTATTTGATTTGATAATGTTGTTTTACCGCTTCCAGAAGGACCACTTATAAATATAAGCTTCATTTTTATAATCTGCTTTTTATTAAGCCTATAACTTTACTATTAATAAATAATCTTACTTTCTTGAAGTACATTTTTTCTTTTCTTTCATTTTTAGACTAATGTTAGATACCTTGCAATGGCTTGTAAGCTTGCATAAATATTAAATATGTGTCTTTATATAATTGTAAATAAATTATTTCTATTCAATCATCTATTTTTTTTATTATTTATTCCCCATTGGAATTCATAATATATTAAATTAAAGAAATAATTTTATTACTTATATATTGATATGATTTCTAAATTTCTAAGTAAGCTAAAATCAATTCTATTTAAAAGTGAAGTATCCCCCGAAACTCCTTTAAAGAAAGAAAAAAAAGCAACTAAATCAGCCAAAACTTCAAAAACAAAAACAAAAACAAAAACAAAAACAAAAACAGCTAATACTAAGAAAAATATTGAAACTTTAACATCACTTCCAGGCGTTGGAGCAAAAAGTGCAAAAGCTTTATATGAGGCAGGATTTAAAACAACAAAAGCTGTAATTGCTGCTGATGAAAAAGATCTTCTTGCTGTCTCAGGAGTTGGAGTGAACCTTGTCAAAAAGCTTAAAAAGCTTAAATAATTCCTTTCTAATATAAAAATTCAAAATTATATAAATTTGTTCTAACTTCAAAAGATTAGTTGATTATCTTCTTCTTGCTTTTCTCCTCTGTTGCAACTTTCTCTTGTATTTTTCAATGGGTGTTTCATGATGCCTAAGCCTTTTTAAATCTGCAAAAATTCCTGATTTAGAAACTTGTCTTTTAAATCTTCTAAGGGCTGATTCAATTCCCTCGTTCTCTCCAACTGTAACTTGTGTCAAAACTTTCTAAATAAAATATATTCTAGCACTTCGATAGAAAAATTTAAAACTTAAACTCAAGGATTGATGGTTTATTTAGTTTAATTGCATTATTCTTTTGTCCATTCAACAAATCTTTTTTTATTACTTTTTATATCTTGTAATGATTCAAAATAATATTTTTTCCAATTATCTTTTGGCAGTCCTAGAAAAAGCATAAGATTCAATGGGTATTGGCTGCTATCAGAACAATTTCTAAAATCATCTCTGAATAAAAAAATATCCTTTTTTAATGCAATTGCAATGCCTAATTCAATCATTACACCTTCATCAGGTGGAGTTCCATTAACAATCGCAAAAATGCAATCACATTTTTTTAAATCATTAAAATTACTTCTAGCCAGGTCATATGCCCAATTACCTCCATTTTGTAATATGTTTTTAGTTCTCTCAAATGGTTCGTAAACTTCTATATTTAAATCATTAAAAATATTAATAAATTCATCTAAGAGTTTTTTTGTTTGTTTTGAAAATCCATATGGATTTGCCAAATATAATTTCTTTTTCAACTTAAACCTCTTTTGTTGAAGTACTCGTTGCGATCAATCTCTAAATTTAAAGTGTTTTCCCAAGGGAAGACTATCCATTTGTTTTTATCAGATATAAATACACTATTCCACCATGTTGGTTTTATTTTACTGAATAATACAAAAAACATAGCGCCCTCGATATTTTTGAAGTTGTTTAATGTAATACCAGTTTCATAAACATCATCTACTATTAGTGAATTCTTCGTTGGTTCGTTAATCAAATTTATTTGTAATTTGTGGCTTAGTGCTACAGCAAGACATAACCCACCACGAGGAACTCCATATATGCCAGAAAATTCATAAAACTTACATTTATTAGCTATGTGTTCTACACTCTTATCAAATTCGCTCCAAGTAAAATAATTTATCATCTTAATTTTTATTTTTTTCAGTTGGAGTTGCGAAATTTGATGCGATTACACTTAAAAGTGCTACTACCTGCTCATTTGGGCAATTAGTATTTTTTTTTAAATTTTCACATTCTTTTATTATGTTGGCATAAGTATCCTCGACAATTCCGTTCATTTGTTCACTACTAAAAGAATATGGCTTATTCATATTTAAATATTAAATAATTTTATTTTTACCTAAATAACCTATTAAGTAAATATATTGACTAATCAAAATTATAATTATTTCCACATAGGGTCATTTATCTTTCCAATCATAAGTGAATTAGGTAAATAAGTATGCAAAGTTTCAACTTTTATAGCCCATTTTTTAGAGTTGCCTTTTAAACTATCACTCTCAATAAGATTTGTTAGAGAAATTCTTTTTCTAACTTTAAGAAGTCCCAGACAAGTTTCCCAGTCTTCTTTATTTTTATAAATATCTAACCAAAAATCAAAAATATTTTCCAAAATATCTAATGGAATATCAAATGAAACTCCTAATGAAGGTCTTTCAATTAAATATTTTTTATTTCTTAGTTCATTTACTAAATTATTTATGTTTAAGTTAATAGCGAAAAGAATATCTTTAGCTGGTTCAGTACCTATTATTTCTTTTCTATGGCAATCTAAAAGGTTTCTATCATCAAGAATATTTGTATCACAATCTTTGACTCCCACCATCCAAAACCCTTCTCCATTCTTAACTCCACTAGCAAGAAATAGATATTGGGTAGAAGTCTCCAAAATTTTAAATCTTTTCTTTATTTTTAACATTTTTTACTAGTTATGAAAATATTATTGCCATAAAATCAATAATTATTTCTCGCAAAAAATATTTATTTGATAAGGTATAGATTTATAATAATGTTCGAATTAAATGAGTTATCAGTGATGTTTTTGGACCCTACTGATTTGATAATCAACAATATAAATAGATTGCTTAGTAGAAATAAAATAATTAAGTTTATTTTTTCTTAGGAAATAATTTTCCTATTTTCTCTTTTTGCAAAATCTCCTTTTTTGTTCTTATTTTTTTATCTTCTAGTGACTCTTTATTAGTGCTTACAGCATAAATGATATAAAAAATCATAGCAGTAAATATTAATCCTAAAAAAAGGATCAATATACCTAATGGTTCATTAGGGCTAAAAATTTTGAGATCTAAAGCTTTATTTAGGGAAATTATCATCAATTAAGTAATTCCTTAAAGAACTTTTTTTAAAATCTAGTTGATTTCTTCGTAGCCAAAGAATGTAGTATTATCTGAATTTTTATACCCATTAGCTGCTTCCTGTGGATTTTGACTGTCAATTTTTCTTGCCTTAGCATGTATCATGTTAAACGGGAAAATAATAGCTCCTATGAAAAAATGAAGTAGTAAAAAGTCTGAAGGAAGTCCGTTTGTCCAGTCAGGGAAAAATAGTAATGTCATCAATGATTCGTACATATAAGTAGTCAGATAAACCTCTGACTATTATTACTGAACTTATTGCAATACTATTAATTTTTAATAAATTGAAATTTATTTTATGCTCAAAATTAATAGGTTTTAATTGAAAAGTTAACTAAAAAAAACTATTATATTATAAATAATTATTGATTTATAACTATTGCTAAAGTTTTTTTTGAGTTTAATTTTTTTTATAATTTATCTATCAAATCCAACAATAGGTTTGGCATTTGATACTTCAGACCCTAGCGTTAGTTTGCTCCAAAATAGGATCTCTAATAATTTCTCAAGAAAATATTGCAAAGCTATTCAAAATGGTTTTTCTAAAGATGAAGCAATGAAATCAGCCATAGTAAAAACAGAGAATATTATATCTTTTTCTTATAATCCACAAAAAAAATGGATTGAGAAAGATGACTTAGCAAATCAAATTTCATTGCAAGTTATAAATGATTGTGGATGGGCCTTTGGATTAATTGGAAATGAGGGAGTTGAATATTTCAAATCTTATTTTCTAGAAATGTACAAAAAAATAACACCTGACAAAAATTTTTCAAGATAGATAAAACTAATGAATAATATTTCAGATAAATTAGTAATGATCATAATATTAATTACTGTTCTTTTTGTATTCGCTTTAATTTTTTCAGTCAAATCTCCTGAGAGGAAGGTTATAGATTCGCCAATAATGTGGAAAGATGATTATTCTAATATTTCTATTTCTAATGCTCTTAAAATAAATCCTGAAGGTAAAATAATATAAATTAAATTGAATATTATTGCTAAAAAGAAGAATGTATTGAAAATTTATACAAAGTATTTTTAATCATTTAATCAACTAATAATTTTATTTCTCAATTTAAGTAGTTCAAAAGAACTGATGCTAGTTTTAAATCATCATTAATCCATGCTCGTATTGCCATAGCCCTTCTGGGATCATAAAAATTTTGCTTTCTGTACCAACTAAGAACTTCCGAATCTGATTTTTTACCATTACACGATAGGCAACATGGTACGCAATTATTTGTGCTGCTAATCCCCCCTTTTGACATTGGATGAAGGTGATCTAAGGATTCTGATGGACAACCGCAATAAATGCATTTATGTTTTGTTAAATTATGAAGTGACTCTCTCCAGTTTTTATTACTTATCTTGGGACATAGCTGATCAAGATAAATAGCATCTTGTCTATGCATAGTAGAGTTAATTTATTTTATGATAACAGTTTTTATTAAAGTATGATTGAAAAAGAAATGATGAGACTTGTATTAGTCATATGCTTATTAGAATATTAAAATTAAATGCTCCACTTATCAGCAATACTAGCAAAAAGCTTTGATTTATCTTTTTATAAAAATATTTTCATATTTTTTATATCATTTTTCTCTAATACCTTTTCAGCAGTTTCTGGAGGAGGGGCAGGTTTACTCCAATTGCCAGCTTTGATTTTATTTGGTGTTCCTTATCATCAGGCTTTGGCTAGTCATAAATTAGCAACAGTAGCATTAGGTTTAGGCGGCTCATTAAGAAATTACAAATACCTTAAAAATGATATTTATATTGCTTGGCAAATTTTAATTTTTGGATTGCCTGGAGTTGTCTTTGGAGCTTCAATCGTTGAATTTATATCAGAACAATATTTATATTTATTTTTAGGAATGATTTCTATATTACTAGCATTTTACTCATATTTTAAATCAGATTTAGGGTTGTCATCTGGGAATAATAAACTTAATTTAATTCATAAAATTAAATTTATAATTTACATTTTCCTTATAGGTTTTTTGAATGGTTCAATTTCTTCAGGAACTGGATTGCTAGTAACAATACTTTTAATAAAAACTTATAAAATTGATTTTCTTCGTGCTATTGGTCTGACATTCTTTACAGTTGGAATTTTTTGGAATTTTACAGGTGCAATATTTTTGAGCAAAATAGGGTCTGTCCCTCCCAATATATTAGTTTTATTAATATTTGGTTCTTTTACAGGTGGATACTTCGGAGCTTATTTATCAAGATTAAAAGGTAATGTATTGATTAAAAAAACTTTTACGATAGTATGTCTTTTGGTTGGTACGAGTTTATTGATTAAGGCAATAATGAGTTTTTTATAGATTAGTTGATTGTTAATATTAACAAGGTTGTTGTCAAAAAAAGACCAAAGACAGCTGTAACAGTTAATAAAGATAAATTCATTGCTATTTTATTTTTATCTTAAATTTCATTGAATTGCTCGTTGGTATTAAATATTACTGTTAGTTTAAACTTTATTTATAGAAGAAGAAAAAAAAAAGGCCTCACATTTGTGGGGCCGGGTGATGGGGAACCTTATTTTTAAACCAATTTCTAAAAAATTGCAACCCCCTACTTGTAGCGCACGGGGGCGTCTATTCGCACACTATAGGTAGTGCTTTATTAAAAAATAGTATATTTTCGTGTTGCAATCCTAAAATATTTTTTAAGCATTAAATATTATCAGTAAATTACCCGTTTCAAGATTTCATTTGTTTTTGGTAATTAAACTTGTTTAAAAATTTATGCATTGTATTATTCGTAAGAAGTTTGCTAAATAAAAAGCCTTAATGATTGAATTAACATTATTAACCCTCTTAAACTATGTAGGAGATAATTTTTGCAAGTATAGAGATTTAGGTCATGATAATTATAAATCTTTACTTCTTTCCTACAGTGATGCAAGCTATAAATTTGGACCATTAGAGGTTAAAGAAGTTATTGAGAAGTCAGAACAATTTAAAGTTACCGCTGTTGCTATTGCTGCAATTAAATGTCCTCAGCATATAGTTAAATAATGAAACTTGAATTAAAAACTGATAATGGTTCTTTAAACTCATTCTCACGTTTTTTTAAAGCTATTTCTATTCTCGCTCTAATAATAATCTTTTGTGATGTTGCAATCAAATTAGGAATTATTTCAAGGCATTATCAAATTCTTTACAACTGTAGAGTTTTATCTGTAACTAAATCTAAATCTAACCAAAAGAAATTATCTAAGATTATCAATATAAAAAGTAAGCAAAGAATTTCGGAATTTTGTAGGGTAGTCGTTAAATAATTTTTAGCTGGAAGCTGATGAATAGAATTTTAATGCAAATAACCAAAATTTTCTAGAAGTAAAAAGAAACACCATAGCAACTAAAAATTCAAGTAATATTTTCCATGAATGAGAGAGACCTAGGAAGATTTCAGAAGGTATTGTAGTTATAAATGCAATAGGAATAAACACACTAAAAAATATTCTTAGGGAAAATGAAAAAGAATTCAAAGGAAATCTTCCAATATAGAGGAAAGATCTTAATACTTCTGTGGCATTCCATGTCTTAACAAACCAAATGGTAGTTGTAGAAATAAAAAACCATAAGCTGTATAAAATACAAATTGAGCAGATTATTGTGATTGAAGATAAAGTTATAAAACTCAAATTCACATTAATTTGATTTATTTTTATGCAGTATGACAATAAGCAAAATCCAAGCATTATTTCTAATAACCCAGATGGGGTTATTTTTTTTAAAGAAATAAAAAATTGACTATCAATAGGTTTTAAAAGAACAAAATCCAAAGTACCTTCTCTTATGTGTTTAACTATTTCTGTAAGATTTGGATTGAACCATGTATTAGTTATTCCATTTAGAATAGTATAAATTCCTTGAATTATTAGTGCCTGTTTAAATTCCCAGCCTCCAATATTTTCATTGTTTTGAAAGAAAATAGATAATAAAAAAATACTACCTATTAAACTAAAAATTGCAGTAATTAAATCAATTAATAAATTTGTCTTGTATTCCAATTCAGAAGCAAATGAAGTATGTAAAAATTTTTTATAAACTTTAAGATATTTTCTTAGATTCATGACCCCATAGCAGTATATTTTTTCGTTCCTTCAGACCAGATTTTTTTAAATAATGGGAAAAGTAAAAAAATCCATAGAATTTGCATACTTAAGCCTCCACTAATATTTGTTTCATTACCTGATAGTAAGTTCGCTGGGAAATCAATTAGGTATGGAAAAGGAGTTAAATAAATCCAAGATTTAACATATTCTGGAAATGAAACTACCGGAGCTAAAAGACCAGAGAGAAATAAAGTTGGAATAAATAACAATCTTTCTATAGATGATGCTTTCTCAGTCCAAAAACATAGACATGCAACAATTGATTGAATTAAAAATTGTATTAGGAAAGATAAGAAAGTCGATATTATCGAGAAGAATAAAATACCCAAATTTGGAATCCATATACTTTCTGGATTTAATATAAAAAAGAAAAATGCGATTATTAGTGCGAAGGGAAATCTTGTTATTTGTTCAGCCAGATGTTGTGCAAAATATCTGAAAAATGGATTTATAGGTTGGATTAAATACGGAGATACTTTCCCCAAAAGAGAATCCTCTTCAAAGCTAAATACAACCCAAACTACAGAAAACTGTCTAACAAAAAAAGCACATAAAAAATACCTTGAAAGTAAAACATCACTTATGTTTATGGATTCATTTAAATTATTATTTGTCCAAATGTTTAACATGAAGAAAGGAATAATCCCTGATATCGCCCATAATGCAATTTCTACTCTATATTCCAACATGTTTGAATATTGGACTTTTAATAAGGTGAATAATTTACGGTTAATCAAATTAGATATCATAATCTTTTTTTATTAATACTCTCCCAATAATTTCATCTATAGGTGGTTCATTTATAAAAAGGTCTTCAATATCAAAATTATTTAGGATTGTTTTTAGTGAAGAGGTAATAGATTTATTTTCAACTTTTATAGTGATTTCATTCTTTATTTTATTTTTGACAGTAAAACCTGAATTTTCTAATTTAATTGCATCCTCTTCTGAGCGACAAACTATTAATATCTCTTTGACAGGGGATAGTTTTTTTAATAATAGTTCAAGTTTCCCATCATATGATATTGCCCCTTCATGAACACATATAACTCTTTTGCATAGCGATGTAATATCTTTCATATAATGACTAGTTAGGCATATGGTTGCATTAGTTTCCTTATTATATTTTTGAAGGAATTTTCTTAAATTTCTTTGTGCATTAATATCCAATCCAAGAGTAGGCTCGTCTAAAAATAGAATATTTGGTTCATGTATCAAAGCTGCTAGTAATTCTGACTTCATACGCTGACCTAATGAAAGTTTCCTAACAGGTATGAATAGCTCTTCATCAATTTCAAGCATTTCTGAAAGTTTCTTTATTCTCTTTTTAGCTTCGAACTTATCCAAGTCATAAATTGATGCATTTAAATAAAATGATTCAATTGGCGGAAGATCCCAAATTAGTTGTTGTTTTTGTCCCATTATTAAGGTGATATTCTTTAAGAAGTTTTCTTTTCTTCTAAAAGGTAAGTCGCCTGAAACCAGAATCGAACCTTCACTTGGATAAATTAAGCCACAAAGCATTTTTAAAATTGTTGTTTTCCCGGCTCCATTAGCACCTAGAAAACCTACTATTTCTCCTTCTTTAATTTCAAAACTTATATTTTTTATAACTTTTATACTCTTTGTTTGTCTCCTAATAAAATGTTTGATTGTTCCTTTTAATCCTGATTCTTTTGAAGAGATATCAAATGATTTAGATAAATTCCTTACATCTATAATGTTATGTGCCATTTTATTTTTAATTTCTGAAACTATAAAATTTAAGTAATTTTATTTTTTATTTTAGAAAAATTTTTAACGAATTAAAAAATATCTTTAAACGATACAATCAGCCACAGAAAAAAGTTTATAGGATTAATTAACTCGCTTACCTTATTTTTATTTTCATATTTTAATCCTCTAAAAATATCAAATATAAAATTGCTATTCTTTTTTTTATCAATAATTTTTTTAATTACATCACCATTTTTGTCGAGAAGGTCAATTTCATTTTCAAAAAACCAATGTTCTTTCCCAGTAGATAATTGCAATATAACTCCAATGCCTTTCCCGTCAGTTATTCTGAAATCACTAATCCTAGCCACTGAAGAAATATTTATAGAATCAACAATTTCTTTAGAAAGCCTATCCTTTGAAAGTTCTAAATTTATTTGAACAAAATCACCAATTTTGGCCTTGTCTAAAATTGACATTTTTAGGTTATTATACCTATGCTTATTAAAAATATGTGGTTAATAATAAATAATTGATCTATTTTTATAATTAAGATTTTTTAAATACAACTTCAAGGATTCTTTTTATTGAGATTGTTAATATTCTCAAGAAGACAAAAAACAAACCTAACCATCCTAAAATGACAGCTATTGATAGCAAGCTTGAACCTAGATCACCCTGTATAAAATTTTGCATGAATTTCTATACTAATAGACTTAACTATATATTAATAATTTAGTTAAACTGCAGGAAAGAGAAAAACATTTAGAAGTTTTTGAATTTATTTTTATGAAACTTTTTTTATAAAAATAATATATGAGGTAACATTTTAAAAAGATACTTAATTAAATAGTTTGGAGTTTTCTTTGATCTCTTACATTGGAATGTTACTTATCATTATTGGTCTAATAGTGAGATTTGATTTTAAATTTTCCATGCAAAAGGATCTCTAATAATTTTTATCAGATCTTTAGAATAATCTAGAATTATGATGACTCTTAATATCTATATTTGATAATGAAACTATTTGCAAATACAAAAAAAGCAGCATAAAGCTGCTTTTGAATGGTGGCGGGGGGGAGATTTGAACTTCCGACCTTCGGGTTATGAGCCCGACGAGCTACCAGACTGCTCTACCCCGCGTCATATACATAGCATACATCTGAAAGTGTTATTTTTTTTATTTTTTTAGGATTCTTGGAATTTTAATTGACCTTTTACTTCAATACTTACTCCTTCAGAAAAATCAAAGACCTTTTCTTGAATGTCTTGAATTCTTAAATCAGATATCCATTCCAACTGTTTTAGTAAGTGAAGACTAACAGCATGCTTAGCTCTTTTTGAACCATCTTCAACTTTTAAAGCCAGTCCTATCCCTTCATTTACTTTGCATATACACTGTATGCCCTCAGCTCCACCTTTACCTATAACTTGTCCATGAGATGCTTTGATTATTTCTGTATCAAAATTATTGTTATCACTAACCATTATTGGGTTAGTTGTCATGGCTCTACTGATTTGCTCTAATTCAGCATTTTCAGAACTGCTTAGAAGGGAATATAGTTTGGACATTTCTATTAATTTTAAATAAAGAGTTGGGGCCCCACAATCATCACGTTCTGCATTTATTTCAGATATGGGGATTTCAAGTAATTCAGCAACAATTCTGAAAATCTCGATTTGGAGTGGATGATCCCCTTTTAAGTAACTCTCTAATGGCCAATTCATTTTTTTACATGTAGCTAAAAAAGCAGCATGTTTGCCAGAACAATTATGTTCTAAAGGACTTGTCTTTGATTTGGGACATTTCAGATTATTGATGTCGATATCGTATTCCCATAAAATTTTGAAAGCTTCCCTCGAATGAATTCTTGATCCACTATGTGAACCACATGCTAAAGCAATTGATTTTGAATCATTATTAATTTTTGATGAGGCTCCACTGCTAACAAAAGGTATTGCTTGAAATGGTTTTAATGCTGACCTTATGAAAGTTTTATATTCTGGGTTTCCTGCGCACATTAAAACCCTACCCTTTTTATCGCTAATAACTGCATGAATTTTATGGATTGACTCAATGTTTGATCCTCTCATTAAGGTTGCTTGTAAAGGAGGATTATTTGATGTATAAAGGTTTTTGAAATTCGAAGTCATTTAGAAATTATATTGAAAAAGCAAAATCCCTGATAAAGCTAAGACTGAGATAATAGAAAAAATTTGAATTAAATTTTTTAAAATGGGCTTTACCTCAATTGAGGCTATAAGTGATTCTTTCTCTTTTAAAACTAATGGCTTTATCCATACTTGACCGTCATACCAACCGGATTCTTCGTACTCAACTCTTTCAGATGTCAATCTCTTAAATACATGATTCCAACCAAGATATAACCTTATAGAAATTAAGAGAGGTATTGATAAGCTGCTAAAAAGACTTAAAAGAACATATTTTAAAAGGGATGTTCTGAAATATATACTTCCTGAAGAAATTATAAGAAATATAATAAAAGCACCCAACCAAAATTTTAAAAGTGCAAGAATCAGAGATTTTTTTGTTTTTGGCCAAGAAAAAATGACAGATTTTGATAATTCAATGAACTCATTTGTAGGTTGTTGATCTCTTGGGACAGGGCACTTTGATTCTTTCATGTATCGATAATTATGGAAATGCGAGATTATCTCCATTACTCCAAAATGATTCAAGGTCATAAAATTTTCTAATTTCCGGTTGAAATATATTTATAATCAAATCACCATAATCAAGTAAAGCCCATTTCGCCTCGTTAACACCTTCTTTTCTTATTGGTTCAATTTTAGCTCTTTCTCTCAATTCTCCCTCAACAGAGTTAGTTATTGATCTAACTTGTACATCAGATAATCCTTCTGCAATTAATATCCATTCACTTAAGAACGAGACTTTGTCAATTTTTATAAGTTTTATATCTTTAGCTTTTTTTTCATCACAAGCCTTAGCTGCAATTAAAACCAAACTTTTATTGTCCATAAACATTTTCGCTTGAGACTGATTTCTCTGAACCTTCTTGCTGAGACAATTCTGATCTTGCTTTTTCTGCGCTTTTTCTTAAGGCATCTAATCTATCCTCAAAGAAACTTCTTTTTTTCTTTTTTCGAGTTTTCTCAATTAACTCCTTTAATGCTCCTCCAAGACTTTTATAAGCATTTGGGATACTGTATCCGAATCTACAAGCAAGATCTATGGCTCTTTCATCTGCAAGGATAGCATCTTGAAGTTTCTTTTCAGAATTGTTTTTTATGTATAGTCTATAACCTGCAAAACTTGATAAACCAAGAGCAAGTAATAGAAGTAGACCATCTTGCACCCATAGCTCTCCAATTGCCCCTCCGAGCCCAATAGCAAGAGCAGCCATTTCCCATCCATCTCTGGGAATTGCATCATTTTGAATTTTCCCTACTTCGTGCCAAAATAATAAATTTCTATGGTCAATTGCAAAATTATCCCATTCCTCTAAATCTATTTGGATCTCTACTTCATCACGACCAATTTCCTCAAGTGTTATTAAAGGTGGATCTATAGCAGCAGCAGCTTCAATAAATACCCAACTTTCATTCTCTGGAGGCAACAAACTTTTAAGTCGCTGAAGTTCGCTCATAAAAAATTATTTTCTTTCAATACTATAGAAACAAATGTTGCTTTTCAAGTAACTTGATTAACATCTGATGATTTATAAGTAGCATGAAATAAATGCAGGTTTTAAATTATGCCTCAAAGAGGTGATCTAAAAAAAATACTTATTCTTGGTTCGGGACCAATTGTTATAGGACAAGCTTGTGAATTTGATTACTCTGGTACTCAAGCTTGCAAAGCTTTAAGAAAAGCTGGTTATGAAATTATCTTGATAAATTCAAATCCCGCATCGATAATGACTGATCCTGATATTGCAAGCAAAACATATATTGAACCATTGACCCCTGAAATTGTTTCTCAAATTATTTTAAAAGAAAAGCCTGATGCAATTCTTCCAACAATGGGAGGGCAAACAGCTCTGAATCTTGCGGTTAAATTATCAGAATCAGATTTTTTAAAAAAAAATAATGTGGAATTAATTGGTGCTAATTTAAGGGCTATTAATAAAGCCGAAGATAGAAAGTTGTTTAAAGAATCGATGGAAAAAATAAATGTAAATGTATGCCCATCTGGAATAGCATCTGATCTTTTGGAAGCTAAAGAGGTATCAAAAAAGATTAATTCTTATCCTCTTATAATTAGGCCTGCATTTACTTTAGGTGGGGTAGGAGGTGGAATTGCTTATAACCTTGAAGAATTTGTTGAATTGTGCCATTCGGGTTTAGAAGAAAGTCCAAGTAATCAAATACTGATAGAAAAATCACTTATTGGATGGAAGGAGTTTGAATTGGAGGTTATGAGGGATACCGCAGATAACGTTGTGATAGTTTGCAGTATTGAAAATTTAGATCCAATGGGAGTACACACTGGTGATTCGATTACTGTAGCTCCAGCACAAACCTTGACAGATAAAGAGTATCAGAGACTGAGGGACTTATCATTAAAAATAATTAGAGAAGTAGGAGTTGAAACTGGAGGGAGTAATATTCAATTTGCTATAAATCCAACTAATGGAGAAGTAATTGTTATAGAAATGAATCCTCGGGTGAGTAGATCCTCTGCTTTGGCAAGTAAAGCGACTGGATTTCCCATAGCCAAGATTGCAGCTTTATTATCTGTTGGATATACACTTGATGAGATCATTAATGATATTACAAAAAAAACACCTGCATGTTTTGAGCCCTCAATTGATTATGTTGTTACCAAAGTCCCTAGGTTTGCCTTTGAAAAGTTTAAAGGCTCTTCAAAGACCTTAAGTACTGCAATGAAATCTGTAGGTGAGTCTATGGCTATAGGTAGATCTTTCGAAGAATCATTTCAGAAAGCATTAAGGTCTCTAGAAGTGGGTATTTGCGGATGGGAATGTGATTCACTAGATGAACCTAAGAACGAGAATGACTTGAAAAATAGTTTAAGAAATCCTACATCTGAGAGAATTCTCATTATTAAAAAAGCTATGCAGCTTGGGAAAACCAATTCTTATATTGAAGAAGTTACAAATATAGATTCATGGTTTATAGAAAAATTGCGGAATATCTTTAATTTTGAATGTGATTATTTGAAAGATAAAAATCTTGATGAGATAGATAGGGATTTGATGCTACATGCGAAACAATTAGGTTTTTCAGATCAACAGATAGCAAAGTTAACTAAATCTGAGTTTTTTGAAGTAAGAAGATACAGAAAAGATTTAAATATTATTCCAATTTATAAAAATGTTGATACTTGTTCAGCGGAGTTCTCATCTTCAACACCCTACCATTATTCAACTTACGAAGAGTCTTTTCTTAATTTAAATTCTCAAATTTTTGATAGCGAGATTTCTGAAAATAATAAATCACAAAAAATTATGATTCTTGGAGGAGGTCCAAACAGAATTGGGCAGGGAATAGAATTTGATTACTGTTGTTGTCATGCTTCATATCAAGCCTCTACAAGTGGTTATAAAACAATAATGGTTAATAGTAACCCTGAAACAGTATCAACAGATTACGATACTAGTGATATTTTATATTTTGAGCCCGTAACATTAGAAGACGTTCTAAACATAATAGAGGCTGAAAATCCTCATGGTTTGATTGTCCAATTCGGAGGACAAACTCCGCTGAAATTATCATTGCCTTTATTTGAATGGCTCAAATCTACGGATGGTATCAGAACTGGATCAAAGATTCTTGGGACTTCTCCAATCTCAATTGATTTAGCAGAAGATAGAGAAGAATTTGCAAAAATTCTTGAGGAATTAAATATTAGGCAACCTTCAAACGGGATTGCTCGTAATCAAAATGAGGCTCAGACCGTAGCAAAAAATATTGGATTCCCATTGGTTGTCAGACCTTCTTATGTTTTAGGAGGTAGGGCAATGGAAATTGTTAAAGATGAGAATGAATTATCGAGATACATCTCTGAGGCAGTTAAGGTATCCCCAGATCATCCAATTCTTCTTGATCAATATTTGAATAATGCCATTGAGATAGATGTTGACGCTTTATGTGATTCAGAAGGCTCGGTTGTAATTGCTGGTCTAATGGAACATGTAGAACCTGCAGGAATCCATTCTGGAGATTCAGCTTGTTGTTTACCGTCAATTTCTCTTTCAAGATCCACTCTAGATATTGTTAAGAGTTGGACTAAATTAATTGCAAAAAGATTAAATGTTGTTGGCTTAATAAATTTGCAATTTGCTGTAACTAATTTTGATAATGAAGAAAATAAATTATTTATTCTTGAGGCAAATCCAAGAGCTTCTAGAACAGTCCCCTTTGTTTCAAAGGCTATAGGTAAACCAGTAGCAAAATTAGCAACCCAGTTGATGCAAGGCTCTAAATTAGAAGATATTAATTTTACCAAAGAATTATCTCCAAAATATCAGGCAGTTAAGGAGGCAGTTTTGCCTTTTAAAAGATTTCCTGGATCTGACACACTTCTTGGTCCTGAAATGAAATCTACTGGAGAAGTGATGGGTCTAGCTAAAGATTTTGGAATTGCTTATGCAAAGTCAGAATTAGCTGCAGGAAATGGTGTCCCTTCTGAGGGTGTAGCTTTTTTATCTACTAATGATTCAGATAAAAAAAATCTTGAAGAAATTGCCAGAGAATTGATGATTTTAGGATTCGAATTAATTGCAACAAAAGGTACAGCGGCATATTTGGTAGATTTAGGCATTCAAGTTGAAGAGGTGTTTAAAGTACATGAAGGTAGACCAAATATAGAGGATCTAATCCGTTCAGGACTTGTTCAATTAATAATTAATACTCCAATAGGATCTCAGGCTCTTCATGACGATGCTTATTTAAGACGTGCTGCTTTAGAATATAATATTCCAACTTTTACAACCATTCCTGGAGCCAAGGCAGCCATTAAGGCGATAAAAGCTTTGCAATGTAATAGGATTAATACTTATTCTCTACAAGAAATACATAATTTTTAAAATATTACTCTAAGTTTTTTAGTTTTTCTCTAAGTTGATCTACTAAAGAGCTTCTACTAATTGAAAGTAATTTCAGGGTATCTTGGTACATTTTTAGTTGAGTTTCAGCTATTTGCAACCCTTTTATAGATTCTTTTATATCCTTAGAAAGTTCATTTATCATATACTTCTTCCCTTCAAAGGTTAAAACTGGATTACCAGAATCATTTGTGTTTTCGCTCATGAGTTTTACTTTTTAATCATTAAAATAGAATTAAAATTTTTTAATCAATTGTTTTTCACATAATTCTTTATAAATCCCTCCATTATTAAGTAAATCAATATGTTTCCCAACTTCTATAATTTCACCCTTATCGAAAACAACTATTTTATCAGCCTCTTGAGTAGTGGCTAGTCTATGAGCAATTACAATAACAGTTCTATTTTTCATGGCTCTATTAAGTCCTTCTTGCACTTCTGACTCTGATTCTGCATCTAATGCACTTGTAGCCTCATCTAAAAGAAGAATGGATGGGTTCCCTAGTATCGCGCGGGCAATTGCTATCCTCTGGATCTGACCACCTGAAAAATTTGACCCCCTTTCAGTTATCCAAGTTTCATAGTTATCAGGAAGCATTTGAATGAATTGGTGAGCATTAGCTTTTTTAGATGATTCAATAACTTCTTCTTTGGTATGATTTCTTCCCATTCTTATTACATCAATAATTTTTCCAGAAAATAAAAAAGGCTGTTGTTGAACCAGTGCAATATTTTTTCGTAAATCTTTTGTATTTATTAATTTTAGATTTTTATCATCAATAAAAATCTCTCCATCATTTGGATTTATAAATTTTAATATCAATGCCATCATTGTACTTTTACCAGCCCCTGAAGCTCCTACAAATGCTGTTACTTCACCTTTATTAATTTCTAAATTTATATTTGTAAGAACAGGGCTATCTTTTTTGTATTCAAAATTTACTTTCTTAAAACTTATTTTGCCTTCAATATTCGATATTCTTGTTAAAGATTGTCTATCTTCTTCTATGGGGCCTAGATTAATGTTATTTAACCTTTTGATTGATGCTTCTGCCTGTTTATAGTCATTAAAATTTGTGCTTACATGGCTTATGGGATCAATAAGCATTAATATTGCCGCAAAAAAACTACTAAATTCTTCACTTGTTAGAAGCCCTAAGTTAATTCTAGCGGCTCCTAAACCTAGTATTGCTAGTATGCCAAATGCTTCTACAAATCCTACAACTGGATGCTGAAATGCGAGTAATTTTAATGTTTTAAATTTTGCTTTTTTATTAGCATTTAGTCTTTTATAAAATCTATTTTCAATCCAGTTTTCGGCAGCAAAAGCTCTTATAGTTGTCATTCCATTTATGGATTCACCTATTAAAGCTGCTAGGTTACTTGTTGATTCTTGACTTTTTTCAGAAGCTAGTAAAACTCTTCTTCCAAAATTATTAACTGAAAGAATAATTAATGGTGCTAAAACAAAAGTTGATAATGTGAGTGACCAATCTAAATAGAACATATATGCTATAACTGCCAATAATTGTAAGGTACACGGAATAGTATCCTGAGCTGTTTTATAAATAACTTCGCTTACTCTGTCTGCATCTTCTGTAAGTCTATATGTGATATCTCCGGCTGAAATCTTTTCAAAAGAATTTAAATTTATTTTTTGAATTTTGCTAAATAAATTTCCCCTCATTACTTCACTTATTTCTAAAGATGGTTTTGCTATAAAAACATCTTGTCCAAATTGAGCTATTTTTTGAATTAAAAATACTAATAAGGATTTTAATATTATGCTGGAAACTTTTGAAAGATCACCAGATCCAATAGCTGGGATCAAGTTTCCAGCTAAAAATGCTAATAATGGCCAACACGCTACATAAATAAGCATGCATATAAAACCTTTTATAAATTTATTTGCGTATGGTCTGAATGGAGGTATTAATCTCAAGATATTCTATATTTTATTCATTATCCTACTTTATCAATATCTTGGGAATATAAAACAATGAAATTAGATCAATTCTTAAAATGGAAAAATTTGGTTTCTTCTGGTGGAGAAGCAAAAATTATTATTAAATCTGGTTCTGTTAAAGTTAATGGTGTTACGGAAACTAGGAGAGGAAGAAAATTAAATAAGGGAGATAAAGTTATATTTCTAAAAAATGAATTAATTTTTGAATAGTTGGCGTATTAAGCTCAATTTATATTAATATGATTTTCTTGGAGATAGTATTTTGAGAAAATCTGTTGTTGCTGGTAATTGGAAAATGCACATGAATTGTGCTGAAGCTAAGGCTTATTTAAAAGAGTTTATTCCGTTAATAAAAAATATAAAGGATGATCGTAAAGTTATTATTGCCCCACCTTTTACTGCTATTTCTACCTTTGCTAATCATTCTGATTTTGATTATTTAGGTATTTCTAGTCAAAATATTCATTGGGAAGAGGAAGGTGCCTTTACTGCTGAAATTTCTCCAAGAATGCTTCTTGAACATGGAGTCTCATATGCGATAGTTGGGCATAGTGAACCAAGAAAATACTTTAGTGAAAGTGATGAACAGATAAATAAAAGAGCTGTTTTTGCGCAATCAAGGGGACTTACTCCAATAGTCTGCGTTGGAGAAACATTAGAACAAAGAGAGAGAGGAGAAGCAGAGAGAGTTATCTCTAGACAAGTTGAACAAGGACTAGAAAATGCAGATCCATCAAATCTTATAGTTGCCTATGAACCAATTTGGGCAATTGGGACAGGTAAAACATGTCAAGCTGAAGATGCTAATAAAATATGTTCTTTGATTCGAAAATTAATAGGTTTTGATGATGTAATTATTCAATATGGAGGATCAGTTAAACCTAATAATATTGACGAAATAATGTCAATGAGTGATATAGATGGAGTCTTAGTTGGAGGGGCTTCATTAGATCCTCACAGTTTTGCAAGAATTGCAAACTATCAATAAGAAAAACCCATGGCCAAAAGGCTGGGGACAAAAAACATCAATTATGGGGGTTATTAATTTAACTCCTGATTCATTTAGTGATGGTGGAGATTTAAATTCTCCAAAAAAAGTTCTAGAACAAGTCAATAATTTTTTGCGTAATGGTGTTGATATTGTTGATCTTGGAGCTCAAAGTACAAGGCCCGGAGCTGAAGAGGTTGGATCTAATATTGAAATAAAAAGGTTGATTCCTTATTTGAAATTAATAAAAGATAAATATCCAGAGATCTTAATTTCTGTTGATACGTTTAATTCTGATGTTGCTCACGAAGCTCTTTTGAATGGCGCTGATTGGATAAATGATGTTACCGGGGGAAGAAGGGATAAGGAAATATTTAATGTTGCTTCAAAATTCAACTGTCCAATCGTCTTGACTCATAGTCGTGGAAATAGTCAAAATATGAATGATCTTTCTAAATATGTGAATATAGTAAGTGAAGTAAAATCTTCTCTTGAGAATTTAGTAAAAAATGCTTTAGAGGAAAATATATCTCTAAGAAATATAATTGTTGATCCTGGTATTGGTTTTTCAAAGGATTTAAATCAAAATCTGCAAATTTTAAAAAACTTGGATGTATTTAAAAATTTAAAATTACCAATCTTAATTGGTGCATCAAGAAAAAGATTTATAGGGGAAATTTTAAATGAAATAAATCCTAAAGAAAGAGATATAGGAACACTTGCAGTAACTTGTCTATGTTCACAATTACATATTGATATAGTGAGGGTTCACAATGTAAAAATGAATTATCAAATTCTTAAAGTTGCCGATAGAATTTATAGAAAATATTAAAGATATTATTCTTTTACACCTTCTATTTTATCCTCAACCTCTTGATAAAGTTCCTTCAACTGCTCAATATTTTCATCTGATGTTTCCCAATATCCTCTTCCATTAACTTCTAATAAAGTCCCTACTATTCTTCTAAAACTATTAGGATTTAGATCCATTAATCTTTTTCTCATCTCTTCATCATTTATAAATGTTTCATTAGTTTCTTCATAAACAAAATTATCTACTTGACCACTTGTCGCACTCCAACCAAGAGTGTAATTAAGTCTGTTAGAAAGCTCTCTAACTCCTTCATATCCAGATTTGAGCATACCTTCATACCACTTAGGATTTAATAGTTTTGTCCTTGAGTCTAATCTGATGGTTTCTCCAAGTGTTCTAACTTGAGCATTGGAAGTGGTTGTGTCTGCTATGTAGCTACTTGGTTCTTTTCCATCATCTCTTAGTGTCTTAATCAATTTTGTTGGATCTGAATCAAAATAATGACTTACATCTGTTAATGAAATCTCTGAGGAATCAAGGTTTTGAAATGTAACATCTGCTGTTTTCATTACTGACTCAAATACCTCTCTTTTTTGATTCATCTCACCTGGATTATCGGCATTAAAAGCATATGTTTTACGTGATAAATACATTTCTTGTAATTCATTTTCTTCTTCCCATGTTGAATTTTCTACGGCTAAATTAACATTTGAACTATAACTTCCACTCGCATTAGAGAATACTCTCGCTGAAGCTTCTCTAATAGAGGTGCCTTCTTTTTCTGCTTGTTCTAGTGAATGTTTCCTTACAAAATTAGATTCTAATGGTTCATCAGCTTCAGCAGCTAATTTGACTGCCTGATCAATTAATGCCATTTGATTGATAAATAAATCTCTAAATACTCCTGAACAATTAACAACTACATCTATTCTTGGCCTACCTAATTCTTCTAAAGGGATTAATTCTAGTTTGTTAATTCTTCCAACAGAATCTGGTTTTGGTTTTACTCCAACAAACCATAAGATTTGTGCTAATGATTCTCCGTAGGTTTTGATGTTATCAGTACCCCATAAAACACAAGCTATTGTTTCAGGCCAGGTACCTTGTTCTTCCTTTTGTCTTTCAATTAATTTGTCAACAACAGACTTGGCTGCAGCTACTGCTGCTGTAGTTGGTATTGATTGAGGATCAAGTGCATGGATATTTTTACCACTTGGCAAAACACCTGGATTTCTTATGGGATCTCCTCCTGGTCCAGGTAAAACATAATTTCCATCTAGTGCTTTAATGAGGCTATCCATTTCTTTGTCTGCGCAGACCTGTTCCAGACAGAAAAGTAAATAATCAAATAGTCTATTTAATTCCTTTTGATTAACTGCATTAAATCCATTTAATCTACAGACTCTTAACCAAGGGGTAGGTAGATTTATACCTAAAACTTTAAGTAAGTCGAAAAGTTTGGAAAGAAGTGATTTTTCTAAATAAACTCTGCCATCAACAATTTTTAAAGAGTTGACCATCGCAAAAATCGACTCTCTTGCCGTCTTTATGATTTTTTCATTTAACTCTACAAATTTAAGTTCACCTTTATTATTTCCATCATAAATTTCATCAATAGTTAGACTTATGGACTCTGCAAGTAATCCAGGAAGCGATCTTAATCCCTCTTGCTCTCTCTCTAAAGAGGCAATATTTACAAGTGTTGCTACAGCTTCTTCTGCTGTTGGAGCTTCTCCAATAGTATGAAGACCGCAAGGAAGCAATCTACTTTCAATTTCCATCAACTGTTTATAAACATTACCAACAAATAAATCTCTTTCATCTATTGAAAGCTCTTCTACGTCTTTTGAAGGGAGCTCTACATCTTTGTCAAGGTTACATTGTTTAGAAGTCTCAACTATTGCGTTAACAATTTGAATACCCCTACTATTTTCTCTTAATTGTTGATATGAACCAACGAGTTCACTTAGTTCTTTAAGTCCTTTGTAAAGTCCTGCATTTTCCGCTGGCGGAGTCAGATAGCTAATAGTTGAAGCGTACCCTCTTCTCTTTGCAATTGTTGCTTCAGATGGATTATTCGCTGCATAGTAATACAAATTAGGCAATGATCCAATGAGAGAATCCGGATAGCAAGTTTCACTCATACCCATCTGTTTCCCAGGCATAAATTCAAGTGAGCCGTGAGTTCCAAAATGAAGAACAGCGTCAGCCCCCCAGATTTTTTCTACATAAGTGTAGTAAGCAGCAAAACCATGATGAGGACTAGCACTTCTTGAATAGAGTAATCTCATAGGATCACCTTCGTAACCAAATGTAGGTTGAACTCCTATAAAAACATTTCCAAAATGTTTTCCGTAGATAAGAAGGTTTTGTCCGTCACTATTTAGGTTCCCAGGAGGTTTACCCCAATTTTCTTCAAGTCTTTGTGAATATGGTGTAAATTCTTCGTATTCTTTTACTGACATCTTATGAGCAATATTTAACTCTGGAGAGCCATCCATAGCTTCAGGGTTGTTAATTACTTTTTCCATTAATTCTTTTGAATTACTTGGAAGTTCATCTATTTGATATCCTTTCGATTTCATTTCAAGAAGTACTCTATAAATTGAACCAAAAACATTCAAATATGCTGCAGTACCAACATTTCCTTTGTCTGGTGGAAAACTAAATACTGTAATAGCTAATTTTTTGTCCTTTCTTTGCTTAACCCTTAAAGATGACCATTTTATTGCTCTTTCTGCTATTACATCAACTCTATCCTGAAGTGTATGAGCTTTGCCTGTAGCATCATCACGACCTGAGAGAATAATAGGTTCAATAGCACCATCAAGCTCTGGGATTGCAATTTGAAGTGCCACCTGAACTGGGTGTAAACCAAGATCACTATCTTCCCATTCTTGAGTAGTTTGGAAGACTAATGGAAGTGCAACCATATATGGTCTGTTTAGCCTTTTAAGAGCTTCAATAGCTCTAGGATGATCCTGTCTTGCTGGTCCACCAACCAGTGCAAATCCGGTTAAAGATACAACTCCGTCTACTATTGGCTGATCTTTATTTATTGAATCATAATAAAATTCATTAACTGGTTTAGAAAAATCAAGACCCCCACAGAAGATAGGAAGAACTCTCGCACCTCTATATTCCAATTCTTGAATTACGGCAACGTAATGAGCATCATCTCCTGTAACTATATGACTCCTTTGAAGAACTAAACCTATCGTTGGAGTTTTGTCATCCTTAGGATTTATATCTTTTCTATTATTCTCCCAATTTTGATATTCTTTAAGACTTTCAAACATGCAAGGTGCAAGAGGATGCCAAATACCTAAATCCGGGAATGTTTCAGGGTCTTGAATTTTGAATTCTTCTATTTGATCTTTTATATTCTCTGAAACTGCGTACTTTTCAGATATCATTAATAAGAAGTTTTTTAAGTTTTCTGTAGTTCCACCTAACCAGTACTGAAAACTTAAAATGAATGTCCTTGCATCTTGAGCTTTCTCTACCGGTAGATATTTAAGAATTGAAGGCAGTGTATTTAGTAACTTCAACATTGAATCTTGGAAGCTTGCTCCATCAGATTCTTTTTTCTTTTTTATTAAATCTCCAATAATGCTTTTAGATTGACCAAGTTGGGCCATACTAAATGAACCTAACTTATTCAATCTCATTACCTCTGGCATTGAGGGGAAAATAATTGAGGCTTTAAGCTTATCTTTATATGGAGAAACTGCATCAACAACTTTTTGAGCTAGATCTTCAATGAAAATTAGAGAAGCGATAAATATATCTGCATTAGCTATATCTTCTTTAAAATCTAAAAAATTACTTTCATTTCTAAGTTCTTCGATAAGATAGCCGCTAAGGTCTATACCTATTGGCCCATTCATCTTGTTTATTGAATTTGCAGCTTCCGTTAAGGAATTTTGGTATTGTGGCTCAAGGACAACATAAACTGCTTTTATTACAACTTTGTGTTTGTTATCCTCAACAGGAGATACTCTGCGGTTTGCTGAGCGGACCTGCGTAAACATTGATTTTCTTTAAGTATTTCTACCAGCCTACGAATGAAAAGACGTTATTGTGTGCAATATAAATAGCGTGTAACAACCTTTAAAAAAAAATTTTTTACAAAAATGATTGAAAATTCTCAAAAACCTATTCCAGTACTAGTATCCGGAGCTTTAGGCAGAATGGGTAGCGAAGTTGTGAATACAGTATTAAATTCTACAGATTGTGAACTTGTTGCAGCAATTGACATAAATGAAAAGAACAATGGCTCAAATATTTCTGAATTATTGAAGGTAAAAAATTGTGATGTTTTTGTTTCTACCGATTTTGAAGGAACTTTATGTTCTGTTAGTCAAAATTATAGAAATGAAAATATCAAACCAGTTCTGGTTGATTTTACTCATCCTGAGTCTGTATATGAAAATACCAGATCAGCTATTGCATACGGTATTTCACCTGTGGTAGGAACTACAGGACTTTCTTCTTCTCAAATAAAAGAATTGTCTGATTTTGCTCAGAAGGCATCTGTTGGTTGTGCAATAATTCCTAATTTTTCAGTAGGAATGGTTCTTCTTCAGCAGGCAGCATCTGTAGCCGCAAGGTTTTATGACAATATTGAATTAATTGAGATGCATCATAATCAAAAAGCTGATGCTCCTAGTGGGACTTGTATAAAAACTGCAGAAATGATTGAAGAATATCCAAAGAAATTTAATCAGAGTTTAGTGAATGAGTCTGAGTCATTGAAAGGTGTGCGTGGAGGGGTCAGAGATTCAGGTATCAATATACATTCTGTACGATTACCAGGATTACTAGCACATCAGTTAGTAATTATGGGATCTCCGGGTGAAACTTATACAATTAAGCATGACACTATTGATCGAAAGGCATATATGCCAGGTGTTTTACAGGCTATTAAAAAAATAGGTAATTATGAAACTTTGGTTTACGGACTTGAAAAATTGATTTTTTAAAATGCTTATTCCAATTAATTCAAATCAAATTTCAAAACTTATTCCTGCGGTGGGTACTGGAGGTCAATTTAAGTATACTTTGGGAAATCCAAGAAAAATTCTTCAAAGAGTAATAGTTTCTTCAATTGGTGGATTTATCTCATTAATCATTAGTTCGACAGGAGATCAAACAAATAATTTCTGGTTATTGCTTTGCGTCGCTTTCTTTTTGTATGTCATCTGGGGCCCAATTCTTGAATCAAGTAGAAAAAATTTGCAATTAAGAAAATATAAATTTTTTTCTATATTTGATGGTTATGTATCAGATATCTATAAAACAGAAAAGATAGAAAGTTCAAGGGAACAATCAAATAGGCAAGGTCGATTAGAAGTTATCGAAAATAAAAGGACTTGGCTAGTACTTGAATTAGAAGATGAAGATGGGTATTTGGAAAAAATAAGTTTTCCCATGGAAAATAAGCACAGTCAAATTAGAGTTGGTTCGAGTATTAGATGTTTATTAACATCTGATAATCGTAATTTTGACAGAGATTTTTATTTGTCCGATGCTTGGCTTCCTGAAATTAACTTATGGGTTGGTGAGTACCCTTATTTATTAAGACCAGCATTTGAAGAAATTTGTTATATTTATTTGAACGGATAGTTGATATTTATATTATCTGATGAAAAATAAATTCAATTTTAAAATTGTTGGATCTGGTCCCACAGGTTTATTGCTTTCAATTGCACTCTCAAAATTTGATTGCAATATTTTTTTAACTGATTTATTAACAAAAGATAGATTAATTGATAAAGATAAAACTTATGCAATTACTCACTCAACAAAAAAAATCTTATCTAAATTCAGACTTTGGGAAAAATTAGAACCATTTTTATTTGGCTTTGATACTCTTTCGATTTCAGATAGCGTAACTTCTTCTTTGACCAACTTATCAACTTCTGACTTAGATGATGATATAAGTTCTGCTGAAAATATTGGCTGGGTAGTAAAACATTCAGATCTTATGAACGTATTTTTTCAGGAAGTTGGTAATTATGAAAATATTTTTTTTATGACGCCACAGAGATTGTTAAGTAAAAATATATTATTTGATTATCAATTCCTTTCTACAGGAGCAAACTCAATTGATAAAAAATTGTTGAATTTTGTAGATATAAAAAAATCTTATAGCCAGTCTTGTTTAACTTTTAAAGTTTCTCTTAGAGGTCATTGTGAAAATCGTGCTTATGAAATTTTTAGGAAAGAGGGTCCACTTGCATTATTACCTTTAGAAAAAAACTTATATCAGGTAATTTGGACTTCCAGTACATTAAAGGCTATTGATAGGTTAAATTCTGATAAGAATTTTTTAATGGATAATTTATCAACTATCTTGCCTGATGAATTTAAGTTGGATGAAATAATTGGTGAATGTAATATTTTTCCTGTTACATTATCTTTGAATTTACCAGTTTTAAATTTTAAAAAATCAGTTTTTGTAGGAGATGCATTTCATACATTCCATCCTGTTGGTGGTCAGGGCCTAAATAGTTGTTGGAGAGACGTTAATACTATTTTTGATATTTTTAATGAAAATAATGCTATTACTAAAATGCAATTGTTTTTGTTTAAATTTAAATATGTATCAAGCAGAATTTTAGATATTATCGTCACTATTTTTATTACTGACTCATTGATATCAATTTTCGCTAATAAAAACCTTTTTTTATTTCCAATGAGGAAATTTTCATTTTTACTTTTAAATAATTTTCTTTTTATAAGAAAACTAGTCCTTAATCAAATGACTAAATCTCTAATTTACTCAAGTATTAAATAGAACTCATGAATAATTATGTATCAAGTGAAATGATAATTTATTTATTTAATGTAGTAGGTTTAGATGAGTCCTCTATTGAACTTGGTATAAAATTATCGATAAAAAATAACACTCCATTACCAATATTATTATGGAGTTATGGAATGCTAACTATTGAAGAACTGGATAGGTTATATTCATTTTTATTTCAAAAAATGGATTAATAATTCTGTTATAATAAGTACATATTTTAATAAAGAACAATTACAGTTTTCACAAGCGGAAATCAGGTATCAAGAAAATCTATAGAGAAACTTGATTTATTATTATTAATTTTAGAAACTATCGACTTAAATGGCATACAATCCTTTTATGCATTATCAAATAAACTTAATTTAAATAATGCAATACCAAATAAAGTTACTATTTGGAAATTAAGAAACAATAATCCATTGAGAAAATCTTTTGTTGGTAACAACATTAAACATAGCGAATTCGATGCCTTAACTAGAATTACAGTTGAAATGTCTAAATATTTATATCCCTACATTAGAGAGATACTGAAATCTAGAGAAGATTTTAAGGAGAATTCAGTTGTTTGGAATGATTTTAATGGGAGATTTATTGAGTTAATTAAAGAGAGATTTAATATGGATAGTATGAAAGTGAAAAAGCTTTTAAATCAAGCTGAAAATGATGAAATCATAATAAAATCCTTGCTTACTTTATCATTTTGCATTTCAAATCAGGGTTATCAAAAGTTAAAGAATTTTTTACATTATTTTTAAATATGATGCAAAATAAATTGTCATTCCATCAATCTTCTGTAAGTCTAGAAATAATCGGATTACCAGATTATTCTAATAATGAAAATAAAGATCAAATATCTATAATTTCTCAATGGAAATTAACCATAATTGATAAACCTCTTATTGAAGGTAAAGTTGAGCATTTGGGACCTATTATGAATGCTTTTTATATTTATTCTAATCTTTTAATAAAAAACGAAATACCTCTATTTGAGTCTAAATTAATTGATATAAAAGCTGACAATCTTCACATACATAATATTGTTCTCAAGAGCTCTAAACCAAATGTAAAGCCTTTAATTTTAAAGATTGGTAATTCATTGCTCTCAGATACCATAAATTGTTTTGATCAGTTAAATGAATCTCCAAAAGTAAGAATAAAAAAAACTGATATTCCTAATAACACTCCTCAAAAATTAGGATTTGGATCAAATAAAAAAGTTAAATTCTTAAATTTCTTTATGCCACCATTTATTGCAATTTGCTCTTTAATTCTTTTCTCTTCTTCTTTTATTTATTTTGCTAATCCTTTTGAAAAGATAGAAAAAAAAGAACTAATCAATCCATAAAAAGGAGTCATTAGCATCTTGGATACAAGCACGATACTATAGGTTTATTTCTTTTCAGAGTAATTTAAATTTATTCTTTGAACTTTGATGTATGGCAGATTTAAACATCCCAAATTTAAATATTAAATCTGAAAAATATATTTTTAAAAAAAAATTAAACTTAAGAAGAAAATCCAAAAGAAGGCTTTTTACTGAATCTTTCCTTTTGTTTAATTTGGGTGTTTTTTTAGTTTATATAAATTATTTAATTCCTAATAAAAATTTGCTGCTACAAAATTTACCTTCGACATTTAATAAGTCTTTTTTATTATTAATTGATCTCTTTTCATATCTATACGAGATATTTTTGGTGATTTTTATTTTTGCCTCTTACTTTACTGCAGTTATATTACTGTTTGGTTCTTTTTATAGGTTATTTAGAATCTCAAAGAGAAAGTCTAAAAAAATTATTTATAAATAGTTTCAAATAGGTTGCATTAGGCCTCCACTTCCTGAGTCAGAATCATCATCATCATTTTCTGTTTCTTCGCCAAATAATGCAAATATGCCTAATAAAATGGATGAAAGAATTATTGATAAGGGTAAAATCGAAGATTGGATTCCGACGTCTATGTATTCACCCATAAAATAAAAAATTTCTACAAACCTAACCGAAATCAAACTGTTTCGCGGATTTTAAATAATTATTTAATAATTTATACTCTTTTAATAAGTTCTTTATCGAAATTCTTTATTTCTCTTTCAAAAGATCCGAACCACAAAATTAGTTGATCAATTTGATTTTGAATTTCAGTTGCACCTAAACCCCTTATCGTGATGATTGATAATTGTTCGCCTTCATCAAAATTAAATTTATTTTGAACACTACTCGCCAAAGAATCTTTGAGAATTTTAAATGTAGAATTTTTTAATTTTGTCTCAATCACGATGTTTGGCTTTTTGAGCTTGATCTTATTAAAACCGCATTTTTTAGCTAGTAATTTTAGTCTCATTAACATAATTAAAGACTCAACAGGTTTGGGTAAGTTTCCATATCTATTCACCCAGTCTGTAGCTAATTCAGTTAATTCATCATTATTTGAACATTCAGTAGCAGATTTGTATGCCTCAAGCTTCTCTTCTCTGTTTAATATCCATGTTGCAGGTATAAATGCATTTATTGGTAGATCAATTTGAGTGTCGTTAACTTCAGGTATTTCTTGCCCACTGATTTCTGAAATAGCCTCATGGAGCATTTCAATATATAAATCATATCCAATAGCATTAACCTTTCCACTTTGTTCTTCTCCTAGTAAACTACCAACACCTCTTATTTCCATATCTTTCATTGCTAGTTGGTATCCACTTCCTAGTTCTGAAAAATCTTTTATAGCTTTCAATCTTTGTTTTGCAGCATCATTAATTTTATTTATATTTGGATAAAATAACCAAGCATGGGCTTGTACACCGCTTCTACCAACTCTTCCTCTAAGTTGATAAAGTTGTGAAAGGCCAAATTTGTGAGAATCTTCAATAATAATTGTATTTACTTTAGGAATGTCTAATCCACTTTCAATTATCGTTGTGCATATCATTAGATCTACTTCTCCATTATTAAAAGCAATCATTGCATTTTCAAGCTCTGTTTCGTTCATTTGCCCATGAGCAACAATAAATTTTAAGCTTGGAAACATATTTTTTAATTTGTTTACAGCTTGATCAATATCAGAAATTCTTGGAAGAACATAAAAAATTTGACCTCCCCTATCAAGTTCTTGATTAATGGCTGTTCTTATAACATCCATATCTATTTCAGATAAATATGTTTTTATTGATCTTCTTGATGGAGGAGGAGTATTTAGTAAGCTCATTTGTCTTAGTCCAGATAAGCTCATATAAAGAGTCCTTGGGATTGGAGTTGCCGATAGAGTTAAAACGTCTATGTTGGTCTTGATTTTTTTAATTTTCTCCTTTTGCCTTACTCCAAATCTTTGTTCTTCATCAATAACAAGTAATCCTAAGTTTTTAATATCTATTTCTTTTCCTAAAATTTGGTGCGTTGCTACAACTAAATCAATTTTATTATTTTTCAAGCCTGCATAGATTTCCTTTCTTTCATTAACGGTTTTGAATCTATTGAGTAATGATACTTTTATTGGGTAAGGAGAAAATCTATTGTTTATTGTTCTCCAATGTTGCTGAGCTAGTATTGTTGTTGGCGCTAATAATATTACCTGTTTTCCTGATGTTATAGCCTTAAAAATAGCCCTAACAGCTACTTCTGTTTTGCCAAATCCTACATCTCCACAAACTAGCCTGTCCATTGGCTTATCGCTTTCCATATCAGATTTTATTTCTTCTACAGCAGTAATTTGATCAGGAGTTGGTTGATAAGGGAATGATTCCTCTAATTCATTTTGCCAAGGACCATCTTCTGGGTAAATGTGCCCCTTTAATTTTTCTCTCTTTGCATAAAGTTTTAAAATATCGACAGCAACTTTTTTGATTTGTTTCTTATTTTTATCTTTTATTCTTTCCCATTCTGTCCCTCCTAATTTATTTATTTTTGGCTTTATTTTTCCGCTTGATCTATATCTGTTGATACTACCAAGTTGATCAGCGGCAACACTTATCTTCCCATCCTGATACTGAATGACTAAATAATCTCTTGAATCTCCAGTTATATTTATTTTTTCTATTTTTAAAAATTTTCCTATTCCATGATTTTTATGAACTATAAAATCACCGGGACTAATCTTATTTACATTTATATTTGAATTGACACTTCTTTTTTTTCTTCTTATGAATACATTATTAAAGAGAGATTGTTGTGAAAATAGTTCCTTATCTGTTATCAGGACAACTTTCCATATCGGAAGATAAAATCCCTCGATTTCATAATTGTTCTTATTTTTTAAAATTAAAGGAGTTGAATTATTAATTGACTTAGATGCTTCATCAATATCATTTGGATTGTTTAAGAAATTTGTATTACATTCGTGCTCAAAAAGTAAAGTCCTAGTTCTTAATGGTTGTGCTGATAATATCCATACTTTCTCATTATTTTTTGTGTTTTTATTTATATCATTGGATAATTTTCCTATATTTTTAGAGTATGAATTTAATCTTTTATCGTTTAACAAAAACCTATTATCAACATTGACTTTCGATTCAAATTCATAAAATTTTATTAAATTAAAATTTCCTATTGAATTTAATATTTCGTCAAACTTTAAATGCAAATTGTTTTTGGCCTCTAAATTAATGCCATTATTTTTAAGGTTCTCATTTAATTCATTAACAGAATTATCAAAATTACTTTCTGAATCTAGATACCAATTATTTGCAAATTTTTTACAATCTTCTAATTCATCAATTACAACAATTGTCTCCCTATTTATAAAATCTATTATATTTGAGGGTTTTTTTTCAATTATACCTAAATAACGATCAAGATTATTTTTATTTGTATCTTCTGAATTAAAAATACCTTCCTTAGATAAATTATTTAACTTATCTTTTATTAGCAAATCAAATCCAGCCTGTATTATTTCAATATTATTGATACTTTCTAATGTTTTCTGTGTCTGGGGATCATATTCTCTTATTTTCTCAATTACATTATCAAAAAATTCCAACCTTATAGGAAACTCATTATTGACAGGATAAATATCTATTATTTCCCCTCTCCTACTCCAGAATCCTTCTGTTGAAGTTACATTGTCCTTCGTATAACCAAGCAACGAAAGTTTATTTGCTAATTCTTGAATCTCGATTTGAAATCCTTTTTGCAAATATAACTTGTTTTCAATTAACAAGTTTTTATTTATTAGATGAGGTTGTAGTGATCTCTCTGTTGATATAACAATATTAAATTCATTTTTCTCTTTTTTTATTAATTTGGATAAAACAGTAAGCTGACTAAATTCAATCTCTTTGGATTTATTAATTGAAGCGTATGGTAGATGCTCTGTTGGAGGATAATATAAAACTTCTTTATCATCTATACTTTCAAAATAACCAATCCATTTGTATGCAATTTCTACATTAGGGCAAATTAATAATATATTTTTTTCTTCTTTTTTTGCCATGCTATCTATGATTATTGATTTTGCATATCTACTTGAACCAACAATATTTAGTTCATTATTTTTTGAAATTCTTTTTATTAATTCAGAAGTAATCTGTGAGTTTGAAATATAATCAACTAAAGTATTTAAACTCATTTATATTATCAATCTTGATTACAAATATCCGATACATTATATTAGATTTTATACTGATTGTGAATAATATTTGATGGATTCAGCCGCAATAAATTCTTTTATACCCACACTAGATCAGGTAGACAGTTGGTACGAAATCTTTACACTTTTACCAATATTAATTGCTCTAGAATTACTATTATCGGCAGATAATGCGGTCGCACTAGCTTCTCTTACTAAATCCCTAGACAGTACAGAATTAAGGTCAAGAGCCTTAAATATTGGTATAACAATATCTTTATTATTTAGAATTATTCTCATCATATTATCTAATGTTCTTCTAAAGTTTATTTTTATTAGAGTTTTTGCAGGTTTTTATTTAATATACTTATTCTTCTCTAATGTTTTTTTTAATTCAGATATAGAAAACGCTGAAAATGGGACAGATAATAATAAAAATAATTTTAGGTTCTTGCGGGTTGTAGCGCTTCTTTCAATTACTGATTTTGCATTTTCCATAGACAGTATCACTACTGCAGTGGCTATCAGCGATCAATATATTTTAATTATATTTGGAGCAGTGATTGGAGTATTAGCCTTAAGATTTACATCTGGGATTTTTCTAAAACTTCTGGATATATTTTCTAGATTAGAAACAGCTGGTTACGTAGCAATTTTAATAGTGGGGATTAAGCTTTTACTAAATACGTTAATTAAAGAATCTATTCTTCCAGACTATTATTTTTATATTTTGATTCTTTTTGCTTTCATTTGGGGATTCTCTAAAAAAGAATCTAAAACTTAATCTGAGAGATATTCACCTACTGATGGCTTTAACTGTTGTATCAATTGCTTTTTGCTAGAAATGTTTTTGCCTTCAAGCTTTGCTTCTAACAAAATAATTGGATCAGTTTTAGTTGAAATTATTATTCCTTCATTTTCTATTACAGCAAGAATAATACCTGGTCTTGAATTATTGCTCATTAAAAGGTATTTTTCATTTTTAATTTCATTACTAATCAAAACTTTGATTTTAAGTATTTTTAGGTTCTTACCTCTAAAAGTTGTATTTACTCGTGGATATAAGGCTTTTATTTTTTGAGAAATTTTAATTGCATCAATACCCCAATCAACTTTAAAGTCTGATTTTTCAATCATTCTTGCGTAAGTAATTTCTCTAACAAGAGTATCTTGTTTTGTTAATTGAAAATTAGTATTTTTTCTTATATTTTCTTCGATTAGTGATGTAGCATTTAAAAATAATTTTGCAGATAATATACTGAGTTTTTCCGATAGTGTATTTAAATTATCTTCATTATCAATTTTAATTTTTTCTTCTAATAATAAGTCGCCAGTATCTAGTCCCTCATTCATTTTCATAATTCCTACACCAGTAAATTCATCGCCTTTTAATAGTGACCATTGGATTGGAGCAGCGCCACGCCATCTTGGAAGTAATGATGCATGTGCGTTCCAACAACCAAATTTTGGGATTTCCAATATCTCTTTGGGTAAAATTTTCCCGTAAGCTATAACAATAAATAAATCGCAAGATAGTGATTTAAGTTCATTTATGAAATGTGTATTGTCCCTGATTTTTGCAGGAGTATAAATTTTTATGGATTCTTGCTCGGCAAAGCTTTTAACGGGAGAGGATATTAATTTATTTCCCCTAGATCTTTTCTTGTCCGGTTGGCTAACTACTGCAATTACCTCGTGCTTAGATTTAATAAAAATATTAAGGCTCGCAATTGAATATTCAGGTGTTCCCCAGAATACAATTCTCACGCGTCACCGGTTATTGATAATTCATCTACCCATATATGTGGAGAAATTCCACTTATTGTTACCTCTTGGCTTGATTCAATATTTACTATATTTTTCAAAAGATATTTAATATCCCCTGCTACAGTGGCAGATTCTATTGAGATTTTTTTACCGTTTTTATAGAGCCATCCATCAAATGGAAGAGAGAATGAACCTTGACTTGCTCTGACACCTGCATGGATTGCATTTAATTCTTCGATATAAACAAATTCTCCCTCATAGGTAGAGTGATCTAATGATGTTTTCAGATCTGAGTTTTCCTCTGATTTCTCAACTACAATCCAATCAGGAGATACTGAGACTTTTGATCCTAGTCCAGCGTGGCCTGTAGGGATTGTTTTAAATATTCTTGCAGTTGATTCTGAATGTATAAAATTTTCAATTCTCCCTTTGTTAATTAAACATAGTTTTTTGGTAGGAGTTCCCTCTCCATCAAATGGTGATGAAGAAATATTCTTTTCATGCAGACCATCATCATAAATATTAAGTGCTTTAGTAGAAAGCTTCTCTCCAATAGAATTTTTATTAGATAAGCTGACTCCATCTAAAATGCTTCTAGCATTGAACATTGAACTAAAGGCATTAATGATCGTTAAAAAAGACTGTGGGGAAAAACATATTAAATATTTATCAGTTTTAATGGATGAGTAATTTAAATGGGAAATTGTTTTATTACATGCGTCTTTAATACACGACTCTATATCTATATCTTCAACTCCATATCCAAGTTTTACAGAACCTGAACTACGAGGTTTCTTATTTTTCTCTTCTGCTCTTGCATATAAATAAAGTGCAGCTTGGCTTTTTGTATAACTCCGAAAGGCACCATCACTATTTGCATAAACTCTCTCATAAAAACTCTCAGAAAGACCATTATAAGGAACAGATTTTATGGATTCATGGCTTTTTAATAGTTTTACTTCTGCTTCTCTTAAGAGTGTAAGTAATTTTTTAATTCCAACAGGATTTCTTTTTTCTGCGTTATTAACTTCAATATGATCCTTGGCTAGTGGTGAGAATTCTGTTCTCTCATTCTTGTTGCCAAAATCAGATGCAATATTCGCTTGATTTAGTGCCTTTTTAATACCAGATTCACTGATATCACTTGTTGTTGTAATACCAACTAAATTAGATTCGTTCCAAACTCTTAAAGTTAAAATTTGCTTTTGTGATGCCTTAAGTTGTTTAGCCTCACCTTTATCTACTTGCACAGAATAATCATTAGAAAAGCTCGCGCCATAGTCCCACTTTTTAAGATTAAGGAAATCTGCAGCTTTTGAGATTTGAGTTGTAATTTCTCTTGAATTCATATTCTATCTCCCGCCAACAGTGATTGAATCAACCTTAATATGAGGTTGGCCAACAGTTACGTTGACACTTCCACTAATGGATCCACAGAATCCAGGAGCCAATTCGAGGTCATTTCCACACATTGATATTTTTGGCATAACTTCTTTAGCCTCACCAATCAAAGTTGCTCCCTTTACTGGATTAGTTAAATTTCCATTTTTAATAAGATATCCTTCTTCTACCGCAAAATTAAATTGTCCTGTAGCACCTACACTGCCGCCACCCATTGATTTGCAGTAAAGACCATCACTAATACTATTGATTAAATCCTCTTTCGAGTGCTTACCTTGAGCGATATAAGTATTTCTCATTCTTGAGGCTGCAGCAAAAGAATAATTTTGTCTTCTTCCACTTCCTGTTCTTTTATGGCCAGTTCTTAATTCACCAGCCCTGTCAGATATGAATTTTTTTAAAATTCCATTTTTTATAAGAACCGATTTTTCGGGTTCCATACCTTCATCATCTACTGATAATGAACCAAAGGATCCTTCTGATATCCCTTCATCTATTGCTGTTACAGATTCATGTGCAATCTTTTCATTCAATTTATTCTCAAATGGTGTTGTTCCTCTCTCTATTTGAGTAGTTTCAAGTAAATGACCGCAGGCTTCGTGGAAAATAACGCCACCAAATTTATTAGCTAATACAACAGGCATTTGACCCGCATCAACATAATCGGCATACAACATATTCATTGAACTTTCAAACACTTCATTAGCTGCTTGTTCGTGATCCCACAATCTAAATTCATTAGGCATTCCTGATGATCCAAATCTTCTGCTGCCACTAGATCTATATTGGGCATCACTTGCAATTACATTAAGTCCTACTGTTTGATGCAACCTGATATCAGAGGCATAGGTTCCGTCGCTGGAGGCTATAATTACCTCTTGCAGATTTCTTGAGTAACTGCCTTTTCTAGTTATTATTTTATTATTTTTTTTTAAAGACTTAGTGCTAAGCAATAGTTTTTCACTAATCTCATGAATCGATGGTACTTCAGATATCCATTTTTTCTTGGATAAACTATAGTCCCTGAATTTATCTAAACCGTTAAATACTTCTTTTCTTTTATAGTCTGTTATGTCTAACATCTCAATAGCTTGAGATACCGATCTCATCAAGCCATGCTTTGTTAAGTCATTTGTACTTACAAATCCGTCCTTTTTGCCTTTGAAGATTCTAATACCGGCACCCTTTCCAAATGATGGACTTACACTTGTGATGAAATCCTCTTCAGCTAGCACACTCGAATTATCAGTATTCTCAATAAATATTTCTACAAAATCGGCACCAAGCTCCATTCCATAGAAAATAATTTCTTCTAATAATTCTTTATTGCAACTACCAAAAACTAGTTCATTTGATTTGATTTGTGACGAAAGCATATGAGTTTATAAATCTTCTCTTTATAAAAGATTATCTAATCGAAGGTTGGAAATCTTTGCTATCAAGAGGTTTTAATAAGTATAGTCTTAATAACTGGTAACCGTTTGATAAATATTTAGGTAATTTTTTAAAAGTTTTAGATACTTTATTTCCATCGCTGTTTGCTATATCAGAAAGAACCTTATTATTCTCTACTATTTTATCTAATCTTCCATAAAAAGATTTATCATAAACGTCCATTACTACTGGGAAAACTCTAGCTGCAGTTTCATTTGTTTTATTAATAACAAACTGGTCGTAATCTCTGGCATCTAAACCTAAAGAACTGTAGAAATCTTTTTTAATTCCCAAATCTCTTGCATACATAGTTGCAAATACAGCTAATAGAAAGAACCTAGACCATAACTTGGATGTTAATGGGAGATTATTCAAAAAATATCTAAACCTGTGGAAGTAATCAAATAATGGGTGTGTAAAAGTAGAGCCGCCAATGGTAATTTTATGGCTTAACGATTTAACAGTACGTGGCTGTGCTTTCATTAATGCGTCAAAGAAATCTCCATGTCTATTTTCATCTTGACACCAATTTTCAAAGTAATTAAATAGTGGAAAAATTTTGCTATCAGGGTTCTTTTCGAGATGCCTATAAATTGCTATGTATCTCCAATAACCTATTTTTTCAGATAAATAAGTAGCGTAAAAAATACTTCTTGGTGGGAAATAAGTGTAATCTTTATTGGCTGTTAAAAAACCCAAATCTAACTGAAGTCCAAAGTCGCTCATTGATTTATTTAAAAAACCTGCATGTCTTGCTTCATCTCTGGCCATATGAGCAAAGCACTCAGCAAGTAGAGGGTTTTTGACTTTAATTCTTTTACTGAGTTCCTTATAAAGTAAAAAACCTGAAAATTCTGAAGTACAACTTCCTTCGAGAAAATCAACAAAAAGCTCTCTTGTCTCAGGATCTAATTTTTCTGCAGCGCCTTCAAATTCACTATTTCTTACAAAATGATGCCTATTGTAATCTTTCCTAAATTCCTCACATATAGCTTCCAATTCCTCCTCGTTTATTGATAAATCCATATTTTCCATAGCCTCAAAGTCTGTTGTATAGAATCTTGGGGACAAAATTGTTTCTTTTGCTGGTATCTTCCCATTATTAATATCTTTTTTATTTTTTGATTCAACAGTTGATTGAGCCATTTTTTATTCGGTTGATTAATACTATTATTTACTATGATTTGTATTTTCGAGGGAAAAGTTAACTTGGTGTTATTGTTTTTCTAATTAACTCCAATTAACTTTTGCCCATTCAATCTTTGAAGTACTCTTGAAATAATTAATTTTAGGGTAATCCTTTTTTCGTCAATAAGAAAAGATTCAATAATACTTGGTTTTTGATTAGGTTTTGATATGGAGATACTTTTTAATGAACTAATGTCATCCTTTTCAAAGGATAACCAAAAGTTGCATGTATCTTTAATTTCACAATTTATTACCCAACATTTATCTCCAGCAATAGGTCTGTTTGTATTTGTGAGGTTAATATTATTTATTTCTAATCCTCTTTGATTAATTTCTTTAGTAAGTGAAGGAATTAGGTGTATGTTAATAAATTCTTGGAAAGGCTTTTTCTCTACTGGGAGTTCTTTTTTGGGTTTGGTTATAGGTTTTTCGGGAGTATTAATTTTATTTTTATTAAGAACCTTAGTAGCAGAATCATCATTACTTATGTCCATATTGATAACTTTTTCTGATTTTGGTCCTTTTATTTCCTCAGAGTTTGATTTAGTAGTGTTGTCAGATATTTCTTTATTTACTTCATTATTTTTGTCTAAATTTTCTTCCATAAAAAAAACTATTTTTCCCATTATAAATTAAAAAAACATTTTTTAATTAATTTATTTTTCTACCAATCATTATCTGCATTATCCCAGTCATCTTCAGGATCTTGACTTGAATAACTTTGATTTTTTTTTGCATTATTATCATTCATATTTTTGACTACTCTGTAATTAACCGAAATTGTTGGTTGAGTTTCTCTGATATCCCTTTGTGGCGGCATCTCAACGTTTGGTTCAATTTCTTCATCATTATTATTAAATTCAAAATCATCTTCCACATTTTCGAGAGTTTTTTTTCTGAAATTAGTACTAGTAATTGTTGTATTCAATAAAGTGCTTACAAATAAACCAGAAAAAAACGAAATACTGATTAACTTACCTATACTTACATCCTGGAGAGTCCATTTAAAGTATCTAAATGAAGTCTTCTGATTATTACTTGTATATAGTAAAATTTGAAAAATAATTATTAATAAATAAGTTAAAAGTAAATATTTTTTCTTAAACATAATTATAAAAAGTTATCTTAAATATTTTTGGTTAATATTTCCATAATATATTTTGTAAAAAATTTATTTAAGTTAATTCTAAATCAATTTGATATTTGAGAATATCGACTTTTATTATTTTTACTTCTATTGAATCTCCCACTTTATATGATTTTTTAGATTTTCTTCCAATCAATAAATTTTGCCTTGATCTATATTCATACCAATCATTATTAAGAGTACTGACGTGTACTAAACCCTCTACATTTAGTTCTGATATCTCAACAAAGAAACCGTATGTTTGCACTGATAATATAAACCCACTATATGTATTACCTAGTAATTTTTCTGCTTTTCTTACTTTTTTTATATTAATTATATTAGATTTGTATTGGTTAACTTTGTACTTGGAATCATTAAGTTTATCTATTACAAAGTTGTTAAATAATATTTCTAGATTCTTTAATATTGGTGAATTAAATATATCCCAATTTACTAAGTCTAATGACTTTCTTTCAGATATATTAATTGCATTTATATTATTTTTCTTTGATTTCTTACCATTAATTATCATATTAAAAATACTGTACTGGTTTATAAGATTTGTAAAGTCAAATCCAGGAATTGTCCATGGAGAAATAAATAATTTTTCTGATTCATCATTATCAGGATTTTTAGATATCAACCTTATTTCATTGTCGTTAAATTCATTAATTAGAAGTTTATGTAAAATTCTTTTTTTATTATCATCACCACATAATTTAATTACTTGACTAAATGTCAAATTGCCATCTTCATTAAGCTCTATATCATTATCAATAAATTCTGAATATTTGATGATTTCATTTGCATTAATGTAATCTATTCCATTTGAGATGTATCCTGCACTTTTTAAACCATATTGATTTGAATGTTTGAACCATATTAAATTAGCTTCATATAGTATTGGTGAAAGGTAAGTTTGGCAATCTTCTTTATTTAATGATTCAAAATATCCTTTTGAATATTCAGCTGGGTTGTGAATAAAAAATTCTTCTAGTCCTTCAATTTTATTAACTGGCGCAGGAATTTCAACCTTACCCTCCAATAGATGTTTTTGTCTTAATGAACATGAAATTTCAAGTATTTTATCTAAATCATCGATATATTCCTTTATAGGTTTTAGTACACGAGAGGTTATCCTTGATTTACTTTTTCTAGATAAAAGCGCTTCAGTATGATCACTTCCAACAATAAGAGTGCATTTAACTAAAGTAAGATGGAATGACCAATCAATTATTTCATTATCAATATTTAAATGCACACAGAGGCTTATTGCTTCATTCTTTTCACCAACTTTAAATTCAGAATCATTTCTTATGGCTTCACTAAGGTAGTTTTGCCAATCATTTAATAAGGGTAATGATTCAAAGCCTTTAAATAATATTTCTAGAGATTTTTTACTATTTAGGTCTACTCTTTCTGCAAGATTATTTGTATGTATCCATAATTTAGTACTTTCATTTTTTCCCTGCTCTATTTGAATCATTGGGAGCATTGGAGAATTATTAGAATTCCAACTTGAGAATAAATATGAGTTTTTATCTGTAAGATCTATCCTCTCTCTTTGTTCTATTTTTTTTGATTCAATATGATTTAAATTGTATGATTTAACAATATTGCTTTTAGATAAAACAAAGTCTGTATCATATTTCTCATTATTGTTTAGATTTAGTTCTTGTATCACATGACCTAATCCTTCTTCTTGACCGATAGGAAATCTATCAATTTCAACTTTTACTATATTCTTATTGTCTGGGTTGAAAGTGAATTTTTTATTCTCTTTAGGAAGTTTAATTTTAGAAAGGATCCTATCGTCTATTGGGATTGCATATACATCATTGTTTATAATTTCAACTTTAGAAAGAAGTATTTGATTTGATCTTTCTAGAATACAATCAACTATTCCCTCAGGCGATCTTCTTCTATAACCCTCTTTTATTATTCTTACTAAAACTTTATCTCCATTCCATGCGTAGTTAAGTAGATTTTCTCTAATGTAGATATCTTCTTTGTCTTTTCCTCTTACAGCAAAGCAATACCCTTTGCTACTACATCTTATTTTGGCGACAAAATGATCATTATCTTTTATGCAGGTATATTCATCATCTTTATTTTTATTAATTATTTCAAGTTTTTCTAGAGCTGTTAAAGCAATATCTAGTTTCTCCTTATCAGATTTCTTGGTGATTTTTAATAGTCTGCATAATTTTTTATATTCTAACCCTTCTGACTGATTAATATTATCAATTATTGAAGATGATGAGAACATGATCTTAATGAAATTATAAATTAATTTAGGTGTATACACTTTATTATTACACCTTATTCTCCAAGCTTAAAACTAATTATTTTCTTTCTCTTCTTTTTCTTCTTTTTCGATGGTGAAAGAGTTGATAAAAAGCTTAATACCAATGATAAAAAATGTAATGGAAGCTATTGACTTAAGAACCACTTCTGGTAAAAAACTTGAAATTGAACCACCTGTTAAAGCTCCTAATAAACTTGCAAAAACAAGTGCGGAAGAGGATCCTAGAAAAACTGCTAATGGTTTATTTGAAGTGCCGCTTATAGTTAAAGTAGCTAATTGAGTTTTGTCACCTAATTCAGCTATGAAAACGGTTAGAAATGTTGATAGTAATAAACTTAAAACCATTTATAAATAATTTTTGAGAGTTTCATAAGCTAAAAATATACTTATCAATATCATTAAAGCACCAGTAGATAAAGCGAATTTGTTTGGAGATATTTTTTTTGATACCCATTTACCAATAAGAACTCCTACTATGCTAGAGCTTATTAATGCTAGAGAACTTCCAAGAAAAACAATTATTGGTTTGCCTGATTCAGCAGAAAGCATTAATGTGGCTATCTGAGTTTTATCGCCAAGTTCAGCAATAAAAATTGTTGTAAAAGTCGTTATAAATATTGAAAAAAAACTTTTTTCTAAATTGTTTTCTTTTTTCTCTAATTTACTATTCATTTTCCTGAAACAGCAATTCTAAAAGTTTTCATCTCTTTACTTTGGGGCCCATAATTTGATGAAATGTGTTGTTTGCAGCAATCTATTAAAAATTTATCACCAGATTTCAAATATCCTTTAAATGCAGTTGAAAATTCATTTACCCGGCAAAAATGTGGTCTGGTTTCATAAATTAAGCATTTTTTATTTTCTCTGTCCAGGTTTTTGCACCAACCGTCTTTAGCTGTCATCGAATTTATCAAAGCTATATCTTCTTTTTTAAGCTTGTCTGACAAATCGCTTCTTTCGATCAAGTCGAATTTACAACAAGCCCCGCAATTTTCTATACATGTCCATGATTTCATAATTTAATTCAATCTTGTAACGTATCAGTACAGTTTCAACATTTATTTGTAAAAATAGTATCACAAAACATATTAATTAATCATGGCGACCCTTATTCCTTTGGCTGTAGTTGCGTTAGCAGGACCAGCAATAATTGCTCTTGTGTTTTACCGTAAATAAAAGAAATTCTTTTTTGTGACACATCTGGAGGGTGTTTATTGGGATTTAGATGGTACCATCGCAAATACTGAATTAGAGGCCCATTTACCTGCTTTTAATAATGCTTTCAATGACCTTGGTATTAATTGGAATTGGGATACTAATAAATATATAAAACTCTTGAAGATAAATGGGGGTAAAAATAGAATTGCTTATTACGCTAGATCGAATAATGAAGATTTCTCGGAAGATTTAATAGGCAAAATTCACGAAACAAAACAGTTTCATTATTTAGAAATAATAAAAAAAAATTACGTTAATTTAAAAATTGGTGTCTTTAGATTAATCAATGAATTACATAGAAAAAAAGTAAGACAATTTATTGTTACTTCAAGTTCAAGAAATCAAGTTGACTTACTTGTTGAATATCTTTTTAATGGCTTCAACCCTTTTGAGTTCATTATTTCAAGTGAAGACGTTGAATTAAAGAAACCAAATCCATTGCCATATTTAAAGGCAATCCAATTAAGTGGTATAAACAAAAACAACTCAATTGTTTTTGAAGACTCAAATCCAGGATTGAAATCTTCCTTGGCTGCTAACTTGCCAACAATTTTTATTCCTTCAAATATCCCAATTGTTCTTGAGGAAAATATTAAATTAGATTGTATTTTAGATAGTCTTGGTGATGAGAATAATGTGGCAAATGTAATTAAAGGCCCTAAACTAAAAAAATCATATGTTGACTACAGCTTTCTAAGTGATTATTTAATGTCTTTTAGTAATGCAAAAAACTAATTTTTCAAGAATTACCTACCAGTTAAATAATATATTATTTGGTTTCCTTAGTAATACTTGGAAGACAAAATCTATTGCGCTAATTTCTGTTTTGACAGGTTATTTTTTGTTCGCAAATTTTCTCACAAAATTTATATCTGAAGGTAAAAATGAGTTGATAATGGTCCCAATAATTATTGTTTTTATTGAAATAATTATAAGAATTAAACCTGCCGAAAGTTCAAAAATTTATTATCTGTGGACCATAGTTGATAAATTAAGAATTGGTGCAATTTATGCCGTAATACTTGAGGCATTTAAATTAGGTTCTTAAAAGCTATTCTTCTTCTTCTTCTTCAATAGGATAAACAAATCCTTGAGCTTTCCCAGTTAATACTGATTTACCTAAAGATATAGCTTTTTGAGCTGCAATCGCTGCTTTCCCTTTCCAAACAGCGTGCCTTTGGTTCCTTTTGCTCTTTGATTTTTTCTTCTTTGGTACAGCCATTCTGTTTCTTTATTTCCATATAATAATATAACCTTTAACTGGTTATCTCCAAAACTTTTTAGTATATTTTGTTTATACACGTCAATTTTATAAATAAGCATATATGCTTTAATAATCACTTATAAAGATTAGTGTTTAGATCAAAATTCTCATATTCAGATTCTAAATCAAGTTATTCGGATCTTCTAGAAGATATAGAGACAGGGAAAATAGAATCAATGTTTTTCTATCCAAGGCAGAGAGAAATTGATGTTCTGTATAAAAATGGCGATAAATTTAAAATACCTATCCTTTACAACGATCAATTAATTCTTGAAAAGGCTACTGCAAATAAGGTAGAACTCACTATCAATAATAGTAGAAAAGAGGCCTCAGCTGCTAATTCATTTGCTTCAATAAGCCTTTTCCTGATTTTCATATTAGCAATAGTTTTAATCTTGAGAAGCACTTCAAAATTGGCTTCCAGAGCTTTTGGTTTTACCAAAAATCAAGCTAAATTTGTAACTATTGATGATGTAGAAACGAGATTCGATGATGTAGCTGGTGTCCCTGAAGCCGCTGAGGAATTAAAAGAGGTAATAACATTTTTAAAAGAACCAAAGAAATTTGAAAATCTTGGAGCAAAAGTTCCTAAGGGAGTCCTTCTAATAGGGCCACCAGGTACAGGTAAAACATTATTGGCTAAAGCAATTGCTGGTGAATCAGGTGTACCTTTTCTCTCAATATCAGCATCAGAGTTCGTAGAACTTTTTGTTGGTGTTGGTGCAAGCCGAGTTCGAGATCTATTTTCTAAGGCTAAGGAAAAATCTCCTTGTATAATTTTTATTGATGAAATTGATTCTATTGGTAGGCAAAGAGGGTCAGGGATCGGAGGTGGAAATGATGAAAGAGAACAAACTCTCAATCAGCTTCTAACCGAATTAGATGGTTTTGCTGATAATTCCGGGATCATTGTTTTAGCCGCCACTAATAGACCAGATATTTTGGATGCAGCATTATTAAGACCAGGTAGATTTGATAGGAAAATTGAAGTAATGCTTCCAGATTTAGATGGAAGAAAAAAAATTCTTTCAGTCCACTCACTTTCTAAACCACTTTCAAGTGAAGTTGACTTGGGATATTGGGCTTCGAGAACAGTTGGATTTTCGGGAGCAGATCTTGCAAATTTGATGAATGAGAGTGCTATTCACTGTGCAAGAGATGAATCTAAATTAATCAGTGACCTTCATATAGAAAATGCTCTCGATAAGATTACCATTGGCCTGAGAAGTTCATTAATAACTTCTCCAAATATGAAAAAAATTATTGCTTATAACGAAGTGGGGAGAGCGATTGTATCTGCTGTGAGAAATGGAATTGAATCAGTTGATAAGATTACAATTTTACCTAGATCTGGATCTTTAGGAGGATATACAAAAATATGCCCTGACGAAGATGTAATTTCCAGCGGCCTGATTTCAAAAAAATTATTATTTTCAAAAATTGAAATTGCTCTAGCTGGTAGAGCAGCAGAAACAATAGTTTTTGGTGAAAGTGAAATTACACAATGCTCCTTAAATGATATCTCCTATGCGACAAACATCGTAAGGGAAATGGTTACGAAATATGGATTTTCAATTATTGGTCCAATTTCAATGGATACTGATAATAATGAAATGTTTTTAGGAGATGGACTATTTAGAAGAAAGCCTCTCATAGCAGAAAATACTAGTTCTAAAATAGATAATGAAATCATAAATATTTCTAAAATTTCATTAAATAATTCAATAAAAATATTGAAAAAAAATAGAGTCTTACTTGATAAATTAGTTGAAATACTTTTAAGTCAAGAAACTATAGATAAAAAAGTTTTTAAACTAAATACTTCTAAATTGTTGAAAGTTTGATTTAATTGTTTTAAATTAAAAAAAATTTAATATTTTCTTGATAATTAAAAACAATACAAAGAATTTATTTATTACACTTTCATTATTACTTATTCTGCCATTAGTACAAAAACAATGGTTTAATTTGTATTCATTTAATATTAATGATATTTCCTTTTATTCAATCCTTTACTATTTGAGCGGTACAATATGTCCATCTTTAGTGTGTTTAAACTCTTTAAAAAACTATACATACTATAATTTTAATAAGAACAATATTCAAAATAAAAATATAATATATGGAAAGATATTATTATTCTTAGTAGTAACAAATTTAATATTTCTCTCTTACTTTATAGCTGATTATTTATATATAAATTTTGATCTTATGTGTAATTTATTCCTCGAAGGAATTAATTTACCAAAACCGGATATTTTACAGTTAAGTTTTTTTATATTTTTAAGTTCTATTTTATTAATTTTTAAGAAATCTAGGTTTTTATTAAAAAAATTAATATTGATAAATTTTATTTTAATTTCTCTTTATCTTTGGCATCTTCAAATTAATAATATTAATGTTGATGATCAATTACATATTTATAGATATTTTGGTTTGAATGACTTAAATTTAATTAATATTTTTATCTTAATCGTTATAGAAATTTCTTTTTTTACTTGGTCTTTTTTATCATATAAAACTAATTTAAGCGATTGGATCGTACAAAAACCTCAAAAAGGGGATATTACTCCCATTTTGAATATGTTATTTTTTTATTTTTTTATAATTATTTACTACACAATACTTACTTAAAAGTTCCTAATTCTACTAGAGCGCAGAAAAATATTCCTTACTACCTTTGGGGTCCTCTAACATTGTTTTCTCCCCGGGAGTCCAGTTTGCTGGACATACCTCATCTGGGTTTGCAGCAACGTATTGATAACCTTGAAGTATTCTTAGTGTCTCATCAACATTTCTGCCTACAGGAGCCTTGTTAACAGTAGTATGCATAACTACTCCTTCGGGATTGATAAGAAATAAACCTCTATCTGCCTCTCCATCATCATTAAGAACATTATAAGCTTGGCAAATTTCTCTTTTTAAGTCAGAAACTAATGGATAGTTGATATCGCCTATTCCACCTTCATTTCTTGGAGTTTGTATCCAAGCCAAATGACAGTGTTTGCTGTCAACTGATACTCCAAGTATTTCAGTATTAAGTGCTGCGAAATCTTGATGCCTATCACTAAATGCAGTGATTTCTGTTGGACATACAAATGTAAAATCTAGGGGGTAAAAGAATAAAACAACCCATTTACCTCTTAGATCTGAAAGTGTAATATCCTTAAACTCTTGATCATATACTGCTGTAGCACTAAAGTCTGGTGCTTCTTGGCCAACTCTTAAGCTCATGAAAAAATTTGTCCTTTTTTAAATTATTTATGGTCTGAATGACCGTAATTAGTATTATAATTTTATTGACAAAGAATTAGCAAGTTTTTTTTTAATTCAATGAAATGGCATTATTCCTTTACTAGGAAATTTACAATTTTAAATCATAATAAACTTTTAAAAAATCTCAAAAAGGAGTTAATTAAATATCCCATTAATAGGCTTGATAATAAAAATTCTAATTAAAGAAATTTTATTTTATTTAAGATTCCTTTAAATTCAACTCACTATAATTGAAAATATTCTTTTTTAATATTTTTAATTATGGCTAAATATATTGAAAGACTAAAGGATAAAGTTAAAATAAAAAAATTAGATTCTAATCAGCCAATTGGAGCTTGGATTTTCGTTATCATATTAAATATAATTGGATTTGCGGGTTATTTTTATTTGAAGGTAAATCATATACAACTAGGTAGTTAAATACTTATCTTATTTCCTTTTTAATTGAGCGACAAAAATTTTTTAGTCTTTCATCTCTCGTTAAGTCAGGTAAAGTCCACACAGATTCTGTTTCAGGTAATGAATCTTTGCTCCATTCTCTGAATTCTTCCATTATTGAATCACTATTTAATTTTGATGTAAACTTTTTGCGTTTTTTTAAATATTTTCTTATGACTGTAAGATTTGCCCCAATATATTCCCTCATAAAAGATACTTAAGCTTTTATTAATTTATCATCTAGCAAGTTCTGCTTTTAAGAAAAGATTAATTAGACATTTTGTACTGCTTGAAAAAGTCCAAAAGAATACCCTCCTATTAGGATCCAGCCAAGCACGCTTGATATTATTGTAGATCTTCTATTGTGTCTCCTTAAGGCTGATTCAATCATTTCATTAACTTCATCTCTATTAAGGTATTCCTTCTTTGATTTTTTTTTCATTTTTTTTTCTTTTTACAATAGTCGAATTTATATGAAAGTGAGCCTATGATTATTTCTTAATAAGTAAGAGTTTTAGATTTGATGAATTTATAAATATTTTTCATATTTAGCATTAAATATATTATGAAATCTTAAGAGTAATTTACAAAATTATTAGATAAAGTATTTAAATTGAGGGACTATAATTTTTTGTACAAAAAATGAATATTAATGATAAATCTGTATTAGAAATGCTTAATAAACTTATTGTTATTAATAGACTAAATAAAACTCAAATTCTTCAAATGGTGAATTTAGCTGCTATTTCAAATGATATCAATGATTTAAGGTGTAATTTGAAATGGGAATGTTCTAAATCATCTAATAAAAATACTTAAATATATAATCTAAATTTCAGTTAAATATTAATAATTGAAATTTAAATAAGATATATAAAATAGCTAAGTTAATTAATTTATAGTTTTAATAAATAACTTATATAATTTCTTCAAATAAATTTTTGATAAAAATCTTTCTTATAAGGTAATTCCTCTTGATTAATATAGTTAAGGGTTGTTTTCTTTTCCTTGCCAAGTGATTTAATTAATATTGTAGAAGTGATGATTATTATTAAAATGATAAGTAAATCTCCAACAGTAATCCCTCTCTCCTTAAGATTCATAGTTAAGTTTATATTTTCTTTAAATATAGCCTTTTTTTTCTAAATAATTTAGTGTTTTTAACAAACATGCTAAAAATCTATATTAAGTAAATATAAAAAGAATCTAAAAATATTAAGACTATAGCCTTATGAGTCATATAAAAAAAATAGGCTGAATTATATATATGGAAATCAAAAAAAAAATTGGTAGTCCCAATACACTTGATTTTTTTTCTGAAGAGATGATTATCACGAAAAAATCTCTTAACGAAAATCAACTCAAATTTACTTATCAAAAACAGTTAATCTCAGATCTAGATTATAAGCACAAGGAATGGTCAAAATCTATTGACAGTAAGTTTTAACAGCTTTCGTTAATTATATTTATAAGTTTATTTCTCTTATTTGTATTTTTCTCTTCCCAATAGAGTGTAGCTTCATCATTATTTATAGGTTTTGCTTCATAAGCTAAATACCAAAGAATAAATCCAGCAGGGAATACTAAAATATGCATGACAAAAATTTGTTGACTTAAATCAAATATAGTGCAACACTTTAAATGCGCAAGTGTGACACTAAGAAATTTTATTATGCCTTCTCCGAGGAAAAGAATTGGTTTTTTGCCAACAGAAGAAGTTCATGACATCATTGAAAAATTGTGCATAGCTAATGAATTTAGTCAGTCAAAGGTTACAGGTTTATTGGTTGAAGAAGCATTAAGGTCTCGAGGGGTTTTAAACGAATCTTCTGCTTCAAAGATAAAAATTAATGGAAGTTTTACAAATACTATTTTTGAACAAGAACAATTATCTAATAATAAATACTCTGGTAATGGGAACGACTATAAAATTAATAAAAAAGTATTATCTGATGATATCAAAATGATGCAGGAATTTATTGAGTTTAAGTATTTTAAGAAAGTTATGAAGGAAAATAATGATATTTTTGAATAAATAGTGTCACACTTCCGTCGTTCATAATAGATTCCTTTTAAATGGAATTTAGAAATTAAGCAATAAGGAATATTTTTGAATATTTCTAAAAAACTTTTTAAAGAGGGATTTAAAATAAATTGAATCTTTAAAAATTCAGCGGACTAAATTCTCGTGGAGATATGAACCTTAGCCCGCTTTAAAAAAATAGCAATAATAAAATATAAATACAATTATTATTTAAATTTACTTTTGATTTAAAATTCTAATAAAAAAATTCTTATATACCCTCCTTTCTGCATTTTTATTTTGTATTTGACAGTCTTTTTATAATTAAGATAAGAATGTTCTTTTTTATGGAAGATAAAGGGTTTAATGTCACTCAGGGAATGGCTTTGCTACTTCTGAAGCCTTTGAATTTACCCTCTAATTACGTCCTAAATCTAATAATTTACATAACTAACCCTAGCAATAATATAGGTTATTAAGATTCTTCCCAAACTGGTTTGGTTCTCCGCCAACCATGAGCGATTAACTTTTTCCATTCATCTCTAGCTTGTTCAACTTTAAGTTCTTCTCTTGTTGTCATAAGAGGTGGTTCTTTTCCTAAAACACCAATAATTCTTCCAGAGTCAATAAATATATATTCAAAAAATTTATCTTTATTTTGCTTATTCTTTGAAAATCTTTTAACCCTTGAACGATTTGAATTTATAAGCCAAAAATCTTCTATCAATTTGATTATTTTATGTTTTTTCAATCGGAGCCATTGTTAATCCTTTGCTGAAGAGTTGTTCATGATATAGCTCTGCCTGTTCAAGATTACCTCTCCATACTTCCGCCGATCCTGTCTTGTCAACTTTGATAGTTAGATCCCATGCCCTTTTTTCACTCATGTCTGGGATTATTGTCAGAAGACAATTAGCTACATGTTGAAAAGTATTAAAACTATCATCAAGGACTATTACTCTCGCTTCTGGATATTTTTCTTTAGCTTTCTTTTGATCTAAGACTGTATTAAGTGAATTAAACATTTTTATCTGTAATTAGTTTAAGTCAATTAAAAATTTCATCTAAGTTCTTTAAAAGAAAAGTATTGAACATGTCTCGAGCGTGACTTGAACACGCGACCTGCGGGCTATGAATCCGCCGCTCTAACCAGCTGAGCTACCGAGACATGGAAATATTGTAAGGCATTGGTTGTACTTAATTACCTTTTTAACAATTTATTTGTTTATTGGCCTCATATATAGCGATACCGCATGCTACTGAAAGATTTAGACTCCTAACACCTTTTTGATCATTTTTTCCCTTTTGTAAATTCGGCATAAAAATTGATATTAAAAAATCACTTTTATCAATAATGCAATCTGGCAATCCTGAATCTTCTCTCCCAAACAGCAAAATATCATCTTGCTGAAATTTAAAATCCTTTAAATATATACCATTTTTTTTACTAAAAGAAATTATTCTTTTTGAAGCTTTTGACGTCAAAAATTTATCAAAATTCTCATACTTATTAACGGTAACTAGTGGCCAATAGTCTAATCCTGCTCTTTTTAAATATTTATCTTCTATCTTAAAACCTAAGGGCTCTATAAGATTTAAAGGCGTATTAAATGCAGCACATGATCTGGCGATATTACCAGTATTTTGAGGGATTCTAGGTTCGAAAAGAGCGACTTCCAAATTTAAGTAGGTATATCTATACTTATCTGATCTATTTTGATTGCTCTTCCGTTTATTGCCAACCAATTATCTTTTGATATTTTGGTTATTCTCTTTTGAAGCTCGCCGATTCTTTCTATATAAGTATTACCAATTTTATATTCAGAGACAAGACTCCAACCTACTTGTTCTCCAACAATAAATGTTATGCTTTTTCTTTTCATTAAAAGACTTATAAGTAAATTCATCTTCGTTGACCATTCATTATGTTCTTTTTTAATACTTTCCATAACAAATCCCCCAATCGAATCTATTAATAATGGACCTTCTTCCTTAGTTAACGTATTTAAAAGATCTGTCGTTTCTATTAATTTCCAATCATTTGGCCTTCTTTTTCGATGTAAATTAATTTTTTCTTGCCATTCTTTATCATTAATATTCTTTTCAGATAAGGCGACATAAGATATTTTTTTTACATCCTTTGCTAAGTATTCTGCAAATTCACTTTTACCGCTCTTTGTTCCTCCTGTAATAAAAATAATGTGAGATATACGATTCCTAATAGTAAGATTCTTAGGTTTCATAAATTCTCTATTATTTAGAGAAATACCACCATGTTGCTAAGGGAATAATTGTGGCAGCAATTAACAAACCAATAACTATATAAGTAGCAGTTGAACTGTCAGCGTCTTTTGATCTCATAGCGTTAAAATTAGGATCCACCACAGGGTTGTCAATAGATGAAGGTTGGCTTTTTTCGTAATTCATAGTTTTCTGGTTGGAAATACCAAAAATTTTATTTATGCTACTAATTTCTGTTGCGTATGTAGCCGAGGGGATAAGAATAAATATTAAGCCAGTAACTATAAGTGAAAGTATATATTTATTGATGTTTAGGTTCATTTTGAAATCTTTTGGTTAATTATATATTAAAAACCATATGTTTGAGTAATTTTAAATGTACTAAACAATATAATGTTTGCATAATTTAAATAGAATTAACATATTTAATATATGGGATTCAATGGGAAATCATTAATATTAATCGGTTTAATACTCTTTATCTTTCAGATAGCAAATTTCATTTCAATAGAAACAATTACTCCTGAGCTTGAAAGAGCACAAGTATTAGCTGCAATAGCTTCATTAATTATTATTTTGATAGGTTTTTTATTTAAACAATTTGAACCTATCGCTGGTGAGAAAGCTGATTTAAAAGGGGAAAATAAGTTTCTGTACGATAGAAACATGCCGGTTGAAGTGATTGATGAACTCGCATGGGGTTCTGAAGCGATATTAACTTCTACAGCAGCAGCAGCAATATTAATCCACAATGATGGTGCAAATATTTTGAGAAGAGGAATCACTTCAAGTAATGAGTTTAAACCTGGTGAAACTTGTCTGAGATCTATAAAAGATATGAAATTAATATCTTTAGCAAATACTAAATTTTATCCTGGAAGAGATGAATTTTTTAATTTTTGTGCCGATATCCCATCAATCTTAGTTGTTCCTATAAATAATAAGGCTTTTATATTGATAGGAGGCTGGAGTGCAAAATGTTTTACTAAGTCTGATGAAAAATGGATAAATAACTGGTCGAAAAAAATTAATAATATTTTTTCAAGAAATAAGATTTAAAAATAAATTATAGATTTTACTCTTTTATCTTCAGCTTTAAAACTTACTGATTCAGTATCTAAATTATAGTAAGCGTTTTCTGAATTTATTTCATATTTGTTGTCATTATTTTCATCTTTTATTATATATTTTACTGGATTAAAAAATTCAATTACATTATCCGAACCCAATTTGGCTTTTCCTGAATTTAAGATGATATTTTTATTTTCAAATTTTATGTTACCTTCTAACGTATAGTCAGTATTTTCTATATTCCAAATAAAATTATCAGCATATAAAATATCCTCATCTTTTCTAAGAGTTTTTAATTTAACATTCCCTCTCAATTTTAGGAGCTTATTGTTTTCTGATAATGTAGATTCTTCTGAACTAATAATATATTTAGTTTTTTCCCCATTGAAAATATTTATAATAGGTTTTTTTAATTCGAATTTTAATTCAATGTTGTTATAACTTGAGTTTGGACTGGTAATTGAATATATCTTATCTCCTCTTTTAGAGTAAATTTCCATATCTAAACTGTCTATTTTTTGTAGTACTTTATTTTCATCAATTACATTTGGGGCACAACCAAGAATAAAAAATGGAAAGATAATTATTAATCTATAAATGTTTCTCATACTCCAGCTTATTTATTATTGGAGAAGGTTTAGGAAGACTTGAGTTGCTAATTAATAATCCCCATCTTAATTGTTTTTTCCAGGGAATTTCTTCTTTGTAGATAGAACCAAGTTGTTCATTAATTTTTGTAGATAATTCTGGCAATAAAGGGAGCAATAATAATCCTATTATTCGGGTACTTTCTAATACGTTATAAATAATTTCCTTAACTAGAGGTAAATTATCTTTATCTTTTATTAACATCCATGGCTGATTATCATTCAAATACAAATTTGTATTAATTGCTAGGCTAAGTACTTCATTAGCTGCAAGATCTAATTTGTAGATGTCAAAGTTATGAATATATTTTTCAACTGCAATTTTGGCATAATTCTCTAATTTGTTTTCACTTAAAAATTTTTCATTATATGGCACTTTATTATCAAACCATTTTCTAGACATAGATGATGTTCTATTTAGTAAATTACCAATTGTATTAGCCAAGTCATTATTGATAATGTCAACAAATCTTTTATGTTGAAAATCTCCATCATTTCCTAGTGATATGTCTTTAATGAGGTACCACCTTACAGGATCATTTCCATATTTTGAGAGCAATAAGTCAGGGTCGAGTACATTTCCCAAACTTTTACCCATTTTTTGCCCCTCTCTTGTAAGAAATCCATGTCCAAAAACTTTTTTAGGAACTTTCATCCCTGCAGAAATGAGCATTGCAGGCCAATACACAGCATGGAACCTCAGTATATCTTTACCAATTAAATGAACATCAGCTGGCCATCCACCATTTATTGATTTTTCCAATGAATAATCTGTCGAATCAGAACTAATTGCACTTACATATCCAAGTAAAGCATCAAACCATACATAAAAGGTATGGTTATCGTAACCAGGAACAGGAATTCCCCATGAGACATTTGTTCTTGAAATTGAAAAATCCTTTAAACCTCTAGAAACAAAATTTATAATTTCATTCTTTCTTTCTATTGGCTCTATAAAAGAAGGTTCGTTGATTATTTTCTCAATTTCCTTTTGATACTTCGAAAGCCTAAAAAAGAGATTCTCTTCATTTTTCCATTCTAAATTTTTTTGATGTATTGGGCACTTGTATGTTGAAGAGTTTTCTGGATTATCTTTAAATTCTTCACAACCGACACAATACCAACCTTTTTGAACTCCCATATAGATATCATCAGATGCTTTTACTCTTTCATAAAATTCATTTACTATAAATTCATGCTTTTTTGAGCTTGTTCTTATAAATTTATTAAATGATATATTCCAATTTTTCCAATTAATATTAAAAATTTCTGAGATTTCATCACAATGTAATTTTGGTTCAATACCCTTTTTATTAGCCGTTCTTTGTATTTTTAAACCATGTTCATCAACACCTGTAATGAAAATAACATTTTCACCTACAAGCCTTTTATACCTAGCTATTGAGTCACAAATTATTGTTGTATATACACTTCCTAGATGAGGTTTATCATTAACATAGTATAAGGGGGTAGTAATGACAAAAGTCATAAAGCTTTTTTTTATTAATACTAACAGATATTATTTTAAACTTATAACAACCTATTATATTTATTTTATAGTTAATAAATAAACTCTAAAAGATTACTATCATTAATATTATATTTAACTTTATATATTTTATTACTATATATTTCTATCGATATAAATAGAGTAATAAGTATTTCTAGCGAGTAATCTGGAAAATAAACCAATGCAATATTTCTTTTATGATTAATCCACTTAACAAATATTATTTTATAAAAGGATTTTTTTTCAGTTTTAAAAAATAAAGATAAATAATTAAATTTATCATTTTTATAAATATTATTATTCTCTGCTTGTCTATTCTTTGAATAATCTATAATCGCAGAAACTGAATTTAAACTTAGTGTTTCGTAATTATTAATTTTATTATATACTTGTCTTTGTATAATTAAATCAAGATATCTTCTTAGTGGGGAAGTACATTGTACATACATTTTAAGACCTAGTGACTCATGTTTTCCAGCCTTAGTTGTTATATAGCTTTTTCCCATATATTGTTTTAATATTATAAATTTAATTTCACTATCGTTGTATCTATTAAGTATTTCAGATGGATTACAGTTTATTTTCTGAATCCTAAATGCAGCTGCTAAATTATTTTTATATAAAAATAAACTTGTTACATAACACATTAATATCATTGATTCTGCAACTATAATTTGTGATAATGTTTTCTCTAATTTATTTAGTGTAACTTTATTCTTATAAAATTTAATTTTACAATTAGGACTTTCAAAAATTATTGCTCCTTGTTTCTTTCTGAATTTAATACTTTTTTCTAATAAATTTTTAATTTCAATTAATTCTATTTCTTCTTTAGGTTCTAATTCTAATATTTCATTTGCATCTTCATATGTTAATTGATATTTTGGTTTTATTATTGCTTCAGTTATTTCATAATTATTTATTGATCCATCTTTATTGAATTCTATTGCTGCACTAATAGTTTCTGAAATTTTATTATGTGCTAGATTTGCTTTAGCAAGAATATCTTTTGGTAGCATTGGGACATATTGATCAATTAAATATAAACTGTTATTTCTCCTTCTTGCTTCTAAATCAACATTAGAATCATGCAAAAAGAGTTTGCATGGGTTACTAATATGTATCCATAAAATTTTTATATTTCCTTCTTTTCTTTCAAAAGAAATAGCGTCATCCACCTCATGCGGATCATCAGAGTCAATAATATATGTTTTTAGATTTGTTAAATCTTTCAAATATTTGAGATATTAATTATGGTGCCTACTATATCCAGTATAAGATTATCCTTCAGGATTTATGAAGGGTAAAAGAGCTACAATTCTGGCTCTTTTTACCGCTAATGTAAGATCTCTTTGTTGTTTTGAGGTTAAACCAGTCATCCTTCTAGGTAGGATTTTACCCCTCTCAGTTATGAATTTTTTTAGTAGTTCTACATCCTTATAGTCAATAGGATCTCCAGGCTTGATAGGAGATAATTGTTTTTTAAAAATTGAATTAGCCATGATTTAATTTAATTTGATTACTTTATTTCTTTGTGAATTGTCATTCTGTTTAAATGAGGATTGAACTTTTTTAATTCCAATCTTTCAGTTGTATTCCTTCGATTTTTTTCAGTAGTATATCTTGAAACACCATTTGATCTCTTAGGATCTGTGCTTGTTCTAGCTTCAGTACATTCCAGGGTCACTACAACTCTTGTCCCTTTTTTAGCCATTTTAATTGATACTTTATTGTATAATTTTCTATTGTACATCTTCAACAAACTTTTTTGAAGATAAACTCATTTCTTTTATCGTCATTGATTAAAAAATATATATGAAAGTTTCTCAAAATTGGCTGAATAATTTAGTAGAAATTACCTCTACTCCTGAAGAACTCTCTGAGAAATTGTCAATTGGTGGATTTGAGGTTGAATCATTAGAGGATTGTTCAGAAAATGTAAATGGTGTTGTTTTAGGTAAGGTCTTATCAGTTTTAAAGCACGAAGGATCTGACAAACTTTCAATTTGCCAAGTTGATATTGGTAGTTCAAATAATTTACAAATTATCTGTGGTGCGCCCAATATTAAATCAAATATTTATGTTTATGTTGCTACTATCGGCGCGAAATTAAACGCAGTTAATTTAACTATTAAAAGAAGTGAAATCAGAGGTGTCATGAGTGAAGGAATGATATGTTCACTGCAGGAACTAGGTTTAGAGGGCTCAAGCGAAGGGATAGAGATTATTGATGAGGATTTAGCCTTAAAACATGAATTGGGTACTCCAGCATCAAATTTACTTCAATTAAATGATTTTATATATGATTTAGCAATTACAGCTAATAGACCAGACGGAATGTCGGTTATAGGTATAGCACGCGAAATTTCTGCTCTTTTAGAATCAAAATTAAAATTTCCAGAATTAAGCCGCAAATATAATATTGATTTGCTTAAAGGAATTCAACTTTGCCCAGTGGCTATAACATCTGATTGTATTTATACCTTAAGCTGTATTGATGGAGTAAATGGGGAAAAATTATCGCCACAATGGCTAAAAAACCGTATAGAAAAATCTGGTATAAAATCTATTAATCTTCTAGTTGATTTAACAAACTATATTCTTTTAGAGCAAGGTCAACCTTTGCATGCTTTTGATAAAGATAAATTGTCAAACTTAATTGGCAAGGAAGTTTATCCAGAAGATTTCTCTGTAAGAAAAGGAAAGGATCACGAAAGCCTTATATGCTTGGATGGTAAAGAATATGACTTAAATGAAAATATCACAGTTGTTACTTGTTGTGATATACCGGTTGCTATTGCTGGGGTGATAGGCGGTTTAGAGACTTCTGTGACTAATACTACCTCATCTATTTACCTTGAAGGCGCTGTTTTTAATCCAGTTACTATAAGAAAATCATCGAAGGCGGTTGGAATAAGAACAGAATCTAGCAGCAGATATGAAAAAGGTATTTCATCTAAAAATACAATAGATGCTGTTACCAGGGCGATTAATCTTTTAGAAGAAAATTTTACAATTAATTTGCCAACCATCAATATTTCTAATTTAATAAAAAATGAAGATATTTTTATCAAATTAAGGAGAAATCGAATACATAAAATTCTTGGCCCATTAATAATTAACGATCAATTTGAAAAAAGAAATTTATCTGATAATGAAATAGTTGATAAATTAACTCTCATAGGTTGTAAATTAATGAATAAAGAATATGGCTGGGATGTAGCAGTAATTCCTAATAGATCACAAGATTTAATAAGAGAAATAGATTTAATTGAAGAAATTGCGAGATTAATTGGGTATGACAGATTTGACTTAAAACTTCCTAATCCAATTAAGCCTGGAAAATTATCATCAGAGCAATTGGCATTGAGAAAAGTAAAAAATGGTTTTATAGAAAATGGTTTTAACGAGGTACTTAGCTACTCGCTTGTCCCAGAAGACAAAGAAAACCTTGTAAAGATTTCTAATCCTTTGTTATTAGAAACAAGCTGCCTTAGAGATAATATTTGGAGGGAACATTTGGAGATTGTAAACCGTAATATCAAAGCTGGACAAACAAGTTGTTATATATTTGAAATTGGAAATGTTTTTAATAAGAATACTGAGAACATTCAAGAAGAAGTACTAAATGGTGTAATTTTTGGTAATAAAAAATTTGGTAAATGGGCAAATTCTGGCAAGGATAACGATCTTAATTATTACCAGGCCAGAGGAAAGTTAAAGGAAGCTTTATCATGTCTGAATATAAAAATTGATGATAAACCTTTTGACTCAATTGATTTTCTTCATCCAGGAAGAACAGCCAAATTATTTATTGAGGGAAAAGATGCCGGTTATTTTGGTGAAATCCATCCCAAACTTCTATTAGAGAAGAAGTCTTTAAAAAAAGTTTTTTTATTTAGCATAAATGTTGCTGACCTCTTGGGAGCTAGTACAAGAAAAAATAAATGGATTCCAATATTTAAGAAATACCCAATAGTTCCGAAAATAGAAAGGGATATAAATTTTGTTTTCTGTAAGAAATTTTTAATTAGCGATATAACTTCACAAATAAGAAGAACAGGAAAAAATCTTTTAGAGGATGTACAATTAATCGATGTTTTTGAAGATATTAAACTTGGGGAGAATAATATAAGTTATACATTTAGATTATCTTATAGAGATAAAGATAAAACATTATTAGATTCAGATATTAAATCAATACACTCAAGCATAATCTCTAAAATTGAAAAAAGTTTTAACACAAAGCTGCGAGATTAATTGTCTAGAATTTCTCATTTAAGACTTGATATTAGTCTATAAATAATTCTTAAACAAGAAAAGTAATAATCCTATAAAACTGATTAATGTTGTATTATATTTTATTATGATCAATTTTTTATCCCTACTTCTATCTTCAGTGCTGTGGGTACAAGTTCCGCAATGGTCAGATGATTGGTCAAAATGTTCTGTTGACGTACCTGACGCTTCGTGCCATTGGTACATAACTGCTCCTGATAATACTTTTGGGAAGGGGTTCGATTGGGCTAGTGCCCCTTGGTTTGACGCTAACGGTTTAAGTGATGTTCCTAGCATAGACAAGCAAACTGCTATACAAAAGCTTCAGGCTAAGTAGTACTGTCTTTAAGGCAGTACGAGATTAGATATAAGCCTTTAATAGCAGGACTTTCTAGTCCTTATTAATTTCTTGGACATTGAAAGGACATAGTTTTTCGATTTTTATTTAATTTTTTATTTTTTTTAGGCAATAAATAGTTTGGGTATGATTCGTCCAAAATAATAAATTTATATATTGCCTTTCTATTTTGAGACTATAAAATAGACTTATAATAAGTCTCATATAAGAAGTACTATACAAAGAAAATTTATTTATTTAAAAGTAAATTTTATTTAAATTTCATTTATAAATAATTATTGTTTTCATAAGTTCGAATAACATAATTGATGAAATTTAGAAATTGTTAACTTAACATTTATCTCATATGAGACTATAGATTAGACTTATTAGTAGTCTTATTTGAGAATTAGTATACTAATTTCTATATAGATTTTTTAGCAATTGATACGCTTCATTTAATTTTCTCATTTGATCTGTTGATCCTCCAGCATCTGGATGCGTCTCTAAGGCTATTGATTTATAGGCCTCCCTAATTTTACGGAACGTATGAGCGGATCCTGCGGATGTTGATAAATTCAATAATTTAAGTGCTCCATGTACTGTCATTGTTGAGTCCAAAGTTTCAAATGAATTTGATCTATTATTTCGCTTAAATCTACTTACAAACCTTCTCATAAGTGTTGGTATTCTTTTTATCAGATCTGATGTAGCAAAAGGGTCTTCTAAAACGCCAATCATTAATAAAACAATTTCAAGGGATGGATTTTTCTTTATCCAAAATGGGCATAATTCTGACATTAATTTATTGGCTGTACTCCACGTAAAGGGTAGATTTTCAGTTCCATCAAGATTTGGCCATATATCCCTTTCAAACCAATCCAGCGAAGCTTTTACTACATGATCATTAGGAACTGATCCATACAAGGTTTTCCAATGACTAATTAACTCAATTCGACATTTTATTAATTCAGTTTCTTTAATTGAATTAATTTGAATATCATTAATATTCTCCTTTAATTTTTCACTATTAATACTTCTTCTTAGATTCTTTACTTTTTTATCAACAAAATCTGGAAGGTTTATATTTGAGTTGGCTTTTTCTTTATTTTGATTTTTATTTGTAAATCTTTTATTCAAAGATATCTCATTAACTTCTTTTTTTTCGTCTGATTTAATTAATACCAATGCAGTATCTTCATCAATATTTAAATTTTCATTATTATTATTATTATTCTCGTTAAAGTCTATTTCTTGCTGTTGGTTCTTAGGTAGTAAATCATCTTCTTGCAGAAGTTCTTTAAGTATCTTTTCTATTACAGGTCCTCTTGCTCTAAATCCCCACTCTTTTCGTAATTGATCAAACCTGTAAATTAGTTCCTCAGGTAAATCAATCGAAATTCTTTTTGTATTTGAATTTTCAGGAATATTCAATAATAATTTCTTGAATAGTATGGAATTTATTTAATTTTATTCAAAAAAAATTTAAAGTCCATAAGGATTATTGTTTTCAAATTAAAACCAATTTATTTTTATGTCACAAGTCAATAAAGTATTTTTTTATAATAATTCAAAAATGTTTAATTGTTATTTCAAGTCTTCTAAAGAAAAAAAGAGTTTTTATCAACATAAGAAATTAGAAATGCTCAATTATTTTAAGGATTCACTTGAACGTAAAATTGCCTCTGTAACAGCATCTATAGAAGTTCTAGAAAGCCAAATAAGCAGGAATAAGGACGTTGAAGGAACTAACTAGTTTCAAACAAAACTTTCTAGAAGTTTTTCAGGGCCAAATTTCTTTAAATAATTAATATTTGAATTTTCAGTTACTAATAGATAACCTGCAAATCCTAAACCGTTAATACTAAAACCATGAATATGATCACTTTTTCTCTTTATAATAGCGATCCATTTATTAGTTATTAAAATGTTGTAAGGATATAGCGGTTTCTTATCACTAATAGGATCACCAAGTCCTAATTTCTTACATAATTCTAAGTAAAATTCAAAAAGACATGATGGATTTTCTAAAAAATTAAATTTGGATACAATAATATTTTTTTTAAGCTTACTATCTAGATCTTGATATAAGTTCATCTCTATAAACCACTTTTCTCTAGGGCATGATATCTCACCTTTAGATCTACGCAGAAGTTGAAAATGCCTGTGAGGTTGACTTGCTCCCGCAATTGGAGAACTATTGAAAAACCATAATCCACTAGTATCTTTATTAACCTGTTGGATCGCTCTCCAATCTTTAATATCTAACCATCCATTTTGAGGTTTCCATTCATTTGTAATAAGTAAAATATGCCCTTTTTGCACAGGGTACTTATTTAATATTAGTTGATGATTATCACCAATTTTATCAATTTCTAGTATCTTTTCCCAAGGACAAAATGGATTTTGTTTAGGACCATAAATTTTTTTTTTATTAAATTTTGAAGTATCTAGTTTCCTAATTATGAAGTCGTCTTTTTCGTATAAATCTCTTGTAATAATATCAGTTTTGAGAGGATATAATGATTCATCATCAATTGATAATCGAGTTTGTTCAAGTGCTTTTTTCCAATATATTTCTGAACTCATTTAAAAAAATTTATCATTATCATTTTAAAAAAAAAAATAAACTTGTAATTACTTTTTATTAAATTGATATTCTTTCAATTTCTCTAGAGGTACTGATTCTAAGACTACAATATTCGTTGATTCTAATATGACTTTTGGTGCAAGACCGTCTAATAATGCTTGCTTCCACCTATCAAGACAAATACACCAATGATCACCATCCTTTAGTCCAGGGAAGGAATAAATAGGCATGGGAGTTATTAAATCATTACCTTGTGATTTACTATATTTAAGGAAATTATCATCCATTACACAACATATGGAATGATTCCCTCCATCATTTTTGTCATACTTACAAAATCCATCCCTGTACCACCCTGTCATAGGTGCGCAACTACAAATCTCAATTTCTTCTCCAAGGACATTTAACTGATTTTGATTTTTTATAGTCATAGATTTTTTTAATAATAATAAAACACCAACATTTCTTTAAAAAAGGTTGACGAGTATGGGGGGTAAGGAGGTAATAATTCTAATAAGGTTTTTTTCATTATGGATTGGGACTTTACTGAAAACATAGCATTTAAAGCTCTTTATGAAGCTTTTAAAGATAGTGATGAAACTTCCGCATTAGAATTTTTATCTAGTGATGGTGCTTCATATTATCTTGAGTTAACACAGGATGCCGCGGGTGAGGGACTTGATCTGGGTGATAATGAAATGATGGAAGAACTACAGGAAGAAATTATTGAATATTTAGAAAACAACTAAAAATTTAGCTTAAGCGCTGAAATATTTAGCTTTTGAGTGTAATGAGATGATAGCTGTAGTACTTTGTTCTGGATGAAGTTGTTCAGATTCATCCATTGTTAAGTTTATTCTTTTTGCATCCAACAGTGATAATTGTATGTTTGAATCAGATACTTTTGGACATGCAGGATAACCAAAAGAATATCTAGCTCCTCTATATTTTTGAGCTAGTATTTCTCTATTTTTGTCTGGTTCTTGAGAGCTAAAACCACATTCAATACGAATTAATGCATGGACATACTCAGCTAGAGCTTCTGCTAATTGCACTGTAAGTCCATGGAATAATAAATAATCGCTATATTTATCTTCTTTAAATAATTTTTGAGAATATTCACTAGCAATATCGCCCATGGTTACTGCCTGCATAGGAAATATATCTATCGGCTTATCATTTTTCAAATCACAATAAAAATCAGCTATGCATAAATTATTTCCAGATTTTTGTCGTGGAAAATTAAATTGGGAAATTTTGTTTAATGATTTCTCATCAAATAAGAAAATACTATTATCTTTTCTCCCGCATCTGAAATATCCATAAACTGCTTTGGGTGATATAAGTTTTTTCTCTATAATTATCTCTAACCATTTATCTAACAATGGTTTAGCATATGAATCCAAATAGTTATTATATTCATCTACGCTTTGGTTTTTAGCTTTTTTTATTTGCCATTGCCCACTAAATAGAGCTTTTGTATCTAGATAAAATATTAACTTATTTATATCTATATCAACATCGTTCAAGACTTTCGTTCCCAAGAAAGGGGCTTGAATTGGATCTTCTTCATTAATAAATTTTGATCTTATAAAATTGTCTTTTAAATTTAATTTGGAGGTCTCGGTATGTATGGATATTGTTTTTTTAACAGCTTGAGAGTTGGATTTTGATGAGGCTAAATTAATATTTATACCCTCATTGTTAATGAACCCCTCTGTATTTGACCAATTACCCTTTTTCTTATTATCCATATATTCATTCATGAATTTAAGATCAGTGAACGCATCTTTTCCGTACAATATTTTCCCTTTATATATTTTGCTGCAGTCCTCATTTACAAATTTTGGGGTTAAGGCTGCGCCTCCTAATATTACTGGTACACTAATATTTTCATTGTTAAAAGCCTCTAAATTATCTTTCATAAAAGCAGTTGATTTAACAAGTAATCCGCTCATAGCAATGCAATCTGCATTGTGCTTTTTTTGTGCATCTATAATTGCTGAAACATCTTGCTTTATTCCTAGATTTATTACGTCATAACCATTATTTGTAAGTATTATATCTACCAAATTTTTTCCAATATCATGTACATCTCCTTTGACAGTTGCAATTAAGAGTTTTCCATTTGATATGTTTTCATCTACAGTTTCCATATATGGTTCTAAAATTGAAACAGCAAATTTCATTGTTTCAGCGGATTGGAGTACAAATGGCAATTGCATTTGACCTGAGCCAAATAAATCTCCTACTACTTTCATCCCATCTAGTAAAAAGGTATTAATTATTTCAAGAGGTTTATATTTTTTTAAGGCTTTATTTAATTGATCCTCTAATCCTATTTTTTCTCCATCAATAATATGATTTTTCAGACTCTCTTCAAGAGTTAAGTTTTTATTTGCTGAAGATGCTTTTTTGAAATCTTGAATAGATAAATCTTGAAAAGCCTTTGTTAATTCTACTAATGGATCATAAATACAAATATCATCTTCAAATTCTCTTTTATCATAAATCAAATCTAAGCAAAGCTTTTTAGTTTCTTCAGATATTTTTGATAATGGCAAAATTTTATTTGGTGCGATGATAGCAGAATCTAATCCTGCTTTAATGCATTCATCTAAAAATATTGAATTTAGATTAATTCTTGATAATGGTGAAAGACCAAAACTAATGTTTGATATTCCAAGTATGATATGAATATCTGGGAAATTTTCACGAATTTTTAATATAGCACTAATAGTTTCTTTAGCGTTCAATCTATCTTCTTCAATCCCTGTAGATATTGGCAGAGCTAATGGATCAAAAAATAGCTCATAATCTGACAAACCACATTCTCTTGTTCTATTAATCGCTCGTTTGACAATCTTATATTTTTTTTCTGAATTCCTTGCCATTCCATCTTCATCAATTGTTCCGACAACAAGACCTGAACCATAGCCTAAGGCTAAATTTAGAACTTGATCAAACCTTTCATTGCCATCTTCGTAATTGGTTGAATTTATAATACATTTACCACCAGCTGACTTTAATCCACTTTCCATTTTGTCAGCATCTGTAGAGTCAATCATTAATGGTAAATTTACATTGGTAACAAGTCTTGAAGTTATTTCTTTCATATCTTTAACTCCGTCTCTTCCTACATAATCGACATTTACATCAAGAACGTGAGCATTTTCTTTTTGTTGTTGCTTGGCAATTGCAACTAAACCATCCCAATCGTCGTTATTTAATAACTCCCTTACCTTTTTCGATCCACTTGCATTTAATCTTTCTCCTACTATTAAAATTGAATTGTCTTGTTTATACGGCACAGAGTTATATATTGATGAGGCAGATGGAATAAAACCGCTTGAATCTTTCTTACCATTGTTGTTAGTCTTTTCATTATCAATAATTTCATCGATTATTGAAGACAGGTATTTTATATGTTCAGGTGTTGTCCCACAACATCCACCTATTAATTGAACATTAAAGTCATATATAAAATTCATTAACTGCATCTTTAATTCTATTGGCTTTAATCTATAGTGAGCGACACCTCCAATATTTTCAGGAAGACCTGCATTGGGAATACAGCTTATAGCGAAGGGTGAATTTTCAGACAAATATTTAATATGTTCCTTCATTTGCTCTGGACCAGTTGCACAATTAAGTCCAAGGATATCTATATTGAATGGCTCTAATATTGTTAATGCAGATGCAATATCAGATCCAACAAGCATAGTGCCTGTTGTTTCCATTGTTATAGATACCATTAAAGGTATATCAATATTTTTACTTTCAAGAATTTCTTTTGATGCTAATAAGGCAGATTTAATTTGTAAAACATCCTGACAAGTTTCAATCAAAAGAAGATCAACTCCTCCATCTATAAGACCATAAATTTGTTCTTTATATGATTGCTTTAATTCATCAAAATCTATATGTCCTAAGGTGGGTAATTTAGTTGTTGGCCCAATTGAACCTGCTACAAACCTTGGTTTATCAACTGATGAGTATTTGGCAGCAGCCTTTTTTGCTATAAATGCCGCATTTTTATTTATCTCATAAGCCTTATCCGCAATATCATATTCATCAAGAACTATTGATGATGCTCCAAATGTATTAGTTTCTATAACATGACAACCTGCTTCTAAAAATGAATTATGAACCTTCTCAACTATCTCTGGCGATGATAAAACAAGGTTTTCATTACATCCCTCTAAATCTTTTCCTCCAAAGTCATCTGCAGTAAGATTTAAGTTCTGAAAAGATGTTCCAGTACCTCCGTCAAAAATAATTAATGGTTTTTCATTTCTATTTAGATAGGTTCTGAAAGATTCCATTTTTAGGTAAAAATTAATTTATTTTAGTGAAATTCTTGTTACCCAATCATCATAGTCTTGAGAACGACCTTCTGTTATTTCTATAAGCTTACTTTTTAATTTATTCATTATTGGTCTTTCAACATTTAATTCAGTTGATTCAATTTTTTTAACTGGTGTAATTTTTGCTGCTGTACCAGTTAGAAAAACTTCATCTGCTATAAATAATTCTGTTTTATCAACAGGCCTCTCAATTACATTTATTCCAAATGATTTTGCTAATTCAATTACACTAGCTCTAGTAATCCCTTCAAGGATATCTTGATCAACACCAGGAGTGATTAAGTCCCCATTCCTTACAATAAATAAATTCATACCACTAGCTTCGCTTACCTTACCACTTGAATTTAATAGCAGGGCTTCATCAAAACCAGATAAACTAGCTTCTGTTTTAGCTAATGAACTAGTAATATATGCTCCACTTATTTTTCCTCTTAAGGGGAGAGATCTATCTTCTTGTCTTGTCCAACTACTCATTCTACAAGAAACACCATCTGGAGATAGATAATCTCCTAGTTCAATACAATAAATAAAGAAATCTGTTTCAATATTGTGTAACCTTGGAGCTATACCTAAATCGCTTGTATATACAAATGGTCTTATATAAATAGGTTTTTCTGGCTTGTTTCTTTTTATAACTTCTTCTAAAGCTTTAAAAATATATTCTTCAGAAATTTCAGTTAATAGTAATTTTGCACTTTGAGATAATCTTTTTATATGTTTATCTGTTCTAAACAATAGGAATTCTTCTTTGTTTGTTGGGTTAGGTATCGCTCGCATTCCTCCAAATGCAGCAGTACCGTAATGTAGAGCATGAGTAGCTATTGATATTTTTGCTTCTTTAAATGGAATACATTTACCTTCGAACCAGGCGTATGGAAGAAATTCATGCATATTTAATTTATTTAATTAAGGTAAACTTGTTTTATCCTACTTATATATTCTAAACCTAATTTATATTTAAAAATGCACAGGATATTAAATATTGCAGGAAATGAAAAGAATAAGGATGATTTAATTGAGCAACCAGCTGCAGATTTTATTTTTATAACAAGTGTCAAGGCTGATTTAAATCTTATATCAAACTTATTGTTAGAAAAAGAATTTGCTTCATTAAAAAATAATATAAGAGCTTTAGAAATTTCTAATTTAAATTCCTCAGCTCAAATAGATAATTATTTATTAAAAACAATTAATTATGCAAAAGTTGTCGTACTTAGAATATTTGGAGATAAAGGTACATGGAACTATGGAATTGAACAACTTTTAAATTGGCAAGCAGTTAATAAAAAAAGGAAGTTAGTAATCCTATCAGGTACCATTGATCAGGAAATTTCCTTATGTGAAATAAGTAGTATAGATAAAAATATTGCATTAAATATTTCTAGATTACTGAGATCTGGAGGACTGGAAAATTATAGAAAGTTTCTTAATTGTTTAAATTATTTAGTTGTAGATGAAAAATTAATTCCTGATGAGTTTTTGAATATTACTTTTTATGCAGATCCCTATTTACATGATTGGAAATATGAAAAAGGCGAAAAGATAGGAATAATATCCTATAAATCTCTTTTTTTGGCTAATGAAATTGAAGTAAACGAAAAACTTAACTTGCAATTAAGAAAATGCGGACTATCTCCTAAAACATTTTTTATTTCAACACTAAAAGATCATATTATTCAGAAAAAATTAATAGACATTTTTAAAAAAGAAGATATTAAACTAATAATTACCACTACTTCATTTTCTTCATCTCAAATCAAAAATAACGATTTAATTGAAAATTCAACAAATATTTTTACTTCTCTTAAAATTCCAATTTTACAGCTTCTTTCTTCTAATAGATCAAGAAAAAAGTGGTTAAATTCATCTATTGGAATGAATTCATCTGATTTATTAATGCAAATAATTATTCCCGAATTTGATGGAAGAATTACTACCTGTCCTTCAGCATTTAAAGAAATAATTTCTAAGAAAAATACACTATATAGTGAAATAACTAGTTACAAAGCTGATCAAATAGGTATTCAATGGATTTCAAAATTTGCATCAAATTATGTGAAACTTCAAAAACTTAATAATTTTGATAAAAGAATTTGTTTAGTAATAAGTAATTATCCAGTAAAGAACGGAAGAATCGGTAATGGCGTCGGTCTAAATACACCATCTTCAATAATAAATATTCTTAATTGGTTAAAAGAAGAAGGTTATGACCTTGGATCTTGTAATTATCCTCAAGATTCTTCGGAATTAATGTCAATGCTTATAAAAACTAGAACTAATGATATTGAATCTCAAAATAATAAACCATTAGATTACTTACCACTTAGTGAATATTTAAAATATTGGAATTATTTAGAACTTGATCCCAAAAATATTATTGTTAATCGTTGGGGCAAACCATCTGATGCGATCGATCTAGATAATAAAGGCTTTTCAATAAATGGTCTTAGATTTGGAAAAATAACATTATTGATTCAACCTCAACGAGGTTATGACGCTTTCACTGATAGAGATATTCATTCTCCCGATCTTCCACCTCCCCATAGATATTTAGCACAATATTTTTGGATTGAAAAAGTTTTTAATGCAAATGCTATGTGCCATATTGGTAAACATGGAACTGTTGAATGGTTACCAGGCAAATCTATAGGTCTCAGCAATAAATGTTTTCCAAATATTATTTGTCCAGCAATACCAAACATATATCCCTTTATAGTAAATGATCCTGGAGAAGGGTCCCAAGCTAAAAGAAGAACTGCAGCAACAATTATTGATCATCTAACCCCTCCTTTGGATAGGTCAGAATTATATGGAAAATATTCAATATTAGAAAATTATTTAGACGAATATTTTGAAGCAAAATTATTAAATTCTAATCGGATTGAAATAATAGAAAAATCCATTTTTGAATTAATTAAAAAAGATTTTAGAGAAATTACTTTAATGAATACAAATAATCAAATAGAAGAAATTGATTCCTTTCTTTGTAGAATTAAAGAATCTCAAATTAGGACAGGATTGCATATTTTTGGTAATAGGCAGAATGTCATTAATGAAATAAATTTATTCTTGTGTATAGCTAGAGTTCCAAATGCCAACCGAATTGGTGTTATTCAATATATAGCAAAACATTTAAAACTAGATTTGAATCCTTGGACAAATCAATATGATCAAATGTTAAGTGAAAAGGATAAAAAAATATTATTGACTTTTTCCAACAAAAACATTTTAAACTTTAGAATGGCTATTGATTTTTTGGAACAACAAGCAAAGTATTTAATATATTTGTTTTTTTACAAAAAGAATACGAAAATAAAAAATCTAGAAATATATAAAAATCAGAAAATAATAGACTATTTCTTTAATGCAAAAAAACATAATCAGTATTTTTTATTATTAAAAAAAGAGATTCTATATCCAATCATTAATTCTTCATTTAACGAGAAATTATCATTTATTAATTCGTTAAATGGACAATATGTAAAAAGTGGTCCATCTGGAGCCCCTACGAGAGGTAAAACTGAAGCTTTACCCACTGGTAAAAATTTTTTTTCAGTTGATTCGAGAGGACTGCCAACTGAATCAGCATGGAGTGTTGGTTGTCAATCCGCTTCACAAATACTTGATTTATACAAACAAGATAATGGAGAAGATTTAAAAAATATAGCAATATCCGTATGGGCAACATCCACAATGAGAAATGGTGGTGAAGACATTTGTCAAATACTATATTTATTAGGAGTACATCCTATTTGGGATGGACCTTCAAGAAGAGTAGTAGATTTAGAAATCATTCCTTTATCTATTCTCCAAAGACCAAGGGTTGATGTTACTTTAAGGATTTCGGGAATGTTTAGAGATGCATTTCCACAGTTAGTTAAATTAACTTCTAATGCAATTAATCTTGTTTCTAATCTTAATGAGGATGATAAATTTAACCCTCTAGCTGAGGCATCAAGGGATGGTGATTCAATTAATCGTATATTTGGTTCAGCGCCAGGTTCATATGGAGCTGGTCTGCAAGAACTAATTTCAAATTCTAATTGGGAAAATATTGATGATTTTGGAGAATCTTTTCTTAATTGGAGTAAGTGGATTTACGGTGATAATCTTGAACCTATAGAGGATAAAAAATCATTAGAAAATGCTCTTAAAAATGTGCAGTTAGTTCTTCATAACCAAGATAATAGGGAACATGATATTTTAGATTCTGATGATTATTATCAGTTTCAGGGTGGATTATCTTCAGCAGTAAAAAAATTGAGCGGTAAATTACCTGAAATGTATCATGGTGATTTATCAAAATTTGGATTATCTAAAATTTCAAAATTACAAGTCGAAATCAATAAGGTTGTCATATCAAGAATACTTAACCCTAAATGGATAAATGGAATGAAGGATAATGGTTATAAAGGAGCGTTTGAATTTTCAGCTACACTAGATTACTTATATGCTTTTGATGCATCTACTGAAGTAGTCTCAGATTGGTGTTATGAGGAAGTTTATAAATCATGGTTATGTGATCTTAATCTTAGGAATTTCTTTCTAGAGAACAATCCATGGGCTTTAAGAGATATTGCACAAAGATTTCTTGAAATTGTCAATAGAAAAATGTGGAATAATTGTTCATCAGATGTCATTGAAAATTTAAAGAACATAATTATTAATACTGATTCAATAATTGAAAAAAACGAATTCTGAATTATCTACCTAATAGCGAAAGTCCATGACTATCTGTTCCGCATGTTTTTAGCATTGAATATTTATCTGCTAATTTATCTATTTCTGAACATACAAATAAACTAGGATTCCATACTTCATTAAGTTCATAATCGTACCAAACCTCTATTCCATCAATACCTTGTGTTTTGGCCTCTGGAATTAATTTATAAAAGGGAATCCTATATCTCGCTGGATGAGCAAGAAATGATAAACCACCAGCTAAATTTATTGCTTTGATAACTGATTTAATATTTAAATCATTACCTATTGGAGACTCTCCAAGGATATAGGGATTTAGGTATTTACTTTTTATATCTATTCCCAATCCAATTACATGTACTAAACATCCAAGAATTAAACAATTAATTTCTATTCCGGAAATTAACGTAAAAGAATCTTTAGGATAATTTTTGAGTATATTATTTTTTTTTATATATTCATGAGCTTTAATTGTATGATGATCGGTTATTGATAAAAATTTCAAGTTATTTTTATAAGCTTGTTCTAAAAGTTCATATGGTTCTAGACTTCCATCACTAAATTTTGTATGACAGTGAAAATTAATATTTTTAGGACAACTATTTTTATTAATATTGGAAGTTAATTTTACTAAGTCCTCCTTATTCATTACTTAAAGTATTCTCATTTTTCTTTCTAATCTTTGCATATAATTGTATTGAAGCCAACATGAAAAAAATTAGTCCAACTACGCTCCAAGTAGCAACACTAGTTGGAAAATTATTTTTAAAAATAACTAAAAGTACAATTATAAATAATAATAATGTAGGCAATTCATTTAATAATCTAAGGTTTTTTGCTGAAATGGTTGAAGTCCCATTTTGTAATGAATACATTATTTTGTAACAATAAGAATGATAAATTACTAATCCTAAAACAAAAGAAATTTTAATTTGCAACCACTTCTCACTTAACCAACTTGGTTGCATAATAATCATGCATATAGCCATACTTAAAGCTAATATCATCCCAGGTGTTGTGATTATATTCGCCAGCCTTTTTTCCATTAAGGTGTATTGTTTATTAAAGGCAATTTTTAATTCATTACCCATATTTTTAGATTCTTCATGATATATAAAAAGTCTTACTAAATAAAAAAGTCCTGCAAACCAAACGATTACACCAATAATGTGAAGTGATTTAAACCAGAGGTATGCTTCAGCTGCCAAATTACTAGATTAATTTAAAATTATATATTTTTAATATAGTTATATTTAACAATATCAAGAAATCTATTTTTCAAAAATTAATTAATATTTATAACTCGTTAAAATATTCATATATATCATTTACTGAATTTTTTCCAAGTCCTTTAACTTTTGATAAATCCTCTTTACTAGCTATTCTTATCGCGTCTATTGATTTAAAATGCTCAAGCAATTCTCTTATTCTTGATGGTCCTAATCCACTGATTTGGGATAATTGAGATCTATTCATTCTCTTAGATCTTTTGTCTCTATGAAAAGATAATGCAAATCTATGCGCTTCATCTCTTACCCTTCTTAAAAGAAGAACTCCTTTTTGATTTTCATCAGTATCAAGAGACTTAGTAAAGCCTGGAATAAATATTTCTTCATTTTTTTTTGCTAATGAACATATAGTTACTTCTTCCTCAAGATTTAATTCTTTTAATGCTTTAATAGCTGCATTTAACTGTCCTTTTCCTCCATCAATCATTATTAAATTAGGCCAATCTGATAGAAGTTCATTGTCTAATTTACTATTCGTTTTATCATTTAATATTGAAAAATCCCCTCCGTTTTTTTTAAATCTTGACCATTTTTTAAACCTTCTATGTATTACTTCATATATAGAAGCAAAATCATCACTATGTCCTACAAAAACGTTTGGATCTTTAATTTTATATTTCCTATAATGCTGTTTAGAAGGAATTCCATCAATAAAAACGACTTGTGATGCTACAGGATCACTACCTTGAATATGGCTTATATCATAACCTTCAATTCTTTTAGGTTGTTCGCTTAATTCAAGTATTTGGGCAAGATCCTCAATAGACGATTCATTATCTTGTATCCCATTTAATATTCTATCTAATTCCAATTTTGCATTTTTTAAAACCATTTCTACAGTTTCATGTTTTTTATTTCTTTTTGGGATTATGATTTTTACTTTCTTTTTTCTTAGCTCCGTTAACCAATCCTCTATGGTTGCTTGTTTTGGAAGGTTATATTGAATAAGAATTTCTGATGGTATTTCTACAGCTTCAACGTTCATATAATGCTCTTCTAATATCTTTTGTAGGATAAGATTTTCATCTTCATTATTTAATTTTTGACTATAGCCAATTCTCCCAATGAGCTTACCAGATCTCATTTGGAAAATTTGTATACTAGCTACATTTTTTTCTGAAACTATTCCAAAGATATCTCTATTAATTGAAGAATCTGGTACTGATATTTTTTGTGATTCCGTTAATAATTTTAAACCTGAAATTTGGTCTCTTATTTTTGCTGCATTCTCATAATCTAAATCATTTGAAAATTGCAACATTTTTTTTTGTAAAAATATTTCTAAGTCATCATTTCTTCCCTGAAATATCATAGATACTTGTTTCATTATTTTTTTATAATCGTCAGATGATATAACTTCTTGGCAAACACCTGGGCATCTTCCTATTGAGTAATTCAAACAAGTTCTATCTTTATATACTGGCCTTGGTCTTTGTCTAAGTGGAAATATTTTTTTTATCGTAAATAATGTTCTCCTTAATAATCCGACATCAACATATGGTCCATAATATCTATCTAAATTATTTCTATTTCTTCTTCTTCTCGTAATAAATATGCGAGGATATTTTTCACTCCAGGTTATACAAAGATATGGATATTTCTTATCATCCTTTAAAAGAATATTAAAGTATGGTTTATTTGTTTTAATTAAATTTGACTCTAAATTTAATGCTTCATATTCGCTATCTGTGACTATTATTTCTATTTCTGTTATTTGACGAACCATCAAACTTAATCGGGGAGTTAAATCTGAATAATTATTGAAATAACTACTTACTCTACTACGTAGTTTTTTAGATTTACCGATATAAAGTAAGTTATTATCAATATCTTTAAAAAGATAACAACCAGATGACTTTGGAATTTCAGATAATCTTGATTTTAATAACTCTTTATTATTAATTAATTTATATTCAATTTTAAAATTATATTTATTATCTATTTTTTCTATAGAGGAATTACTCATTTATAGTGGTTACCCTCCATAATTCCAGCCAGTTGAAGATAAATTTAGTGAGTCAACATCATTATTCAGATAAGCAGATATAACTTCTCCTACAAAAACGGTATGGTCTCCATGCATAACACTTCCAACAACATTACATTCAACTCCTCCAACACTATCAACTAAAATAGGCAATCCAAGTTCACCAAAATTAAATTCAACAGATTCAAATCTACCTCCTAATGCTTTTTGGGGTTTAAAGAAAACAGCTGCTAGATCCTTTTGATCACTTTTTAGGACATTTAATGAGAACTTATTGGTGGACTTTATTATTTCATGACTAGAACCCTCTGCTCTAACCGCCATTACAACTAATGGTGGCGTGAAGGAACCTTGAGTTACCCAACTTGCAGTAAATCCATTTACTTCATTTTTATCCTCGTCTCTAACACCACAAATAAATAATCCGTGAGGTATTTTTCTTAATAAGATTTTTTTTGCTTCCAGATTTAATGTCATAATTGATTTATCTAATAATCTTATTTTAACTAAATTTCTTATTCGATCATAATAAATTCATGAAAATTCTTTATCCAGGTACATTTGATCCTTTAACAAACGGTCATCTTGATTTAATAGAAAGGGCTGAAAAAATATTTGGAAATCTAGTAGTTGCTGTTTTAGAAAATACTTCTAAAACACCAACATTTAATCTTGAAAGAAGAATAATACAAATAAAAAATTCTCTTTCACATTTACCTAATATTGAAATTATTTCTTATTCTGGTCTAACTGTTGATTGTGCAAATGATCTAAAAGCTAATCTTATTCTTAGAGGCTTAAGAGCAATGAGTGATTTTGAGTATGAACTCCAGATTGCTCATACAAATAAATCTCTTAATAATGATATTGAAACTATATTTTTATCGACAAATACAAACTATAGTTTTCTAAGTAGTTCTTTAGTAAAAGAAGTTGCAAAATTTGGTGGTGAAATTAATCACATGGTACCACCCTCTGTTGAAAGGGATTTAAAAGAATACTTTAAATAATATTTTTATTAACAAGATTTCAAGTAATAAAGATCACTTAATAATTTAAAAGCTTTTTCTTTATCAATTTGTTTAGAATTTTGGATTATGCTTATGATTATTGGCTTTTCATTTTTATATAAAAAGCCAGATAATGCAAATACATTTGAAAGAGTACCAGTTTTGCCAAAAAACTTTCCAGATATCTCACTATTTACAAATCTTTTAGCTAACGTTCCTCTTACTCCAGTAATTGAAAGTGTAGATTGATAAGCTTTAAAATCATTAAAATATCTCATTTTATCTAAAAATAATACAACTAACTTTGTTGTAATTTTATTTTTTCTAGACAATCCACTAGCATCTGCAAAGTATGCATTAGTTACGGGGAGGCCTTTATTTTCAAGCCATCTTTTCAATTTTATATAGTCATTATCGTTCCATGTATTTGAGGCATTTTTAAAGAGAGATTCAGCTGTAAAATTATGGCTTTCAGAATTTGTTAGAGTTAATAATGAAAGAATTGGAGTTGAATATATTTTTTTTATCTCTTTAATATTTTTTAAATAAAATGTTTTTTCTGAATCAAAAAAATTTATATATATTTTTGAATTTGGAAATTTATTTTTTAAATAATTTTTAATAAAATTTTTTAATGCATAAATATCATCATATTTATTGTTATTACTTTCTATTGCAAGAGATGTAATTGGAGAGCCATATTCGTATAGTTTATCAGTATTTGTCCAACCATTAGGCCAATATAATTTTGAATCAATTTCTACAATATTAAAGTTAATAATTTTATTTTCTTCAACGTTTGAAATTAGTTCGATTATATGTGCATAATTCAGATCTGGATCACCTTGACCGTGCAAATAATAATAGTTTTTATTTTTTTTTAATAAGGATGTTTTTAAATTATTATTTAATTTATATTTACTTAAGACATAAGCTGATGAGAATAATTTTTGATTAGATGCTGGCAACCTTGGAACATCTTCATTGTATGAACTTATTATTTCCCCTTTATTATTAATAATTGATACACTAAAAGAATCATCAAGCGTTTGATTCAATAAAGCATCATAGGTAGGACATCTTTTGTTTTTAGTAATTATTCCTGGGAAATTAAAATAAATACTATTTAAAAAGGTTATTTTCTGATTTGCTAGTAAATATCTTATTAAGAAAGGAGATGTTACTAGTACAAGAACAACAAAGAAAAATGAATAAATTTTTTTTATCACATTCAATCTATAAATTTACAAAAATAGATTCATTGTCGGGTTTAATTTCAAATTCTTTTTTAAAAAAATATCTTTTATTTTCTTCTTTGAAAAGCAACCAGTTATTTGGATAAATATGCATTAGTGCACCTTTATTTAAAGGCTGAAGAAAATAAATATTTTTCCAGGTTTTGACAAAGTTTTTACGTCGCTCTCTAATAACACTTCCTATACCAATATTGGCATCTTCAAATTTTGGATTTAATGAATAATGCGTTCCTTGATAATTATCAGACATTGGTTCAAATGAATCGAAATCATATGGCTGAGGTAGTATCGATATCATTGCACTATCAAAATTATTTATATTATTTGATTCATTAAATGATTTAAAAGTAAAAATTTTATCTTTGATATCTGGATAGTCTCTTTGAGCCAATGCTACAGCACCTTGATCAGCAAATGTTATAAATACATTATTATTTTTAGACAATATTTTGTAGATAGTTATTCCAATTCTGTTAAACTTCAATCCTTCAAAATTAAATTCTATAGTAAATCTTTTATTTGAATCTAATAAACTTGGAATAATTGCATCCTCCATATTTTTAAGAGATTCATTTAAATCTTTAGGTAATCTGTAATTGGTTGCCATTAAAATTTGTCAATACATATTTGAATAAGTTCTAAAAATTTATCTATTTCTGACTTATTGTTTATTGATCCTAAAGTAACACGAATATTTGAATATAGTTCATCATCTTTTAAACCCATATTTTTAAGTGTTGAGCTAGGTTTCCCAGATAAGCTTGAACAAGCACTTCCGCTACTTATGGCTATTCTATTTTCTGACATGAAATTAACAATCTTATAGGCCTTTATGGGCTCAAAAAGTTTATTTAATAGTAGAAAAGAAATATGATTGGGAAGCCTATGGTATACACTTCCAGTAATCTTTATGTGATTATTATCCTTAATTTTTTGAAAAAAATAATTTTTAAGTTCATTTATATTATTAGAAGGAAATTCTGTAATGTAATCATATAATTTTATTTTTCCTTTAATATTTTTTAATGATTCATACATTCCAGCGATTAATGGCAAAGCTTGTGTACCTTGTCTAATTGAAAATTCCTGACTAAGTGATATGTCATTATTTTTTAAAATATGTTTAGACTTTTCTTTTGTTAAAAGTATACCGATACCTTTTGGACCTCCAAATTTATGAGCAGATAAACTTAAAAAATCACATTTAAGATCCTTCCAACTGAATATTCCATTACTTAATATTTGAGTTCCATCTAAATGAAACATTATATTTAATTCTTCACATTTGGAACCGATAAATTGAACAGGTTGTATTGATCCAATTTCACTTTGTCCCCAAATAATTGATACTAGTTTAGTTTCATTAGTTAAAATTTTATCGATATTAGCAATATTTAAAATCCCATCATTTTTTACCGCCCATTCGTAAATATCCCAATTTTGTTTTCTAAGTTTATTAGCACAAATATTTGTTGCTTGATGTTCAACATTTGAAATAACAACTCTACCATTTTTAAAGTTTTCATAAATATTATTAAATACAATATTTGTTGATTCCGATGAACCAGATGTAAAAATTATATTCTCTGGTTCTGCTTCAAATATATAAGCAATTTTAGATCTAATTTTTTCAAGATATGTAGAACATTTTATCCCTAGCTCATATGTAGATGAAGGGTTATGCCAATAATTCTTATAAGTTGAATTTATTATATTTAAAACATTCTCAGATAATGGAGTTGTGGATGCATTATCTAAATATATAAAATTATTTTCCATTAAATTACTAACATTGATCCTGAGAAAACCTTTTTAGCATTACCGGTCATTATGACTTCACAATCGTCTTTTGACCAATCTATTTTAAGATTACCTCCTGGTAAAGTTACAATAGTTTGCGAATTACATAGACCTAATTTATAAGCTGCTACATGAATAGCACAGGCGCCTGTTCCACAGGCTAAGGTTGGTCCTGCTCCTCTTTCCCATACTTTTACTTTTATATTATCTCTATTTAGAATTTGACAAAAATGCACATTAGTTTTTTCTGGAAATAATTCATTTTTTTCAAATATAGGCCCAAGTCTGGAAAGAACAATTGACTCTATATCTTGTATAAAGAATATTAAATGAGGATTTCCCATTCCTACGGCATAACCTATATTATTAAAATTTTTCTCAATAAATTCATGTGAAGGAATTAAATTTATTTTTTTTTCAATTGTTGTTGGTATATTTTTACTTTCAAAAATCGGAACTCCCATTTTTACTGTAATTTCATTATTTATATATTTTGCAATTTTTAAACCTGCTTTAGTCTCAATTTTATATTCTATATTTTTATTATTCTTTGAATCATTTACATGGAGATACTCAACTAAACACCTAATTCCGTTTCCACACATTTGTGCTTCAGAACCATCAGAATTAAAGATTATCATTTTTGCATAATTATCTTTATTAGGTTCTTCTATGAAAATCACACCATCTGCTCCAATCCCAAATTGCCTATTGCAAATATTTTTTATATCAATTATTTTATTTGTCTTGTAATTTTGATATAAATCATTTCCTCTAGAATCAATCAGTATGAAATCATTACCATTACCTTGATATTTTTCAAAAGTTATTTTTTGCATTTGTAGATAATATATTTTAAATTTTAATTATAAATTATTCCTTTTAACAATCTATTTCTATTTTATACAATGGATATTAAAATAATAATTTAATAAATAAAAATTAAGTGATTTCTCCCGATAAACAATATGTGGCTGATACCAATTTATATAATCCTTCTGAAATAGAAAAAAAATGGCAGTCAATTTGGACAGAAAACAATTTATACAAAACCGATGAATTAACTGAGAATAGCGATAAATTTTATGCCTTATCAATGTTTCCCTACCCTTCAGGTAATCTTCATATGGGACATGTTAGGAATTATGTTATTACAGACTTAATAGCTCGGTTCCAGAGGTTTAAGGGCAAATCGGTTTTACATCCAATGGGTTGGGATGCTTTTGGTTTGCCTGCTGAGAATGCAGCAATTGAGAGAGGTATTAGTCCAAGTGTCTGGACAAAAAAAAATATTTCTCATATGAAGTCACAATTAAAACTTTTGGGACTATCAGTTGATTGGGATAGAGAATTTGCAACTTGTGATGAAAATTATTATATTTGGACTCAATATCTATTTTTAGAGTTATACAAGGCAGGTCTTGTATATCAAAAGGAATCAGAAGTTAATTGGGATCCTATAGATAATACAGTCTTAGCGAATGAACAAGTTGACTCAGAGGGTAAATCTTGGAGATCTGGGGCAGTAGTTGAAAAAAAATTATTAAAGCAATGGTTTTTAAGGATTACTAATTATGCGGATGAGTTATTGAAGGATTTAGAAAAATTAGATAACTGGCCAGAAAGAGTAAAAATAATGCAAGATAATTGGATTGGTAAGTCAATTGGTACAAATATTAATTTCAATATTAATACCAATCCAGAAAAGAAAATAACTGTATTTACAACAAGACCAGATACTTTATTTGGTGTTACTTATTTAGCAATTTCTGTTAATCACTCATTAATTAAAAATATTTCTGATCAAGAAACCATACAAGATATAGAAAATCTTAAACAATATTTGAAAAATAATAAAGATAATGAACTTGAAAAAATTGGAATAAAAACTAGCTTAATAGCAATTAATCCAGTTAATTCTGAACCTATTCCTATTTGGGTGGCAAGTTATGTTCTTGACGAATACGGAACAGGAGCTGTTATGGGAGTGCCTGCTCATGATCAAAGAGATTTTGATTTTGCCAAAAAAAATAATATTGATATTAAACAAGTCATAATAAAGGATAAAAGTGTACAAACTAAAGAACTTGATGAAGCTTATGTGGAAAATGGATATCTTATTAATTCAAATCAATACAATGGTATAGCAAATACTATTGCCAAATTAAAAATTTCAGAGGTGGGTGTAAATAATGGATGGGCCGAAAATAAGATTCAATATCGTTTAAGAGATTGGTTAATATCTAGACAAAGATATTGGGGATGTCCGATTCCCATCGTTAATTGTAAAAAATGTGGGTCTGTTCCATTAAACCAATCTGAATTACCTGTTGAATTACCAAAAGATATAGATATCTCGGCTAACAAGATTAATGCTTTAGGTGATAATAATAATTGGATAAATACAATATGTCCAAAATGTGGCATATTGGCAAAAAAAGAAACTGATACTATGGATACTTTTATGTGTTCATCATGGTATTTTTTAAGATATCCATCTTCAAAATGTTCAAGTAAGCCATTTGAAAAGACTGAAATTAATAAATGGTTACCTGTAGATCAATATGTTGGAGGAGTAGAACATGCAATATTGCATTTGTTATATGCAAGATTTTTCACTAAAGCTTTGCGGGATAATGAGCTATTTGAAATTGATGAACCATTTAAAAAACTATTAACACAAGGAATGGTTCAGTCTGCAGCCTATAAAAACAATAAAACAGGTAAATATGTTTCGCCTTCCGATATTACTGACTTATCAAATCCTACAGATCCAATTGACAATACCAAACTCGAAGTTCTTTTCGAGAAGATGTCTAAGTCAAAATATAATGGAATAGACCCTGAATCAGTAATTAAAAAATATGGAGCAGATACAGCAAGAATGTTTATATTATTTAAAGCACCGCCAGAAAAAGATTTGGAATGGGGAGATACAGATGTTGAAGGTCAATTTAGATTTTTAAGCAGGATTTGGAAGCTTTATATAAATTGTGCAAAAGATACTAATAGTAAATCTAATTCCTTTCCAGATGAAGAAAAAAGCTTAATAAAGTCAATGAATATTGCTATAAAAGAAATTTCAAATGACATATTAAATAATCAGTTTAATACTGCGATTTCAGAACTAATGAAGTTTTATAATTCATTATCAAATTCCATTAATGACGTAAACAATAATTTAAAAATTGAAGCTTTAAAAACATTTATTATTTTATTAGCACCATTTGCGCCTCATATTGCAGAAGAAATATGGCATGTTATGGGATTTAAAAAATCTGTGCATTTAGAACACTGGCCTTCCTTTAATCCCGAGGCACTAAAGGAAGATTCATATGAACTAGTAATACAAGTGAATGGAAAAGTTAGAGACAAAGTAAATATTAATAATGATATGAGTGAAGATCAAATTAAAAAATTGACTCTTAAAAGACCTAACATATTAAAATGGACTCAAGATAAGGAAATAAGAAAAATAATTATTGTTAAAGGAAAAATTATGAATATTGTTGTTTAAGAATTTATTTTTTGAATAACTAAAGATTTTGGATTTGACCAATCCCCCTTTACTTTATAAGAATCATTACCGAAACACATTTCACGGAGTATGAAAAATATAGATTCACTCACTGAATTATCAAATAATGATGTAATGTCACTTATAGAGTATTCTCCACCTTCATCTAATAAATTACTTACTTTTTGTTGATACTCAATAATATTTGCGGCTGCTTTCTTTCCAGCTTCAACTCCAGGTTGATCATATGCATTTATATTTACCAATTCAGCGTAGAAGGATACAGCCCTCTCAAATAAGGCAATTAAAGCACCTAGTGAAAAACAATTTAACTTTTCTAACGTAATAGTTATACTTTGTCTGTTTTCACTAGAGAGTGCAGATCTGGTTCCTTGCAAAAAACCAGAGAGATATTCTTTAGGATTCTCTTTTTCATTAAAAATATTAGTAGATGGAGAATCTAATAATTCAATAAAAATACAAAAGAAATTATCAATACCATCTCTCAGTTGCTGAACATAAGCATGTTGATCTGTAGATCCTTTATTACCAAAAACGGAAATACCTTGATTAACTACTTCGCCATTCCTATTAAATTTCTTTCCTAATGATTCCATTACTAATTGCTGGAGATATTTACTAAATACCTGTAACCTATCTCTATAAGGTAATACGACCATATCTCTCTTTCCCATACCATCCCCAGTTAAATACCATGCGGATGATAATAGTGCTGCTGGATTATTTTTAAAATCACTTATACGTGTGGCTTCATCCATTAATGATGCCCCTCTAATAAATTCAAATATATTTTCATTAATAAGAGCTAATGGAAGTAATCCTACAGAGCTTGTAATACTAGTTCTTCCTCCAACCCAATCTTGCAAATTAAATATTTTTAACCAATTTTCAGTAGTAGCTTTTTTAAATAACTTACTATCTTTCATAGTTATAGCTATAGCATTAGAATTCCATTCAAGAGAATTATTTTCGCAGTGACTTTTAATAATTTCCATCGCAATTCTAGGTTCAGGCGTACCACCTGATTTACTTACTACTACAAATAGTGTTGTTGATAATTTTTCAGATAACTCTTCTAACTTTTCGCTAATTAAAAAAGGATCAACATTATCGATATAAGAAAAATTTAAACCTCTAGAACTTTTCTGCAGTGCCTCTGTAATAAGTAATGGTCCCAACCCACTTCCGCCAATTCCTATCCAAAGAACATCAGTATACTGCTGATTATTCTTATTTTTAATATCTCCATTTAAAATTTGTTTTCCAAATTCAGAGATTGCATTAATATCTGCTCTAATTTCCTCTCCTATTTTTGAAGAGGGTGAAATTGATGGATTTCTAAGCCAATAATGTCCAACTTGTCTATTTTCATCAATATTTGAGATAGCACCATTTTCTAATTCTTTTATTGATGAAAAAACATCTATAAATTTATCTTCTAAATTTTTTATCTCTTTACTTGTGAAATTAATTTTGCTTATGTCTAACCAAATATTTAATTTTTTATCAAACCAAAGATAATTACAAAATTTATCCCAAGAGTTTAAATATCCATTCATTTTATATATTTGTTTCTTTTATTTATTATTCAATTATATCTATACGAATAGTACATAGATTTAAATCATTTAAATTTGTTTAAATAATTATCTTCAAATAAATATGTTTTTGAATATAAACAATTAAAATTGAGGGTTTTTTTTATTTCATATGAATTTATCATTGGATAAAATTAAAAACTTTGGAAAGATCATTTAATTACATAATTTCGCCTGAGATATCTGAATTTAGAAGATTTTCCCCAAAATTAAAAATAGGTGTACTAGCTTCTGGGAAAGGAACAAACTTTCAGGAATTAATTAATCTTTCAGAAAAAGGAGAATTAGATATAGATATAAAGGTTCTAATAACTAACAAAGATGATGCAGGTTGTATAAAGAGAGCTGAAAGTAAAAAAATACCTTACAAAATTATAAGAGGCAAAGACTTTCTGCAAAAAGAGGAATTTGAATTAGAAATTGTAAATACTTTAATTCATTACGATGTTGAACTCGTGGTCATGGCAGGATGGATGAAAATTGTTACTCCATTTTTTATTAATAAATTTAAGAATAAGATAATAAATATTCACCCTTCATTACTTCCAGCATATAAAGGTGGTTCTGCGATAGAGGACTCTATATTAAATGGTTCAAAAATAACTGGTTGTTCCGTACATTATGTTGAAGAGGAGGTAGATAGTGGATCATTAATAATGCAAGCTGCATTGTCAATTAGAAATGACGATGATATTGAATCACTTTCTAAAAGAATACAAATTCTTGAGCATAAAATTTTACCTCACTCAATCTCTCTTGCTGGTTTTTTGATAAGAAGTAATTTTATGGAAAATTATTAGTTAAATCAAGACCTTCATCCATTGAAAATCCACTCATAATATTTAAATTTTGAATTGCTTGCCCAGTCTGACCTTTTAACAAATTATCAATTACAGACAATATAATTATTCTTCCATTTCGATTATCAACTTTAACTGAAAGGAAAATTTGGTTTGTATTTTTAACCCATTTTGTCGATGGGTATGTATCTACAGGTAAGACTTTAATATTATTGAAATTTCTATAATAATTATCTAAAAGAATTCTGCAATCATCAGAAGTTAATCCTGGATCTCTTAATCTCCCATATATAGTCGAATGCATACCTCTTGAAATTGGAATCAAATGTGGTGTAAAAAGTAGTTCAATTTTATTACCAGAAATTAATGAAGCTACTTGCTCAATCTCTGAGGCATGTCTATGGTTTATCAATCCATATGCTGATAGACCTTCTCCGCATTCTGATAAGAGTAGCTTTTGGTTCGGTTCTCGACCACCTCCAGAGGTTCCACTTTTAGAATCAATTACTATACCTTCATTATCAATAATTCCTTGCGAAAGATAAGGAGCTAGTGGAATAAGCGAAGATGTTGGATAACACCCCGGACATGCAATTAATCTTCCTTTTGAAATGGCTTCTTTATTTATTTCAGGAAGACCGTAGACTGCCTCTTTACATAAATCATCATCATTCCTTTTATAAATAGCAGCCTCTTTGGAATATACTTTTTCCCATTCATCTAAGGACTTATATCTGTAATCAGCAGATAAATCAATAACTTTAACTCCTCTATCTAATAATTTCCTTGTCAATGTAGAAGATAGACCATTTGGTAAGCAAAGCAAAGCAACATCTGAATTGTTTGAAATATTATCTACTGATATGTCTTCTATATAAGGATCATTATCTAGATAAACAAAAGGGAAATTATCATTCCATTTTGATCCAGATGTTTTGTTACCTCCTAAAAATGAAATTTTGTAGTTTTTATTGCTCTTTAAAAGATTTACCGCTTGAATACCACCGTAACCAGTAGCACCTACAATTGCAACATTCATATCTTTGAATTGGCAGACTTTGAGATAGGATTATAAAGTGTTGAATTCAAGGTAACTAAAACACTATTTTTCTATATTGATAGGAATAATGAAAGAAACAAGTCCCAAATCAAATAATGGAACAATTTTGGATATAAATGATTCTTTTAAAATTGAATTTGATCCTATAAGTGTCGCGTTAGCTGCGATAAGGAATGGTGAATGCATAATTGTGGTAGATGATGAAAGAAGAGAAAATGAAGGAGATTTAATTTGTGCGGCTCAGTTTGCTACTCCTCAGCAAATTAATTTTATGGCTACTGAGGGACGTGGTCTTATATGCCTGGCTATGCAAGGTGAAAAACTTGACTCTTTAGATTTACCATTAATGGTAGACAGAAATACAGATGAAAATCAAACAGCATTTACTATATCAATTGATGCTGGACCTGAAAATAATGTTTCTACTGGAATTTCTGCTGAAGACAGAGCTAAGACAATTCAAGTTGCTATTAATCCAAATACAAAACCAGAAGATTTAAGAAGACCAGGACATATATTTCCATTAAGAGCTAAAAAAGGTGGAGTTTTAAAAAGAGCAGGTCATACAGAAGCAGCAGTAGATATTGCCTCAATGTCAGGTTTATATCCAGCTGGAGTGATTTGTGAAATACAAAATCCTGACGGTTCCATGTCACGACTTCCCCAACTTAAAGAGTATGCAAAACAATGGGGAATGAAATTAATATCCATAGCTGATCTAATAAGTTATCGGTTTCAAACTGAAAGATTTGTGTTCAGAAAATCCGATTCTTTTCTTCCTAGTATTTTTGGGAATTTCAAAGCTTATGGATATATTAATGAACTTGATGGTTCAGAGCACGTAGCATTAGTTAAACAAAAAACATCAAAATTAAGCGAACCTGTGCTAGTAAGAATGCATTCAGAGTGCTTGACTGGCGATGCTTTTGGATCATTACGTTGCGATTGTAGACCTCAGTTAGAGGCTGCTTTATCAAGGATAGAAAGGGAAGAAGAGGGAGTTGTTGTTTACTTGAGACAAGAAGGTAGAGGTATTGGTCTAATAAACAAATTAAAAGCTTACAGTTTACAAGATGGTGGATTAGACACTGTAGAAGCTAATGAAAAATTAGGTTTTCCTGCAGATCTAAGAAATTATGGAGTTGGAGCGCAAATATTAACTGATTTAGGGATAAATAAATTAAAATTACTTACTAACAATCCTAGAAAAATTGCAGGATTAGGTGGTTATGGAATAGAAGTTATTGAAAGAGTTCCATTAGTGATTTGTCCAAACGATAATAATGCAGAATATTTGAGTGTTAAAAAAACAAAGCTAGGCCACATGATTGATGAAGATATTTCTAATTCGAGAAATATCGATCCATTTATATCAATTTTTCTTGATGGTAAATATAAGTCTATTGATCTAGTACCAATAAAAAATAAAGTAATTAAATTCTGTAGTCAAAAAAACATTAATATTAAACTGGAAAGTAGTCCAAGATTATTAGCTTTTTGGAATCGTCCAAAATTAGTATGGCGAATTTTACATGATCGGAATAGAACCAATACCAATATTACTGATGAGGAAATAAAGAATATAGAATTATTTATTGAGTTTTTATCGAAATATGAAAATAGTACAAAGATAGGAATTATTGTTTCTAGAAATATTGAACAAGCATTACACCCAACAAGTAGCATCAAATTAATTAATACTAAATTTACTATTAATAATGAAATCCTATATTCCTCTACAAGAAAATTTAATCTAGATAAAGAGACATTCAGTATTGTTTTTGATGAATAAATTACTACTTTAATATTGCTTTAATAATTTTTGACCCATTAGCAAGCTTTAGGACTACATCCATATCATCTGTCTTTCCAAAAACAGTATGAACACCATCGAGATGAGGTTGTGGTTCATAAACGATGAAAAACTGACTACCACCCGTATCCTTTCCTGCATGCGCCATAGAAAGAGATCCTTTTAGGTGTTTATTGGAATTGATTTCACATTTAATAGTATATCCAGGTCCTCCAGTTCCAGGCATGCCATATGCTCCATCACGAGTGTTTGGGCAGCCGCCCTGAGCCATAAAACCAGGAATAACTCTGTGAAAAGATAGACCATCATAAAAACCCTCACTAACTAACTTTGTGAAGTTTTTAACTGTGTTAGGTGCGTCTTCAGAGAAGAATTCAATATTAATGTTTCCAACTTCTGTTTCAAATAATGCGGTTGTCATGTTTTATTTGTTTAATAAATTAATAATACTTTAATAGCTAAAGTAACTTTTCAAGGTTTTCCTTAATGGTATTTATATCAATATTTTGTTGATTATTCTTCTCTCCCTCCCAATCATCAACTTCTAGGTTTTTCTGGGGTGGTGATATTAATAATCTATCTTCAGCTGATTTAGGTATAAAATTTTTTTCAACTAATTTGCATTCATAATCTAATTTAATGCAGAAATCCTTTATTTCCTCTATGTCTATCATTTCAACAGTCGGTAAAGGAAAATCTTGAGCTTCAAGTAGACCGCAATATCTTGTTGCATCGTCCTTGTCCTCAAACATTAAAACAATTGTCTTTCCTTTAAGTTCGATTGAATGAATTCCCTCCTTATCTGTTCCTGAATTATATAAAAGAACAAATATGTTCATAATCGTCGCTATCTCTATAAATATAATATTTGATTAAGAATCAGAAAGTGATAATTCTTGTAATCTTGTATATAAAGCAATTTCTTCATCATTAATATCAGCAGGTATCACTACCAATATTTCAACGTATTGATCACCTACATTATCTTCGAACGTTAAACCTCTACCCTTCAAACGTAACATTCTTCCGGTGGATGATTTTGGTGGCACTTGAAGTGTGACATTTCCATCAAGAGTAGGAACCTCTACAGCACAACCAAGAAGTGCATCATGAGGAAATAACTCTAATTTATAAAGGACTCTTAAACCATCAATTCTTAGACCACTTTCAGTTTGAACTTTTAACTGAAGATAATGATCTTTTCCTCCTCTAGCAATATTTTCAAGTCTCAATCGCCATCCATCTCCAGCGAAAGGAGGAGTATCGACTTCTACTACAGTTTCATCTTCAAGCTCTATTAAAATTGAAGCTCCATTTAAGGCCTCATCTGGAGTTAATTCAATAATAGTTTCAATATCTTGGTGGAGTTTAACTGGAGGCGGTTCTTCTGGAGAGGTTGCAGGGTAGCCATAATTATGAAATTCATCATTATCTAAATTTAAAGATTCATCCTCAATTGGATCATCATTATATTCGTCGTAATTCTTTGGTGAGTATTCATATCCAAATAATGAATCAAGATAATCTTGAAAATCAGGAAAGCCTGTCTGGAAATTATTATTTTCATAATCTTCCTGAATATTTCCATCAGCACTATTTTTTCTATTAGGGTCACGAAGATATTCGTATGCTTCGTTAATTAATTTAAATCTTTCTTCTGCATTAAGATCATTTTTATTTAAATCTGGATGCCATTTTCTTGCTTCTCTTCGAAAAGCCTTTTTAAGTTCCTTATAATCAAAATTAGGGGATAAACCCAAAATCGACAAATAATCTTTTTTAGAGGAAGTAGTCATTGTCCCATGGATCATCGTCCCTAGAATTACCATACCTCGAATTTCTATAATTTCTATTCATTTGATTATCCCAAGGATCATCATCCCAATAATCATCTGAAAAAAGTTCATCCTTTAATGATCCAAATGTATTTTTAATACTTTGCAATGGATTATTATCAGTTTTCCTTTCTGTTGCAAATTTTCTGTTTAAACCGAATAATGCCTCCTGGAGAGCACTTACTGAAATTTCTAACTCTTGAGATTCATCATCATCTATATATTCTTCAACATCTTGAATGGCTAATTCAACAGCTCGTTGCTGTCTTTCAGCTCCATATGGGCCAAATTCTATGGAAGCATCCCTAAGCCTTCTCTCAGCTTGAGCAATAAGGGTTAAAGCACTATTTTTTCTGTCAATGACTGATCTTTTCTTTCTATCTTCATTAGCTTTTGATTTAGCTTCTTCAATAATCGATTTAATTTCTTGTTCATTTAAATTAGAACCTCCAGAAATTGTAACTGTTTGCTTCCTTCCAGTTGTTCTATCAGTTGCGCTTACTTCTAAAAGACCATTAGCATCAATATCAAATGCTACCTGGACTTGAGGTATTCCTCTAGGAGCTGGAGGTATTCCTGATAATCTAAATTTACCAAGGGATTTATTTTCAGCGGCTAAAGGCCTTTCACCTTGCCTTACTTGAACAACAACTGAAGATTGATTTGCTTCTGAGGTACTAAAAACATCAGATTGTCTTACTGGTATTGGTGTATTACGAGGAATAAGTACCTTCATAAGGCCGCCAATAGTTTCTAAGCCTAAAGAAAGAGGTGTAACATCATTTAGTAATAAATCTTGTAAATCACCACTTATTATTCCAGATTGTATTGCTGCACCAATTGCTACTACTTCATCTGGATTAACAGATTGACAAGGTTCATTAGGAACAAGAGTCTTAACTAATTGTTGAACCATTGGAATTCTGGTACTTCCACCGACAAGAACTACCTCATCAATATCTTCTGCATTCCATCCTGAGTCATCTAATGCTATTTGCACAGGTTCTAATAATCTATCTAATAGATCTTGCGATAATGATTCAAATATTTTTCTATCTAATGTCTCTTCAATATGTAATGGCCCCTCTTTACTAGTGGTGATAAAAGGTAAGGATATTTTTGTTTTTTGCAATCCAGATAATTCACATTTTGCTTTTTCGGCAGCTTCAGTTAATCTCTGCAAAGCTTGTCTATCTCTTCTTAGATCAATTTCATATTCATCAAGAAATTTTTCAGCAAGCCAATCTACAATTTTTGAGTCAAAATTGTTCCCCCCTAGTTGGGTATCTCCACATGTGGCTTTAACATCAAAGACACCATTAGAAATTTTTAACAATGATACATCAAATGTTCCTCCACCTAAATCAAAAACTAAAACATTATTAGAAGAACTTTTTTCAAAGCCATATGCTAATGCTGCTGCAGTAGGTTCATTTAGGATTCTGTCAACTTTTATACCAGCCAATATTGCAGAATCCTTTGTAGCTTGCCTTTGAGATTCATTGAAATATGCAGGGACAGTTATAACGGCAGAATCAACAGTGTCTCCAAGATATGTTTCAGCATCATTAATTAATTTTCTGATTAATGAGCTGACTAATTCTTCAGGAGCATACTCTCTTTCGGTATTTGGACTAAGAACCCTAACACTTCCAATATTATTTGCTTTGACATTATAAGGAACAGAAATACTTGTATCATCTAATTCGTCCCAATCGCTACCAATAAATCGTTTTAGATTATAAAAGGTATTCTTTGGATTTAAAACAAGTTGTCTTCTAGCTTGGTCACCTATTACTATTTCTTTGTCCTTTGTAAAACCAACTATTGAAGGTGTAGTTCTAGACCCTTCAGAATTCGCTATAACAATTGGACGACCAGCCTCTATAACTCCAACAACAGAGTTAGTAGTTCCTAAATCGATTCCAACTATTTGCCCCATGTTTTTAGTTCGCTAAATTAAAGCAAAATTTACTAATAATTAAATTAATTTTTATCTTAGATATTTATATATAATAGTAAAAATCAAATATTTTCAACTTAATTTAAATAAATCAGATTATATATGACTGTTCAAATCAATTACTATCTATTCTTAAAATCATCTACATACATAGTTGTTGATGTAGTTAACCTAAATAAACTAATATAAAACGGAGAGAGAGGGATTCGAACCCTCGATAAAGTTGCCTCTATACAGCATTTCCAGTGCTGCGCCTTCAACCACTCGGCCACCTCTCCCAAGATAACTATTTTAACCCTTTATCATCCCATTTTTGAGGAAAGTTATTTGAAAAAGACTTTCACAGTTACGATTAAAAACAAGGAAACCGGAAAGGTCTACCAAGAGCAGGTTAATAGTGATGATTACATTCTTAAGGAATTTGAAAAAAAAGGTTTCAAACTTGCATTTTCATGTAGAAATGGTTGCTGTACAAGTTGCGCAGTTAAAATAAAATCCGGTACTTTGCAACAACCTGAAGCAATGGGTGTATCTCAAGCCTTAAAAGACAAGGGTTATGCACTACTTTGTGTAGCTAAAGCAACTTCAGATCTTGAGGTGGAAACTACATATGAAGATGAAGTTTATGATTTACAATTTGGACAATATTTTGGGAGAGGAAATACAAGAGTTGCGCCACCATGGGAATTTGAGGAAGATTAATTATCATGTTTGAATTTAGTCAAATCGAGGAACTTGCAAATCAAATAAACTTATCCAGTTTGTATGAAATAGCTAAGAACTCAGCTCAAATTGGTAATGAAATTCTAAAAAGTAATTACAATAAAATTCAAAAAATATCATCAAAGGGTAGGAAGGGCGATCTAGTAACAAATGTAGATTTGGAAGTTGAAAATAAAATAAAAGAATATTTATTAGATGAGACACCAAAAATATCCATTAATGCAGAGGAATCGGGCAAATTAAATAAATCCTCTGATTTAACATGGTGTATAGACCCATTAGACGGTACAACAAATTATTCCCATGGATATCCTTTTTTTGGAACTTCAATTGGCCTTGTTTATAAAAACAATCCAATTTTAGGGGCTATATCAGTACCTTATTTAGATGAATTATATTCAGCTTGTATCGGTTTAGGTTCATTTTGCAATGATAGAGAGCTTAAAGTATCGAGTCCATCTAAGCTCTCTGATAGTTTACTTGTAACAGGTTTCTCTTACGACAGATTTGAGACAGAGGATAACAATTATGCCGAATTTTGTTACTTGACACATAAAACTAGAGGAGTGAGAAGAGGAGGAGCAGCTGCAGTAGATCTTGCATTTGTTGCTGCAGGTAAGGTAGATGGATACTGGGAAAGGGGATTGGAGGTATGGGACCTAGCGGCCGGTGCTATTATTGTTAAAGAAGCTGGTGGCATTATTTCTGATTATCCATCTGGCGAATTTAATTTAAGTTCTGGGAGAATACTTGCGTGCTCGCCCAGCCTTGAGAATGAATTAAAAAATGAACTAGATAAAGTTTCTCCATTTAAAAAAAATCTCTATACTTAAAATTCGTTAAATATTAAAATGACAGATATAAAGGAAATTAAATTAATCGATGTAAAAAACAACTCTAATATAATAAATAACTTAAATAGTATCTACAAACTATGGGGTTACGAAGAGGTTTCACCCTCATTTATAAATACTTTAGAGACTATAAAAGGTCGAGGCGTTATTGAAGAAAACCAGGTTGTGGGAATAGTAAGTAATAATTCATTATGTCTTAGGCCAGAAATGACAACATCTATTGTAAAGTTGTCTTCTACTAGATTAATAAATAAGAAAAGACCTATAAGATTATTTACTAATGGCATGGTCTTTGATAAAAAACAAAATAATAAGAATTCATTTAAGTTACAAGAGAAACTCCAGAGTGGAATTGAATTAATTGGATATGATACAAAATACCCAGAAATTGAAGTTATTAATATTTTGTTTGATGCAATAGATAATATCAATTTGAAGCATGGTTGTAATTTATTTCTACTTGTGAGCACAACAAAAATAATGGATTTAATCTTAAATAAATATAAGAATAATAATTTCGAAGAAATTAAGAAAAGTTTGGTTAATTTTGATCAAGATAATTTATCTAAATTAGGAATTGATGAAGATGATAAATATATTCTTAAAGATCTCTTATTCACAAGAGGAGAACCAACCGCAATATTGCAAAAATTAAAAAATACATACGGCTCTAGTCAAACTTTAGATGACTTAAATTTTTTATTTGAAACATTGTCAAAAATATCAAACAAATATGATGTTAAATTACAACTTGATCCTACATTTCAACCTCACTTGAATTTATATGAAGGAATAGTTTTTCAACTAATAGGGGATGACGGTAAAAATAAATGCGTGATAGCAAAAGGCGGAAGATATGATGAGTTAGTAAGGTACTTTAGTCCTAACGAGAAAATTTTGAATGGTATTGGATTTACAATTTCAATAGATATTTTAAGAAATTTAATTAGGGAAGAAAAGGCAGATAAATCTAAGATTTTATTATTGTTTAAAGATTCTTATTTGTTGGAAAAAGCTATGAATGAACAAAAAGTACTACAAAAAAGTGGAAATATTGCCGTCTTACATTTAAATCCATGTGATGACTTAGCTAAAGCCAATCAAATAATGAAAGAAAATAATTGCAATGAGATTTTATGGGTTAAATAATACCTTTTATTAGTTTATTTAAGTTTTAAAATTCATACATTGTTCGGACAATACTCCTAATTAAACTTGATTAACTAGTTTTTAAGAAATAAGATTTAATATGTTTGATTTTTTTTAAATGGAAAAAGGCCAAATTCGTATTAATACCGAAAATATTTTCCCAATTATCAAGAAGGCAGTATGTTCTGACCATGAAATATTTTTAAGAGAGCTTGTAAGTAACGGTGTTGACGCAATAAGTAAACGAAGGATGGCCTCTATGGCTGGCGATTGCGAAAATACTGAAGAAGCTCAAGTAAAAATATCTATTGACCGTGAGAAAAATACACTAACAATTTCTGATAATGGAATTGGGATGAATGATGAAGAAATTAAAAAGTACATAAACCAAGTAGCATTCTCGAGCGCAGAAGAATTCCTTACAAAATACAAAAAAGATAATGATGAATTTATAGGTCATTTTGGACTTGGTTTTTATTCAAGTTTTATGGTGGCAGAAAGAGTTGATATATTAACTAAATCAGCAATTGGAGAATCAAAATCCTTCAAATGGTCTTGTGATGGATCACCTAATTTCACTCTAGAAGAATCAGAAAGAGAGACTATTGGTACAGATGTTATACTCCACCTACTTGAAGAAGAAAAAGAGTTTATTGAACCTGAAAGGATTAAATCACTAATTAAAAAATATTGTGATTTTATGCCAATAGATGTCTTATTAGAAGGTGAGATAATAAATAAAAAAAATCCACCTTGGAGAAAACAACCTAGTGAATTAAAAGATGAAGATTATATTGAGTTATATAAATATCTATATCCATTTCAGGGGGATCCTCTGTTATGGATTCATCTAAATACTGATTATCCATATGATATACAAGGGATATTATATTTTCCAAAGCTTTTGGGTAGAGCTGATTGGGAAAAGGGAGAAATTAAACTATTTTGTAATCAAGTATTTGTAAGTGATTCAATTAAAGAGATAGTACCAAAATACCTATTACCTTTAAGAGGAGTTATTGATTCTACAGATATACCTCTAAATGTTAGTAGAAGTGCATTACAAACAGATAGAAAAGTAAGATCTATATCATCATTTATCTCAAAAAAAATTGCTAATAAACTGAAGGATTTGATAAAAAATACTCCAGAATTTTATGCAGAAATTTGGGATTCTATCTCTGCTTTTATTAAAATCGGTGCTATCGAAGATGAAAAATTTGCTGATTTAGTAGATAACAGTATTATTTTTGAAACAATCATAAATTCTGAGAAAGACGTAACTAAAGATATTGAAAATAAGTCTCTTATCAAATCCAATGATAAATATTTCACGACTCTTGCAAATTACAAAGAAAGAAATAAGATAATTGATTCTAAAAAAATAATTTACTGTTCAGATTCGATTGCTCAGTCAAGCGCATTAAATATCTGCTTATCTGATAACAAAGAAGTTATTAAATCAGATCCTTTAATTGATGCACAATTTCTTCCTTGGTTAGAAAGTAAAAACGAAGATTATCAGTTCCAAAGAGTTGATTCAGAAATAAATGAATTAGAAGATAAAGAATCTAAAGAAATTGTAGATAAAGATGGCAAATCAAATACAGAAAATCTTAGAGATACGATTATAAAAGCTCTTAATAATGAGAAAGTAACAGTTAAAGTTCAGTCACTTTCAAGTAAAGGTGCACCACCTGCAATGATCTTGCTTCCAGAGCAAATGAGAAGAATTAATGATATGGGTGCATACATGGAGCAAAAGATGCCTGGATTACCTGAATATCATGTGCTTTTAATTAATAAGGAACATCCTCTTATTGTTGGTCTTAATAAAATTACAAGCAATAAAATAATTATTGATAAACAAGATCCTATAGAAAATCCATTGGCATCTAAAATTGCAAATCATGTTTACGATATGGCTAAACTGTCTGTTGGTGGATTAGATCAAGAACAGATTATTAATTTACAAAATAATAACGCCGAATTAATTTCAGAATTGCTTAATTCAACAAATTGAGTCGTGTGTTAAAATTTTTACAGATATAAAAAAATTATGTCAAGAGTTTGCGAACTAACTGGAGCTAAAGCTAATAATGGGATGGCAGTAAGTCACTCACATATTCGTACAAAAAAATTGCAACAAGTAAACCTCCAAAAAAGGAGACTTTGGTGGGAAGAAGGAAAAAAATGGGTAAATATAAAAATTAGTACCAAAGCACTAAAATCTGTACAAAAAGTTGGATTAGACAAATTTGCTAAATCAAATGGAGTTGATTTGAAGAAATTCTAAATTTGATGAGAAATATAGTAGTAAGTATATTAATACCATTCATTGTTTTATTAAATTGTAATTCCGCTATAGCCTTTGACTTTGCACCTGAAGTTGGGGATATGGCTCCAAACTTTCAATTAACAGGTTTTAATAAAAACATAAAATCAAAAAAAATATGGGATTTAAATGATTTTCAAGGTAAGTGGCTTGTTATGTATTTTTATCCAAAGGACTTTACAGCAGGTTGCACTCTTGAGGCTAAAGGTTTTTCTGAATTAAAAAAAGATTTTTCAAAATATAATGCCGAAATTGTTGGGGTTAGCGCTGATAATAAAGATTCTCATGAAAATTTTTGCAGTGAGAAATCCATAAATTACACTTTATTGTCTGATCCTGAAGGAATTATTAGCGATAAATATGGTTCTTGGATTCCTCCATTTTCAGATAGAAATACTTTTTTGATTTCTCCAGAAGGGGAAATTTCTTATAGATGGATAAGTGTTTTACCTATAAATCATGCAAAGGAAGTACTTAATGTACTAAAGAAAAAAATATAAATTTTGCACGAACTTTCATTTGGAACTTGGTTGATTCATATCTCATCAGTAATAGAATGGATTTTTATCATCTTTGTCATATACAAAATCTCTACATATAAAAAATATAATTTATTTTTTTGGTTAAGCCTCGCTATGGTTCCAAACTTAATAGGTGCTATGTGTGCGATCACCTGGCATATCTATGACAACCAAGAAAATCTTTACGGTTTAGTATCACTTCAAGGAATATTTACATTTATAGGTAATTCAACATTAGCCTTAGCTGCATTAATAATTTTTAAAGGAAAAGAGACTTATGAATGATTTATTTTTTAAATTTATAGAAAAATTAGGTTCAATTGATAACACATTATTGTTCGCTGTATCAATAATTCCATATGCAATATTTTTGTTTTACTTATATAAAATCAAATCTGTTAATATTTTTGTTAAAACAGGATTTTCCTTAACTGTTTTATTTGTATTCATAACTATATTAGTATCTATCTTCACACTAACTTACTATGATAAAACCCTTGTTGAAGTTGACTTCCTTCATGGCTTTGCAGAGTCTTTCCTAACACTAAGTGATTTTGTTATTTTGTTTGGCTTCATAAAGATTTTAAATAAATTAGAAGTAAACAACTCTTAAGACCTTTTACAATTTTGTGTTTTTTCGGTAAAAGTATTAGAGAATAAATAAAAATAACCAATTTTTATGCTTACTACATTATTTGCAGCTGCAGATCCCGCGACTTTTTCATGGTCTCCAAAATGTGCATTGATAATGATTACTTGTAATGTTATTGCTTATGCAATTGCTAGAGCAAATATTCAAAAACCCAACGAAGGCTTTGAAATACCTAATTCAAAATTTTTCGGTGGTTTAAGTCACGCATCAGTTGTAGGTGCTAATTGCCTAGGTCATATTTTCGGAATTGGAGCAATCTTAGGATTGGCCTCACGAGGTGTTTTATAAATATTTATTCATTAAATATTTATTTATTAAATTTTTAATTAACTAACTTAAATTTCTTAACAATTCTATCTGCCATCTGATCAGGCATAAGTCCTAGTTTTTCTTTACTCTGATCAGGTGAAGCATGATCAACTAAAACATCAGGTATACCTATTCTGTAAACTGGAATGTTTATTTCATTATCGTTAAATAATTCAACTATTGCGGAGCCAAATCCACCTATTAAGGTCCCTTCTTCCATTGTTACAACTTTTTGAATCCTACTTGCTAAAGGCATAATAAGATTTTTATCGAGAGGTTTAACAAATCTTGCATTAACAATAGATGAATTAATGTTCATATTTTTTAAGATCTTTGCTGTTTCGATAGCTGATGCGACCATTGAACCATAAGCAATAATTAAAATATCTTCTCCTTCTTCAAGTATTTCAGCTTCGCCTATATTTAATGGTTCCCAACCCTCATCCATTACAGCCACTCCTAATCCAGAACCTCTTGGTATTCTTAGAGCTGTAGGACCATTATGGTTTATTGAAGTTATTAACATTCTCTGTAATTCAGACTCATCCTTTGGAGCCATCAATACAAAATTAGGTATTGATCTCATATAACTGATATCGTATTGACCTTGGTGAGTGGGACCGTCAGCTCCAACTATCCCAGCTCTATCAAGTACGAATGATACAGGTAAATTTTGTATCCCTACATCATGAATTAATTGGTCGAAAGCACGTTGAAGAAAAGTACTATAAATAGCTACAACAGGTTTAAGACCATCGCAAGACATTCCTGCCGCGAGAGTAACTGCATGTTGTTCTGCTATTCCTACATCGATATATTGATCAGGGATATTTTTTTGCAATATATCTAAACCAGTACCTGTAGCCATTGCAGCTGTAATACCAACGACTTTGCTATCTTGCTCACATATTTTTAATAAGGTTTGACCGAATATTTTACTATAACTAACAGGTTTAGGTTTCTTAGATGGAATAGATTTCCCAGTTGTAAGATCAAATGCAGACTGCGCATGATATCCAACCTGATCGGCTTCTGCGTATGAGTAACCCTTTCCTTTTGTTGTAACAACATGTACAAGTACAGGTCTTTTAAGTTTATGGGCAGCGTTAAATGTCTTAACTAAGTTACCAATATCATGACCATCAATTGGACCCATATATGTAAATCCAAGTTCTTCAAAAACAGCTCCAACCTTAGGCACAGAAAGGCGTCTAACGCTTCCTTTAATATTTTTTAATTCTTCTGGTATATCTTTACCAATTAAGGGAATATTTTTAACACTTTCTTGTACACTATCGGATAAAAATTGTAATGGCGGACTAACTCTTACCTTATTTAAGTAAGAAGAAAGGGCTCCAACTGGTGGTGAAATAGACATATCATTATCGTTTAATACAACAACTAAAGGAGTATTTGGTAAGTGTCCTGCATGATTTATAGCTTCTAATGCCATTCCTCCAGTTAATGCTCCATCTCCAATAACAGCAACACATTTATAATTTTCACCTTTTCTGTCTCTTGCTATTGCCATTCCTAAAGCAGCAGAAATAGAAGTGCTTGCATGTCCAGCACCAAAATGATCAAATTTACTTTCACTTCTTTTTAGATATCCAGCTACTCCATTTTGTTGTCTAAGGGAATCAAATTGACTGAAACGTCCTGTTATTAATTTATGAGGATAACCTTGATGTCCTACATCCCAAACAACTTTGTCGAAATCTAGATCAAGAGTTTGATATAAAGCCAATGTAAGCTCAACTACACCTAAACCAGGGCCAAGATGTCCACCGCTAGTAGATACTACTTGAAGGTGTCTTTCTCTAATTTGACAAGCAATTTCCTCTAATTGTGAAACTGTTAAGCCATGAAGTTGATTTGGATGGCTTAACTCACTTAAAAGCATTTAACAAAAATTGGTATCTATCTAATCTAAAACGTCGAGGTGCAAAATGAGTATTTTTTTGGAAATAGATCATGTAATGTTTTATTAGATTAATAATTAATGCTAAAAATATATATATGAATGATTATTTTGAAAAAATACTTCAAGCTGAAGTCTATGAAGTAGCAAAAAAAACACCCCTAGAAAAAGCTCATAATTTAAGTAATACACTTAATAATGAAGTTTTTCTAAAAAGAGAAGATCTTCAAGATGTATTTTCATTCAAAGTAAGAGGTGCATATAACAAAATGAGTAAGCTCACCAATTCTCAGCTTTCTCAGGGAGTAATTACTTCAAGTGCTGGTAATCATGCTCAAGGTGTTGCTCTTAGTGCTCTCAAGCTAAATTGCCAAGCGACAATATTAATGCCCATTACAACACCACTTGTAAAAGTTAATGCTGTGAAAAAGTTAAAAGCAAAAGTTATATTATTTGGTGATAATTATGATGAAACATACATAGAAGCTATAAGGATTAGCAAAGAAAGAAATTTATGTTTTATTCATCCATTTGATGATCCAGATGTAATAGCAGGGCAAGGAACTATAGCTATTGAACTTGAACAGCAACTAAAGGAAAAACCCTATGCAATTTATATTGCTGTTGGTGGTGGAGGATTGATATCAGGAATATCCATATATATTAAAAAAGTATGGCCTGAAGTAAAAATAATTGGTGTAGAGCCTAAAGATGCAGATGCTATGACAAAATCTTTGGAAGAATCAAAAATTGTGGAATTATCTTCAGTTGGTCAATTTGCAGATGGAGTGGCGGTAAAAAAAATTGGGGAAAATACTTTTGATATTGGCAGAAAATATATAGATAAGATGATTACCGTTAATACTGATGAAATATGTGCAGCTATAAAAGATGTTTTTGAGGATACTAGATCAATACTAGAGCCTGCAGGAGCATTATCGATTGCAGGGATGAAAAAAGATATCTTAAATTCGAATCATTCAAATAAAAAAATGGTTGCGATTGCATGTGGTGCAAATATGAATTTTGAGCGGCTTAGATTTGTCGCAGAAAGAGCAGAACTTGGTGAGTGTAAAGAAGTAATGATGGCTGTTGAAATTCCTGAACGTGCTGGAAGTTTAATTGATTTTTGTAAGTTACTTGATAATAGAAATTTAACTGAATTTAGCTACAGGATGTCGAACTCTAAGAATGCCCAGATCTTTGTAGGAGTTCAAGTCTATGGATTAAATGACAAAAAAAATCTTTTAAATGTATTTAGAAATTCGGATTATTCATTTATTGACATAAGTGATGATGAATTATCTAAAAATCATCTAAGACATATGGTAGGTGGAAGATTACCAAAGAATTTCAAAGAAATGGATAATAGAAACTTTGTTGAGCTTTTATACAGATTTGAGTTTCCTGAGAGGCCTGGCGCATTAATAAACTTCCTAAATAATATGAAATCAAATTGGTCTATAAGCGTATTTCACTATAGGAATTATGGGGCTGATGTTGGGAAAATTGTTATTGGAGTTTTAATCGATAAAAATGAGATTTTAGAATGGAATAAATTCGTAAAAATTCTAGGCTATAAATTTTGGGACGAAACTCAAAACGATACATATAGATTATTCCTTGGTGCATCAGGTTAAATTTAAGGTAAATTAGGAAAGATTTCGGTAATTAAAATCAATCAATCTGATCTAAATACCACGCCAATATCTGATATAGATCTAGTTACTAAAGTTGAAGCTGTTCTATATTTGAAAGGCAGACCTATAACAAAAAAGGATCTTTCAGAAATTACTAATTCTGATATTAACTCAATAAATGATGCAATTAAAGATCTAAAAGATAAATACTCTAATCCCAGCTCAGCAATTGAAATAAATGAGACAAATAATGGTTATTGTCTTGAACTAAAATCTAGTCTTAATGATTTTGTCGAGGATTTGCTGCCTTCTGAGTTAAAGACTTCAGAATTAAGAACCCTGGCAACTATTGCAATTAAAAAAAAGATCTTGCAATCAGATCTTATACTTCTTCGAGGTTCCGGAGCTTATGATCATATTAAAGAACTACTAGAAAAGAAATTTATTGTCAAAAGGAAGCAAAAAGATGGTAGATCATATTGGTTAACATTATCAGAAAAGTTTTTTCAAACTTTTGCTGTAAGTAATGAATATCTTTCAAATATAGGCAGCCGCAATAATAAGCAGCAATAATAAGTAAATGTTAGAATTACCTTAAATTACGACAAGTTAATGTTATCTGAGATTTTTGCAGTTCTAGGCCAAACTTTATCAATTTATTCTTTCATATTAATAATAAGAATTTTACTTACTTGGTTTCCTGGTATTGATTGGAGTAATGGTGTTTTATCTGCATTAACATCTATCACAGATCCCTATTTAAACATTTTCAGAGGTATTATTCCACCCATAGGAGGATTTGATATTTCTTCTTTATTAGCTTTTTTACTTTTAAATGTTATTCAAAATTTAATTACCAATCTCCAGTATGCAACCTTAGGATATAACTGAATTTATCTATCGTCCCCAGAACCCCCTATCTTACCTTTAGCCGCCCTTAATTTTAATTTTTCAAGGTTTTCTATAGCAACTTCCTCTAAATTGAAATTTAATTCTGTGCAAAGATTTGATATGTACCACAAAACATCTCCTATCTCTTTTTTAATACCTAATTTTGATTCATTATCAAATTTTCCATTTTTATCTCTTATAACTTTTTTTACTTTTTCTGCCACCTCGCCAGCCTCTCCAACCAACCCAAGAGTTGGATAAATATTATTTGAACCTAAATTTGGATATTGTGCAGTTTCTCGCGCTTTTTTCTGATAAGTTTTGAAATCCATAACTTAAATAACTAACTTTGGGTATGGTAAATTTATTTATATCTAGCAATATTATCTATATATGTCGAATATTGATTTAAAAAGAAGAACAAAAATAGTGGCTACTATTGGTCCTGCGACTCAATCTGAAGAGACAATAACAGATTTAATTAAAGCTGGAGTAACAACATTTAGATTAAATTTTTCACATGGAGATCATAAAGATCATGCTGAGAGAATTAAAACTATTAGAGAAGTATCAAAAAAGCTAGATATAGATATTGGAATATTACAAGATCTTCAAGGACCTAAAATAAGATTAGGGCGATTTAAAGATGGACCAGTAAAAGTTAAAAAGGGTGATAAATTTACACTGACGTCGAATGAAGTTGAATGTACAAATACCATAGCAAATGTAACCTATGACAACCTTTCACAAGAAGTTAGCGAAGGAAAAAGAATACTTTTAGATGATGGCAAAATAGAAATGATCGTAGAAAAAGTAGATATAAAAGCTAATCTTTTAAAATGCCTAGTTACTGTTGGAGGCGTTCTATCCAACAATAAAGGTGTAAATTTCCCAGATGTTCAATTATCAGTAAAGGCATTAACAGAGAAAGATAAAGAGGATTTAAAATTCGGTTTATCTGAAGGAGTTGATTGGATAGCCCTAAGTTTTGTTAGAAATCCCTCCGATATAAACGAGATAAAAGATTTAATAAACAAAAATGGGCATTCAACTCCTGTAGTAGCAAAAATAGAAAAATTTGAAGCAATTGATCAAATTGATACAGTATTACCATTATGTGATGGGGTTATGGTTGCAAGAGGCGATTTGGGAGTAGAAATGCCCGCTGAAGAAGTTCCTCTTTTACAGAAGGAATTAATAAGAAAAGCTAATTCTTTAGGAATACCAATAATTACAGCGACTCAAATGCTTGATTCTATGGCTTCGAATCCAAGACCAACTAGGGCCGAAGTTAGTGATGTTGCCAATGCGATTCTAGATGGAACTGATGCAGTAATGCTTTCAAACGAAACAGCAGTTGGCGATTATCCTGTAGAGGCAGTAGAAACAATGGCAACCATAGCAAGAAGAATTGAAAGGGATTATCCACTTAAAGCTATTGATAGCCATTTACCTAGTACGATCCCAAATGCTATTAGTGCAGCAGTTAGTAATATAGCCAGACAACTTGATGCAGGAGCAATAATCCCTTTAACAAAATCAGGTTCTACTGCTCGAAATGTAAGCAAATTCAGACCGCCAACACCTATATTGGCAACTACTACAGAAAGGAGTGTAGCTAGAAGATTGCAACTTGTTTGGGGAGTTACTCCCATAGTAGTTAAAAATGATGAAAGAACAGCAAAAACATTTAGTTTAGCTATGCAAATTGCTCAGGAGATGGGAATCCTAAACCAAGGAGATTTAGTAGTACAAACTGCAGGAACATTAACTGGTATTAGCGGATCTACAGATTTAATAAAAGTAGGTTTAGTGAGGAAGATTGTTTCAAGAGGAATTTCAATAGGAGAAATAGGTGTCACTGGTAAAGCAAGAATAATAAAAAATAATCTTGATATGTCCTTAATTTGTCCAGGAGAAATATTATTTGTTCCAGAGGAGTTAATGAAAAATATTCCACTTAGTAAAAATATAGCGGGTATTGTTACAAACCAAAATGTAAATGATGTTTACAGCTTGTTTAACAAAAATAATAAAAAAGTTTCTACAATTTGTAATTTAGATAATATTGATAATCATCAAATTTGTAATGGTGACCTTATCACATTGCAACTTAATGAAGGTGTTATCTACATGGGGCAAATTGAAGACGATGAAGCAATAGATAAATATAAATATGTCTAGGAATATCTCAATAAAAGAAGCCTTAGGCATGGCTACAAAAACATTAGTATCGAACAAATTGAGAAGTTCATTAACAATGTTGGGAATTATTATAGGAAATGCATCAGTTATTACACTTGTTGGACTTGGAAGAGGTGCTCAAACATTAGCAAAAAACCAATTAAGTAATTTAGGTGCCAATGTTTTATTCATTGTTCCCGGAAATAATGACACAAGAAGAAGAGGTATTTCATTTCCTAAAAACCTAGTTTTAGAAGATGCAGTAGCAATTAAGAATCAGGTACCAACAGTTAAAAAAGTTGCTCCTCAAATCTCTGCTAACGAAATAGTGCAATCAAATTCAAAAAGCCTAAATATATCAATTGCAGGAGTTACTCCTGAATTTCTTGAAGTAAGGAGTTTTGAAGTAGATAAGGGAAGATTTTTATCAAAAAGTGATGTTAATAGTGCAAGAAGTTATGTAGTAATAGGGCCTGATTTAAAAGATGAATTTTTTAGAGACGAATCTTCATCACTTGGAAAAAAAATCAGAATAAAGGATCATACTTATGAAATTATCGGAATATTAAAGCCAAAAGGTGCGGTATTTGGAAGCAATCAAGACAAAAATGCTTATATTCCATTAAGCACCATGGTGAATAGAATTACTGGGAAGGATCCTACATATGGTGTAAGTTTGAGCTTTATTAGTGTCGAAGCGATAAATAAAAATGCTACAAGTGCTGCTAAATTTCAAATTACTAACTTATTAAGGCAAAGACATAAAATAATGAGAGACGATGACTTTGCAGTTAGATCGCAAGAAGATGCTCTTAATATAGTAACTAACATAACGAGTGGGCTTACTTTTTTATTGGCAGGTATTGGGGCAGTATCCTTAGTGGTTGGAGGCATAGGAATCATGAATATTATGCTTGTTTCTGTTAGCGAAAGAACTGAAGAGATTGGTCTAAGAAAAGCAATAGGAGCTAAACAGTCAGATATATTAATTCAATTTTTAATTGAGGCGTTGATTTTATCTACCATTGGAGGATTAATAGGAACAACAACAGGATTATCAGGTGTTTTTCTCTTATCTCTGATAACACCACTTCCTGCATCTGTAGGAATTACTACAACTTTCTCTACAATGATTATTTCAGGTTCAATAGGTTTAATCTTTGGTGTTTTACCTGCAAAAAGAGCTTCTAAATTAGATCCAATTGTTGCATTGAGAAGTTTATAAATAGAATTTATAATCATGCTCAATATTTACAAATTAATTGAGATATTAGTGAGTCTTCAATCACTAGTAATTACTACAATGCTACCTGTTTATATTCGATTACCATTTATCGATAAATCTAGTAATATTTTTGAGATGCCTATCACATGGCAACTTCCAACAATGATTTTGCTAACACTTTTATTTCGCAAAAAAGTTGTTTTCATAGCATTATCTTTATATATAATTTTAGGATTATTTATATCTCCAGTCTTTCATCAAGGAGGTTCAATAGGATATTTGCTCACTCCAAATTTTGGTTATTTATTGGGTGTATTTCCTTTAATACAAATAATTGATAATTTAAACAATAGAAATAAAATAAATGTTGGCAACTTTTTAAAAAATGGATTCATAGCAATATGTGCTATGCATGCGACTGGAATAGTTTACAATCTTTTACAAGTAATTTTTTACAGCCAATTTAATATATTTTTTTATAATTTAGGGAAATACTCAGTAGGTAAAATTGGATATCATTTTTTAACACTTTTTCCATTATTACTACTTATTAAGCCTTTAAAACGTTTAAAACATAACAAATAATGATTACTAAAATACAAGCAAAGTTATATTTTTTATTTATAAGTGTTTTTATTATTCTAATAGATCAATTTACGAAATATTTAATGATTTATAATAAAAAATTTATAAATAAAGATTTTCTTTTATTTAGATTAGACTTTGTAAAAAATTATGGAGCAGCGTTTAACATATTTAGTGGTAATAGAATTTTTTTATCATTAATAAGTATTATTTTTTCAATATTACTTATTTATTTAATATATAGGAAAAATACTCTAAACCAACTTGATCTTTTTGCTTATAGCTTTATACTTGGCGGAACTATTGGTAATGGAATAGATAGAATTTTAAAAGGTTTTGTAATTGATTTTATAAATTTAAATATTATAAATTTTCCGGTATTTAATATTGCTGATATATCTATTAATGTTGGGTTTATTTTTTTAATCTATAGAATATTTAGAAACAAACAATAATATGAATTACTTGAAATTTAAATATATAAAATATATTATTTATATTTTATTTCTATATATTTTATTTGCGATATTAATAAGAACAGTCAATATTTATACGATTTTATTTTTAATAATAGTTATGTATATCTTTTATAACATTGATAAAAAACTTTTTAAAAAAATAGTTTTTAAAGTTATTTACAATAATAAAAAAAATGCGCTTTCATTCAAAAATACATATGGTGCTGCCAAGATAAGTTTGGAAGGGGTTGAGAAAATTAATAAAAAAATTAACGATAAAGTAAAAGTAGAATTGTTAAATTACCAAAAAAATAAACTAGAGGCCCAATTAAGAACAGGAGATTATAACGTTACTCTGTTTGGAGCAGGTTCTTCAGGAAAAACATCGATAGCAAGATCTTTATTGAAAAATATTGTCGGACAAACATCAGCAAAAATAGGGACCACAAAGCAAATTAATAGCTATAAAATTCGCATCCCAATCTTAAAAAGAAACATTAATATTGTGGATACTCCTGGTTTATTCGAACCATCTAAATTAGGAGAAGAAAGAGAAAAAGCGACGATTATACAAGCATCAAATTCTGATTTAGTTCTTTTTGTCTTAGATCAGGACATAAATAAATACGAAAACTATTTAATTAAAGAATTATTGAAAATAGGAAAAAAAATAATAGTAGTTCTAAATAAATGTGATTTGAGGTCCAGAGATGAAAATAAACTCATCAAAGAAAATATAATTTCTATAACTTCCGCTAGAAAAAATAGAATATCAGTTGTTCAAACAATTGCGGTACCTCAACAATCTCCCTATATAAAATCAGATACTTTAAATTTAATTCCAGAAGTAGGAAGTTTATTTAGAGAAATAATTGAAACGCTAGATAATAATGGTGAAGAATTATTGGCGGATAATATTCTTTTTCGTTCAAATAAGTTAGGTATTAAAAGTAAAAATTTCGTGCAAGAACAAAGGTATTTGATGTCAAATAAAGTGATTAATAAATATATGTGGATAACAGGAGGAGTTATACTAGTTAATCCACTACCCGCTGTTGATTTCCTAACTACTACCTCCGTAAACTTACAAATGATAATGGAACTATCAAAAATATATGAAATAAAGCTTACAAAAAAAGATGCAAAAGATTTGGCTAAATCACTACTAAGCGCATTGGCTAAACAAGGAATATTAAAAGGGGGTCTCGCCATTATTTCTCCTGCTTTAGCTACAAGCTTGACTAAAATAATATTGTCTAAATCTATACAATCAGTTACCGCAGGCTGGTTAATAAGAATAGTGGGATTAAGTTTAGTTGAATATTTTAAAAATGGGCAAGATTGGGGAGATGGAGGAATTCAAGAAGTAGTTGATAAGATTTATAGAATAAGTAAGAGAGAGGACATATTAAACAACTTCGTGAAAGAAGCTATTTCAAAAATTGAAATGAAAAAGTATTTTAAATCAAATAAAAGATTGCCTCCATTTACTAGGTAATATTGGATAATTGATCATTTAGATAAGTTCTAAAATCAAAGATAGTTATTAAGAGTAAGTAAGCAATACAAATAGCTATAGAGATAAACCCTGTTACTATTGCAATAATTTTTGGTCTACCCATATTCATTAGTTAAGCATCTAAAAGTCTCAAAAGTTCTTCAATATGAGATTCTTTTGTATTGTAATTTCCCATGACAACCCGTAAAAAATATTTGCCTTTAAATTTTGGTCTAGAAAGCATAAAATTATTGTTAATTAGTTCATTAATTTTAGTTTGAGTCCATGCATCAGAGTCTTTTGGCTCAAGTTCCTTTGGTAAGAATGATACAATATGAAGAGGACCTGAATATAAGTCAAATTTATTTTTACAGATATTTTTTATAAAAAAATCTTTTCTTTTTATTGATGAGTTTAATATATTTTCTATTCCATTCAGACCTAAAAAACGTAACCCAAGCCATAGTTTAATAACCTCTGCAGGTCTAGAACCCTGTATGCCTATTTCTCCTCTATTTATGACATCTTCTTTAGATGATAGGTAAGGAAGTCCAGTAGAAAATGTATTTTCTAAAGTACTCATTTCTGAAACTAATAATAAAGATGATGTCTTTGTTATGCCAATTATTTTTTGAGGATTTATTGTTATGGAATTAGCCTGATTAATATTATTTAAACCTTCTATAGGAATTGAGGTTATGGCATAAATGCCTCCAATGGAGCCATCGATATGAAGCCATATATTTCTTTCTTTGCATATTTCACTTATGTCTTTAATAGGATCAATTGCTCCTCTTACAGTTGTGCCTAGAGTGGCAACAATAGCGAATATTTTTTTATTATCAATAAAACATCTATCTATAGTTTGTCTAAGATTTTGTATATCAATAATGCCGTTATTATCAGTTTTAATCCTGATAAGATTTGCTTCATCAAGACCCATTATTCTTATACATTTAATGAAGGAGGAATGAGCATCTTCACTAACAAGTAATACAGAATTGGGATCTGAACCTAATCCAGAATTATGTCTAGCTGCTATAAGTGCATTCAAATTACTTAAAGTACCTCCGCTAGCTGCTATGCCTCCTGAAGAATCATTAAACCCTATTTTCTTTGCAAACCATTTACATAATGATTCCTCAAGAAGAGTAATACTTGGAGATAACTCGTAAGCAAGAAGATTATTATTTAAACCAGCAGCAATTAAATCGCCTAAAATGGAAAATATCAAAGGGGGAGGATCCAGATGAGCTAAAGAGCCGGGATGAACTGGATTGAAAGAATTATTTAGTAGGGATTGAATATCAGAAAACAAATCTTCTGTAGAATTACCATCCTCATCAGGCATTAAGCACTTGAAATTCTCATCAAATGGTAATGGACCATATTTATCAGCTTTAGAGAACCAGTCACAAAGAATTTGAGTTGTTTTATTTAGGAGAGTAATTAAATTATCGTTAGTCCCTAAATACGAAGGGAAGTAAATATCTTTATTATTAATTAAATCTTCAGTCATCAGATAAGATATCTACTAATAAGTTTATTATTAATATTGGTAAATGAGGTATATTTTTGAAAATGTAAATAGTAATTATGATGAACAGAAAGAAAAAAATATTTTAAAATATACAAGATGGATGAACTCTATTTTAAGAAGATCAGAAGAAATTGGAAAAGTTGAGTTACCAATCTGTTCAATAATTTTAGATGAAAGAGGAAGATGTATTGGAAGAGGAGTTAACAGGAGAAATTTGAATAATGATCCTTTAGGTCATGCTGAAATTATGGCTCTAAGGCAGGCATCTCTAATAAAAAATGATTGGAGATTTAATGAATGTATTATCATCACAAATTTAGAACCATGTACAATGTGTGCATCGGCGCTTATTCAAGCAAGGATGGGTAAAGTTGTTTTTGGTGCCTACGATAAGAAAAGAGGTGGATTAGGCGGCTCAATTGACTTGTCAAAGCATAAAAGTTCTCATCACAAAATGGAAATAGAAGGAGGTATTTTAGAAGACGAATGCAGTAAAATTTTACAATTATGGTTTAAAAAGTTGAGGACTCAAAAATAGCATATTTTTTTAACTCAGTATCAAATAAATTTAATAATCTGTCTACATTCTCCTCGCTTGAGTTAAAGCCCATTAATCCTATGCGCCATACTTTACCAGACAATTCTCCAAGTCCATTTCCTATTTCTATTCCAAAGTTTCTTAAAAGATGATTTCTAAAACCATCTCCATCAACTGCAGGTGGTATCTTTACTGTTGTAAGAGTTGGCAATCGATAATCCTCTGATACATGTAATTCCATTCCTAAACTTTCTAAACCTTTCCATAGTTTCTTTGCATTAGTATTATGCCTATACCAAACATTCTCTAAACCTTCTCTTGCAATTAATCGTAAACCTTCTCTAATAGCAAAATTCATATTTACAGGGGCAGTATGATGGTAAACCCGATCAGAACCCCAATATTTATTTAAAAGAGATAAATCTAAATACCAGTTGGGAACTTTTGTTTTTCTTGAACTTAGTTTATCTTCAGCTCTCTTATTCATTGTAAAAGGACTTAGTCCAGGCGGGCAGCTTAATCCTTTCTGGCTACAACTATACGCCAAATCTATTTTCCACTCATCTATTAATAGTTCTAGAGCCCCAAGGGAAGTAACAGCGTCAACTAAGAATAAGCAGTTATTTTTTCTGCATACATCACCAATTCCGTTAAGAGGTTGTAAAACCCCACTTGATGTTTCAGCATGAACAATTGCAAATATAGCAGGTTTTTTAGTCTCTATTTCATACTTAATTTCTTCATAAGAAAAAGATTCCCCCCAAGTTTTTTCTATAACAGATACATCTGCTTTATATCTAGTTGCCATATCAACAAGTCTGTCTCCAAAATATCCTTTTTTAGCGATAAGAATTTTTTCTCCTTCCTCTATAAAATTAGCTATTGAAGCTTCCATAGCTGCACTTCCAGTACCACTCATTGGAAGAGTCAGACGATTATTACATTGCCAGGTATATCTTAGAAGTTGTTGAACATCAGACATCAATGAAATATATGCTTCATCCAAGTGACCGATTGGATTTAAGGAAAGAGCATTTAGAACTTCTGGATGTGCGTTTGAAGGGCCAGGACCTAATAGAAGTCTAGAGGGAACATAAGTCTTTGAGAAATGAGATAAATTCTCTTTATTTAAAGCCGGAATAAGTTTTGCTTCTGTCAAAGCATTACATTCAATTACCTTTAAATTAAACTAATATCGTCACATAAGCGATATTTATTTAAAGAAATTAATTCAATTTAAATAATTAAGTAAATAATTATTAAAGTTATGACTTGAAACACTGAAAGAAGACGCCTAGTGTTGAAAAAAGTTACGGTTGATACATAATAAGAGTCATCAAGTTATTAATTTCATATAAGGTATCTCAATAATTATGTCTAAGTCTCCACAAGATGTTTTAAGTCAAATTAAAGATGAAGGAATTGAACTCATCGATTTAAAATTCACAGACATCCATGGTAAATGGCAACATTTAACTCTTACATCAGACATGATAGAGGAGGATTCATTTACAGAAGGTCTAGCATTTGACGGTTCATCAATAAGAGGTTGGAAAGCAATTAATGCCTCGGATATGTCAATGGTGCCCGATGCAAGTACAGCTTGGATAGATCCTTTTTATAAACATAAAACTCTAAGTATGATTTGCTCTATTCAAGAGCCTAGAAGTGGAGAGCCTTATGATAGGTGTCCAAGAGCATTAGCCCAAAAGGCATTAAAATATTTAGATTCAACTGGTAAAGCAGATACTGCATTTTTTGGGCCAGAACCAGAATTCTTTTTATTTGATGATGTTAGATATGACTCTAAAGAAGGAAGTTGTTTTTATAGTGTAGATACTATTGAAGCACCTTGGAACACAGGGAGAATTGAAGAAGGGGGAAACTTAGGATACAAAATTCAATATAAAGAAGGATATTTTCCAGTAGCTCCTAATGATACTGCGCAAGATATTAGATCTGAGATGCTTCTTCTTATGGGTGAATTAGGTATTCCCACAGAAAAACATCACCATGAAGTTGCTGGCGCCGGCCAACACGAGCTAGGAATGAAATTTGATTCGCTAATAAATGCTGCTGATAACGTTATGACTTACAAATACGTTGTCAGAAATGTTGCCAAAAAATATGGAAAAACTGCAACATTTATGCCCAAGCCTGTTTTTAACGATAACGGAACCGGAATGCATGTCCACCAAAGTTTATGGAAAAATGGACAGCCACTATTTTTTGGTGAAGGAGCATATGCAAATTTATCTCAAACGGCTAGATGGTACATCGGAGGCATACTTAAGCATGCCCCTTCTTTCCTAGCATTTACTAACCCAACTACAAATAGTTATAAACGATTGGTTCCAGGATTCGAAGCACCTGTAAATCTAGTTTATTCTGAGGGTAATAGATCTGCGGCAGTCAGAATACCTTTAACAGGTCCAAGCCCTAAAGCTAAAAGATTAGAATTTAGATCAGGTGATGCACTTGCAAATCCTTACTTAGCATTCTCTGTAATGATGCTTGCAGGTATTGATGGAATTAAGAATCAAATTGATCCTGGTGATGGAGTTGATGTAGATTTATTTGAACTTCCAGCTGATGAACTTGCGAAAATTGATACAGTACCTTCATCTTTAAATGATTCACTTAATGCGCTAAAAGCAGATAAGGATTATCTATTGGCTGGTGGAGTATTTACAGAAGATTTTATTGATAACTTTATCGATATAAAATACGAAGAAGTTCAACAACTAAGACAAAGACCTCATCCACATGAATTCTTTATGTATTACGATGCATAATTAAAAGAAAAAATTATTTTAAATTAATCAATTTGAGAAATTTCACAAAATATTCTCAAATTGATTTTTTTTTTGTTGGAATGTATATATATAAAATAAAAAATGGCTAGGGAATCTATTTCAAAAATTGCATATAAAACGCTACAACAGAGTAAAAGCATTGCAGGTTTTGCACATAAGCAGATAAGTTCAAGATTAATGAATTTTATTCTTCCCGATTCGAAACTTGAAAATTTTGATATTGATAAGGATCTCCTGATAAAAATACAAAATTCAATGGATATCTTAAGAGAAGAAGATTGGAATGATGCAGAAAAAAATATATATCCAAAAAAATTATTATTTAACGAGCCATGGCTCAGATATCTAACTCAATATCCCAAAATTTGGCTCGATATGCCTAACACATGGGATAGACGCAGAAGACAAAACTTTGACGACCTACCAAAATCAATTGATAAAGATAATTATCCTCAATATTACTTGAGAAATTTTCATCATCAAACAGACGGTTATTTATCTGATTTTTCAGCTAGCATTTATGACCTACAAGTAGAGATCCTTTTCAACGGAAGTGCTGACTCAATGAGGAGAAGAATTATTAAACCAATAAAAGAAGGACTTGAAATTTTTAACGATAGAAAAAAAAGTTCTATAAAAATACTTGATGTAGCTACAGGATCTGGAAGAACATTAAAACAATTAAGAGCCGCATTTCCTAAAGAGAAAATTACCGGAATTGATTTATCTGATTCATACTTGAAAGAGGCAAGTAGATATATTTCAGATTTAGATGGAGATTTAATTCAGTTAATAAAAGGTAATGCAGAAGAATTACCTTTTGAAAATGATAATTTTCAATGCATTTCTTGTGTTTACTTATTTCATGAATTACCTAGAACAATTAGAGCTAAAGTATTAAATGAATTTTTTAGAGTTCTTGAACCTGGAGGGATATTAGTGTTAGCTGATTCAATTCAAATAAGTGATTCGCCTGACTTTATATCCATAATGGAAAACTTCTATAAATCTTTTCATGAGCCTTTTTATTGTGATTACATAAAAGAGGATATAGATTCTAAAATAGAGGAAGTAGGGTTTAAAGATGTAAAATCAAATTCCTTTTTTATGACCAAAGTTTGGTCTGCTGTAAAGTAAAAAAAAAATTCTATGACCTATTGGGATAAAGATACTATTCAGCTTGTTCAAAGTCTTAATGACAAATTAAAGATTGATCATTCTAAATGGCATAAAGATAAAGGAAATAAATTTAAACGATCTGCAGAACTAATTTCGGCGGGATTATGCCATTTAATTATTTCTAGTAATGAGAAGGAAACTATTGAATATATAGAAGAAAGTATTAAATGGTTAAAAGAAATAAACGTAGATCAACCTTGTCCTAGTAAAAAATCACCTTTTTAATGCCAACTGAAGCCTATTACCTTTACTACTCCATCTAATATCATCAAAACATTCATTAATAATGTATAATCCTCGGCCATTTACACTACTTAATTTTTTGGGTAATTTGTAATCCCTTTTTTTTATTTCTAAACCATTACCTTGATCTTGAATTTGCCAAACACACCAATTTGGAGTAATTATTCTTCTTACTCTAATATTTTTTTTGGGATCTAATTTATTTCCATGTTTTACTGCGTTAACTAGAGCTTCATGTAAACCAAGTTTTATAAGATAGCTTGATTGAGAATATTTAATAGGTTCTAATAATTGATCGACGAATTCATTTAACTGTAATGATGATTCGAATTCGTAGTTTGACCAGTTAATATTTGGTCTTTTAAAAAATTTTTTTAAAATATTTTTGCCCCGAAATAAGGACATAATAATATTTTGATACTTATTTAATCTTAACTTATTAAATACCTCATTTAAAGAATATTATTATGTCTCTTTGCAATAGCAGGATGTCGTAGGATAGAGTCCATAAGTCTTACTCCTCTTAGTTGATTTATTAAAGGCATATGTCCATCAGGAGCATCCAATGACCAGCAAAAAGATCCAGGATATCTAGTCCATAAGCCCTCTTTTTTCCAACCTATTTTCGGCCACATTAATTCATATTTTTTTCCTACTGATTTTAAAATCTTTGCCTGAATTGAGAATCCAAATCTACCAGTAGAATAAATATTCCATAAGCGATCCATTGTTTCTAGGTCTTTACCTGACATATTCTTAACTTCACTGTAGAAAACATATCCACGTTTTTCAGCTAATTTTCCAGCTAATTTTCGTAAATAGGAACTTGTTAATCTATCTGCCTCTTCAAATTTTTGCTCAACCAACATCAATTGCAAATCTTCATAATTAATATCATTATCTGAATATGTATTAAACCAATTATTGAATTTGGAATTTTCAAAAAAATCAGGCTTAAATTTTTTTAAAACTTGCAATATCCAACCAGCAGCCCAGTCGTCTCCATCACTATCAAAGATATCAAAAAGTGAAGGGCCAAATTTAAAAATATTTTCGACTTCAGATTCTATTTGAGTTAATGAATTTATTCTTTTCCTTTGATTGGAATCTACAAATTTTTTTATCAGATCTAATGTAGCATTATTAAAGTTATCTTGTTCTTTGTTATTCATTTTAAAAAATCAATCTAAAAAAATAAAAACTATCCATGTATTTCAAAAGAAAAGAACTAGAGAAATTTAGAAGTTTTAAAGGACCACTTATAGATGTTAGAAGCCCGAGTGAATATTATAAAGGACACCTGCCTAATTCTATTAACATTCCACTATTTGATAATGATGAGAGATCTATAATTGGAACGATTTATAAAAAAGAGGGAAGAAAAAAAGCAGTCATAAAGGGATTAAGTTTTTTTGAAAAAAAAATGGAATTACTTCTTGATAATTTATTCATGAGTATTGAGTCTCATAAAACTATTGCTAATAAAAATGAAAAATTTTTTATCAGAATATATTGCTCTAGAGGAGGAATGCGTTCACAAAGCATTGCTTGGCTACTAGAAAAATATAAATTAAATCCAATTACACTTAAGGGAGGATACAAATTATATAGAAGATGGGTATTAGATAGTTTCTCAAAAAACTTGAATATAGTAGTTATTGGAGGAAAAACAGGCACAGGGAAGACAAGATTATTATCATTACTAGAGAAAAATAAATATCAAACTATTGATCTTGAAGGATTTGCTTGCCATAGAGGAAGTACATTTGGAGGTTTAGGAATGAAAGAACAACCTTCAAATGAACAATTTGAAAATAAAATTGCAGAAAAATTAAATTCCTTTGAAATTTCTAATAATATTTTTGTAGAAGCAGAAAGTGCAAATATAGGAAAATGCAAAATTCCTCATGAATTCTTCAGTCAGATGAAAAATTCTAGGAGAATTGAAATTTTAAGGAGCGAATCTAACAGGCTAGATGAGTTGATAAATACTTATAGTATTTTTAAGAAAGAAGAACTCAAAGAATCTGTATTAAGGATAAAAAAAAGATTAGGACCGCAAAGAACAAAAATAGCTCTTGAATCAATCAATAATGAGAGATGGGAATTGGTTTGCAAATCTGTTCTAGATTATTACGATAAGTGTTATGAATATGAAAAGGTTGGCAAAACAAATATAAAGTTATTAGATTTAACAGACAAAAAATATGATGAAAGTATCCTAGAATTAATAAATGATGTTTTATAAAATAATTACAAACGAATGTGAAAAATATTTCCTAAGATAAAAAATTATAAAGAGGATACTATGACAGAAAATAAAAGTGCAAAAATACAATTCTATGAAGGAACTGATGAACCAGTAGTGCCTGAAATAAGACTGACTAGGAGTAAAGATGGTACCACCGGCCAAGCGTTATTTTTATTCGAAAAACCTCAGGCATTATCTTCAATTACAGATGGTGAAATCACAGGTATGAGGATGATTGATTCCGAAGGTGAAATACTAACTAGGGAAGTCAAAGTAAAGTTTGTTGATGGAGAACCCATATTTTTAGAGGCAGTTTATATTTGGAAGAACACATCAGACTTTGATAGATTCATGAGATTCGCAAATAGTTATGCTAAATCAAATGGATTAGGATATTCTGAGAAGTAGTAGAATATTTTAAAAATTGAGTAGTTCATCATATTTCAGGTTAGTAGTAATTCTAATAACTTCCTTAATAATATGGACTTTAAGAGAGTTTCTCCTATTAATAATTTGTTCTTTAGTAATTTCAAATATTGTATGTAATTTATGCAATCAAATTCAAAAGGGTTTGAAAATCCCCCGATCACTATCCTTGTTTCTTGTTTTGTCTGTTATATCTGTAATAGTATTTACTATTTTTATTCTTGTATTGCCTCCATTTATAAAAGAATTTAATGAAATACTAGTTGATATTCCAAATGGTTTATCAAAAATAAATATTTTGATTAATGCAAATCTGAACAAATTTAATAGCCTATTTTATGGTGAACAATCAGAAAATGTTATAGACATATTTAGTCTAATAAATAATGTAGTTACGATTCCAGATGCCACAACTATTGCAAAAGCTATTCAAGAAAGTTTTAAGAATTTAATAAATATAGCGGGGAATCTTGGTTCAGGTCTTTTGAAATTAATATTCGTATTAGCAGTGAGTTTGATGTTTTCTATTGAACCAAAACAATATAAAGAAAATATACTTCTAATAATTCCAAAAAATTATCGAAACAAGTTTAGAAATATTCTTGAAAAATGCAATATTGCATTAGCAAATTGGACCTTTTCTATGGCCATAAGTTCATTATCAGTAGGTCTATTATCATTAATAGTTTTGTCTATATTAGATGTCAAATATGTTGTCTCAAATGCTTTAATAGCAATGGTTCTTAATATAATTCCAAATATTGGTCCAGTTATTAGTGGTATATTTCCTATCTCAATTGCACTACTAGATAATTTTTGGAAGCCACTGGCCGTTTTAGGAGCATATATAATCATTCAAAATATTGAGAGCTATATAATAATGCCCTCTATAATGAAGAAAAAAGCAAACTTACTTCCTGGTTTGACATTAATATCACAATTTGGTTTTACCTTCATTTTTGGTCCATTGGGCTTAATACTTTCTCTTCCATTAGCTGTAGTAATTCAAGTTTTAATCAAAGAATCAATTAAAGATATTTAAAAACTACTTAATTAATTTTTTATATAAATATGGGTAGGAAAAAAGTATAAAGAGAGCTAATGGATGTTTACCTATAGCAAAATATAGTGAACTAAAAGTAAAATGATCAAATAATATTCTTAGCTCAGTAGAAAGATCTATTAAAACTAAAGAAAATAAAATTATCAAATAGTAATTCAATTTCATGAGGTTTGTAATTTAATCTCAGTCTTTAAGCAACAAAGATGGAGCTAATAAAATACTTGAATAACTTCCAATTATAATTCCTAATGACAAGGCCAAAGAAAACCAAAATAGAGAATAAGATCCAAACAAAATTATGCTTAAGAGAGGGATAAGGGTTGTAATACTGGTAAACGTTGTTCTCCTAAAGGATTCGTTTACTGATAATTGAATCGTTTCGTTATAGCCTTCTTCCTTAGATTTTAAATTCTCACGAATTCTATCAAAAATAACGACAGTATCATTTACAGAATACCCAGCAATAGTTAATAAAGAAACAGCAAATAAACTATTTACCTCGACAGATAATATAATTCCCAACCAGGAGAATGTACCAAAAACAATTATTAAATCATGGAATAAAGCTAATAACGCAAATAATGCATATTTTTTATCAAATCTAACAGTTATATATAAAGATATCGCAAATAAAGAAACTAACAATGAAGTAACACAATTAGTAAGTAATCTTTTACCAAGCTTGGGACCTATTAATCTTGAATCCTTACTATCAAAATTTAAAGGTCCAATGATATTATCCAGATTATTAATAAGATTATTTGATTCTTCAATACTCAAATAAGGTGATCTTATTGAAATTAATTTATTATTATTTTGGGATTGTAATTTAATATTATTTAAAACGTTTTTATTTTTAGAGATCTCTCTTAAATTATCTAAAACTAAATCAGGGGAAAAATTAGAACATTCCTCTTCGCAAACTCTCTCTATTCTTAATTCATTTCCCCCCACAAAATCCATCCCTAAATTTATAGGTTTCTTATAAGAGGTATTAAAAGTAGAATATAGAATTCCTAAAATACTCAACAAAATAAGAACAATTGAAAAACCAATTATCTTTCTTTTATTTTTTATTAATTCAAGATTGTATTTCATGGAAAAATTAGAAAAAAATTTTTAATTTGAAAAATTGTTCCTGGGTAGGTAGAGATTTTTTTGTCTTAAAGATTGATATGCTGTAAAAAATCGCAAAATAGTTTTAGAACAATTTAATGAGGTAAACAAGCTTATCAAGACGCCAATACCTAATGTTGCCGCAAAACCTTTTACAAAATTTGTTCCTAATAAAAACAATACAAAACAACTAAGAAGAGTAGTAATATGGCCATCAACTATGGATGAATTAGCTCTTTGAAAACCGCTATCAATAGATCTTGTAAGAGTATTACCATCATATAATTCTTCTCTAATTCTCTCAAATATTAGTATATTTGCATCCACAGCCATACCAATGCTAAGTATTAGCCCAGATATTCCAGGTAAAGTCAAAGTTACAGGAATTAAAGAATATAGGGCTAAGTTAAAGAAACCATAAAGTACAAGAGAAAAAACTGAAACAAAACCTAGAATTCTATAATTAAAAATCATAAATATACCAACAAAAATCAATCCAGTAATAGCTGCATAAAGACTTTTTAAAATATTTTTGGATCCCAATAGAGCCCCTATAGTGTTAGTTTCTACTATCTCAATTGGCAATGGTAATGAACCTCCTTTAAGTTGAACTTCTAATTCTCTAGCCTTTTCAGCACTAAAATTACCGCTTATTGTTGCTGATCCACCCGTAATTCCAGTGTTAGCAAATTGACTACCTACACTGGCTTCACTAATTGATTCGCCATCAAGAACAATAGCCAATAGTTGATTAGTGCCAGCAATTGATTTTGTAATTTCTGCAAACTTATCACCTCCTGAATTACTAAAATTCAATAAAACTTCCCAATTACTGTTTGTTTGTTCTTGTCTCCTTCCTGCGTTTATAAGATCCTTTCCAGATAAATCTGTTTTATTAAATAAATTTGTAATTTGTTTATAAACATATTTTTTATTTTCAATTAACTTTCCATATAAATCACTACTAGTAGATGAATAATTTAATGCTTTCTCTATCTCTTTAAGATCGTCTTGAATAATGATTAAGAAATTATCATCATATAGACTTTTTTCTGAAGAGGAATATTGATCAATTAATTCATTAATTTTCAATCTCTGAATTTGCAAGTTTTTTAAATCTGTAGATGTTCCTTCTTTTTGCGTCCTAAATTCTAATAAAGCAGTCTTACCTAGAACTCTTGAAGCAACTAATGGATTTTGCTCTCCAGGTAATTCTAAAATCAATTGATCTCCACCTAGTGTTTGCAAGTTAGACTCTGAAACCCCTAAGTTGTTAACACGTCTATCTATAACGGAATTGACTGCATCAAGTTCATCCTTTGTTACCCTCCCTTCCTCTTTAATAATTTGTAGTGTAAGTTGAGAACCACCCTGTAAATCCAATCCCAACTGTAAGGGATAATTTATTAATAGATAAACAGATAATGTGAGCAGAAATATAATAAAAAAAAGCCAGCCTTGCTTTCTTTTCATTGCCTATATACTCCCACTAATTAAATCTTCAACTTTTTCAACTATTTGATGTGGTTGGATTATTGTCAAATTCTCAAGATTTCCATTATACGGAGTTGGAATATCCTGACTAGATAATCTTATTGGTCGAGCATCAAGATCATCGAAACACTCTTCTGTTATCAATGCAATTAATTCTGCACCAATACCTCCAGTCTTCATACATTCTTCCACAATAATTACTTTATTTGTTTTTCTTATTGATTTTGAGATAGTTTCCATATCAAATGGTTTTAAACTTATTAAATCGATTAACTCAACATCTATTCCTTTTTTTTCTAATTCTTCAACAGCTTTAAGGCAGTGATGTCTCATTCTTGAATAAGTCAACAAAGTAATATCTTTACCTTCTTTAACAACGTCAGCCTGATCTAAAGCGCAAGTATAATCACCAACAGGTAATTCTTCAGACAAGTTGTATAGAAGAACATGTTCGAAAAATAGAACCGGATTATCATCTCTTATAGCTGCTTTCATTAAACCTTTAGCATTTGTAGGTGTACTACATGCAACAATCTTTATACCAGGAACTGCATGAAAATATGCTTCAAGTCTTTGACTATGTTCAGCACCAAGTTGGCGACCAACTCCCCCAGGTCCTCTAACTACTGCGGGTATTTTATAATTTCCTCCGCTTGTATATCTGAGCATGCCCATATTATTTGATATTTGATTAAAAGCTAAAAGCAAAAAACCCATATTCATTCCTTCTACAATTGGTCTTAACCCAGTCATTGCTGCACCTACAGCCATTCCTGTAAAACTATTCTCGGCAATTGGAGTATCTAAGACTCTTAACTCTCCATATTTCTCATATAAATCCTTAGTAACTTTATAAGATCCTCCATATTGACCAACATCTTCCCCCATAACGCAAACATTTACATCATTTGCCATTTCTTCATCAATTGCCTCTTTCAAAGCATTAAATAATAATGTTCCAGCCACAATTAATTACCTAATTAATCACATCTATAATCCTACCACTTTGATTAAGTTAACCTCCTTCAGCAAAGGTTATAAGTAGTAATATTGACAAAATCATTCCTGGAGAAAGCAAAAGTATTAAAAGTCCTAGGTCATGTATAGACATTAAATAAAAAGTTTTCTTAATGATATGCCCAATTCAACTTTTCTTCAGAAAAAAACTTCGAATAAATACAATAAAAAGTCCTATACCTATAAAAGCAAAAGAAAAAGTAAGCAAAAAAGATAATCCAATTATCAAGGTATTAATACTAGAAGAAATATTTTGGACTATTTCTGAAGAATTAGCTGGTTTATGTAATGAAAAATAAATTGCAATTTTATTACTCAAAAAATAAAAAAATATAAATAATAAAAAACTGGTTAATGATCCTACAATAAAATTTAATGGTCCTTTTTCAGGAATATTTTTTTCAATATTCTGATTACTTTTATCAGCCAAAATAAAATTTTGTATAGAAAAATTTAAATAAATGTTATTCCCTTTTCAAGGAAAGTGCAAACCCATGAATCGTAACCATTTTCTTTGAATAATTTATAATTTGCATTTAATTCTTTTTTCGCAGTCTCTACATCTTTAAAAAGTGCAAAACATGTGGGGCCTGATCCACTCATTGAAAATGCCAGACTATTCTCTAATTTAGAAAGTAAATATAATGCCTGCTTTACAGAATCATTTACATTTTCAACAACTAACTGCAAATCATTTTTTATAGTTAAATGTTGATTATCAAAATTTAAGTTATTTAAACCATTATCTCTTAAGTCTTTTCTTATATTCTCAATCATTTCTTTATTAGTAAGATATTGATCACAAAATCTATTACTATATTTTTTATAAGTTTCAGCAGTGGATACCGATACATTCGGATCTTTTAAAAGAATTACTCCATATTGAAAGTTTGAATCTAGTTTCTCTAAAATTTCCCCTCTTCCAAAACATAATTGAACACCACCATTTATAAAAAATGGAATATCAGATCCTAAAGTTGATGCTAATGAACATAATGTTTTTTCATCTAAGTTCAAATCCCATAATTTATTAAGACCAATTAATGTTGCTGCTGCATTACTTGATCCACCAGCTAATCCTGCACCAATTGGAATATTTTTTTTTAAAAATATATTTACACCGAAATCTATATTTGATTTTTTCTTTAAAAGATTTGCCGATTTAACAATTAAGTTATCACTAGATAAGCTTAAATCATTACAATTAGATTCAAGTTTAATTAAACCTTCATTATTAATCTGAAATTCTAAATAATCAGAGAGATCGATATTTTGCATAATCATTGCTAACTCATGGAAACCATCCTCTCTTTTACCAATAACTTCAAGATGCAAATTTATTTTGGCAGGAGATTTTATAATAATTTTCTTTTTAACTAAATCTTGCATATACTTAAATTTTTATTTTTTAATTTTAATACAATTTTCTGCAAGCTTAATCCATTGATCAATTGAAATATCTTGTGGTCTTAAATTAATACAAACTTTTGAAGATTCAGATAATTCATTTAACTCTTCATTTGAAAATATTGAATTAAGAGTATTTCTAAGCATTTTTCTTCTTGAATTAAATGAAATACGAAGAAGTTTATCTATATATTTTTCTAGACTAATGTTTAACCTTAAATCATTTTTAATTGGTTCAAAGACTACTAAAGAAGAAAAAACTTTTGGAGGCGGACTAAATGATGAAGGCGGTACATCGCAAATTCTTTTTATTTTTGATAACAGTTGCATTCTTATACTAAGCGCACCAGCATTGGTACTTCCTTCTTTTGACAAAATCCTATCTACAACGTCTTTCTGCATTAAAAAAATAATTTTTTCGTAATTGTATTTTTTTGAAATGCCTAATCGCCCTATGAAAATATCCAATATTGGTCCAGTTATATTGTAAGGAATATTTGCAATCACTTTTGTAATCTTCTCATTAATCGAATCTAGATTTACAGTAAGAATATCTCCTTGCTGAAGTGAAAACTTATCATTATTATTGAATTTATTATTTAATAAATTTATTAAATCTTTATCTAATTCAATCGCATGTAATTTTTTAATTTCTGAATCTAATAACTTAGATGTTAACGCTCCTTTACCTGGACCAATTTCTAAAATAAAGTCATTTTCATTAAGAAAAGCAATTTCTTTGATTTTTTCTAATATTTTTTTATTTACCAACCAGTGTTGTCCAAATCTTTTTTTTTGATGATAGTGTTTAGAATTCATCTAAAAGATAAATAATATGTTTAAATTAAATATGAATTTATTTTATACTTTATATCATGAGCTTATCAAAAAAAAATTTAGATAAGCTCAAAAAATTTAAAAAGAATAAAAATTTAAAAAACGAAAGTAAAAATATAAGTAATTTCACAAATATATCTAAAAACGACAATTCAATCACCAATCCACTTAATTTAGATGACCCCAATAAAATTTTTTATTCGTTAATTGATAATTCAGAATCTTTAGAAGAGACTTCTAAAGTTAATAATTCACTAAGAAAAAGTGAGCTTAATCAAATTAATATGAATTCTAAAAAAGATAATTTTTCTAAGAAATTATCAACAGAAGAGGAACTCTATGATGAATTTAATTATCTTCTTGATGAATAATTAGTTTTAATATTTACTTATGCTTCAAGTTAATAGAATAACAATTTACGCTATCGGTAAAATAAAAAAAATTTGGATTAGAGATGGAATTAATCAATACAAAAAAAGAATGCCTGAACTTATTATTAAAGAGTTAAAGACTTTTAATATAAATAATCTTAAATCTAATAACAATATTATCATCTGCCTCGGTGAAGAAGGTAAGCAGTTTAATTCGGTTGAACTTTGTTCTTTGCTCTTAAATTTTAATAATAAAAAAATTAATTTCTTAATCGGCGATACTGATGGAATTAGTTCAGATATAAAAGAAAAATCAGATCTCATACTAAGTCTGTCTCCTTTAACTTTTCCTCATGAATTAGCTAGATTAATCTTAATCGAGCAAATCTATAGAGCTATTTCTATATCTAACAACTCCCCTTACCATCGTTCTTAGAAAGATTAGATTTAATCTAAACTTAATTTATAAAAGTTTAATAACTAACTATTTTTTGGTTTTTACTATATAGTACATATATACTATTAATTTAAGTCTTGGATTTCTTTGATTCAGCTAACAAAAAGTATAAAATCCCCTTATTAACTGATTCGGTATCAGCAGGATTTCCTTCTCCTGCTGATGACTATACAGAAGAGAATATTGATTTAAACGAATATTTAATATCTAATCCGTTTAGCACTTTTTTTATTAGAGTTAAAGGTGACTCAATGATAAATGCAGGAATTAAAGATAAAGATTTAATAATAGTAGACAAAAGTTTAATAGCTAGGCCAGGGAATATTATCATCGCAATGATAGACGGGGAATTTACAATCAAAAGATTATCTATAAAAAATAATGAATTATATTTAAAAGCAGAAAATCATAATTATCCTGATTTTAGATTTATAAACCATATTGATGTACAGATATGGGGTGTTGTTATTTATTCAATACATAGCTATTTATGAAAATCTCAAATATTGATGCGATAGCTCTTATAGATGCTAATAATTTTTACGCATCATGTGAACAAAATATTAATCCTCATTTAAGAAATAAACCAGTAGTAATTTTATCTAATAATGACGGATGTATCATCGCGAGAAGTCCTGAAGCGCGAGCTTTAAAAATCAAAATGGGAACTCCGTATTTTAAGGTCAAGGAAAGATTAAATAAATTAAATGTAGCAGTCTTAAGCTCAAATTATTCGCTTTACGGCGATATGAGCAGAAGACTAATGAATACACTAAAAAAATACTGTGAACAAATAGAAATTTATTCTATTGACGAAGCATTTGTCTCGATTTCTAGACCTAATGATAAAAATCTATATCCTTGGGCAAGAAGCATAAGATCATTAATATATCAGAATCTAGGAATTACCATAACAGTAGGAATAGGAGAAAATAAAGTAAGAGCAAAAATCGCTAATAGATTAGCTAAAAATATTGATTATTCGGCTGGAATATTTGATTTAGCTAGAACTGAGAATGAGAGTAATGATTTAAAAAAAATTAGTGTAGATAAGATATGGGGAGTCGGGAAACAAACCTCTAATTGGTTGCAAAGTAAAGGTATTAAAAATGCTAGAGAATTAAGAGATATGGAAGAAAATGAAATTATTAAAAAATTAGGTATCGTAGGTAAAAGATTACAATTAGAACTGAAAGGTCATAGATGTCTGCCTATAGAAAAAAACAAGAAATCAAAAAAAGAAATTCAGGTGAGCAGGAGTTTCGGTACTCCTGTCACAAAATTAGAAGACTTAACTCAAGCGCTGGCGACTCACGCAATAAAAGCGGCTGAAAAAATGAGAAGTCAGAATTTGCAATCATCTGATATTAGAGTATTTGCAAGAACCAGTAAGTATTCAAATCAAAATTATCAAAGAAGTGCTCATAAAAAACTTACAAAGGCAACAGATGACACAAATAATATTTTAAAAATAGTAGTTGAGTTATCGAAAGAAATTTATAATCCCGAATATAAATTCTCAAAAGCTGGTGTTTTGATGCAGGATTTAACAAATAGCGAATATTTACAGCAATCAGTTATCAATTACAAATCTGAAAAAGACCTAAAAAAATCAACAAATCTTATGAGAACGATTGATTTATTAAATAAAAGATTTAATAAAAATGCAATTACATGGGCTATTACAAAAAATCCACAAAGTTGGACGATGAATAAGAATTTCTTAAGTCGCTCATCTACAACTGATATAGAGCACATCCCAACTATAGTTAATTAAAAAAATAAAATGGAATTTATAATATTTTTAAGCAAATTAGATAAAGAGATTCTTGACTTATTAATGAAAGCAAACTATGTGGTTGAAGAAAATAAAATTGAATGTCTCTTAAATAAGGAAATAAAAGGGCTACATAACTTTGAAGAAAATAAAATAATAATATGTACTGAAAATGCAAAAAGGAAAACAAATTATAGAAATAAAAAACAGCTACAAGAAAAAGATAACTTCAAAACAGAAAGAGCAATAAGAAAAGCATTAAGACATGAAGCAACTCATGTGATACAAAGATGCAATAACAATAAAACAATCGGAGATATAAAAAAATTAGAAAATAAATTGCATCAAGCTAAGAGAAAAGCGTTAGAATTTTCTACTTCAAATTTTTCTGGGACTTATGCAAAAGAAGTAGAAGCTTATGTTCTTGAAGACAAACCCAAAAGGGTAAAAAAACTGATTAAAAAATACTGCTTATAAATTTAAAGAGAATATATTAACTAGCAATGAAATTACCACAGCGTTGTTTATCTAAAAAATTAATATGTTTTCTTTCTAAATAATATAGTTCCTGAAACTTGATAGCATCTGAATTTAAATCTTTAAAAAGATCGTCTATCTCTTTATTAGTATTTAGGGAACCTGAAGAATTATCAATTAAGATAGATATACAATTTTCTAAAGTTTTTAATCTTTGAGATCCCCAAGATTCTATCAAGTGTCTACATCTTTTTAGAGAATTATATTTCTCAAGAAGTGATAAAGTTCCAAGTAAGTTGTCTTTAGGATTAGTCAGCAAAGTTAAAAACAACTCATTGGGATTGATAAAAATATTAATTTTATTTGATAATTCATTATTATTAAGAGCTAGGTAGTCAGGCAGAAGTGAAATTAAGTTAATAGCAGAAAACTCTTTTTGAATAATTTGACTATTTAATTGTTTTAAATCATTTAAATAATTTAAACCCAAATTATTTTGTTCAATTTTTGCAATCGCTTCCCATAAATTTTGAATGTAGTTAGTATTAAAACCATTGATTTCTCTTTTAAGAAATTCATCTCTAATAAAAAGCCTAAGATCTGGACAATGCAAATAATAAAAAATTATTTCCGATTCATTCTTCTCACGGCGAGAAATATCATTTGGTTGTTCAAATCTTTTTGATCTGCCATGCCAACGAAATCCCTTAACTTGATTTCTTAAATCTTGTTCAAACTGTATTGCCAACCTTGCTTGCCCCTTACTTAATTGTTCGGAAACTTTTTGTAGATAATGAGTTCTGGTTGATGATTGAGGTAATTTACTTAGTAATTTTACCAATGAAGAAATAACACTCTGGAAAACATTGGATTTAGTTAAATCTTTATCTTTAAAAATCTGATCAATCTCCCAATCAATCCAATAGGAAGAATTATCAATTAAATTAAAATAATCTTCGGGAGTATGACTATTCAAATATTCGTCTGGATCTTTAAAGTCATTTAGTTGAAGTATATTAAGGTTAATTTGATCATGAAGAGATAGACTCTCCACTTCTTTTATTACTCTTTTTGTAGCTAATATTCCTGCATTATCAGAATCAAAATTCAAAATTATATTTTTATTATCTGTACATCTACATAGTTGAGAAATTTGATACTTATTTAATGCTGTCCCGAGGGAAGCGACAGAATTATTGATACCTTTTGAATGAAGAGAAATCACATCAAAATAGCCTTCAACAATAATAGCTTTATCTTTTTTTCTAATATTGCTAGAAGCTTTTTCGAAAGCAAACAGCATTTTTCCCTTTTCAAAAATATCTGATTCAGGAGAATTAAGATATTTGGGTTCCTGAGCATCAAGAGATCTGCCTCCAAAGGCAACTACTCTTCCCTGCATATCATGTATTGGGACAATTAATCTATTTCTAAAACGATCATAAATCTTTTCAGAATTATCCTTAGAAATTGCAAGACCTGAAGCTAATATTAAATTAATAGGAAATTTTTCTACCTTGGATAGATAATTTGACAAATCATTCCATGAATTTGGAGCGAAACCTAGTTCAAAATCATCAATAATTTTGTTATTTAAGTTTCTTTTAGATTTTAAATATTTCATTGCTTCAATACCAGAAGAATTATTTAATTGAGACTTAAACCAATTTTTAGTAACTCTTAGTATTTTATATAATTCTTCTTTTTTAGATAATTGCTTTTTATATGCTTCTGCTTGAGCACCCTCAAAATTTTCAACATTAATATTATTTTTTTTTGCTAGAGATAGTACAACATCAGAAAAGTTTGCACGAGTAAATTCCATTAAAAATTTAATAGAGTTACCACCAGCACCACAAGAAAAACAATAATAGAATTGTTTAGTTGGTGATACTGTCATTGATGGTTTAGTATCATCATGAAAAGGACAAATTCCAACAAATTCCTTCCCTTTCTTCTTTAGAACAATATGTTCAGATATAACTTCAACAATATCTGCCTTTTCTTTAACCTCTTGAATAGTTCTTGGGTGTATAGAATGAACCATTGAGATATTTATTCAAAAATTAATAATGATTTATTTGTTATAGTTCAAAATCAAATAAGAATCTACTTAATTTCACAATAAATATATTATTAAATGATAAATTTCACAGAATTAGATAAAAAATTTAATTCACTTAATAAGTTGAATTTGGTTTTTGCCTCATTCTTCTTTAGTTTGATGACTTTGTGCGTAAAAAATATTGATAATAGGATACCTATTTATGAATTAGTTTTCTTTAGATCATTACTAAGTTTAATAATTACATTATTCATCATTAATTTAAAAAATATAAATCCTTTAGGAAACAATAGATTACTACTTATTCTAAGAGGAGTTCTGGGAACCATAGCCTTACTTTGTATTTTTCATGCAATAAGAAATATGCCTCTAAGTATATCGACTGTCATTCAGTATACATATCCTATTTTTATATCTATATTTGCTGGCATATTTATAAGCGAAAAAATAACTCGTAATTTATTTTTTGCTTTAATATTTGGTTGGGTTGGAATATTAGTAATATTAAATCCAACTCAATTATTAAAAATAAACGTTGAAATTGGAACTTTCTCGATTTTCATTGCATTTCTTGGATCAATTTGCACTGCATTGGCTTACGTTTCAGTTAAGAAACTTTCATATACCGAAAATGTTTATGTAATTATTGAATATTTTCCACTTGTTTCTTTTATAACCTTATCGCCAATTGTTTTAATCAATTGGGTTACCCCAAATTGGAATGAATTAATTTGGATCTTTGGCATAGGGTTATTTACACAATTAGGTCAAACATTCCTAACTATAGGATTAAAAAATTTACCAGCGTCTGAGGCTTCAGCCATTAACTATTTACAAGTTTTATTTGGGTCTATTTGGGGGATTTTATTTTTTAGCGAAGTTATAAACATTAATTTTTTATTAGGAGCTTCTCTAGTTTTATTAGGAACTATTATATCCACTACCAAAATAATCAAAAGGACATAGAATATTAAAAGATTAAAAATTACAGTGAAATTTTTCTATTTAGCTTTTTTGTTTTGTTTTTCTTCTTCAATTAAAGTTTATGCAACACCCCCTAAATCGGTAACTTGTACCAGAACTGAATACAGAGAAGAATATATACCTGGTACAAAATCAAATCCAGGTTATGTAAGAAGTTATGAAGTAGATGTAGAAATACCTTGTGGAGGGTCAAGAGCAGAGAGAATTAAAGATGATGACTGTACCGATGGCAAGATAGCTGGCGCATTACTAGGGGGAGGAGTAGGTGGTGCTATTTCAAGGAAAGAGGGACGTTGGTGGGCCGTTCCGCTAGGTGCAGTCACAGGAGCAGCTATTGGTTGTCAAGTGGATGGTGGTTAATTGATTAGTTGGATAAGCGGAGAAATTGTTGAATATTGGCAAACTAATCAAAAATATTTTGTTTTAATCAATTGCCAAGGATTAGGTTATGAGATACAAATACTAGAATCCTTCTATCTTAAATTAAAAACAAATAAAAGATCCAATACAAACGTAACTCTTTGGATAAAGCATATTAAGAAAGAAGATACAGATTTATTATTTGGGTTCTCTTCGAAGGAACAAAAGTTATTCTTTGTTCAAATTTTAAATATAAGAGGTATTGGATCTCAAATTGGCATGGGGTTATTAAATAAATTTTCAATTAGCGAAATTCTCATGGCAATCAACACACAAAACAAAAAGTTAATTAGTTCGGTGCCAGGCATAGGTCAAAAAATGACTGAAAGGTTGTTTTTAGAATTAAAAACTATATTTAAAAATGAATTAAAAATTGAGAAAGAAAAAAAAAATAATGTTTTTCTTATTAATAATGAAAACGATAAAATTCTTTGTGATCTCCAGCTAACCTTAAAGTCTTTAAATTATTCGAATAAAGAAATTGACAGTGTTTTGCCAAACATTATTAATGAAACAAAAGAAATTGTTTCTAACAATAAAGAAGAAAAAAATATTTCATTTGAGCATTTATTGAAAGTAGCTATGAATTATTTAGATAATGATAGTAGTAATATAGGCAGATAACGTAGTAGAATAATTTTAAGAAAATTAAATTTATGTCATTAGATACAGCTGAAAAACAGAAGCTTATTGAAACTCATCAAATACATGCAACTGATACGGGTTCAGTAGAAGTTCAAGTTGCAATGCTTTCAAAAAGAATCTCTAAATTAAGTTCCCATTTACAAGGCAATATTCATGATTTCGCTTCAAGGCAGGGATTATTAAAAATGATTGGCAAAAGAAAAAGATTACTATCTTACATAAAAGAAAAAAATGTACAAAATTATAAAGATTTAGTAAAGAAAATTGGAATCAGAGGATGATTTCCATCTATGAAAAAAAAGCAATCAAAAAAGAAGATATCTAATAAAAAGAAAAAAAATATATCAGAGACAAAAGCTTTTGCCAATTTAGAAAAAAAATCAGAAACACTTATTTCTTCAAAAAAATCTTCAAGTGGGATTCCAAAATATGTAGCTGATAGAATGGCTAGAAGAATTTTTTTCACAGCAGGAATACCTACTATCATGGGTATGTCAGTATTTGTTGTGAGCTACATTATCGTTACAAGAAATATTGCTGAAATACCTCCCTCATCAACAATTGCAATTTCTGCATTGTTTTTCTTATTAGGACTGGCAGGATTGAGTTTTGGAATATTATCAGCTAGTTGGGATAAAGAGCCTGGATCTTTTTTCGGTATTGAAAATATTCCTATGAACATACAAAGAGCAAAAGCTGCCTTCAAACCTGCTACTCAAAATTTTGAAGAGAATAGTTAATCTAAGAAACTAAAGATTTTAAATTAATCTGGAATGATTTATCTTCTAATAATTTGCATGCTCCTTGAATGTCTCCAATACAGAACTGATCCCCAAATTTAACGTAAGTGATACTATTTTTATTTCTTACTGCAGCTAAAACTGGAATCTTGACTCCACATGTACCTTTGTCTGGCCTAAACTTAATTAAACAGTCTCTTAATGTATTTTGTACTTTTACATCTGATGCTTGATAACTTTCAAGATTAATAATAAGCAATTTAAGATTATCTATTTCTCTACAATCATCGATTATTAATTGAGTCTTGTCACTTTTTTTATCAATAGTTCCCCAAACCAATAATCTAGTATCAGTCAAAAGAAATTCTGATAATCTGGTATAGGTTTTAGGGAAAACTATTGATTCACAACTTCCAGATAGATCTTCAAGCTGAACTATGGCCATTCTATCTCCTTTTCTTGTTGTAATTTGCTTCAATTCAGGTATCATTGCAACTAAAGAAACCTTTGTTCTATCTTTTGAATCTTCTAACTGAGAAATACTTATTGGAGATACAAGTTTTGCAGGTTTAGTTAAATGTTTTAAAGGATGATCAGATAAATAAAAACCTAAAAGCTGTTTTTCTAACCTTAACTTCTCAATAAGTGAATAATCCTCAACCTTAGTTAACTGTGAATCTGAAAATGCTACATTTGAAAATTCATCTTCAGAGTCAAAAAGATTTCCTTGACCTGATAATCTATCCCGATTTCGTGAAGACGCCCATTCAATGACATATTCGAGATCCGATAATAATTGAGCTCTATTGTTATTAATTGAAAATTCATCAAGTGCTCCACAATGAATTAGAGATTCAATGTTTCTCTTGTTTAGAACATTAGAAGGTAAACGATCACACAAATCAGACAATGACTTAAAATTTCCAAATTTATTACGATTTTCAATTATATTTCTTATCGCAGAATCTCCTAGATTTTTAATTGCAGACAGACCAAATAATATTTGACTATTCTTGATAGTGAAATCAATCCCAGAAAAATTAATGCTGGGTGAAATAACCTCAATTCCCATCGAATAACAATTAGAAATATATCTTTGCATCTTGTCGCTCGATCCAGAATTAACACTGAGCAGGGCTGCCATATATGCAACAGGAAAATGAGCTTTTAAAAAAGCAGTTTGGTAAGTTACTGCACCGTATGCAGTTGAGTGGCTTTTATTAAAACAATATTCCGCGAATAAAACCATTTGATCAAATAGATCATTTGCTAATTTTTCATTTACACCTTTTTTCATAGAGCCGCCTACAAAAATATTCCTATGTTTTACCATCTCTGAAACTTTCTTTTTTCCCATTGCTCTTCTTAGTAAATCGGCATCGCCAAGAGAATAACCCGCTAAGTCTTGAGCAATTTTCATAATTTGTTCTTGGTAAACCATAATTCCATAAGTTTCAGTCAGAATCGATTTAATAAAAGGATGAGGGAAATCAACCTTTTCATTGCCATTTTTTCGATTAATGAATTTAGGTATCAGACCAGCATCAAGAGGACCGGGTCTATAAAGAGCCAGGATAGATGAAATATCTTCAAGAGAGTTTGGTTTAAAATCCTTTACAACCTGTTTCATCCCAGAAGATTCAAGTTGGAAAACACCTTCAAGATCTCCTCTACCAATAAGTTCAAAGGTTTTACAATCATTTTGAGGTAATTCATCAATATTTATTTTCTTTCCTGTGGATTGATTAATAAGAGAAACGGTCTTATCAATCATCGTTAGATTCTTAAGACCCAAGAAATCCATTTTCAATAATCCAAGCGATTCAATATCATCCATTGAATATTGGGTAATTATTTGCCCTTCATTATTCCTTTGAAGAGGAACAAGTTCGTCAAGAGGATCTGATGCGATAACAACTCCTGCAGCATGAACTCCATATGTTTTATTAGTTCCCTCAATTCTTAATGCCAAATCTATCCATCTTTTAACCTTATTATCATTAATATACTTATCCCTGAACTCCTTACAGGGAGTTTTTTTATCAATCATTTCATTAAGTTTAAAAGGTTTACCTCTTACAACCGGTATTAACTTAGCCAATTTATCGGCCTCTCCATAAGGAATATCTAGAACCCTTGCAACATCCTTTAAAACCGCTTTAGATGTCATTTTATTAAAAGTAATTATTTGGGCAACTTTATCCTCTCCATATCGATTAGTAACATAATCAATAACTTCATTTCTCCTATCAATACAAAAGTCAGTATCGATATCTGGCATAGACTTTCTTGCAGGATTTAGAAATCTCTCAAACAATAAACCATGCTCAACAGGATCAATATTCGTAATTTGAAGAGCATAGGCTACTAGTGAACCTGCTGCAGAACCTCTACCAGGACCAACGGGAATGGAGTTATCTCTAGCAAATTTAATATAGTCCCAAACAACCAAAAAATAGTCTGGGAAACCCATGTCATTAATAATTTCTAATTCAGAAGATATTCTTTTTTTATAAATCTCATCAACTTCTTTTAGATCCTTCTTTTTAAGTCTCATCAATAAACCTTCATAAGATAAATCTTTCAAAAAAGAAAATGAATCTTTGTCTTCCTTAACAGGGAATTTTGGCATTCTATAATTACCAAATAAATCAAACTCTTCAATTTTTTTTGAGATTTCTACTGTATTATTAACAGCCTCTTTAATTGATTCATCATCAATATGATCTTTAAAAAGTTCAAGCATTTCATTCTCACTCTTAATATATTCTGTCCCGGTATATCTCAATCTTTTTTCATCGCTTATTAGTTTGCCCGTTAATATACAAAGTAACGCATCATGAGATTCAACATCCATATTTGATATGTAATGAGCATCATTGGTAGCAATTACTTTTATTTGATGCTTCCTTCCAATTTTTAGTATTTCAACATTGACAATTCTATCCTCAATTGAACCATGATCCTGTATCTCTAGATAAAAATCGTCTGCAAATAATTTTTTGTACCAAAGAGCTATCTCCTCTGCTACATCTAATCTTCCTTTCAAAATGGCTTGAGGAATCTCGCCTCCAAGGCAAGCTGTGGAAACTATAAGACCTTCACTATATTTACTTAAAAGAAATTTATCAATACAAGGTCTAGAGAAAATACCTCGACCTCTCATACCATTTAAGTGACTGATAGTTGTTAACTTTACAAGATTCTTATAGCCAGTATGATTTTTTGCCAATACTACTAAATGATATCTTTTTTCTTTTTTTGGTTGAGGATCATCAATAGAACCATTAATCACATACATTTCATTGCCAATAATTGGTTTTATACCTTTATCTTTGCACTTCTTGACTAAATCAAGAACTCCATACATAACTCCATGGTCTGTCAAAGCTACAGAATCCATTCCAAGATCACAGGCTCTATCTACAATTTTAGAAATTTGACTTGCACCATCAAGAAGACTGTAGTCACTATGATTATGAAGCGGAACGAAACCCATACTCAATCAAAATATATATATAAGATAGATAAAATTTCAAAAAGGTCTATAGTTTACCATCACAAATTAATTATTAATACAAATTTAGAATACGGGTCTATCCCTTATTACATGTGCATCAATTTCAAAAATATGCGCTGCATTTAAAATTCTGGCCTCTTCCAATACATTACCTATTAATTGAAGACCTATAGGTAATCCTTTGGTATCAAAACCACAAGGAATACTTATAGCTGGAAGTCCGGCCAAATTAGCAGGAACAGTCAAGAGATCAGACAGATACATAGAAAGTGGATCATTCGCAAAGTCTCCTTTCATAAAAGCTGTAGTTGGACATGTCGGAGTTAGTAATATATCCACTTTCTTAAAAGCATTATCAAAATCCTTTCTTATTAATGTTCTTACTTTTTGTGCTTTCTTATAATAAGCATCGCTGTATCCAGCTGATAAAGCATAAGTTCCTATCAAAATTCTTCTTTGGACTTCATTTCCAAATCCTTCTGCACGACTTTTTGAAGTCATATCAAGAAGGTTAGAGCCTTCATTCGATCTGTAACCATATTTAACTCCATCATATCTTGCTAAATTTGCAGATGCTTCAGATGGTGCAATAACATAATATGTAGCTATTCCGTCGTTAAATCTTGGGCATTCAATTTCAATAATTTCAGCTCCTAAATTTTTGAATCTTTCAACCCCAGAGAGAACAGAATCTTTAACTTCTGGATTAAGTCCTGGGTGTTGAAAACATTCTTTAATGATTCCAATTTTTAAATCCTTAATGGATTTATTTAAATCATTCAAATAATTAGGAACGGGTTTATCAAGACATGTTGAATCAAAGGAATCTTTACCAGATATTGAATAAAGGATTTCAGCAGCATCTGAGACAGTATTTGTAATTGGGCCAATTTGATCAAGAGAACTAGCAAAAGCTACTAATCCCCATCTACTTACTCTTCCATAAGTGGGCTTAAGTCCTACAACACCACAAAAAGAAGCTGGTTGTCTTATTGATCCACCGGTATCAGAGCCTATAGCTGCAGCGCAAAATCCAGCTGCAACTGAAGCAGCACTTCCTCCAGAACTACCTCCAGGAACTCTATTAAAATCCCAAGGATTTGAAGTAACACCAAATAAGGAGGTTTCAGTTGAACTTCCCATTGCAAATTCATCTAAATTTGTTTTACCTAAACAAATCCCACCTGAAGACCATAATTTACTAGAAACTGTAGATTCGTAAGGTGAAATAAAATTTTGGAGCATTTTACTTGCACAAGTAGTTACAACACCTTTTGTACAAATATTATCTTTAATTGCAATGGGTATTCCCGCTAAAGGGGGTAGTATTTTTTCGTTTTGGATTAATTTATCTATATTTTCAGCTTGCAAGATTGCTAATTCTTTTGTAGTACAAATATAAGAATTGATTTCAGAATCTTTAGAATCAATTTTTGAAAAAATATCATTAACTAATTCTTTAACAGAAGCATTTTTACTATTAATTTCCTTTCTGAAAGAATTAAAATTCATTTTTTAACTTATCTTCAAATTTAAAATTATCAAACTGTCAATGGTTCTTCCTTTTTGCATCGTAATAAACTATGTTTTATGTCTTTGTTTCCTTCATCAGTTAAATCTTTGATAAAAGAAGACATATTTTCTTTTAAGCTACGTTTTGTGATAAATGGACCGTACCAGTATGTAGTACTGGGTTGTTTTGTCTCAATTTTAGCCCACCAAGCTAATCCGAGTTTGTTTCCAAAGTTTCTAATCAAATTTAATTGGCCGTTTAGACCATCAATTCTTGTTAAATTCTATACAATTTTGTAGCAAAAATTCAATAAATTTCTATTAAATATATAAATGTATTGAAACAACAATATTTTAAAAAACATAAATATTGTGTTGGATACCAAAAAAATTAATTACCAGTTAAGTGAAATAGTGATATTGCCGCTGCCACAGAGGCATTTAAACTTGATGTTTTCCCTTTAAGGGGGATCTTTAATAGGAAATCACATTTTTTTTGAGTAAGCAAGGAAATACCTTTATCTTCAGAACCAATTACAACTACTAAAGGAGTTTTTTCATGAAAATTTGATATCGATAATTTACCATTTCCAGATAGTCCAACAATAAGAAAACCATTTTTCTTCAACTCAGCCAGCGCCCTATTTAAATTAACAACTCTACTTACTGGTAAGTGCTCCAGAGCACCTGCAGCTACTTTTGCAACTGTTCCTGTTAATCCAGCAGATCTTCTTTGAGGAATAACAATACCTTTGGAATTAAATGCTTCTGCAGATCTTATTATCGCCCCAACATTATGAGGATCAGTTATTCCGTCCAAGGCCAAAATAATTGGATTAGTTGAATTAGTTTTGGAAAATTTGATTAATTCTTCTAATGATATGGTTTTAGAGGATGCCAACTGCAATGCTGCTCCTTGATGTGAAGCACCAAAAGTCAATTGGGAAAGTCTGTTCCAAGAAACTTCTTCAATCAAGACTCCTTTTAATTTTAAATCCTTAAGCAAAGTATAGAATTTCTCCGAAGAAAAGATTTCTGAAGTACACCAAATCCTATTAATAGCTCTTTCACTAATAAGAGCTTCATAAACCGAATGTTTTCCCCATATCCAATCATCAAAGTTTTTATTATTTACAAGCTCTTTATTAAGATAATGAGACTTTGTAGAAATTTCATTTTTAGATTTATTTAAAGGCTTCCTTCTGTTTGAGGATAAATTAGTTCTAACTTTATCACTTTCATTGAAATTTTTTATTCCATGTTTCTTTGAAGATTTCATAGAAAATCTATTATTTTCTCTCGAAGAAATATTGTCTTTGGAGTAGAAATCAGAATCTTCATTTTTTTTTCGTCGTTTTCTATTTTTTTCAGAATGATTTTTTCTTGAAAAGTTATTCATCAATTTAATTTATTTTAATTTCAAGGAATTCAAAAAGAGTTGACAGTCTTTGAGGATCTTTTAGAAATAGCCAACCTATAAGAGTTTCAAAGCCAGTTGCTCTTGAATAAATGGTCGGATCAGAAGACTTTGGGAATCTCTTTATTTTATTTCTAGCACGCCTAATCAAATCGATTTCAATTGGATTTAGTAAATGTTCAATTTGACTTAAGGATTTTGATTGAGATTTTGCTTTCACTTCATTTACGACCGATAAATGGAGTTCTTTTGATTTTAAAGGTAAATGAACATATCTCAGTCTTTGATGAAGTTCCCATACCGAATCCCCAAGCCACGCAAGTTGAATAACACCTATTTCTTCAGGTGATCCATATGGAACCAAGTTTTGAATCCAATAATTCAATTTTTAAAATAAGTTAATGCATCTTCAAGACAGGACTTTAAATTAAGAAAATCTCCTAAACGTACAAGTTTAATTGTTTGAGCAACTCTTGAATTACCAACAACTGAAAAACCTATCTTCAATTTTTTACATTCTTTAGCAGTCTGGACGAGAGCTCCAAGACCTGAAGAATCAAGAAAATCAATTTTTGTAAGATCAATAATGAAAGGAAATTCATTTTTTATGTTATTAGAGACAAAAGTCTTAAATTGTTTTTCTGAGAAGGCATCGAGTTGGCCTTTAAAAGTAAAAACAGTAACATTTGATCTTACATCGAGGTTTCCTCTTAAGGAGACCGTTAGCTTTTGGAAATCTTCTATGATCTAAACCCTCCAAAAAATAAATGTTTCAAATGTAATTATCAAATCAAAAGAAAACAATATGTCAACATCTTTCTAACATTAGAGAAACAAATTTTTTAAATAAATAATCTGAATCATGGGGACCAGGTCCTGCTTCCGGATGATATTGAACACTGAATATTGGTTTATTATAAACTTCTAATCCAGCAACAGTCTTATCGTTAAGATTAAAATGAGTTATTTTTACAGTATCGTCAGATAGGGTATTTGGGTCAATAGCAAAGCCATGATTTTGACTAGTAATCTCGACATTCTGATTGATTCCACAAGGGTGATTTAGTCCACGATGTCCAAATGTGAGTTTATAGGTTGAACCTCCTAAAGCCAATCCAAATATTTGATGACCAAGGCAAATACCAAACATAGGTATCTTACCGTGATCAATAAGTAATCTTGCTAAATCTATACCTTCAGAAACAGAGGATGGATCACCTGGACCATTTGAAAAGAATATGCCATCAGGCTTATGCGATAGAACGTCATTAAAAGAAGAATGTGAAGGCAAAACTAAAATTTCACAACCATGGGAGACTAGTCTATTTAAAATTGATTTTTTAATTCCAAAATCAATAGCTACCACTTTTAATTTACGAGGATTTTCGTAACATCTTTTTCTAACGTCAAAAACAGTTTCTGTAAGATTTCGCCATAAAAATTGTTTTTTTGTTGAAACTACTTTTGATAAATTTAAACCCTCCATTTTTGGAATTTCATGTGCAATTTTTAGGCAACTTTCTAGAGTTATGTCCTCGGAGGTTAGGACTCCATTCATCGAACCATTAGATCTTAAAATTTTAACAAGCGCCCTTGTATCAATTCCATAAAGACCTACTATATTTTTTTCAACTAACCATTGATTAAGATTTTTTAAAGATCTCCAATTACTATTATTGGACGAATAATTTCTAACAATTATTCCCTTAACATTTATAGTTGATTCTGAATCTTCTAGATTGATTCCAGTATTTCCAATTTCTGGATAAGTAAATGTTAATATTTGACCGTAGTAACTTGGATCAGTAATAACCTCCTGATATCCTGTCATTCCAGTATTAAAAACTATCTCACCAACAGCAGTACCAGTAGCTCCAAAAGAAAATCCCGGGAATATTATCCCATTACTCAAAACTAATTTTGCATTTTTTTTGTAGGGATTATTCATGTATTTTCGATAATTTTATCTGAGGATAAATAAGTTTTTAAGAGTGAAAATTTTTTCCATGGATTTCCTTGATTAATTGAATATAAAGATTTATTGAAGCCTTCATGTAAATCATTCTCTATTCCTGCTGCCCAAAGTACTAAAGCGGAATTCAATGCAACTACTTCTTTATGCGATTTTTTTCCAGAACCATTTAAAACAGATCTTAGGATTTCCTCATTAGAGTCACTATCAGAAACAACCAGCTGAACGTTTGAAGTATTTTCGTGATTAAAGTCAGAGATATTTATTTTTGAAAATCGCAATTTTCCTTTTTCAACAAATATTAATTTATTATCTCCTTGAAGTGAAGCTTCATCAAGGCCTCCATAACCATGGACTACCACTACTCTATCCATTCCCATATTCAACAATGCACTTCCCATTGGTTCTAAAAGATCTTCTGAAGCGACCCCTAATACTTGTGCATTGGGTCTTAAAGGATTAACCAGTGGTCCAAGTTGATTAAATACAGTCCTTATTCCAAGATCCTTTCTTAATGGAGCAAGTTTAATTAAAGATTTATGCCAAACAGGTGCGAACAAAAAAGTTATTCCAATTTCAGTAACGGCAGATATTACTTTTTCGAGTGAACAATTTAAATTTAAACCTAAATTCAATAAAACATCAGCAGAGCCAACTTTTCCACTTGCACTTTTATTTCCGTGTTTAGCAATATTTACTCCACAGGATGAAGCTACAAATGCCACAGCGGTAGAAATATTAAATGTATTTGCACCATCACCTCCGGTTCCACAAGTGTCAACCATATACAAATTCGGTCTCGCTACTGGCAATTCACAAACGTTTAGGAGTTCCTCAGCCATAGAAGACAATTCAGCTCCCGAGCAACCCTTTGCTCTTAAGGCGCTCAAAAAAGCTCCTGTTTGGACATCAGAGATTTCACTATTAAGCCATCTTTTCATTAATAGTCTGGAAGTTGGATCATCAAGGTTTTCCCCCTCCAACAAACTATTTAAGATTTCAGGATTCGATAGGTTAGAAGACATTTATTTTTTAATTAGAATAAGCAGATAAAATTTAATTTGAAGTATCAAAACCCGACCCAACTAAATCTTTATTTGTATTAGTAGGCCTGAAGCTTTTTGACCAAATTGTTTTTGTTCTAAAAAAAAGATCATTTTGACTAATTTTCCAAAATTTTAAAATTTTTTCAATATCATTTTTAATTTCTATTTCACCAGGGAAGTTACTATATCTATTTATTAATCTAGCCAAATTAATGTAGTCAAGATCCTCAGGTCTTTCTTTAGTTATGAGAGAATCAATAATTTTTTTATCCGTTGCATGTAAAGGATGAGTTTGCACATTACTCATAATTAAATATTAAATCATTTATAAAATTAGCTCACATATTTAAAAATGAAACATTATCTTAATCATATGGGTAAAATTAAATGAAGAATTTAAAGTTAAAGGTTATATTAAAATATCTAAGACCATACAAAAAAGAGTTTTTTTATGGAGCTTTAGCCCTATTACTAGTAAACATATTAAGTGTTGTAATACCCCTTGAAGTAAAGAACATCATAGATCAACTTCAAAATAGTTTCTCTTCAGATTTTGTAATTACTAAATCTTTGTGGTTAATCTTGTTAGCTACTTGTATGGGTTTAATTAGACTATTTTCAAGGCAGATTGTCTTTGGAATAGGAAGAAAGGTTGAAGTAAATCTTCGTCAGAAACTCTTCGATCATTTACTTATTCAAGACCCAGATTGGATACAAAAAAGAGGGAGTGGGGACATAATTAGTAGAGCTACAAGCGATGTTGAGAACATAAGAAGACTTTTAGGTTTTACAGTTTTAAGTTTATGCAACATTGTATTAGCTTATTCATTCACTATTCCATCGATGTTTTTGATAAACAAAACATTAACCATATCAGCATTAATGATATTCCCATTAATACTGGGGATTGTAAGTTTATTTGGCGGTAGAATGGTAAAACAAAGAAAAGCTCAACAAGAATCACTATCCAAACTTAGCGATCTCATACAAGAAGATCTTTCAGGGATAAGTGCTATAAAAATATATGCCCAAGAAAATGCTGAGAAGAGAGAATTTAGCATACATAATAATTCTTATCGAAATTCGGCAATAAAACTTGCAAGAACTGCAAGTACTTTATTTCCATTGCTTCAAGGGATTTCTTCAATTTCCTTATTAATATTGTTAGGGTTAGGGACTTATCAACTAGAAAGTGGATTTATTTCAATAGGTGGTTTAGTTGCGTTAATTCTTTATGTTGAGAGGCTAGTTTTCCCGACTGCTCTGTTGGGATTTACATTGAATACTTTTCAACTCGGTCAGGTAAGTTTAGATCGTGTAGAAGAAATCTTTCAAAGTAATCCAAATATTATCGATGGATTAAACACTAAATCTATAAAAAGTAAGATAAAAGGATTGATAGAAGCAAAAGATTTAACAATAAGATACCCCGGATCAAAATTTAACTCATTAAATGGTCTCAATTTTAAAATTTTTCCTGGAGAACTTATCGCAATAGTTGGTCCTGTAGGTTGTGGTAAAACAACATTAGCAAAATCTCTAGGAAGAACTATTGAAATTCCAGATGGTCAATTATTTTTAGATAAGGTTGATGTAAAAAATATTAAATTAAAAGATCTTAGAAAAAATATTTCAATTGTTCCTCAAGAAGCATTTTTATTTACCTCTACAATTGCTGAAAATCTTCGTTTTGGAGATCCAAAAGCCACAAAAGAATTAGTCAAAACAAGTGCTAAAAAGGCAGGATTGATAGACGATATAAATAATTTTCCCCAAAAGTTCAAAACAATTGTTGGTGAGAGAGGAATTACACTAAGTGGAGGTCAGAGACAAAGAACTGCACTAGGCAGAGCATTATTAGTAAATTCTCCCATTGTCGTACTTGATGATGCATTAGCTAGCGTTGATAATAAAACAGCTGCAAAAATAATAAATGAGATGCGAGAAAGAAGTAAAAAAACAATTCTAATGATAAGTCATCAACTATCAGTGGCTGCAACTTGTGACAGGGTTTTAGTAATGGATAAAGGAGAAATTATTCAAGAAGGTAATCATCAAGATCTAGTAAAAGAGAAGGGGTTATATAAAAAACTTTGGGAAAGAGAATTAGCAACTAACATCGTCAACAGTTAAAAGTAATTTTCTGAATTATGATATAAAAATTTAGGCTATGTTTGAATTTATTAAAAACATTATGAATAATAAAGATCCGTTTTTAAATAAAGAAGTTAATTCTTTTCATAGAATATTAAAAACAGATATTGAAATAGAACCTAACATTAATCAAGATGAAATAATTTTTGGGTGTGGTTGTTTCTGGGGAGCTGAAAAATGTTTTTGGAAACTTCCAGGAGTAGTAACAACTTCCGTTGGATATGCTGGTGGGAAGAAAAGTAACCCAACTTATTATGAAGTATGTTCGGGTTTAACTGGTCATTCAGAAGTTGTAAGAGTTATCTGGGAGAAAAGCAAAATAGATATAAGTGATTTATTAAAGATGTTTTGGGAATGTCATGACCCTACACAAAAAAATAGGCAAGGTAATGATACAGGTACGCAATATAGATCTGCAATATATTTTAAAAATGAAGATAACAAAGAAATCATATATGCAAGTAAAGAACAATATCAAAAAGAATTAAACAAAAATAATTTAGGTTTAATTGAAACAGAAATAAAAATGATTGATAAATATTTTTATGCAGAAAACTACCATCAACAGTATCTCGCATCCCCAGGTGCTAGGCAATATTGTTCTGCATCTCCTACAAAAGTTAAGTTAGAGAGTTTTCCTGGATGTAATTACAAATTAAAAGACAATATTTGGGAAAATTTTGATTGGGATGTTGATAAATGTGTATTGAGATCTGATAACAATCCTATAAAGAATAACTTTTAAATACATCTTATCCTTATAGTAATAATACGGGGCGTAGCGCAGTTTGGTAGCGCACCACTTTGGGGTAGTGGGGGTCGTGGGTTCAAATCCCGCCGTTCCGATCACTTTTCTTCTTCGTTAATTAGAGATTTGTAGAGTTTATATGAGCTTATCCCTACAGCTAAAAAAGTAAAAGATGAGAAAAAAAGTAAGACTATTATTGTTAAATTAGAGACTTCAACTTCACCCAACTGGAATGATAAAAAAATATCCATTTTCACGATTTTACAAAACCCTAGCATATTGTAAAAAATTTTTCTTAATAAATCATAAATTCAGAAGGATTACAACACCAAATACAACCCGATAGATAATAAATAACTTCAAACCATTTGAACAAAAATACTTTAATAAAAAATCAATTGCTAATAATGAAAATAAAAATGTCGAAACAAGTCCAACAATTAGAGGGAAAAAGCTAAATGAGGAAAATTCATTAATAGAAGAAATGAACTCAACAATAGCAGCAAAAGAAATCGCCGGTATGCCTAAAAAAAAGGAGAATTTTGCAGCATCTCGTCTTTCCCAACCTGATACTAAAGCGCTAGAAATAGTTACACCAGATCTCGAAACACCTGGACAAATTGCAAGGGCCTGAGAAAAACCTATAAAAAAACTATCTGAAAACAAATGATTGTTTATATTTTTAGAACCTTTTTTCGAACTATCAGCTATGTACATGAAAATAGCCATAAGGAATGAAACTAAAGCTATTGATAAATTAGAACGAAGAATCTTATCAAAAAAATAAGGAAGAAATAACTTTATAGTCCCACCAAGCAAAACAATTGGAATATTACCAATCAAAATTGACTTCAATAACCTTTGATGTAATAAAACATCAAAAATCATTTTTGAAGATTTACTTCTCGATTTAAAAATATCAGACCTAAAATACCAAAATAAAGCCAAGACACTTCCAAATTGAATAATTGCAGATAGAGAGTGACCTGGATCTTCAATTCCAAAATAAAGAGAGATGACTTTTAAATGAGCGGTGCTGCTTACAGGAATAAATTCGGTTAAACCTTGAATTAATCCATATAAAATATATTTTAAATATTCAAATAACATACAAAATTTCCTAATTAATTTATTGCAATTTAGAAATACATAAATTTAGATTAAAAAAGAGTTAATAAAAACCAAAAAACTAGTGATCATATTTTTACTTTTCTTTCAATTTTAGTTTCTATGCCGTAATATCAAGCTTTTGGTTAATAATTTGCACGTTTAAATAAGTTCCTTTGGTATGACTAGACGAAACCGAGATGAAAACTACCCAGATACATACAATTAAAAAGTGAAGTTTCTTTTTTGTAATTAGACCGGTAAAAAATTACAGCCGAGATATATGTGTTTGGTTAATAGTAAATTGAATTGTGTGTTTATTAACGTTAAATAATAAATTTACCTTTTAACATCGTGAGCACAACCGTCACCTTTGTAATTTTCACTTTCGTAAAAATCGTTTTTAGTTCCAAAATAAACGGTTAACAAAACAAAAGGGAGGCTTAATACAAATAGAATAGTTGTTAAATCCATGTTTAAAGTTTAATTTATTAGATTAAAAAATTTGAATAACCAATCATTATTAGCTAAGGTTTAATAATCTGTAGGACCTTTTATACCAAGATAAAAAAATGCTCCTAGACCAATTAAAAGTAAAACTCCAGCAATAGCAGCAGAAGGAACAAAACCGCCTATTGCAAAAGAAGAAAAATAATACATCTCAAATGATTAAACTTAGTTAGATATTATCAATAAAAAATAAGTATTTGTAAAAAATTATGACTCGAAGACAATTGAATTATTCTGTTTCTATGCAACTAATGTGGAATCTTCGCTATCAGATGAAACTCTTATTCTTTCCTCTAATTTAGGGCCATATAGTTCGTTTCCCCAGATTTCTACTCTTGAATCAATTGGAGCCATAAAAGTAAGAATATCAGTTGGAAATAAAACTCTTTCTAAAAAAAAATTTGATGGTCCAATACACCTCAAGACGACCATTCTACAACCTTCATTTTTGTATGAAAATTCAACCATCCCTAACTAACAAAGTATATATAATTAAACAACATTTACATGTACAAAAAATGTATAAAAAATTACTGAAAAAAAAGAAAATTTAGAAAATATTACAAATTCAACCCGGCCTCAACTAACTTTCTTTCTTGATCAATTAATAAAAGCGCGTAGGATTTTATAACATCAAAGCTTTTATGAGGAATTGAGACATTAAGCATTCTCAAGAAATTAGATAATTTTTCATCTATAAGGGCGTTACCTTTCTGTAAAAACATTTCTTTTTCCTGATTTGTTTTCCATATATTCATGTATTCAATCTTTAATGGCTTTAAGTGCCAAATATTATCTATTAAAGTCCAAATATCTAAATATTCGTTTAAGTTATTTTGAATTTTTAGTATATAAGATGATTCATGAAGACTCAAATTTTTTGTATTTATGGGTCGATCAATTAAGTCAATAGAATAAGGTTTTATTCCCAAAAACCATCCCTCAAGAATTAATAAATCAGGACTATCTAATCTCCAATGAGATCTATCTCCTAAACCATTTCTTAATGATTTATCGAAAACTGGTACATTTAATTCTCCATTTAACTTCCAATTTAATAATTTCTCATGCATTAATTTTACTGAGTGACTTCCAGGAAACCCTCTTGAAACATTCCAAGGGTTATTCTTAATTGCTAATTTCATTTCATTTGACGGGAGATAAAAGTCGTCAATAGAAATAACCGCAATTTTGAAGTTTAATTTTAACGATATAGCTTCAAGCCATTTACCTAGCGTTGTTTTACCTGTACCAGGTAGAGCTGAGATTCCAATAATTTTTCTATCAGAAAAACTATTTTGAAATTTATAAGCCTGAGATAAAAGAGGTAAAGCCAAACCCCAAATCCAATCATCATTTACTTTATTGTTCCAATATTGATCAATTGAAAGAATGTTTCTTTTATTATTCCAAAAATTGAACCAATCATCCAAGGATGCCCAACCAATATCAATAATTAATTTTTCAAATTTATCAAGAGGAAAATTAATATCTAAATCTTTCATATTTCTAAATTAATTCTCGCTTATTTATTAATTTATTGATTTCATTTTTCCAACCATAGCCATTTGGTTCAGAAGCCAAAGTAAATTCAATATCTTTTAATTGATCTAGTAAATTTATGTTAGGTCCATCAATTCCAGGAATAACTATCTTAATATCTGAGTTTAAAAGTAGAGGCAAATCATTTGGAGAATCGCCTAAACCTATAATTTCAATATTTTGAACATTTGAATATTCTTTTAGAGCATTTATTGCTTTCCCTTTATTCGATTTTGTAGATAATAAGTGACTCATTCTATTGCCCTTAAAAATATCAACATTGAATTTTTTACAACAGATATTAATTTTCTCTTCTAAATAACTTGGCGGATTTAAAAAAGGCATACTCCAGTATCTATCACGCATTAAATCCAATGAGTTGCCCACTAAACCCGTAAGCTGAGTAGCCTCTTGATCAGTGAGATTATTAAGAGGAGTAAGTTTGTAATCAATTTCTTTAGAAATAAAATTTAAGATTTCTTCAAGAGATTCGTATTTTATTCCAAGAATAATTTCTCCATTAACTCTTTCAAGAGATTCACCATATATTGCCGCACCATTTTCAACAATATAAGGATCCGTCAAGTTAAGTTCCTTTCTAATAACTTTTACTTCAGAAGCAGTTTTGCTTGTACAAAGAATTACAGGTATAAATAATTTTTGGAGTTTTTTTATAGTTTCTTTAGCAGGTGATAAATCATATGTGTGATCCATTAAAGTACCATCTACATCACTTACTACCCAAATAGAAGAATTTTCTATCATTTTTATAAAGCACTAAGCCAAATTACTTGAAAAGGATCAAGACTAATATTTTTGCAATTATATTTAGTGGATGTTAAAAAATCATGAGTATTGAAATCATTATCAATTATTTTTGGTAGATCATTATCATTCAATTGATAATTAATTTTATTTTCAGTCATATTATGAATTGCAAAAACAGACTCAGGACCTTTACCTCTTTTGATTACAACAATATCACTTCTACCTTTAGACAAACATTTCATTTGTGAACAAGGGTGAAATTGCTTTAATTCTGATCGGACATCCATAGCATTGCGGAGATATTTTAAGTTTTTATTAGCATTAGATTCAGGATTATTTAAAACAGCCGAAAGATTTTCTGACTTAAACTTTTCTCTGTTTAGATCTCTTCTTTGACCTGTCATAGAAAAACTTTTGATATCATTTTCTGAAGCTAGTAATGCTGGCAAATAAAATGCAGGGACCCCTTTAAGAGCCATTACTAATACTTGACTCAAAATAAATCTCTCATATTGAAATCTTTTAGCATCTCTACTGGAGTCTTCCATTGCACTCCACCAACTAATATTCAATTCATAAGGTTTATCCTCACCATTTGATAAACGTCTATGACTTACTAATCCTCCTCTTTTCTCACAATTAATTAATAAATCCTTAATTCTTTGTTCATTCATTAAACCCTCAAGAGCTCTTAGCCCAACACCATCGTGAGATGCAGTGAAATTAAATAAAGTAGTATCTTCAGGTAATTTTGGCCAATCAAAAATCCATGAGTTTAGAATATCAGCTCTTGAAGTAATAATTGCTTCTAGAAGAAGAGGAGGCAATGGGAAATTATACGCCATGTGGGCTTCATCATCAGAAATAAGATAAGATAGATTCTCCTTCTGAGGAACGTTGGTTTCTGTTATCAAAACGCCATCATCAAGAAGATTATTTAAAAGAACTCTTAAGAGTTTCACAATTGAATGTGCTTTAGGTAAATGTAAGCATGTAGTCCCTGATTCCTTCCAAATAAAACCTACAGCATCAAGTCTTAACCATTTAATTCCATTAGATAAATAAGTAGTAATTAAATTTAAAAACTCAAGAGTCATTTTAGGATTATGCCAATTCAAATCTATTTGATCTGGCCCAAAAGTTGTCCAAACTTGTTTAAGACCATCATCAGTATTTATTTGAGAAAACAAAGAGGAACTTCTAGGCCTAACTACATTTGACCAGTCAAGATTTTGTTTCGGTGAAAAAACATTTGATATCCCCGGTTCTTGGGATTTAATAAATTGTTGAACCCATGGATGAGATGATGAGACATGGTTTAGTACTAAATCAGCCATCAAATCATGATTTTTAGAAATACTTTTGAGATCATCCCAACTGCCAAATTTTTCTTCTAGCGAATCATAACTTGAGACTGCGAAACCCCCATCGCTTGTGGATTTCAGAAAAGGAAGAATATGTACAACTTTAGAAAGACTACCAAAATGTTTACTTAACAACTTCCTAAGCGTTATTAATGTTGCCTCGCCATTTTTATAAATGCTATCTGCATAAGTTATCAAAACTGAATGAGATTCGTTCCACCTTTCCTTCTCTCTTATTTCTTCATAAGCAGATTTCTCTGAGAAATCATCTAGAATCTGTAATAATTGGTTTGAAATAAAATTAATTTCTTCTGTAGTATGATTTGAATAAATTGTTTTTAACAATTTATCAATTTTTAATCTATCTAATTTTTTCTCTGAATCAATTTGCTTCACTTTGAAAAAATCATCGAAGTATTAATACCATTCTGCACATCAATTAGAAAATGGACTTTCAACAAGGTTTAATCACAACAATACATGAATATGGAGTTACAGGAAATTTACTTAAAGAATTAAACAAAAGTCTTAAAAGAAGATCAACTAGCATTTTAATACCTTGCTTATATGAAGAGTTTGAGCGTCCAGCATTAAAAGATATAAAAGAAGTTTTAAAAAACCTTACAGGCTTAAATGAATTAGTAATTGCTCTCTCTGCAAAAACTGTTGAGCAAGTTAAGGCAGCAAAATCATTTTTTGATTCAATGCCATTCCCAGTTCACGTTCAATGGACTAATTCTCCCTCTGTAATTGAGCTATTAAAAAGCCAAGAAAAAAATGGATTAGAACTTTTAGGAACTCCAGGTAAAGGATGGGCTGTATGGCAAGGCATAGGAGTTGCGACTAGAAAATCAGAAGTCGTTGCTCTTTTTGATGCTGATATAAGAACTTTTAGTCCTTTATATCCTTCAAGAATGATACTTCCACTTCTAGATGAGTCATATGGAATTTCATATGTAAAAGCTTTTTACAGTAGATTATCTTTAGAAACAAATCAATTGCAAGGTAGAGCAACAAGATTATTCGTGGGTCCTTTATTAGCAAGTCTTGAGCAGTTAGTTGGTAAGGGTCCGTTTTTACAATATCTTCAATCATTTAGATATCCATTGGCAGGTGAATTTGCTTTTACTAAAGACCTTGCTATGAATTTAAGAATACCTTGTGACTGGGGTTTAGAGATAGGTTTATTATCAGAGGTTTATAGAAATGTAAGGACCTCCAAGATAGCACAGGTTGACTTAGGTTTATTTGATCATAAACATAAAAATATTGGAGATTCTTCTAAAGAAGGATTGCAAAAAATGTGTACAGAAATACTTTCAAGTGTTTTAAGAGGCCTCATGGAGCATCAAGCCGAGACTTTAACTAGCACTCAACTAGCAACTTTAGAAGTTCTCTACAAAAGAGTTGGAGAAGATCGGGTAAAACAATTTGGATTAGACTCAGCAGTTAATCAACTTCCATACGATAGGCACGAAGAAGAATTATCAGTACAAAAGTTTGCGAAACTATTAAGACCTGCTACAGAAGATTATCTAGCTTGTCCTACGACACTTCAATTACCAAGTTGGTCAAGAGTTCTATCTTGTGAGAACAAACTGCAAGAAGATTTAGCTATTGCGGGGTCAAAAGACATAAAGATAAATGAAAAAGAATTAATTAAAAACTTCTAAAGCAAAAAATACCTCTGAGCCATTGGAACTTCATCAAGAGGTTCACAAGTAAGTAGTTCTCCATCAGAAAAAACTTCATAAGTTTGAGGATCTACTGAAATATTTGGTAGTTTACTATTAAGTTTTAAGTTTGATTTATTGATATTTCTGGTATTTTCTACGGCAATACATTTCTTTTGTAAGCCTAATTTATTTGGAACATTTTGTTCAATTGAATTTTTACTTAAAAAGGTAAAAGAACTATTAATAAGAGATTGGCCGAAACTTGCAAACATAGGTCGACCATGGACAGGACCTGGAGTGGGAATTGAAGCATTTGCATCACCCATTTGGGACCAAACTATAGATCCTCCTTTAACAACTAATTCAGGCTTTACCGCAAAAAAGGAAGGTTTCCATAATACCAAATCCGCAATTTTACCGTTTTCTATAGACCCAACATGTTTTTCAATACCATGAGCTATTGCAGGATTTATTGTGACTTTAGAAATATATCTCTTTACTCTATAATTATCGTTTCTATCAGAATCCTGCGATAGAGGACCCCTTTGGACTTTCATTTTATGTGCGGTTTGAAAAGTTCTTGTAATTACTTCGCCAACTCTTCCCATAGCTTGAGAATCACTAGCAATAATTGAAAAGGCACCTACATCATGCAAGATATCCTCAGCTGCAATAGTCTCTCTTCTGATCCTTGATTCAGCAAATGCAATGTCTTCTGGGATTTTAGAATCTAAATGATGACAAACCATCAACATGTCAAGATGTTCTTCTAATGTGTTCCTTGTGTAAGGCCTTGTTGGATTTGTACTACTAGGAAGAACATTTTTTTCTCCACAGATTTTTATAATGTCTGGAGCATGACCTCCACCTGCTCCTTCGGTATGAAAAGTATGAATAGTTCTTCCTGCAATAGCCTTGATGGTATCTTCAACAAAGCCTGCCTCATTCAAAGTATCAGTATGAATACATACTTGTACGTCAAATTTATCTGCAACATTTAGACAAGAATTTATTGTAGAAGGAGTAGTACCCCAATCCTCATGAAGCTTCAATCCACATGCACCAGACTCAACCTGATCAATAAGATTATTCTCGTTTGTTGAGTTTCCTTTGCCAAAAAAACCTAAATTCATGGGAAAAGCTTCAGCAGATTGAAGCATTCTTGAAATATGAAAAGAACCCGGAGTACAAGTAGTGGCATTTGTGCCAGTTGCAGGTCCAGTTCCTCCTCCCAACATGGTTGTAATTCCAGAGGCTAGTGCTGTCTCAATTTGTTGGGGACAGATAAAGTGAATATGAGTATCTATTGAACCTGCAGTAAGAATATGGCCTTCTCCAGCTATTACTTCTGTTGATGCACCAATAACAATATCAACATTATCCTGAATATCAGGATTGCCAGCCTTACCAATTTCAAAAATCATTCCATCTTTTATACCCACATCAGCCTTAATTATTCCCCACCAATCTACGATCAAAGCATTAGTTATTACTGTATCTACAGCCCCATCAGCTCTTCTTACCTGAGACTGTCCCATCCCATCTCGAATAACTTTACCTCCACCAAATTTAACTTCATCTCCATATGTAGTTAAATCCTTTTCTACTTCTATAAAAAGTTCTGTATCAGCGAGCCGTATCCTATCTCCGGTAGTGGGTCCGTAAGTTTGAGCATAAGTTTTTCTATCAATTTTATAAGACATAATTTTAACTATTTAAAGAACCATTAACTAATGAATTAAAACCATATGCATTTCTTAAACCTGAAAATGGAACTAATTTGACATCTGTTGTATCTCCAGGTTCAAATCTAATTGCTGTACCTGCAGGAATGTCAAGACGCATACCACGTGTTATTTCTCGATCAAAAATTAAAGCCTTGTTTGCTTCATAAAAATGATAATGAGATCCAACTTGCACAGGTCTATCTCCTGAATTAGAAACAGTTACGGTTTTAACTTGCTTACTAAGATTTAGTTCGATTTCACCTTTTTCAGGAATTATTTCGCCAGGAATTAAATTACTCATAACTAATTAATCGGATTGTGAATAGTAACTAATTTAGTACCATCGGGGAAAACCGCCTCTATTTGAACTTCATCAACCATTTCAGGAATGCCCTCCATAACTTGTGATTTTGAAAGCCAGGTAGTTCCCTCTGACATTAATTGACTTACACTTTTACCATCTCGTGCTCCTTCAAGAACTTGAAAACTTAAAAAAGCAATTGTTTCGGGATAATTAAGCTTAAGACCTCGATTAAGCCTTCTTTCCGCTAAAAGCGCAGCAGAAAAAATCAATAATTTATCCTTTTCTTGAGGTGAAAGATGCATAATAAAAAATTAATCTATAAATTCTTAAAAAAAGTTCTTTCTGAACATAATTAATAATTCATAGAATCTTGTAAAGGCCATACACCTTGATATTTTGGCTCACAAAATCCACAAACAGACCTAATTTGTTTCCAAATACAAAAAAAATACTTTCTAGCATCTTGAGAAGAACTTCCTAGGAATCGTACAGAGATTCCATTTTCAAGGATTCCAATAGATAAATTATTATTAGTTTTATTGAAAATCTTTTTTATATTTACTACAAGATTATTTATTTTTGACTTGGAAAAATCTTTTTCGCAAATCCAAATTAAGGATCCAAAAACGGGCATGTAATCCATGCCTGACTTGGCCACAAAACTTGCTTTAGATAATTCAATCTGATCAACATATTCCCAATCATCAAGTGAATCATTATTTCTCATAATTTCTAATTTAGACCTAAAAACTCCACTCTCAATAGATTCTCCGGAAGAAGATCTTCCAAGTCTTATTAAATCAGTAAATAAAAAACTTGAGGTTTCTGAAATAGTTACTTTAAAAATTTGCTCATATAAACCATTTGCAAAGATGATTGTTTCTTGGGGGAGATACTCTAAATGAGAATTGTCAAGAATGTTTATGAGATTCTTTTGCTTTGAAAAACTCCCTTTTGGATTAATTTTAGATCTTCCAACTGATCCATATACTTTCTGAGCTGAAGAGGTCGTCAACAAAACCTTAGAGTTTTTTTCAAGATTTACCTCAAAATCGAGTAAATCACCTCCTACCATTCCCCCTGCAGTATGTAGAACAGGTAAAATGCATCTGCCTTCTTGATCATGAGTAGACTTTAATAACTTATAAGGAGAAGTTGATTTAGATTTAAAGATTGTTTTATCAACATTTCCTAAACTTGCTTTATTATTGAAAAAATTTAAGAAACAATTACCTTCCCATGAAGTTTTAATCATAAATTGTTTTCTTTAATTACTAAATTAAAGTAACCATAAATTTTGATTATGAGAATGAATAAACAAATTGTTGTAACTGATTGGATTAAGGAAAAACCGAAATTAGGTTTATTTATAAAACTTACCTTAAGTTCAGAAGAAAGAAGAGTCTTAAGGGGTAAAAGATTAACTGATTGTGATCAAGAAATAATTTTACAATTACCTAGAGAGGGCAAGTTAAATGATGGAGATATTCTTTCAACAAATAAGTCCAATTTTTATGTAGAGATAATTGCCAAAACAGAAGATTTAATTGAAATTAGTTCAAATTCTAAAATTGAGCTTATTAAAACTGCTTATCATCTTGGAAATAGGCACGTCGAAGTAGAAATAGAAGAGGGCATTCTTCTAACAAAAAGTGATTATGTTATTAAAAATATGCTTCTTAATTTTAAAGTGGATGTAAAAAATACGAAAAAAAAGTTTTTTCCGGAAAGAGGTGCCCATAGTCATGAGTAAAAGTCATTTATTAAAATATTTATTAATAAGTCCGAACTTACCAATTGGAGGATTTTGTTATTCGGAGGGAATGGAGAGTTATCTTCATAATAAAAATTTAACAGATTCAAATTCGGTAAAAGATTTAATAATTAGTGAACTAAAAATTGGTCAGATTAGACTAGATGGAAGACTTTTATTAGATTTTTTTGATATTTTTAAAGAAATAGAAAACGATAAAAATTTAAAAAGTAATTTGCAAAAACTATTGAGTTTGGATAAGTGGATCCTTGCATCAAAGGACTCTGTCGAAATGAGAGCTCAACAAGTTCAAATGGCAAACTCTCTCTTTGAGTTAACCAAAGAATTTGGATTTGAGTATCTATTTGAAAAAAATAAAAAAAGTTCCTGGCCATTAGCTTGGAGTTGGGCTTGTTATTGTTTTGAAATTTCGAAGTTAGAAATGGTTGAGAATTTTTTCTATTCGTGGAGTGCAAACCAACTTAGTGCAGCGTTAAGGATTATTCCTATTGGTTCAACAAAAGCACAAATAATTCAGAAAGACTTGTTAGCAACAATTTCAATAATTTCTAAAGAAATTATGGACAAAGAAATTTTTGACATCTACTTTGGCAATGTAGGTTTAGCTATGGCACAACAAAATCATAATGAACTTTATACAAAACTTTTTAGAAATTAATTTATGAGTAGTAAATTGAGAGTAGGAGTTGCTGGGCCTGTAGGTTCAGGAAAAACTGCATTGGTAGAGACTCTATGTCTAAGCCTAAAAAAAAATTATGAGATAGCAGTTGTCACAAATGATATCTACACTAAAGAAGATGCTAACTTTCTTATAAACAAAAAAGTTTTAGAGGAAGGAAGGATTATTGGAGTGGAAACAGGAGGTTGTCCTCATACAGCTATAAGAGAGGATTGTTCCTTAAATAAAAATGCAGTTTTTGATTTAGAAAATAAATATAACCCTTTAGATTTTGTTTTTGTAGAAAGTGGAGGTGATAATTTAGCATCTAGTTTTAGCCCAGAACTTGTAGATTTATCAATATATGTAATTGATGTATCAGCAGGAGATAAAATCCCTAGAAAGGGGGGACCGGGGATAACAAGATCAGATTTATTATTAATAAACAAAATTGACTTAGCAGATATGGTTGGTGCAGATTTAAATATTATGAAAAGTGATACTGAATTTATGAGAAAAGGGAAACCTTGGTTTTTTACTAACCTAAGTAGCGGTAAAGGAGTTGAAGAAATAACTCGATTTTTAGAGTCACATATACCCAACAATCGAAACTAGAAAAATAATCCTTTTTTTATATTGGATTCAACAAAAAGTTACGACTGATACAAAACATATTGCCACTCGTTAATAACTTTTATTTTATCCCCCTAATGAGGGTTAATTACCTAACTTATCCTAATTCATGAGAATTTCAAGGCGTATTTTGGCAGGATTAGCTACTGCCTCACTTGCGGTAACAGCAACTTCATGTGGTGGAGGTGGAACCTCCGGAAGTTTCGATGACACAGTAACCGTTGGTATTTTGCATTCTTTATCCGGAACAATGGCAATTTCTGAATCAACCCTTGTTGATACAGAAAAAATGGCTATTGAAGAGATAAATGCTGCTGGTGGTGTAAAAGTTGGCGGCAAAAGCTACAAAATAGAATACATAGTTGAAGATGGCGCATCTGACTGGCCAACTTTTGCTGAAAAATCTAAGAAACTTATAGACCAAGACGGAGTTCCTGTTGTATTTGGTGGTTGGACATCTGCAAGTAGAAAGGCCATGTTACCCGTCTACGAATCAAAGGATGCTTTCCTTTACTACCCAATTCAATATGAAGCCCAAGAATGTTCTAACAACATTTTCTATACAGGAGCCACACCAAACCAACAGTCAGAACCCGCTACAGATTTCATGTATAAGCGTTCTCCTGCAGCTGGTGGAGATTTCTTCCTTGTAGGTTCAGATTATGTTTTCCCAAGAACCTCTAACACTATTACAAAAGCTCAGGTAAAACAGTTAGGAGGTAAAGTTGTTGGAGAAGATTACCTTCCATTAGGAAATACTGAGGTTGCTCCAATTATTTCAAAAATCAAAAAGGCACTGCCTGAAGGTGGAATAATCATTAACACACTTAATGGTGACCAAAACGTTGCATTCTTCAAACAGATTCAAGACGCAGGAATTACTCCTTCTAGTGGCTACTACGTAATGAACTATTCAATTGCTGAAGAAGAGATTAGTACAATTGGTCCTGAGTTCCTTGAAGGTCACTATGGTGCTTGGAACTACATGATGTCAATCGATACTCCTGCATCTAAGAAATTTGCTAAAAGTTTCAAGAAAAGATGGGGAGCTGATCGTGTTGTAGCTGATCCTCAAGAATCAGCTTACAACATGGTTTATTTATGGAAACAGGCAGTTGAAGATGCTGGAACTTTTGACGACAACGCAGTAAGGGAAGCCTTAGTTGGACAAAAGTTTGATGCACCCCAAGGTCCTGTTGAAGTTATGCCTAACCACCATCTTTCTCAAACAGTAAGAATTGGAGAGATTAATGCAGAGGGTGGATTTACAATTCTTGAAGAGACAGGAGTTGTTCTTCCTCAAGCATGGAACCAAAAGCATCCAAGTTCAAAAGGATTTGCATGTGATTGGACAGATCCATCAAAAGGAGAAAAGTATAAGCTTTAATAAATTTTAAACTTTTACTGCAAAATAAAAGGAGGTTAACACCTCCTTTTATTTTATATAATCAAAAATTTTCTTTTTCTAAATTGGAGTTACTTCTAGATAGTCTTTTTAATGGTATTGCAATCGGATCTGTACTACTTGTTGCTGCATTAGGTCTGGCAATTGTTTTCGGCCTTATGGGTGTAATAAATCTTGCCCATGGAGAACTCATGATGCTTGGGGCTTACACAACTTACGTTACACAATTAATTTTTAAATTACCTATATTAAAACCTTTCTACAATTCATACATCATTGTTTCAATTTTCCTTGCTTTTATTGTTAGTGGAGTAGTGGGCATACTGCTTGAAAAAACTATTATAAGGAAACTTTATGGAAGTCCACTGGAAACACTTCTGGCAACATGGGGAGTAAGCTTAATTCTTCAACAATTTGTTAGAAGTGTACCTTTAGCCTATGGGACTGGTTTAGTTATAAGTCTGATAATTGGTTTATTTTTACCAGCATCATTCCCTTCAAAAATAAAAGAATCTATAAATTTCAAATATTTTAAATTTAGTTCTTGGATATTTGCTGCTTTAACTGGGGTCCTGACAGGTAGCCTGATCTCATCCTCTGTCAGCAAACTTAGTAGAGCAAGCGCTCGAAATGTTGATGTAACAGCGCCCTCATGGATGAGAGGTCAAGTTGAAATTATTGGCACTGCATTTCCTAAAACAAGATTAATGATAATTATTATTACCCTAATCTCTGTAATAGCAATAACATTATTTCTTAATCAAAGTGCCTGGGGGATGCGTATAAGAGCGGTTACTCAGAACCGACAAATGAGTGATTGTCTTGGTATATCTACTGAAAAAGTGGATATAATTACTTTTGGAATCGGATCTGGCTTAGCAGGAGTTGCAGGAGTAGCAGTATCTCTTTTAGGTTCTGTAGGACCTAATGTTGGCGGCAACTATATAGTTGGTTGTTTTATGGTTGTAGTGCTGGGAGGAGTAGGAAATTTATTAGGAACAGTACTTGCTTCATTTGGGATAGGAATAATGACAGATTTAATTGGAGCTGGAAGGCTCTTATCAATATGGCCAGATATGCCTTTACCTTTATCAAACACAATTAATTTTTTTGCGACCACAAGTATGGCGAGGGTAATGATATTTGCACTAATTGTTATATTCTTACAATTTAAACCTACAGGTTTATTTCCTCAAAAAGGAAGGATGGTTGAAAACTAATGTCCTTAAGAAAAATTAAATTTGATAAAAAAATAGTATTATCATTTTGGATAATATTAATAGCCTTAATTATTGCAGCACCAACTCTACTCCCTGTATTTAGACTAAACCTTCTAGGAAGATACTTGTCCTTATCCATAGTTGCACTTGGGGTTGATCTTATCTGGGGATATACAGGTTTACTAAGTCTTGGACAAGGTATATTTTTTGCATTAGGTGGATATTGTGCAGCAATGTATTTACAAATAACCAGCTCCTCTGAATTTCCAAATAATATTCCTGAATTTTTTGCTTTATATGGTGTTGAAAAACTACCTTTTTTCTGGGAACCGTTTAGATCGCCTGTTTTTACCTTGTTAGCTATCTGGGTAATTCCAGCATTGGTTGCAGGTTTAATTGGATTTCTTGTTTTCAGGAATAGAATCAAAGGGGTTTATTTTTCTATACTTACTCAAGCTTCTCTTCTTGTATTCTTTAACTTTTTTAATGGACAACAAAAACTTATAAATGGAACCAATGGATTAAAAACAGATGTAACACAACTATTTGGTCAGATGGTAGGTTCTGAGTCTATGCAAAGAATATTCTTTTGGATAACCGCCATACTAGTAATAGCAGCATGGTTTTTTGCAAAGTGGGTGGTTAAAGGAAGATTTGGAAATATCCTCATAGGAATAAGAGATGATGAACCAAGAGTAAGGTTTACAGGATATAACCCAGTTATATTTAAGACGATAATATTTTCTATTGCTGGAGGTCTCGCAGGAATTTCGGGAGCTTTATATACCGTTCAGTCTGGAATAGTATCCCCTCAATTTATGACTGTTCCCTTTTCTATAGAAATGGTTATCTGGGTTGCTGTTGGAGGAAGAGGAACTTTATTGGGAGCAATACTTGGAGCAGTTTTCATCAACTATGCAAAAAGTCTAGTTAGTGAAGCTTTACCTGCTAGCTGGATGTTTATTCAAGGAGGGTTATTTATCTTAGTTGTAACAGCCCTGCCAGAAGGGGTTTTAGGTTGGATTCAAGGAGATGGCCCTAGGAATCTTCTTCAAAGATTTGGTTTGAAAAGAAAGATCGAAACGTATCCAAGCTTAGAAGTTAATAATAAGGAGGGGAATAATGAATAATAAAGATCTTCTCAATTTAATAGATATTACTGTTAGTTTCGAGGGTTTTTTAGCTCTTAATAAACTTAATTTAAATTTGAAGAAAGGAGAATTAAGAGCAGTAATAGGACCAAATGGCGCAGGTAAAACAACATTTCTTGATGTAATTACTGGAAAGGTAAAGCCAACAAATGGTGAGGTGATTTTTAAAGGGAAATCATTAGTAGGTAAAAAGGAGCATAAAATAGCCAGACTTGGTGTTGGAAGAAAGTTCCAAAGTCCAAGAATCTTTGAAAATCTAACAGTTAAAGAAAATCTTGAAATATCGGTGACAACTCCTAAAAGTCCCTTAAACCTTATAAATAAAAGTATTAAGGATGAGCAGCTTAATGAAATTTATCGTCTTATGAAGATTGTTAATTTAGCTCAAAAAGTTGATTCTAAAGCTGGATCTTTATCACATGGCCAGAAACAATGGCTCGAGATAGCCATGTTAGTAGGTCAGAAGCCAGATTTAATGTTAGTAGATGAACCTGTTGCCGGTTTGACTGATGAAGAAACAGATCTTACAGCTGATTTATTAAAATCTTTATCAGGAGAAAATACAGTAGTGGTAATTGATCACGATATGGAATTTATAAGAAGACTTGATAGCAATGTTTCAGTATTAAATCAGGGCACAGTATTATGTGAGGGAACGATGGAAACCATACAAAAAGACAAAAAAGTTATTGATGTTTATTTGGGAAGACCTGGGGACTAGTTATGGAAAATTTACTCGAAATAAAATCCTTAAATACTTATTATGGCGAGAGTCATATTCTTAGAGATGTAGATTTAAATGTTAAATCAGGAGAAATGGTTTGTTTGATTGGAAGGAATGGGGTTGGCAAAACAACTTTATTGAAATCACTAATTGGTTTGTTAAGACAAAAAAAAGGCGATATCTATTTGATTGGTGAAAATATTAATAGAAAAGCACCTCATCAGAGGGCTAGAAAAGGAATGGCTTACGTTCCTCAAGGGAGAGAAATTATTCCATACCTAACAGTTGAAGAGAATCTTATGTTAGGGATGGAGTCTCTACCAGGTGGATTATCTATGAACAAGAAAATAGACACATTTATCTATGACCTCTTCCCAATCCTAAAAGATTTTCTTCAAAGGAAAGGAGGAGATCTTAGTGGAGGACAACAACAGCAATTAGCCATTGCAAGAGCATTATTAGGTAAACCTCAACTTCTATTACTTGACGAACCAACGGAAGGCATTCAGCCGAATATAGTCTTAGACATTGAAAATGCAATTAACCAGATAATAAGAGATACAGGAATTGGTGTTTTATTAGTTGAACAACATTTGCATTTTGTAAGACAAGCCAATAGATATTATGCTATGCAACGCGGAGGTATTGTTGCAAGCGGAAATACTAGCGAGTTAAGTCAAGCGGTTATAGATAAATTCTTGAGTGTTTAATAGATTATTATTTTAAATTAATAAAAATCTTTAATCATTTTTCGCATCTTATAAGGTCTATACTGTTTGGATGATCATTAATATACTTATTAAATTCCATTGCTAGTGTTCTAGCCTCGTAAGCGTCAAAAGCATAAAAACAATTTTCTAATCTTATATTTTGAAAATCACGATAATGCACTGTATATGGCTTCAAGACATTATTTTTGTTCATTTTAATTTGCAAACAAGCAATTATATATATTTCAACCATGCATTTATTCGTAAATATAAAGCACAACTTTTGTTGTTATCAAAATATATTGACTTAAATTATGTAATTAAAAATACCTTATGAGGATAAAAAGTAATTAATCTATTTTTTTTTATTTTTAGGATCTTGCTTTTTACCTTCTATTAAAAAAACGAATTTTGATAAAATATAACCAAAAACGGGGACCCAAAACTTTTCATAAAATAATTTCATAAAAAGTTAAGCAGCTAATGATTCGTTATCTTTAATTTCAGTTTTATTGATACGCTTCAAATCTATAGAATTAAACAAATGTTGCATAACCAGAAAATCAAGTTCCCCTTTCAACAAATCAAAATCTGATGAGAGTAGATCATCAACAAAATCATCAAAAGTATCTGAAAGAGGATTCACAATTAAAATTATTTTTGACATTATCATCGCATTAAAAACAAAAGTCAACCAAATTTGAATATTTATTATTGAATTTTTTAAAAAATAATGAATAAAAACTAAAAAATTAAATAATAAAAATAAACAAGAAAAATAACAGATTTAATATCAAGCTTAGGGTTTTTGAATTAAATTTCATTTATTTAGCTTTTCTTAATTTTATATCTCTCCTGATTAGCAATATCAAAACGACAATACACATATTTGCTAAAAAGAAATTTAAAGAATTCATCATCAAACCATTTAATATATTTATAGCAAGACTATTGATGTGCCAATTAGTAAAGAATCACTTAAAAATTTTTAAACACAATAAATTTTTATAGCAATCAAATTTGATATTAATAATTAATTTTAAATATTATTTTTTGATTAGCTCGAAGTAACCATTTTTATTTAAAAAGTACTTATCAAACCAAAGGCTTAATAGATTGTCTAATCCTATTCCATTCATATTATTTATTTGCGAAGTCTTATAGTCTGAGAGTGCAAGCAATAAATAAGGAAAAATCATATCAGAAACCCCTTTTGGCAGTTTTTCCAAAGGGACTCCATGCGCTCTATCCCATAAAATTTGCATATCCTGAGAGAACAATGAACTCCAATAACTAAAATTACAATATAACTTGTCTGGAGGGAGGAGATTTACAGATAAACCTGGAAGAGATGAATTCATAGTAATAAATATTTTATAGATTAATTGAATTTAAGATTTTGAAATGATGAAAAATAATCTTAATATGTGAATCTCCTATATGTACAAATTCAATTTAACGCACAGTACATCACTTAGCAACACCTTATCAAGTGTTATATTTATCCATCATTTCCTGAAATTTTAAGAATAATAAAAACTTTTTATAAGTTTGTAAGTCAAAAGTGTCTTGATTCTCTTTATTTAAATGGGATGATTTACTAGGAATAAAATGATTTCCTAAGTTAGTGTCAATTGAGATTTTTGCTTTATCTGTAAAGTCACCAGAAGTATCAAAAAAGTTTTTTGAATTATCGCCATTTACTTGATATGGTTGATTTACTTTACCATTTTTTTTATTAAATATACCTCTTATAGAAAGTGCTTCTTCTACCAAAATACTTATTATTTTTGAATTACTTAAATTGTTCTCTTTGCTCAACTTTTCAATTATTCTCATAACATCTTCTCTAGGAATAAATCCAACTCTTTTTTTCTTGGTAGGCATTTAAAAATTAATTAAAGTTCAGCACTTGACTGTAATAAGTGTTGCACTATATTCATTATAAGTCAATTTAATGCTAATGATTTTACCAACAACATTACTTTTAGGATCCCTTGGATATCTTTTCTATACTTCAAAAAAAGAACTTTCACTAGATCAACATGAACTTATAGAAAACCAAAAAGAGAATGATGATTTGTATAAAGATTTGGAAGATCTATTTATTTAAAATTTCCGTATATGCATTAAAGAACTTTGTTTCTTGACTAAAGATATACAAAACCTTAAATGTAATTAGAATTAGAATAATAAAGCTATAAATTCAATGACTGTCCATCAAGATTACGAAATAAAAATCAATCTAAATGAATTGATCGAGAAGAGAATTCCGTGTTGTGATTTGCTTCATCCAGATCATTGTCTAACAGAAAAACAAGTCTCTGAAATTGCACATGATATTCGTATGGATTTAAATTTGCATGATCTTTACAAGCAAGTGGATCAACATATTATGAATTATGTAAATGCAGCAGGAATCGATAACAAAGATCATTGGGTTGAACCTCATCTGCCGGATTTGGAAAGAAATTTAAAAGAAGAAGTTGGAATAGAATTTGATTAAATCTTTTTTGTTACTAAAGAAATCAATATATGTATTTTTTTTCCAAATCATCTATTAATTTATAAATACTTTTAGCTGATCTCTTTCTTTTTTTTAATATTCTCAATACTATAAATCCAATCAATAATGCAAAAATAGGTGTAAAAATAATGATTTCATGATTCATAAACATCAAACAAAAGCCTATTATTTAAATTATTAAAATTTTTGCATCAATAAAATAGGTACTTTATACAAATATCATTCGCTATAAATAATTAAGATATTTTATAAAAAAGTGAATAGATACAAATTTTTTCATAAATTATGTAGAAATAAATTTTAATTCAATAAATATAATGATTAATTATTTTGCTTTAACAGTTACTGAGATGGGGATCGGTAAAATAGAGTTAGCAGTTATTGGCGCAGTAATTTTAATATTTCCAATTTTATTTGTTTATGCTTCTAAAAACCTAGATGCTAAGGGAGTTTTCGAATGGATGATGGAGAAACCAAATGATTGGATAGGTAAAAAATAAGACTCATACAATATAAAATTTCTAGTTAAGCTTCAAATTTCCTAAATTACTAATATCGAAATCAAAAACCTGGCAATTATTTTCTAAATCATTAACTATTGAATTTTTTAGTAGAGAATAATCTATCAACTTATTGAGTTTATTATTTTTAAATTCCTTATTAGTTTCTCCAATAGCAAATGCCAAAGCTCCTTCATAAGAAATACCGAAGTTGGTAGTGTTGCAGTAGGTTCTAGTGAACTTACTAGAAATCTTTTTAGTATACTTTTCAAGAGTTTTTGAAGAAGTATCTAATGAGTAAACTGGACTAATAAATAGAAAAAGCAAAGTTAAAGTGAATAGCGCAAATACCCTTCTGATCATAATATTTCAAAAATTGCAAATTTAATATAGTTTAAAATTTAACTCTGCCGAACATGATTTATAAAAAATTATAGAAATTAAAAATTTATTAACCAGAACAACTATTTCATATTTTGGATGATAAAAACTCTCTGAATGAGTATTTTATAGTTTGAATTTTTTTTGGTAATTTTTTTAAAAAACGCCTAAATGCTTTTGGCATAATAAAAAATCCATATCAATAATTAATAGATAACAAATAATATATAGGTATTCAATAAATAACTATATAAAAATAAGTAAATTAATTATTAAATATATGATTGAGCTATGGAAATGTATTTAAACATGAATTATTGTTTAATTAAGTATTAAATACAAAATTAATATGGCACTACCAGAACTTATTTATGCTCCTATTGATGGTGGAACAATACATAGATATGAAATTAGTGGTGGCAAGAGAAAATTTTTAAGATTTATAGGTTGTTACTTGGGTCAATGTAATTTCCACAAAAATATTGATGATGCTATTGATTACATAAAAAATTTGAAAGAATCACAAAAGATACAAAAAACATGAAATAAAGATACATAGATACAATAGAGATTCAATATTTTTCGATTAATACATAATTATTGCTACAAATAATAGAGAATTTTCTTTTTATAAGAAATTGATTATTTACTTGGGTTATAGTTCCGAAAGATAAACAGTCAATTAAAAAAAGAAATTAATTTATGGAAAACAGACAAATTAATTTTTTTAAATCAAAAGACTTTAATACCGTTCTTAAGCCATTTAAAAAAGGAACGGTAGTAAAAATTGACTCGTTTGATATTAGAGAAACTCAAAAAGATTTAAATATAGGTTTATTTGGTTGGTATGCAATTTGTCCCTCAAAAGAACTAAAAAAAAATAAGCTATATTATTTTTCACTCTATGATGAGCCTCTTGTTCTTTATAGAGATGAAAATAAAAACGTAAGGTGCATTAAAAATATTTGTCCACATAGAGGAGCCTCCTTTTTTGGAGGGACATTATCAGATGGAGTAATAACCTGCCCATATCATGGAGCTAAGTTTTCATCTGGAGGAAGTTGTCAAAATCTCGACAGAATAACATGTCGCCATATAGTTGATAATAACTACGATAACTATGCTAAAAGGATTCATTTATCTCAATACAAAACTTCAGAAAGAAATGGATATATTTTTGTACATTTTTCTAAAAAATCTGAGACTGATTTAAATAATATAAGTGAAGATACACCTATAAGTAACTACGAATTATATGAAAATGGTTTTTCACATAAGGATTATGTCTTTGAGGAGGTATTAGTCGACTTCAAATGTGATTGGTCAAGGATTATTGAAAATCATCTAGATATCCTTCATATCTTTTGGGTTCATGGCGATACAATCCCAGATAAAGATGTGAATAAAAACGTATTAGTTAGTTTTAACCAGAAAATTAATATTAATCCCTCATACATTGAAAGTATTTATTATTACAAGAATAACCCTACAAAAGAATTTATTCGGATAAAATACATACCTCCAGGAAGGATATTAATTTACAAAGGCGATCCTTTCTCATCAAGATATTTACAAGTTTTAGATCATATCCCCCTAGGAAAAAACAAAGCAAGAGTGATAGTAAGACACTACAGGAAATTTCTACAAAATAAACTGCTTAATAAGCTCTTATTATTTAAAGAGACTCAAAGAAAGATTTTTTATAAGATATTCGATGAGGATTATATGATTTTAAAAACACAAACATATAATCACGATATGGGATTTATAAGTAAGGATGAAATAAAATTATTGGGAGAAGATAGGATAATAAATTATTTTTGGAAGTGGTATAAGAAGTCTGAAGATAAAGATGAACCATGGAAAAATGTTAACAAAACTCAAAATCTTGATGTATACGACAAAGTTATATTGAAATATCCTCCTGAGATAAAGAAGTTAGAAATTGCAAATAACATAGATATTATTAGAAAAACATTTGTAAGATTTGCTGCTCCACTTATATTTTTTATGTTAATAATATAATCAATGAAGAAAGTAGATAGACCAGCATGGTTGAATTGGCTTTATCTTTTTATATTTATTTTAAGCTCGATTCAATTGATTATATTTTGGAGTAATAAGTTTTAGTGTTTAACAAATTTTGGTTTGACGCAAAAAATATAAATTGTTTTAAAAATGGCTTTAGAGTAATTAAAGATTTAAATTTAAAGATATCTTATTCAGAAAATGTAATATTAATTGGGCCAAATGGCTCAGGTAAATCATCTCTAATTGAAATAATTAATAGAAACTTATACCCAGTAGTAGCTAATGAATCGAAACTAAAGATATTTGACAAAGAACTTGTAAATTTATGGGACCTAAGAAATAAAATAAGTACCGTAAATAATGATATAAAAAATAGAATTAATCCAAATTTACAAGTTTTTGATTTAATTTTGAGTGGACTATATGGGAGATATTGTTACGTACAAAAAAAATCTGAAAGAGATTCTTATAAGGTGGAAAAAATCATGAAGAAAATGAATATTTCTAATTTATCGAAAAAGAATTTTTCCTATTTATCAGATGGAGAAAAACAAATTTCTCTCATTGCAAGGGCATTAATCAAAAAACCGGAAATTCTAATCCTAGATGAACCAATTGCAAATTTAGATTATAAATCAAAGTTTTTTGTAATTGATAAGGTTAATGAAATATCAAAATTAAATACGAAAATTTTATGCGTCACTCATGATATTTCAACGATTACCAAAATTTATGACCGGGTCATAATGCTAAAAGATGGCAAAATAATCGCTGATGGAGATCAAAATAAGGTTATGAATAGTGAAAATTTTAATAAGTTATTTGGTATTCAAGTAGAGGTAACTAACAATAATGGACTTTGGAATATAAACAGAATATCTAAATAACAATTATAAAAATAGCTATCGCAATAACAAGAAATACTAATTTTCTACTTTTTAAAAATGAACTAGATTTATTTTTAAATGAAGAAGATCCACATTTAGAGCAGACAATCTTACCTCCTAAAGATCGGTCTGAGACGAATGAATAACTTCCACAATTAAAGCAAACTCTATTTACGCTCATTTAAAATAAAATATTTAGAAATTCTACCAAAATTATATTCATAAATACTTTGTAAAGAAAAACTTCAGAAATATGATGATAATGAGAATCTATTGCAATAAGTAATTTTTTAGTGCATAATTGATAATAATTCTCATTATCATATTTAAATAAATGAATTTCCATAGTTATGGAGAATCTCCGTCAAAATCAGTAAGGATAATAACTGGACAATCCGTATTAATAGATCCTTCATCAAGACCAAAAGGTACATGTCTAGAAGTTGAAAGTGGAATTGCAAGAGTCTATTGTCCATGTGAAGAAACAGAAGGAATGACACTCGCATTTTTACAATCAGGAGATCAATTAAGAACCGACCTTTTATGTAGCGAGGGTGTCTGTGTAGAGGCACTAACAGATTTGTCTTTTCACAGCAATGTAAATATTGATGAGAATATTGGTTTCGATGCAGTAAATGAATGGACTTTGCAACTCCTCAGGATTAGACACTTAGGAAATGCAGAACAGCGATTACAAGCGTTGTTTTCAATACTAGTAAATCGTCTAGGTAGAAGATGTGGTCAATGGTGTGAGTTACCTTTTAGGTTAACTCATGAAAGGATTGGTGAATTAATCGGTTCTACACGAGTAACATCAACAAGATTAATTTCTAAATTAAGATCATCTGAGTTATTAATAGCTCCTATTGGAACCCAAACAGTTAGTGTTGCTCCTTCTTTTATTGAAACATCGCCTCTATAAAAATATGAAGGAATCACAATCACTAACTAACAACTTGTTACTGGAAGTTGAGGTTTTATCGAATAGACTTAGAAATATCAAGCAATCGTACAAATCTACAGAAAATAAAGCATTGAAGGGTAGGTTATTTTCTGAAAACAGAAATATTTTTAAAAGAGTTAATGAGATTTATAAAATAGCTGAGCTCTTAATTAAAAACAATACTGAGAATATTAACTTTTCTAATTTGCTTTTTGAAATAACGAAAAGAACGTTGAATGAAAATAAATTTGAAAGTAATCTATTTTTTCTTTAAATCACTATCTATTAATAAGATTGCAGAAGGTTGATTAGAGGCAAACTTTACTTTACCAAGTATGTTTGCGAATTCATCTTCTGATTTAGTTTGAGCCTCAATGATTGGATCTAAAAATACATTAGTTCTTGTATCTGAAATTCTTTCTGAAATAGAATAAAGTTGTTGCAGAGATGAAGTTAAATCAGCCTCCATGTTAAAAGAATAAGAAATTAGATCCTCTATTGAATCCCATGCTTGAACTGGTGCAGGAATTTCATCTAATTTTACGCTTTGTCCTCTTGCGATTAAGTAATCTGCAAATTTCTGAGCATGTTCCATTTCACCTTGTGATTCACTTAGGAAATGAGAAGCAAATCCATTTAAATCACGTTCTTGAAACCAGAGGTATATAGAAAAATACTGAACATTGGCGTATCTTTCCATTGTTAAATGTTCAAAAATATTATCCAATAAACTTTTGTCAATTGGTTGTGCGACAGCTCTTCCAGATGGACCAAAATTAATTAATTTCTTTAACTTTAGATTATTTTCTTTCATTGCTATATAAGAAACTAATTAAATAATACAACATTTTGTATAAATTAGTAATTAATATATCCTTTAAATTAAATTAAATAATATGATAATGAAAATCAGTCTCAATACTATAAATGGATTTTCAGTACAGATTTTCTGAACTGCTATTAACTAATAAAATATATAACAGTAAAAAAAAGAAATGTAAAAAGAAAAAATGCTCTAATTGGAAGGGGGGCAAGTGTAATTGCCTATAAAAAAAATCTATATATATTCCTTATATGCTCCAGGATATAAAAAATAATAACTATTTGTATTAATAGAAAGAGAACATTTATCTCCATTATTAAGGAGATTATTAATATCAGTTCTAACCCTTAATATGTTTCCATTAATAGATACTTTATATATAAGAAATTCTCCAAGAAATTCTTTAGATATAACAATCGCATTACCAGATTCTGATCTTTTAATTGAAATAAATTTAGGCGAAATTGACATACTTTTGATACCTTTATTTTTCAAATACTCTGAACAATTTATTTCACCTAAACAAGAAATATATGAATTTCCATTTTTTTTAAGATTAATAATATTATTGCCCAAAATAAAACTACTAACAAATATGGTTTTGGGATTATTTAGAAGGTTAATTGGCGTATCAATTTGATGTATTTTCCCATCATTCATAATGGCAACCTTATCGCAAATTGACATTGCTTCTTCCGGATCATGAGTAACCATCAATCCGCTTGCATTACAACCTTTTAGGATATTAGGGAGTTCACCTCTCAATTTTAGTTTGACATGCATATCAAGACTACAAAAAGGTTCATCTAATAAAATAAAATTTGTACCTGGAGCAAGTGCTCTTGCAATTGCGAGTCTTTGTTTTTGGCCTCCAGATAATTCATGTGGGTACCTTTCAACAAAACTATCAAGACCAACAACATTCAATAAATAATCAACTCTAGATCTGTTTTTTTTGTTTTTCAAACCAAAAATTACATTTTCCAAAACAGTTAAGTGAGGGAAAAGTGCATAGTCTTGAAAAACCATACCAATATTTCTTTTCTCAGGACTAAGAATTTTTTTACTACTCGAAATTTCCTTATCATTTAGAGTAATCCTGCCTTTAGAGGGATATTCGAACCCCGCAATTAATCTTAAAAGTGTAGTTTTTCCGCAACCAGAAGGACCAAGCAACCCTAACAATTCGCCATTTTCAATTTTCAAGTTAATTTCGTTTAATATCCAATTTGAACATTCTCGCTTATCATATTTATGATACAAATCATCAATTATTAACGCATCATTTTTCACTAAGTTCTTCTCATTCAAATATATTAAGTTAGCAGAAAATATTCACCTAAAATATCCTATGTATAATTTTATACACCATGTAATTTTCAAATTTAATGAGAAAGTCTGAAAGAGCTGAAATAATCCTCAAGGAACTCAAAAAGCTATATCCATCGCCTCCAATACCCCTTGATCATACAAATGCATATACACTTCTAGTCGCCGTAGTTTTAAGTGCCCAATCAACAGATAAGAAAGTTAATGAATTAACAAAAAGCTTATTTAAAGTTGCAGATAACCCAGAAAAGATGATGCAGTTGGGTATTAATGGCATTTACGAATACATAAAATTTTTAGGTCTATCTAATCAAAAATCAAAAAACATCTATAACTTATCTAAATTGTTGATTGAAAAGCATAATGGTACGGTCCCAGATTCTTTTGAGAAGCTTGAATCTCTTCCAGGCGTAGGTCATAAAACAGCATCAGTTGTAATGTCTCAAGTGTTTAAAATACCCTCATTTCCAGTAGATACTCACATACACAGGTTGGCGCAAAGATGGGGACTATCAAATGGCGATAGCGTAGTTCAAACAGAAAAAGACCTAAAAAAAATATTTCCTGTTAATGATTGGAATACCTTACATTTGCAAATAATCTTTTATGGAAGAGAATTCTGTACAGCAAGAGGTTGTGATGGAACAAAATGTTATTTATGTCGCACTCTTTATCCCAAAAGAAAAAAGAAATTTATATGTAAAAAGCCTTAAGAAATTTATATAATAATTAAATTAGTTTTTTAATCATGAAAATAGCAATTACTGGTGCCTCGGGGAAAACAGGTTATAGAATTTCCGAAGAAGCAGTTAAGAAAGGATATAAAGTAAGGCAAATCATCAGAAAGAATTCAAAAGTACCAGCAGGACTAGAGCGTTTAGAAACAATTAGGATTTCATTAGACAAAAAAGGAGAACTTGATGAAGCTTTAAAAGATATTGATGCTTTGATAATCGCGACTGGAGCGAGGGCATCATTAGATTTAACTGGTCCTGCAAAGGTTGATGCATTAGGTGTATACAGGCAATTAGAGAGTTGCAAAAGAGTTGGTATTAAAAGAGTTATTTTAGTTAGTTCCCTTTGTACTGGTAAATTATTTCACCCATTAAACTTATTTGGTTTAATTCTTATTTGGAAGAAATTAGGTGAAAACTTTCTACGCAATTCAAACTTTGAATGGACTATTATTAGACCTGGAGGATTAAAGGAAAATGAAGATATTAAATCTGAAAATATAAATTACTCAAAAGAGGATACTCAAATTAATGGATCAATCCCAAGAAGATTAGTTGCCCAATGTTGTATAGATTCTCTAAAAAACAAAGAATCCATTAATAAATTAATAGAAGTTACAAGTTCGAATGATAATAAAAAGATTTCTTTTAAAAAAGCTATGCAAATGATTTAAAAGATGTAAATATATAAACTAAAACTATGAAAATAAATCCCAAAATTGATGCATTACAATTAATGCTTACTGATTTAAGAACTAGAAATGAGCCAATAAGACATAAAGCTGCATTTAAAGGTTGTCAACCCGAATTTCAAAGTCTTGTATCAAGATTAATAAAGCAGTTAGAGGACGAATTAGTTGCTGAAAAGCTTACTAATCGTGATAGTTAAAAAATTTAGATTACTTAAATGAAATTAAGTTATCCAATTTTGCTTGTTCTGAAAGTTCATCATATCCTCCAAAAAATTTATTATCCAAAAATATTTGAGGGAAAGTATTATGGCTACTTTGAGCCATAATTTTTTGAAAGCTTTCATCATTGTCTATTAGAGTAACTTCATGAGGGATAGATAAAGAATTAAGCAACCTAATTGCTCTTTTAGACCAAGGACAATCCGCTAAAATATATGCTTTTACGCGTGATTCATTAGTGATTAAATCATGATTTGAGATATTAATAATTTTCTGTTCAAAAGAAAGTAATAATATATCAGTACCTTTTTTTACAATACATCCCTCCTCAAGATGCCCGCCAAACACATTACATCCCTCATCTGCAAAACTCAAATGTAAATGAACATCTCCTTTATTAAAATGTCCGTTTAAAGAAACTATCTCTAGATTTCCTTCAAATTTATTTATCTCTTGATTACCTGGGCATTGAATACAAACTTTTCTAAGATTACCAACCACTCCAGAAACATAGCCGTATAAATTATTCGATAAAGAATATTCTTTAATTGAATTTATCAAATCAGATTCTGGAGATAGCTTTAGGCTATGAGGCTGCATTAGAAATTAAGGAATAATTTTGTAATATAAAACATCATCATTCATAAAGAGAAGTTGAGTTTATAATCTTTAGGATTCAGATTTAAATTTATATTTTAGAATCTAACATCAAAAACAATATAATATTTCTACTAAAAATTTAAGCTTGTTGAGAGTGTAAGATATTTTTTATATACAAAAACTAATTTGTTATTAAGAAAAAATCTTAAAAATATGGGATTGAATATTCCTAATTTATTATCGATATCTCGCCTTTTCCTTGTATTTCCATTAATACTTTTTTTAGAAATTAACAGACCTTTTTATGTCTTTGTATTGATTATTATTGGAGGTTTAACTGATTATTTTGACGGGTTAATTGCAAGGAAATTTAATCTTAAAACCAGATTAGGTGCAATCCTTGATCCCTTAAGCGATAAAGTATTCTATTTAATTCCTTTGACCTTCCTTTGTAAAAATAATTTTATACCCTTCTGGTCTTTGTCATTAATTTTATTTAGAGAATTAATCATCTCTAGCCTAAGGAACTCGACAAGAGACGGTTTACCAGCATCAATGTTAGGAAAATATAAAACATTTTTCTTTTTTATTTCAGTAATTACCTTCTTTACACCATTAAAAATTGGCTTATTAAATAATTTGGCTTTGATTTTTTATTGGTTAGGATTCTTACTGACTTTTATGACTTTATTAGGCTATTTAAGAATTAAAAAGAATATTGTCTGAATTTTCATCAAACTCCTCACTATTTTTATTATTAAAATCATTCTCAAAACTATCCTTTAGACCATTAAGCAAATCAAAAGATGGCGCCCACTCTAAATCACGTTTTATCTTAGAGATATCAGTCTGATAATGATTTAATCTAATTGGAAATCCCTTTCGAGACTTAGGATCTAATTTTTGATAATCAAATGTTCTTAAAGAAATTTCATTTTGGTTTAATCCAAGAACATTCGCACAGAAATAAATTAAACCCTTGATTGTTACTCCTTTTTCACCTGAACAATTATAAATATTATTTTTGGAATTTTCAAAATTTATGCACCTAATCATTACATCAGTTAGATCCGAAACATGGCCTAGCTGAGTAATTAAAGAACCGTCACCAGGGATTGGTATAGATTTTTTAGTAAATAACCTTTCAAAAAACCAATTTTCAATTTTATTATAATTTCCTGGTCCATAAATATAAGTAGGTCTAAAACTTGTAAAAGGAATTTTTTGGTTTTTTAACCAACTTTCTGTCTCAAACTTTCCTTTATGCCTACTTTCTGGATCAATTGGATCAACTTCGGATAAGGGTAGTTCACAATTATCTTTATAAACACCTGCAGAGCTTACATATATATATCTCTGGAAAGAGTGATCTAAATTTTCTATAAGAAGTTTGGTTTGTTCTAACTCTCGTCCAGAAATATCAAAAACAACATCATACTTTTCATTTCTTAACTTGATGATATCTTCTGAATTATTTCTATCCCCCTTAATTAAATTTGTTTTTTCAGGATTACTTTTATTACCTCTCGTGAAAATATCAATATCATAATTTTGACTTAATAACTTTCCAACCAAAGACTTGCCAACAAATCTAGTGCCACCCATTACAAGAATTTTCATATTCAAAAAATATTTAACTGAAGTAGTAATCTTAAATAGAATTACATATTGAATAGTACTACTAATAAGTAATTAATGAAAAGGATGATTCTATGGACCTAATACCAGCAATTGATTTAATGAATGGTAAGTGTGTAAGGCTTTTTAAAGGAGACTTTAATAGAAGAAAAGACTTCACAAAAGAGCCTCATGAGCAAGCTAAATTTTGGGAAAGCGAAGGAGCAAAATATATACATATAGTTGATTTGGATGCTGCAAAAACTGGATCCCCAACAAACGATAAATCAATAAAAAAGATTGCAAAAACAGTTAACATACCTATTCAAATAGGTGGGGGGATAAGGTCTCAAGAAAGGATAGAACAATTATTTTCTTATGGTATTGAGAAAGTTATCATGGGAACCTCTGCAATAGAAAATAAAGAACTAGTTAAAGACTTATCAAATAAATTTCCTGGAAGGATAATTATTGGGATAGATGCAAAAGATGGAAAAGTTAGTACAAGGGGTTGGCTTGAGCAATCTAATATTTTTGCCACAGATCTAGTAAAGGAGTTTTCATCATTTAAAATTGCTAGTTTTATTGTTACAGATATAAATACAGATGGTACTTTAGAAGGGACAAATGAAGAATTCATAAAAAGCATACTTGAAATTACAGATATTCCAGTAATAGCCTCAGGAGGTGTTGGTTCAATTTCTGATTTATTATCATTAGTAAAATTTGAAAATTCTGGACTCTTTGGAGTAATTGTAGGTAAAGCTCTATATGAAAATAAATTCACAATAAACGAAGCGAATAATGTATTGTCATCAGAGAGATTAAATGATTTTGATCTAAACAGAAATTACTACGCTTAAAAGAGTATAAAAATTGATTAAAGGCTGGTGTTTGCAGTAATTGTTAGTTAATTTTGTATAAGAGATAAGAAATCTAGTCTTGGAATTAATTTCAAAAAAATCGATATTGATTATTGCTCCAAGCTTAATAGCAGAATCTTTGTCACTTAAGTTAACATCACTAGACCGAAGTTTAGATATTAATTTTAATAATGGAAAAGGTGATAAAACTCCCGATTTAGTTATATGGAATGTTCTTAATTTCCAATCAGAAGATCTTATAAGACTAGAATTATTAAAATTAAGAGAAAGATATGATGAGTCAAAGTTCCTTATAATTCTCTCTGGCGAACTTGTTTATGAAGCAAACACCACTCCATCATTAAATGCTGAAGGTTTTCTTTTAAATCCAAGTGCAGAAAAAGTTCTTGAATCTATTGATACCATTTTTAATGGAGGAAGGGTATTTGATATTGAAAATAATTCCCGAGTTCAATTAAACAAAAACAAGCCTCTCTCTTTTAGTCAAAAAATTCTAACTTCAGGTCTTAAACAAATAGATTCTGAAATCAATTATATATTCAAATATGTTAACTCTGATTCAACACCAGAATTTTATAAATTCATATTAAAAGGAAGATTAAGAGAACTTATTACTGCAAAATCTTTTCTAATTTTCTTATGGGGTAATTCACTAGAACTTTATACAGAGGCATTTTACACCGAAAATAAAATTAATCTTGAAAACAAGAACACTGTATTCATTAAAGATAAAAACACTACAGAAATATGGAATATAATATTAGATAGACTAAAAGAAAGGTATAGCGCAACTAACTTACAGGTTGAATTTAATAATTCATCAATAATTCTCTCTGGGATAAAGAAAGAATTTATTTCACGATTAATTTGCAAAATGTTAGATGAGTTAGATAATTTAGTAAAAAATATTAAAGAAAACTATAAGGAGAAAAATTTTAAAGATGATTTAAATTCTCTTATAAAAGAACTTAAAGTTAATACAATTTCAAATATCACAGACAGCTATTTTCGATTAAAAAAAGGAAGCGAATCTATCTCAATAAATGATTTTATATATAGTGAGGTAAGTTGCGAAGAGATAGATAGAGAATCACATGAATCAATAATGTTTATTGAGCCAATCATTAAAAATGAAGCTCTTGAATATGATGGGAAATTACTTCCTCTATATGAAACAGAATCATTTTTGATTCTTGAAAATATAATTTCAAATTGGACAATAAGGAACTGTAATTTGTTAGCTTCAGAAATCTTTAATATTTGTTCTTCTTGGCCTGAATTAAGAACTGTACTTATAAATCCCGAATTACAATCGACAAGAAGTTTTGAAAGATTTAGAAATAATATTAATAACTACAATCGCTGGCATGACTATATTTATATGCCTATCTATTTGTATGAGAGTAAACGAGAATATATTGATATTATCGATAAAAAATTTACCCGTTACTTTAAAAATGAAAATAGGGAGAAAGAATTAGAGAATCTAGAATGGCTACAAAAACAAGTTACATTGTTAGTGGAGATAAGAGATGCCGTAGCACCGCAGTTAGAAGTTGCGGTAAAATATATCGGTAATCTCTTCGTAACTTTCCTTACAAAGGTTGTTGGCAAAGCTATCGGTTTAGTGGGGAAAGGAATCCTGCAAGGATTAGGAAGATCAAATTCAAAGTAAGTTTTTAAACTTTAATGAAAATAATTCAATGGATCCTAATAGCATTAATTTTCTTAAGTCCATATCAAGCAAATGCCTCTAGAGATTCTGATAGTTACGATGGCAACATCTTTCCTATATACGCAGGTAATGGAGCTATAGTTCCTCCCCAGACAACTCTTCAGGAATCATTAAAAAATAATAGAGTCGCAGTTTTATTTTTTTATCTTGATGATAGTTCTGATAGTAAAGCTATGGCTCCAATAATATCTGGTTTAGATTTGATTTGGAGAAATAATATAGATATCATTGCTCTAACTACTGATGAATTGCAGGGTAAAGAAAAGTCTGATCTACCAAATGAACCTAATTATTATTGGAACGGATTAATTCCACAAACGATTATTATAAACAGTGATGGTGAAGTTAAATATGATCAAAATGGAATGATTAATATCGATGAATTAAATAAAGTTATAGGAGAACTAAAAGGAATTAATCTAGAAGATACAGAATTCTCTGTTGAAAGTTTTAATGAATACAACAGCATCATTTCTGAAAAAAAAAATAAAAAGAAAAATTAACTAAAAAAATGATATTAATAAATGTCCTATTACTCCTTTTGATTTTTTTAGTTTTTTCAGATTTATATATTAAAAACTCACCCAAATCAAAGTTAAATCTGGTACCTATAAATTACAAAGTTAAAAAAAAGGATGGTTTAAACGAATTAATTATTGATTTAAAAATAACTAATAAAAGTAAAACCAAAGAGACGATGGTATCTAATATAAATTTTGAATTAGATTTTTTTAAAAATAAAGGTAACGAATATTCCCAAAATTTTAATTATCAAGAAGATATTTATATATATGAAAATAATAAAATTAAGAATTTAAATAATTACTGGCCAACAACAATTATCAAGTCAAATTCAGAATTATTTGTAAGAATCATATATAAATTTAGCAATAATAATTTTAGAAAAAAAATAAAATATCTATGGTTAAAAGTATTTTGGGAGAACTATGGACATTTCGGTATTTCAAATAATAAGGATTGTTTTTTAATTAATTTAGATGGCCAAAAACAAAAACCGAAAGAAGTTTTTGAAATTACTTTAAATAATAAATACAAAGCTTTTGCTATTAAAACTGATTTACTTGGTTGCTTTGATAATCCAGTTAATACAGTGATTGAATACTGCAAAGGAATTGTAGAAAAAAATGATATTTTAACAATCGGTGAGAGTCCGCTAGCGATTATGCAAAATAGATATATTTCTCCTCAAAATCTAAAATATAGTTTATTTTCGAAAGCTTTATGTTATTTTTTTCACCCTACAAGTAGTCTCGCAACTGCTTGCGGCATGCAACTATTAATCAATAGAATAGGAGTCACAAGAATAACCTTTTCACTATTAGTTGGATTTCTCTTCAAATTAGTTGGTATTAAGGGTTTGTTTTATAGGTTAACTGGTTCAGAATCATCTCTCATTGATGATATAAGCGGTACAGTTACACCCTACGACAAGAGTATAGTTATGGGTCCTATCAATGCAGATTTATTTTGTAGGGAGGTCTCTAACCATCTGAATATAAATGTTGCTGTAGTAGATGTTAATGATCTTGGAGGTGTTAAAGTCTTAGCTAGTTCAAATAAATCAGTAAATAAAATACTCAAAAGAAACTTAATATCTAATCCAGCTGGCAATGGAGATGAAAAAACCCCTATAGTATTAATAAGAGAAAAAAAGTAAATGAAAAAAGATACCTCTTATTCTTTTCGATCTAAAAAAGGAATGGAAGTAACTTTTGAAGAACTCCATATAAGACACATTAACCTTTTAATAGATATTAAAAATAAGGAATTGAATAATTGGTTTTTAAAGATGGCAATTATAAATACCTTTGATGATTTAAAAATTTTTTTAAATAACCTTAAGAAAAATAAAAATAAATGCATAATTGCTATATTTGGAAACGAAATTATTGGTTATTTGAATATTTTTCCATTAAACAAAAAAGAGACTTGCTTAAAAATATCTAAGCCAAAGTTGATTAACAACAAGTGTTCTTTAACAGATAAACAATTAACTTTAGGATTGATAAAAAAATCTATCTCAATAAAAGACATCAAAACTTCTAGTTGGATAATTAACGCTGATATAAATAATTTTGACCTCATATCAACCTCCAGAGAATTAGGCTTTCAACCGTTAGGAGAGATAATCCTTTGGGATGGTTCTGATCTAAATAGATCTATAAAGCAAGATCCCAATGCTTATGCATTAATTAATGAATTCCAAAATATTAATAAACAAAATATATTAAAAATAGTGAATTTCATAAGATCAAATCAATCCCCCTTAATAAGAAATATTTTAAATTTTGATCAAGACGACATTCTTAAAAGAAATAACTCTAAAAGTGGTGCCTTAATATATGAAGATTCAGTTTTATGTACCATTTTAAAAGATATAAATTATCAAAACGAAGAAATTTACACTTTAACTATAAGTAGATATTGGGATAAGAGGTTCAATTCTATCTTAAAAGAATTTATAAAAAGATTTTTTGAAAATTCACCTATTTCATATCTAAAAACCTACAAAGAAAATTCTCAATTAAATCTTTTTCTCGAGGAGTGTAATCTCAAAGAAAAAAATCAAAAAGTAATTCTTATCAGAAACACAATAGTTAAGAATGAAGCCAAACAAGTAAATATAATAAACCAATCTTTGGAATCAATCTTTGAAAAATTAAGCCCACAAGGTAACCCATATCCGTCTCCATTTCCATTAAAAACAAAGTGAAATTTTGCAAACCCAAACCCAAGTCAATTTTGAGTTTGGATGTAGGCACCAAAAGAATAGGTTTAGCTTATTGTGATCCCCTATGTATAACATCAAATATACTTCCAGCAGTAAAACGGTTTGAAAATAATCTAGAGATTAAAATAATTAGGGAATATATAAATGAATATAATTTGACTGGGTTTATTGTGGGTATTCCACTAGATGAGAGAGGTCAAATGACCACTCAAGCTATTGACTGTAAAAATTACGGTCAATTACTTTCAAATGAATTAAAATTGCCTTTTTCTTTTGTCAACGAACATAGTTCAACTTGGGAATCTTCGAATAGATTTGGAATAAAAAAAGATAAATCCGGATTAATTGATAGTTTTTCAGCAAAAATAATACTTGAACAATGGATCGAAGAAGGTCCTGAATTAGAAGAATTAACTGGTAAACGTCAGATAAAATATTAGTATTAAGGAGGATAGATAATTTTTAAATGAAAGAAACCAACTCAAGTGATAATTATGATGCACAGACACTAATATTAAACGATTCAAATGGAAACGAGCTATTTTGTTATCTTGAACAATTAGTAAATGTTAGAGGAATAGAATATGCTTTATTAACACCAGTTGATACTCCAGTAAGTCTTTTCAAAATAAATGAAAAAGATGAACCTGAATTAATTGAGAAAATAGATAAAAATGAACAACTACTAAAAAATGCTGAAGCCGTTCTTCAAGAACATGATTTAAGACTCATCAGATCAGCAGTTACTCTTACGGTGTCAGGAGAACTTGAAGAACCAATTTACGATGAACTAGAAGAAGATTATGTCGATGATGATAGTGAGAGTTATGAATTGCTTGTTAACTTTAATCTTTTTGACCAAGAATATGGCTTATATATTCCACTAGATCCTTTTTTTATTGTTGGTAGATTAAAAGACAAAGGTGCCTTATTAGTTGAAGATGATGAATTTGATAAAATTCAACCTTTGATCGAAACTGAGCTTGAGAAAAGTAGTTCTTAAATTAAATGAAATCTATCCTAAAAGTAAATTGGGATTCAAACTTACCAATATATAAGATTTCGCAATATGAGTTGCAAAAAAAAGGGATTCATTCATTATTACTTGACGTGGATGGGACTCTAGTAAATAGAAAATCAAATATGATCCCAAAAGCTGTAAAAAATTGGATCATAGAATCAAAAAAACTTTTCTCCTTATATCTAATAAGTAATAATCCATCGAAAAAAAGAATCTCAAAAATAGCGAAAGAATTAAATTTAAGGTATAAATGCAATGCATCAAAACCAAGTAAAAAAGCAACTTTATGTGCTATCAAAGAAATTGGCAGTGAGCCAAAAAATATAGCTATTATTGGCGACAGAATTTTTACAGATATTATTGTTGGTAATAGATGTAATATAAAAACAATATTAGTTAAGCGATTGAGTAAAGATGGCTTGCCTATAAAATTTAATTTAACTTTGACAATAGAAAAATTAATTTCTCACTTTATAAAATGAAAACTTGGGTTATAAAAATTGGTACTAGTATTTTAAGAGGAACAGAGGAAACATCTACAGAAGAAGTTATTGAAACCCTTTCAAGATCCTTTAAAAATTTCCTCTTTAAAGGAAACAAATTAATTTTAGTAACGAGTGGAGCAGTTGGATTAGGTTGCCAAAAATTAAATATTAAAACTAGACCAAATGATTTAAGTACCCTTCAAGCTACGGCGGCAGTAGGTCAAGTTAATTTAATGTCCTTGTACGAAAAGGTATTTAATAAATTAGGTCATAATATAGCTCAAATTTTGATAACTAAAGCTGATTTCAATTCACGAGAATCCTTTAATAACGCCTCTAAAACTTTAAAAAAATTAATCGATTTGAATGTTATCCCGATAGTAAATGAAAATGATACTGTTGCAAATGAAGAGCTTAAATATGGAGATAACGATACTCTCTCCGCTTTAGTTGCATTAGCTATAAATGCTAACAAGCTTATTTTATTGACTGATATTGAAAATCTATACTCAAAAGATCCACGTAATAATAAAGATGCGAAACCCATTAAAGAAGTGCATAATATTGAATTAAAAGAAATTAAAGATAAAAATATGCAAAACTCAAATAATGAGTGGGGAACGGGAGGGATTTCTACAAAATTAATTTCTGCGGAAATAGCAACAAAAGGAGGAGTTGAAGTCCAACTAGTTGATGGAACTAATAAAAAAAACTTAATTGAAATTTTTAATGATAATAAAATCGGAACTTTATTTTATCCAGTAGCAAAACCTATAGGAAACAAAAAAAGTTGGCTTTCACATGCTATTCAAACAGTAGGGAAAATCACTTTAGATGATGGAGCTTCATATGCAATTAAAAAAAAAGGTGCATCACTTTTAGCAGTTGGTGTTAAGAATGTAGAAGGAAACTTTACGGTTAATCAGGCAGTCAAAATCGTAAATACAAATGATAAAGAAGTTGCAAAAGGTTTAGTATCAATAAGTAGCGACAAATTAAGAAGTATCTTAAATAATAAACAAAAAATCAACTCTTCGATAATTGTCGTACACAGAGATGTTCTTGCTCTCTCTTAGAAAAAATTAAAACTGAAAAATGCTTTTAAGTGATTTAGTTGATCTAATAAAAAAAGGAAATTCAAATTTTATTGGTGCCAATATTTTTGACGATTTAAATATAAATAATGCTGCCTCATTAGATACTGCAGTAAATAATCAAATTTCTTTTTTAGAAGAAAATAATGTCCTTAAAGAAAAATTAGATCAAACTAAAGCAACAGCAATAATAACTACTAACAATGATGAAATCGTTAGTGCCCTAAAAAAACGAAACATATCAAACATAATTGTTAAAAATCCAAGAATTGCATTTGCAGAAGTATTGAATTGTTTATATAAAACTATCAATTACAAACCAGGAATTCACGCTTCAGCCGTTATAGATAAAACAGCAATAATTGGATCAGATTGCCATATTGGACCTAATGTCTATATTGGAGAAAATACCGTAATTGGAGACAATAATCATATTCTTCCTGGATCATCAATTTTAGGCAATGTTCAAATAGGAAATAATAATATAATCCATCCAAATTGTGTTATTTACGAAAATACCACTCTAAAAAATAATTGTGTAATTAATTCAAATTCTGTTATCGGATCAGAGGGATTTGGTTTTATTCCTGAAAATGGCAAATGGGTAAAGATGCCGCAAAAAGGTGGTGTAAAAATAATGAGTTTTGTAGAAATTGGAACTAATTGTTGTATTGATAGACCCGCAGTTGGATTTACTTTTATTGATGAGGGAACAAAGTTGGATAATTTAATACAAATAGGTCATGGCGTAAAAATTGGAAAGAATTGTGCATTTGCAGCACAAGTTGGTATCGCTGGAGGCGCAAATATTGGAGATGGCGTTATTTTGGCAGGGCAAGTAGGAGTTAATAATAGAGTAAAAGTTGGTAATAATGTCATTGCGAGTTCAAAATGCGGAATCCATTGTGACATAGAAGATGGCAAGGTAATAAGTGGTTTCCCCGCGATGGAAAATAAATCATGGCTAAGGAGTTCAAGTATTTTTAAAAAATTACCAGAATTAGCAAAAAAACTTAGACAATTAGACAAGCAATAATTTATTGTTCTATTAAACAAAAATTTAAATGAAGAAATATAAGATTGTTTTATTGTCAGGAGACGGAATTGGACCAGAAATTTCAGAAGTTTCAAAAAAAGTTTTAAAAAAGCTTTCAAAAAATCATAATTTCGATATTGAGATTATTGAGAAATTATTTGGAGGGATAGCGTATGAAAAATATGGTACTCCTGCTCCAGATGAGACACTAGATCAATGCAAAAATAGTGACGCAGTACTTTTAGCATGTGTTGGAGATATTAAATATGATTCTCTTGCAAGAGAATTAAGGCCAGAAAGTGGGTTACTAAAGTTAAGATCTGCCCTAAACCTTTTTGCAAATATCAGACCTGTCAAAATAAGAAAATCTCTATTAGATGCAAGTACATTAAAAAAAGAAATCGTTGAGCATGTAGATCTTATTGTTGTAAGAGAATTAATAGGAGGAATTTATTTTGGAAAACCAAGAGGACACATAACAAATACAAAAATCCCAAAAGCTTTCAATACGATGGTTTATGATTCGACTGAAATAGAAAGAATAACCGAAATAGCAATAAAAATTGCTAACCAAAGAAATCAAAAAATATGTTCTGTTGATAAATCAAACGTTCTTGAGGTTAGTCAATTGTGGAGAGATACAGTTTTAAATATAACCTCAAAAGATAAAAATATATCTCTAAGCAATATGTACGTTGATAATGCAGCAATGCAATTAGTTAGAGATCCTAGTCAATTTGATGTGATTTTAACTAGTAATTTATTTGGAGATATTTTAAGCGATTTAGCCGCAATGTTAACTGGTTCTATTGGTATGCTTCCATCTGCTTCTTTAAACAATAATGGTCCAGGCGTTTTTGAACCTGTACATGGTTCGGCTCCTGATATAGCTGGTAAAAACATAGCTAATCCTATTGCAATGCTTTTATCTGCTTCCATGATGTTAAAAATTGGATTAAATGAAGAAGAAGCTGCAGAAAATTTAGAAACTGCCATTGATAAAGTTTTATCAAAAGGATTTAGAACAGCAGATTTAGCTGATGGGTCTACTGAAGTTTTATCTTGCAGTGAAATCGGAGATAAAATAATGGATGAAATTTAAAAAAAAATTAATAAATAAAAAAATATTTTTAAGTAAAACATAAAGTTGGCATATGACCTGTCAGAATCATTAGATATTGTTTTTAAAAAATGTCAAAACGTCATCCAGTAGTTGCTGTAACAGGATCTTCAGGAGCAGGAACTAGTACAGTAAAAAGAGCCTTTGAGCATATTTTTGCCAGAGAAGATATTGTTCCCGCAGTTGTTGAAGGTGATAGTTACCACAGATTTGAAAGAATGCCTATGAAAAAAGCTATGGCAGACGCACTTTCAAAAGGTGAAAATTTCTCACATTTTGGTCCAGAGGCTAATCTTTTTGACAAGCTAGAAGAACTTTTTAAAATCTATGGTGAAACTGGAGGAGGAAAGAAAAGATATTATCTACATAGTCTTGAAGAAGCAGAAGAACATAATACAAGACTTGGGACATCCCTAGAACCTGGGCAATTTACTCCATGGGAAGATATTCCGGAGGGAACAGATGTACTTTTTTATGAAGGTTTGCATGGCGGGGTAGAAGGTGATGGATACAATGTTGCCTCTTATGCTGATCTACTTGTTGGAGTTGTTCCGATAACTAATTTAGAGTGGATTCAAAAAATCCATAGAGATAACGCAGAAAGAGGTTACTCAGCGGAAACCATTGTAGATACCATATTGAGAAGAATGCCTGATTATATAAATCATATATGCCCACAATTCAGCAAAACCGATATTAATTTCCAAAGAATTCCCACAATTGACACTTCTAATCCTTTCATATGCAGGAATATCCCAACCCCTGATGAGAGCTTTGTGATCATACATTTCAGAAAAGGGGCAAGAGAGAAATGGGGGATCGATTTTCAATACTTACTTGGAATGATTAATGATTCATTCATGTCAAGTCCAACAAGTATCGTTGTAAATGGAGGGAAAATGGGATTCGCAATGGAACTAATTCTCACTCCAATAATTCATAAAATGATTGAGGAGAAAAATAAATAATAATTAATTTTCGATTATCAACTTAAATCATTATTTTTTGATTTTGAGAAGTTTTTAATCTAGTGGATCTCAAATTTTTATATATCTTTCTTGATAAAAGTACCTTACTTAGATTTAAATAGAAAAAACAGGAAAAGTTGTGTCATTAATCGACTGGTTTGCCGCAAGGCGTAAAGATCAATTTGTTGGGAAAGTTTCCCAAGATACTGACGAAGGAGATGGTTTGTGGGTTAAATGTTCAGAGTGTTCGCAAGTAGCCTATAGAAAAGACCTAATTTCAAATTTCAATGTTTGCAGTAATTGTGGACACCATAATAGGATTAATAGCGATGAAAGGATAAATATAATTGCTGATAAAAATTCATTCAAAGAATTTGATAGTTCACTAAGTCCTACAGATCCTTTGGGTTTTAAAGATAGAAGAGCGTATGCTGATCGAATTAAAGAAAGTCAAGCAGGTACAGGTTTAAGAGATGGAGTCGTAACAGGTATCTGTTCTGTGAATTCAATGCCTTTAGCATTAGCTGTTATGGATTTTAGATTTATGGGAGGATCCATGGGTTCAGTAGTTGGTGAAAAAATTACAAGGATAATTGAGAGAGCAACTTTGGAAAATTTTCCAATTCTTATTGTTTGCGCATCAGGAGGAGCAAGGATGCAAGAAGGTATGTTAAGTCTCATGCAAATGGCAAAAATATCTGGAGCACTAAAAAAACATAAAGAGAAAAATCTCCTATATATGCCTTTGTTAACTTATCCAACGACTGGAGGGGTAACAGCCAGCTTTGCGATGTTAGGTGATTTAATTTTGGCGGAACCTAAAGCACTTATTGGATTTGCGGGAAGAAGGGTTATAGAACAAACATTAAGAGAAAAATTACCTGATAATTTTCAAACAGCTGAATATCTGCTTGAGCATGGTTTTGTTGATGTAATAGTGAAAAGGAAAGATCTAAAGGATACTCTTACTAAAATTTTAAAAATTCATGGTGTAAAAGAACTCACAGAATCAAATATATAAAATGAGAATAATTTCTAATATATTTTATTTTTCTTTAAGCCTTCTACTCTTTATTTTAAACTTTGCCTCCTATTCATATGCGATAGGAAATGTTGATTGGGTTCTCCTTAAAGAGAATGATGATGGTAAGGAATGGCTTGATAAAGGGAGTATTAAGTCGCTCCCAAATGGCGAAATAAGTGTATTAACAAAGTTCTTTAAGAATCCATCTAATTCTGATGATGACGGAGAGTTATCACTTTATGTAATGAGAATTAATTGCAATGAAGAAAAGTTCAAAGATACATCAATAAATGGAATTCCTCAATTCAATTCAAAATGGCAAACTTCTAATAATGATGAACTTATAGATGTTGTTATTGAAAATAGCTGTTCGGAGTTTATTAATAAATCAGAATGAATACTAAAAATAAAAAATTAAAAATAGCAATCGCTGGACTAGGATTTGGTAAAAAAGTTCATTTAGAGGCATTAAAAGAGTCTGATAAATTAACTCCTGTAGCAATTTATCATTACGAGAAAAAGCAAAAATCGATATTAGAAAAAGAAACGGGCTTAGATTTTTTTCACAATTGGGAAGACTTAGTTAAATCTCCAAAAATTGATGGAATTATTATTGCCACTCCTCCAGAATCAAGATTTAAGTTAGCAAAACAAGCCCTTGAGAACAATAAAAATTTGCTCCTAGAAAAACCAGTTTCAATATCCTCCTCAGAAATTGAAGAGCTTCAGAGACTATCTTTGATTAATAATTTAACCGTATGTGTTGATTTTGAATATAGAGCAGTACCTCTTTTCCTACAGACAAAAAAACTTATTGATGAGAATATCTTAGGCGATATATATTTAGTCAAATTAGATTGGTTAATGGGCAGTAGATCCGACCCCAAAAGATTCTGGAATTGGTATTCATTGGAAGAAAAAGGTGGGGGAGTTATTGGCGCCTTAGGTACTCATGCATTCGATATGTTGAATTGGTTTTTTGGAGAAGCAATAAACGTATCAGGCAAGTTAGCAACATCAATAAAAAAAAGACCTTTACCTAATTCATCTGATTTAAATGAAGTTACGAGTGAAGATATATGTTTAGCCAATATAGAAATATCAAACTACAGCTCGAATCTTATTCCATGTCAAGTATCTTTATCATCTATTTCTAAAAATGGTAGAGGATTTAGTTTAGAAATTTATGGAAGCGACGGTTCACTTATTCTTAAAAGCGAAAACCAAAAAGATTATGTACATGGTTTTAATTTGAAATATTCAAACAACGAAAAACAAATACAAAATCTTACTGCAGATTCAAGTTTTAATTTTGATAAAACATGGACTGATGGGCGAATAGCTCCAGTTTTGAGAATTCAAAATTTATGGGCTGATAGTATAATAAATAGAACTCCTATAATCCCAGGCTTAAGTGAGGGACTTGCTAGTCATAAAGTTTGCGAAGCCATAAGAGAATCTTCGAAAAGTGGATTAAATATCAAAATTTAAGGTTATACATTTATAAGTAGCAATTATTACCCGATAAAGTATTAGATTGATTTTATTTTTTTTTCATATTCTGGAAAAATCAATTGAATTGAATTTACTAAAGAATGGCTTTAAATTATTACAAAAATGAGCTTAAAGAAAATGCTCAATTACTAGCTTCTAAAGGAAAAGGGATATTAGCGGTAGATGAATCCACCAAAACAGTAGGTAAAAGACTCGCTGGAATTGGCGTTGAGAATACTGAAGACAATAGGAAGGCATATAGAGGAATGCTTTTTACTACAGAAGGTCTTGGCAAATATATAAGTGGAGCAATCCTCTTTGAAGAAACTCTTTACCAGAATCACCAAGATGGTGAGTCAATGGTTAAGAAACTAAATGATTTAGGTATTATTCCAGGTATTAAGGTCGATAAAGGCCTAAATCCACTTCCAGGGGGTGGAGAGGTAGAAACTTTTTGCTCAGGCCTAGATGGGTTAGTTGAAAGAGCAGCAAAATATTATGAACAAGGTGCAAGATTTGCAAAGTGGAGAGCAGTTCTGCAAATTACAAATGATGGTTGTCCTTCAAAACTATCAATTCAAGAGAATGCTTGGGGATTAGCAAGGTATGCAAGATCAGTTCAAGAATCTGGGTTGGTGCCAATTATTGAACCCGAAATATTAATGGACGGCGATCATACTATTGAAAAAACTGCTGAAGTCCAAGAAGAGGTAATAAAGCAGGTTTATATTGCCTGTCAAGCAAATGGAGTTTTTCTTGAAGGCACTCTATTAAAACCTTCTATGACTGTTAATGGAGCAGATTGTCCAACAAAAGCTGATCCTATGAAGGTTGCTGAAATGACAATCAGAACTATGGAAAGATGCGTTCCTGCATCTGTTCCTGGAATAGTTTTCTTATCAGGAGGGTTAAGCGAGGAAGCTGCTTCTGTTTACTTAAATAATATGAACACTCTTTACAGGAAAGCTTTATGGAATGTTTCATTCTCTTATGGAAGAGCATTACAGCACTCATGCTTAAAGGCCTGGAAAGGAAGCGACATTGAGGGAGGTCAAAAAGCATTAATAGCAAGAGCTCAAGCAAACTCCGAAGCTTCAAAAGGTGCCTATGTAGCAGGATCTCAACCTTCATCTGATGAGCAATTGTTCGTAGCAGGCTATACTTACTAACAAAAAAAATTCTAAAAATATACTCTGGGTCATAAAATTAGTTTCTTTAATTTAGTATTTTGTATATCTAATGACGTGACATTTGATACCTCTTTATACTAAACTCTCGGAAACATATGCTTTATTTAAGCATTTAACTCATTTTAATTATGGCCCTCGTTCCACTAAGACTACTTTTAGATCACGCTGCTGAGAATGGTTACGGTATTCCAGCTTTCAATGTTAATAACCTTGAGCAAGTTCAATCAATCATGGAAGCTGCAAATGAAACAGATAGTCCTGTAATCCTTCAAGCATCAAGAGGGGCAAGAAATTATGCAGGAGAAATTTTCCTACGTCATCTAATACTTGCCGCTACAGAAACATATCCTAATATTCCAGTAGTAATGCACCAAGATCATGGTAATGAGCCATCAACATGTTATTCAGCAGCAATAAATGGTTTCACATCAGTAATGATGGATGGTTCTCTAGAAGCAGATGCAAAAACACCCGCTAGTTACGAATATAATGTTGCAGTCACTAAAAAAGTAGTAGATTTTGCTCACTCAGTTGGAGTTAGTGTTGAAGGAGAGTTGGGTTGCTTAGGTTCATTAGAAACAGGCAAAGGTGAGGCAGAAGATGGTCATGGATTTGAAGGTGAACTTTCTACAGATATGCTTTTGACTGATCCTGAGGAAGCGGCAGATTTTGTTGCTAAAACAAAAGTTGATGCATTAGCAATTGCTATAGGGACAAGTCATGGTGCATATAAATTCACAAGAAAACCTACAGGCGAAGTTCTTGCAATCAGCAGAATTGCTGAAATCCATAAAGCGCTTCCAAATACACATCTTGTAATGCATGGATCAAGTTCAGTTCCTCAAGAATGGTTGGATATTATTAACAAATATGGTGGTGAAATTCCTCAAACATATGGTGTTCCTGTTGAAGAGATTCAAGAGGGAATAAGAAATGGAGTTAGGAAAGTCAACATCGATACCGATAACAGACTTGCTTTCACTGCCGCGGTAAGAGAGGCAGCATTTGCCGATAAAGCAAACTTTGACCCAAGACATTTCAACAAGCCTGCTAGAAAATACATGAAGCAAGTTTGTCTTGATAGATACAAGCAGTTCTGGTGCGAAGGTCAAGCAAGTAAGATCAAGCAAAACAGCACCAATTACTTTGCTGATCTTTACGCTAAAGGTGAATTAGATCCCAAAGTAAAAGCTACTGTTTAATTTTTCCCAAATAAAATAAAAAAGACCTCCAGAATTGGGGGTCTTTTTTTTATTTCAATATTAATGATTTTAATGTAAAGAGACCATCAGTCCCACCAATTATCTCGTCACATGCTCGCTCTGGATGAGGCATTAAACCTAGAACATTACCCTTTTCATTAGTTATGCCTGCGATATCGAATAAGGATCCATTAGGATTATTTTTATATCTCAAAGATATCAATTCATTATCTACAAGTTTTTTTAAAGTATCAGAATCACAATGATATCTTCCTTCCCCATGCGCTATGGGTAACTTAATAGTTTGTTTTTCAACCCCATCATTAAACCAACCTCCCTTTGAAGAAACAATATCAAGTTCAACATCATCACAGATGAAATTAAGATTTTTATTTGTAGTAAGGGCACCAGGCAAAAATCCTGATTCTGTCAAAATTTGGAACCCATTACAAATTCCTAAAACTCTTCTTCCACTTTTCACAAAGTCATCCAAAGCATTTATTAATGGAGAGAATCTCGCTATTGCTCCGCATCTTAAATAATCACCATAGCTAAATCCTCCGGGTAAAACTATTGCATCTACATCGCTTAAATCTGAAGACTCATGCCACAAGTATTTTGTTCTTATGTCTAAACAAGCTTCCAATGCCCATGAAACATCACGATCACAATTAGAACCAGGGAAAACAACAACTCCTACAGTAAAATTATCCATCCTATAATTTTTCTAGTGAATAGTCATAATCTTCAATAACAGTATTTGCGAATAACCTATCACACAATAAATCAATTTTTTCTCTTACTTCGTTTTCACCATTACCTTCTATTTTCAGCTCAATCATTTTTCCTATACGTAGTGATTTTATTCCTTTGGCTCCAAGTTTTATAGAAGCAGATTTGGTAGCTTCCCCTGCTGGATCTAAAACTGAGGGTCTTAGTCTTACAAAAACTTTTACAGCGAATTGGTCCAATTAAAAATTAATTTCTATTAGAAGATTAGTTTAAATTCTAATAAAAAAAACTATTGATTAATAAACAAATATTTTTACCTTAAGGTTTTCTGAGTTATTAAATATTTATGTAGCCTCTACCAAAACAAACTAAACAAGTTCTTCTTGAATTTTCATGTGTTTTAAAATTTCCTGCCCCTCCACATTTTGAACATTTTATTTTATCAATTGATGTGACGTCGTCAGAGATTATTTGTTTTAAAGTAATTTTTGAATTTTCCATCTTGGGCTGTCTACTGTTTAAGTATCCCGACAGCTAACTATAAAGTCAAATTGCTATTTTTGGTTCACTTAAAATCTTAAATTTCTCTTTAATTTTTTTATTGAAAGTTTTTATAGATTTTTCATCAAAGGAAATTATTACTAATTCAAGCCCAGCATTATCATTTGGTCTCCAACAATTGTCTGGAGCTTCTTCAAACCAAGTATTAATTTTCTTTCCAACAATTTGTATTTGTAAAGGCAATGATTTATTTGGTATCCAAATACGTCCTTTTATTCGAAGAATGTTTAATTCATCCAAGATTTTTGACATCTCTTTTTCAAAGTCATTTTTTTCAAGGAAATAATTTGATTTAAATGAATCTGATACAAGCTCTACATGATTATGATCATGTTCTTCAGTTAAAAATTCTTTATAAGTCTCTTTTTTAAAATTAGAATCAAATATATAATTTAAATCAATTTTGCCATTCTTGGATTTAAGGACTGGTGTAGATGAGTTTAGACTTCCCTGGATTTTATTTTTTACAACATCAAACTGATGATCATTTAAGATATCTGATCTAGAGACTAAAACGATATCAGAGACTTCAAGTTGTTCCTCAAAGAGTTCTTCAATAGAGGTGTTGTGATCAATTCTATCTGTTTGATTATATTGTTTTGTTATTTTATTTAAATCATTAATTGGTGAACCATTAAGCATTGATTCTCCATTAACGATACCAACAACTACATCAAGATAGATGGAAGACCTAATCTCAGGCCAGTTAAGTGCTTGAATTAAGGGAATTGGTAGTGCCAAGCCACTTGTTTCGATAATTATTGATTCGATAGGATGATTAAATTCTAGAAGAGCTTTTATTGAGGGAACAAAATCATCTTGAACAGTACAACATAAACATCCATTGTTTAATTCGATAACGCATTCTTCTTCAGATTCATCACATTTATCACAACTTTTAATCAAGTCCCCGTCAATTCCAACATCACCAAATTCATTAATTATTAAACCAAATTTTTTATTACTCTCTTTTAATAGATATCTCAGAAAAGTTGTTTTACCTGAACCAAGAAATCCCGAAACAATAATAACTGGAATTTTTTTTTTCATCTTTGATTATTAACAACCTAAACTATATTCTGTACTTTCTCCTGTAGAACTATTTGTGCCATTAGCAATCGCACATAATTGTTTTTGTTGTGTACGACTAAGAACAGCATCAGTAAAATCTGCACCATCTATTTTTGCACCTTCAAAATTACTCTCCATTAATAAGGCATTAGTAAAATTAACATCCGAAAGATCAGCATTTGTAAAGTCTGTTGCATAAGCTAGTGCATCTCTTAAATTTGCTCCAGTAAACTTTGAGTTTTGTAATTTACTATTATTGAACACCGCCCCTTCTAAATTACTTTCACTGAAATTAAACCCATTCAAATCAAACTTAACGTATTCGTTACCGCTTAAGTCTTGTCCATGCATATCTGGCTCTAAATTAAGGTCTTGCTGGTTTCTAATCTCAGGAGGTCTTTTAGCCCATGCAGAATTTACAGAATTAAAAAATAAAATCCCAACGAATAACAAAGTAATTAATGCATTCTTTAGTGAGGGGAAAACAATTGATTTAATCATAATAAGACTGTATTTTAGAACTTAAGTATTTAAAGTTTGTAAGAGTATCTTAAAGGAAAATATATGGCAATGTCACTAAAGGTTATTGTTCCTCCTCATCCATTAATAAAACATTGGCTTTCAATATTACGAGAAAAAAATACTCCAAATATTTTGTACTCAACAGGATATGAGCAATTAGGGAAATGGCTTACATATGAAGCATTACGTAATTGGCTGCCATATAAAAAAGAAATAGTAAATACTGATCATGGAGACGCAGATGGATTCTTTATTAATAATGATTATCCAATAAAAGTACTCGCAATGTTGCCCGAAGGGTTATCTCTTTGGTTTGGATCTAAAGAAGTAATTCCTAATTCAACCCTCTCATTAGGAGAACTTCCTAAAACTATTAAATCAAATGAAGGAGTTATATTTTATTCAGAACAAATAACAACAAAATCAGCAACATTAGAAACTTTAATTAAATTAAAGGAATTAGGTGTTGATTCAAATAGGATTCTTTTAATTACTGCTATTTGCTCAAACAAAGGTTTAAATGAAATTGCGAAATTACTCCCTAATCAGGTAATTTATACTTCTTGCATAGATGAAGAAGACGAAAAAACACAATTATTAGTACCGGGTATTGGGAATCCTCTATCTCGTTTAAGTACTATATTTCAAGATAAGAACTAATATAGAATATAGGAGTAAATATTTTACCAATGTCTGAATACAGAGATTCGTCTTCAAATAATCTTTTATCATTAATAAGCGGTGCTTTTATTGGAGCAGCAGGTCTAGCTTGGTGGTTGATATCCGAAGCAGACAAAAGAAAGGAGGAAAAAAAACAAAAAGCAATGATGTATTCCTCCAGAATTCAAGACGGCTCAGAAGCGATCGATTCTAATGAAAATATAAATGAAATTGAAGGAGAGAATCTGGAGAAGAAAGTTGAGCAACTTAATTCTGCAATTGCTGATGTGAGGAAGCAACTTGAAGAGTTGGGGCAATAGAATAAAGAAGGTTCTCAAATAATATGAATAAACTCAGATCATCTGCAATAACCCAAGGTGTGCAAAGATCCCCTAACAGATCGATGTTAAGAGCTGTTGGATTTAATGATGAAGATTTTAATAAACCTATTATTGGAGTTGCGAATGGATACAGCACCATAACACCTTGCAATATGGGTTTAAATAAGTTAGCTCTAAAAGCTGAAGAGTCAATAAAAAGATCAGGTGGGATGCCTCAGATGTTTGGGACTATAACAGTAAGTGATGGAATTTCTATGGGAACAGAGGGCATGAAATATTCCCTAGTTTCAAGAGAAGTTATTGCTGATTCAATTGAAACAGCATGCAATGCTCAGAGTATGGATGGGGTACTTGCTATAGGTGGATGTGATAAGAATATGCCAGGTGCCATGATTGCGATTGCAAGAATGAATATTCCCTCAATTTTCATTTATGGAGGGACAATAAAACCTGGGAAATTGCATGGAGAAGATCTTACTGTTGTTAGTGCATTTGAAGCTGTTGGACAATTAACATCAGGCAAAATTAATGAAGAAAGGCTAATCCAAGTTGAGAAAAATTGTATTCCTGGTGCTGGTAGCTGTGGAGGAATGTTTACAGCTAATACAATGTCTGCGGTTATTGAAGTATTAGGGTTAAGTCTTCCTCACAGTTCCACTATGGCTGCTGAAGATCTTGAAAAAGAACTAAGTGCAGGTAAAAGTGCTGAGATATTAGTCTCTGCAATAGATAAAGATATAAGACCTCTAGACCTAATGACAAAGAAAGCATTTGAAAATGCAATATCAGTAATTATGGCAATTGGCGGATCAACAAATGCAGTATTGCACATCTTAGCTATTGCGAATACTGCAGGAATAGATATCAACATTAATGATTTTGAGAGAATCAGACAAAAAGTACCCGTTATTTGTGACCTTAAACCGAGTGGTAAATATGTGACGGTGGATCTTCATAAGGCAGGTGGTATTCCACAAGTAATGAAAATACTTTTGAATGCAGGATTAATTCATGGCGATTGCAAAAATATTGAAGGCAAAACCATCTCAGAATACTTACAGAATATTCCAGATAAGCCTCCAACGAATCAAAATGTCATAAGAGACATAGATCACCCTCTTTATAAAAAAGGACATCTAGCGATATTAAAAGGCAACTTAGCGAGCGAAGGTTCTGTAGCCAAAATTAGCGGAGTAAAAAACCCTGTATTAACAGGTCCCGCAAAGATTTTTGAAAGTGAAGAGGATTGTTTAAAATCGATATTAAATAACGATATCAAAGCTGGTGATGTTGTTGTTATTAGAAACGAAGGTCCTGTAGGAGGACCAGGCATGAGAGAGATGTTAGCTCCAACATCTGCGATTGTTGGTCAAGGGCTAGGAGAGAAGGTGGCTTTAATTACCGATGGCAGATTTAGCGGAGGTACCTATGGTCTTGTTGTGGGTCACATAGCTCCGGAGGCTGCTGTAGGAGGAAATATTGCTCTAATAAAACAAGGTGATTTAATTACAGTAGATGCCGTAAAACAACTAATTGAAGTTGATTTATCAGACGAAGAATTAGAAAAAAGAAAAAAAGATTGGGTAAAACCTATTCAAAAATACAAAAGAGGAATTCTTTCAAAATATTCGAGAATCGTAAGCACATCAAGTTTAGGGGCTGTTACTGATTTATAAACCAACTCAAATTTTATTTTTTTTAATCAATAAAACTTTTTATCCTATTTGCTAAATTTTCCAATCTAGCGCTGTATTTTGGTGAGTTGCATTTTTTCCCATTATTGCTATCCATCCATAATGTTTTAACTCCACACCATAATATTGGTTCATCAGGAAAGTTAAGCTTAGAGATTACTAAAACCAACTCTTTATTTGATTTAAAAAGTTCTAATTCAAGATCATAAATTTCTAATCTTTTGCCTTCTTTATCTCGACATAAGATATTAACTGTTAAATCAATATCTTCATCTTCAAATTCGTATTCACCATTTATTTTTACTACAGAATGAACAAAAGGTTTATTTGTTAAATCTGCTGACTTAGCTATTAAGCCCTCTATATTTTTAGGTGGATTTTCAAATAACACTTATTGATTTAATTAAAACTTTTATTGAACCCTGTTTAAACTCGTTATTAAGTAATCCATCATCACCGAACTTAGAGTGTAGTAGTTGCAATCTTTTAATTTTAGATGGCTTGAATTTAAATGGAAAACGTACTTTATTAGCTCTTACTGAAGGTTTTAACTCACTAAAAGGAATTTGGACATTTGTTGTCCCAAATTTTTTTGTTGGGAATGATTTAATCCATCTAAGTCCACCCGGAATAAATTCGGTTAGTCCTAGTAGATCATCTTCACAAGCGACAGCAAATTTAAAAGTTCTTCCTTGTCCATCAATATTTAATTCAAAGGATGAATACTCAGATACATTTAAAGAAGGTTTATATATAGACGATCTACAACTAACAAATCCTCCTGCTTTCTCGACAATATTACCCTTTAATATCAAACCCGAATTTGAAATTTCACAAAAAGCTGAACTTGATCCGCCCATAACAGTATCATTTAATGTTTTCCAACCTTCGAACTCCTTTTTCTGGAATAAAAATTTTTTCTTACTCATTAAATAATTTAAATTATTAATAGACTTTAACTAAATTTCTAATTCTTTTGCTGATTCCTGATCACAAAATATTGAAATTTGATTAATAGATTTTATTAATTTTGATGGTGTTCTATCTGGTGGCTCTTTTTCATCTAATAACCTCTCAAGAGCAATTCTTTTAGAAGCTCCACTAACTAAAAATACTATCTTTGAAGAAGCCGAAAGAACTTTTGGAGTTAATGAAATTCTTTTTAATCCCTTACCTTCATTAAAAATCACAAAATCATCTACATTATTATTTTTTTGATATGGGAATAGTGAAGCTGTATGACCATCGTCTCCAAGACCCAATAATGTTAAATCAAAGGTTGGAAGGTTTGATCCGCATTTTTCAAATAATTTAGAAATAAATTGATTTTTTATAGCTTCATCATCAGCCTTTAAATCATTGAAAATTTCATAAAAAAAAGATTTAGACCCAAAATTAGTTAACAATGACTTTTTCAACATTAACGAGTTACTTAATTCTGAATTTGGATCTACACATCTTTCATCTCCTAAAAAAACATCAACCATATCCCATCTAAGATCACTTTTTGATAAAAGCTTATATACAGATTTAGGAGTTGAACCTCCACTTACACAAAATTTGAATCTATCTTTCTTTTTTAGAGTATGAATAATTTGACTTTCAATAAATTTAAAAACAGCTGTCGATAGTTCTAACTTGTCTTTGTATACATGTAAGTTATATCCATTTTTAACTTTTTCAATCATTTCATCCATTCAGTATGAAAACTACCTTCTCTATCAATTCTTTCGTATGTATGAGAGCCAAAACAATCTCTCATTGCCTGAACAAGATTCTGAGGAAGTCTATTGGTTCTATAACTATTCAAGTAATCTAAAGTACTGGATAGGCATGGAACTGGTATACCAGCTTTAGTGGATAAAGAAACTACATTGGCTAAGTTATCTAATCTTGAAGCAACTTCATTATTAAACCAATCATCAAAAATTAAGTTTTTTAGATTAGGGTCTTTGTTATAAGCATCTTGAATTTTACTTAATAATTTTGATCTAATTATGCAACCACCTTTCCATATTTGAGCAATTGACGGCATATTCAAGCCATAGTTATATACTGAAGATGCTTCTCTTAAAATATCCATACCTTGCGCATAGCTTGCAATTGTGGCAAGGACTACAGCATCAAATAAAGGTTTCATTCCATCTGATATATTTCCCAAATCAAAATTCTCTATCTCTTTTCTAGGAATAGTTTTTTCAATCTCACTACGTTGATCTTTTAAAGAACTCATTACTCTTGCATTTAAAGATGCATAAATAGTTGGGACTGACACCCCAAGTTCTAAAGCACTTACAACAGTCCATAATCCAGTACCTTTCTGGCCTGCTTTATCTAATATTTTCTCAACAACATCATCTCCAGTTATCTCATCTTTTGTCTTTAGACAAATCTCTGTTATTTCAACAAGATAAGAAGCTAATTCATCAGTATTATTCCACATACCAAATACCTCTGACATCTCTTGTCCATTCATACCTTTGACTCTCTTCATAAGGTCATAAGCTTCTGCGAGTATTTGCTCAATTCCATATTCAATGCCGTTATGAACAGTTTTTACAAAATGACCTGAGCCTCCTGGTCCAACATATGCAACACATGGTCCGTCTTCAACTTTGGCAGCCATTTTTGTTAGTAAGCTTTCTATTGCATCATATGAAGCCTTAGTTCCACCGGGCATCATACTTGGACCCTCTAGAGCTCCTTTGGCACCTCCAGAGACTCCCATCCCAATGTATCCAAAACTTTTACTTTCAAGAGTATTCACCCTTCTTTCTGTATCTTTAAATTGAGAGTTACCGCCATCTATTAATAAATCTCCTTCCTCTAGATATCCAGAAATATTATCAATGACAGCATCTGTTGCTGGCCCAGCTTTTACCATCATTAGAATTCTTCTAGGTCTCTCTAGCTTATTAACAAATTCTTGAAGAGTTTCAGCTCCTTCTATATTCTTCCCAAGGCCACGACCTTGTAGAAATTCTTCGGTTTTTGAGTAAGTCCTATTAAAAACTACACTAGAAAATCCATTTCTCTCTGCGTTAAGAACTAAATTTTCGCCCATAACACCAAGACCTATTAAACCAAAATGTGCCTTGGACATAAAAAATTAAAAAACTCAATAAATATAGTTTGCCTGCAACTCAACAAAATTGCTCAAAAAAAATACTTATGTCAGCGAAAAATGATGGAAAAGATTTAAATAACAGTTCCGTTTGCAATAGTTGCATTTTTAACTACTACAACAATTCCGTTTCTGATATAGAAGCCTAATTCTGGCTTATCAGCTTCTTCTACTCGATCTTTATTAATAATCACGACATTATCACCAATTCTTGTATTCTTATCAAGAATTGCTCTTTTTACAGTAGTCCCTTCACCAACTCCAAGAGGCGTTCCGCCCCCTTTTCTTAATGCAATCCTCTCTTCAGGGGATTCAAAGAAATCGGCTCCCATAACAAGAGTATCCTCAAGAACCGATTCACTTTCAATCCTGCTTCTTACACCTAAAACACAATGCAAAATACTGCATGACTTCAGAATTGTACCTTCACAAACAATTGAATCAGTAATTTGAGCATCTACAAGTTTAGAAGGCGGTAAAAATCTGGGTCTAGTATAAATTGGAAATTTCTCATCATAAAAACTAAAGGGAGGTTTTGGTTGCTCAGTTAATGCAAGGTTTGACTCAAAGAATGCCCCAATGGTACCGATATCTTCCCAATAATCATCGAATACATAACTTTTAAGAGTATCGCCTCTCTTGAGGGCCTCTGGAATTATGTCCTTACCAAAATCCGTATAATTAGGAAATTTATTTAGAAGATCGAAAAGAGTATTTCTGCTAAAAACGTAAATACCCATAGAGGCTAGATATGGTTTTTCAGCAGCTGACTCCTTACTTAATCCAAATTTTGAAGTATCTACTGCCATAGCCTTCAACTTCTCTCCAGTCGGCTTTTCACTAAATTCTTTGATATTTCCCACATCATCTGTTCTCATTAGGCCAAAACCTTCTGCTTGAGCTTCATCAACAGGCAAAGCTGCAACAGTTAAATCAGCACCATTATCTCTATGATGTTGAACAAACAAACTATAGTCCATTCTGTAAAGTTGATCACCCGACAATATTAAATATTCATCAACATCCCATTCTTGAAATAACCATTGGTATTTTCTTACAGCATCAGCAGTGCCTTCAAACCACTTGGGACTATCAGGAGTCTGTTGTGCTGCTAAAACCTCCACAAAACCTTGGCCGAAAGGTCCATTTAAATTATAGGTTCTTCCTATATGTCTATTTAGGGATGCACTATTGAACTGGGTCAATACGTACATTTTTTCAATGCCTGAATTTATACAATTACTTATCGGAATATCTATCAAACGATATTTACCTGCCAATGGCACAGCAGGTTTAGCCCTCATTTTTGTTAGAGGGTAAAGTCTAGAACCTTTTCCTCCTCCGAGGATTATGGCCAACACACGCTTCATTCAATCTAATGGAGGTAGATATACAACTACTTAAAGTAACTGATTATGGGCATATTTAGAAATACAAATGGTCAGTTTACAAAGGTATTTCGATAAATCACTGGAAAAACTTAATATAAATCGAAAAAAGTTAGTTATTTTTGTCCTCTTCTACCAAAGAAAACAATTTTTCAACGATTTTCAAAGAAACTTGTCTTTCTTCTCTTGATTGAGGACTTCTCAACTTGGTAACAGGCGTATGAAGTATTTTATTAATTATTCCTTTAGTCAGAGCTTCCACAACTTTTCTTTCTCGAGCCGAAAAATCTGGTCCCATTCTGCTAAGTGCCTTTTGCAATTCCTCTTTTCGAATTAACTCCAAATCTGATCTAAGTTTATTAATTACTGGAACGGCCTCTAAACTTGCCCACCATTCTAGAAAAATGATTCTTTCTTCTTCTACTAAAGATTCCGCTTCCCTTGCTATTTTCTGTCTAAATTCCTGATTTCTTGAAACGACCTCTTGTAAGTCATCAACATCAAATGATTTTACAAATTCATGTTGTTTGACATCATTAGATATATTTCTCGGAACACCAATATCAATAAATTTAAGTCTATTACTCAAATTTATTTTTTTAATTTTTGTGAGATCAATAATTGGCTCTTCAGAAGCAGTACTGGTGAAAACAAGCGAAGATAATGATATGTTTTCTTCTAATTCGTTTAACCCTTTACAAACAATCTCTAAATCAGGGAAGTCTTGAGCAAGATTTAATGCTCTATCAATATTTCTATTTAAAAGGATAAGTTTATGACATCCTTTTGATTTTAAATGAGTTATTAAAAGCCTACTCATTCGTCCGGCGCCAACAACTAGAACGTTCTCTGATTCCAAACTTACAAGATTATCAAAACCCTTTTCTTGTCCTATTTTTAATTGAGCTAATTCTACCGCTGCTGAACTGATTGACACAGCTCCAGTTCCTAAATTTGTTTCGGATCTTACTTTTTTACCTGTACTAACTGATTGAGTTAATAATCTATTAAGAATTGGTCCAGTAGATTGATTCTCTTGACCTAATCTCATCATTTTTTTTACCTGTGAGAGGATTTGTCCTTCCCCTAAAACAAGGCTATCTAGTCCTGCTGAGACTTTCATCAAATGTAAAACTGCTTCTTCCTGCCTAAAGCAAAAAAGATGTGGATTTAAATCTTCAAAAATAATTCCAGAATATTCTGATATGAATTCTTTAATTGATGAAATTCCAGTAATTTTATCCTTTACTAGCGCATATATTTCCAGCCTATTACAAGTGCTTAAAATTGACACCTCTAATACATCATTGAAAGCTTTTAACGCTTTCAATGACTCTGTTATGGATTGGTCAGGAATACTTAACTTCTCACGCACTTCGACAGGTGCCGTGCGATGACTCAGTCCGACGACAACAATATGCATAAAATCAAAAGTGAATTTTTAAAGGCTGATACTCTTAGCACCATCTTTTATATGGACAGTATTTGTGAACCTTGCAGTACTATCTAATGTACTAATAACTAGACTACTCGTTCTAACACAATCCCTTTCAAATTTAACTCCGTCAAATAATAATCCATCAGTTATTCCACTTCCAGCGAAAACAACATTTTCCCCCGATGCCAATTCATTCGCTTCATAGATTTTATCTATATCTGTTATGCCCATTTCATTAAGGCGTTTTATATTTCCTTCTTTTGTGTAATCAGCCCATTCAGAAGTTTGAGCGATTGCTGGATCATAAACTAGTTGTCCTTGAAAGTGTCCGCCGAGAGCTCTCATTGCAGCCGCTGAAATAACTCCCTCTGGAGCTGCGCCTATACCCATTAAGCAATGTGTTCCAGTACCTGCAAAGCCACATGCAATCGCAGCTTGAACATCACCATCAGAAATCGGTTGTACTTTTGCACCACATCCTCGAATCTCTTTAATCAAATCTTTATGCCTAGTTCTATCCATTACAACTACAGTAAGCTCATCAATAGAAAGGCCCAAGCAATCACTTAGTATCTTCAAGTTTTCAGTAGCTGAATTTCTAATATCTACTTTACCTTTGGCCGCAGGAGGCGCTGCTAATTTATTCATGTAAAAATCAGGCGCATTGAAAAGGCCACCTGTATCAGAGGCAGCTAAAACCGCCATAGAACCTCTTTGATTATTCGCACAAAGATTTGTTCCTTCACAAGGATCTACTGCAAAGTCAACCCCTGGGCCATTTCCACTACCAACCTCTTCACCTATATAAAGCATAGGTGCTTCATCTCTTTCCCCTTCTCCAATAACAATTTTCCCTTTCATTTCAATTTTGCCCATGCGCAATCTCATTGCTTCTACGGCTGCAGCATCAGCTTCATCTTTTTGACCAAGTCCTGTTAGTTTTGCTGAGGCAATAGCTGCTTGCTCGACAACTTCGAGAATTTCTTGAATTAAAGTTTGATTCACAATTAAATTTTGAGGATTTTCTTAAAGGTTTTGAGTATGATCTCATAAAAAATGTCATTTTTTATGAGAATTATTATGCTAGTAAGCTTTTTTTAACTCTTTACAGGTGATACTTTATCAGGCCGTGACTTGAAATTAGGAATAAACAACTAAATATAGTATCTTTATTAAATATTTTAAAAATTAAATGACTGAGTCAAATCAAACAACTTTAGCTGGTGTTAATAGACCAATTCAAATAATTCCTTCAGTTTTACCAGCAGATTGGGCAAATATGGGGGCATGTGTGAAAGAGCTCGAGGAAGCTGGGGTAGATAGAATTCAATTTGATGTAATGGATGGGAATTTCGTGCCAAATCTTACATTCGGTCCTGAAATGATTGCGGCATGCAGGAAATATTGCAATGTCCCTTTTGAAACTCAATTAATGGTGAGTCAATACAACTGTGAAACCATGCTTGAATCTTATGTAAACGCTACAAAGGGAGCGAATGGTGAACCAGGAGTAGTAATAGCTCATGCCGAAGCAAATATTCATTTGCATAGAGTTCTCGGAAGAATAAGAGATTTAGGAGGATCTCCTTCTGTTGCTTTAAACCCTCATACTCCTTTTGAAATGATTAAAAACATTATGGATATGGTTGATCATGTTTTAGTTATGACAGTTAATCCAGGCTTTGGTGGACAAGCTTATATACCAACAATGCTTAATAAAATTAGAGAAATAAGAAACTTTGTTATTGAAAAAAACTTAGATGTCGACATTGAAGTTGATGGGGGAATAAAAGCAAATTGGACTATTTCACAATGTGCAGACGCTGGAGCTAATTGTTTTATTGCAGGTAGTGGAATGTTTGCTTACCCAACATTAAAAGAGGGATGTGATGACTTGAGAAAAGTTGCACAAGACGCTCAAAAGGGGAATGTTCTTTCTGAACCTCAATAAATATAAACATTACGGGAGAATAACAAATCAGCCAAATATCCAGCCATAACTATGTAAACCTATCCCTAAGAAATTAACTCCTAAATAACATACTAAAACTACTAAAAAGCCTGTAGATGCTAATAATGCTGGTCTACGTCCTTGCCAACCTTTGCTTATTCTCATATGCAGATAAGCGGCATAAAATAACCATGAGATAAATGCCCATGTTTCTTTTGGATCCCAACTCCACCATGTGCCCCAAGCCTCATTAGCCCAGACCGCCCCTGAAATTAAACCAAGGGTTAAAAGAACAAAGCCTATTAATATAGAACGATAACTTAATGTATCTAATTCTTCTGAATGAGAAAATTCAATAGGTTCAACTAAATCATTTAAAGGATAGCTATTTGAAATTTTAAATCCTCCTATACCTGTAGAGCTACTTCTGATTTGAAGCGGCTTATTTTTATTAATAAACAAAACGGACATTGAAAGTAAAGAACCTATTATTAATGCTGCATAACTAAGCATTACGACACTAACATGCATTACTAACCAACTAGACCTTAAAGCTGGAACTAAGTTGGATGATAATTTCAAATCCTCAGGTAAAACAAAACAAGCAAATGCCACAGTCAGTAACTCAATAGGTATAGCAATTGAAGGAATTATTGGAGCTTGGTATTCTCTTTCAACCAATAGTTGACCTAATGTAATACCCCAAGTAAGGAAATAAAGAGATTCATACAAATTGCTAATAGGAAAGTGCCCAGAAATTGACCACCTAAAAAGCAATTGTAATGTTATCAATAAGTTCACTAAAATTGTAATAAGTCTTACAGCAGAAGAAGACTTTTTTTTAAAAACTGCACCCAAAGATATTGGTAGATTAATTAATAAAAAATAAAAAACTAAAAGACCTAAAACTGAAACCGGTTCATATATTAAATTTTTAAAAAAATTATCTAGTATCATTTCTAGAAATTTCTCAAGTTTTAATATTCAATGACAAACAAATAATAATTTAAATCATTCTTATATGAGTAAATCTTTAATAAAAAAGTTTTAATTTATTTTTAAAAAAACATTTCAAAGTTTGAAATTATCTCCTAGATAATACTTCTTGACTATTGGATTATCAGCCAATTCACTTGATGAACCGTAAGCTAAAATTTTTCCTTCACTTAATACATATGATTTGTTAGTAATTAACAGGGTTTCCCTCACATTATGGTCTGTAATAAGAATCCCGACCCCATTACTACTTAATTTAAGAATTAGTTTCTTTAGATCATTAACAGCTAGAGGATCGATCCCAGCAAAAGGTTCATCCAATAACAAATATTTAGGTCCTTTTCTCCCTACAGTTAGAGCCCTAGCTATTTCACACCTCCTCCTCTCTCCTCCGGAAAGTTGATAACCATAATTATCTACAAAGTTATTCAAATTAAATTCATTTATTAATTGTTCTCTTCTATTTCTAATTGCCGCTCGACTATAAGACGAATTCTGCAAAGCCAAATCTATATTATCCTTAACAGTTAGGTCTCTAAATATACTTGCTTCTTGAGTTAAATAACCTAACCCAAGTCTTGATCTAATTGGGAGAGGAAGTTTGGTTATATTTTTCCCATTCATTAAAATTTCACCTTTATCAGGTTTCATATTCCCAACTGCGAGATTAAAAGTGGTAGTTTTCCCTGCGCCATTAGGTCCCATCAAACCTACAACTTCCCCTGGATTTACAGTGATGGAAACATCATTTACGATTAATCTTCCTTTAATTGAAAGGGATACATTATGAATCTTTAGGTTCATTTTTCTTGAGATAGATTAGTTTTCTTGTTTTCTTGAAAAAATAATTGGATAAAAAATAATAATTTCATTGAAGATAAAGATATATTCATAATCATCAAAGAGGTTTCAAAAAAGGCTTATCGCTCTCATTTAATAGCTCTTTATATTGTAATTTCCGCAATAAATCTTCCAAACATTGGCAGAAGGATTCCAGATCAATTCCTAAATTAATATTGGTTCTACTTTTTATCCTACCTAAACCCTCTCCAAGCAAAATAGTGGCTCCATTTAAATTACCCTTACTTAAGTGAAACTGAGAAACAGATACTTGTAAAATACCCTGGATAACTTGTCTTTCGTCTCCATCAACGGAATTCCATATTTCTTCAAAAGCATCATGAGCCTCATACCATTCATGATTATTAAAAAGATTTAAAGCAGTAAGAAGAGAATCTTTAAAAATTTTTGTACTTTCTTCATTCATGAAATTAATTATTAATTTCTTTTCTTTTTATTTATTTTTCTCATTCTTATTGAATCCGGTGTTACCTCTAGCATTTCATCAGGACCAATATATTCGAGGGCTCTTTCAAGGGTAATATCAACAGGTGACTGCAAAGTATCAAGTTCTTCCGCCCCTGCAGACCTCATATTGGTCAACTGCTTAGTTTTACATATATTCAACTCAAGATCTTGAGGTCGATTATTCTCTCCAATTATCATTCCCTTATAAACTTTTACTCCAGGTTTAATGAAATATACTCCCCTATCTTCAGCGTTCTTTAAAGCATAAAATGTGGCCACACCTTCCTCAAAGGCTATAAGAACACCATTTCTTCTTGTTTCAAAGTCTCCTGTTTTAGGTTTATATTCATAAAAAGAATGACTCATGATACCTTCACCTCTGGTTATCCTTACAAATTCCCCGCGAAATCCAATTAATCCTCTTGATGGTACAAGAAATTCTAATTGAGTTCTACCATCTGAACTTGTCTGCATGTTTTTCATCTCTGCCTTTCTAGATCCAAGTTTTTCGATGCAAGAACCAACAGATTCTTCAGGTACATCTAAAACCAAAGTCTCTATAGGCTCACATTCAACATTATCAATTTCTCTGAAAATTACTTGAGGTTGTGAGATTTGAAACTCAAAACCCTCTCTTCTCATAGTTTCAATTAATATCCCTAGATGTAATTCTCCTCTTCCTGAAACTGAAAACCTGTCAGGAGAATCAGTTTCTTCTACTCTCAAGGCAACATTTGTTAAAAGTTCCCTCTCCAATCTATTTTTTAATTGCCTACTAGTAACAAATTTCCCTTCCTTACCTGCAAATGGTGAATCATTTACTACAAAAGTCATATTTAAGGTAGGTTCATCAACTTTGATTAATGGAAGAGGATGAGGAGAATCCGGACATGCTATGGTCTCACCTATATTGACGTCATCGAAACCAGAAACAGCAACGATATCACCTGCAAACGCTTCATTTATATCAATTCTTTGTAATCCTTCAAATCCTAAAAGTTTACTAACCTTACCTTTAATAGTTTTTCCGTTTTCTTTAATTAAACTAGCCTGTTGGCCATTTTTTATAGTTCCATTATGGATCTTTCCAATTACTATTCTGCCTAAGAAATCAGAATAGTCCAAAGTTGTTATTTGTAGCTGAAGAGGTTTATTAGAGTCACCTACTGGAGGAGGAACGTGCCTTATAATAGCTTCAAAAAGAGGCATCATATTGTCACTATTAGATTCCATCTCTTCTTTTGCGAAACCAGATAAGCCACTCCCAAAAAGATAAGGGAAATCACATTGATCATCATCAGCTCCTAACTCCAAAAACAAATCAAGGACCTTATCAATTGCTATTTCTGGTACTACTCGTGGTCTATCAATTTTATTTACAAAGACTATAGGCCTAAGTCCTTTTTCTAATGCTTTTTTTAAAACAAATCTTGTTTGAGGCATAGGCCCCTCATTTGCATCAACAATAAGCAGACAACCATCAACCATTCCCAAAACTCTCTCAACTTCTCCTCCAAAATCAGCATGACCAGGTGTATCTATAATATTAATTCTGGTGTCTTTATAGTTAACTGCAGTATTTTTTGAGAGAATTGTTATCCCCCTTTCTCTCTCAAGATCATTTGAATCCATTACACATGTAGGGACAACTTCATTGTCTCTAAATATTCCTGATTGAGATAACAATGCATCTACAAGTGTTGTCTTCCCATGATCTACGTGAGCAATAATTGCAACGTTTCTAATTTCTTTTATCGAAGATGGCATTTATAGAATCTATAAATAGTAGTTTGACTTTATTAAGGCTAACTCAAAGTATGCTTATTATGAAAATTTTCTCTTTAAGACTTTGAAAAATATAATCTAATTGAATAATGAAATCAATCAATTAGATTTATAATTTTCTATTTGCGCTTTCAAAAACTTTTAATGCTTCAATTGAACCCTCATATCTCCAATGCCAGGGTTCGTAATCTATATATTTATTATCTTTGTTGAACGATAACTTAAAGTGAAACTTAGCTGCATTTTTTATGAGCCATTTAAAGGCGTCAGTATTTTCGAAGTCGGTTTCAAAGTCTGTCTCTCTTTGAGTAGCATCACCAATATCGATTGCGAAACCAGTACTATGTTCAGAATATCCTGGAGGGGCTGAAACTCTAGCTCTCTCAGCCGCTTCTTGATTTCTAATAGATTTTAAAGAATAAAAGATATCGTTTTGCAAATTTATTGATCTATAACCACTCAAGAAGACCAAATATATCCCATCCTTTTTGGCTTCTTCTCTCATCTTTAGTAGAGAATCGCGCATATCAATATGAACTTCAATATTAGGCTCAATTAAAACTAGTTTCTCTTTAGGGGCTTCGTTATAGGGAAGATGACCTAAAATTCTGGCATCAAGATTTCTTTCAACCTGCAATTTGACATTATTATTAAGAGGTTTTAGTTCTACATTTCTAATTAATCGCAATGCAACGAAAGAAAACATAAGAAAAAGAAATGGAGAAAATATTAATAATTTTTTTAATATTGTTGAATTTGGATTATTTATGTAAGTTCTTTTGGCAAGCGGTATATCAAATTGATCGATATCTTTGTTTAGTTCCAATATTTAGATGTGAATTTGGAAAAGATATTTCGATATTAACTATTATTTTAAGAAATGCACTTTTATAAGCAAAAAAGATGTAGTTTTTATATACAGTATTATTTTTTTTTCATATGTTGAGGGTAGCTGTTATTGGAGGAGGTCCAAGTGGTTCATGTGCGGCAGAAATACTTGCTAAAGCTGGAATAAAAACTTGGCTTTTCGAGAGAAAATTAGATAATGCAAAACCATGTGGAGGAGCAATTCCACTTTGCATGGTAGAAGAATTTGATTTGCCTGAGTCAATTATTGATAGAAAAGTAAGGCATATGAGAATGATATCTCCGTCTAATAGAGAGGTAGATATAAGCTTAGATAGAGTTTATGGGAAAAGTGATAATGAGTTTATTGGGATGTGTAGAAGAGAAGTTATGGATGCCTTTATGCGCAATAGAGCATCAGATCTTGGTGCTACATTAATAAATGGATTAGTTACTTCTATTGATACTGGCGATAATAATCAAGGGCCATATAAGCTTTCCTACTCAGATTTTACGAATGGAGATAAAAAAGGGGAACTCAAAGAGCTTACTGTTGACCTTTTAATCGGAGCTGATGGAGCCAATAGCAGAGTTGCAAAAGCAATGGATGCAGGAGATTACAAAGTTGCCATAGCATTTCAGGAAAGAATTAAATTGCCCAAAGAAGAAATGAGTTACTACGAAGATCTTGCTGAAATGTATGTCGGAACTGATGTTTCTCCTGATTTTTATGGGTGGGTATTTCCTAAATATGATCATGTTGCTGTAGGCACTGGAACCATGCAAAAGAATCAGGCATTAATTAAAGGACTTCAAGAGGGTGTAAGAAATAGGGCAAAAAAAAGACTTGTTAATGGTGAAGTAATAAAAGTAGAAGCTCACCCTATTCCTGAGCATCCAAGGCCAAGAAGAGTAGTTGGGAGAATGGCATTGGTTGGTGATGCAGCTGGTTATGTTACAAAAAGTTCTGGAGAGGGAATTTATTTTGCTGCAAAAAGCGGAAGAATGTGTGCCGAAGAAATTGTTGAAGCATCAAAAAACGGTCAAGTAATTCCATCAGAAAAAGATTTAAAAAACTATCTTAAAAAATGGGATAAAAAATATGGCACAACTTATAAAGTACTAGAAATCCTTCAAAATATTTTCTACAGAAATGACTCTGCTAGAGAAGCCTTTGTTGAGATGTGTGATGACATGGATGTACAAAGACTTACTTTTGATAGTTACTTATATAAGAGAGTTGTCTCTATGAAACCATTACAGCAACTTAAAATTACAATGCTTACACTTGGTTCGATTTTAAGAGGAAAAGCCCTAGCACCTCTAAAATATAAACCTGTTGATAGTGCTGTTAGGGAAAATAAAGAAGTAGAAAAAATGCTAGAAAATTATTCAATAAAGGGAGGAATTAAAGTTAAGAGTTCAAAAGTGTAAAGTCGGCTATTTTTAGAGAATAATTTCTAATTAAGCTCAACAAATTGAGCCTATTATTTCTTATTTTTAAATCCTCTGACATAATTAGGACTCCCTTTTCATTATCAAATAAATCCTCGATAGTGTTTACATTAATCTCAAACAAATTTAGAAGTTCCACATAATTGCAATAACCTTCTGAAAAAAGTTTTTCTAATTCTTCAATAAATTCAAAAACTTTCAATTCACAATCTTTTTCAAAAAGATTTGTGTTTACACAATTTCTTGTTGAGAGAACGTCTCTTGAAACATCACTATTATTTGCTAATTTGCTTACCCTTGTAATTACCTTTTGGATTTCAAAAAAATTATCTTTTTCGATGAAATTAATAATAGATTTAACCCTATTTTTAAGATCAACAATATTCAATACTCTTTCTTGAGATAATTCATCAGAGGAGCAAACGGCCTTTATTAATCCTTTACTTAGTGATATTTCTTCTAGATGACTTACAATTCTTTGAACTAAAAATTCATTTAGATCATTAAATACTGTTTCTTTTGAGAAGTTTAATTTCGGAAATACGATTTTCCAAAAATCAATAAGTTCATTGAATAATTTATCTAAAGGTAAATCAAGTTCATAATCCCATATTATTTTAATCACTCCATTTAAATTTCTTCTCAAAGCATAAGGATCAGATGATCCACTGGGACGTTTACCAGAAATAAATATACTTATTAGAGTTTCGACCTTATCTGCTATCGAAACTATTGCACCATATTTTGTGGAGGGCAAAGCATCTTTATAAAAAGAAGGTAAATAATGTTCAGCGACAGCCAAACAAACATCCTCACTAAATCCCTCATATTTAAGATATTTTCCACCCATTATTCCTTGCAGCTCAGGGAATTCGAAAACAATTTCGCTACATAAGTCGTTTTTACAGTATTTAGCAGCTTCTATTATTTTTTTTTCTTCTAAAGACTTATCATTTAAAAATTTAAGAATTTTTTTTGTAACTTCCTCTATCCTCTCTACCCTCTGAAATATATTTCCAAATCCACTCAAATATGAAACAGATTTAAGCTTTTCGTTTCTTTCGATTGAAGGAACTTTTTTGTCACTTTCTACGAAAAACTTTGCATCTGAAAACCTTGCCCTTAATACTTTCTCATTACCTTTGGCAATATTATTATTTGATTCTTCAAGACCATTAGAAATAACGCAGAAAGTTGTACTAATATTTTTTTCAGAGTTTAAATCTAGTTTAGAAAAACTTTCGTTTTTCAATAAAAGAGGAACGTATCTCTGATGATTTTTCATGACTGTTGAGAGAACTTCAACAGGAAGATCAAGAAATTCATCACTAAATTTGCCAACAATTAAGTCTGGCCATTCAACTAAATCAGTTAGTTCATTAAGTAATCCTTCTGAAAGGTCAGGTTTCAGATTTAAAGATTTAGATGCCTGATTTATTAAACTTTCAATTTTTTCTTTTCTTTCTTTTCGAATAGCTATTACCCTATTTCGTTTCAATAATTCAAAAAAATCATCAGGTTTCTGAACTTCTAAAACTTCATTGATTAGCCTATGACTTTTTGTTTGATTACTTATTTTGATCTTTGGATCACATTCATCAAATTCAAATTCAAGAATTTCATTATTATAAATAGAGGCAATCCATCTAATAGGTCTTGAGAACTTTATGTTCCCAGCACCCCATTTCATAAATCGAGGGCCTTGAAGACTCTTTATTAATTTTGGGATAATCGAAGACAAAGAATTTTTTGTTGATAGGCCTTTCTCAATTCTCTTTCCAAAGACAAAATCACCCTTTTCTGTGTTTTTTATTTCTAGCTCACCTACATTTATATTTAAGCTATTAGCAAATCCTAAAGCAGCATTAGTAGGACATCCATTTAAATAAGCTGAATTTGCTTTAGGTCCTTTTCTTTCTATTATCTTATCTTCTGCATAATCAACTAAACCTTCGAGAAGTAGCACTATCCTCCTTGGTGTGGAGGTGACGACTATATGTTCGAATTTGATTAACTTTTTATCCAATTCAAATTCTATTAGAGATTTAAATTGCTCTAGAACAGAATGAGAAAATTTTGCGGGCAACTCTTCTGTACCTATCTCAAGTAAATATTTAGACAAGAAAAAAATATGACTTCACTTACTATAATTTACTACCAGTTAAATAAGCTTTTCGCTAATGTATAAAAAGAGATATGTTTTGGTCCTTTGATCAAAGTTGAGAAAGTAAAAAAGAAAAAAGATTCTGCAAAGGAAGAGACTGTTTGTTTAGCAAATGGTCTAGAAGTTTCTAAATTTGAAAATTTTAAAAAAAGTAGCCAATTTCTTAAGGAACCACTCGCTACGGAATTAGTCAATGAGAGTGATCATTTTACTAATGATGCAGTTCAATTATTAAAATTTCATGGTAGTTATCAACAAGATAACAGGGAAAATAGAAAGCCTGGCAAAAGTAAAGATTGGCAAATGATGCTTAGGTTAAGAAATCCGGGCGGTGAAGTCCCTGGGAAATTATTTTTAGCATTAGATGAATTATCTGACAAACTAGGGAATGGAACACTTAGGGCCACTACAAGACAAGCCTTTCAAATGCATGGAATCAGAAAGGAGAACCTAAAGGAAGTAATTCAAACAATAGTAAATTCAATGGGCTCCACATTAGCTGCATGTGGAGACATAAATAGAAACGTTATGGCCCCTGCGGCTCCATTTGATTCGCCAGACTATATTATGGCAAGAGCATTGGCAAAAAAAGTTGCAGATCTTCTTACCCCAATGGCTGGCCAAGGCACTTTTTTAGAACTTTGGGCTGATGGAGATTTAGAGTACACCATAAAGCCTGACAATGATATTGAAGCAATTAGGAAGCTCCAATTCAAAGATAATGTTTTTAGTGGGATAAAAGATGAGCCTCTTTATGGTGCAACTTATTTACCTAGAAAATTCAAATGTGCTGTTACAATTCCTGGGGACAACTCTGTTGATCTTCTTACCAATGACATAGGAATTGTTGCCTTTACATCTAAAGATGGAAACTTAGAAGGGTGCAACTTCTATGTTGGAGGTGGTATGGGTCGCACACATAACAATGAGGAGACCTTTGCCAGAATTGCAGATCCACTTGGATATGTTGAAGAACCTGATGTTTATGAATTAATACAAAGCATTGTGGCTATTCAAAGAGATTATGGTGATAGAAAATCAAGAAAAAATTCGAGAATGAAATATCTTCTTCATAGAAAAGGTATTAAATGGTTTAAAAAGATACTTTTTGAAAAGTATTTCAAAAAAGAAATTAAAAAAGTCAGAAAAGAACCGGATAAGGTTCTTATTGATTACCTAGGTTGGCATAAACAAAATAAAACCTCCTATTTCGTAGGTTTACCATTATTATCAGGGAGATTATCTGGAGAAAAGAAGAATACCATCACAAGTATTGTTAAAAAATATAAGTTAGATTTAAGACTCACTCCTAATCAAGATATTTTACTTTGTAATATCGCCAATAAAAATAAAGGTGAGATTCAAAAATCTCTATCAAAAATTGGATACGAAAATTTAGAAAATATTAATGAAATACAAAGACATGCATTAGCTTGTCCTGCTTTACCACTTTGTGGTCTTGCGATGACTGAAGCTGAAAGAATATTACCTGATGTATTAAAAAGGATTGAAAATTTACTATTAGATTTAAAAATACAAAAGACAATATTATTCAGAATGACAGGATGTCCGAACGGATGTACCAGGCCTTATATGGCCGAATTAGCACTTGTTGGAAGTGGGCAAAACAAATACCAATTATGGTTGGGGGGAAGTAAAAATCTTCAAAGGCTGGCTAAACCATTCTTACAAAGAATGGAACTTAACGATTTAGAAAAAACTCTTCAACCATTATTTGTTAATTGGAAGAGTAATTTGGATTTGGATTTCGGAGATTTTATAGATTCTCAAGATGAAAATTACGTACTTGATTTGCTAAATAAAATCAATAGAATTTAAATTTTTCCATAAAGGGCATTTGCTTTTTTATTTTTCCAAGCCCATAATTGATCACCATAACTAAAATGCCACCATTCATTAGGATGTTGAGCGAATCCGAATTTTGTCATAATTTCTTTTAATAAATTTCTTCTATTATTCCAAATAATTGATTCTTCATTCTTTTTATTTGCATAAAAATAAGGATTTGAGGTCTCATCCATTTGATCAACCAAGCTTCCCATTTCAACAAGATTTCCGTCTTTATCTGATAAACAAACATCTAATGCACCCCCAGTTGAATGAGGGGGAGGACACCTAGTGTCATAAGAAGGATATGCCCAAAATTTTTCAACTTTTTTTAAAATGGATGGATAAGATTTTATGTTTTCAAAAGAAATATTAATATCGGATTTTTCACACTCTAATAAAAATGCTCTTTTAAACATAAATTCCTGGACTTCTAACGGTCGCCAACTGTCATAAATTAAAAGGTTAAAGCTACTGTTTAAAATCAAATAATCATTTACTTTTACTAATCTATTTACGACCTCCTCTCTTAATTTCCAAATAGAAGTTTTATCTTTGTAAGGTGCTCCTAAATGAGAGTAAGGGTGGGGATCTAAAAACTTTAGGCAGCTAGGTATAGCTATTAATTTATCTCCATTATCTTTAATTGGTATTTTATTCCAAATTTTCAATTGAAATTTGCTATTGATTTATAGTGGCATATATATCAAAAATTACAATGATAGTTTTCAATTTAAGAAATCATGAATGAATTTATTATCAGAGTTATCAATAAGTATCTTCCTTAAAACAATATTTTCTTTTAAATCAGGATCATCGCTAACAATCTTAATAGCCTCTTCACGAGCCTTATCAATAAGAAATTTATTATTAGGTAAATTGTCCAGTACAAAATCAGGCAATCCGGATTGTCTATATCCTAAAATCTGACCTGGTCCTCTAAGCTCCAAGTCTTTTTCAGCGATATAAAAGCCATCATTAGATTTTTGCAAAACACAAAGTCGTTTATTTTCTAATCCATTTTTATCAGGGGTTACAAGATAACAAAAAGATTTTGTTGATCCTCTACCAACTCTTCCCCTTAATTGATGTAGCTGGGACAATCCAAATCTGTCTGAATTATAAATAATCATAATTGTGGCGTTAGGTACATCAATGCCAACCTCAATTACTGTGGTTGAAACCAATATATTAATTTCATTCTTTAAAAAAGAATTAATCACTTCATTCTTTTCTTGTGAACTTAATTTGCCATGTAATAATCCAACTTTTTTGTTAAAAAAGACCTCTTCTGATAAATGTTTGAATGTTTTCTTTGCGGAGCTTAAATTCATTTTTTCTGAATCTTCTATAAGTGGCAAAATAACATAAGCTTGCTTTCCCTTATTGATCTCATCTTCAACAATCTTGAACAAATTAGTTAAATCGTCTTCTGAAATTATTTTTGTTGTTATGGGAACTCTCCCAGGAGGGAGTTCTGTAATTTGACTCACATCTAAATCACCATAAATAGAAAGCGCAAGAGTTCTTGGAATTGGCGTTGCTGTCATTGATAACAAGTTAGTATTTTCTCCTTTATTTAGTAATCTATTTCTTTGAGTAACTCCAAATCTATGTTGTTCATCAATTACGACCATGCCTAATGCATTAAAGATGACTTTATCCTCAAATAATGCATGAGTACCTACGAGGATATCAACTAATCCATTGTTCAAATTAGAGAAAATTTCTTTTCTCTTTTTTTGAGGAGTATTCCCAGTAAGTAGTTCAACAGAAACAAAAAGGGGGTTCAAATATTTTAATAAATTTTTATAATGCTGTTCTGCCAATACCTCAGTTGGGACCATAAATGCACCTTGCAGGTTTTTTTCAATGACAAGCAAAAGAGACGCTATTGCAATTATTGTTTTACCGCTTCCCACATCGCCCTGAAGCAATCTAGACATTGGTACGGGATTAGATAAATCTTTCTTAATTTCAGTCAAAACATTTTCTTGAGATTTTGTTAATTCAAAAGGAAAAGTATTTAAAAATTCTTTTAACAAAGATTTCTTTTGAGGTAATTGTTGGGAAGTTACATTTTTATTCGTCTTTCTTTTTCTAAGTAGGAACTTTATTTGAAGTAGGAATAACTCATCAAAAACCAAACGTTTTTTTGACTCAATAAGTGCCTGTTGAGTTGGTGGAAAATGAATATTAATCAACGACTCGCCTTTTGATAATAAAGATAATGAATCAAGTTGCTTTTTATTTAAAATTTCTGGATATTGCTTTGCATAAATTAGTACCTTTTTCATAAGTTTTATAAAACTCATATTTGATAATGCTTCACCTAATGAATATAAGGGTAATATTTTGCCTGAGAAATTAAAATTATCATTGTTGTCCTTTAGAATTTCAATCTGCGGATCTACAAAAGTTTTGCCATACTCTGTCAATTTAACTTTACCGGAAATTGCTAATTTAGTTCCAGGAGTATACAAAGATTTTTGAGATGTGAAGAAGGAGTAAGATCTAAATCTTCTTCCTAAAAAAAATTTTGTAACCTTTATTGAAGACGTTTCATCAAAAACCACAATATTCATTATTGATAAATTACTATTTTTTTTACTCTTATGAATATAAAATCTTTTAACGTTTGCAATGCACGTGTATAAATTATCTGGTTTTAAATTTATTATCTTAACTCTATTCGTATAGTCTAGATATGTTCTTGGGAAATAATTAATTAGATCTTTTATATGAAATATCCCTAATTCATTTAGCTTATTTTTATAAACTTTTCCTACATTTTTTATTAATGAAATATCTGAATCAAAAGACAAACTTGAATCAGCTTTATTCAGAAAAATATTATTAGAAATATTACTAGAACTTTCTATTTCTAGAGTTTTTCCTAGTTTATAAAGATTTTTTCTTGTATCTATAACTAACCTTTTTCTTTGATTCTCATCTAATTTATTATACTCATTATATTTTTTTGAAAATTCACAAAATATTCTTAAATATTCGTCTGAGAGATTTAGGTTATCTAGTTGTTTTAGTGATTCATGCAAATAATCATTAAAATATTTTTCTCTTCCTAAAGTATTAATAAATTTGTTTTCAGTCTCAATAGTAAGAGATTTTTGAAGAGGTCTTATCCAATCTTTAATTAATTTATTATCATTATTTCCGCTAATAGTCACATTTGAAAAAAGAGTTATTTTTTCAACGTATCTTATTCAAAGTTATTTCTTTTTGCCTCCAATATGTCTCTTTTTTAATCAAACCCTGAAATTGATTTTTTAGCTCATTTATTTTCTGCCTTTGAATAGAAAGATTTAAGTTTTTAAACTCTAACTCAACAGTAGATATATTGAAGAAAATAATGCTTGGAAAATTATTGCCGGTTAATGATGTACGATTTAATTCTAATTCGAAATTAATAACAAAAGGATATGGATGTTTTATCATAAAATTTTTGCCTACTAAGTAATCAAAGGAATCTTTGGATATCATCTTTTTTATTAGATTTGCTTTGAATAATTGTTGGTTAATACTATATGAAAGATTTAATAGTAAATTTTCCAATGACTTGTCTATTAAATCAAAATTATTAAGAATCTGATTTTTTGGTAAATTATCTAATTGATTGATATTTTCTTTTTCTTGATATATTTGTTTTTCCACCTTTTCTTCTCCTGTTAATTCAATTAAGGAAGAAATAAATTGTTTTTCAACTCCTAAATTTTCAAAAATAATGTTTTTAGATAAATAATTATTATGGTGGTTATTATCTAAGTCAAGTGATATGAATTTCCCATCATTATCAGTTTGATAATATTCAGAAGCATTTGAAATGTCTTTACTAATCTTGAACTGAATGGGTTCTTCTAGTTGAAAATCATCTTCATGTTGAATTTTTTCTTTTTGATTATCCTTTGTTTTTGTAAAACTATCTAAGCTATGAAAATTAATTTGTTTTTTTATATTTTTTTTAATTTCATTTATTTTTAATTGTTCTACTGTTAATAAGGGCAAATTCGAATAAATAAGCCTTCTTATTTTTTTTTCAAAAAGACTATAGAATTCATTTTCATATAAGAAATTATCATTAATTTTTGGATAACTATATATATGGTTAAGCCCCTTTTCTGCAGAGATATAAAGTACATCTCTTACATGATTAAGATAAAGTTCATATTCCCTATAGATATTTCTAATTAATATTCTTTTTTGTATCTCTGCTCTCTTTAATTGAGAATTAATTTTATCTATATCTAAGTAACTATTAAAATTATTCAAATCATTCAAGTGACTAGTTTGATTGCATTGATGCAACCTCTTCAGCGAAGTCCATCTGATTTTTTTCTATACCTTCACCTAGTGTATATCTTGTAAAGCGTCTTACTTTGATATTTTCCCCAATTTTTGCAGCTGCTTGTTTAACGAGATCCTCAACTGTAAGAGAACTATCTTTAATATAAGGTTGTGAAAGTAAAACCAGCTCATTAAGTCTTTTCGTTATTCTCCCTTCAACTATTTTTTCTTTAATCTGTTCTGGTTTTCCAGATAAATCATCTCGCCCCATTTCAATCTGCTTTTCTTTTTCCACTACATCTTCTGGTATTTGATCAATTGAGACATATTCAACATTTGGGCAGGCTGCTACTTGCATTGAGACATCCTTCAAAAGAGATTGGAAAATATCACCTCTAGCGACAAAATCAGTTTCACAATTTAACTCAAGTAAAACGCCCACTCTTGATCCAGTATGTATGTAACTACCAATTGAGCCTTCAGCCGCAACTCTTCCTGATTTCTTTTCAGCACTAGCTATGCCTTTCTTTCTTAACCATTCCAAAGCTTTATCAACATTTCCATCAGTTTCTTTAAGTGCTTTTTTGCAATCCATCATTCCTGCGCCAGTCTTGTCTCTAAGATCTTTAACAAGTTTTGCTGTAATGTTTCCCATTTGAAGTAATAAAGTAATTAGTAAATTTTAAAGTGTAATTTAATTTTTTCTTTCAGCATTAGAACCCTTTCTGCCCTCATTAATAGCATCTGCAAGCCTTCCTAAAATAAGTTGAACAGATCTAACGGCATCATCGTTACATGGAATGGGAACCTCACACAAATCCGGATCGCAGTTTGTATCCAACATTGATACCAATGAGATATCTAATTTTCTGGCTTCTAGTACTGCATTAGATTCTCTTCTCTGATCAACTAAAACAACTACATCAGGTAATCTTCTCATACCCTTAAGTCCGCCTAAATATTTTTGTAATCTTTCAAGTTCTCTCCTTAAAACTGCAGCTTCTTTTTTAGGCCTCATTGCTATTGAACCACTACTTTCCATTCTTTCTAGATCTTTTAATCTTTCAATCCTAGCTTTCATTGTTGTCCAATTAGTCAACATCCCTCCAAGCCATCTTTGATTTACATATGCAGCTCCACATCGAGTAGCTTCCTGAGCTACTACATCTGATGCTTGTTTTTTTGTACCGACGAATAAGAAACGTTTACCACTTTTTGCTGCGTTTCTTGTCCATTTATACGCATTGTTCATACACAATGCTGTTTTCACAAGATCAATAATATGAACTCCGTTTCTTGCGCAATAAATATACTTAGACATCTTGGGATTCCAACGTCTAGTTTGATGCCCAAAATGAGCACCAGCTTCCATCATTTCCGATAGTGATACAACAGCCATAATTTAAAAGGGTTTCGGGTTAGCCTCCATCTGACGGGGAATTTATATTACTAAATCACCCGAAACTGTCAGATGTGTGAATTTGGATTTCATTGATTCTAGCAAGTGATGCGTATTTATAAAAGCTTTTACCTTGATTTACTTAATTGTTTAATGTAAATCATATTTAGAGGGATCCTAAGTATTTCAAGTGCAAGTCTATTTCTTCTTATATTTACTAGTAATTTTAATAAAGGTAGAATTCTATCAATACTGATTAATCCCCCCAAACAAAGAATTTTCCAAAACAAATTATGAAGAGGAGTTAATTGAATCATAAATCTAACCCTTAAATTTGGATGTTTATTATAAAAAACCAAAGCCATTTTTGCCCTTTCTTTTTCTTGAGCTATTAATGAATCTATTTGTTCGCAATTAAATGGTGGATGCCAATGAAAACCAACTGCATTAGGACATTTAATTAATTTTGTCCCAATTTTTTTTAATCTTTCTCCAAGTTCTAAATCCTCCCAGCCATAAAGACTAAAAGAGGTATCAAATAAACCTGCCCTTAAAATCAATTCTTTTGATATCGCAACATTCCCAGTAGCGAAGTAAGCAAAAGAAGTGTCCATTATTTTATGTTTTTCACTCTGGGGATTTAGAAAATTAGATGTATTGACCACAGAGCCATAGGTAAAACATTTCTTATCATTTTTTTTCCAATAGGAAAGTAATTTATCAACGTGGCAATTTATAAAATTATCTAAAACAATAAGATCACTATCAATAAATATAATGATTTCATATTTTGATTTAATTACACCAAGATTTCTTCCCAGCGCAGGTCCTCCATGTTCTTGCTGAAAGAGAATCACGTGTGGGAGATTAGCTTTATTTTTATTTATCCATGAGCTTGTTCCATCAGTAGATCCATCATCAACTACTAAAACTTCATAATTACTTAAATTTGGATTTAATTTTTGATTCTCAAGCGCAGCGAGACATTTCTTTAATATAGGTAATCGATTGTAAGTCGGTATAATAATACTTACATTCATGATCAGGACTTAAATATGCATAGTATATTGAACTCAAAAAAGATAAAAATAAAAAATATCCCCTAATCAGCTGCACCGCCATTATTAAGTGTACCTGTAACGTTTCCACCCTCAGGTCTTCCATCAGTTCTTAATTTCCTTTTTTTGAATTTTCTAGCATACGCTCTATTACGATCCTGCTTTTCTTTTTTTAGATTCCTTCTCTTAGACATGAAATTTTTAACTTTAGATTATATTAGCTCACTATGAGCACTAATATATTTTACCATCCTCCATATTTAATATCCTATCCGCCATATCAGAAATTCTCGGATCGTGGGTCACCATAAGTACAGAACAATTTTGCTCTTTTGCTAGTTTTCTTAAAAGGGTTACTATTTCTCTTCCTGTGACGCTATCTAAAGCAGAAGTGGGCTCATCAGCCAATAAAAGTTTTGGGTTAGCAGATAAAGCTCGAGCAATTGCTACTCTTTGTTTCTGCCCACCAGATAAGTCATTTGGCAACTTTTTATGATGTTCTTCTAGTCCTACTGCTGACAACCAATTACGAGCTATTTCACGTCTCTGCAAATATGTTAAACCTTTTATTAAATCGGCACCCATTTGAACATTTTGTTCTGCTGTTAAACATCTCAGAAGATTGTGCCCTTGAAAGATCATTCCAATACTTCTTCTAAGAATCTGACGCGTTTTCCTTGATGCACCATTTAATTGATTACTTAATACAGTTAAATCTCCACTTTGACAAGTTCTCAAGGCCCCAATTAAGGTTAAGAGAGTTGTTTTACCGCATCCAGAAGGTCCTTTTAAGAGAACCAACTCTCCTTTATCAATATTTAAATTAACGTCATTAAGAACTTGTTTTTTATTCTCATTTTTTCCATAAAAATGACTCAAATTATTTATTGAAACTGTTTTAAAGTTTTTAACATTGGTTTTTAATTTATTAGCTTTAACCATTTATGTTTAATTATTAGAAAATTTCAGCAGGATCAGCGTCAACTAGTTTACGCATCGCAACAGCAGCAGATCCCATACACATTACTAAAACTAATACGAAAATTAAAATCGTTTTGTCTGCATCCATTATTATTGGGAGTTTGGTAGATTTCCTTATTACTGAGTAAAGAACTTGACCAGAGAAATAAGCAGGTAAATAACCAAATAATGCCAACAAAAAACCCTCTCTAGCTACTACAAAGAAAAGCGATTTAAGTCTATACCCCATTGCCAACAAGGTGGCGTACTCTGGGAGATGGTCTGTAACGTCACTATAAAGTATTTGATAAACGACAACACACCCTACAACGAAACCCATCAATGCTCCCAAACTAAATATAAAACCTATTGCAGTACTATTTTTCCAATAATCCTTCTCAAAATCTATAAATTGATTTTTTGTAAGAACTCGAACATCATTTGGAAGTGAGTTATTTAATATTCTTGAAATCAATTCAGGATCAGATCCTTTTTTTAGCTTTACCAAACCAATCTCTATACTTCCAGGAGGATTAGCAGGAAAAAGTCTTAAGAAGGTTTCTCGGCTAGTTATCAAATTACCATCTGCTCCAAAAGATGGTCCCAACTCTACAAGGTCTTCAACAATTACTCTTTTCCCAGCGACCTCAGTCTCAACTTTTTTTTCTGATAAAAACCATTCTTCAATTGGTCCAAATTCAGGTCTAGATAGTTTGTCAAAAAGAACTCTTGATGGATTTCTCAATTTATAAGCTTTCCTTGCGAATCCATCATCCAAAAGAAGTGAATCGGAGGGATTAAAACCTAATGCAAGTATCGATCTAGTCTTAAGACTTTCGGGATTCCTCCAAAGTAAATAATTTAGATTAACGGGAGCAGTTTTTTCAACATCTTCTAATGCCAAAGTTTGTATCAACCTTCTTTTTGGGAATCCACTCATACTTATAGAACTTTTTGATCTAGGACTTATTAAAACAAGATCAGCATCTAAAAGTTTATGGATAGTTACGCTCGTGTCAAATAAACCATCTCTAAAACCTAATTGCATAAACATCAAAATCCCTGCAAAACTTATTCCTGCTATGGCAACTGCAAGCCTCAATGGTTGCCTAGTTAATAACAACCAAGCTAAAGGTATTTTTCTGAATTTTAAAAAAGAAAAACTCATTAGGGAATAAATTTTGCAATCACTTTCATTCCTGCATAATTTTGCACGATATCTATTGAATCTTGATCTAGTTTTACTAGTACCTCAATAATTCTCGAATCAGCATCCCCTGTTGGGTCAGTCGACAAGACTTTTCTTTGTTTTACTTGAGGACTAATCCTAATTACCTTTCCTTTAAGACTTTTTTGGAAACCACCATTCTCACTGATCAATTCAACATTCTGAGAAATAAAGACTCTGTCGATATCAGATTCATAAACCTCTATCAAGGCTTCCATTTTTTGACTAGAACCAATTTCCAAGATCCCTTCATTTTTTGGCCTCTCGCCAACTCTCGTGTTTATTCCAAGGATAAAACCATCAATTGGACTCCTTAGTTTTGAATTAAATAAATCTATCTTGATATTTTTTTGATCTCCCATGAGGTTTATTTTTTGTTTTTGTAATTTTAGTAATTCATCTTTTCTCTGCGAAAACTGTACAAAAGAATATGCATCCTTGCTCAAAGCTGACTCATACCTTTGAATTTGATCTTTCTTTAGGGTAATTTCATCGTTAATGTTATTAATTAAATTTTCATTTCTTTCAAGATCAGAAATTAACTTTTCTCTATTTTCAAAAATTGCGAGAATATCTCCTTTTTTCACAAAATCACCCTCATTTACCAAAATCTGTACAACTCGAGGGGATGAGCCAAACTGAGTTATTGGAGCAGCCAATTGCCTTACCTCTCCCGAAGGGGAAAGTTGACCGAGTGCGGCGACAGCTGCAATAGTAGGAATAATATCTGAATTTATTTCCTCTTTAAATGTTGAATCTGAATTTTTGCTAGTACAGGAAATGATCCCAAGAGTTAATGGTGAAAATAATAATAAATAAATAAATAAATTTTTAAATGTTTTTAATTTCATTAAAAATCGAAGAGCACTGTTTTTATATATTTCTTGACCCATTTTTCATCAAAATATTTTAAAAGAACCATGCTTGTCTTTTCATTTTTCATCTGTTGCACACAATAATTTTTTTGATAATCCATTCTCTCTTTAATAATATCCTCCTTAAAATCAGGTTTAGTTTCTTTACTTAATTTGATCAAAATAGTAAGGTATTCTTTAACAACTCTGCAAAAATCATTTTTTTCAGATGTGCTTTTTAAAGAAGCAAAAAATACATTTTTAGAAAAAATTTCCCCCCAGTTAGGAATTTCTCTCAATGAAGTGAAAGAACTTTTATCAACTTCAGAAAGAGATTTTTCATATTTAACACCTTGATTTCGAGATGCTGGTGACAAATCAACAATAGCAGCAGAGACAATATCATTTATTTTTACTAAATCCATCCCAAAAATCGGAATATCAAATTTTGGATCAGGGAAAAAAACGCAGTGTAAAATCTTAAGGTTCTTTGAAAATTCTGCTACTTCGATATGTAACTTTCTAAATCCTTTTGCTTTATGAAATTCATTTTCAATATAAAGTTCTCTACCTATTTCGTTAGATATTATATTAGTAAAATTTGGATCGATTTTTATACTCTCAAGCTCCTCAAGCATGGATCTATGATCTCTGATATTTTGTAACAAGTCCAAAATAAGAGGGTCTTTTAATTTTGTTTTAGTAAAAGATTCAGACAACAAGGCTAAAAAGTACCAAAATAGAGTTTAAAGAGAGGTTTTAAATGAATGTAGGAGTCGTTAACTACTATACCCATTCAAGCAAAACTAAATGTGTGTTTGTGGATAATAAAGAATTACCGCTTATAAGCATTGATATTTGGTGCAAAGCAGGTTCATCATTTGAGGAAGTTGATAAAAACGGCACTGCTCATTTTCTAGAGCATATGATTTTTAAAGGATCTAACAAAATAATGCCAGGCGAATTTGATTATAAAATTGAATCACTTGGCGGATTAAGCAACGCTTCAACAGGTTATGATGATGTACATTACCACGTCCTAGTTCCACCATGTAACTTTAGAGAATCACTTGCTCTTTTGACAAATATTGTCGTTTCTCCAAATTTTAATCCTGATGAATTTATAAAAGAAAAAGGGGTTGTTATTGATGAAATAAAACAACAAAATGATCAGCCTGAGGAAAGATTATTTAATTATTTTTTGAAAAGGGTTTGGCTAATTCCAAATTATGCAAATTCGATTCTGGGAAGTGAAAATAGTATTAAAAACTTAGAGATAAGTGACCTTGAGAAATTTCATAGAAAACATTACACTACCGATAAAATTTGTATTGCAATAGCTGGTTGTCTTTCAAAGGAAATTTATAAAACTTTTGAAAAAAGTGACCTATCTGACATATATAAAAATTTCAATTATCAAGATTCAAATCCAATAAATCTAAAAAAAAATAATCCTATTTCAAAAATCAGGAATGGTAGAGAGTTAATTAAGTTTGACAATTTAGAATTTTCAAGAATTTTTATGGCATGGTTAATCCCAAACCTAAATGATCAAAAAAATATTATTGGACTTGAGATATTAGCATCAATACTCTCTGTAGGAAGAAACAGCAGGTTAGTAAAATCTTTAAAAGAAGATAGTAATCTTGTTGAGTCAGTATATGTTGATGTGAACGCTGGGGAATTAGCTGGATTATTTATAGTGGAAGCAAGTTGTGAATCCAAAGATATTTTCTTAGTAGAAAAACAAATCAATAGAATATTAGATGAAGTTTCAAATTTTAATGACTTAACTTTGGATGAAATAAATAAAGCAATAAATATTGTAAAAAGTAATTATATTTTTAATTTAGAGACATCCACACAGCTTTCTTCATTCTTTGGTAATGAATTGCTTTGGGGTAGAGAATCTTCAATCGATAATTTAGAAAATAATTTAAAATATTGGAATGAATTGGATAATTTCAAAGAGATAACAAAATATATAGATGGAGACAAATTCACCTTACTTGCCTCTCCTAGTTAATGTTAAAAAAATATTTTATAGATAACAAAAAGAGAAATTTTTCAATAGCTTCTATTTGGATTAAAGGGGGCAGTGACATGGATAGCACCAACAAAAAAGGGGTAAATAAGATTCTTTGTTCATTACTTACCAGAGGATGCGAAGGTTTTAATAATTTCACTTTCGCCGATTATATTGAATCCTATGGAGCAGAATTAAATCAAGAAGTATTTGAAGATGGTATATCAATTAGCATTAAATGCCTAAATGAATATTTCTGCAAATTATCTCCCTTATTAGATTTAGTGATTAATAAGCCAATTCTTTCAGAAACTGAATTTAAAAAAGTAAAAAAATCTTCTATTGATAACATTAAAAGAAATAAAGAGAATCCGTTCAATATCTGTTTTGAAAAATGGAGAAAAATTGTTTACTCAAATCATCCCTATGCTTTCAACACAATTGGCGTTGAAAATGATGTCTTAAAGATTACATATGAAGATGTCCTACTTGAGTTTAAAAATTTCAAAAATAGAGAAAAGTATTTAATTTCAAATAATCACGAAATAAATGGAGAAGATATTGGAACATTAGGAAAAATAATCCTAAAAGAGAAATCAGTACGTGTAAATAATAATTTAAGTCCTATAAATAGATTTGATTACATCAATAATAATTCAAATCAAACAATAATAATGATGGGGGACCAAACTTGCTCTCGAAGAAGTAATGAGTATTTGCCTCTTAAAGTTTTGGAGTCATATTTATCTTATGGAATGAGCGCTGCTTTATTTAAACTTTTTAGAGAAAAACATGGTATTACTTACGATTTAGGTGTTTATTATCCTATCAGGAGTGGAAATGCCCCATTTTTAATTTATTTATCAGTATCCAATAAACAAGCCCTTTTTGCTTTTGAACTTTTAACAAATCTATGGAAAAATTTAATCTCTAATCCATTGACTGATGCTGAAATATTTTTAGCAAAAGAAAAACTAAAAGGTTCTTTTCTCTTGGGAAATCAATCACTAGATGAAATTTTACAGAGAGATATACAATTAATTAGTTATGGAATATTACCTAATTCCGAAGTTGATTTACATACAAAAATAGAGGAAATATCATCGCTAGATATTTTTAAAATAGTAAATAAGTATTTTTCAAAACCATTTTTAAGCATTTCTGGCAATGAAGAAATATGTTTAGAAATTTCTAAAAGGTGGAAAAAAAACTTTTGAGTTAATTTTTTTCAATCTTATTAATGTCGATTAAAAACGAACCTCTTCTAAACTTTACTTCAACAGTATCTGGGGATTTGATTGATAGGATTTCTCCAACTTCATCGATTGCAACAAGATCAGGTGGTCTTAACATAGGCATATTATCTGAAGTCTTTAAGTAAGAGACTGGAGCAATCAACTTAACCTTATCGTTGATCTCAAATTTCATTTATAATTTTGGATACATTCAACAGTAGTATAAGCATAAAGTTAGAGAAAATATCAACGAAATGCACTGATTCATTCTAGAATCTCTGCATTGATTATCGACAAATTAATGAATCAAAAATTTAAAACATTAATATTATGGGCTTTACCTATACTTTTAGTAATAGCACTTTCCTACCAATTTTTATCTTCAAGCAATGTTGATTCACTAAAATCTAATGGGACTACTGTCGCACCAAGAAACTCTGCGGTAGCAAGAGTTAGTTACGGCAGATTTTTAGATTACATTAATTCCGGTAGAGTTACCTCTGTTGATATTTTTGAAGGTGGTAGAAATGCGGTTATAGAGACAGTAGATTCAGATTTAGATAATAAAGTTCAAAGGTTGCGTGTAGACCTTCCCGGCTTAACCCCAGAACTTATAAATACATTAAAAAATGAGGGAATTAGTTTTGATGTTCATCCTGTTAAAACAGCCCCTCCTGCCTTGGGAATTTTGGGTAATTTACTTTTCCCAGCTATTTTGATTGGAGGTTTAATTTTATTAGCTCGTAGATCGAATGGTATGCCTGGAGGTCCTGGTCAAGCAATGCAATTTGGTAAAACAAAGGCCAGATTTGCAATGGAAGCTGAAACAGGAGTTGTTTTCGATGATGTTGCAGGGGTTAATGAAGCCAAACAGGATCTACAAGAGGTTGTTACTTTTTTAAAAAAGCCAGAAAAATTTACTTCTGTAGGAGCAAGGATTCCAAAAGGCGTTTTATTGGTTGGTCCTCCTGGTACTGGTAAAACTCTTCTAGCAAAAGCAATTGCAGGTGAAGCGGGTGTACCATTTTTCTCATTATCAGGTTCTGAATTTGTTGAAATGTTTGTTGGTGTTGGTGCAAGTAGAGTAAGAGATCTTTTCAAAAGAGCTAAAGAAAATAGTCCTTGCTTAATTTTTATTGATGAAATCGATGCTGTCGGAAGACAAAGAGGAGCTGGTATTGGTGGAGGTAATGATGAGAGAGAACAAACTCTCAACCAATTACTTACTGAAATGGATGGCTTTGAAGGTAATAGTGGGATAATTATAATAGCAGCCACAAATAGACCCGATGTTCTAGACTCAGCTTTAATGAGACCTGGGAGATTTGATAGACAGGTAACAGTAGATGCACCTGATATTAAGGGCAGACTATCAATATTAGAGGTTCATGCTAGGAATAAGAAACTTCAAGAAGATTTAACACTTGAAAGCATTGCGAGACGAACACCAGGTTTTACTGGAGCAGATTTAGCAAATTTATTAAATGAGGCTGCTATATTAACCGCCAGGAGAAGAAAAGATTCTATCAGCATCTCAGAAATAGACGATTCTGTAGATAGGATTGTTGCAGGAATGGAAGGTTCTCCACTAACAGATGGTAGAAGCAAGAGATTAATTGCTTATCATGAAGTCGGTCATGCCCTAATAGGTTCACTAGTAAAAGCACATGATCCTGTTCAAAAAGTGACCGTCATTCCAAGGGGTCAGGCTAAAGGATTAACTTGGTTTACTCCAGACGATGAACAAACCCTTATTAGCAGGGCTCAGCTAAAAGCCAGAATAATGGGCGCTTTAGGAGGAAGAGCTGCTGAGGATGTAGTTTTTGGAAAAGGTGAGATTACAACAGGAGCGGGAGGTGATTTCCAACAAGTTGCTTCTATGGCTCGTCAAATGGTAACTAGATTTGGAATGAGTAATTTAGGTCCGATAGCTTTAGAAAGTGGTAACCAAGAAGTTTTTGTTGGTAGAGATTTAATGACTAGAAGTGAAGTTTCCGACTCAATTTCTAAACAAATAGATGAAAGTGTAAGAGTAATGGTCAAGGAATGTTATAAAGAAACCTACGCTATAGTCAGCAACAATAGAGAAGCAATGGATAAAATAGTAGATTTATTAATAGAAAAGGAAACTTTAGACGGCGAAGAATTTGTGAGTATTCTTTCCAAGTTCACCAAAATTCCCAATAAAGAAAGAACTCCTCAATTATTAAGCTAGACTTTAACAGGTTTCTTATCTAATACCGAATCAATTAATCCATACTCAACTGCTTCGTTTGGAGACATGTAAAAATCTCTATCAGTATCTTGTTTAATTGTGTCATAATCCTTTCCAGTTCTTTCAGACAATTCAGTATTAAGTCTCTCTTTTAAGAACAAAATTTCATCTGCTTGAATTCTTATGTCACTAGCTTGACCTCTAGCACCTCCAAGAGGCTGATGAATCATAATTCTTGAATGTCTTAGACTGCTTCTTTTACCTTTAGTGCCTGCAGCGAGCAAAAATGCACCCATACTTGCTGCCAATCCTACACAAACTGTATGGATGTCAGGCTTAACATGCTGCATTGTGTCAAAGATGCCCAACCCATCATAGACAGATCCTCCTGGAGAATTTATATACATATATATATCTTTGTCTGGGTCCTCTGCTTCAAGGAATAATAATTGAGCAACAATTCTATTAGCAGTTTCACTAGTAACTTGTTCTCCTAAGAAGATTATTCTTTCTCTTAATAATCTCGAATAAATATCAAAGACTCTTTCACTGCCGCCAGATTCTTCTAAAACTAAAGGGATCATAATAATATTTATCTGTTTATTAGATACTAACGATATTGAGTCAACATACGCTAACCTTATTAAGGTTTACATATAAAAAAATTGAAAGAAAATTTGACTGTTTCCGATAGCAAAAAGTTATTTCATGAACAATTCCCATACGTTATTCCTGGTTTATATAAAAGGATAATTGATGAAATGCTTGTCGAACTTAATCTTTTAAATCATCAAAATGAATTTACACAAGATTATCTTTTTTGTGTTGGTCTCGAAGAAACATTCAAAGAATTAACAAAAGGATATAAACCTGAAAAACATTTGGATCTCCTTTTTGAATCCCTATGTAGTTCTACAAATTTTGAAGCGAAGGAAATTAAGGAAATATCTCAAAAAACTCAAAAGGAATTTAAGGATAAATCATCTAAAGATATATTGAAATTAATTAAAGAAAAAGGTAATTCCAAACTTTATCCTTCCAGGATATTGAATCTAGGAATTTATTTAATAATAATTAACTCGCAAGATATTAAAGAGAAAAAAGAATCAGATACAAATAAGATCGTTTCAGATTTTTTTCAAAAGTTAAACTTATCTACCATTAAAGCTGAAAAAGATATAGGGATCTACAAAAGTACCATATCAAGAATGGAACAAGCAAAAGAATTAATTGAAGAACTAAAAATAAAAGATAAGAAAAAAGATTAAAAAGAATATTATTTATTTCTTCAATCTTCTTTTATCTTTCCAAGAGACATAAGATATATAAATTACAGCTAATGTTATAAATATCAGTAAAACGAAAGAGATTAATATTAGAAAGTTACTTAAATAGATTTCATCAGTTAAAAATGAGATCATATATCAATCGAACCGTCACCATTTCTCCCCCAAACAACCATTGCAATTGAAAAAGTAAAAATTGCGGCTAACGCAGCCCATCCTATCTGAAAGATCATTTGATATAAATCACTTATTTAAATATAACAGAACTTCAAAAATATTTAATCATTCCTAAGCAAAAGTTAACTTCTCGGAAACAAAAAAATTTAAATATAATAAAAAAAAAATTTAAATTGGGTAGGTTAGTTTTAAACCACAGTTCAAATATCGAGGGTTTAATTCCTATTCTTCAGAAGTTAGCTTTAAACATAAATATCAAGACAATAACCCCCGCTGTGATCTCAAGGGTAAAAGGAAGATCTTCTAAATTAATAATAAGGATATCAGTTAAAACTATAAACGGATACAAAGCTATAGCGAGAAAGGGTAAAACAGCACAAGAAGTTTTTATTTCAACAGACTTAAGTAAAGATCAATTAAAACAAATAATAGATATTTACAATAGAAATTAATTTCAAAATAGGTTATTAAAATTCATATAAAAATAAACAAATGAAATTAGCAATAAATATCTCTTTATTTATATTTACTTTATTATTAATTGATAATAAATCATTCTCACTCACTGATAACAAAATAAAAAAAATCTGCGAAACACAAAAGAGGAAAACAATTTGTATAAAAATTCTAAAAGAGAAAAGGTACAATCTACAAAAAGGTAATTTAATTGAGATCCCAGTAATACCATATAAAAGGTAATTTCAATTTAAATTTCAAATTCTGATTCAAAAAGTTTAAAGGCACTATCATAATCTTTCAGAAGTTGTTCTGAATCATCCTTAAATCCTTGCTGTTCGTAATCTTCTTTTAAATGCTCGTATATGCAAACCACCCCGTTGAATGCGCTAAAATATTCTTTTTGTATATCTTCATCATCAATATCATAGATTTTTGCTAAAACTAATTCGACATTTTTTTTTGATGAATGTAATTTTTTCTCAAAATCTTTATTTAACTTCCTTCTTTTTTTTGGCATTAACAACAACTTTTATTTTCAGTACAAATTTACAATACTCAAATTCATAGATAAATTAAATTAAAACTTATAAAATAAAAATATAGTTTCCATATCAAAATAAAACTTCTAGATTCCAAATAAATTATTCGATGATATGAATAAAAAAGGAAAAAGTAATCTCAAAGAGGTTAAAAACCAAAACTATGAATTTAATAAAATGAGTACTTCAGAAAGCTCAAAGAGAAAAAAAAGAAAAGACCTTCCATGGTGGGTAGAGTTATTATTTGTTCAAATAGGATTGCCAGACAAGTTATTAATAAAAATCCTAAAAACCAGAAAGGAAACCAAAGAGTTAATTAAAACTGAAAAAAAATCATTAATGATCATCTTTTTTGCATTTATTATTTTGGCATATTTTTATCCAGTTATTAAACATACAAAAAACAAATTGGATTGCGAAGCTATAGCTAAGAGCTATATTATTAAAAATAAAAATATAATGGAAATTAACAAACGAGAATTAAAAATGTTAGCTACAAATTTTTGTTATGGCGGCGAAGAGATTTATGAAATTGAAAATTTAAAAATTTAATTTTTAATACTATGACTGATAAAAGAGAAAAGAAAGAATATGTAAAAATGCATTTAAAGGATTTGAGGCAAAACTTAAAGAAAATGCATTTAGAAGTTACTAAAGAATTGATATTACCTCAGCCAAATGATATAAAAAAATTGATTAATAAAATGGATCAACTATTAATATTAATAGAATCAAAATAAACTATACTTTAAATAATTTATAATTATCAAAAGATAAAAGAATGAAAAGAATTAAGCAATTATCACAAATAATTTTAATTTCAATTTTCCTAAGTTCATGTAAAACATCCATCAATAAAGAATCTCAAATAATTAATTCTGGAGAAAATATTAACGATAATAATTATTCTGAAAAGAAAAGAATGGAAATAAAGTTTTCTTGTGGAAATGATGGGATTTCAGATTATTTAGATGATGGATGGATAATCTTAAAAGAAGATTCTCAAGAAAAAATTTGCACTTGGAAATCTGTTCCTGCTTCAAAAGATTGTGATATGGAAAAAGATAAAGGATGTAAAATAACGCAGCCAGATAAAATTGGTGAAGAGAAAATTTATTTATTAGAAAAGTAATTAAGTATAATGAATACAAAAGCAGTATATTTAGTTGATTCAATTTTTGAGAAACTAAAGGAATATAAGACTAAAGAAATCTATTTAGAAAAAGAAGATTTAAAGAAATTTGTTTTGTCACTTTTTAAAGAAATTTAATCAATAGTAAATATCAATTGAAATGTTATAGTTGAAATGATCAAGTAGGGATAATTATGTATAATTTCTCTTCTATAACAATTATTTTGATAATTATTTTTATCTTAAGCCTTTATTTTTTATTTAGGGTTACTTCTAATGCTAAAGATTAAAAATAGTTCTTAGATCAACATTAGATAATTGGGTCCTCTCTAAGCAATAAAACTGTATGCATTGTTAAACCGTCATTGATCCATTCCCTATATTCTTCTAAAACACATTTTTTATCAGAGTTATCTAAGAGAGTAATTCTTTTTTTTGCATTATCTAAAGCTAAATTAATACAGAATTCATAATCTTTGGAATCTTTTTGCATTAGTTTTTTTAAAATTTTAGTAAAAAAAATTATTTATTATGTATTGTTAATTACAAAAAAATGCTTTTATTTGATAAGAGTATCAAGCAATACTGAACATTTTTTTTTATATTTGTGATAATAAATTCAATTATAGAAATCTATGTCATACGAAGCAGGTAGTAAAGAATGTAGACATTTAATAGAAGCTAAGGAAAGTCTTCTATCAGCAATGGATGCTTTAAGCAACATTAGCTCAACTGATCTAATACAAATACAAATTAAAGAAATTTACGTAAAATTAGAACAAATGCATGATAATCGCAAAAAGATTGAATCTGCATCTAATTATCTATAGTTAATTCGTATAATTTAAAATTTATTAAATTAAGTTTCTATCTTCTTTACTCTTTTATCAGTCAATAAATCCAACAAAGCATCAAGTTGAGCTAGTACTTCCTTTGCATGATTTAGATCTGGTAATAAATCTTCTTTTATAAGCATTTGATGCATCTCCCTAAGCTCTAACCTTATATATCTAAGATGAGAACTTACTTCCTCTCTTTTAGTTGCACTCATATTTGCTTTTCGTTACTTATATTATACAATATCGATATTTTGTGATTACGAGAAAAATTTATTTATATCAAAGAAATATATGAGTTTTAAAAATTATGAAAGTTTTGATGTAGTAATATAACTTACATGAAAAAGAAAAAATCTAAAAAAATTCAACCCAAATCAAATAAAAACAATCAAGAATTAGGTCAAACAAAAAATTCTGCAAAATTAGTTCTTTTTATATTTGGATTAGGGCCAATAATTGGTATAACGATATTTTTGTACAGCAAGGGTTTTTTTAATTCGCCAAATATGTAAATCTCAAATAATGATGATTAAATGTTAATAATCAATTCCAAAAAAATAAAATAATTATTGAAATTTTTTTAATGAAAATATTCTAAATTCTGCCATTCTTCTTGCATTTTCTGGATTAGAAACTAGAAAAGGATGATTAGATAAATGTTCAAATACTCTATCTATTTTTAATTTCAAATCCTCACAATCAATTTTCTTCCATTCCTCATCAAATGACATCGCAAAGCTGTCAGCATTGTCATAAAGTTTATCTTTCATAAGTTTTGCAATTTAGAATAAAAAGATTTTAAAATCTTGAAATAACTACAAAAAAAGTAATGGGAGAAAGCATGTAAAACTATCCCAATATCTTTTAAAGAAATAACTTTCTTTAAAGATTCCTTAAAATTATACTTTTATTCATACCAAATTTTAAAACTTTTTTAAATAAAAGAGAATCTAAAGCTATTTGACAGAAATGTTACAATAATGACATATGTAAAATCTTATGGAAAATAAAGTTAAAAGAATAGGATATCTTCCCAGAAAAAGGGTACTAGAAATTATTGATGAAATATCTACAAGCGAATCAATTAGCAGATCTAAAGTTGTTGGAATATTGGTCGAGGAAGCATTAGATGCCAGAGGAATTGCAAATTTTGGATATAGTAATACAAATAAATCAAATTTATACAAACCTGATATTTATAGAGAAACTCAAAATGAGAATATTCATTTAAAAGATGGAGAAGATGAATTTGTTGATGATAGTGGTTACACTATTTCTTCCAACAAAAAATTAGATCGCTCGATATCATCTGCAGATATTGAATTAGCTAACAAGATTAATATTCTTAAAAAATCTGGATTAATATAACCTCCATTAAGTATTTATTTTATTTTTTAATGCATAAAACTGAATCATTGTTTATTCTTAGTCAAGAATAATATTCCTTTTAAATAATTAGAATATTAAATCATTTCAAATATTAATTTTGTAATTAAAAAATGAAAGATATTAAATGTCCTTCATGTGGCAAAACTTTCCGAATTGATCCCAGCAGCTTTGAAGAAATACTTCTTCAGATAAAAGACGAAGAATTTAACAAACAAATAAAAGAAAGACTTACCTTGGCTGAAGAAGATAATAAAAAAGCTTTGGAAATTTTAAAACGTGAGTTAAAAATACAATTAATAGAGCAAAATCGCATTAAAGAGTCTGAGATCCAAACTCTTGAATCTAAATTAAAAATAGCTGATGAAAAGAAAACAAATGCCCTCAATGATTTAAAAAATCAAGCAACAAATAAAATCAATTCATTGAATAATGAATTAGTCAAGCTGAAGGATGAAATCAAAACCCAGTCAATGATTTCAGAATTATCATTAAAAAACAAAGTAAGTGAAGCTGTTAATAATTTAGAAAAAGAAAACTCTTCATTAACAAATTGCATTGAAAAGATGAAACTTGAACATTCAATTAATGAAAAATTAATTGAAGAAAAGTTTAAAAGCAAAATTAGTGAAAGGGACCTGACTATTCAGGAATTAAGAGAGATGAAGTCTAGATTATCTACAAAGATGGTAGGGGAAACCTTAGAAATCCATTGCGAAACTCAATTTAATCTTAATCGTGCGTCTGCGTTTAAAAACTCATATTTCGAAAAGGATAATGATGCCTCTACTGGAAGTAAAGGGGACTATATATTTAGAGAATTTGATGATAATAAAACAGAAGTAGTATCAATAATGTTTGAAATGAAGAATGAAAGTTTAAATGGAACTAATAAAAGAAAAAACGAAGATTTTTTAAAAGAATTAGATAAAGATAGAAGGCAAAAATCTTGTGAATACGCAGTGCTCGTATCGCTTCTAGAACCAGATAGTGAACTTTATAATGCAGGAATAGTAGACGTGTCTTATAGATTTCCAAAGATGTATGTCATAAGACCGCAATTTTTCTTACCCATCATTTCTCTGCTAAGAAATGCATCTATGGAAACCTTAAAATACAAATCGCAAATTGATTTAATGAGACGAGAGAATTACGACATAACTAATTTTGAAAGTACTCTTGAGCAATTCAAAAATGCAGTTGGTAAAAATGTTTCACTTGCCCAGGATAGATTTAATGATGCAATTTCAGAAATTGATAAATCAATAACCCATTTACAAAAAACCAAAGAAGCTTTAATTCTTTCGAAAAAACATCTTTTGTCTGCTGACAGCAAATCTCAAGATTTGACAGTAAAAAAATTAACTAGAAATAATCCAACCATGAAGAAGAAGTTTAATGATTTAAATAATTTCGAAGATGAAGTAGCCTAATTTAAAAAAAATTTTGAAATTAATAATAGTTAAAAATATATTTAATTTCTAACTTATAAATATAGTATAAATAATAAATTACATGGTAAAAAAATAATGTCTATCAACACTCCTATTTTTAGTATTGCCAAAGATCTCAATGTCGGAAGTAATAGAATATTATTAGCCTGCAAGAAACTTGGAATCAACGCAAAAGGGGCGACAAAAAGATTAAATGAAGAAGAATTAAAAAAAATTAAAAGTTATTTTGAAACGGGCAAAAATGTGTCCGATGAAGTGATCAACTTAAATAAAGTTAAAACCAAAAGCAGTTCTAAAAAAATTTTAGAAGAGGTGAAGATAAAATATTTTGCAAACAGACTTATTCGCAAATCTTAAATAATAATAATTTTTTCTAATTACTTAAAGAAGTAAGCCACAGAAGAAAAAAATAATAATTTATTATAAGTAAAAATACTTAAAATGAGTATAATCAAAATTTTAAATTCTCTTGAAAAATCCTGGGAAAGAGATGATATTCTTTTAAATTTAAAGAAAGGATTAGGAACAGATGAGATCGTTAATGAATTTCTTGTGAAAAACGAAAAGCAAATTAAAGAATTAAATTCTTTATTAAGACCTGAAGATATTGATTTATTAAATCAAGTAGAACAACTCTCAACTTGCGAATCTAAATTAATAAATGAGATTAAAAATTTAAATTACTTAAAAAACAATGAGAATCGTCACATTCTGAATCAGCAAAATATTGTGCCATCTAATAGAGTTTCTTTAAAAAAAATCAGTTCATTCATGATTAATTGGAGTAATAAATTTGTAGTTATTGCTTTACTAACAATTTCAGCCATAGCTTTATCAAAACAAGCCTGGGCATAATTAGCTAAATTAACTTCATTGTAAGAGATCTAGTTTTGAGAACTCAACAAGAATATTTAATTAGATATAAAGATGGAAATCTTTATTGTGAACTTGCTGATATTTGGATTGATCCAAGCAAGCCAGTAAAAAAGGCGTTAATAACTCATGCTCATTTTGATCACTTTACATTTGGCTGTGAAGAATACATTTCTACAAAAGAAACCGCGATACTTCTTAAAGAAAGAGTTGGAGATAATATCAAAATTAAGTCTTATGAATATGGAGAAGAATTTAAGATAAATGGCATTAATATTTCTTTTCATCCATCTGGTCACATCCTTGGATCTAGTCAAATAAGATTTATTTTTGCTGAAGAAAAATGGCTAATTTCAGGTGACTATAAGCTGCAAAAAGATGAGACTTGCAAACAATGTGAAATAGTAAAAACTGATTATTTAATAAGTGAATGTACTTTTGGTTTACCTATATTTAAGTGGGATGAAACAAATAAAATAGCAAATGATATTTCAAAATGGATAACTAATTCACCAGAAAAAACTTCTTTACTTTTCTGCTATTCACTAGGAAAAGCTCAGAGATTGTTAAACGAAATAAGTCAAACAAATTTTAAAGGCAATATTTATTCCCATGACAGTATTCATAAAATGAACAATATTTATAAAAAACTTGGAATTAATATTAAAGATACTATAAAAATCGAAAATAAAAAAAAGATTGATGAACTCAAAGGAAGTTTAATATTATTACCGCCATCTCTGAGTAAGGGCTCTTATCTGAAAAATTTCAAAAATATTCAAACAGCTTTCGCGAGTGGATGGATGTCAATAAGGGCTCTAAGAAAAAGATCAGGATATGACAAAGGGTTCGCAATATCTGATCATGCAGATTGGGATGGAATTCTGGAAGTAGTAAAAAAGTCCGGAGCAAAAAATGTATTTTTTCATCATGGAGATAGTGAAGCCATAAGTAAATATTTAGTTGAAAAGGAATCAATAAATGTTCTTTTCTTCGGTAAATAAATATGAGCTTAAAAAAGTTTTCAGAATTATTTGTAGATTTAGATTCAAGTAACAGTACAAATAATAAAATTGAAGTTTTAAAGAATTATTTTTTTTCTAATGATCCAATAGATAATTCATGGGCAATATATTTACTTACTGGCAAAAGTAATAAGAGATTTATTAGTGGAAGATATTTAAAAAATCTTTTTTCACAAATATATGAATATCCTGTATGGCTAATTGATACATGCTATTTAAAAGTTGGTGATTCTGCTGAGGTAATAACGTTATTACTTAAAAATAAAAATACTTCCAGAAAAAAGGAATTATCAAATATAAGTCTCAATGAATTACTAAGCAAAACAATACCTGATTTATCAAAACTTAATGAGGAGGAAAAAAATTTACAAATTAAAAATATTTGGGAAAGATTACCTGAAGATTACCATTTAATTTTCAACAAAATTCTTACAGGCACTTTTAGAGTAGGAGTCTCTACAGGATTAATTACAAAATCAATATCAAAACTAATTAATATTGATGAGGAAATTATTTCTCATAGATTGATGGGTAATTTCAAGCCTTCAATTGATTCATATGAATTTTTAATTAATAGGAAAATCAATCTTGAAGAATTAAATTCCAAACCATTTCCATTTCTTCTAGCGAATACTATTGAAGATAAAATCTTCAAAAATTCAATAAATGATTTTCAATTTGAATGGAAATACGACGGTATAAGGCTGCAATTAATTAAAAGGTCAGGCAATGTTTCGTTATGGACAAGAGGACAAGAATTAGTCAATGAATCTTTTCCAGAATTAGTAGAGAAAATGTCCCATATAAAAGATGATTTTGTTCTTGATGGGGAATTATTAGTTTGGAATTTTAAAGAACAAATTGCCTCTGATTTTTCTTTACTTCAAAAAAGAATAAATAGAAAATCTCCTACTAGATCAATCCAAATTAAATATCCAATTATTTTTATTGCTTATGATCTTTTAGAGATCAATGGAAGGGATATAAGAGAAATTAAACTAGAAAACAGAAGAATTGAGTTAGAAAAATATTTTTCAAAATGGCAAAATAAAATTGAGAATAATATCTCTGATATTTTTAAAATATGTGATTTAATCTTTCCTAATGATTGGCCTGATGCTTTAACTTATAAAGAAAAATCTAGAGAAAATAATACTGAAGGATTAATAATTAAAAAAAAGACTTCTATATACTCCTCTGGTAGAAAAAAAGGTATTTGGTGGAAATATAAAGTTGATCCTATGCAACTGGATGCTGTTCTAATTTACGCTAAGGGCGGTAGCGGTAGAAGAGCTGGTCTCTACACAGATTACAGTTTTGCGTTATGGAAAGACGAAGAATTAATTAAATTTGCAAGTGCATATTCTGGTTTAACGAATATTGAGATTAAAGAGCTAGATAAATGGATAAGGAAAAATACAATAGAAAAATTTGGTCCTGTTCGATCATTAAAACCAGAAATGGTTTTCGAAATATCTTTTGAGAAAATACAAATTTCAAAACGTCATAAGTCTGGCATAGCAGTGAGATTTCCAAGAATAACAAAATGGAGAAAAGATAAAAAAATCAATGATGCAGATAGTCTAGAGAATGCTTATGAACTGATGAAAAAAATATCATGAAAAATATTACGCAAAATAGTAAACAAAATAGTAAGCAAAATAATTTAATTTCTAAAATTAAACGGTTTTTCTACTCAAATGGATGGGAGCCATTACCCTACCAGATCGAATCTTGGGAAGCATTTTTAAATGGAGAGAATGGAATAATACAAGTTCCTACTGGATGCGGCAAAACTTATGCTGCATTAATGGGACCTTTATCACAAATAGAAGATCCCAAAAATAATAAAAGTGTGAATATATTATTAATAACACCTTTAAAAGCTCTAACTAGAGATTTAAAAAATTCCATTCAATTAGCAGCTTTACATTTTAATAAAGAAATCACTGTTGAAATTAGGAATGGGGATACAACCCCATATGAAAAGAAAAAGCAACTAGCTAAACCACCTAATATTCTTATTACCACACCAGAGTCTTTATCTCTTTTACTTTCTAGTAAGGAATCTAATAATTTGTTCAAAGAGTTGTCATCAATAATTATTGACGAATGGCATGAATTAATGGGTAGTAAAAGAGGAAACCAGTGCGAGTTATCTTTAAGTTGGCTAAGAGGTAATATAAAAAATTTACAAATTTGGGCAATGTCAGCAACTATTGGAAATATTGAAGAAGCAGCAAGAGCAATAGTTGGGATGGGCTCTATTAAACCCAAAATTATAAGTACAAATATTCAAAAAGAGATAGAAATTATAAGTGTTTTGCCAGAGGAGGAAACGACCTTTCCATGGAGTGGTCATCTTGGTATTAGAAGTCATTCTTCACTTTTAAAAATCCTAGATAAGAATAAAAGCACCTTATTATTCACCAATACAAGAAATCAATCTGAAAGATGGTATCAATGTCTTAAATTTTTTCTCCCAGAGATGGAAGACAAAATAGCACTTCATCACGGCTCACTAGATAAAGATGATAGAAAAAGAGTTGAAGAAGGGGTTAAAGACGGATTAATAAAATTGGTGGTTTGCACCAGCTCATTAGATTTAGGGGTTGACTTCCAACCTGTAGATCAAATTGTTCAAATTGGTAGTGCAAAAAATTTAGCTAGACTTATCCAAAGAGCGGGAAGAAGTGCTCATAGACCAGGCGGAAAATCAAAAATAATTTTTATGCCTACTAATTCTTTGGAGTTATTAGAAATTAGTGCAATGAGAAGAATAATAAAAAGTGGTATATCTGAAGAAATTAGACTTCCTGAATTATCTTATGATGTTCTTCTACAACATCTAATAAGTTTGGCATGCGGAAATGGCTTTGATCCAAAAATTGAGAAAGAAAGAATTAAAAATTGCTGGAGTTATAGAAACCTAAAAGATCAAGATTGGAATTGGTGTCTTGACTTTTTAGAATATGGAGGAAAATGTCTTAAAGCATACCCAAAATATAAAAAGATAGTTAAAGAAGAATCACCAAATAATAATGAAAACTTTAAATATTATGTAAAAGACAAATCTTTAATAAGAATGCATAAGTTTAATATTGGGACAATTACAAGTGACAAATTTGTAAATGTTAAATATATGAAAGGTAAATCCTTAGGTAATTTAGAGGAGAATTTTGCTTCAAAATTAAATCCTGGCGATACATTTTACTTTGCCGGTAAAATGCTCCAATTTGTAAGAATTAGAGATATGATTTTATACGTTAAAAAATCAACAAAAAAAAGTTCTCTTATTCCTGCATGGGTTGGGGGTCAAATGGCAATTTCTGATCTACTTTGTGAGAGTTTGAGAAAAGAAATAGATATATGCAATGAATTAGAAAATTCTGATTACTTAAATCCTGAACTAAATTCATTACGCCCAATATTGAAGAAACAAAAAGTTCTTTCAAATATTCCAAAGAAAGATGAATTTCTTATAGAAATATATAAAACCAAAGATTTATCAAATCTTTTTGTTTTTACACTTGATGGAAAATTTGTAAATGAAGGAATTGCATTTCTATGGGCATTAAGATTTGCAAAATTAAAACAATCTACATTTAGTATTACTACTAATGATTTTGGATTCGGCTTAACTACATCAGAAGATTATGATTTTTCAATACTAAAAAAAGAAGCTGACTACTTTTTGGATAACAAAAAATTAGAAGAGGATCTAGAAAATGCAATTAATTTTTCAGAATTAACAAAACGTAGATTTAAAAATATTGCCCAAATAAGTGGACTTGTAAATCAAAATAATCCAACCAAAACAAAAAACTCCTCTCAACTTCAAATAAGTTCAAGTCTTTTCTACGATGTCTTTACTAAATATGAAGAAGACCATCTTTTGATAAAACAATCACATCAAGAAGTTAAAGAATATCAATTAGAAAATAAAAGAATATCTAGATCATTAGAACGATTAAAAAATTTAAAAATGCTAATTAACGAGATACAAGCTCCAACGCCTTTCGCTTTCCCTTTGTTAGTTGAAAGACTTAAAAATACTTTAAGCAATGAACCAATAGAAAAAAGAGTAGAAAAACTTATAAAAAAATATAGTGATTAAATGATAAAAAGTTCTTTTAAATTTTGTTGGGAAGATACATTGTTAGAGATGCTTCCTTCTAGAGCATTATTTCTACCGGAAACAAAAGAGTTGTTAATATGCGATATTCATCTTGGAAAAGCTGAGTATTTTCAGAAAAATGGTCTACCTCTTACTAATAATTCAGATGAAAACAATTTCGCAAGAATAAAAAAAATAGTAAAAAAATATACTCCTGAAAAGTTAGTAATATTGGGAGATTTATTCCACAGCAAATATTCAATAGATACAACTCTTCAAAAAAAAGTTGAGGATCTTCCTGAACTTCTAAAAACTAATGTTGAACTCGTCCTCGGTAATCACGATATAGGTTGTGATATTAAAAATATAAAAAAATTTGATACAAGAAAAACTAAAAATATTACTTTTAGCCATGAACCAGTTAATTTAGAAAATGATAAAACCTTGAATATTTGTGGACATTATCATCCAAAAATCTATTTAAAAAGCAAAGGAGATAAATTATCTTTTAGGTGTTTTGCAATGGATATAAAAAAAAAAGTTTTATATCTTCCTGCATTTGGAGACTTAACAGGGGGATATCCCTGTAAAAAGTCATTTAAAAAATGGGCAATTGTTTCTGAAGAAGAAATTATTGAAATAAAATCTCAATAAAAAACCTATTGAATTGACTTAAATTTTTCATTTAAATATACCAATTTATACTTAACTGTCTCGTTTAGTTTTTTTATCAATTATTTTGTAATCATTAGTCTATTTTTTTGTAAAAGAAATAGAAACTTAAAAAATTTATAAAGCTAATGACCCTTCCTTTAGCAAGCAATCTACGTTATAAAAAAAATAAACACATTTTATAGAAATGAAGAAATTAATACCCTTGATTTTATTTCCATTTCTTGTAATTCCATTTGGGGCTAAAGCAAATGATAATTTCTCTGTTGAGATAGAGGCACTCACACTAGTAATGGAGCAATATAAGGAAGATACTGAATCAAGTGTTGAACCAAATATAGAAGATAAAAAGCCAAGTTATATGGCTCTTAAACAGGATGAATGTAATGCAACTGTTGAAGTTACAGAAAAAACAGGATTAGAGGTTATCAATACTGAATTTTTCGATGTAAATGTCTGCTTGAAAGAAATCTATAAAGTAATCAACTAAATAAGCAGGTTATAAAAATATAATAAAAACAAATTAAAGAGGTCTTTTACTTAAAGAAGGTAAGACCTCGAGACCTAACAGAAAACTTTGGAACGGGTTCTGCATACCCAATTAATAACCAAAACGAAATTGTAGAGGTGTAATTAAAAGTACAAAACCTAAAATTTTTCTTTTAAATAATTATTTTTTCTTTGATAAAGTTTGTGATTCTTCTCTAGACATTAATGCTTCAATTTGAGCAAGAACTTTTTGAAGTTCATCCGTTTTTGTAAGAGATGCTTCGGCAACTTCTCTTAATTTTTCTAACTGTTCTTTAGTTTTATCCATGATAAATAAATTAGAAATTAACCACTTTTAAAAATGGTTTTAATACAGATTTTTACTCCCACACAGATTCATATTCTCTCTTTTTTTTATAAAGTCAAATAAATTTGCCCTTATTAGAGTTTTATGAGGACTTCCAATTAATTCTTTATTTATAATAGAAATCATAAGATAAGCTGAAATACAAAAACTTTTAAATTATGAGGTAAATACAGGTAAACCTATTGTTGCAGTAGTTATAAGAGCCCCTGCAAAAATTAAAAAAGGTAGAAAAGGATAGTTTTTCAAAGATAAACTCACTGATTCGAGATAACTATATAGGTATTTATACTGTTTGTCTACCCTTTGCCTGTCTTAAAAGTAAAAATTTTTCTTTTAAAGGTAAAAATTTAACATCAACCAAATTTACCAGATATATATTCTTGAGTGGTTTTTTCTTTGGGAGAGTTGAAAATTTTCTTAGTAGAATTAAATTCTGCAAGATAACCGACCTTCCCCCCATCCCCATCTTCATATTCAATTGCATTAAAAAACGCAGTCATATCACTAACTCTTAATGCCTGTTGCATATTATGAGTAACGATTATTATTGTGTAATTCTTCTTAAGTTCATGCATGGTCTCCTCTATTTTCAAAGTAGAGATTGGGTCTAAAGCTGAGCATGGCTCATCCATTAGAATTATTTCAGGCTCAATTGCGATGGTTCTTGCTATACATAGTCTTTGTTGTTGTCCGCCAGATAAAGAGTAGCCACTATCATTTAATTTATCCTTACATTCGTCCCACAAGGCAGCTTTTCTAAGTGAACTTTCCACTAATTCATCCATATCTCCATTAAAGCCATTGATTCTTGCCCCAAATGCAATATTTTCATAGATAGATTTTGGGAAAGGATTTGGCTGTTGAAAAACCATCCCAATTCTTCTTCTTACTTCAACTGGATCTACTCTTTTATCGTAAATATTAGTTCCATCAAAAAGGACAGTACCCTTTAGTGAGCAATTAGGAATTAAATCGTTCATCCTATTTAATGATCTAAGAACAGTTGATTTACCACAACCAGAAGGTCCAATTAGTGAGGTTATATTTCCTTTTTTAAAATTACAAAAAACATTTCTTACTGCTTCAAAAGTTCCATAACTAATAGAAACATTCTCAAGAGATAGAATTATATTCTTTGGTGTTTTTTTATTAGTTTTAATCATTTATACTCTCTTAGTTTTCTCAGTAAAAGCGGCTAATACCCTTGAAAATATATTTACTGATAGTATCGATAAAACAAGAATAAAGGAAGCTGCCCAGGCAAGTTTATTCTGTGCATCGTATGGTTCTAGAGCAAAGTTATATATCAATACGGCCAATGAACCCATCTCATAAAACAAGTCTCCAAAGCCTGTTATGTAGTAATAAGAGAATAAAGCCGTAAATATCAATGGTGCTGTTTCCCCTGCAGCTCTTGCAATTCCAAGTACAACGCCAGTAGCAATAGACCTAAAGGCAGAGGGCAAAGTAACTTTCAATATAGTTGTATACATACTTGCGCCAACACCAAGAGAGGCATATCTCAATTCATTTGGCACTAACTTTAAACCTTCATCAGTCGTCTTTATCACAGTAGGCAACATCAATATTGAGAGCGCCATTCCACCAGCCAAACCACTGTACATACTTCCAAATAAGATCTTTGTAGAAACAACTAAGGCATAAATAAAGACACCGGCAATTATTGAGGGGACTCCCGCCAGAACATTAACTCCGAATCTAATAAACCTTGAAAAAACACCACCTTTAGAGTATTCCGCCAGATATATTCCTCCGCCAACACCTACCGGTATTGCAATAATTGAAGCAATGGTAGTTATTATTAATGTGCCTATTAAGGCAGGGTTAATACCTCCTGCATCTAAATCATCTCCAGGAGGATTTGGCTCTAGAGTAAATAATTCTGGTGTGATTTGAGATCCACCTTTAATAAGGATATAAGTCACTAGAAAAATCAAAGGAAGTATTGCTATCAACGCACAAATTACTGATAAAGAAGTAAAGAATTTATCTCCTATATTTCTTGATAATCTTTTCTGGTAATAAAGAGAATTCATAATTATCTAATATTTGAGACTAAATTTCTTAACTAGCCATTGCGCAAAGATATTAACCACTAAAGAAAGGATCATCAGGACAAAAGCTGCATAAAAAAGTGATGAAACCTGACTTCCATCAGCTTCACCAAACTGGTTTGCAAGCATGGATGAAATGGTATATCCAGGAGATAATAGAGACCAACTAAATGCATTGGAATTACCAATAATCATTGTGACAGCCATTGTTTCTCCCATTGCTCTTCCTAAAGCAAGAAGAACACCTGCCATAATTCCTGATAACGCTGCTGGCAAGATTACTGAAAATATTGTTTTCCATCTACTTGCCCCAATTCCATATGCTGCATTTCTTAGCTTTTTAGGAACCTGATTAAGTGAATCCCTTGAAATGGAGGTCACTATTGGCAAAAGCATTACTACTAAAATCAATATTGCTAAAAAAGAATTCCTACCTGTTGGTTCTGTACTGAATAAAGGTATCCAACCAAAGAAATTATGTAAAAAGACAAAAAAGGCTCTAAAAGAAGGTTCCATAACAAATATTGCCCAAAGTCCCAGTACAACTGATGGAATTGCTGCTAATAATTCAACAAAAGAACCTATTATTTCTCTAAAAACTTTCGGGACAAAGTCCTCTGTAATAAATATTGCAGTTCCAACGCCCAAAGGGATAGTTATTAATAAAGAAAGAAATGAGGTTACTAATGTGCCATATATTGCGGTAAAAGCTCCGTATTCATCTTTTACAGGATTCCATTCAGAGGTTACTAGAAACTTCAATCCATACCTTGAAAAGGATTCAAATGACTGAAAAAAGACTACTAAAATTATTCCTAAAAGTATTATTGCTACGAAACTAGACAAAACTAGAGCAGTATTCTTGAAGATAATATCTATATTTTTTTCGATACCGAATCTTTTACGATTCTTGAAAAGAGTTAATTTCTCTTCCATTAAAAAAACAATATCTCTATAAATCTACTACTAAATGAGCAAAAAGACTTTCAGAAAATTCAAAAAATTTTGATATTTGATTATTTACAATTCCTCTTATTCTTGGATGACTGAATTAAGTTACCCATCCAATTTTGAATATCTGATAATACTTCTAAATTTAATTTGTAGTAGACCCACCTTCCTTCTTGTCTGTCACTGATTAGGCCTGAATCTTTAAGAATTTTTATATGATAAGAAATTTTCGATTGGGACAATCCAGTAACTTTTACTATGTCGCAAACACATATCTCTCCATTCATCATTAATTCAAGAATATTTATTCTAATTGGATCAGAAAGAGATTCCATTATCCCAACAAACTGCGCACTATTAATCTTTTTAAGTTGCTCTAACAAGGCCTAGAGATAATTTATTTTTAATATTAACCTAAAAAATAGAATTCCACATATCAAGTGTTATTGATATATCAAATATTTTTGATATATAATTAGTCAGGTTTAAGATGTTTCATGAAAATTGGAATTAACGGATTTGGGCGAATTGGGAGGCTGGCTTTAAGAATCTTGTGGCAAAGGAAAGATATAGAAATAACTCATATAAATGAAACAGGAGGAGACTCCTTAGCCGCATCTCACTTATTAGAATTTGATTCTGTTCATGGCAGATGGAACAAAAATATTATTTCGAAAAAAGACGAAATAATAATTGAAGGAAAAAAAATTTCATTTACATCAAAGAAGGGCTATCAACGATGGTTGTAAATTCAAATTTATTAAAGATTTATGCTTGGTATGACAATGAGTGGGGATATAGTTACAGACTTGCAGATTTGACTTCTTTTGTAATTGAAAAAGAAAAAAAATTTTAGTTTTTATGAAAATATCTAGTCTTCAACAATATAGTGTCGTCACAGCAAACTATTGGGCATTTACGCTTACTGATGGAGCATTAAGAATATTAGTTGTTGGCCACTTTCATGCACTAGGTTATTCAACCCTGCAAATTGCTTTACTGTTTCTTTTCTACGAGTTTTTTGGAATAATTACAAACCTTTATGGTGGCTGGATAGGAGCAAGATATGGTTTAAGGCTTACTTTATGGATAGGAACAATTCTCCAAATTATTGCTCTTTTCATGTTGATTCCTGTCAAAGATAATTGGCCAGTAATCCTTAGCGTCGCATACGTTATGTTGGCTCAAGCGCTCAGCGGAGTAGCAAAAGATCTAAATAAAATGAGTGCAAAATGTGCAGTTAAATCAATAGTTACAAGTTCAGAAGAAAAAAATCAAAATAGTCAAAAACAATTATTTAAGTGGGTTTCAATTTTAACAGGATCTAAAAATGCGCTCAAGGGGGTTGGTTTCTTCTTAGGTGGACTTTTATATAAGATATTAGGCTTTAATAATGCTTTAAAAATAATGGGTTTGGGTCTTTGTGTCGCATTCTTTTTAACTTTGTGTCTTCCTAAAGATTCAGGGAAAATGAAAAGAAAACCTGTTTTTAAAGACCTTTTTTCCAAGTCTGAAGGTATAAATATTCTCTCAAGTGCTAGATTTTTCTTGTTTGGAGCAAGAGATGTCTGGTTTGTAGTTGCACTTCCTGTGTTTTTAGATATTTCTTTTGGATGGGATTATTTAAAAATAGGTCTTTTCTTGGGTGGATGGATAATAATCTACGGTTTCTTTCAAGTATTAGCTCCATTACTAAGAAAAGTATGGAGAAAAAAAACTAGTCCAACAAAAACAACCGTTCAATTTTGGGGACTTATCTTGACAGTCATTCCATTATTTATTGCTTTAGCTTTAAACGGTGATAAATCATTAGGGCCTGTAATTGTAATTGGATTAATAATATTTGGCTTTATTTTTGCAATGAATTCTTCTACTCATTCGTACTTAATTTTGGCTTATTCAGATAATGAAAAAGTAAGTTTAAATGTTGGTTATTACTATATGGCTAATGCAGCTGGAAGATTATTAGGAACCTTACTATCTGGCTTATTATTTATGCTAGGCAGAAATGCCACTCTTGGTCTTCAATATTGTTTATATGCTTCAACTGCCTTGATTTTTATTGCATGGCTTACCAGTTCTAAATTACCTTCCTATTCTTCCAACAGCATCGATTGATTTTTTTAGAATTTCCCCTTTTAAAGGAACGAAGCCTAAAGCAGGAGCTTTTGATTGGTATTCATCACTTAGCAATTTATAGAACGTATCTTGAATTGCCTTAGTATTCCTGCCGTTACCTTTTTCATAAGCGAGTATCCAAGTCAAGGTTGCTATTGGATAAGCTCCTTTAGCAGTAGGATTCGGATTTTTACCAGCCAAGTTTTCATCAAGATTTATTCCATTTAAAGCTATTGCTCCTGACTCAGTATTGGGAGTAACGAATTCACCAGAAAGATTTTGAAGTGCAGCAGCTTTAACATTACCTTTAATATATGACTGGTTTACATAACCAATTGCACCTGGAGTATTTTGTATAACACCGGCCACACCAGAATTGCCTTTAGCTCCTACTCCTGCAGGCCATTTAACAGATTTACCAGTACCAAGATTCCAAGTTTTAGAAAAAGCCTCCATAGAATTTGTAAAAGCTTTAGTAGTTCCTGAACCATCAGAACGATGAGCCCAAGTTAATTTACCTGACTTGCATCCTAATTCCTTCCAATTTTTTATCATTCCCAACGCAACTTGAACAGCTTGTTCTTGTGTTAGTTTCAGGTCGCAGTCATAGTTATATCCGAATGCAATTGTGCCTCCTACCATAGGTATTTGAACAAGCCCTCTTGTAACTTTCTCTATATCAGAATCTTTCATAGGATCATCTGATGCACCAAAATTTACAGTTTCATCTATAAAGGCTTTTCTGCCAGACCCAGAACCTACTGCCTGATAATTAACTCTTGGTCCTCCAGATTTAGCTAAGTCAAAAAACCACCTAGTATAAATTTTTGATGGAAATGAAGCACCAGCTCCGCTCAATCTTTTTGAAGCAATCGCTGCTGGAGAGAAAACTAATGAGATAGCAGAAGAAATAATGAGAGCTTTCTTAAAAATGCTCATAACATCGTTATGGTTGAAGATAATTCATTTATAACATCAAACATAAAGCCAAAAGCAAAGATTAAGAAATACATCAAAATATTTTGATATAATCAATAATTCTTGATATATCTATTTTATTAGCTCAGCTAGCAATTTAAATTTCAATTAAATATCGACTCTTTATTTAAAATTTAATTTTTGTTGTTACTCTATTTTTATTTTGAGATTTGAATTCAAAAATTCCCGTATCAGTAAATATGGTCAACTCATCTCCAGATGTTTCTTCAATTGCAATTCCCTCAGACTCTAAATTTTTTACATATACATTACCAATAAGTTTTAGGGATTTATCGTCCTTATCATAAGAAAGCTTGTCCGAATAAGCCTCAAAATTACCATTACTACTCTTAATAACTACATTTCCCTTGGCCTCTAAATTACCTTCTAAAGTATTTGTTTGAGAATCAGATGTAATTGTGTAATTAATTAATTCCTCAGCAAAAGAATATTCAGCTAATAGAAATAAAAACAATGCAAGAAGTATGCTTTTCATCTAATCCCAACCTTTTTCTGCATTTTGAATGATCCATTGGGCAAGAACCTTATCCTCACCAACCTTTAATTTATTTTTATAACCTTTCATAAAACCAATCCCATCATTAGCAATTTTTGTTAGTGAATTTACATCTGCTATTCCTCTTTTTTCAAGGTCGTAAAGTCTTAATGATTTGGATCCTTTAAGAACGACTGATCCACCCCTTACATGGCAGCCTGCACAAACATTTCTAAAAATTGTTTCTCCATCTTTAATATCAGAAGCCATTAGATATCCGTTTTGCGAAGAGGCTTGAAAAATAATTATTAAAGTTATTACAGGAATAACGAATAGAAATTTAAATATTTTCATTTGATTTGTTCCACCAAGAATCAATTTAGCAATTAATTCTGAATCTTGATCTATCTACTTTAATAGCTCTACTGCTACAACAAGATTTCCTAATAATCCGTTCAAAATATTTAGTTGTTCTTTACTACCAAATGCTATTAATACCTGACCTGGTTGAAGTATGAAATTACCTCCAGGATTAGTAAACAACTTTTCATTTTCTTTAATGGCTAATATTTTTGCACCACTCTTTTTGCCTATTCCAAGTTCAGAAAGTGATCTTTTCTCTGCTGTTTCAAAAAGACTAATATCATTACTTAATTCAAATTCCTCAATCTCACATTCACTTCCTGCAAGTAGATCAAGAAAATCAATAGCAATAGGTCTTAAAGCCATAGATGCCATTGCTCTTCCTGCAGCTATATAAGGACTCACAACTATACTTGCTCCAGCTAATCTCAACTTACTTGCAGCTTCTTCAGTTCCAGCTCTTGCAATTACTCTCATAGAACTTCTTATCCCTTTAGCACTTAAAACAACATATAAATTAGCAGCATCATTAGGTAAGGTAACGACCAAACTTTTGCATTTTTCTAATCCTGCCAGTTTTAAGGTCTCATCAAGAGTTGCATCAGCACAAAGAACTTCTAAACCATTTTCTTCAGCAATCTTTTTTCTATCTTCGTCGCTCTCAACCACAATAATTGGAATATTTTGTGTTTTTATTTGGTTAGATATTTCCTGACCAACCCTCCCATATCCGCACAAAATTACATGATTTTCCATTTTTCTAAGAAGTCTTTTAAAACGTAATTCGTTTACTCTTTGAAAATAGCCGGATTCGAATAATCTAACAGCTTTTTGAAAAGTAAATTGAATAAAGATCAATCCGCCAACGATTACCAAAACAGTTACGATCCTGCCCTCAGGGCTTAAAGGTTGAACTTCTCCAAAACCAATAGTGGTTATTGTGATTAGAACCATCCATAAGCAATCACTCCATTCCCATCCTTCTGTTATTCGATAGCCAATTGCACCTAAAAAAAACAGAAAGAATAAAGAATAAATAAGACCAAACCAAGGCCTTAAATAGTCTTTAATAAAATAGAACTCAAATAATCTAAGCTTCATATCCCTTATTATCGTTAACTATTCAAAAATTTCAAAAAAATTTTCTATTATGTTTCTAAAACTATTTATTTGTTTAAGTGAAATATATACAAAGCAGAATAATAATATTTATTTTCGTAGCTCTATGCATTAAACAAATGATTACTGTCTCAGGTCTTATTTAATGCTTCATTAAAAGTTAGTTTAGGGTTTTACTTGTACTGATTCAATAAGAAAATCAGAAGCTACTTTTAACCAATCCGCGACTGTAAGACGGAGATCAGGTTGAGAATATACAAGCGCGACAATGATTCCAACTAAGATTATCTTTACCATGACAATTCAAATATTATTATGAATTAAAGCACAACTACTTAGTAAAAAGAACCTTAAATTTATAAAAAATAGATTAATTAAAATTTCTCTAATTGATTAAACAAGTATTCCACTCTTCTTAGGTTTACGCCTAAATCAGATTGCCCTAATCTTGCTGCAGATCTTATCTGAATAATTCCTTTTGATCTATCTACATAACTTCTTACATCAAGCTTTAAAATTTCGAGGTCATCTGGAAATCTAAAAATTAAGCTTCTACAAACACCTCTCCAATAATTTCTACCACTTTCAATAACTTCTGTACGAGGTAACCCTTCTGCCAGAGAAACAAGTTGAATAAACTTTTGATCTACATTTATTAGTTTCTTTTCAACTAAGACACTATTTAATGGATTAGTTATTGGAGCAAGACCTTGAATAGAGGAAACCATATTTTTTAAGAAATATATAGACGTTCTAACCGATTTCACATACAAAGTGAGAGAAAAAAAGTAAATAAATTCCTCATAAATTTAATCTCTTTATAAAGATTTCTTATTTTTTGATCAAAATTCTAAAATTTGAGATTTTTAATTGTTCTTTTTGATAGAGATGGTTGTCTACCTTTATTAATAGTTAGTTTCCTAACCCATAAAAAAACTCCAAGAAGCAAAAAAATTTCAACAATAATTCCAACCTTTATTAGACTCAACTTCTATCCTCTTTCTTCTTGTTGGTGCCTTCAATGTATGGCACAAGAATATTTAATAACCACTTTTTAAATGTATTTAACACTTTCATAATCTTTTTACTTGCCTTTTCTCCACAAACTCCTCCCTTTAATGAGATCCTCTATATTTGGCCAAGCTGCTATTAATTCTTTAAGTGCCTTTCTGTTAGGAGTATAGAAAACACATGACAATGCACTTAATACATAAAGTATGAACCATAACTTACTTTCTGAATAAGCTAAAACCAAAGAGAAAATAAAACTTCCAATAAAGAAAAAGAAAAATGACCTATTTAGTATTTCTAATGGAGTTCTTTTAAGTCTGTAAAATTTAATCTTTTTACCATCTTCTTTAGTACCTTTCTGAAATTTACTTTCGTACGAATTAATTATTTCTTCTTCGAGAACTTTTTCATACTCTAAATTATCAATTGGATCGCTTTGATCCTTTTTATTTATCATTGGTTTCTATACAGTACAAATATGGTAACTAATTTAAGGTATTTTAAAAAGTATCAAATTTTATCTGTTAACTGGAGCTATACGAACAGATCATGGTTTTGAAAATACTTCAAGATTGCCCTATTTATGAAAGATAAATTAGTCAAAATATTCTTTTTGATTTTCCCAAATCTTTCAGACATTTAAAACAATCACTTCTATAAACTTGATAGCATTGATTAAATTAGGAAGCAATATCTAAATCTAGAGTTAAAATAGTTTAAAGATTTTAATAATAATCTATATGCAAAGGTATTTGATTTCCTACGAATTTACAGATGGCGAAGATCAAGAAGAAGGAGCAGAAATGCTAATTAATTGGTACGAATCAGGTGGTCCTCAAAACAGACCTGAAAACTATGAGGTTCATTCTTGGATTTTTATGGTTCAAAATGGGATTGGACATTCTGTAGTAAGTGCAGATTCTCTTGAGACAATTTGGAAGCAATGGCATCCCTGGAGAAGGTTAATGGATATAAGTATTCAGCCGTGTATGGATCTTGATGAGACAGTCGGATTATTCAAAAAACAAAAAATGAATACACGAATAGTCTAAAAGTATTTGACTTACAAATATAAATTTCTTTTTAGTAGCACCTAATACTACATACACATAACACTGCGTTAAAAAGGATAAGATTAGTTTTCTATGATGAATGATTCTTATCACATTTACTTCAAAGGAGAAATTCTTTTCAAGAATTTAAGTAAAGATGAATTTGAATTTGTTTGGGGAAAACTCTATACATCCTATATAAATGCCCTAAATAAAGAGCTGACCTATGAATTAATTAGCGAAAACAATGTTATAGAGCCGGCCTTTAACCTTGAGCCATCTTACTAAATCAAGAACTAATTCCTAGATTATGAATAAAACAAGAAAAGCTGTCTCTCTTTTATTTTGAGGTACTCTTTCTCTTCTTTAGTTATATCTAAAGCAATTTTATTTGCCTCCAATTCTACATTCGAACTATAAGTTTCAAAGTTTTCCTCTCTTTTAAATAGGGCAACAATACCAATATCTGTTATGAACCAAATAAAATGATCAGTTTCTCCAATTGGCTCCTCTTTTAAGGAATCCAAAATCAAATCACAAGTTGAATCCATTTAATTAATCTTAGAGGGATTTTAATTGCCCCCATTGCAATACCTTACGGCCTCAGAATTGGTGCCACCATCTTCAATAATTTCTGCAACACATTTATTAAAAAGTTTAGATTCCTTTTTTACTGAACAGAATCCAAAAGCAATTGCAGTTAATGCTATTGCCGATACGAAACTAGAACTCAGTTGTATAAAACCATAAGCAAACATAATATTTTTCTTTCCAGAACATTTTTTTGAATCCTTTTTTTCTTCTGTCATTTTGAGTGATTAACTTATTCAAATTTATTTGATTAATTTTAGGTTTAAGAAATATTTGCATAGAGAAAACCGTATTAAACAACTTTTAATCATCTATGACAAAAATTAAAAATTTCAAGTTTAGATTGATTTTTCTTCACTTTAATTTTCAATTTGACACATGATAAAGAAAAAACTTTTTAAATTTTTTATCAACATAAGCTTCAAGTATAGATATTTTAACTTATTTAAAAAATAATGATCCCACAGTTATAACAAGAGATTATGCTATTTTTTAAAGTATATTTTATTTTTTTTGATAAAGCATTAATACTTAAAAATTTTTCCAGAAAAGCTTGTTTTGATAATGCTCCCGAAGAGTTATCCACTTTTTAAGCGTTTTTCAACAGGTTTTTCCACAATATGTTGATTAAATTTGAATTTCTATGTGCAAAATAAAATATTATCTTCTTTTAAGAAAAAAATATCCACAATTTTTTTTTGGGATCACTATCATTTTTTTGTCTTTAAATAATTTCAAGTAATAATCTTATGAATCTAAAAGAGACAAAAAAGGATTTAAATTCCGAAATCAAAAAAGAGTTAGGAAAATCTAGGCTTAAAGTTCTTACTAATGAAAATGATTTTTTAGTTAAAAACCTCAAGAAGGCTGGATGAACTACTAGAACTTAAAAAATTATTTTTTAAACAATAAATTTATAAACTTACTTCCTGAGACAAATAATATTCTTGAATGATCACCCCAAAAAATTTAATTTTAAGAAATATAAAATTTCTATTAAATATACAATTTAATACTCTTTATACCAAACATATAAAATAAATCCTAGTTATATTATTCAAATCTCAGTAAGAGATCAGATTAGAAATATAAACGGGAAACTCAAATTTTTAATTCATTAAAAAATTCCCTTTTCAAGTATTCGCATCATAGTTTCAATAAAAAATGAATATTCAAGAACTTAAATTCAACTACAAAAAGCTTTTAAACAAAGCTGCAAAAGCAAACGGCCGTAAAGAAACTGTTTCTTACTTAAAAGGTGCTGCTAAAATTAAATCAAAAATCTATTCGAAGACTAAAGTAAATTGCTTTAGATGTAATGGAGCAGGTTTTCTAAGAATTTCATTAGATGAGACTAAAACATGTCTATCTTGCTACGGAAAGGGTTTTTTAATTAAAGAAATTCAGCAAGTTTAAAAATTGTTTATGAAAGATCTCATTCAAGCGCACAAAAAATTAATTAAAACAGTAAAAGAACAAATGGGATTTTCTGATTATGGGATGTATTGGTTAGCTTTCCTGGAAGGGGGTCTAACTATATGGCTGCTGGATAGAATATTTTTCCACTGGTTAAAGTTTTAATTTTTATTGAGGTAAAAAACATCTCTCTGCAGGTATTAAATAAATTAGTTTATCGAAACCATAAGAAAAGTTGTAGGATGGTAAAAAACTAATATGCAATTACTCGGATTAATTCTTCTTCTAGCTAGTAGCTGGTATCTATGGAAATTAACATCAAACTTTCTTGATGAACCAACAAAAAAAGAACTGGCTAATAGTTTAAATAACCTCAAAAATAAATTCTCTGAGGGGAAACAAAATTTCTCTAAAGCAAAAATAAGCGATGCTTGGGAAAAATACAAAGAAGAAGGTGGTGCCTTATCTAATAAAGAAAAAAGCTAGTGGACTTTTTTATTATTACAAGTCTCACTAAAGATATTTCTAGAATTGATCTAATTGGTATTTTGTTTGGTCATTTAATTTTTGGTGTTGCATTGACACAACTTTTAGATTGGACGTGGTTAAAGAACCTTATGAGTGAAGAAGATAAAAGAAGGATGCTTAAAAGCTATACATGGAAAGACTTATTAGTAGATGGAGCAATTGTTACGGTAGTTCTAGGAATAATCTTTTTGATAATTAGCATTTTTCTATAATGAACGTAACTTACATCCTTTTAGTTTTTTTAATGATATCAATTGTGATTTTCACTCAAATAATCAATTCCTCCTATAAATCAAAATAAATGACCGAAGTGACTAGTAACTCCTCAACTGGATGGTACTTAATCGCTTTGGTAAGCACTTTATCTTTTTTAGCCTTAATTTACTTTGGCCAAAAAAAATAGAATAAATTTTGAAAGACTCTTTAAATTCATAAAAAAAGCTCTACAACTTCATGAGATGCAGAGCTTTTAATTATTAAGTAACTGATTTATATAAATCTGTTGAGTATAAAACCTTTTTTCTTAATCAAAGAAAAAGAGACCGATGAATGTGATGAAGATACTGAATTCACGGCCCCTTTGATAACCGCATTTTTCGGTAGATACGACAATGAATCACCTCCTTTACTAATGTTTTTTTAAAGATAACTAAAAATAATGAAACAAGGAATGAAATTCGTTAAAAATTTAAAAGTTTTTTAACAAATTAACAATATACATCTCTTAAAAATAAAAAAATAGATATCACCAAGGCAATACTTCTCCGTTGGCATGCCAAAAAGTACCCGAGTTATTTTTATTTAAAGAATCAATTCGTTTTAAAAGGCCATTTGCTGATTCTTCAGGACTAATTCCATTTCTTGTAAAGCCAGTCATTCTTGTACTCACTAACCCAGGATGTAAAATAGCTACATAAATATCATCCCTTGATAAATCTATAGAAAGTGATTTTGCTGCCATAGACAAGGCTACCTTAGACATCCTGTAACCATAAGAACTTCCAGATGAATTATCTTCAATAGATCCCATCCTACTTGTGATAAAAGCAACTTTAGAAGATCTTTTTAAAAGGTGTTTAAGTGATTGGGTCATACATATTGGGCTCAATGCATTAACTTCAAATTGCCGTAAAATACTTTTTTTATCAAAGTTTTCTAAAGAATTAAATTCATAAATTCCTGCATTATGAATTAAGCAATCTAAATTAACTCCAGATAGTTTTTTACACAAATTTGTTATCGACTCATCAGAAGATATTTCTATATTCTCTTCAATTCTCACTCCTAAATCTTTAAGTTCTTTTGAAGCTTTCCTACATGTTGCAATTACGTTATCTCCCCTCTTATGAATTTGCCTGCATAGTTCTAATCCAATACCCCTATTTGATCCTGTAATTAGATAAGTCGACATCTCTAAGCTAAAAAATAAAAATCAATCTAAATCAAATATAAAAGAAAACGAACTAGAAAAAGAAAAAATTCCTTATTAGATTTTTTAAGGTTATGATGGGTTATGAAATTTAAATGATTTTATAAAAGAAAGCAAAGATATTTTTATCATCAAAATTTAATGTATGGAAATTTACAATCAAGAATTTATTCAAGAGATTATTAGGATAACGTGGAGAAATCCTGCTTTCATGGCTATAGCTATTGCATTAGTTTGGCTTATCCCACAATTATTTATCAGAAAAATAATGGCAAAAAAATATGAAAGAAGAAAAATAGAAATTCAGAAAAATAAAATTCAGAAGCTTTACCCAACTAATACTCCTAAATAAAAATTTTTATTTATAAAATGATCTATCGTATAAAAAAAATACTTCTTGCATCTAATTAATATATGACTTACAAAATAATCAGAATTGATGGGAAAGATGACGAAATAACAGCTCAAAGTTTTGATAAGTATTCAGATGCGTTCGATTTGTTAGAGAAGCTTTATGGAGATTCATGTTGTTCAGATGCTGATTATGGAGAGATGACCTATTACGATATTGTTGAAAATAATTTAAAAAATATTAATGGAAAATAAAAAATGGGCTCCCTCCCAAGAAGAAAATTTAGGGGTAATAACGAGTGTATATGAATTCATTAAAGAAGAACTTTCAGACCTTCAAAAAAAAACTGGATGTCCCGATTCATTTATTTATGATTTTATTGGCAAGATTCAGAATGAATGGCATCCTGAATCTTGCCACACGATAGTTAGAAATCAAAAAAAGAAAAATTAGAAAATATTAAATCTTCAACGCAAATTTATAAAATTTCTCTAATATAATTTGAATTTAAAAATAATAAATCATGATTATTAGAATACTAGGAATCGTACTTATCCTTGGAACGATTGCATATTATGGTTTAGTTTTAACTGGTCAGAGCAACCTTTAGTTTTTTTAACTTTTAAAATTTCTCATGAAATGGCCTCCTACTTTGTGTTGGACAGCACCAAAAACTATTAATGGTAATAGACATTTTCAAGTTAAAGCTTTTGGTGGGAAAAGTGAAAATAGATGGGTTGATATTTTTCCTACCAAAAATAAAAAAGATATTAAAAGGATCTCATGGGCAAAACTAAAATCAGAATGGACTACTGGATGGTTAAGGCTTCCAAAAGATAAAGATTAATTTTCTATGTAAACAAATATTATTAACCAGAAAACTGTAAAAAATAATACCTAACTCAAAAAAAATAACTTCTAAAATTTTTTAAACTGCTGTTTAATATGAAGTCAGAACCGAAGAAAAAACTTCCTAATAAAAAAGTTATAAGTTCAGCAAAATTTGAGGCTAAAGAACAATTCACTAAATCTGCATTAGAAAATTTAAAAACAGAAAATGAAAGACTTGTTAATTCACTAAAAAAATCTGGGGAGATTAAAGAATCAAAAGGAAAATAGAATTACAGTATTTAAAATTTTTTATTATTATATATTTTTACAGATTGAGAAATGATTGAAAAAATCTCTCTAGCAAATTCTCATTTACCTCAACTTATTGGGTTTGTATTGATGTCAATTGGTTACACATTAGGCAATAAATTCTACCTTCCGGAAATCAAACAAAAATAATAATTTTTAGTTATTAAAAAATTTTTTAAAAATTAATAACATTGAAAATATTTCTTATAAAAATTTTCAGCATTTTATCTGATTTAAAATAAAACTTTGAAGCTAATTCTGAAATTCAATTAAGACTAGTCTTAGGATGTTCGTGTCACATAAATGTAACATAAAAGTCCTTAAAAAATGTGAAATCAAAAGAAAAAGTAAGGATTCATACTAATTTTATTTAAATATGTTACATTCTTTAATAATTGAATCTCTCCTGTAAACAAAGAAGAAATGAGGAAATGTTTGATATTTACAAATGTCAATTACTCTTTGGCTTACTTATTGATCACATATGAAATCTAAAAATGGATGCACTTACTAGTTTTATAGTTGTTATCATCGCAATTACGATTCAATTCTCTTTATACGCAATCAAAAGGTTGCAGGAACCCTTAGAACCAAATTATTTGATAGATAAAAATTCGAAAAAGAATAAAAACTACATGGGTAAATATTGGAAAAATGCTGAAATAACAAACGGGAGATTAGCTATGATTGGTTTTTTAGCTTTGATAATAAACTACGGCTTTTTTGGGTGGATAATACCTGGTTTTATTTAAACTATCAATACATTAAGGTCTTAAAGAAAAAAAAATCTCACCCTCAAAACAAACTCTCCTTTTAAAAAAAAAATTTTTATTATAAGAAAAAAAAAACAATTGAATAATTCTGATTTTGATAAAAATGGATTGGACAGCTATGGAATACATTGGCTTCAATATGCTGCCTTTGCTGTCTCTAGTTTTGCTATATTTACAACCTGGGCATTTTTTTATGATGAAAGATTCCACAACGTTGTAATGAATATTTTCAGGATTATTAACTGCAGTGGGTTTAACTGTAATGGAGCATTTTAAAATTCTATGGCTAATCCAGATCAAAAAATAATATTAATTGATAACGCTTTTGAGGAAATAAAAAACATTTGTTTAAATCTTCAACAAGATACTGATGTTTCGAATTCAGAAATTAAAAGTTTACTAAAACTAATTATTAATGAATGGGAAGAAAAAGAAGAACAAAAAACTGGTTTTGGATTCAGGTAAATTTACCCACTATCTATAAAGAGACTTAGGCCTCAAATCATATTAATATGAATAAATTTTTTACTTTTAAAAATTAATATTTAGAATTTACATTTTTTAGAAAGAAATCAAAAAGGAATGAATCTCAAATAGAAGATTCATTCCAGATTTAGCATTAGTTTTATCTAGATTTAAATTTTATAATTTAACTTCTTTGGTGGACTGTCAATCATTAGATCCCTCCTATTCAACAAGTTAAACCTAAGCCTTACTTATTAAGAAAGTAAATCAGTAAAAATGCTGATTTATTATTTTCAAAATGTTTGAATTAAAGATGCCAATTCTGGTGCATCTAATAAAAGTGCAAAAAATGTAAGCACAACTAATAAAAATAAGGAAAAGTAGAATTGAATCATTCTTCAAAATTACTTAAAAAGAATTTTTTAAGTTGTATAAAATAATGCTTTATTTACATAATTAAATATCTATACCAAGAGAAGTTTAATTAGAGAATAATTAAGATACTTCAGGGGTAAATATCGTCCTATTTTTTTGCCAATACTCACAGCCTTTAAGTAAATGATCACCCTGTGGTATGCGTTTTTCGTATCTTGGACATATCAAGACAGTAGCAAAAGTTTCTGTAGTGCTGTAGCGAAAATGATTGCAAGTAATACAAATCTTTGTACGTTTTCGTTTTAGGATAGATTCTTTTAGATATTCCCATTTTGAAGGATTTACCTTAGACATGATTAGTGGAATTTACTAGTAACATTTTGCCAACCTCCTGCAACTAATTCATTCCATGTTTCGCAAGCACAATCAACAGAATGTAGTCTCGAGTTTTTAAGTTGGGCTGGTTCACCTAATTCATTTGCATAGAAAAGGTGAGTATAAACTTTTAAATTATTAGATAGAGATTTCTTATAACTCTCAAAAAGAATTAATAAACCACTTTTTTTGTTAAACAACCAGCCAGTTGGGGTGTCAATAAGGCTGCCAATATGAAAATTAGTCCGAACATTCGCCACTCCTGATGTCATCGAGATAATACAGTTGTACTATTAATATAAATGTACTACTCTTGAACGTCAAGTATTAATCTAAAAAATTATTTAAATATGAAAATTACTTCTCAGAAATAATCAGCCTTATACTTCTTATTTGGTAATAGTGTATACAAGTAATACCTTGAAAAAGAAAATAACATTAAAGAGTATATTCGGAAGAATGCAATGTATCGAAATCCCTTCTATTTAGGATGGAATAAAGGTTGGTCTTTTTTATTTTTTTTAGAGGGTGGCATTGCAAAAATTGAAGCAAAAGGTTTTGGTATATCTATTACCACGAAAGTTGAGAAAGGAGAATCACCTCTAGAATCTGCGGATAGATTAGTTTCGAAAGAGCAAAGGATTCGAAAATCAAGATATTATTCTTGGGTTAAATCTATTAATGAAAAATCAATAAATTAAGCAATCCTTCAATTACTAAAGTAATTTGTTGACAATCAATTTAAAATAGAAATTAATTATTTTTTTCTCGTGTCCAACAAATTTTATGAATGGTGGAAAAACCACAGAAAAGTTGTAACCTATGGAGCTTTTATCATCTTGTTTGGTTTTTATTTATCTCCTGTTGTAAAAGAAGCAAAATACAAAAACCAATGTATTAAGAATTCTACTAAAGGAGCCTTAACTAAATTTAATAAGGACGATATAGGACAACCTTTACTAGAGGAAACAGGTTTGAGCATTGATGAACTAGCAAAAATTGAAGGTTATAAGAATTGCATTAATTAAAAAGTTTGAAAATTCGCTTAATTTTTAAATGATTAAAGATCTGTTTAAACTTTTTTTCTTAATATTATTACTTGGATTTATATCAATAAGTCCAAAAACAAGATATTTGGTTGGCATAACTCTAAAAGAAATTTCTTCATTTCTTTTATGGACTGTTAAATATGAAGATAGAGAGAAATGGATCATAGATAAACCAAGTTGGATACCTAGCCAAAAACTTAAGCCATCGTATTAAATGAAGACTTATTTAGAAGAACGCATTGAATGGTATGACGATAATTATAGAAATGGTAATGCTTTAATCTCTGATAAGCAATTTGACCAACTTGAAAAAAATTTATTAAGAACAAACCCTGATTGTGATTACTTTAAAAAGAAAAATAAACTAGTTTTACCTTCATTAGAAAAGGATTCAATAGATGAATTTTTGAAAGGATTATTAGCAGATACCAGATTATTAGTTGAACCAAAAATTGATGGTTGTGCTGTTGCCTTGCAATATAGGGATGGAACCTTGGAGAAAGCAATTTCAAGAAAAGGGACAGACGTTACTAGTAAACTTATTAAAGTCCAAGACATTCCAAATAATCTCCCTTTAAGAGGAGTTCTTCAAGTTAGAGGTGAATTATATGCACCCAACCAAAGTCCAAATATCTCCCAGAGAATCGCTTCTGGATTTCTAAGAGCTAAAGAAGGATTTTCTGAAAGTCTTAGCTTCTGCGCATTTCAAATACTTAATTCAACACTTAACCAATATGAGGCCAAAAAGAGTCTTTCAAAGCTTGGCTTCACGATCCCTCAGGATATTTCATGCAACTTTACGAGCCAAGTTGAAGTATTTAGAAAACAATGGCTAGAAGGGAAGCTTTTTAGTAAATATCCAACAGATGGAATAGTAGTAAAAATAAATTCTAGAAAATTACAATTGATTAGAGAAAAATCAAATTTAGATTATCCTTATTGGCAAGTGGCAATAAAACGTTAATGGAATTAATACACCAAATTTTTCCTACTTGGCATATTTATTTGGATATGTTTTTGGTTGGCTTTGCAACTTACGGTTTTATGAGAATTAAGAAAAAAATAAAAACTAAATAAAGTTTTTAAATCATCCCTGGTCCTTAAGCATGGATTTAAGTTGTTCCGTATCTAGTTGTTCAAGATAATTTCTCATTGCCAACCAAGATCTTCTGCTTTCTAACTTTCCACTTTGTTTAAATAAATTTGCGGAAACTTGATCTATCAATTCTTTATGAGTCATATTTATATTCTTCATCAAGTTCAATGACAACACCATTAAAAAATTCTGCTAATAATTTTGATGGGTCTTGCATAGATATCTTTCTATCTACTTTTGATAATTTTTTTTTGATTGGATTTAAGTTAGTCATACAGATTCAGGTAATTCAAGTTCTTCAAAAGTCCAACCTTCTAATTGAAGGTCATGCCATTTATCCCAAGCATTATCCAAATACATTTGTGTGGATGATTTAATTGCCATTGGCTCACCAAGATCATTTGCATAATATGTATGAGCAAAAATTCTCATACTATTTCTTGGAGATTTTTTATTCCTTACAAATAAAATTAATCTGCTGCGGTCTGGGCTAAGCAACCAACCACTTGGGGACTCATTACGATAACCGTAAGAAAAATTAGTCCAAACATTAGCTCCTCCTAAAGTCATTACTTAGTAATACATGTGTACTACTAATATAAATACATTAGAAATGGATCGTCAAGTATTTTGGTAAATAATTTTTTACACTGATAAAGAAAAAAACAGCTCAGTTATTCCAAAAAAATAAAATACCCACCAAAAACCTGCTTTAGCAAGCATTTTGATAGGTAACACCGGATCCCCGTCAGTTCTCTGCTGCATCGACCTGGAAATGCCAGAAGAGGATTCAAAGTGGGCTTTCGTTTCCGATTACAAGATCGGTTTACTACCGCATCACGACAGTCTCCTCATGTCGAAAGAGAGTCAGATCAGAGCACATAAAGAAGAACTTAACCAAAGATCCAGTAATTTAACTCTAACTTATTTTTTTATGCATTTGGAGATGGCCAAATGTCTCTTACCATAGTTAATAAAATTTGAGCTTCATCATATCTTTCTGAATGCGTTTTACCATTTAATAAAAATGTGATGTGAGCCATTTTTCTTCCCAGAATTTCGCGAGATTTGCCATAACAATGAATATTAGAACCCTCAATTTCAGATAACATTTTAATTCTGGTTTCCATTGAGATTGGGAAATTCTTTTTTAACCCCAGTAGATTTACCATAATTGCACCTTCACAGTTCATTTTAATTTCAGGTGGCATTATCCCAGAAGAAATGCAAACATATTGATCAAACTGACTTGAAGTGCAAGCTTCAATAGAGAAATGAGCTGAGTTATGTGTTCTAGGAGCTATTTCATTAATTAAAAGACCGTTATCTCCATAGAAGAATTCAATAGCTAAAACTCCAACGTAATTAAGTTCATTGACTATTGAAGAGAAGATATTTATTGCAAATAAGTTCAAATCATATTCATTTGTTCCAGGTGCAAGAACCCAATCACAAACATGGTTTGATTGGAACGTCTCAACTATTGGAAAGAATCTTATCTTACCGGTCCTATCTCTCGAACCAACAAGAGCCAATTCTTTTTCATACTCTATCCATTCTTCTATTAACCATTCATTAGAATTATTCTCTGTTAAAAAGGAATCTAAATCTTCTTTTGTCTTTATTTTTCTGTTCCCTTTGCCGTCATATCCCCCTTTATTTGATTTTGCCATTAGAGGAAAAGTCCAATTATTGATTTCCTCATCCGAGAGATTTTTAAAATCTTCAATACTTATCCATTTTGGGCAGGGAATATTCATTCTTTCTATCAATTTTTTTTGAGAAAACCTATCAACTAAGGGCTTTATTGCATTAAGGCTTGGAACAAAAATATCTTTATTGTCAATTAAATTTAATTTATCAATTTTTATCCATTCGTTTTCAAAAATTATTTTTTTACACTCATTAATTAATGATTTATTACCTCTTATCTTTAAAGGATCAGCTTCTATCACATGATCTGCTTTTAACCCAGCAGGATCATCACAAGATTTTGTTTGCACACATACGTCTAAATCTCTTTTTTTTGCTGCCTCAGTTAACATCAAAGCAAGTTGACCACCTCCAATTATTCCTAGGGAATAATTTTTCTTAATATCGTTTATATTTTTTTTAAAACTCATAGCATGATTTTATTACCATTTCTAATTCTTAACAACTGAATTTTTAAGTATCTAGAGCTTAGATTTTGCTAATATATAAAGTATTTAATACCAAATATTTATAAATTTTAACTAGGTAATCAATTGTGAATAAGAGAAAAATATTAGTCCCATTAGGTGATAAGTCATACGAAGTAACTCTAGAAGCAGGAATACTGAATAATATCAGCGAAGAACTTTTAAAAATTGGAATAAAAAATAATAGAAAGATACTTGTGATTTCAAATGAAGAAATATCAAATTTGTATGGAGAAAAATTCTTAAATAATTTAAAAGAGAATCAATTTCAGGCCAAAATGTTCCTTATTAAGGCTGGAGAATCATATAAAAACTTAAAAACCTTAAGTGAAATATATGATATCGCATTTGAATTTGGCTTAGATAGAAATTCAATAATTATTGCCCTTGGAGGAGGAATTGTCGGAGACGTAAGTGGTTTTGCAGCTGCTACTTGGCTGAGAGGTATCGAATATATTCAGATTCCAACAACATTATTATCAATGGTTGATTCATCTGTGGGAGGAAAAACAGGAGTAAATCATCCAAAAGGTAAAAATTTAATTGGAGCTTTCAATCAACCTAAAGCAGTTTTTATTGATCCAGAAACTTTAAAAAGTTTGCCCAAAAGAGAATTTAATGCAGGCATGGCCGAAGTAATAAAATACGGAGTAATAAGAGATAAAGAACTTTTCGAATACTTAGAAATTGAAAAAAACAAGAATGAACTTATAAATCTCAAGAATGATTATCTAATTAAAATAATTGATAGTTCAATAAAAACAAAGTCTCAAATTGTTTCTCAAGACGAACATGAAAATGGTGTTAGAGCAATATTGAATTATGGTCATTCTTTTGGTCACGTTATTGAAAATTTATGTGGATACGGCAAATTTCTTCATGGTGAGGCGATATCAATTGGCATGAATATTGCGGGGAAAATAGCAATTGAGAAAGGGTTATGGTCTAAAGAAGAATTAGAAAGACAGAATAATCTTTTGAAGAGTTACGATCTCCCTACCAAGATCCCCGCAATAAATAAAGAAGACATTCTTACAATACTTAGAGGTGATAAAAAAGTTCGTAATGGCAAAATTAGATTTATATTACCTCAAGAAATAGGTGCAGTAGGTATTTATGATGACGTAGAGGATTCATTATTTTTAAAGTTTTTTTCTTAACGCAAACAGGTTGAATTTATATTCATTTCCTTCTCCTTAAACTTATTAAAAACAAACCACTTAAAATCACCTAGGCATACAGGATCTACGAGTCTAAGTAATGCCTCTCTTCTTAAAAGAGCATTTGACAAATTCTCTTTAAATTCCTTCTGAATTCCATAAAGTCTCTCTGCCAATCCAAGTGCCAACAAAGCCTCTCCTTGTTTAGTTATTCCAACAGTATTAAATCCAAGAGTCTCAGCATCATTAATTAAAGTTTCTATGCACACATGAGATGTTAAATCGCAATTTCCGGGAGAATCTAGGACATTATTCATCATTTTTTGATTTTCATAAGAAACTATCATCCCATCGGAATTCTTAAAGTCATAGTATTTTTTAGCTTCTTTAGCGTAATCAATTATCAATAAAATACCATTATTGATTTTCCCATAAATAGCTTCTAACCATTTTGAATTATCTACATGCCATTCGGTTGCCCATCCTTCAAGAGCATCTTTAGGCGGAATAGTTATTCCCAACTCACTTTTGGCAAATTCAATACTTTTTCCCAATTCTCTTGTAATTGGCATTTCATCAAAAAATAATTTATGAGATTTTTTGTCTATAGAAACTGCTTGTCGAAGTAATTTCCCTTTTGAAAAGATTATTCTCTCTACTGGCAGAGCATCCAATACCTCATTTGCTAGAACTATACCATTTATATTATTTTCCTCTACTTCTCTCAAATCTTTCCATAAAATATCAATACCTAAGTTCAAAAATTCCTCCAATTTATTTTTTTGTTTTTCTACCATTCCTTCATTAGGTTCAATAATCACAAAAGAAACTCCTTCTAAAGAATTTTTGCTGTTTTCTAAAAAGTATTTAATTAATCCCCTCATAAAGCTTCCATCTCCAGCTCCAAATTCAATTACAGCTAATTTCTGATTAGATAAAAAACTACTTTTGAACTGAATCAACCAATCTTCAATTTGTTTACCAACCAAAAAAGCAAAATCATCAGATAAAGAAGGGGATGTGACAAAATCTCCATGAGCACCTAACTGAGCTTTACCGCTGCCGTAATAACCATTTATAGGATCATTTAAAGCAAAATTCATAAAGTCATAAAAACTTATAGTCCCACCCATTTTTATTATTTTTTTTGCTAACCAATCTGGATTGTTCGCGGGTAAGCTATTCATCGGCGAAAATATAAAGAGACAAAACTTATTTATGCCTTCAAAGATTAACTATTTATTAGGAATATTTCTATCTATATTAGTTTTAATTTCACATAAACCCGTTTTAGCTATAAATAATCCAAATCTATTACCAGAAGAAAAAACACCAGTAATTGATTTAGCTAAAACATTAAGCCCTAATCAGAAAAAATCTTTAGAGGAAAAGCTCAACAATCTTGAGATTGAAAGTGGGTGGAAAATTAAATATTTATCTCAGTTTGAGAGTTCTCCTGGCAGCGCAATAAAGGACTATTGGGATTTAGATGAGACCAGTTTGTTAATAGTTGCAGATCCTAGAGGGGGAAATTTGCTGAACTTTAACGTTGGAGAAGCTTATTTTAATTTTATGCCAAGGTTATTTTGGGTTGAACTTCAAACAAGATTTGGTAACCAATATTATGTTAAAGATCACGGTGAGGATGGTGCAGTATTAGATGCAATTGATTCAGTAAAGATTTGCCTTGAAAGAGGAGGATGTCAAGTTGTCCCTGGCCTACCCAAAGAGCAATATATATGGACTTTATGTACATCTATTCTGGGAGGTTTAGTAGCAGGTTTCTCATCTGCTCCAAGAAAAGAAGGTCAAGTCATATCAATTGGATTTTTAGCTCTTCTTTCTCCTTTATGGGGAATGTTATTTGGAATCTTTGGTTTGGCACCGATAATATCCAGAACAAATGATTTATTACCTTTATTTAAAAATAGTTTAGCTTTTACAGCTGCAGGAATTGCGGGTTATATCTTATCTCAAACATTATTTTCAAGGTATGAAAAGCCCAACAATACTTAAAATATGATCAGAAATATTTAATCTTAAAAAAATTTATCTTCTTCACGAATTTCACCAGACTCTGAATACCATCGATGAGAAACATGTTTTAATTCCTTTTTTTCAAACTCAATCCATGAAAAGTTAATTAACAATTTCCCATTTTCATCAGATTTATATCTTGGCACAACAGCAGTGTTGAAATAAATTGTTCCTTTGCTATCCATTTTAAACATCTCTCTTAAACCAAGATTTCTTTTGAGACGATTGTGCATATGACCAAAAATCACAAGATCAACTTTTCTACTCTTTTGTATTTGAGAAATAGCCACAGACAAATCTCTATCTCCCCAATCTAAAGAGGGCAATTTCCAGTCTTTTCCACAAATACTTTTAGGTTCTGAGCCTAAACCCGAAGGGCCAGCATGAGACATAATTATTAAAGGTATATCTTCAACCGTCTCTTCTGAACATTTGATGATTTTATTTATTGAATCTTGTTCGGTGATAGGTCCATAAACGCCTTTAACTTCTTTTGAAAGATAATAACCGCCGCCAGAACTACATGGTCTTGCAGACAGTAAATTTATTTGATTGTTAAAAACTTTCAAATCCCATGCACAATATTTCCCACCAAGAACACGTATCTGCTTTAGAAGAGTTTCGCCTGTAGAATCCTTCCCTCTATCATGATTTCCTAAAATCACAAAAGTAGGAATTTTGATCTGATTGATTTTTCTAATTATTTTGATACTCCCATCAGAAATATCACCAACAAATAAAACAATATTTGGTTTAATAATCGATAAAACTTTCAAGTCTAATTCAGACCATTGACCATGACAGTCACCAACAATAGCAATTTTTAAATTTGTCAGAATTTTTTCTGTTTAAAGGCATATAATCTATTTAGAGATATTCTAAATCCTGACCAGTATAACTTCTACTGCAAAACAGAAATCCGTTCAAAACGAAGAGGTTTTGATTTCTGAAATAAAGGAGCGTTGCAAAAAAGCTAATGCAATTATTCTTGCGCACTATTATCAAGCTCCAGAAATTCAAGAAATTGCAGATTTTATTGGAGATTCATTAGATCTATCTAGGAAAGCTGCAAATAATGATGCAGATATAATAATTTTTTGCGGTGTACACTTTATGGCCGAAACTGCAAAAATACTTAGCCCAAATAAAACAGTCCTATTACCAGATATTGACGCAGGATGCTCATTAGCAGATGATTGCCCCTCAGATAAATTTCAAAAATTTAGAGAAGAAAATCCAGATCACTATGTCGTAAGTTATATAAATTGTACTGCAGAAGTAAAAGCGCAAAGCGATCTGATATGTACAAGCAGTAATGCAGTTTCATTAGTTAGAAAGATACCTGAAGATAAAAAGATAATATTTGCGCCAGATCAGAACCTTGGGAGATGGGTACAGAAAAATTCAGGAAGAGATCTTAAATTATGGCCTGGCAGCTGCATTGTTCATGAATCATTTAGTGAAGAAGCGCTTCTAAAATTAAAATATCAAAATCCTGGATCAAAAGTCATTGCTCATCCTGAATGTAGTCAAAATTTGTTAACTCTATCAGACTTTATTGGTTCAACAAGTAAACTGCTTGATTTCGTAAGTAAAGATTCATCTAAGACTTATATGGTATTAACTGAACCTGGAATAATCCACCAAATGAAGAAGAAAGAACCTAACAAAATTTTTATTGAAGTCCCCGACATCGAAGGTTGTAAATGTAACGAGTGTCCATATATGAAATTAAATACTTTAGAAAAAATTCTTGAATGTTTAAAAAATAATTCCCCCTCTATCGAACTTGACCCAGAAATAATAAGAAGGGCCTATTCACCAATAAAGAGAATGTTAGATATGAGTAATTAATTTAATAAAAATACTATATTTTCCTTATAAATATTTTGGAGTGCATTAAGGTTTGTAGTGTTTGGATTAAATTCACTTATCTGATTATTTCTTTTAATTATATTAACTAGCTCTTTTTCACCCGCTCTATATTGTTTATCTTTTCTAGTTCCAATTTCTTTTTGAAGAATAGGGTTTATATTCATTTTTACTTCTATGTCTGGAATAATTCCAGATTTATTTATATCAGTGCCGTTCGGAGTTAAATACTTAGCTACTGTAACAGTTAAACCCGAACCATCAACTAATGTTCTCATAGATTGAACTAGACCTTTTCCAAACGTTTTCTTCCCAACTAATTTTCCTCTTTTGTTATCTTTTATTGCTCCAGAGACTATTTCACTAGCACTAGCAGAACCCTCATTAACTAAAACAACTAAAGGTTTTTTTGTTAGGGCTTGACCGTTTCCTCTTTTTGTTTCTTTTAATCCATCTTTACTTACTGTACTTACTATTACTCCTTTATTAATGAAGTGCCTTGAGATATCAATGCTTGATTCTAATAAACCTCCTGGATTACTTCTCAAGTCAAGAACATATCCTTCGACTTTTTTTGTTTCTAAATCCTTAATAGCATCTCTAGTTTCTTTTGAGGCATTTGCGTTAAATTGTTTAATTCTTATGTAGCCAATTAATAAGCCGTTTTTGGTTTGATTGACTTTACTTGATACAGATTTTATTTCAATTTTTTCTCTTGATAAAATCTTAAAAAAGGATTTAGAACCTCTAAGAATTTCAAGCTTAACTTTAGTACCCTTTTGTCCTCTTATTAATTTCACGGCATCCTCAATGTTCATGCCTTCAGTAGAAATATCATCTATAGAAAGTATTTTATCTCTAGCTTTTATTCCAGCATCAAATGCAGGGGTGCCCTCTATAGGAGAAATAATTATTAAATCATCAGATTCTTTATCTTTAACTATTTGAATACCAACTCCAGTTAATTCACCAGAGGTATCGATTCTCATTTGATTAAATTCCTTAGGTTCTAAAAATCTTGTATAAGAATCATCTAAGTTAGAAAGCATATCTCTAATCGCATCATATGCTTCATTGCTGTCTGAATATGTTTTTGATAAAACTTCTTTTCTTAAATTAATCCAGTTAGACTTCTGAAATTTACCACTTGAATCAAGAAAATCCCTATAAACAATTTGCCAAACATGATCAATTACTTCTTTGTAACTATTATTTAAAACTGTTGCTTCTGCAAAATTATTTAAAAATAGCCCAGAAAAGGTTGTCGCAAACAGTATTATAAATTTTTTTTTGAACAATTTTCTTATCTTCAAGGGGATTCGATATTTTTAATTATAAAAAGATTTTATTTATAATTTCAAAAATTTGACAAATCCTTAAGGATCAATCCACTTTCCATCATCCTTAATGAGTTGGATTAAAGCATTAACTCCCTCATCTTCGGGTACTCTTTTTATCTCTTCTTTCCTTCTATATAAAGCAATAGTTCCTTTGCCTTTACCAACATAACCATAATCAGCATCTGCCATTTCTCCTGGCCCATTAACAATACATCCCATTATTGCTATATCTAGACCTGTCAAATGTGAAGTGGCGTTTCTAACTTTGTCTACAACTTCTTCTAGATTGAAAAGTGTTCTTCCACAACTAGGGCAACTAATGTATTCAACCATTGTTTTTCTTAATCCTAAAGATTGCAAAATTGAATAGCAAACTGGTATTTCTTTCTCCGGTGCTTCTGTTAAAGAAACCCTGATGGTATCTCCTAATCCCTCTGCTAAAAGCGTTCCAATTCCAGCAGTGCTTTTAATCCTTCCATAATCACCATCTCCAGCTTCGGTCACTCCTAAATGTAAGGGATAGTTATATCCTTCAGAGTCAAGCCTATCTGCGATCATTCTGTAAGCTGCCATCATTACAGGGGCCCTGGAAGCTTTCATAGAAATAATTATGTTATGAAAATCAAGCTCATCACAAATTTTTACGAACTCCATTGCAGATTCTGTCATTCCCAATGGAGTATCTCCATAAGTAAAAAGCATCCTTTCAGATAAAGACCCATGATTAACTCCAATCCTTAGAGCTTTGTTTTCAGCCTTTAAAACTTCAACTAAAGGGGTAAATCTTTTAAGTATTGTTTGTTTAATAGTTTCAAATTCCTCATCTGTATATTCAGTTCTTGTAGGGTCTGATTTTTCAAACACAAACAATCCGGGATTAATTCTTACTTTATCAACATGTTTTGCAACCTCCATTGCAATTTTCATACCATTATGGTGAACATCAGCTACCAAGGGGGTGTTGATATTATTTTCTAATAATTTTGCTTTAATATCTCCTACTGCTTTTGCGTGCGCTAAGGAAGGGACAGTTAATCTTACTATTTCACAACCTACATCATGAAGTCTTTTTATAGCTAAGTAAGCATTTTCGACATCCATAGTATCTTCATTTATCATCGATTGAACTCTTACTGGATAATCACTTCCAATAGCTACATCACCAACCATTACTGTTCTAGTTATCCTTCTCTCAATATGAGTTGAATATCTTTTGGAGAGACTATTAACCTCTTTTGATTGAGTTAATGACATTAAAATTCTTGATATTCAAAAAGGGTTCATTAAATTATACGGCATATAGTTTACCACTTACATTCTCTAAGTCTTTCAAAGTTAGATGGTAAGGTTTATTGATTTCTTTTGAAGAAAATCTCAACAAGTAAGATGGATGAAAAATTACCATAATTTCTCTGCCATCTTTTTTAATCCATTGACCTCTCAAATTACTTATAGGATCTTTAACTTCTAAAATAGCTCTCATAGCAGTCGAACCAGTAAGTAGTATAAATTTTGGATCAACTAGCTTTATTTGCTGTAATAACCATGGTTTATGAGTATTAATTTCTCTAGTAGTGGGTTTTCTATTATTTGGTGGACGACATTTAATTACATTGCAGAAATAAACATCCTTTACATAGTCAATCCCCGCTTTTGTCAATAATTCGTTTAATAATTTACCGGATTTACCTACATATGGTTTTCCTTCTAAGTCTTCCTGTGCTCCAGGCGCCTCACCAATTATTAACAAATCTGCAAATACACTTCCTCTCCCAATAACTAACCTTTTCACCGAAAATAAATTTTAAATAATTTTATCTTAAGAACTCAAAACATGAAAATAAAATAGATTAAGAAAATGAACTAAATTAAACCATTATGTGATACTTTTACTTATTCTTAACTTATGCAATTGTCATTATTAAAAGTCATATTTGAAAAGTTATAAGTCAATGAGTCAAGTTAATTTATCTGAACGGGCACTTTCAATTGAGCCTTCTCTTACACTACAGATAAGTGCTAAAGCTAATCAATTAGCTGCAGAAGGAGTAGATATTTGCAATTTAAGTGCAGGAGAACCCGATTTTGATGCTCCAAAAGAAGTTATAGAGGCTACAAGTAAAGCTATATTTGATGGATTTACAAAGTATGGGCCCGCAGCAGGCAATTTAGATCTCCGAAAAGCAATTGCGAATAAACTTCAAATTCAAAACAATTTAAATTATGAATTTGAAAATGTAATGGTCACAAATGGTGCTAAGCAAGCAATATATAATCTTTTCCAAGTTTTATTAAATGCTGGAGATGAAGTTATTATTCCTTCTCCATACTGGTTAAGTTATCCCCAGATGGTTAGGTTAGCGGGAGGGAGGCCAATCTTTACAAATTCTTCTGCAGAAGAGGGATTTAAAATAAATATAAAAGATTTGAAGTCTAAAATCTCTTCAAAAACTAAATTTATAATTATCAATTCTCCAAATAACCCTACTGGAAGAGTTATGTCAAAGGAAGAATTATTACAAATTGCTGAATTAGTCAGAGAAAATCCAAATATCAATATTCTATCTGATGAAATTTACGAACTAATCCTTAAAAAAGAATTTAAACACTACAGTTTATCTTCATTAGCAAATGACTTAAAAGATAGGATTTTTATAATAAATGGATTTGCGAAAGGATGGGCTATGACTGGCTGGAGGATAGGTTATTTAGTAGGTCCCAAAGATGTAATCAAAGCATCCTCAGCATTACAAAGTCAAAGTACAAGTAATGTTTGCTCTTTTGTTCAAAAAGGTGCTTTAGAGGCTTTAAAAATTAATAATGAATTTTTCTCAATAATAAATAGCCATTATGATCAAAGAAGAAGTCTTCTTTATGAGGGCCTTAAGAATATAAAAGGTATTTATATTGAAGAACCAAATGGAGCATTTTACGCATTTCCAAAATTAACTAACTCTTCAATTCATTCCGTTGATTTCTGCAACAAAGCTCTTCAAGATTATGGATTAGTTGTTGTACCTGGAAAAGCTTTTGGGGCTGACGAATGTATAAGAATCTCTTGTGCCGCTTCCGAGATTAAAATAAAAGATGGACTAGAAAGGCTTGAAAAAGCAATTTCGAAATTTTTTTAATTAAAGTCACTTATGATTAATTTAAAATCTTTCCTAATAAGTTTATCTCTGTTATTTTCTATTTTTTCATCTCCTGTATTTTCAAATCCCAAAGTTTTAAAAGTTGGAGCAATACCTGATCAAAACCAAGATGTTTTAGACAAAAGATTTAATTTATTTTCAAAAGAATTATCCAAACAACTTGATCTAGAAGTTAAGTACATTCCTGTTATTAATTATGTCGCAGCAGTAACTGGATTTAGAACTAAAGATTTAGATTTGGTTTGGTTTGGCGGTTTATCAGGAGTTCAAGCAAGATTACAAACTCCTAATTCAATTGTCATAGCTCAAAGAGATATCGATAAGGTATTTAAAAGTGTTTTTATAGTAAACAAAAATTTAGAACTTAACTCAATTTCAAACATTAAAGGACTTAAAAAACTAAAAAATTTAAGATTTACTTTTGGCTCTGAAAACTCAACTTCTGGAAGATTAATGCCAGAATATTTTTTAAATCGAGCAGGGATAGAAATTAAACACTTTAAAGGGAAAAAAGCAGGTTTTAGTGGGAGTCATGATGCCACTATAGCTCTAGTTAATAGTGGGGCATTTGATGCTGGAGCTTTAAATAAACAAGTTTGGGAAAACAATCTTAAAAATAATCCCAAAAGAACCAGTAATTTAGAATTATTCTGGATCACCCCAGAATATGTTGACTATCATTGGCTAGCTCAAGGGGATCTTGAAAATAGATTCGGGGAAGGGTTTACAAAAAAACTTAAATCAGTAATTCTAAATTTAGATATAAATCAAAAATCACATAAAAAGATTTTAGATATGTTCAATGCAAAAAGATTTATAAATGCAGAAGCAAAACAGTACAAAAACATAGAAGAAATCGGGAGGAAATTAAATAAAATAAGATGAATAATACTCTCTTAGAATTAAAAAATATATCTTATAAGTACAAAAATAATCTGATTCTAAATCAAGTAAATTTAAAAATAAATTCAGGGGAGAAAATTGCACTTTTAGGTAAAAGCGGTTCAGGAAAAACTACACTTATATCAGTTCTTAATGGCACTATCAAGCCAACTCATGGTGAGGTTAAATTATTCAATAAAAGTTTCGAGGAATTAGATAGAAAACAGAAAAGTAAGATAACAACTATTTGGCAAGATTTAAGATTAATAGAAGATCTCTCTGCAGAACAAAATGTTAATTGTGGACTATTAGCGGAAAACAATTTTTATTTCGCTTTTAAAAATTTACTAAATATAAGTTCTTTTAAGAAGGCGCATAAATATATGAAACTATGTAGACTTCATAACTCTGTTTACGCAAAAAAAATAAGAAAACTATCTGGCGGACAAAAACAAAGAGTGGCTATAGCTAGATCATTAATTCAAGGATCAGATATATTACTTGCAGATGAGCCTTTTAATAATTTAGATCCCAAATTAATAACAACAATTAAAAACCTACTGCTAGAAAATGTAGATAAAAATAATACAAAAAAATCCCCAAAGACCTCATTAGTTGCATTACATAGATTAGATTTGCTGAACGATTTCGATAAAGTTATTGGAATAAGGGATGGTAAAATTTTTTTCAATATAAAAAGAAATAACTTAAAGAAGTTTCATTTAGACAAAATATATTAATTAGTTGAATAAATTAAAATTAAACTATACCTCATTATCTTTTCTTCCAATTTTGGTATGCATACCTCTAGGGTATCAATTAATAAACAATATTCATTTTGGAGGATTTAAATTATTCCAAGAATTCTTAATTTCTGCATTTAATCCCAAGATCGATAATGAAATTATTATTACCGTAATTAATCGAATAAATGAAACTATCTTAATTGGTTTTTTTAGTTGGTTATTAAGTATTATTTTTGGAGTAATTTTTGGAATAATATCCTCAAATATTTTTTATGAAATCTTTAATATTCCAAATTTTTTCTACCGCATAATAAGGTTTTTTCTAACAATAATTAGATCTATTCATGAAGTGGTTTGGGGAATAATATTAATGCAAATATATGGAATAAATTTTTCAATAGGAATAATAGCTATTTGTATACCTTATATTGCTGTAAATTCAAAAGTTTTTGCTGAACAATTAGAAACTATTGACTACAAAAGTTTTGAATCTATAAATCAAATAAATGCACCTAAATTTTCTTCTTTATTAACTTTAATATGGAAACCAATAATAAATACATTTAAAAACTTTGGTTTATATCGATTAGAGTGTTCAATAAGAAGTACTGTTATTTTAGGACTTTTTGGGATTGGAGGAATAGGTACTAGTATTTTTTTATCTTTCCAAACTTTGAATTTTAGAGAGTTATGGACTTATTTATGGTCCTTAGCAATTTTGATAATTCTTTCTGGATTAATATTCAAAAAAATAAAATTTAATACTACAAATAAAATCCTATCTATTTTTTTTATTGCAGTTTTTTTCATAGTAATTCTATTTTCTTTTTCATATTTTCTTTATTTTATTTTTAATTATAATTTTGAAAATTTTAATTCCGTTAGTCCTTTATTTAAATCAATCTCAAATTTAGGATTATTTAATTTCTTGAAACTTATATTAGAAACAATAATTTTAAGTCTTTTATCAGCAGGAATCGCAATTAGTTTACCTCCATTATTAATGGTAATTTTTAACAATAATACTTCTAAAATTTTTATAAAAACTTTTGCCTTTTTATTACGTTTAATACCTACACCTGTAATACTTCTAATTCTTTTAACTTTTAATAATCCTTCTTTATCTTTAGCAGCTTTAACATTAGGTCTTCACAACGCTGGCATTACAAGCAAATTACTTTTTACAAATCTTGATAACCAAGACAGGAGAAATTACATTGCAATGAAATCTCTAGGAATCTCAAAAAAGACTAGTTGGCTTTTAGGTTTATTTTCTCAACAAGCAAAAAGTTACTTAGCATATTGCGCTTATAGATCAGACATCATTATTAGAGAAACTGCAATTGTTGGGGTCATTGGAAGTGTTGGTCTAGGTTGGCAATTGCAAGAATCACTAAGTTCCTTCGCATGGCAAGAAGTTACCATAGTTTTGATAGCTTATAGCTCCATCGCAATAGTTGGCGAATTAATAAATGGTAAAATCAAAGATAGTTTAACTTGATTTGTAAGAATAATTTGTTGAATCAAGTAATTATTTTTTTCCGGTTATAGTGATTAGTTTACCAAAACAGCTAGTTGTAATTGGAGATAGTTCAGTTTATGGATGGGGAGATAATGAAGGTGGTGGATGGTGTGAGAGGCTTAGAAAAGATTGGTGCAAAAACCAAAATGGTCCAATAATTTATCAACTTGGAGTAAGGGGAGATGGGATAGAAAAAGTTTCATCTAGATGGGAAAAAGAATGGTCATCTAGAGGAGAAACGCGGAGAAATAAACCTAAAGCAATTCTGCTTAATGTTGGTTTTAACGACACCGCAGCAATTGGTCAGAAAAACGGAAGACATCAATTAGATATAGATGGATTTGAATATGGATTAGGGAGACTTATTAATGAAATGAACTCTCAAACTAATGTCTTTGTTATTGGTCTGACACCTGTTGACGAAAGCAAAATGCCATTCGCAGGTTGTTTATGGTACTCAAATAGTTTTTGTAATTCTTATGAAAGGAGGATGGAGGAAGTATGCCTCAATCAGAATGTTCCATTTCTACCTACTTTTAGGGAAATGTACTCTGATAAAAGGAGTAAAAATTGGATTACTCATGATGGAATTCATCTAAATTCAGAAGGTCATTTCTGGCTTTTCCAAAGACTTAAGAGCTGGGAGGTTCTTACAAAATGGAAGGAATCCTAAGTCTTTTCAAGTATTTTTAATTTAAAAAATATGAATATAAAAAAAGAGCAAATATAGCAAAAACAGAAGCAATACTTGTCTGAATAGCATTTACTAATTCATTACTTAATTTATATTTGTTTTGAAATTTAGCACCAATAATACTCTCAGAAAGTGTGGCTAAAAAACCCGAAACTGCAACAACTATGAAATGGTATTTTGAAAAAATAATTGATAGACGAAACATTACAAAGGTCATTAATATTGATCCCAAAAAACTAGCTAATGTCCCTTCTAAACTGACTCCTCCTTCAGTTCCTCTATCAACCTTTTTAAGTGAAGTAATTAAATATGTATCCTTTCCAAACCTTTTCCCAATTTCGCTGCCAAAAGTATCCGCCAACTTTGCAGCAAAACTTGCAGCAAATCCTATTTTAAACATCACTACATTGGCAGGATTAAATTTAGTCATAATTGCAAGAAATAATCCTGTAGCTGCCGAGCCCCATACATTTTCAGGCCCCCTTCTCCCACCTCTTTTTTCAGCTATTCCTTGTTCTTTTTTAAATTTAAAACCTATTTTGGTAACTAGAGATCCAAATATTAAATAAATTACAACTGACATCCATCCCTGCCAAGATAAACATCCCCACAAAATTGTTCCTAAAATACCTGCACTAATCCAACCACCTTTTGTCATCAAAGGAATCTTGCAAAATATATAAATCAAAATGAAATTTATTAAAAAACCCATAAAAAATTGATTTCTAATTAAATCCATATTTATCTAATTCCTTAATTTCAAATCAATTCTCCACTGATTTAGGATTGATGATGCATTAATACTAGCCGTCGAAGTTCTTAAGATAGTGTCGGAAAGTTTCACAAAGGTAATATTACTTTTATTAAAAAAATCAATTTCTTTAGAGGACCAACCCCCTTCAGGACCAATTACATTCCAAAATATACCTCCTTTTTTATTTGCAAATTCTTGATGTTTTCTTAACCATTTATTTAAGTCATATCGCGTTTCCTCTCTCGTTATAGAGATTGAAACTCTTTCTTGATTATCTCTACTTTTTAGCCATTCAATAATATCCATACCATTTAAAATAGATGGTTTCCATAATCTCTCACTTTGCTCAACTGCTTCTTTGATAATTGAATTCCATCTAAAAAGCTTTCTCGAAAAATTTAAATTTTTGTTTACCTGTCTTTCTGAAAATAATGGCTGTATATAATCAATTCCTATTTCAGTACACATTTTTAAAATATCCTCAAAACCACTTTTTGGTATAACAACAGCTATTCCTAATAAGTAAATTTCTTGTTCTTGAAATAAGTAAGGTTTTTTTAATTTAATTATTTCTAAACAATCATTTTTAACTTTTATAGCTTTCCATAATGAACCCTCTCCATTAGTTATAAATATTTCTTTACCATTTTTTATCCTCATTACTTTATTTAAATAATGAGCCTCTTCTTTAGAAAGTTCTAAATTATTGTTCTTAATATTTTCAATTCTTTCATGGGAAATAATTAATCTTGTTAAGTCTTCCATTTAAAACACTTAATCTTTGAAAACCAAATCTTCATGTTCTTCAATTGCCCAATCATTATTTTCACCCCCAATAATTAACTCTTCAATTTTTACATAATTATTTGATATCTCATTCAAAGAATTAATTAATATATCTATTGAAATGGAGTCTGAAGTTCCAAAATCAACCCAACATCTTCCCCAAAGATTTTGATATTCCATAATTCCTAAATTATGCATTAAGGCTGGAAGAGATGCATTTTTTTGATCGTTATCGTAGGACATCCAACTTAGATCGGAACCCTCTTCATGAGTTTGCAAATTTTCAGAATTAAATCCACCTAACCTTCCTAAAACGTACCAACTATCAAAAACACCATCTAAATAATTTTTTTCGTCTTGAGTTGGTGATTCTGAAAACCTGATCCATATCCAACAATTAAAAGGATCAACTTCCCTAAAAATAATATTCATATTGACTAATAACTTTTTAGATCTACAGCTATTATAAGTAAGTTATTACTAGATTAAAATTCATACCTATAACTTAATTAATAATGCTTGACTTAAAAGAAATATCTTATCAACCCCAAACTGGTGAAAGAAAAATAATAAACAATTTAAATTTAAAAGTTCATGAAAATGAAATCATTTTAATTTGCGGCAATAGTGGTTCTGGGAAAACAACACTACTCGAACTAATAAGCGGATTAACAAATCCACAGAAAGGAAAAATTACTTGGAAGAATAAAATTTTATCTTCCAGGCAAAGAAGATGGTTTTGTGGAGTAGTATTCCAATTTCCTGAAAGATACTTTATAGGTACAACCATTGGGAAAGAATTAAAAATAGGACATAAATCTTTAAGAGAAAAAAATATAGAAATAGTTTTAAATAAAGTTGGTTTGAAAAAAATTAATCTGGCCCAACCACCAGAACAACTAAGTGGAGGACAACAAAGGCGATTAGCTGTAGCAGTTCAACTACTTAGAAACCCCTCAATTCTTTTACTTGATGAACCAACTGCTGGATTAGACTATTCAATGAGAAATGATGTAAAGAATTTAATTCTTGATTTAAAAAATAAAAATACAATTATTATTGTTACTCATGAACCTGCCTTATTTGAGGGAATTCCTTCTAGGATATTATTCTTGGAAAAAGGGAAAATCAAAAATTTTATAAAAGAAAATCATGCAGGATAGGATAGTTCGAGCTACTGCAGCTAATGGAGGAATAAGATTAGTTGCGGTCTTAACAACAGAATCTTCTTTAGAAGCAAAAAAAAGACACGGTCTTTCTTATTTAACAACCTCTATCTTAGGAAGAGCATTTAGTGCTTCACTACTTTTAGCAAGCTCGATGAAGATAATGCACGGGAGAGTTACTTTAAGAGTTAGATCTGACGGACCTTTAAAAGGATTACTAGTTGATGCAGGTAGAGACGGAAAAGTTAGGGGTTATGTAGGGAATCCTAATTTAGAATTAGACCTAGTCAAAAAAGGCAATAATAAATATTCTTTTGATTTTACAAAAGCATTAGGTAGAGGATATTTAAATGTAATTAGAGATAGTGGATTTGGAGAACCATTTACAAGCACTGTTGAATTAGTAAATGGAAATATTGCTGAAGACTTAGCTTCATATTTATATCATTCAGAGCAAACTCCCTCTGCTGTATTTATTGGAGAAAAAATTCAAAATAAAAGTGTTATTTGTAGTGGTGGCTTATTAGCTCAAGTTCTACCTAAAAAAGATACTGACCCACTACTAATCTCACTACTTGAAGAAAGATGTAAAGAAATTAATTCTTTCAGCGAAGACTTATTTAAGTCAAAAGACAATCTTCTTTCGTTAATTAGAAATATATTTCCCGATATTGACGATAAATCAATCTCTGAAAAAGCCCGTTCCCAAGAAGTGAGTTTTAAATGCAAGTGTTCCAAGCAAAGAAGTTTAAATGCGATGAAAATGCTAGATAAGAACGAGCTAGAGGACATCATCAAGAAAGATGGCAAAGCAGAGTTGGTTTGTGAATTTTGTAAAAATAAATATCTTATAAATTATGAAGAAATCAAATCGATGATAGAAAATCAATCATAAAAAAATTACGCCTAGCCATAAAATAACCATGGCCGGAATACTTTGAATTTTTTGTATTGATAAAGAGTTGTTTGATACTTCCTGAATGAAAGAATTATTTTCAAGTAGTCCACCAAATATTAATCCTATCGAAAGAAAGGTAACACTCCATCCTAGAGAACCTATAAATCTTTTCCCCGATTTAATTTGAGTATAGGTAAGTATTAATGTTGAGACAGAAAGCAAAAGTCTATTATTAGAGTCTGGACTGATAAATAACAAAATTAAAAATAATAACCCAACAGAAATTTTTATTGAAAGATTATCAAATGAGGGGGGCGTTATTTTTGGCAAACTATACTGACTTGAATTTTTAGAGTTATTATTTAAATTTTTTATTTTAGAAAGCAGTGGAAAATTATTATTAGTAAATTGATTAATTTGTTTTTCTTTTTTTGAAGCACTTACAGCTTCGTAGCTTACATTTCCTGATTGTCTTGCTTTCAAACTACCCATAAGTAATTGATCGAAGGAGGATTCAATTTTCGCTTTTAAAATCAAATCTTCACCAGCCTCTTTAACTTTAAGATCCCTAGCCTTCTGAATATCCTCAAAAGCAGCACCTTCTTTTACACCTAAAATTTCATAAGGTGATTTTTCATTATCGTTTTTACTACTGTTTGAATCCAAAATTTTTAACCAATACTAATAGATTAACCAATTTTATTATCCATTAAGGCTTTATAAAACAATTGGTTCGACTCCACTAACAACGGGAGCAACTTTGTTTAAATTTAATTGATTATTGTCTTCAACAAATTGATTTAAGTTCCACTCATTTTTAAAGAGAATAACTGGCCTATTCCAACAATCTTTAACTATTTTGCAGTTGAATATTCTGCCAAGTTTTTCAATAGCTGGCCATCCATCAGAAACCCATCTAGCCATTTGATATGGCATTGATTCAAGGTTTGCATCTACACCATATTCGCTTTTTAACCTGTGGGTTACTACTTCCAACTGCAATTGACCAACAGCTGCGAGTATAGGGTCTCTTTTACTCTCGTCAAAGTCATAAAGAATCTGAACAGCACCTTCCTCGCGAAGTTCATTCACACCCTTTCTAAAGTTCTTGAATGCTGAGGGATTTGGATTTCTCAGCCAGCTGAATATTTCAGGACTAAAGGATGGTATACCTTCGTACTCCAGATGAGTACCAGTATAAAGAGTATCTCCAATAGAAAACATACCTGGATTATTCAAGCCAATAACATCTCCAGGATAAGCATCATCAACTACTTCTCTATCTTGCCCAAATATTTTTTGTGGTCTTGATAATCTGATTGTTTTCCCTGTTCTGGAATGTTTTACTGACATATCCTTTTCAAATTTTCCACTACAAACTCTTATAAAAGCAACTCTATCTCTGTGCTTTGGATCCATATTTGCCTGAAGCTTAAAAACAAACCCACTAAAATCATCCCTTGCAGGTTCAATATCCCCTTGATTACTATTTCTAGAAGTTGGCTTTTGAGCCATTTTTAAAAAACTATCTAAAAATGGTCTTACACCAAAATTCGTCATTGCAGATCCAAAGAAAACTGGGGTTAAAGAGCCATTAAAAACTTTTTCTTTTTCAAATTTTGATCCCGCCTCATCAAGAACCTCCAATTCTTCAAGTGAGATTTCAAGTAAATCTCTCTCTACATATTTTGATAGTTCTTTATCTTCAAGACTTAATCTTTTCTCATTCGATTGTTTCCCTCTAACTGCTTTATCAAATAAAATCACCTCTTTCGAAAATCTATCAATAACTCCTCTAAATTCCTCGCCACTACCAATTGGCCAGTTAATAGGTAAAGTATTTAATCCAAGTTCTGATTCAATTTCATCAAGTAAAGAAAATGGCTCTCTTCCTGGTCTATCCATTTTATTTATAAAAGTAAATATTGGTATTTTTCGCATCTTGCAAACTTCAAACAATTTTCTAGTTTGAGGTTCTAGTCCTTTAGCAGCATCTTCCAACATAACTGCATTATCAGCAGCAGCTAATGTTCTATAAGTATCTTCGGAGAAATCTTGATGTCCTGGTGTATCTAATAGATTGATTACTGATCTTTCATATTCAAATTGCAATACAGTTGATGTAATAGAAATTCCTCTTTGTTTCTCAAGTTCCATCCAGTCAGACGTAGCTTTTCTCTGATTACCCCTGGCCTTTACTGCTCCTGCTTGTTGAATGGCACCTCCATACAAAAGAAGCTTCTCAGTAAGAGTCGTTTTCCCAGCGTCTGGATGTGAAATAATGGCAAAATTTCTTCTTTTATTTACCGCATCCAGTATGTCTTTATTGTTTTGAATTTTAGTACCCAAGCTCATCTATATAATACAAAGGCCTCTCACTTAGTTCTTAAACATTACCATAGACTATTAAATATTTATCACCGTCCTCAAACACATCTAAAGAAAGTAGATCGTTCTCTAAAGTGAAATTTTTTAACTCTTTAAAAGTATAAGAAGCCCTTAAAGAAGCATAATAATCATTAGTCAAAATCTCATTATATTCCTTTGAACACTGTGTTTTGAGTTGTAGAGCAGACTTTTCATCTAATGGTCTTTTTAAGTCCTTGTGAAAATTTACGGTAATTTTACTGGACAAACTTCTTATCGTGTTGAAGAAATCTTCAAGATTGGTAATGTGATGAATCAAACTGTTACTTACAAGTAAGCTTACATCTCTATTAATTAAAAGATTAATTGATTTAATATCTCTGATATCAGAACAAATGTAACGTAAATTTTTTAATTTTTTTTGATTATTAGAAATATTTTTATTATATTCTGCTCTCAAAATCATCTCTTTAGAACCATCTATTCCAACTACTTCAGTATTAGGCCATTTTATTGCTAACTTCTCAGAAATATTTCCTGGACCGCATCCTAAATCAACTATTAAATCTTTTTCACCTAAAGAAATATTTTTTCTCGAAAGATAATGATTTATTTGATTAATTAGATTAACTTCCCCTTCTGAAAAATCAGCTTCATCATAAGAAATGACTTGCTCTTTTTCTTCCATTAATTCAGGTTCAGGGATCCTTTCCATTTCCTTCCTTGAAATAAAGATTTCATAATAAACATAATTCTACACAAACCGTTAAATAGTGGTAAGAATAGTTGCAGACGCCACAGGTAGAGTTATTCTTCCAGTACGGGTTATTTTCATACATTTTTTATCGTGACTGTTGCACCAAATAAAGCTTCTTCAGAGAGCAATTCCAATAATCTTAAAAAAGATGATTTTCCAAAGACTGCGCCAGCTGCTTATCCTGTTTTCTTCAGATCTTACAGTAGGAAAACTACCTCAGGTAAAAGGGAGAACTGGAGTGAAGTAGGCGAAAGAAATTTATCAGGCTTAAGAGAATTAGGAAAACTTTCTGATGAAGAATTGATCCTAATGAGAGAGATGCAAAGCAATCAAAAAGCTCAACCTTCAGGGAGATGGTTATGGATTGGAGGAACTCCTTGGATTAATAAAAACCAAAATTTCTCTGGGGCATACAACTGTACTTCAACAAACTTAATTGATTGGGAAGCCTTTGCTTTGATGATGGACTTAGCAATGATGGGATGTGGGACAGGTGCAATAATTGAGCCTCATTTTATAAATAATCTACCTACGGTAATAAACAAAATAAATATTAAATCAGTTAGTGAAGTTGGAATCACTCCTAAAGATCAAAGGGAAGAAAAATCATCATTAGAAATCAAAGGGAAAGACCTTCATATCAAAGTTGGAGATAGCAGAAGAGGATGGGTAGATAGCTATAAATATCTTCTTGAGGCATCAAGTAACGAGAGTCTGGAAAGAGAAATTGATGTTTATATTGATTTGGAAGATATTAGGCCTGCTGGAGAATCATTAAAAGGTTTTGGTGGTATGGCAAATCCTATCAAGTTGAAAGATCTTTACTCTAGAGTCGCATCACTTCTTGGAAAGGCAATTGGCAGGAAATTAAGTACAGTAGAGTGTTGTTTGTTAATTGATGAGGCTGCAGTAACCATAGTTGCTGGGAATATAAGAAGAAGTGCTGGGATGAGACAATTTGCTTCAGATGATAAGGAAGCAGCATCAGCAAAAGAAAATTTATGGAGTCAAGACGAGAATGGTAATTGGAGAATAGATCCTGAAAAAGATGCCCTCAGGATGGCTAATCATACTAGGGTTTACCATACAAAACCTACTTACCAAACTGTTTTGGATGCAGTAACAAAACAATTCCATTCGGGTGAGGGAGCCATTCAATTTGCACCAGAAGCAATCGCAAGGTCAAATGCAGATATTCTCAAAGATGATGAATTGAGAAAGGAATTCATTGAAATCTACTCAGAACAAGGCAAGGATGAAGCGAGAAATTGGATAAATAGTAGTTATGGTCCTTTTTCAGTAGAAGAGTTAGACCACAGGATGAGCCGATATGGACTTAACCCTTGTGGGGAGATCTTGGGAAACGATTTCCACTGCAATTTGGCTGAAGTTCATTTAAATCAGATTGATCCAGGAAATTTTGAAGAGCAAAAAAAAGCTTTTAAAGCAGCCGCTCTTTCTGTAGCGTGCTTGCTTAATCATGAATTTGAAGTTGAGCGTTACAGAAAAAGTAGAGAATATGACCCTATTGTAGGAGTAAGTTTCACTGGATTATTTGATTTTTGTGTACATGCCTTTGGGACACCATGGCTGAAGTGGTGGGAAGCAGGAAGACCAAATAACAAAGAAGGAAAGGCTTTCAAGGAGAAGGAAGCTAAATTCCTAGATTCCTGGAGAAAAATAGTAAAAGAAACTGTTTGGGAATATTGTGATAAACATAATCTAAGAAGACCAAATCGATGTACAACTGTCCAGCCAGCTGGGACTAAAAGTCTTCTAACTGGAGCAGCTCCAGGATGGCATCCTCCAAAAGCTCAAAGATTCATTAGAAGAATAACTTTCAGGAAAAATGATCCAATTGCTTTAGCATGCATGGATTATGGTTACTCAGTTGTTCCATCTCAATCTGATAAAGATGAGAATGGCTGCTTACTTGATAATCCATTTGATCCAAGATGTACAGAATGGTTAGTTGAAATCCCTACAGAAGTTAGCTGGGCAAATATAGAGGGCGCAGACCAAATAGACATCAATAACTTCTCAGCATTAGCTCAATTTGATTTTTATATGCAGGTTCAGAAATTTTATACAGAGCATAATACCTCTGCGACAGTAGAATTCAGAGAAAATGAAATAGAGGGCCTTGCGAAAGCCATTCATAATGCAATACAAAATAATGAAGGATATATTTCGGCAGCATTACTAGCTCGATTTAGTGCCAACGCAACTTTCCCGAGATTGCCTTTTGAACCAATAAGTAAAGACGAATATATATCATTGCAAAATAAAGTAATAGAGAGGAAAGTTAATAACGATTTCTTTGACGCTCTCAATAAATATGATGTTGGAGAACTATCTGAAGCTGGGCCAGCTGGGTGTGATTCAGATAAGTGCCTGCTTCCTCTGGCCAAACCAAAAGACTAAATTTAAATAATTTGTAAATAAAAAATATAAATTAGTTTTTAAAAATTTAATTTATGGCTACCTCTTAAATAGGGACATAAATTATTTATGACATTAAGCTTAAATATTGGGAACTTATTTAATGATTCTTCTAGTCATGCCTTGGTTGATGAGCTAAGAAAAAGGACCTCAGAAGAAGAAATACTAGAGTTTGAGGAAAAATTTAACTCCAAAAATGAAAAAAATCTACACATTTATATATGTAGATTTCTAAAAAATAGATCAATATCCAGGGGACTTGCCTCTAAATGGTTAGTAACAATAATCAAAAACAAAGAATCAAAAATTAATGCTTTGCAAAAATTAAATAATTAAGTAAGTGCTGAAAGTCTCCACAGAGCAATTCCAAAAATTGAGAATCCCATAATAAAAGTAAAAGCTAATGCATTTACCAATTGAACCTTATCATTCATTCTGTTTGCAAATGGTAGTAATTGAGCAAATAATGGAGTCTCTTCAACTATTGCAGATTTTTTTACTGTAGGTTTTTTGCTTCTAGAAAACATAAAACAAATTTTATAATCTTAAGAATTTTACATTTAAAAGTTCATTAAATAAAAAATACTTCTCAAAAACGTACAAAATGTAACCTGTAAGAAAATACATAAAGATAAACATAATTATTTTTGGTAGAAGCCTAATTTAATAATTGAAATATTAAGTTAATTTATTAAAAGCTAGACAAATAATTTTTTAAGATGTTAATATAAATTTGTAGCAACCGCTACCAAAACGTTCAACTTGTGTTCAGCAAGCCGCAAATCGACTTAAGCCAGGGAACGGGGACTTAAGCGAAACCGGAGCTTAAAAAATGACTCTAACTTACAGAGGACAAAAGTACGTCCAGAACAAAGAAACAGCTAAGAAGCAACATCTCGAACTTACTTACAGAGGTAAATCCTATACAAGTTAGTTAATTAATTTGTCCAACAAATAAAAAAAGGCCCCTAAAAGTGGCCTTTTTTTATTATCTAATCTTAAACTTAAAAATTTACTTAATACTTCACACAACCATTTAACTAATATGATTTAATTGCATTTATAAATTAGATAACTATGGCAGACCAGAAACCTTTATTTAAATCGCCTTATGACATAAAAGATGTAAGTGCTCTTTTCGCCATAGTAGCCTTTGTTTTAATTATAGCTGCCATAGTTGGCAACAACTTATTTGGTTTATTTCAACAAAATGTCAATTTTGGATAAATTAATTATTATCTAAATTTATGAAAGCATTATCAATGAAAGGATCTCCAAAAAATTATTTTTAAAGATGCTGATATGCAATTAATCTTGGTAAATTATTTTAATTTAAGAATAAAACGAAATCTACCTACACCCCTTAATTCTTAAAAGCCCTTTTTGTTTTAGTTTTATTATTTGTTTAGGAGATAACTTATATTACAATTCAAAATTAGTTTCTAAAAAGTTAATTTTGAAAAACTTTTTAGCTTAAGATTAAACATGTTTGTGATTATATGTTTTGAAGGGCTATTAAATAAACTTGTCCCTATTTAAAAGAGAGAATAAAATAATTAAATTGATAAAAAATTACCTAAGTGCTATCCCTTCTTAAAAAACTCTATCTAATTTTTGGTATTTTACTTTTTTGCCATTTAAAATTTCCTGAAAAGTTGTCTGCGAACATAAAAAGTTTTGAATGGCATCCAGTTGGCGTTGATAATTATAGGAATATTACACAATGGATAAATCTATTAAGTTATGAGCCTCTAAACAACAATTCGTTCAGAATGCAAATGAAGTTAATAGAGGGGAATAAACAAATACTTGGTCGGTTAGATATAAATTGTCGAAATAAGGATTACTATCTAAGAAAAAAAAGAGAAATGTCTCAAAGAGGTACTTGGAATACTATCGAGAAGGGATCAAGCTATGAAGAAATAGCACAAATTTATTGTAAAAGAACTAGTGCAGCCTCCAGTTGGGGATATACTGCAGGAACGAAATATTTATGGGATATAGAAAAGCCTCAGTATAGTGCTTCTAAACATGAAGGTGATTGGATTACTTTATATAAAAATAATTCTCGAGAATTTAAATATAATTCAAATACACAAAAGATATATGACTATATATTAGCTGCATATTTCTATCAAAAAAAGGAATCCTATCAATATGATCCATACATTTCACGAAAATCAGATTACGGATGGATTGCTGTAAGTTGTAAAGATAATCTTTATTCCGTCTTTAGGAAATTAAGCAATTCTTCAAAAGGAGAATGGATGGCTCCAAAACCTGGGCCAATCGGTGGTGGAGCAAGCTTGATTAGAAAAGCAAAATGTTATGAATAATAGATTTTTATTAATTACATTTCTAAACAGAGTAACTAATCAAAAATTATTTTTATCAGAAAGAATTAAACTGCATCTAATACTATGATGCAAAATTCTCAGTTTCATCACCTTTTATTTCTTCTGGTGCTAGTAATTCAGCAGGAATAGGATCTGTAATTCCACAATATAATGTCTCTCGCAAATCAGAAACTTGTTCTATGAGATCTGTGGCATTGATTGCTAAAACAATCTTTTGTGCTTTTGATAGTTTATCGCATGCCCATTTTTGTTTTGATGCAACAATTTTGCCACCTCTGAAAGCAATTTTGCCAACATCCTTCAAAATAGTCTTAGCAGCTTTTGTTTTCGCTTTGGTAGTAATAGCATTAGTACCTCCGCCTCCACCTCCAAGTCCAGGGACTTTAGGAACGCCAAAAGCATAAACATCTGCTACACCTAATGTACTTGCAAGAAATAAGGCTGATGTAGCTGTAAACAATGAACGTGTCATAAACCTTATATATATTATTGAAGTATAATTGCCTATTTTATGGCTCTCGGTCAAGTTAATTTAAAAGATCCCTAAACAAAAAGTAATTTATCCAAGATCAAATATATTCAAAGTATTATTCTCAACAACCTAAAGCGTCTGTAAAGGGTTTCATTCGCTTCTTTTGCTGTTTGTAATCCTTTGCAAATGAGCCTTGACTTCCTTGTCTAGTAATTCCTTCATTTATAAGATTTTTAGCCCTCTTAAAATCTTCGCATGCTTTTATATATTCTTTATTTTCTACTAGAATAAATCCCATATCTATAAATATACTTGGGTCTTTAGGCGCTAACTTTGAAGCCTTGATAAGAGATGCGTATGCATTTCCTAATTCTTTTGCATAAAAATGATAATTAGCTTTATCTTTCCATGACTCTACATCATTCGGTTTTAAAGATAATCTTGCATCGATATTTTTTATTGCATAACGATATGAAAGGATAGAATCTTGATTATTTATATGTTGGCCATATAAAAAATGTACATAAGCTCTTATCGCCTCGAAACTGCCATCATATGAAGCCTTTGGACCCAACCAATTAGGCTTTTGAAGTAAAATCGCCTTATTAATATTCTTAAGAGCATTTGTTAAATATACTTTTTGTTTAGATCCATCTTCATATCTACGGATATAAATCTGAGCCAAAAGTGCTGGAACTAAAGGTTGTTTACTATCTATTTTCTCAGCTCTTTTTAAATCTTCTAATATGGAAGTAGAAGCTTCCTCAATAATAAAATTTGGATTATTGTTAATTTTCTCTGACCTAGCTACATTTATAAACGCCTTGGCTTTGCTTATTATTCCATATACATCATCTTTACCATCTTTTTTTTCAAAATCTTCTGTAAATCCTTTAGAAGGATTTAATGGATCAATCATTTCTTTCCAATATGGAACATGGATTCCACTCCCATAGCTTCCTCGGTTTAATGCGATGTCATCTTCTCTACTTACTTCACGGTAACCATGAATGCCCACTAATCTTCCATTCTTTGACCAGACACCTCCACCATCCATCCCAACTTCAGTTTGAGCAATATATCTCAAGCCATATCCTTTACAAGTTTGATTAATGGAAGATGGAGGGACATCAACAGTTCCCTGACTTTCCCTGATCACAAGTTTTCCATCCTTAGATATGGGATAGCCAGAAATATAAACATCTTTACCAAGTTTTTTAATTGAACTAGACTTTTTTGCGACCTCATACTCTTTATTTGATTTAAATTCTAAAATAGCAATATCTATTGGCCAAGGATAAGCCTTACTTACTGCTGCACTACAAAATTTACTGCTCATCTTTTCCTGCCCCGTCAAAATGGGAGGACACTTAACATTCAAATTTGAATTATCGTATGAATCATGCCAAACACCGTCAAAAGTTTTAACAGCATATTCTTCAGTATCAACAGATTGATTACGCCTACTACAAACAACATGAGCAGATGTCAAAATACTATATAAATTATTTTCTTTATTAATAATTACACCGGATCCAGGGTTCCCATTACCTTCTATTAAAACAGTTACTTTTTCAATTAATTCTTTGGGATTAATTATAGGTTCAACATTTGATTTGCTTCTACATATTGCTTTATTTTTGTGAACTGGCGATCCACAATTTATAGCATATGTCTTTAAAGAATACAAATTAAGGATACTAAAAAATAATATAAAAAAATTTTTAATTAAACAATTTATGTTCATACTCGTTTTATTTTTAAATTTAAAAGATTTGTAATTAAGAATTTTTAACTGCAGGCTAATGTTTCATACATAGTATTAACCTGAAATTAATCCAAATTTCATACTACTATTTTATTTATATTTTGATTTTAAATATATCTGAAACTTCAATTATTTTGAAATATATTCCCGAAAAATCTTTTTACTCTTTGAAAATTATTTAAACTCTCTAAATTTTCTACTCTTTGAGCATAAGAAATCTTATATGTACCATTATTATTAAAGCAAGAATAAATTCTATAAACTCCAATCTTTTCTTCATAGTAATTTGGGGAATTTAGTTTGATATGTTTATGCAAGGACGCCATTGCAAATAAATCATTTTTTCTTTTGTTAAAAACTATTTTTCTATTATTTTTACTTTTGATAAATGCAGATTGTGTATAAATATATTGTTTTTGATTGTTGGATTTAATTTTATAATAAATACCTTCCGGATATGGGTAATTCGAGCAATTTCTCTCTTTCCCAAAAACAGAAGTATTAAATGAATTAATTATCAAAAAAACAAAAATATATTTTTTACAGAGTAGAAATTTATTCATTTATGATATCTTTGACTTCAACACTTGAAATATTCCTTGCTTGATATTGATTAATATCAATTAATAAATAATAATTTCTACTTAAAAAAATCTTTTGAAAACTAACATAATCTTTTATTAGTGAATGAGGAGGTGATAATTCTTCGGTTATATAGCCCCATTTCGTATCTTTTACAATGTTAGGAGAATGGATTTTATGATGAAATTCCAGTAAGTGAATATTATTTAAAAGGCAGTTTTTTGAATGATTAAAACAGTGTTTTTTATTCTCTCCAAATGAAACTCCACCAAATACTTGACCTTTTCTGTCAATCAAATTAATTACAAGATCATAAGAACTATTTTTTGCGGATAATTTACTGAAATTAGTATTTTGTTTTATTCCCAAGTCATTAATTTCATATAACAACATCAATTTTTTGGTGTGATCTACAATTCCAAATAATTGATCTTGACCAAACTTAAAATCTGGTCCTGCAAGTTTCATTGGATTATGTTCATGGCCTTTTATAACTCCTATATAATCTGCTTCAAGACCATCCAACAATGTATCTATTAGATTTTTTTTAAACCCTGATTTTAATTCAATTGTTAAAGGAAGTATAAATGCACTTTCAGGGTTAGTAATAAGACTAAAAGGACCACTATCTTCGTGGCACCATGAAACATATGGCACTGTTCCAATAATTGAATATTTCCCAATCTCTTTACAATAATCTTCTCTGAAAAACCTTTTTCCAATAATATATCTACCTATTTTATATTCATTCGACCTACCTTCTTTTACTTTATCGATAATTCCTTTCTCGTAAATATTTTTTCGATCTTTTAAATTTTTGATATTCTGATCTATCCCAAACGACTCTCCAAAGTTAATTTCAACTTTAGTTCCTTCGGAAGCTAAAATTTGAAAAAAAGAATTATTATTTTTAATAATCCCTAAGGATGAACTTGCAAAAATTAAAATAAATAAATTCTTAATAAAATTCTTCATATCTATTTTTTAACTTTATTATTTGCCATGAATTATTTTTATCCTTGAGGGCATTAATTTTTCATCTATATAAGAAGAAAAAGTTTTATTTCTAACTAATATATCTGCCTCTACCTTAAACAAACCATCTTCTTCATAAGAATTTAATTTCTTAAATGATTCAATATAACCCTCACTATATCCACTAGTTAGATCACCTAATGTTTCTTTTGTGTATAAATCATTTTCTTCAAGTTCTTTATCTACAAGAGAGGTTAGCTGTGCCAAAACATCTAAGTTAGTCTCGACATTAATTTTTTCTCCTGCAATAAATATTAACGCCTGCTCTATAGCATCATTTATGGCATCCTCTTCTGTAAAACCAACGCCTATTTTAAAAATTTTTTGAATACCTAATTCTTTGGTGCTTACTTTTGATGGTTTAAACAAGGGATGAAATTCTTGCTCATTCAATCCATAACTTACTTTTGCTTTAGCAACTACCGAGTATAAATTATCTCTCATAGAACTTTTGATTATCTTAAACGCTAAAATTGAACCTTGATTAAATCCGTAACTACTTTCTCTATAGCTATCCTGGCTCTCCTCTTTAATCAAATTGTCATTAATTACAGTCTCTTTATAAAGACTTACTCTTCTTTTTTTTATATATCTTGGTGATGCCATTAATAATGCATTTTTAGCTGCATTCATTGCGGCTTGTTCCTCTGATTTACCTCTCCCAGAAATGGTAATTTCTTTAATATTTTCATCACTCTGGACTAGTAATGTCCTGTTCAGAGAATAGTTGGTTTTATGTATTAAATCGTAAATATTTTTTTTATGATCAGATGATGCAAGACAAACTTTACTACCTAAAATCAAAAATAAAATAAAATATAATAATCTAAAAATATTCATCTATCAAACCTTTTTTTCTAATATCAAATTTATATTTGAAAATAACTTCATTTTATTCTAAATTTATCATATTAAAAATTAATAAATAAAATATGAGAAATCTTATAATTGCTGCTTTAGTTCTTTTTCTACTTTATACAAACTCCACATTTAGGTCATATACAATAGAAGGACTTCAATCAATTACAAATTTCATAAAAGAACTTCCTAAAGAAAAAGTTGAAGAAAAAAATAAAGAAATTGAGGAAAATATTGAAGACGAATCAGGATATTCTACTTATTAAATAAGTAATTATTCTTTTTAAAAATCATCAAGATTATTGCCATATCCTGAATAACCTTTTGTATCTTTTCTATAAGCTTTTATAGAATTATTGTCATTGTCAATAGTGTTAGATTTGGTATTAGATATCATTTTTTGAGTTTCTGAATTAATACCTCTTGTTAGGATAACCATCTCTCCAGGTTCGTGACATCGACCTAATTCTTGCGATCCACGAAGAAGTTCTTCTGCTGAAGCACTAATTCCACTAATTATTTCTTCGGCCTCTATTAACATTTCTTCTGTTGTATCTTCTCCATTGGCACCAGTGATAATTTCTGCTTTAGCAGATTTATCAAGGTCATCATATGATTTTACTTTAGATTCTACAAATTCAGCTAGTTTTTTTTGGGCTTCAAGTTCTAACTTTTTAAAAGCAAATGCAACTTTCCTTTCATTATTTGAAGTGAGAGGCAAATAAACTGTTGATCTAATTCTATATTCACCGAGACCCATTGGAATAAATTCATCACCTGCTCGAGGGGCATTATCACATGCGCCTGCCTTAACAGGGGGTACTAGATTAGATGTTGCTAATAGAGAAGTCCCTGCAAATAAACCTATTAGGAATCCTTTAAGTTTCACGTTATTAATAAGAATAGATACAATTCTCTGATTTTTAATCTATTTTGTCAAATCCTTTGGTGATCGTTAATACATCAGTTGATAAAATTATCTAGATAATTAAATAAAATATTGGTGAAACTAACCAGTTACTTAACTAAATATGAAAAATAAATTATTCCTAAAGTTTTTTACCCTAATCAATTGCTTTAATCTCACCAGCTCTTTTGCGCATAAATTACCTTCCCATTTTGCTGATCATAATCATGAAAGTGACCCAAAGTTTGAGAGGCCTTATATCAGAGTAAAAAATAAAAATTAAAGTTAGATTTCAATAAAATTTCCAAATCTTATTTTTTATATGCAAGCAATATTGAAATCTATTTTCTATATGCCTGGGGTAATTATCCATGAATTATCTCATCATTTTTTTTGCATTATTTTTAATGCAAAGGTAATAAATTATTGCTATTACAATTTCAGAGATTCATCAGGATATGTACTACATGAACAACCTAAGAATCTATATCAAAATATACTTATTTCAACTGCTCCTTTTTTTATCAATTCATTAATAGGAGGGATAATTTCTTACACAACAATAGTAAATAAATTATCCACATTAGGCTTAGTGAGTTTAAATTGGCAGGACATTTTTAGAATAATTATTTCTGTTTCAATTGGAATGAATGCAATACCTAGTAAAGGTGATGGATTAAGTATTTGGACATCTATAAGTGACAGTAATATAAATTTTTTATTTAAGCTATTAGCTCATTTAATAATAAGTCCACTAGTTTTAATAATATTATTAATTAATTTTGGGTCTTCTTATCTAAAAATTGATTTAATCTACGGTATTTGTGTTTGTTTTATTGGACCTAAATTAATTGAAAATGTTTTAAATTTCGATATCAGTCAAAATTTATTAAATAGTTTAGGATATATCAACTTCTAAAAATATTGAATTAAAAAAGTAATATGCCTAATTAAAAATTCTTTTATTTTTCTTTTATGATAATTATTTAATAAAACCATTTTTTTTATAGTATTTATTTAAAAAGATCTATCTTTTTAAAAAGTCGTTAAATTTTCCAGACCAGATATTTCAAAAATACTAAATACTAAGTTCATTTTTTTTTCAACTAGATAAATACATAAATTGATTTTGAAAAATATTTAAATACTTATATTAATAACTATTATTGACAATAGATATTTTATCTAGCCAAAAAATCAATAACTTAATATGCTTTAGGATGGATGGTCGAGTGGTTTAAGGCTACAGTCTTGAAATCTAGATTGCATTTTTGTTATACCAATAATTTGGAAGAAAGCTTGACTTGCAGTTCCAGATCAGTTCCTAAAAATTTAACCATCTTTTGATATAATTAAAAAGCTTAAAATTAAATATTTTTTGCCTGGAGGGGTGGTCGAGTGGTTTAAGGCTCTAGTCTTGAAAACTAGCGTATCTGCAAGGGTACCGTGGGTTCGAATCCCACCCCCTCCGTTTTATAAACAAGTAGGAAAATCAATTTCGGATCATTCATTATGAGACCACTCTTTATGGCATATAAACTAATAAAATTACCTAATCACTCAGGTTCATTTTATATATTTGGTGTTAATGATGCATTGATGTTTTGTATATAATTCGTTAATTTTCTCTTTTCACTTAGGATCACATCAGATCATTCTGAACCGACACTAATGTTACCTCCTCCATCCTAAAGATTAATTTCATAAATGTTAAATTGAATTTAAGAACTTTTTATAATATATGTCTCAATTTAAATTCTTTAATAATTACTAAGTTAAAAAAATGTCAAATAAAGGTGAGATTATTACAGAAGATAGAATTGGCTTCGAAAAGTCAAATAAAGCATTAGGTTTTCTTTATAACGAGTGGTATGAAATTATTTCAAAGTCTCTCTCTGAAATAGATGGAATAGATATTGAACTGGGATGCGGTGCAAGTTTTATAGATCAGATAATTAAGAGCATTAAAAAAACAGATGTTTTCTTGAATTCAAATACTGATTTCAAACTTGATGCAATGGATATAGGAAAAAAATTTGAACAAAAAATATCAAATTTAATCTTAGTTAATGTTTTTCATCACATAAGTGATCCAGAATTATTTTTGAAATCAGCAGAAAAATCTCTTTTGGCTGGAGGTAGAATAATAATGATTGAACCAAGCAATAATTTCTGGAGTAGATTTATCTATAAACTTATAGGACACGAACCATTTAATACAAGACAACTTGAGTGGAAATTTGAATCTAAAGATCCACTATTAGACTCAAATCAAGCGCTCTCATGGATAATTTTTGAGAGGGATTATGTAAAATTCAAAAATTTATTCCCTAATTTTTATTTAATTCACAAAAGGAATATTATGCCGTTTTCTTATTTATTAAGTGGAGGCCACTCTTTCAACACAAGAATTGGTAGGTTGATTAAAATAGCAAGAATTTTTGAGAGATTGTTCTTCGATAAATATTTTGGAATGTTTAATTTAATATGTCTAGAAAAAATTTAAATTTCAAATCAACAATATTTAAAATCTTTATTTTTTATATTGTCATTTATTTATTTGCTCTCTTTCTACGATATAGCAATGGCTTTGATAATTTAATAATTGAGATTGAATATAAATATTTGGCATCTATAAATATTTTTTCTATATTACTTGGCCTACCATTATCCATAGTATTTGACTTGATATTGATAAAGTTTTTCGGTTTAAAATATATTATTTTTTTTGCACCAATCTTAACTATTTTAGGGATGGCCCAAATCATATTTCTTAGAAAAACAAATTTAAGATTTTCAAAAAACATCTCTCTCATAAAAAATATAAGAAATCATCGACTAAAGTATATATTTGAAAATATTACTTTCAAACCAATTTTCATATTGATAATACGAACATTCCCAATAATACCTTTCTCTTTAGGAAGCTATTTCATTGCATCATCTACAATTAAAAAGAGATTGATTATGATTTATTCACTTTTTGGATCGTACTTTTACTACTTTTCGCTCTTCTTAATTATCAGAAGTGCATAGTTAAAAGATATTTTTTTATTAATTAATTTTTGCATTTAGAAAAATATTTATTATTTTCACCTTTCAAGTTTGTTATAGAATATCCTAAGAAGTATTAATTAAATTTTGAAATCAATTAAAACCCCCTGGGGTGAGATCTCTCCGGAAGTTAATCTATTTCCCATTTATTACATCCTTTTTATTTATGGTTTTGTTTATATTCTTCCATATGGGGAAAATATTTTTGGTTTAACATGGTTTAATTTATTAAAAATTGAAGATGGTCCTTTAGAGTGGCTTCAGTTTTCTGAATACTTAATTTCATCAATACTTGGTATTTTTATCTATTTCAAAAGTAAAAATAAAAATACAATAAATTCATTTATATGGTTATTTCTGAGCGCTTTTTGCTTCTTCGTTGCAGCTGAGGAAATAAGTTGGGGAGAGAGGATAACAGGTTTTTCTCTTAATTCTCTAACGGAAATAAGTATTCAAAGTGAAACTAATTTACATAATCTGCCATTTTTTCATGATTTCTTTCTTGATCCTATTTTGATAACAATTTGCATTTTATTTGGTTGGATAGGTTGGAAAAAATGGCCATATTTGAATTCAATCCCAAATAAAAAACTAAGTTTATTTTTCTTGATAACAGCTTTATACATTTTCTATTATGAAATTTCATGGGCCTCCACAGTTGAACATATAAGAAATGATTTAGAAATTTATGAATTTTTACTTTCCACCGGGATATTTTTACATTTTTGGAATAACTTCAAATTATTTATTAAAGGAAATTCCTGATACTTTAAATAAAGTAACTTAGATTAATTCAAAAACACTTCTAAAAGAACCAAGTGTTGCCGTATTTATTTTTGTTAATTAAATTTTTTCATTTTTTAAAATCCTAATAAAAAATTAATTCGCATTTTTACGCTCTTCTTTTTTCTTCTTGTTATTATTAGTTTTTATTCAGTAAATAATGAACAAGGGATTCGCTGATAATAATTATAAATCATTAAAAACAAAAAAAATTTCATCTAATGAGCCCCAAGGGAGATTAATATCTTGGTCTCCATGGCCTCCTGCTAATTTTCAAACAAGATATCCTGCATTCCCATTTGTTCTTACAGTATTAATTATAGTAATTGGGCAATGGTATTTCTCTCTTCTAAAATAATTTGGGAATAGCTTTTGTTTAAATTTAAGAGGAATACTAATTAAAAGATTATTTTGTTTTTTTCAATATTATTAATAGCCCATTTTCAAGCAGCAATCATTCCAATATTGATGGGAATTAAATCTAACAATAAATTCAAACACATAAAATATCACAAGTTCATACCATACGGTTTTATTTTTTTAGGATTAGCCTCAGTTTCTGAAATCTTAGATCATACTCAAACCGACTGGATTTACGTTGATCATTCTTCTTTATTTAATTGGTTATTTTATTCTTTCCTTTCTTTAGGTCTCACATTTTTATCAATTTCAGTTATAAAAAATAAATTTATTCAAATAACTAACTTATGCATTTCTTTATGTTCCATAATCTCATATGTTTCATTTAGTAAAACTATTGCTCTTCTTTTTCAAGTAATTTTAAGTATTTTTCTAATAATTAATTGGCAAAGGACTTTTAAAGATTGGCTTCTTATCCTTTACCCAATATTTGGGATTTTTTTTACAACTTTCTTTGGAACAAATCTCTCTACAAGTGGAGATCAATTTTGGCATCTTTTAATAGGCCCATCTGGAACAATAAGCGTTCTTAGCTTTTATTTAGTATTAAAGAGATCGAAAAAAAAATTCACCTAAGATTCTTATGAAAATATTTATATTAACAAGTTTTATAGTGTGCTTAGTTACAATCATCTCTCCAATTCAAATCCTTGCTGATACTGCACTTGATGTTTATATGAATGACTTTTATTCTAAATCTAATCAAGCAAGCCAGATACTTAAAGAAATTGAAAATAGCTTAAAAGATGGATCAAGAAAAAAAGTATGCTCAAGGCAAAGAGAGGCGGCAAGATTAGGCTTATTAGCTAATAAATCTTTGATTAAAGCCTTTGAAATAGAAGGAGCTAATCCACCAATGCAAGCAATAAAAGCAAGTCAACAAAGATGGGAATCTATTCTGAATGAGTGCTGAAAAAGTTAACAACTATATAAATCTTTTTTAAATTTGCATTCTTACAGATCTACTAATTAAGGGTATTTCAGGTTCTACTCCGTAAAGACATTGAGAAATAGAATAAATAAAAATAGATAATGTAAAAATAAAAATAATTGACCCTAATTCAAGAATGGGAGCTATTCTCAAAAGATATGAAACTATTATCAAAGCAACATTAATAAGTAAGGCCTGGCATGCGTTATATCTAACGAAATAAGGTACTTTTGGATTTTTTGCTAATCCAGCAAACAAAATTATAAATAATAATAATCCACCAAAAGGCAATGATTTTTCAATTGTTGCTATTGGAAAAGTTATTAAAAATAATATTTTTAAAAAAGAATATTTATAGAACAAAAAATATCCAAAAGGTATTGAAGCCTTCAGGGGTATTGTATACAGAAATATTGATGAGAGTCTCTGGAATATCTGATTCAATATATTGGAAATTCAATATCTATATATTAACCTAATTTTCTCAACTTAATTAAATACTTAGCCTTTAAAAATTCAACTTTGGCAGATGTTTATTAAATATTAGATAATTAATTTAGATTAATAATTAAAAATGCGTATACTTCATACAATGTTGAGAGTGGGAGATTTAGATAAATCTATTGATTTCTACGTTAATAGATTAGGAATGAATTTATTAAGAAAAAAGGATTATCCTCATGGGAAATTCACTTTGGCATTTGTTGGCTATGGTTCAGAAAAAGAAAATACAGTAATTGAATTAACTCATAACTGGCACAAAAAGTCGGACGACTATGAGCTTGGAGACAAATATGGTCACATAGCAATTGGAGTGAAAGATATTCACGTTATTTGCCAAGGATTAGAAAATAATGGATGTAAAGTAACAACCAAACCTAAAACAATGAAAAACAGTTCAACTGTCTTGGCTTTTGTTGAGGATCCTGATGGATATAAAATTGAACTTATTGAAAGAGATTAAAAACTCAGAAACTTTTTTAATTTAATTAACCAATAACTAATAAAAAAGAAGAACAAATTATTTAATAAATCGGCAAAAGCACTGGAATAATAAGAAAAAGTTTCCACAACAAATGACCTATTCATTCATAATTCATAGATTTTTTAAAGTCTTAATTGTTCAATAACATCATTTCTATTTCTAATAATAGAGACTCTAAGAAAATCGGCTCAATTTTAAGATTTATACATTCAATATTAATTCTATTTAGAATATATAGACAATCTATTCAGATTGAACTATTCTATAGTTATTGCATAAAGTTTATGCCTAATAATTGGTCAAAAATAAGAGATGAATGGCTTGATAGCACAGCTATTGCAAAAGATGATGCTAAATGGGCATTAGAAGCTTTAATTAATTCTGAAGAAGATTTTTTTGAAATAGAAAAAAAATTCAAGAATAAAGAGGACGCAACAAGACAAGTTAAATTTTTGAAGAAAAAAGTAAAAGAAACTATTTCCTCTAAAGAAATTAGTCTCGATGATATTGCATTAAATACTTCAAATTCAAACAAAGTGCAAATCTCAGTACCATCAAATCTCACTTATCTTTTAAAGGTTTGGGCCGCCGCAGAGGGTCGGGATCTATCGAGTGTTGCTTTTCAGTGTTTAGAAACTGGTTTAAGGGAAATGAAAAGCAAAGGTTCAATACCTTCAATAGCAGTAAATAGATATGATTCGGCCTGTCAAAAAAGAATTGCACTTGCAGAAGTAAACAATCTATTGGAGAAATACGAAATAGCTCAGAACGAAATCAAATAATAATGAATAACAGAAAAATCATAAAAGGACACAAAGCATTAATATCATCAAGTTTTAATGTCCATAATTCTTCAGATAAATTCAAGGATGGAATAATTTATACTTTTTATTCTGATGAATTTAATTTACTTAAAGTTGGTTTTGCTGAAAATGATAAGGCTCTTGAAAATAAATTATCCGTTAAGGGATTTATTTTATTAGATAAAAAAAAAGGCACTAAAAAAGAATTATTTTTATTAACAAATACTCTCAAAGAGCTTGGTATTACAAATTCAGACAGACTTTATTTCAAGCACTCAATTTCTTTAATGAGACATTTATCAACTTTAGGTTGGCCTGTTGGAAGATCACTTTATAAACAAAGAATGATTAAAAAAGAACTTATATGTGCATAAATTTAAATGTAATCGCATTCTAAAGTTTCTCTGGTTTCCCTATTTGTAATTGGATTGATGCCAGAGGCACTTTCACAAAATTTCCTAACAATATCTTTTGGCAAAAAAACATTTGTGAAGTCTGCGCCTTGGATTTTTACATTTTCAAACTGTGTACTATAAGCAAAAGAATCCTCCAAGTTAGTGTTTGATAAATCTGTTCCATCTAAGACAGCTGAGTCTAAAGTTACTTCTCTTAAATTGGAGTTACTTAAATTAGTATCTTTCAATTTTGCTCCATAAAGAGTTGCATTCTGGAGCTCACAACCTGATAAATTTGCGTCTTGTAAATCAGTCAAGTAGAAAGTTGCTCCTTTTAAATCAGATCCAGAAAAATCAGCCCCTATCAAGGATTGTTTACCATAGTCCAACGCAGCAAAGCTTCTAAAAGGTAAGGTTAAAACAATTATTAAAACAAATAAAATTATAAATCTCATTTTTTTGAGTATTATTTTAATAAATTCTAACTTCTTAAGCTGAAATCTAAAAATTAATTATTTACTGAATGCTATATTTATTGAAATAACAAATCACGTGCTAGGTTTTGGATATAAGTCCGTATGATGCAATTGTTGTTGGTTCTGGAGCTACAGGAGGAGTAGCAGCACTTACATTGGCAGAACAGGGGATAAAAGTTTTAGTAATAGAAGCAGGGCCTCAAATTAAAAGGTCTGAAGCAAGTAATAATGAGCCAAAAAGTACATTTAAAAGATTATCAGGAGTAATAACAAAAAAACATGCTAATCAATGCCAACATCCCGGTTATTGGAAAAATAATCCTGATTTATATACAAATGAATTAAAGCATCCTTATGACTCCCCAAAAAAAAAGCCCTTCCTTTGGACTCAAGGTAAACAATATGGTGGGAGATCATTAACGTGGGGAGGAATAACATTAAGACTCTCTTCAGAAGATTTTCAACCAGCTAACAAAGACGGATTTGGACCAAACTGGCCTATTTCATACGATGAACTCTCCCCTCACTATGATTTCATTGAAAGTTTCTGTGGAATCTATGGACGAAAAGATGATATTAAAGAAGTCCCAAACGGTAAATATATTAGTGAAATCCCTCTTACAGAAAACGAGAAAGTTTTTGGCAGAAAAGTTAAATCAAAATTAAACTATCCATTTATCCAATCAAGAGGATTTGACCGAAATTCATCAGTAAAAGATAAAAAATGGCCTCAGTCCTCCAGTGTAGGAAGTACTTTAAAAAAGGCTCTAGATACTGGAAATGTACAAATAATCTCAAATCACCTAGTGGAGTCTTTTGAGGTTAACAAGATGACAGAAATTGCATCAAAACTTACGATCGTAAACCTAGAAAATGGATGTAAAAAAGAATTAAATTGTGATTTAATCCTCCTTTGCGCATCTACAATTTCAACTCTAAGAATACTACTGAACTCAGAATATAAATCAAATTCCTCAGGTTTCAAAGATACTTCTGGGAAATTAGGTAAATACCTTATGGACCATATCTCTATCTGCAGATTTTTTTCAGTGCCAAAAACAAAAAACTCAGTAAAACTACTAGATAATCTTCCCTATCTTTCTGGAGCAGGCAGCTTCTTTATTCCATTTGGTTCAAATTTACCAAAAATTGACGACATAAATTTCAATAGAGGTTATGGAATCTGGGGGGCAATTGATAGATTAGGGATACCTAAATTTTTGCAAAAAGATAAAAGTACATCTATTGGCTTTCTCATCGCCCATGGTGAAGTACTTCCCAGAGAAAAAAACTCAGTTTCTCTCTCAAGAAAAACAGATAAATGGGGTATCCCAATTCCCTACATCGAATTCGAATGGAGCGATAATGAGTTAAGAATGGCTAAACATATGGAAAAGACAATACAAAAATCAATAGAAGCTGCAGATGGAGAAATAAAAAATATTGATGAACTAATTAATATACCTTTTGGTAGTTTACTAACAAAAAACTTAATCCCGCTTTCAGATAATCCTCCTCCGCCAGGATATTACATACATGAAGTAGGAGGTGCACCAATGGGAACAAACGAAGAAAATAGCGTAGTTGATAAATTTAATAGACTTTGGAGATGCAAGAATGTACTTGTGCTAGATGGAGCATGCTGGCCAACTTCATCTTGGCAAAGCCCCACACTTACAATGATGGCTTTGAGTAGGAGGGCCTGCCTAAATATTAAAAAGATTTAGAGGGAGTAAATAATTGATTTAGATAAATTTCAGAAACAGAATTATCAGTACATCCGTTTTGAACCAGAAAAGTGGCTAATGCTGAATTTATAAGCTTATATTGATCCCAAGTTGGGTTACTTAAAACAAAATCTTTCATAGTGTTATAGAGAGATTCTGAAAGTTCTGTTTCTAAAGAGACTTTATTTGAAGAGAGTTCCTTGTTGTTCACGTCGGACAAATTTGATTGGCTGAATTGATCCATAAATAATATTTTCTACACAACTATAATTATGTTTTTTTTTCTAAATGTCAAAAAGAGTTAGCCAGATAATTTTTCAATTATCATATAAGACTCATGTTATAAGTTAGTTTTTAAAAAACTTACTTTTTAAAAAAGGAAATTGAATAAATCTTAAAGAAAAGTCAATAATAATGTTGATGTCCTGTTTTTTTTGAAAAATACTGGCATTTCTAATCCAATGTGGATTTGGACGTGGAAAACAACCTTTAAATTGTGGAAAATCTAGTCCAAAATACTTTCAAGAATTTATATTAAGAATACTTATATATACTGAGTCTATTAAGACTAAGTCGAGAAAGAGACAGGTGATTAATTGGTTTTCAACGGATTTTCTTAAGATTTAGTCTTTATTAGGCAAGCGAAGCGTGACAGGTCCTAAAGGATGTTTTGAGTTTGGATAAATACTATGGTGATGGTGATGGTGATTATGTTCATGCTGATGAGCCTCCACATGTTCATTTTCCAAGTAATCTCCTCCTCCTGAGTTTGATTTTTCTTGGTTATGAGTTGGTATTTGATTTTGTATTTCACAAGCACCATTACATTCAGGATCACATAAATCACAACTGATGCCCAAGCCCTCTACATGGTCATGATGACTTTCTTGTACCATTCCAACTTCTTTTTCAAAGCCAAATAAATTTGACCTATATTTACAGGTTGAGCAATTCATAAAATTATTACCTTCGTTATTAAGAATCTCTTCAATCCTTTCTACAAAAGTGTCGACCACATAAGACTGTGACGAAAGATATTTTGCATGTATAAATGAAATATTTGGATTATTAATAGCAACTAAATCACTTTGCCTTTTTATTCTTGTGACAAGGACACCTGAGAAAAGGAAATAAGGGAAAATAATTATATTTTTATAACCAAGTCTCGCAACATTTTTCAAGCCAGGTTCAACTAGAGGGAAAGTTACCCCAGAAAAAACTGTTTCCCCCCACCCTAAACCAATACCTTCTACGATCATTCTCGTAATTTTTGAAACATTGGAATTAGCATCTGGGTCAGAAGAGCCTCTACCAACAACAACTAATAATGATTCTTCAGGTTTGAGTGTATTATTTTGTTTAAATACATCTTTAACTCTTTCACAAGCTGCACTAATCATTAAATTATTAATACCTAATTCTCTTCCGTAAATTATTTCAATACCTGTTTTACTTGAATAATTCATAAGCAAGCTAGGTATATCATTTTTCACATGGCCAGCAGCGAAAAGCATTGCGGGTATTGCAATTACTTTTTTTATAGAAAGATCTCTTAATTTGTCTAGAGCATCAACAAGTGAAGGTTTGGCGAATTCCAAGAAACCATATTCAACCAAAAAGTTTGGGTATCTTTTTTGGATAAACTGAGTTAATTCTTGAAATTCAGTAATGGCTAGTTTATTTCTACTGCCGTGTCCACAGATAAGTATCGCGACTTGATTATTTAACTTCGAATCTAAATTATCCAAAATCAAGTTATTACTTATACCATAATAGTAAAGAACAATATCATGTAGTGAAAAATAATAGTTTGCTTGAAGTTCCAAATATCAACTCAAGAGATGCAAAATTAAAGAAATTAATTTATGACGTTGATGAGTCCTTATTTTATGAGGATAACTATTCTAATGAAGAATTCGAGCACCTTTGCGTATGCAGTGGAGGTACAACCTCTAGCTGTGCAAAAAATGGTTTTACAACTCTTGATCTAAGAAAAAATTACAACAAAATTCACCTAGATAGAAAAACCAATTTAGTGACAATTGGAGGTGGAGTAATAATGGGGGATCTAGTAAATCATTTACAAAAACATAATCGAAGTTTTCCAATCGGACTTTCTAAACTTCCTGGAGCAGGCTATATACTCACTGGTGGAGTAAGCCCGCTCAGTAGAGCCTACGGATTAGCTATTGATAATATTGAATCAATAAAAGGTTTCTTGGGAAATGGCACATTTATCTCTTTAAAAAAAAATCAAATAAATCCAGAAGAACAATTGATTTGGGAAGCAATTAAAGGCGCAGCACCCTTCTTTTCAATTATTACTGAAATAGAACTTAAGACTATCCAATCTAATCCAATAAAGGTTATTGAAGGATTTGTAAATCTAAATGAACTTTCAGAAATAATAAAACTATCAGAGGAATTTCCAGAAAATATTAGTCTTCAATGGATTTATGCCCAAAAAATTTATATATATATTTTTGCTGAGCTTAATAATTTAAAAGATAAAAGAACAGAAGAAAACTTAATGCTTCTAGACAAATTTCCTGCTCTAGAAAAAAAATTTTATGAAAACTTTAACAAAATTAATTTTTTCCCAAAGGAATTGAATTTATATGAGCTAAATGCAAATAACCATTCTGAGGTAATTAGTCTTCTTGGAGAAGATTTAAAAAATGATATCCCAATTTTTATAAAATGTTTGAGTGAAATAATGGAAAATAAACCTAATAATTCCTGTTATATTGCTTCTCAACAATTAGGTGGCAAAACTAAAAAGTTAAATCATGGAGCAAGCTTTTTTGTTCATAGAAAAAGTACTTGGAAACCATGGATATATGCATCATGGAAAAAAAATGATCTTCAAGAAAAAGAAGTCGCTCTGGAATGGATTTATAAATCATGGAGCAAGCTAAAAAGGTTTTATCCAAATATTCACTTAGCCCAATTGCACAATCATTTGAATTCTCATGAAGAAGAAATTACTTTAGCCTTTGGAAATAGAATGAACGAATTAAAAACTTTAAAGAATATTTTTGACCCACAAGGTATTTTGCCTCCTCTATGAGGTAACTTCTTAATTATAAAGAAACTTAAAATGTCAAATTTCTCAAGATATTTATCTAAAAATTGGTTAGATGATCCAAAGTCAAATATTCTCTCTGGCTTAGTTGTAGCTTTTGCAATGATCCCAGAAGCAATTGCTTTTTCAGGAATAGCTGGTGTAGATCCTAAAGTTGGCCTTTTTGGTGCATTTTGCCTATCTATAACGATTGCCATTGTTGGAGGTAGAAGGGGGATGATCACTTCAGCCACAGGTTCAACAGCTCTTTTAATGACTGGACTTGTTGCTTATGGAGAATCACAAGCTCCTGGATTAGGAGTCCCATATCTCATTGCAGCTGGAATATTAACTGGAATTTTCCAAATTCTTTGGGGATACTTAAGGCTTGCCTACCAAATGCGATTCGTTCCAACAGGAGTATTAAGTGGATTTGTAAATGCATTGGCACTTTTAATATTTCAAGCACAACTACCTCAGTTAGGAATAGGGATTAAAGAATCAAAAGAATTAGTTGAACAAACTATCAGTCAATATCCAATTAACTCTCAGATTCCAGTAGTTTGGATTCTTGTAATCCTAGGATTAGTAATTATCTATGGACTTCCAAAAATCACAAAAGTAGTCCCATCTCAACTTATCGCAATAGTAGTGATTACTCTTATAAGCATATTTTTTAATCTAGATGTCCCAACAGTTAGCGATTTGGGAAAATTACCTGATGGATTGCCAAGTATTTCTCTTCCTTTTGGATCAATAGAAAATGGGAAAGTACCTTTTAGTCTTGAAACATTAGGGATAATTTTACCGACTTCACTTGCAATATCTCTCGTAGGTTTAATGGAAACCTTTTTAACTCAAGACATTTTAGACGATGTAACTGATACAAGTTCTAATAAAAATAAAGAAGCAAGAGGACAGGGAATCGCAAATATTGTGGCATCCTTATTTGGTGGAATGGCAGGATGTGCCTTAGTTGGGCAATCTGTTATGAATACTGAGAATGGTGGTAAATCTAGATTATCAACCCTCTCCTCAGGTATATCTCTACTAATTATGATTATCCTATTGAAGTCTTGGATTGGAGCAATCCCAATGGCTGCTTTAGTAGCAATCATGATAACGATCGCAATAAGTACAGCGGATATAAATGGATTAAAAAATATTAGAAAGATACCTAAAAGCGATACTGCAGTCATGCTTATGACTTTCTCAGTTACTATGCTTACAAAGCCTCATAATCTTGCGCTTGGAGTTATTGCAGGAGTTGCATTAGCTGCAATTCTTTTCAGCAGAAAAGTTGCAAAAGTTATAACTGTCTCAAGAGCAAAAGAAAATAATTTAACTACCTATAAAGTAAAAGGACAATTATTTTTTGTAAGTAAAATTTATTTTTTACAAGGATTTGATATTCATGAACATCCAGAAAATATTGTAATTGACATGTCTTTAGCCCATATTTGGGATCAAAGTGGCGTTGTTGCTCTTGAGCAAATTATTAGAAAATTCCAGAATGGTGGATCTAAAGTTGAAATTGTAGGATTAAATAAAGAAAGTCTTAACCTATTTGAAAGACTAGGTGGTATTGAAAGCGCTCATTGAAAAAAGTTAATTAAGACTAACTTGTTGATAACAAAACCAAAGCCATTGCTGAAAAAGTAAATTCCTATGAGATCTCCAAGCGGTTTTTGAACTATTTAGATCAAAATTTTCAGGAGGAGGAACATCTCCCTTTTCTTTGTCTCTTTCAATTTCACTAATAATTCTATGCACCGTATACTCAGGATGACCTAAATGCATAAGTTGTTTTTGATCATTAGATTCAAATATCGTATATCCAACGTTTTCTCCATATGCCAACAAATTCAATTTCCCTTCTTTTTGGGCCTTCTCCATTTCCAAATCTGGTAATCCAGCAAATCTACTTTGAGGACAAATAAATTCATCATCTTGTGTACCCATCAAAGGGTGTCCAGGAACAAGACTTTTTAAAGGGAATACCCCAAATAATTTCCTATCAAAAACTTGCTTATCAACCCCTGCCAAATAAGCCAGAGCAAAGCCAGCCCAACATAATCCAAGAGTACTCGCACAAGAATTTCTGGCTTCATTTACAATTTTCACAAATTCATCCCAATACTTAACCTCCTCAAAGGCTAGGTGCTCAATAGGTGCTCCAGTAATAATGATTCCATCTAACGGTTCTGGATTATTTGCTTCTTCCCAAGTTATGTATAGATTATTTAGATGATTAAGATCCCATGTTTTATAAGAGTGAGTTTTAAGCTTTATCCAAACTGGCTCAATTTGAAGAGGAGATAAACCAAGTGGATGTAGTAGGTTAAATTCATACTGCTTACCAAGAGGCATGATATTCAAAATACCAATCCTTAGAGGACGTATATCCTGTCTTTTTGCCAATTCTGGTTCGATCCAAGATATGTGATTTTTCTCAACATCACTAATCTTGTGATAGTTACTAGGAATTATTAAAGCCAATAAATCTCCTTTCCTATGTGATTTGTGAAAGTGCTTGTTCGAAATCTGCTTTTATGTCATCAATATGCTCAATCCCGACAGAAACTCTTACCATCGTGGGAGTAACACCTGCAGATAATTGTTCTTCTTCAGATAATTGCTGATGAGTTGTTGAAGCAGGATGAATTACTAAAGTTTTTGAATCACCAACATTAGCAAGGTGACTGGCTAATTTTAAGGAATCAATAAATTTTACTGCATTTTCATAACCTCCATTAAGAGAGAACATAAGCATGCAACCCATTCCCCTTCCGGTAGTATATTTTTTGGCACTTGAATAATATGGATCAGATTCCAGGCCAGGATAATTAACACTACTTACATTAGAATTAGAATCTAACCATTTTGCTAATTCAAGAGCATTAGAAGTTTGTCTTTCTATCCTTAAACTTAAAGTTTCCAAACCCTGCAATAACAAAAACGAATTAAAAGGACTTTGAGCTGATCCCCAGTCTCTTAGGCATTCTAGTCTTGCTCTTAATGCAAAAGCTATATTTCTATTATCAGGTACTCCCAAAGATTTGCAGATATCGCTACCGAAACCAAAAGCATCCCAATGAACGAGCCCATGATAAGCATCGCTTGGCTCACTCATTAGTGGGAATTTACCATTTCCCCAATCAAAGGTTCCGGCATCAACAATAACCCCTCCGATACTTGTTCCATGTCCACCAATCCATTTTGTCGCACTTTCCACAACAACATCGGCTCCAAAATCAATTGGTCTTATTAAGGCACCACCAGCACCAAGAGTATTATCCACTATTAAGGGAATTCCATTTTCCTTCGCCAATGCAGAGAGTCCCTCAAAATCAGGAATATTGAACCTAGGATTTCCCATTGATTCGACATATATTGCTTTGGTTTTATCATCAATTTTATTTCTAAAACTATCGATACTATCACCATCAGCAAATTTAACCTCTATTCCTAATCTTGGAAATTGTACTTTAAATTGATTGTAGGTCCCACCATAAAGAAAAGATGTAGAGACAAAATTATCTCCTGCTGTCATACAGTTCACGATTGACAAGAATTGAGCAGCTTGACCTGAAGATGTTGCAAGAGCTGCCACACCTCCCTCCAAAGCTGCCATCCTTTTTTCGAAGACATCAGTGGTCGGGTTCATAAGTCGAGTATAAATATTTCCAAATTCTTTTAATCCAAAAAGATTAGCTCCATGCTCTGCATTATCAAAAACATAAGAACTAGTTTGATAAATAGGTACTGCTCTTGAATTAGTAGTTGGGTCAGGCACTTGGCCTGCATGTAACTGAAGAGTCTCGAACTTTTGGTTGCTCAAAATTTTTAAATAATCCTATTATCTATTTAACTTAAAAAAGTCCAAAAAAAAAACAAAAAAAAGATAAATATTTATAAATCCTTTTTTAATGAAGGGTAATTATTTTTCATATAAAAACTCAAATCCTCTTTTATAGCAGATCTGAGTTTCTCAATATTTGCAGAATCAATTATTGGAAAAGTTTTATTGGCCTCAGGATCTTTTTCAGTAATTGATTTCCAATTCTTACCAACATCTTTTTCAGAGTTGTTTAGAACCTCATCAAAATTGAAACTCTTATTATTATTTTCAGCGTCAAATTCTCTGAAAGCTTTATTTATAAGTTCTTTTCTAATTTCGAATATATTCTTGGCTTTTAAAGTATCTGGGAGACCCATTACTGGTTGTAATTCCTTAAGAAGTCTAATTTCCTCTTCAATTAATAGTGTCCAAACACCATATTTATTTTTTGGAATATTAGAGTTACTAAAAATTTTAATTTCATCGATGTAAAAATTTAACCATAAATAATATGATTTTTCTTCAATAGTTTTTTTAATGGATATCTTTTTATTTTGAATTTTTGGTAGTAACTTTTCTGCTTTCTTCAAAAACTGTCTGTCTTCTCTTTCTAAATTTATTAATCCCCATCTTTGGCTGTAGTCCCATAAATCTTCGTATCTTATTAAGTCTTCTTGATTCCATCCAAGAGCTTTCAGTTCATGAGAACGATGTGATAATTCCTTTTTCAAAAAAAACCTTTTAAAACCATAATAATTCTAACCCTGCAATCAAAATTAGTAAATAAATGTACAACTTAGCTTTTTAGTTAAATAAATAAATAATCAATTATAAAAATAATGATTAATAATTTTCAATACATTGATATAACTAGGATTTTTTTTTGAAATTAGATTACTAGATTCTTTTTCTTTAAGATCATTTTCCTCTTTGTCAGAAAACAATTTCTTGTGAAGGATTTCAATATCATTAAAAAGATATTCTCCTTTTAATTTTTCAATTAGTTCTAAAGATAATTCAGATTTCACAGATTCTTGACAAAAATTAGTTATTTCTTCTGAACTAATTAAAACCTTATAAATTTCTTTTTTTTCTTCTGGATTAGCATTAAAGCATAAATAAATCAGATTAATCATTGAACATGTATTATTTTTGATTTTGAATTCTTTATAAATATCCGGCCAAAATTTTAAGGATTTTAGACCTTCTAAACCTCCTTGACTGAGAGAATATTTATTACACCAATTTACAAATTCTGAGATATCTTTTGGACATCTGTTGAGTTGCAACAGCATATCTGATAAAACCTGTCCTGCCTGAAAATTCCTTGTTGGTTTTCCTTCAGTTGGTAAAGTCATGCTCCCCAAGACATCAGCCTTAACAGCATTTAATTGAGAAAAAGTATAATCTCCTTTTTCACAAAATTTATCATTAATTATTTCCCTTGCACTAATTTTTTCTTCACCATAACCAAGTTCTTTTAATGAAAGATATTTATTCTCTAATTTATTTTCTTTTCTAACTTGTAATGATACTGATGCAGCCTGATCTAAACATTGAGTTAACAAAATCGTATTAATGCTTGGTAGCATTCCTGGCTTATCGGAATGAAAGTTATTTACAAAACCTGCGAATATGGATGAGATATTTTTTATTGATTTTATATATTGACATTCAATATTATGTACTCCAGGAGAAACTTGTATTTTCGGTGACAATTGATTCAAAATACGAGCTCCTATTAAAGCAGTTAGAGCATCAGGATGGCAGAAATTTGCAGTAAAGCTATCATTAGGATTTCGTAAAGCTCCGTGACGGTGAAATCCTGTAAAAAAAGCTAAATTTGGATATTTATTACAGAGAATAAAAGGTTTTTTATTTTTATTATCAATACAAAAAGAACCGACTAAACAGCCAAGAACCACATTTTCTCTTTTTAAATTTTTTCTGAGTTCTAAAGCATATTTAACATCATCTTGAATGTGATTACTGTTTGAAGCAAGAATAACTATCTCACATTCCAAAAGAAGATCTTTTAGGTCAAAAGAGTTTCTTTTCCCCTCTAAACAATATTGTCCCATTATCTTAATCTTTTCAATAGTCTCATTATCCATATCAGAAATAACATCATTTGAGAAAGCGCCCAATAAATCTCTATCTTTCCTAGGAGCTAAGAGAATATTATTTGATTTTCCATGCATAGCACAGTTGTATGCTAATGATGCAGGATATAAGCCAACACTGTAAAATCCAACTTTGCTATTCTCTATATCTTCAATCAATGAATAAAAATATTTTTTATCATTTATGTTTTCTATGAAATTATTCTTCATTTTTGGAAATTCTTGATAATTTTTTTAATTACTTACCCATACCAATATTTTTCTACATTAAAGCAATTCTTGACCATAGCAAATTATTTATTGTAAATATTGAATTTTTTAATTTATAATTTTTATGAAAAATGAAAAACTAAATCAAACGATAAATAATTATAAATATGGAATATATGGCAAGTAATTTAAAGGCACAAGAACAATTAATTTCTTCTAAAAATATCTTAATTATTCAAGACATTGATGGGGTTTGTATCCCTTTAGTTAAAGATCCAATGACTAGAAAGTTAGAATCAGAATATATCTATGCAGTAAAAGAATTTGCCGAGGAATTCTTTGTATTAACTTGCGGGGAACATGAAGGTCCAAGAGGGGTTAACAGAATAATAGAAAGGAGTTTAAAGAGCACTACGGAGCCTAAAAACAAAGAACTATATTTAAGAGGTCTTGCAGCCTGTGGAGTAGAGTATCAAGACAACAACGGTGAAATAAGTTTTGAAGGAATCTCAGAAAAAGAACTAAATTTTTTATCTAAAGTACCTAGTTTAATAAGACCAAAATTTAATTTAATTGTTAAGAATATTTTTCCTGAACTTAGCCAAGAAGAAATCAATTTTCACGCAGTAAAATCAATATGTGAAACACGCTTCTCGCCAACGATTAATTTCAATAGTCTATTTGATTTAGTTCACAAAGATTCTGATAAAAGAAAGCTTATTCAAATTAGTTTTGAAAAAATGATGAATGAAATCATCTTAAAATCTGAATCAGAAGGTCTCAGAAACTCATTTTTCCTTCATATTTCGCCAAATTTAGGTAATAAAAATGGTAGAGAAATAATTAAACTTTCTTCTCAAGATGATATAGGATCAACAGACATACAATTACTTATTAAAGGAGCAGTTAAAGATTCTGGAGTTTTATTTCTTTTAAATAAATTTATTGCGGATAAAACTGGTAAAGCTCCTTTTGGAAGAAATTTTAATTTTAGAAACTCTCCAAATTCTGTTACGGAAAAAATTGATTTATGCAAAAGAACTATTCAAAAAGTAGATATGCCTTTGATTGTAGGAGTTGGTGACACAGTTACATCAAAAAAAAATAATGATGAAAAAAGTTATTTAAGAGGAGGAAGTGACAGGTCTTTTCTAGAATTAATACAAATATTAGGTAATGAATTTGGGATTAAAAATAAAATAATTTTTGTTGATAGTAGTGCTGGTGAAGTTGAAAGACCCTCTATAAAAAAAACTGGTTTATTAGGCATCAGTGATCTTAATGACAACTTAAAGTTTGACATGGTTTTTAAAAATGGTCCCCAAGAATACATAAGTTGGTTTATTGAACTTGCAAGTAAGAGATCAAACTTTAAAAAAAATAGTTGACTTTTTAATTTTCTAATGACAGTTTATAAATAGTAGATTTATGAAAGAAAAATTTCCCTCAATACATAAAGAACCTATAGAAACTTTGCAAATTAACATAGGTTATAAATGCAATCAGGCTTGTAAGCATTGTCATGTCAATTCGAGTCCCCTAAGGACTGAAAAGATGTCCAATGAAATGATATCTCTTATTCCAAAGATAATTGAAAAATACAAAATCAAGACTTTAGATATTACAGGTGGTGCCCCAGAACTTCACCCACAATTTAAAAACCTTATAACGAGTTTAAGTACAAAACAAGTTGATATTATTGATAGGTGCAATTTGACAATTTTCTTTGAAGATGGTTATCAAGATCTTCCTCAATTTCTTGCAAAGAATAAAGTAATAATTACTGCTTCGCTTCCGTGTTATGAAAAAAATAATGTTGATTTTCAAAGGGGTTTTGGGGTTTTTGAAAAAAGTATTAATGCCATAAAAATTCTTAATGATTTAGGTTATGGAAAGAAAGAAAATGGATTGCAATTAAATCTTGTTTACAATCCTGTAAGCCCAATTCTTCCTCCTTCTCAGGAAATATTGGAGAAGGATTATAAAAAAATACTATTTGAAAAATACAATATCGTTTTTAATAACTTATACACAATAACTAATATGCCAATAAATAGATATGAAGAATCTCTAAGAAGAGAAGGGAAACTAAATACTTATTACAAATTACTAAAGGAAAATTTTAATGAAAAAAATTTAGAAAATCTTATGTGCAAAAAAACAATTAGCGTAAATTGGCTAGGAGAAATTTATGATTGCGACTTTAACCAACAGATAAATTTCCGAGAGAATAAAGGACCAAAGACACTTTTTGATCTATTGGATGAATCATTTGCTTTTAACTATGGGGTGGCTGTAAAAGAACATTGTTTTGCTTGCACTGCAGGTGCAGGGTCAAGTTGTACAGGAACTTTAAGTTAAAACTGCTAAATGCAATTAGGACAAATAGCTCTTACATTTAAAGAGGATTCAATTAGTTTAAAACCATTAATTTTTGCTGCAACTTTGCCTGCCTCTAAAACTTCGTCATTTTCGAATTCTTCTGTTCTTCCACACCTAATACAAATTAAATGATGATGGTCCGGTGTGTCGTTACTAAGCAATTCATATCTGTGTCCACCCTCACTGAGTTCTAATTCATGAAGCAAACCCATTTGTACTAAAAGTCTTAAAGTTCTATAAATGGTTGCTAGTGAAACTTTAGAGCTTGATTTAACTAACTTTTCATGAACTTCTTCAGCACTAAGATGCTTTCCAGAGCCAATATTTTCAAATAAATTAAGAACCTTTAGCCTCTGAGGAGTTAACCTCTTGCCATCTTTATGTAAACCATCACCAAGAGGAGATGTAATGACATTGTATTGCGAGGATAATGACAAAATTAACCCATGGCTATTCTCAATAATAACTCTTGATGAGAGTAAAACAACTTATTGATTTAAAATGTTTACTAAAGTTCTTCAAAATATTATGTTAAGTGTATCTTTATTTATAAATAATGAATGATCAAGAAATCTCTTCTGATAAATTATCATCGAGAGTAAACTCCCTTATAATTATTGATATTCAGGAAAAAATAATAAGACCAATTTTTAATAAGGATTTAATAATCAAAAACATCAAAAAGCTTATAAATGCTTACCAAATTTTAGAAGAAAACATATTTATATCTGAACAGAACCCACTCAAATTAGGGGTAACGATACGTGAATTAACACCCAAAGCAGGATTTAGAAAATTTGAAAAAATGGAATTTAGCCTAGCTAAATTAGAAGAATTTTCAAAAGAACTTAAAGATAAGAAAATAAGTAATTTGATAGTTTGTGGAATCGAAACGCATATTTGTATTCAACAAACAGTCTTGGATTGTTTACAAAAAGGATTTGAAGTTATTCTCATATCAGATGCCATGGGGAGTCGAAATAAGGTAGATCATGAAATAGCATTACAAAGAATGACTCAGAGTGGGGCAATTTTAACAACAACTGAATCAATAATTTTTGAATTATGCAAAACTGCTGATAGAGAAGAATTTAAAGAAATTAGAAATATAATAATGAGTTAAAGAAAAATAAAGACTGGATTGTTGTTTAGAGATAATTTAAGATTTTATTAGAGATAAATTTTTAGGGTTTATTTGAATATGAAATTAGTTACTGAAAACTTCCTTCTGGCAATATCTATTTTTTTTATTGGAACTTTTTTGTCGATAATAATTTCTAAACTTTCAAAAATATTTTTTAAAAAAATTTCCAAAAGAACAAAAACAAATTTCGATGATTTTATTTTTGAGGTGATCTCTGGAATTATAAAACCTATAGGTTTCCTCCTTTCATTTTATTTTTCAATTGACTATTTTTTTGATGATGAAATAACTTTCATCTCTGTATTATTGAATATTTTGAAATTATTTATATTAATAATCATCATAAAAGCTCTCAACAAAGTTTTAATAAGATCTTTAACAGAATCGACCTCGAAAATTAATGATTCCTCAATTAGTTCAATGGTATCTTCACTAACTCCATTGATAAAAGCATTAACATGGACTATTGGCTCAATATTTTTCTTACAAAATATAGGTGTTCAAATGACTGCTATTTGGGCTTTACTAAGTGCAGGAGGTATTGGAGCAGGATTAGCTTTGAAAGATCCAGTTCAGGAGTTTTTTGAATATGTAACAATTTTGCTTGATAAACCTTTTCAAAAAGGTGAGTTTATAAAATCTGATGGGGTTCTCGGAATGGTTGAGAGAGTGGGAGTAAGATCCTCAAGGATAAGAAGCATTAATGGAGAAGTAATAGTAATGAGTAACAGCGCCTTAACAAATGGAATAATTTCAAATTACGCACAAATGGAAAAAAGGAGGTTAGTTCATAAATTAGGAGTTGTTTATGAAACCTCTCCAAAACTTATGAAATTGATTCCAATAATAATTAAAAAAATAGTTGAAGAGACAAAAGATGCGTCTTTTGATAGATGTCATTTCACAGATTTCGGCGACTTCAGTCTTAATTTTGAACTTGTTTATTACATCCCAACAAATAATTATCTCGCTGCAATGGAAGCTCAACAATCTATAAATTTAAGAATTATTGAGGAATTTGCGGTTAATAATATAGAGTTTGCATTCCCAACACAAACCTTAAATATTGAAAGTAACAAAGCCAAATGAACTACAAATCTCTTCACTTAAAATCCAGAGTTTTGAAGCTAACTCAGAATTATTTGCCTCATCACTAACCTTACTTTCAACTAATTTATGTTTTTTAAAAGATATAAGTTTATTACTTAAATGAATGTAACCAATATTATTTAAATTTGAATCAAAAACAATTTCAGAAAGTAACTTACCAGCATTTTCTATACTTTCAGAGATTCCTAAAATGTTTTTTGCAGCTTTAGAAAAAATTAAATATCCAATGAGATTAAAACGTTTACTATATCTAAAAAAGCCGGAATCATCATTTGGTATTACTAGACCAGGAGCCCAAGTAATTACAGATATTTTACTAGAGGACATTTTTAATTTTTTTTCAAGTTCTTTAGCAAACAAAATATTACATAACTTACTATTCTTATAAGCTTCATCAGCATTAAAATTTAAAAATTGCCCAGTAACTTTTTTTCTAAAATCAACTAGGTTATTAAGTCCTGCTTTCTTTCCTATATTGCCACCTGAACTTTTGGGGTCGTGAACATCTGATGATGTGACAATGATTCTAGATTCGTCTTTATCTTTAACAAAATCTATTATGCTATTTACTAAGTAAAAATGTGCAAGATGATTTACCGCAAAAGTTAATTCTATGCATTGTTTTGATACTTTAGGGTAAAAAGAGCCTGTATATTGCAATCCTGCATTTAAAACAACTACATCTAAAAATATCTTTTTACTAATAAAGTAATCTTTAATTTTTTTTATATTCTCTAGATCTGAAAGATCACAATTTTCAATAATATTTAAATATTTACTGAGGTAATTTTTATCAAAATATTTCTCAATTTTTTTGAGAAATTCATTCTTTCTTAATTCAGATTTTATTACAACGTATAAATTATTTTTCGACTTTAGTAAATTAATGATGGCAAAAAGACCTATACCCGAATTACCTCCAGTAATTAAAATATTTTTATTTTTAATCATTTAACTTGCTATATTTTTTTCATAATAAAAAATTTTATTATAAGTATTTTTTATTTTGTAATCTTATAAATTATTGTTAAAACACTGAAAACTTAGTCACTAGTAATTGAGTAATTTGATTATTATAAATCTACTCTCATTACAAGTATTGGATGAAATATATAATACTAAATTCAGAAGTAATAATTTGTTCCATAAATTCCCTTAATCATAAAATTTATATTTAATGTCAAAAGAAAACATGCCAGATGTTCTTGTTTTGGGTGCAGGGCCTGCAGGTATGGCAATTGCCTCAGCTTTAGGGAAGGAAAAATTAAATGTTGAAGTGCTCTCTCCAAATGGACCAGATGAACCTTGGCCAAACACATATGGTATTTGGGGGAAAGAAGTTGATCAACTTGGACTTCAGGATTTACTTGAATATAGATGGAAGAATACTGTAAGTTTTTTTGGGCATGGAGCTTTAGAAGAAAAGGACGACGAGAATAAAGCCACGGAACATTCACTAGATTATGGATTATTTGATAAGAAGAAACTCCACAATTATTGGTTCAATGAATGCAATGAGTCTCTTATTAAATGGCATCAAGGCTTTGCAAACAAAATAGATTTTGAAAAATACAAAAGTACAGTAACTACAAAAGATGGCAAGACTTACTCTGCAAGATTAGTTGTAGATGCAACAGGATATGATCCTGTTTTTCTAAAATTAAAATCTTGTGGTCCCCTAGCAGTCCAAACTTGTTACGGGATAGTAGGTAATTTTAGTAAACCTCCACTTAAGAAAGGGCAGTTTGTATTAATGGACTATAGGAATGACCATCTTAACGATGAGCAAAAAAAAGAACCCCCTACTTTTCTTTATGCAATGGATATGGGCGATGGAAAATATTTTCTTGAAGAGACATCTCTTGGTTTAGTAAATCCTCTAACAATGGAAAATTTAAAAGAGAGACTAGAGAAGAGGCTCACATATAGAAATATATCAATCACAAGTATGCAACATGAAGAGCTTGGCTTATTTCTCCCTATGAATATGCCGATCCCAGATTTCAAACAACAAATACTTGGATATGGTGGTGCTGCGTCGATGGTACATCCTGCATCTGGATATTTAATTGGTAATGTTTTAAGAAGAGCTCCATTAGTCGCCAAGGCAGTCTCAGAAGCAATTAAAAACAAAAAACTAAGTACTTATCATATTGCTAGAAAAGGTTGGGAAACTTTATGGTCAAAAGAATTAATTAGAAAGAAATCACTTTACCAATTTGGATTAGAAAAACTCATGAGGTTTGACGAGAAACTATTGAGAGAATTTTTTGGCAGTTTTTTCCAACTACCTAAAAATCAATGGTATGGTTTTCTAACTGATACTCTTTCTTTAAAAGAGATTGTATATGCGATGTGCGTAATGTTTATAAAGGCTCCATGGAGTGTAAAGAAAGGTCTTATGATTATGCATGGAAGAGAATTTAAAATGTTACTAAGGATAATATTTCCAAACATATAGTTAAAAAATGAGAACCATATTAATAAGTGGAGCTAATAGAGGTATTGGATTAAATATTGCACATAAAGAATTAAAACAAGGCAATAGAATTAGTGTTGGCATAAGAGATTTAGAATCATTAAAAGGAAGCGCTATTGATCCCCAAAAATGGCCAAAAGGAAAAATTATAATCAACCACTATGATGCTTTAAAAAAAATTACAGCCGAAAATTGGATAAAGAATACCGTAGATGAATTTGGAGGATTTGATTCAGTAATAAATTGTTCTGGAGTATTATCGAAAGTTCCTTTCTTATACAAAGATGGTGATGAAGAAGATATTTTAAATACATTAAATATCAATTTTTTGGCAATTTGGCATTTATGTAGGCTTTCTTGGGATCATTTATGTACCTCTGGAAGAGGAAGAATTATTGTTTTAGTTTCAATGAGTGGGAAAAGATCCAAAGGTGATTTAGCCGCTTATTCTTCTTCAAAGTTTGCTTTGATGGGATTATGCCAAACTATGAAAAATAAAGGTTGGGATAAAAATATAAGGATTTCTGCAATTTGCCCAAGCTGGGTTAATACAAAAATGGCCCAAAATATCTCTTCACTTGACAAATCAAGCATGACACAACCTGAAGATATTGCTGAAATATGCTCAACTATTCTTAAGTTACCTACCCAATCAGTTCCATTTGAAATCGCCTTAAATTGTAACTATGAAATTTAACCTAAATTAGAAATTAAGTACGCCATTGAAAGCATTGCAATTGCAATAAATAAACCTTTTATTCGATTAGTTAACAAAGAAAAAAGAGATAAATCTTCAGAAAAGTATCCGCCAAAACTACCTGTAATAAATAATATAACCATTGGTAGAGATGCAATTCCGAAAGAATAAGATATAGATCTTACAAATCCAAAATTTAAATAATTAAAAATTAAAGAACCTAATGAAAACAATAAAAAAGATGCAAATAGAGTTATAGAAACTTCAGCATCTAAAGTATGAGGTAAGCTACCCTTTAATTCAAATTGCTTTTTACATTCTCTAATTTGTCTTTCAGAAAGCTTTAAATAACCAGTTTCAGGAATTCTTTGCGACTTATATTTTCTTAGTAATCTTGCTTCAAGAGTTTCTGGCTCCTTTGTCATAATTGATGTTAATAATTCATCTGGCTTTAATTTTTTAATTTTCTTTTCAAGATTATCAGTTTTCCCAATTCTATAAAGGTCTCCTACTCTAATAAGGTAAACATATCCCGACATTTGCGTTGTAAAATTAATACTGTTCCTACTTAGATAATACTAAAAGAATTAGGGAAATTAAAAGTTTTTACAATATGAAAAACGATATTTTATATTCATTTCGAAGATGTCCATATGCAATTCGTGCAAGATGGGCCCTGTTAATTTGCGAAATAAAAGTAGAGATAAGAGAAATTGATTTAAAAAATAAACCTCTAGATTTTTTAAATAATTCAAAGACGAAAACGGTTCCAATTCTTATAAAAAAAAATAGTGAAGTTATTGAAGAAAGTCTTGAAATCATCCTGTGGGCTCTCTCAGAGTCGAAAAAGGACAACATCAAAATAATTTATTTACCTGAGAACAAAAAGGAAGATATTTTTGAAATGATTAATGAAAACGATAAATTATTCAAATATCATTTAGATCGATTTAAATATGCCACAAGATATAAAAATAGTGATGAAGAATTTCATTTCACAAATGCGATTAAATTTATAAAGAGATGGAACGAACTTCTTTCCGAAAAAAAATACTTTTTTGGAGATAGCCCAACAATCGCTGATTGGTCTATTTGGCCTTTTGTAAGACAATTTAGAATCGCTTGTGAAAGTCAAAAAAGAACAAATTATTTTGAATCCTCAATAAAAAACTGGTTAGATTCGTTTGAGAAAAATAGTGAATTTAAGTCGTTAATGTATAAGTACGAATTATGGGAACCAAATTCTAGAAAGAATTATTTCCCATCTAATTAACTTTCTAACAACTTCCTTTTCTCAATTATTCTTGCTAACTCCAAAAAATATCCTGCGGTCCTAAATTTGCCTATATTTTTTTCCTTAAAATCAAGATCGCTTCTGATTTCTGCGGTCTCCGCCATAAGCAAATCTAAATCATTTGATCCAAGACTATACAATTCACCAAGTTCGATTTCCCTGCCAAGTAAATGACTCCTAAACCACTTCCCTTTATTTTCTTGGGCTGGAATATCGTAGGAAGAAAATGACATTTAACTAAAATTAAACCTAAAAGTATTCTAGGGTTATTATTGAAACTTTTTCATCTCTACTTTATTAAAAATCAATGCAATAAAAAGAATTGCGAACGTAATTAGAGCACAAATTTCTGTCCAATAGTCCAACCCAATTTTAGAAATCATTAATGGTGCAAGAACTGTGAACAATCCCCCAGAAAGAATTAACTGAGCGAATAACTGTTTTGAAGTGAAAATAGGTAAGGTTTTAGAAATATTTTTAGGATCTGCAAGCCTTAAAAGAAGCAACCCAGAAGCTACTACACCTGTAGAATTCCCAAACTCTATCAAACTTTTTTCAAACCAATAATCATCAAAAATAAAGTATGCGAAATAAGCAATGCAGATTAAATTCCAAAATAAACCGAAAATAGTAAATTCTAAAATAAGTACCCAATTATCAAAAACAACTGCAATATCTAAACTCGCCATAGCTGTAAAAATCAATAAGTCTGTGGATAAAATGCCAATCTCCCTTTGCAGAATATTTGAAATGAATTCTGTATTTTTGGTTTTCTCTAAAATATATCTAATAAGGAGGGAACCTATAAGGATAAAAGGGAATACTGGTAGTGAAAAAATAATTTCCTTTGAAAAATCACCAAAAGAACTTGAAACATACCTTAAATATTTAAGTAGTAAAACACCAAAAGAAATTGCCAAGCCGGATAATCCAAGGTTTATTATAAAAATTCTTAAATCCGCAAGAATTTCTATCTTTTTATCCTTTACATTTTCTTTTTGTTCAAGGATTTCCTCTTTATCTGATAGACCAACAGTTCTCCCAAGAAAAATAAATATGCTACCCAATATTGAAGATGATAAAAGACCCATTGTTGCCATAGCCAAACCAAGGTCTAAACCATTTTGGAAACCAAGTTTATTAAAACTTTCACCGATGATTGATGCAGCTCCATGACCACCCTCGAAACCTACCTCTATTAAACATCCCATTAAAGGATTTGTATCCATAGATGGAGGCAAAAAATATTTAACCACTAGACCGCCAACGAAAAATTGTCCGAAACCTAGGGCAAGAGCAAGCAGAAATTGATTAAAAATTGGTTTAACTAAACCATTTATATTTGGGATAGGTCGCCCCATCATTAAAGTTGCAAAGACTAGCGATAAAAGAGGAGTAGGAAAATTACTCCAAACATTGATCGTTTCTTTTGGTAAAAAATGTATTGCTCCAAATGGACCGATAAATATACCTATAATCCCAGATATAACTGCTATGGGTAATCCAAATCTCTCAAGTTGAACAGCTAGTTTAAATTTCCTACCAAAAATCAACAAAAAAAATATAATTAATAATCCAAAAAAACTTATTAATAGAGAATTTGAAAAAATATCTTTATTCTGTAGAGAAAAAATATTCAATGATTTCTAAAACATATTCTCCTAAATCTAAATTAATTAACAAAATTTTTCAAATAAAAAAGGCCCTTTATAGGGCCTTTAATGTAAAAGATTAAATTGAGAATTTAATCCTTGAGAGTAATTGTGGCACTATCAATATTACTAATAGCATTAGTAACTCTCTTGAAATCAAAGCCTAATGCTCTTAGTGCGTGCCAAAGGTGACCTTGAATAAAGAAGAAACCAAAGTAGTAGTGAACATTTGCTAACCATGCCCTTGATGTAAACTCACCATCAGGAAGATCAACAGTATCTATCCAATATGGGGAAATACTAAACTTCAACTCTAGAGGTTCACCAAAATATTCAACAGGATAAACAGTTGTATTTGCTGCACTCCAGAAAGCTGCAATAATAGCCATCCAGCCTATACCTGCTAATGACCAAGATAGAACAGCTTCAGCTGATAGAAGCCCTTTACCTTTGAACTTAGTAAATTCTCCTACCTGCTTAGTAGCAATATGCCATGCACCACCTGTAATCTCGACAAAAGCTAAGAATGCATGACCACCCATAACCTCTTCTAGACTATCGATAGTCAAAAAGTCTGTTTGATGATTCCAAATTTTTGCTAAGTTTAATTCGTATTCAACTTGTCTTACAGCACCAATAGCTGGATCATAAATCCCATGGACTCTGGCCCATTCAACGAAGGCAATAACTGCAAATCCTAAGAAGAGAAGATGATGTCCAAGAATAAATGTCAATTTGTCAGGATTATCCCATTCAATATTGAATTTTCTTGCTCTAGCAATATCTGAATCTTCTAAATTTCCTGGAAGAAGTAGAGAGTGTAAAAGTCCACCAGCAGCTAAAACCATAGAAGAAACTAAGTGCACGATTGCTATTGCAAGTACAGGTTTAGTATCTCCCATAGCCACGCCATTAGCGTCAAACCCTATTCCTAGAGTTGCCAAGTGTGGAAGAACAATTAAAGGTTGATGACCCATAGGAACACTAGGATCAAATCGTGAAAGTTCAAAAAGGGTGAAAGCACCAGCCCAGAAAACAATTAATCCTGCATGAGCTACATGAGCAGCGATAAATTTTCCTGAGCGATTAGCTACACCTGAATTTCCAGCCCACCACCCGTAAGTGGTATCTGGATTACCGTAGGTTTGCATTTAGGAAATGATTAGCTTAAACGTTTCGAGAATACTTTAATTTTCATCAAACAGTTGAATTCACAACAAAATTGTAAAAATTAGTAATCCTAAGAAAAAAAAATTAATTAATTTCTAAAAACTATTAAATACAAAATAAGTTAGATTTCAACAGTAAAGTTATTGCTAGAGAGTAGATTACATATCAAATTAAAAGAGTTTTAAGTTTAATTTTTTTTTATTAAATTTCTTTTTGCTGACATTAAACGATGTTTTGTTTCATAAAAACATCCTATTTATTGCCTGATTCCCAAACAATTATTAAATATGGGATAAGACATATAATTTTATGACTACTTCTCAAGAGTCTTCTAGAAAATTTTCACTAGAAATGAAATCCGAAGTTCATTACAAAAAGGCTGCAAAATCATACAGAAAATCAAAACAATATATAAATATGATTAACTTATATCCAACTTTGCAAAATACTCTAGTTGAGTGTAAGGATGAGAATCTAATAGAATAGAGATCTATATTTTTTTCGAAATTAAAAAAAATTTATTAGTTTTAGGCTGCAACATCATAGTTTTCTTCAGAAAAGAATTTATTAATTATTTTTCTGCACATTTTTACGTTGTAAAGCGCTTTGGGTTTCCAAGGTTTTCTTTGACCTAATGGAGAGCTTTTCCAATGAATCCCAGGTTTGAGTATCCCATTTTCACGTAAAAATGAAAGTTTAATTTCAGTTATCCCTAGTTTTTCCGCGGCCAACTCAGATGAGCTCCATATTTCCCCTAACATTGAATTAAGTAAATATTATTAATCCTTGATAACGTTAATTTTAGTTTTTTTAAAGGGGTAAAACTTTTAAATAATTATTAAGTAACAAAAAACCTTGTATTTATACATAAAATAGCTCTGAAAGATTTATGTCAAATTTAAGAAATATAAAATAAAGAATCATCATTAATAAATATCTCATCAATATCTTCTCCTTTATTGATGGATTTATATTTGACGTATTCTTCTGTAATAGATTGAAGTTTTGGAAGATTGATCCAACCCTTGTGCCAATTTCCACTATTTATTAGTTCTTCGTAAGTAGTTTTTAAGTAAATTTCAGAATCAAGGACAGAAACCATTAAAAAACTAATATTTCCTTTTTCCTTAGTCTCATTTACTAAAACAAAATGTCTTAATCCATTTATGCTTTTATTAGAAGTCCAGTAATTTTCCATAATTATTTTTTCTTAATGTTCCCCTCAGAATTTTTTCTAGATATTTTCTTATATTCATTTCTAATTTCGTCTAATAAAAGTTTTCTTTTATCCATGTAGTTAAGAGAATCTTGTTTTGTTAAGTTATATCTTTCTTTTTTAGTTAAATTCATCCAATTATTAAGATTCTTTTTATTGAAAGTTGTTATTTTTTTAGAATTAAAATCTTTTTGTTTTCTATTTAATTTAAGAAAATTTCTTAAATTAAAAAAAATAAATATAAAAAGAAAAATTAACATTATCTTCAAGAAAATCACTTTACAAGTAAGTTATTGTTTATCCAATTTTCTAATTTAGTATTATTCTCAAAAGATATAACCTCCTCTTCATTCCCATTACCTGATTGATCAAAGAGCCTTATAATAAATTCCCCATTAACTGCCTCATCATCACCAATAACAATAATACTTTTAGATTTAAGTTTATTTGCCTTTTTAAATTGCTTAGAGAAAGAGGCTCCGCTTAAATCTAACTCAACTAACAAATCGTAATTCCTTAATTTTCTAGATAAATCCATTGCTAATGATTCAGCATTTAAGCCTTGATTAATGATATAGATATCAGTATTTCTTGGAATTTCAAGCTCTTTTCCTGCGAGTAAAATTAATCTTTCTAAACCAATAGCGAAACCAATTGCAGGAGTGTTTGGCCCTCCCATTTGTTTTATTAAATCGTCGTATCTCCCTCCTCCGCAAACTGTAGCTTGGGAGCCCAGAGCCCCACTAGTAATTTCAAAAGCTGTATGAGTGTAGTAATCTAAACCTCTCACAAGATTAAAATTTTCTACATAAGGTATTTTTAAAGCCTCTAATTGTCTTTTTAAGTCTAAGTATCTGTTATGACTTTTTTCAGATAAAAAATTAAATAATCTTGGTGCATTTTCAAGAACTTTTTTTGTTTGAATATTCTTTGAGTCCAAAATCCTCAAAGGGTTTTTAGAAATTCTATTCTGAGAATCTAAATCTAGAGAATCTTTATTTGTTTCTAACCATTTTAAAAAATATTTTTGAAAATTTGATCTGTCATTAGTATCACCTAACGTATTTATTTCAAGATTAAGTTCTTTAATTCCTAATTTGCCTAAGATATCCCAAGCTAAAGCAATAATTTCAACATCACTTCTAACTGAATCATGTCCTATAAACTCAACACCTAATTGATGAAACTGTCTTTGCCTGCCTGCTTGAGGTCTTTCGTATCGAAACATAGGACCCATGTACCAAAGTTTTTGAAGTGGATTAGACGATATTCCATTTTGTATTAACGCTCTTGCGACTGAGGCTGTCCCTTCAGGTCTTAGAGTGCAAGATCTCTGCCCCCTATCAAGAAATGTATACATTTCCTTACTGACAACATCTGTTCCTTCACCAATTCCTCTTATAAATAATTCGGTCATTTCCAATATTGGTGTTCTTATTTCTTTGATGGATGCTCTAGAAAGCTGTTCTAATAAAATTTTTTCAACGTTTTGCCACTTTATTAATTGATCAGGAAATAGGTCTACTGTTCCTCTTAGGTTTTTTAAGTTATTCAAAGTTCTAAAAAATAATTCAAAATTTTTAATTCATCTAGAAATTAATCTTTGATTGGTTATTTTGTGAGACAATTTTAATTTAACATTTAGAAAAACTATTGGGAATTAATAAAAGTAAAGAGAATCAACATTGCGGTACAAAACCAAAAAAAATTGCTTTTGGAATAGCACCTCTTGGTATAGTTTCAATAGGCATAGTGCCAATGGGAGTAATAAGTATAGGGGTAGTCCCAATGGGTGTATTTTCTTTTGGTGCTGTCGCAATGGGAATAGTCAATTTATCAGTAGTCGGGATGGGAATTATCTCTGCCGGTATTACAACTATGGGGATATGGGAGTATTCTCCTAATTCTCATAAAAATCATCATAATCTTTCCAAACAAATTTCAAATTCAAATAAGGAAAATATGATGCCAGATCTGTTTAACACTAAACAAGAGGCTGAAAAGGCTGCTTCAAAATACGGATGTATTGGAGCACATAAAATGGGTAATAAATGGATGCCTTGTAAGATGCACTAAATATTTTCTTAGTCAAAAATTAAATAAATATTAATTCAAAATCTCAACTCTAAAATCAAGATTTTTTGCCTCATCAGTAGTTAATTTTCTTGACCAAGCTCCTTGCACAGGACTATTCCATCTGAACCCAGCATTTTTAGCTAAAGACCTATCTTCATAACTAACCAAGGCCTTGTATAAAAACCTCGGTTCAGTAGCTTTAAGTAAAAGTTCCTCTAAGTTGTCGCATTTTTTGAAGACCTCAGAAATGTAAAAGCAATCAGATAAAGCTCTATGTAAATTCCAAACTGGTATTGAAAAAGATAAGGCTAGATCAGTTACTGAAGGTCTTGTTTTTAGTGATTTTTGAAAAGACCAATTAATATCCTCTAAACTACATATCCATTTCTTATTAAGCTTAGGCAATCTTCCTTTCCCAAACCATTTCTTATCAAACTCCACATTATGAGCAACGATGAAATCTGAAGAATCAACAAGTTTTAGAAAGAAATTCAATCCATCTTCCCATGGTTGAGAGATATTAGTTACTTCTGCAGATATACCATTTACATGTTCGGCTTCATTTTTATTAACTGGAAATAAAAAAGAAACTTGTGAAAGTACACATTTAAAGGATACATCAAATAAAATACAACCTATTTCTATCACTTCATCTTTATTTTCGTCTAAACCTGTTGTTTCAGTATCAAGAATTAAAATTTTTTCAATTTTTTTATTTTTATTCATTACTCTCACTTCAGAGGGATTGGTGTTAATTTGATCATGAAGAAAATCCAATTGATTTAATTCTTTTTTGTTAAATAGTTCCAATTAACTCAAAATACTTTCATTTATCTTGACGCATTAAATAAATATTTCTTTTAAATTAATATAAATTAAAAAAACAGGCTGGGAATATTTTTAAAAACATTTTTAGTTTATGAGAGATGACTTTTACAAAATTTCAATTTAATAATTTCTGTTATTGGCCTTCAAATCCAAAAAAAATTGTTGAATTTATTGGTGGAAGTTATTTAGCTTCTAAGCCAGATTTAACTTATAGAAGATTCATAGAGAGTTTAATTAATAAAAATTATGCAGTACATGCATATAAATACACACCACAATTTGATCACCAACAACTTGCTGTCAAAGCATGGAGGGATTTCAAGAATTGCCGAATATCATTATCCAAGAGAATAGGGGCATCAATACCTTCAATAAGAATTGGCCATAGCCTAGGCTGTAAACTTCATTTAATTTCTCCTGATGGCGGAAGAAATTGCGAAAAATTCATATCAATAAGTTTTAATAACTTTAGTGCTAACAAATCTATTCCATTATTGAAACAAATTTCTCAAAAATTAGAATTCAACAGTGAATTCAGCCCAAGCCCTGAAAGAACTTTGCGATTAATTGAAAAAACATATAATCAAAAAAATAACTTCCTAATAAAATTCAACTCAGACGATTTAGATCAAACAGACAAATTATTTTCTTGTCTGAAAGCGAGAAAAGAAGATAATTCTAAGGGGGTAATGTTAAAAGGTACGCACACTATAATTGCAAGCGCAGGACTAAGAGAAAATTTTTTGGGAGACTGGGCCGATGATGAATTCAAAAGAAATACTATAAAAAAAATTTCCAATTTAATTGATGAATCTGATTAGGATAATTCTTTCAGCTTGTCCAAAACAGAACTATCTTCAAGAGTGCTTATATCACCGCTAATTTTTTCTCCAGCAGCCAAAGATCTTAAAATTCGCCTCATAATTTTTCCACTACGTGTTTTGGGAAGAGAGTCAGAAATTATAATTTTTTCAGGCTTTGCGATAATACCAATTTCATTAACAACATGTTTCTTTAAATTCTCCACTAATTCTGAAGAATTGTTCACGTCTTTCTCTAGAGATACAAAAGCAACTATAACTTCGCCTTTCAAATCATCTTTTCTGCCAACGACTGCTGACTCTGCAACTGATTTATGACTTACCAAAGCAGATTCTATTTCCATTGTTCCTAAGCGATGTCCTGAAACACTTATAACATCATCAACTCTTCCCATAATCCAAATATATCCATCTTCATCAATGCGTGCCCCATCTCCGGCAAAATAGACATTTTTTTCTCCTTTAAAGGAAATATATTCCCAATAACTATCCAAATATCTTTGTGGATTAGCATGAATTGTTCTCATCATTCCTGGCCATGGTTTCTTGATAATTAAATAACCACCCTCGTTCTCCTTAACCTTATTTCCATTCTTATCAACAACTTCAACTTCAATTCCTGGTAAAGGGTAAGTAGCTGAACCTGGCTTTGTAGCGACGACTCCAGGCAATGGACTTATCATCACACCACCAGTCTCAGTTTGCCACCAAGTATCCACAATAGGGCATTTATTTTTACCAATAACATCTTTATACCAAATCCATGCTTCAGGGTTAATTGGTTCTCCAACTGTTCCCAAAAGTCTAAGACTCTTCAGATTATATTTATCAGGGATTTCTCGACCAGACTTCATAAATGCTCTTATTGCAGTTGGCGCAGTATAAAAAATAGAAACCTTATATTTTTGAACAATTTCCCAAAAAGCTCCTAAATTAGAGGGTCTTGGCACTCCCTCAAACATTAAGGTTGTAGCACCATTAGATAAGGGCCCATAAACTATGTAACTATGACCAGTAATCCAACCAACATCAGCAGTACACCAATAAATATCGTCATCTTTTAAATCAAAAATCCATTTAAATGTCAAATGAGACCAAAGATTATAACCACCTGTAGTGTGAACCACACCCTTTGGCTTTCCAGTAGAGCCTGAAGTATAAAGAATAAACAGTCTATCTTCGCTATTCATTATTTCTGGTTCGCACTGATCTTTTTGATCTTTTAATAATTCGTGCCACCATAAATCTCTATCGTCAACCATTGAAATATTTTTTTTAGTTCGTTGAACAACAACTACTTTTTCAACAACTTTATCTGCCCCACTTTCAATTGCCGTATCAACTGCTTGCTTAAGTTCAACCACCTTATCTTTTCTAAAGCCACCATCGGCAGTAATAACAAATCTGGCGTTTCCATCAATTAATCTATCCTTTAAAGCTTCTGAAGAAAATCCTCCAAAGACAACTGAATGAGGAGCTCCAATTCTTGCACAAGCTAACATTGCAAACATCGCTTCAGGAATCATAGGCATATAAATACATACCAAATCTCCTTTTTTTACACCAATTGCTTTTAATGCATTAGCGGCTTTACATACCTCCTTTAGAAGTTCTTCATAAGTATATTCTTTGCTATCTCCAGGTTCACCTTCCCATATAAGTGCAGTCTTTCCTCCAAGCCCTCTCTTAATGTGTCTATCTAAGCAGTTGTAAGTAATATTAAGTTTCCCCTCTTTAAACCATTTAAAAAAAGGAGCTTTTTCACTATCTAATACAGTCTGAAATGGCTCAAACCAATCTAATTCGGATTTTGCAAAAGATTCCCAAAATTGAATAGGATTTTCTGATGCTTGTTTTTTAAGACTTAGTAATTCTTTTTGAGAACTAATATTTGAGTTTTCTGAAAATTCTTTTGATGGAGGGAAAATTCTCTTTTCTTCAAGTATGTTATTGATTGAATTTTTTTTATCTAATGACATTAAATAAATCTATGCATAATAAATTTAGTCGAAAAATTATTGGTTTTCAAAAAATTTAATATTAATTTAGCTCGAATAATTAATTTTAAAATATCTAATAAATACGGCTTAAAACAAATTCCGGAAGAGCCATTAAAGCCCTTTTATATTCTGAATCTGGTAGCCAGACTATTGCTTCTTTAGAGAGAATTGCAAAATCCTCGGCTAGTTTTCTTGAACTTTCGATAGCTTTTGAATTCATGATGATACTTAGAGCATCATCTAAATCATCTTTTTCAGCAAGTTCTCTATTGATAAGAACAGACAATTTCTTATTTTCTTCTAAGGCATATAAAACAGGTGCCGTAAGATAACCACTTGCAAGATCGCTTACTGCAGGTTTTCCAAGTTGTTTATCATTACCAGTAAAATCAAGTATGTCATCTACAACTTGAAAAGCCAAGCCAATATTTTTGCCAAAATCATACAAAGAGGATAATTTTGAACCATTAAGTTCACTCAAAACTCCAGCAGCTTTAGAGCTATTAGCTATTAATGATGCCGTTTTACAATAGCTTTTATTAATGTATTTTGAAAAAGATTGAGCAGAGTCAAATCTATTTAAATTTTGTTTGATTTCTCCTTCTGCTAAATCCATTATTACTCTACTTAGTAATTTAACTACATTTACATTATCGAGATTTGCCAAGTGCCAACTTGCTTGAGCGAATAAAAAATCCCCAGCCAAAACAGCTACTCTGGTATTAAACCTGCTGTGAACTGTATCTACTCCTCTTCTTGTAGAGGCCTCATCCACAACATCATCATGGACTAATGATGCGGTGTGAATCATTTCAGTTATTTCAGCAAGCCTTTTATGTTTATCTGTTAAATTAAAATCAGGTGATATTGCTTTTGAAATCAATAAAACTATACCGGGTCTGAGTCTTTTCCCCCCAGCACTAAAAAGATGCTCAGCTGCTGCTTGAAGAATTGGATGACCCGCTCCTATTAATTTTTTCAGTTCAAGAATAAGATCATCAAGATCATTTTCAACTGGTTGTAGTAGCTCTGTAACTGTTTTCATGATTGACCTCTTATATATATTAAGGAATCAAACATTACTTCGGAGGTTAACCAACCTTATTTCTTTATTAATTCCAAGCCAAAATTTTGCTTTTTTGGAAAATCCTTCTCTTTCTGAAGTAACATAAAATTTTACATTTTCGAATGAAAGACTTTCATAGCCGTCAGTTTTTGGAATAGTAAAAGATTCATTAAATTTTTTTATTACCGCTTCCGATGGATCAATAATTTTTATATCTGAGTTTATTTTTTTTCTTAAAAAGTCATAAATCAGAGGATAATGACTACATCCCAGTATTAGTTCTTCAATATTTTTATTTAATAGCGGTTTTAAATACAAATCTGAAAGATAATTTAACTTATTGAAATCAAGCTTTTCTTTTTCAATTTCTAATACAAATTCTGGACATTCTTTTTGAAATATTTCTAGATTATCCTTTTTAGAGTTTAAAGCGTTTTTATAAAATGATGATCTAACTGTTGTTTGCGTTGCCAAGATACCAATTATTTGCTTATTAACCATCTCTGATACTGAATTTATAAGATCAAAACATGGGATTCTTAAGTTATCCTCAAGAATATCAAGCGCACATGCGTTTGTAGTGTTACAAGCTATTAAAAGGGCATCCAAACCTTTATCTTCAAAAAAAGTACAAATCTCTCTTGCAATTAATCTGATCTCTTCAAAACTTCTATTCCCAAAAGGCATTCTTTTTGTATCAGCCAAATAAAAAACTTCAACATCATTACGTGTTTTTAGCAAAGAATTCAGGATAGTAAAACCACCTATTCCACTATCAAATAAACCTATTTTAATTTTCACCCTATTATGTATAAATATTCAAGAATGCCTTTTGCAATTGCATAAGCTAATCTTTTTCGATGAGTTATTTTTTCTAATCTTCTTGCATCTAATCTTCCCGTTAAAAATCCAATTTCTACAAGAACTGCGGGCATCCTTGTATTTTTAATTACATAAAATCGACCTTGTTTAACTCCTCTATCAGGACTCCCAGGGGAAACTTTTAGAATTTGTTTTTGAATTTTTTTTGCAAGTAATCTACCTCTCCACCCTCTGTAGTAAAAGGTTTCCAACCCATTAATATCCCGCCTTTTACCTCTTGAGGCATTTGCATGAATACTTACAAAGATATCTGAATCTATATTGTTAGCAATAGAAACTCTTGGAGGTAAATCCAAATCAACTTCATTTGTTCTAGTCAACCTTACTCTGACACCTTTCTCAGAAAGCAAATTTTTAACTATTTTTGAAACCTCCAATACGACATCTGTTTCTCTAATACCACCAATACCTATTGCTCCTGGATCAGGCCCTCCATGCCCTGGATCGATTACAACCCAAAACTTGTTTCGTTTTACCTCTGGTAATTTCAAATATTCATAATCGTTTTTCCTTTTATAAATTGAATTTTGATTTGCTTTGATATTTACTCTTTTCTTTTCAACTAAACCTTCACCAATCCTCTCGAATGGATATTTTGGATTAAATAGTTTAATTCTCCACCTATTTTGATCTAAGCCAACCAATTGCCAAGTCAAAGGTTTCAAGTAAGTTTCTTCCTTAAATTCAATAACTAGTCTTGTTTTACCCTTATTTGGTTTACCTAATCTAATTTCTTTTATTGGGCCATTACCTTTTATTTTTCTAGGATTTTTTAATTCCCCTGGAAAATCTATCCAGAATCTATCGCCAGATATTTGGTTAGCCTTCTGAAAGTATGCTCTTAAATTTGTATTTGATTTAGTTCTTAATTCTAAAACACCATTTTTTTTAATAGCCCATGCCGCGAGAGCACTTGAAGATTTAACTGGGAGGATTAAAGAATTTAAAAATAAAAAAACCGATAAATAACGAAAAAGTTTATTATCTAAAAACTTTATCATTAGTTTGAAAACAATTTATTTTTTCTATGTTTAAGGCTTGGCATCTGTTCACGAATTTTCTTTACTCTTTCTTTATCAGCAGGTGCTATTGCAGCTCCCTGAGTTTTTCCAGCATCAGATAAAACAGTACCCCATGGATCAATTACCATTGCATGACCATGACTTTGCCTTCTCCCATAATGAATCCCAGTTTGAGCTGGGGCAACTACATATGCTGTATTCTCAATTGCTCTTGCTTGTAATAGGATTTGCCAATGATCTTTTCCAGTAAACGCTGTAAAAGCTGCCGGAATCATAATTAACTCTGCACCTTTCGAAGACAAATATCTATAAAGTTCTGGGAATCTAACGTCGTAACAAATCGATAATCCTATTTTGCATAAACCCGGAACATCTATAACAGGTGGATACTCCTCCCCAGATAAAATAGTTGATGATTCTTTATATAAATTTCCATCTGGCAAATCAACATCAAATAAGTGGATCTTATCGTATTTTGCCAAAATTTGTCCGTCCTTCCCAAATAGTGCTGACCTATTAAAAGTATGACTGTCATCACCCGCAGGAACCGGATAACCTCCTCCCAAAAGAAATACTTGATATCTTTGTGACATGGTTTTGAGGAAATTTGCACACTTTACTGATAATTCAGAAGCTAATTTAAGTTTTTCATCATCTCCTCCTAAAAAAGCAAAATTCTCAGGCAATCCAATTAACTCAGCACCCCTTCTAGCAGCTAATTCAATCTGTTCTTCCGCTTCAATAAAGTTTGCATCAACATTTGAAGTACTCGTAATTTGTAATGCAGCTACCAAAAAATCAGTCAAGACTTTACTCCTAGTGAACCAATTCGTAAATCATGAGGCACGAATCACACCCCTTTCAACTTGAGCTGGAACAATATCTAAGCAATCAAGTTCAGAGCAACATTTAAAATCATCCTCGTAATCTCCAAGACTTGTCAATCTTTTGCCATGGGTTGCTGTTTTTAGACATTTCAAAATATCATTTTTCCAAAATTCCCAAAGTGCTAAAGCAGCGTTTAATTCGTCATTCAGAATATTAATTTCGAAATCATAGTTCTGTTTTAGGTATGAGGCTAAAGCACCAGCAGCTAAAGAATCCTCAAGTGAATAAGAACCTTCCCAACCACTTCCAAGTATTAAAACATTTTCACTTTTTAATGAAATAATTTTTTCTGCAACTGCTTTCCTATTTGGGAGCCCCATAGCAAATAAATGTTTAGCATTCTGTACTTTTTGCAATGATTTAGTACCATTAGTCGTGCTCATAAATAATCTTTTACCATTAACTACTTTTTTTGTAACTGATAAAGGAGAATTTCCTAAATCAAATCCGTCAATCTTCTTTCCGCCTCTTTCTCCAAGCATTAGTCTCTTTTCAGCTTGCCACTTAATTGCAGATTTTTTTAATAAATCTAAATTTGCAAAAACTTGTATTGAATCAGCTCCGTTTTTTAAAGCCCAGGAAATTGTGGTTGTAGCTCTTAAAACATCAATGACCACCGCAATCTCTGGATTTATTTCTGGAACATCCTTTGCAACGTGATAATAAGTAAGATTAATAATCAATTCCTCATCTTAATTTGATTATAGAAAACAGTTACTTATTTTGATTATTTTTTTTTTAAAAACAAACTTATTGATATTATATAGCTAACTTGTTTTTACAGAATTTTTATCAAGTATTTAATTTGAAAATGAATAATATCCGCACAATAAAAGGTGGAGTTAATTTAAAAGGAAAAGTAAAAGTACCTGGAGATAAATCTATTTCTCATAGAGCTTTAATAATAGGAAGTATTGCAAAGGGTGAGACTACAATTGAGGGGTTTTTATATTCTGAAGATCCACTTTCAACTGCTGATTGTCTTAGAAAATTAGGTGTAAAAATACCAGAAATAAAAAAAAATGAGCCTTTTACGATTTCTGGATTGGGTCTTGATGGATTAAAAGAGCCCAAAGAAATTCTAAATTGTGGAAATTCGGGGACCACCATGAGATTATTAATGGGGTTACTAGCCGGCCAAGAAGGCAAGAATTTTATCTTAACAGGTGACATTTCTCTTAATGAAAGGCCAATGAGAAGAGTGGGCAAACCATTATCGTTGATGGGTGGCAAAATATTTGGGAGAGAAAAAGGAAACAAAGCTCCAATCTCAATTGATGGGAATAAACTAAAAGGGTGTGTTATAGGGACCCCTGTAGCGAGTGCTCAAGTAAAATCCGCAATCTTATTGGCAGGCCTCAAAGCTTCTGGAACCACTACTGTTATTGAACCAGCATCTTCTAGGGATCATACTGAAAGAATGTTAAAAGCATTTGGAGCAGACATAAGTATCAGAGGAGAATTAGGAAGGAATGTAGTTATCAAGTCCGGGGGTAACTTAATCGGCCAGAGAATATTGATTCCTGGAGACATAAGCTCTGCTTCTTTTTGGATGATTGCTGCATCTATTGTTCCAAATTCAGAGGTTTTAATTCAGAATGTCGGATTAAATCCAACTAGAACAGGGATTTTAAATGTAATGGATTCAATGGGGTGTAATTATGAGATTTTAGATAAATCGACTATTGCAGGTGAACCTATTGGATCTATTAAAGTCAAGACTTCAAATAATTTAAGATCATTCACTATTGAAGGAGATATTCTCCCAAAACTTATAGATGAAATTCCTATCCTTACTGTGGCTGCCTGTTTTTGTAATGGAGTATCTGAAATTAAGGATGCACAAGAATTAAGAGTTAAGGAGACAGATCGATTAAAGGTCATGGCACGACAGTTGCGCAAATTCGGCGCTGAGATAACAGAAAAAGAAGATGGGTTAACTATTTATGGGCAATCAAAATTCCATTCTGCTGAGGTAGACAGTGAGACAGATCATCGAGTAGCAATGAGTCTTGCTATTGCTTCACTTCTTGCCAAAGGCACCTCAAAAATCATGAGAGCAGATGCAGCTAGCGTCTCGTATCCCACTTTTTGGGAAGAGCTTGCCAAACTAATTAACTAGCCTTAAAAGTTTTTGTCTGAATTAATAGAGGTTTTAACTAAAGATGGTAGTTACTCTTTAAGAAGTGTGTTTTTTCAAGAGAATTTCCATAGTTTATTGGGCGCATTGGAGGAAACAAAGTTAAAGTTTACTTCTACTTCTAATTTGCAAAGATTCAAGGGTAAATCTCTTAATGTTTTAGATATATGTTTTGGCTTAGGATACAATTCCGCTTCTCTATTAGATGAATTAATTAAACAAAAATCGTATTTAAATTTATATGCATTAGAAATTGATAAAAAGCCTCTTGAATATTCCCTTAGAAATGAATCTTTCTTTAAATTATGGGCTCCAAAAGTCAAAACAATATTTGAATCACTCTATAGAAAAGATTACTTTGAGGATCAATTTTTTAAATGTAGTATTTTGTGGGGTGATGCCAGAGAAAAAATCAACATCATTCCTTCATCTATTAAATTCGATCTGATTTATTTAGATGGTTTTTCTCCTCAAAAATGCCCACAATTATGGACAATTGAATTTCTATCTAAAGTAACAGAAAAACTTAATTCTCAGGGTTATTTAATAACTTATTCTTCTTCAGCGGCAGTAAGAAAGACCTTAAGAAATCTTGGCTTAGAAATTTTTAGTATTAAGCCAAGTTTTAAAAACAGAACTTTTTGGAGTCAGGGAACTGTCGCAATTTCAAAATTTGACAAGAATCAATTTAAACCTAATTTCAATTTTGAAAAGTTATCTTTAATGGAAGAGGAACATCTTTTAACTAAAGCTAGTATTCCATATAGAGATCAAGATTTAAACGCAAGTAAAGAAGATATAATCAAGAGAAGATTAGATGATCAATTATTCTCAAATCTGTTATCTACAAATAAATGGAGAGAGAAGTGGGGAATGACGAAGTTATCCGTTAAGAGTTAGATTTAAATAAGTATTCCAAATAAACATGTTAAGTGTTGCGATATTAGCGGCAGGCAAGGGCACTAGGATGGCAAGCTCATTACCAAAAGTTTTACATAAAATTTCTGGCAAAAGTCTTCTAAAAAGAGTTATTGATTCATGTGTCGAATTAAAACCTGATCAAATTTACGTAATTACTGGACATAAATCAAAAGAGGTACAAAAGTCAATCCCAAACGATAAAAAAATCCATGCTGTTTTTCAAGAACCGCAATCAGGAACTGGTCATGCTATCCAGGTACTTTGTAGAGAAGTAAAAAAACATGAAGGAAAACTTTTGATACTCAACGGCGATGTACCACTCATTAAGTCTAGTACTTTAAATAGACTTTTATATTTACACGATTCAAAAAATGCTGATGTTTCTTTAATTACTACAAAGAAAACTAATCCTCATGGATATGGCAGAGTTTTTTTGAAGGGAGATTTTATAGAGAGAATTGTTGAAGAGAAAGATTGTAATGATTTAGAAAGAGAAAATCCATTGATAAATGCAGGTGTTTACTGTTTTAACTGGGGTAACTTATCAGAAATAATTAATACCTTGCAAAGCAATAACAATCAAAAAGAGATTTACTTAACAGATACAATTTCTTTGCTAAAAAATGCCCTAAGCCTCGAGGTAGAGGATGATGGAGAGCTTCAAGGAATTAATAACAGAATTCAACTATCTGAGTGCGAGGAAAGTATTCAGAATTCAATTAAAGAAAAGCATATGCTTAATGGTGTAACTTTTATCAATAAAGCAAGTTGTTCAATTAGTGAAGAAGCTGAAATTGGTAAGGATGTGATCATAGAGGCTAATACACATATAAGAGGTAATACCAAAATAAAAAGTCATTGCATTATCGGACCAAATACTTTTATTGAGAATTCTAATATCGGATTAAATTGTGAAATCTCAAATTCCTCTGTTTATGATTCGCAGATAATGGATTATGTAAAAATTGGACCCTACAGTCATATAAGGCCACAATCCAAAATATCTTCTCAAAGTAAGATTGGTAATTTTGTTGAAATAAAAAATAGTCAATTAGAGGAAGAATCTAAAGTAAACCATTTAAGTTATATTGGCGATTCAATTATTGGAAGATCTACAAATATTGGAGCAGGTACTATTACAGCAAATTTTGATGGGAAGAAAAAACATCAAACAAAAATTGGTAAAAATTCCAGTATTGGTGCAAATACAGTTCTTGTAGCGCCTATAAATCTTGGGGAATCAGTTACAACTGGAGCTGGTTCAGTGATCACAAAAGACTCCAAAGATAATTCATTAGCAATCTCAAGAACTAAGCAAGTAAATATAGAAAATTGGGAAAGAAAGAAACCTTGATCTAATTAATTAATTCAATAATTTTTTCAAGTTGCCAACATCTGCTCCCTTTTATAAGAATAGAATCACCTTTTTTTGTAGATTTGTTTATCTCTTTCGGTACATCTTTTATATTATTTAAAACTAAAAATTTTTTCTTATCTTTTAGATAATGGGTATAATTTTTTTCATTTTTTTTATCACAAATAAATAAACACTTTTCTATGTCTGAATTATTTATTACGTTGAATATTTCTTTATGATATTTTTCAGATTCTTCTCCCAATTCTTGCATACTTCCAAATATAAAAAATTTATTTCTCGGTTTTTCAAGCAAGTTTTTAATACATGCTTTTACTGACTCTGGCGAAGCATTATATGATTCATCATATATTGTTGTTTTTACTGATCTAAGAATTTTATTTCTTCCACCTAGACTCTCGAAATCAAATCTATTAAAACTTTCAAAATCAATGCCTAGCTCTTTAGCAACTGCATAAGCAAATAAGAAATTTGAAGCATTGTGAAATCCCTCAAATGAAATTTCAAAGATTTTTTCTTCAATTAAGATTGTTTTATTCGAGGGATTATAAAATCCTCGCAAATTATCATCTTTTCTAAAACTCTCCTTTTGATTTTCTATATTTAGAAGTTCTACTTTTATTACTCTACCTTTCCAGTATTCTTTTAAAGTTTCTTCAAGTATTAAATCATTTGCTGGTATTATTACAACTCCTTTGGGATTTAAAAATTTACTAATTTCACACTTTGCATAAGTAATATTTTTTTTAGAGCCTAATAATCCAATATGGGCTGTCCCAATGTTAGTAATTACTGCAATATCGGGTTTACTATATTTAGATAAATTTTCGATCTGTCCAAGACCCCTCATTCCCATCTCAAGGACCAACACTTTATCTTCTTTATCTGTTGCAAGAATAGTAAGACCAACACCAATCTCATTATTGAAATTTGCATGGGATAATTTAATTTTTCCAAGTTTATTTAATACTTCACCAATCATTTCTTTTGTAGTTGTTTTACCGACTGAACCAGTTATCGCAACCACAGGGATACTTAATTTTTTTCTTTTAAGCAAGGTTAATTTTTGAAATGCCTCTAAAGTATCATTTACAACCCAACAAGGAAAATTAGCAGGAAGTAATTTCTGCATACCTTCTTTAATGACTACTGATTTAACCCCTTTATTTAAAACCTCTGGAAGAAAACTATGTCCGTCAAAATTTTTACCCTTGATAGCTATAAAAAGATCATTTTTTTTACAAGTTCTACTATCAATACTTATAGTCTTAAAATTTAAAGAATCTATTCCCCCCTCGCCCAGATTTTTAATATCACCCAAAACATCTTTTAACTCTAAAAAAGAAAGCTCCATTAAGAATTTAAGTCATAGTTTTTTTTAAAGATGGATCAGCTGATTGTCCATAAGAAAATTTCTCAACTTCAGCAACATCTGGTGATGGTTCCTTTATTCCGCAAACATCCTTATACATAATTTCGTATTCAAGAGCTGATCTTTGCCAACTAAACTCTTGGCTCATGGCTCTTTTTTGTAGTAGTTCCCAACTATCTTTATGTCTAAAGGCTTCCCAAGATCTTACTAAAGAAGTATAGAAATCTATAGGTTCAAAACGATCAAAGCAGAAACCTGTACCACTATTATTTTCTGGATCATGAGGTAAAACTGTATCGACTAAACCTCCAACTCGCCTTACTATTGGAATAGAGCCATATCTCATCGCCAGGAGTTGACTAATACCACAAGGTTCAAATCTACTGGGCATTAAGAATGCATCAGATCCGCCATATATAAGCCTTGATAAAGAATCATCATATGTAAGAAATACTGAAAATCTTCCTGGGTAATCTAATGCCAGTTGCCATAATCCAGACTCTAAATATCTATCTCCAGTCCCTAAAACAGCTATTTGAGAATCTGTATAGGCTAAAAGTCTTCTTGAAACCTGTAGAAGTAGGTCAACCCCTTTCTGATCAACTAACCTACTGACCATACCTAAGAGATATTTTTTAGGATTAACTTCAAGACCCATTTCTCTTTGCAGAATTTTCTTATTTTCTAGCCTATTTTCTAAGTTCTTAATACTAAATTTTGCGGGCAAAACTTGATCTTTAGCTGGATTCCATTCATCAAGATCTATGCCATTAAGAATTCCCCTTAATTTACCTGAAATATAATTAAGTAATCCTTCAAGACTTTCCCCGTATTCATGGGTTTTAATTTCATCTGCATAAGTCGGAGAAACAGCATTTACTCTATCTGCATACAACATTGCCGCAGCCATTGTGTGGTCTCCATGCATGTACCAAGGGCACCAAGTCATTTTTTCTAGTTTCCATCTCCAAGGGCCTTGATATTTTAAATTATGAATTGTGAAGACAGTGCTAATTTCAGGATCCTGATGCATCCACACAGGAATCATCCCAGTGTGCCAATCATGGCAATGAAGAACTTGGGGTTTCCAACAATTCCAGGCAAATTCTGCAGTGGCACTAGCAAAAAATGTAAAACGCCAGTCCTCATTTTCGCCTCCGTATATTTGGTCAGAGTCAAATGTTGGATGACCCACTAAGTAAATCACATAATTATGAATTGGATGTTTTGCTTCATATACAGAGAAATCAGTGCCCATTGTATTTGCTCTAAAGACTGGTTCATTCGATACCTCTAAAAGTCTCCACAATTTCCCATATCCTGGAATTATTACCCTTACATCGTGACCAAGTTTTATCAAAGATGGAGGCAATGATCCAACCACATCTCCCATACCTCCAACTTTGATCATTGGAGCACATTCAGCAGCGGCAAGAAGAATTCTCATTGATAATTATTTTAAAAGGTCTTTTGAAAAATAAACTAGGGTGTCCACTTATAGCCAGAAAAGTCTGGTGGACGCTTTTGGAGAAAGGCATCTCTACCTTCTTGAGCTTCTTCAGTAGAATAGAATAATTGAGTTGTGTATCCAGATAATTCTTGAATACCTGCAATCCCATCATTCTCTGCATTGAATGAAGCTTTAAGAATACGAATAGCAGTTGGACTATTTCGTAAAATCTCTCTTGCCCAGATTACACCCTCAGCTTCTAATTCTTCAATCTTTGTAATTGCATTTATCAAGCCCATCTCCAGAGCTTCCTTGGAATTATATTTTCGACACAAAAACCAAATTTCTTTTGCTTTTCTTTGACCAACAAGTCTTGCTAGATAACTAGATCCAAAACCCGCATCAAAACTACCAACTCTTGGACCTGTTTGACCAAATATTGCATTTTCGGAGGCGATACTGAGATCACAAATTAGATGAAGTACCTGCCCTCCTCCAATTGCGAAACCAGGAACTAAAGCAATAACCACTTTAGGCAAACTTCTTATTAATCTTTGAAGTTCAAGTACATTTAATCTCTGCTTCCCTTCATCATTTTTATATCCATTTTTACCCCTCACACTCTGATCACCTCCAGAGCAAAAAGAGTAAATGCCTTTCTTGTCAGGTCCCGCACCTGTAAAGAGAACTACGCCAATAGTTTCATCATTTCTTACGATATCAAATGCGTCAATGAGTTCATCTACAGTTTGAGGCCTAAATGCATTTCTTTTTTCAGGCCGATTAATTGCAATTCTCGCGATTCCCTCATCTGATTTGTGAAACAATATATCCTCATAAGATTTGCATTCTGACCAATTTAAAGTTGTTTTTCCAGGTAATACTTTCATGAAATCTAATTATTCAAAGATAGAAAATGATAAATTTAACTGCCAATTATTTTTTCTAGCAAGGCATTTTTTTCACAAATTTCATTTTCTGGATCAACATCAACTTTAATTATTACAGATTTCTGGATAGAAATGCTCCAAACTAATGCCTCTCGTAATTTTTTAAAATTTGCCACACTTTTAAAGTTTACTTGATAGCCCTCTGCGAGTTTTGGCCAGTTTATTTCTTTTGGCATAAGAAATAGTTTTTTTAATTCATCTTCTTTTAAATTTTTTTTATAAATACGATTAAATATATTTCCGCCATTATTATTTATTAAAAGAATTGTTAAATTCATGTCGATTGAATTTTCAATCAGCCAACCATTTATATCATGAATAAAAGCCAAATCTCCAGTCACAAGAAGTAGAGGATTTTTAATTCTAGAAATACCCAATGCAAGAGATAAAGTACCGTCTATGCCAGAAGCGCCCCTAAAGCTGAAACAATTTCTTGTTAAAGTACCATTTTCTGAAAATGTGAGCCAATCTCTAATCGGGCTACTCGCGGAGAGCATTATAGGATTTTCAGTTGGCCAAAGTTTTGGAACAAGATTTGCAAGCTTATACTCAGTAATTTGATTATCTTGAGTGATTTTCTCTTTTAAAATTTCTTTAATCTGCTCGCCTTCCTCTATTAGATTTAAAGCCATCGGAGTAAGAGACTTTTTGTTTTTTTCGTTGATTGATAATTCTTCTAACAATAGAGTAGTGAAATTTGATAGCCCAAAATCATATTCAAATGATTTTTTTATAGGGTCCAATTTTCTATTGTTTTTTTCTTTTATAAGAATTTGTATCCCTTTGAAGTTTATTAAAAACTTCTCCAAATCAATTGAGGATGACATAGGGCCAAGCCTCAAAAGTTGATGACAATTTATTGAATTTTTATTTTTTCTTAAGACTAATTCCCAATTCACGACTAGTCCTCTCAAACCAGAATAAACACCTGAAACAGGATCAGCAAATACTGGCCAACCAGTAATCTCTTGTAATCGTTCTAAAGACTTATTGAAAGAAGTTAAATCATTTATGGAACCTTGATAGGGACCCACCAAAATAATGCCGGATTCATCTAAATTTAAATTTTCTAAAATTTCGAAGAATTTGTTTTTATCAGACTTTATTTCAACTTCCTGAAATATATATTTTTTCTTTAAACAAATTCTCTCAAAAACCTCTAAAACATTTTTTTTATTTAAAAATGAAATACCTAAAGGCTTATCTATAGGAATATTTAAATGAATAGGACCAGGGAAGGTTGATATTTGTTTCTCAATAGTTCGAACTAAATTCAAGATTTCATTTTCTTGTGTTTCATGAAGTCCATTTAGATTTGTACTTAAAACTCTTCTGCAGACTGAACTCAAAAAATCTTCTTGATTTACTGTTTGATTTGCGCCACAATCTTTTAATTTTAAGGGTCTATCAGCAGTAAGAAATATAATGCCTTTACAAGATCGGTCTGCTTCAACTGCTGCTGGCAATAAGTTACTTACAGCAGTTCCAGAAGTCGTTATAACTAAAGAGAGATTACCTGATGCAGCAGAAATCCCAAGAGAGTGGAATCCCGCAGATCTCTCATCTATTGAATTAAAAATATTTACCAATCCTAATTTATTTAATTCTCCAGCAGCTATTGCTAAAGGTGCTGATCTACTTCCAGGACATATTATTAAATTTTGAACTCCTATTTTTATAAGAAGATTCAAAAGTTGTAAACTTCTAAGAAAATTTTTGCATTCAATAGATGATGTCATAATTTATATAAATGCTTTGCGATTTTCCTTATAACTGAATTAAATAAAACATGTCTACAACTCAAGAGAAAAGAAATTCAATAATAAAGGATTTAAAAAATCTTTTAATCTGGATATCAATAGCTTTAATTATACGATGGCAGGTTATAGAGCCAAGATGGATCCCATCCGGTTCAATGCTTCCAACTCTTCAAATACAAGATAAAATTCTTGTTGAGAAACTTACCCCCAAAATCACATCCAAATCAAATCTTTCAAAATTAAAAAATAAAATAGTTGTTTTTAATGTCCCGGAACAATTAATTAATGCTGGTTATAAAGCAGATACTGCACTAATAAAAAGAGTAATTGGAATACCTGGAGACAAGGTAGAAGTAAGAGATGGTAACCTTTACTTAAATGATATCGCTCAAAACAATTACGTTTTTGACAAAAATATTAATTATTCAATGGGGCCTTTTATTGTCCCAGAAGAATCATTATGGGTGATGGGAGATAATAGAAATAACAGTATGGACTCACATATTTGGGGATTTTTACCCTATGAAAAGGTTATTGGTAAAGCTATTTTTAGATATTGGCCGTTCAATAAAATTGGACCTATTCGGTTCCCTGCCCTTAATAATTTAGATTAATGGGTACATGATGTTGTAGGGTTTTTATATCTTGAAGTTGTAGAAATGTTTAATCCAGAATTTCTTGCTACAGAAAATAATGATCCAAACGATGAGAATGATTTAATCCAATATTTACAAAAACAATCTCCAGAAGTTTTGCAAAGAGTAGCAAAATCAGCTAGTGAAGATATTCAAGAAATTATTAGACATAATGTCCAAGGTCTTCTTGGAATGCTTCCTTCAGATCAATTTGATGTAAAAATAACATCTTCAAAAGACAACATTGCTAATTTATTATCTTCTGCAATGATGACAGGATATTTCTTAAGACAAATGGAGCAAAGAAAAGAGCTGGAACAAACTCTTAAAAATGATGAAAACATGTCTATTTAAGACTAATAGTTTTAAAGATTTACTTCTTCAGGAATTATTCCTAGTTCAAACAACTTTTTATATAAACCCATTAAAAATTTATTATCCTCAGGAAGTTTGTCCCACTTTTGGGAATTAATTTCATTAATTAATTTCTGACAATCTTCTATTGTAAATTTTATAGGGGCCGTAAAATGAGCTGGAATTAAATATTCCATATCTTCAAAAGACTTGATATTTTCTAACCATTTAAGTAAAACTTCTTTTGATCGCGGAAAAATTAATTTTTGTAAAACTGGTGCAATTTGAATCTTAGGAGTATCTTTACCCATTATTTCAATAAGAGAGGATTCCCAATCTTCATCCCATAAAAAGGGATAAATACCGAAATGAGATCTCCAATTTCTAAGATCTTTTTTGAATGAATACTTAAATATTTTTTTTAAAGGTGGAATATTTAATCTACCTGGTTTCAAAAAAGAAGAAAACAAGACTAACCTTTTCCATCCTTTTTTTCTTTGTTCGATGGAGTCAATCAAAGGTTCATCTCCTCTCTCTCTAGCATGAAAAAGAAGTGGTGTTGGATCAAAATTAAATATCTCAGGTGGTGTGGAGTCTATTCCAACTATTGCGTCTGTTACATGAAGAGTTTTTGTAGGATAATGGAAACAGCTTATCTCCTGATATCTTCCAAGACCTAAATTCAGTGGACCTAATGAAGACCATTTAAAAGAGTTTGAATGTGGAGTACCATCCTCAAAAAGTATTCTTGATCTTTTTGATGGAATTCCTAAAAAATCTTGTGGGAGATTTATGGGGAAACTCCATTGTCCAGGACAAAGCCAAATTTCTGCATTTTTAAAAATTCTTGAAAGAGCTGGCAGTCCGATTTTATGTTCTAGTCCAGATGCACTCGGTAGAATTATTGTTTTTACGTTGCCGTGAATCGCAATTAGTTTTTCTAACTCATTGATTAATTCTTTTGTCGGAGGAAGTGGATTTATTAGCATCAATCCATCATCAACCTTTATTACCGTCATTCTTATTGGAACCGCAACATAATAAAGTCCCTGTATTTGTTCCAAGGACCATATTTGATCAGGAATTAATTCTCTGAAAATTGTTTTCTTTTTTCCATAAGGATATAAAGGGAATAATGGCCACCAATTCCATTTTTTATTTAAAGTTTCTTCCACCACTATCATTTATACCCAGTAAATAATTTCTTTAACTTAAATATTCCGTATCTTGGAGCGAATAAAAAGGCAAATAAAAATATAAAAGTTTGTGCTAAGACAATTGATCCACCTGTTTCAAGATCAAACCAAAAACTAACATAAATTCCTATTAAGCTTGAGATAATTGCACTTAATACTGAAATTACTGTCATATTATCGAACTTATCAGTCAGTAAATATGCTGTAGCCCCTGGTGTAATCAACATTGCAACTACTAAAATAATTCCAACAGACTGTAAGCCCACAACAGCTGCCAAAGATAAACATGTGAGCAGTAAATAATGAAGAAAAAACACGTTAATCCCAACTGTTTTTGCATGCCTAGGATCAAAACAATAAAGCATTAAATCTTTTCTAAAAATTGATAAAAGGATTACTACCAATAAAGAAATGAATATGGTTTGTTTTACATCTGAAAGTGATATTCCTAATGGACTACCAAAAAGAATAGAATGCAGATCAATATTACTTTTAATCTTAGAAACCAATACGATTCCAAGAGCGAAAAATCCAGTAAATACCAACCCAATAACAGTATCTTCCTTAACTCTAGATTTCTGCTTAATAAATCCTATCAATGCTACAGAACCAACCCCGAAAATAAATGCCCCTAATGAGAACGGAAGACCTAATGCATAAGCAACCACAACACCAGGCATTACCGAATGTGACACTGCATCTCCCATTAAAGCCCATCCTTTAAGAGTCAAAAAACTTGATAAAAAACCACAAACAGCTGCAACTAATGAACTCATAAGAAGTGCTTTTCTCATGAAATCATGAGTTAAAGGATCTTTGATGAATGAATCTAAAGTTAAAAAAGAACAGAACTCCATACAATTTAAAGTTTAGGATTCAGGTCCAAACAAAGAATCAGGTGAGATCCCTCCAAAAGTGGTTGTAATATTTTCAGGGGTAAACACTTCAGAGGTTTCGCCATAAGCTACAACGGTCTTATTTATTAAAAGAACCAAATCACAAAATTCACGGACATGAATCATATCGTGCGTTGATAATAATATGGTTTTCCCCTCATTTTTAAATTGAATAAATAATTCCGAGATAAGTTTCTCAGTTCTTATATCAACTCCTGAAAAAGGCTCATCAAGAAGTAATATTGATGCTCTTTGCGCAATTGCTCTAGCCAAAAAAGTTCGTTTTCTCTGACCTCCAGATAAGTTTCCAATAGGTGTAGATAAATGATCAGTAAGATCAACTCTCTCAATAGCATCTTTAACCGCCTGAACATCAGACTCTCTAGGAGACCTAAAAATATTCATCGAACCATATCTTCCCATCATCACAACATCCCAAACACTTATTGGAAATTGACTATCAATTCCCTCATTTTGAGGAACATAAGCAATTGTCTGATCTTTTTGAGCAGATCTTACTGACTCTCCATTTATTCTAATTTTTCCCTTTGAAATATTTACAAAGCCAGTTAAAGCATTAAAAAAAGTTGTTTTACCAGCCCCGTTCATCCCTACTAATCCACAAATCTGGCCAGGTTTCAATCTTAAATTGGCATCATATAAAGCCACCTTACCGTTGTAATCTACGCAAATATTCTCTGCCTCAATCCTAAAGTTTCGATAATTGATTGTTTCCATAATTCAAAAAAGCCCTTTTTTTATCAAATCCAAATTATGCTCAAGCATTTTTATATAGGAACTAGCAGGCCCACTATCATCAGATAATGAATCAACAAAAAGATTTCCTCCAAAATTAGCCCCAGTTTCGTTTGCAACAACCATTTGAGATTCGTTACTTACAGTACTTTCGCAAAATACAGAAGGAACATTTTTTTGTTTAACAAGAGAGATTGTTCTTGCCATTCTTTTAGGAGTAATTTGACTCTCAGCGTTAACTGGCCACAAATAAACTTCCTCTAATCCATAATCGTTTGTTAAATATGAAAAAGCACCTTCACAACTTACTAGATACCTCCTGTCTTTATCTAAGTTATTAATAAAAAGTGAGAATTCTTTATCTATTTTAAATAGTTTATCTTTATAAATTTTTCCATTTTCTTCAAATAATGTCTTTTTGGATGGCCTCAATTCTGATAAAGAATCCACGAGAATATCTACGTATAGGATTCCTCTTTTTGGAGAAATCCAGGCATGAGGGTTGGGTTTCCCTTTATAAAAATCTTCACTGATAAAAATAGGATCTAAATCTTCCGCGATAGTAATTCTTTTAACTTTTAAATTAGAAACAAATTTTTCAGCCCATAATTCAAATCCAAATCCATTATCAATAAAAACAAAAGCATTAGAGGCATTTACCAAATCGCTTGGAGTTGGTTGGTAGCCATGAACCTCAACTCCAGGTTTTGTTATTGATCTAACAATAAATTCATCTTTAGCGACATTGCTAATTATGTCAGCCAAAACGGTGAAACTTGCCAGTATTACTTCTTTAGTTTCATTTTTATTTGATATTCTCTTACATGATCCTGAAGCAAGAGAAAGCAGAAGTATCAAACTTAAAAAAAGAATATTTTTTTTCATATTTAACATTCATCCTTAGATTATGAACTAAAAGATAGTTTCATAAGTGGTTTTCTAAGATCAGAAATAAAACCTTTCCAATTTATTTTTTCTTTTTCAAAAGCTTTTTCAACAATTTTTTCAGAATTTTTCTTGATAAAATCCAAATCAGGTTCTTCTACACCTTTTGTTATTGCCATAAAATCAGCCAAAGAACTTGATACTACTCTTGTTAAATAAGCAGCACTGACAGCCTGAAATGTTCCAGAAACAAGCCAATTTGGGCCATGTAATTTTGTTATGCCAATTAGAGTCTGTCCACTCCATTCAAGAACTCCCTGAGCAATTGCAGTCTTTAAAATCTCTTTAGATACTTTATCTAAAATTTCAGGAGACCAATTACAACCCCATATAGACTTAATTTCTTTAATCATTAAAGAATTTAGTACTGTCATTGCCATAACATCAATTGATGGGATAGGAGATAAGAAAACAGTTGTTGCTACAAGAATTTGATTTTTTCTTTGTATCCCTTTTAACTGCATTCTTCTAATCCCTTCAATTTCAGATTGCCAGTGAACATGAAGTTCTTTCAAGAGCCTTTTTTTTGTGTTTTCAATATTTTTAGATGAACTTATGAAAAACTTCCTCAATGAAAAAGGTATGTTGGTTATTTCATTTTTATTCACATCAAAAGTAATAATTTTATTTAAAAAGTCACTTGAGATTTGAGACTTTAAGTCTTCTATCTGATTTTTGGCTTCTATTTGGTTGGAAGTTAAAGCTACCAACCAGATTGGCATATTTTTAGGAAACTTTTCCATCCACAAAAAATCATTTGCCGACAGAGGCAAGTTTATAAAATACAAGATTGCATCACTCTTCAAAGCTTCTTCTGGAATAACTTGAGAAGAATTGTATTTAGGTAGTTTTTCGTATAAATCAAAGTCAAACTTATCTGCTTTAAAATTACTTTTCAAAACAGATTGAAAACTTTGGTAATCTTTTTGTCCAATGCAACTTATTTTTTCTTTTTCACATCTATTAAGAATCGATTCAAGTAGTTTTTGTCTTTTTGAATTCTGTTTTTCTAATTCATTTGTTGCTTCAAGTTCTTCAAAAAAATTTAAATCTTCGTTGCATAAATTTATCCAACCATCTAAATCATTTGGCTCATTAAATTTAGGCTTATCATTCTTCAAGTAAAAATATCCCCCCAAACACAACGCAAAAAATCCTATTGAACCTCCAGCAAAATGAATTAAGTCACTTACAAACCATTCCCCAAAGCCTAAAAATAATAAGATAAAAAGAAGATTTTTTTTTGGAAACTTTATGAAATCCTTTAAAAGGTTGTCTTTACTAATATCAAACACAGTACTTTATTTTTCTAATTTTATTTTAATGCAAGTTGTGAATGAGAAAAGCAAAATTTCATAAGTCGTTAATCAAAAGATAAAAATTTAAGTCTTTTAAAAAGACTTATTGCATAACAAGATGCTAAGTTAATAGACTATTTAAATAACTTAAGAAACATCACGATGTCTAATTCAAATTTCAGCAATAATCCTGGACAAGAAAATTACAGAGGTCGTTCTAACAATGAAAGATCTAATTTCAGAGATAGATCGGGCGGCAGAAGAGATGGAGGAGGATTCCGAATAAGATTGAGTGATAACGAAATGAAAGCTGTTAAATCAATACAAGAAACCTTTCAATTAAGATCTACCGTTGCAGTTTTGGGTTTCTCTGTTAGAACACTTAGCGAAATGATCAAAGACGAAAAATTGATTGAATCAATCACAGAATATGCAAAAAATAATAAAAACTCTTCTCCAAGTAGACAATCTCAAAATCCTTATGAAGAAAAGACAAAAACAGCTCCTGACCCTTTTGCAAGGCCTGTTAAAAGTACATCAAATGAAGAGATCCTATCTAGCGAAGTAGAAGAGGATGGCAAATAAAAAAAGAATTCTTTCCGGAGTTCAACCAACTGGTGATTTACATATTGGAAATTGGCTTGGGGCCATAAATAATTGGGTAACGCTTCAAGATCAATATGAAACATTTTTATGTGTAGTTGATTTGCACGCAATAACAGCCTCATATAATCCCACAGAATTATCCAAGAACACTATCTCTACTGCGGCTTTATACGTCGCTTGTGGAATAGATCCCAAAATATGCTCAATCTTTGTCCAAAGTCAGATCTCAGCACATTCAGAACTTTGTTGGATATTAAATTGCATGACCCCAATAAATTGGATGGAAAGAATGATTCAATTCAAAGAAAAATCCATACAACAAGGAAATAATGTATCTATTGGATTATTTGACTATCCAATACTGATGGCTGCAGACATTCTTCTTTATGATGCTGACTTCGTACCAGTAGGTGAGGACCAAAAACAACATCTTGAACTTGCTAGAGATATTGCACAACAGAGAATTAATGCCAGATTTAGTAAGGATAAAAATATTTTAAAAATCCCTCAACCAATCATCATGAAGAATGGTTCAAAAATAATGAGTTTAATTGATGGTTCAAAAAAGATGAGCAAAAGTGATCCTAATGAGGGCAGTCGCATTAACTTATTAGATCCTCCTGAAATAATCACAAAAAAAATAAAAAGAGCAAAAAGTGACAGTCATATTGGAATTGAATATAACAACCCTGAGAGACCAGAGTCTAAAAATCTTTTGATGATTTATTCAATATTATCTGGCAAAGAAATTTCTCAATGTGAAAATGAATTCTCAGAGACTGGATGGGGGACATTTAAAAAATTAATTACCGAACAACTTATTGAATCATTAGAACCTATTCAGAAAAAATATAAATTACTAATTAATGATCCCTATCAATTAAATAAAATCCTATATGAAGGGAAGGAAAAAGCTGAAGGTTTAGCAAATCAGACTTTAAAAAGAGTTAAATCAAAATTGGGATTCTTTGCAATGGAGAAATAAATTATGCCAATAATTACTTTGCCTGATGGTTCAAAAAAGGTTTTCGAAAAATCTGTAACTATTCTAGAAATTGCCCAGAGTATAGGCGCTGGATTAGCTAAAGCAACAATTGCTGGGAAAGTAAATGATGTTCTTCTTGATGCAACAATTCCAATAAATAAAGATTCCAAAGTTGTAATCATCACATCAAAAGATAAAGAAGGAATTGAAATAATAAGACATTCCTTTGCTCACCTTATTGGTCATGCAGTTAAACAAATTTACTCTGATATTAAAATGGCGATAGGGCCTGTAATTGACGACGGTTTTTATTACGACATTTTTTCTGAATACAGATTTACTCCTGAAGATTTAATAAAAATAGAAAATAGGATTAATAAATTAATAAAAACAAACTATAACGTAGAAATTTTACAGGTTTCTAAAGAAGAGGCTATTAAAACTTTTAAAGAAAGAGATGAGACTTTTAAATTACGAATACTTGAAGAAATTCCTGAAGAAGGTCTCATCAATTTATACAAACATGAAGAATATATCGACATGTGTAGAGGGCCTCACGTACCAAATACTAGACATTTGAGACACTTTAAATTACTTAAATTATCAGGTTCATATTGGAGAGGTAATAATGAGAATGAATCATTACAGAGAATATATGGAACTGCATGGGCAAAAGAAAAAGAACTAAATGACTACCTTACAAGAATTGAAGAGGCGGAAAAAAGAGACCATAGAAAACTTGGTAAAAAACATTCACTATTTCATATACAAGAAGAATCTCCAGGAATGATTTTTTGGCATCCAAATGGATGGACAATTTACCAAGTACTGGAAAATTACATAAGAGAAATACTCAAAAAAAACGATTATTTAGAAATTAAAACCCCACAAGCTGTTGATAAATCTCTTTGGGAAAAATCTGGTCATTGGGAAAAATTTAGAGACGATATGTTCACTACTGCATCAGAAAATCGAACTTATGCAATTAAACCAATGAATTGTCCATGCCACATACAAGTATTTAATCAAGGTTTAAAAAGTTATAAGGATTTACCTATTCGTCTTGCCGAATTTGGTTCTTGTCACAGAAATGAGCCCTCTGGGGCGCTGCACGGCTTAATGAGAGTAAGAAACTTTACTCAAGATGATGCACACATATTCTGCACAGAAGAGCAAATTCAAGAAGAGGTATCAACTTTTATAGATCTTGTTTTCGAGGTTTATAAAACTTTTGGTTTTGATGAAATCATTATCAAATTATCAACCCGTCCTGAAAAAAGGGTAGGTAGTGAAGAGATTTGGGATAAATCAGAGAAGGCTCTTACTAAAGCACTCGATAATAAGAACATGAAATGGGAACTCCAACCTGGAGAAGGGGCTTTTTATGGTCCAAAAATAGAATTCTCCTTAAAAGATTGTCTTAATAGGGTCTGGCAATGCGGCACTATTCAGGTTGATTTCTCAATGCCTATTAGATTGGATGCAACTTATGTAGATATTGATAATGAGAAAAGAAATCCCGTTATGCTTCACAGAGCAATTTTAGGATCCTTTGAGAGATTTATCGGAATCTTAATTGAACAATATGAGGCAAAATTCCCAATATGGCTTGCACCTTATCAAATAATTTTATTAAGCATTACTGATAGAAATATTGAAAAGTGTTTTAAGTTTAATGAATTAATAAATAATAATGGTTACAGATCAAAAGTTGATGTTAGGAATGAAAAAATAGGATATAAAATAAGAGAGGCAACTCTCGGAAGAGTTCCCTTAATTGCAGTCATTGGAGATAAAGAAGAGGAAATTGATTCAGTCGCTTTAAGAGCTTTAGATGGAACAAATTTAGGAATTTTTGACCTACCTAATCTATATAAACTAATGGATGAATTAATAGAAAAAAAAGGGAGAACAGAATAATTTCGAATAGATGAATTTTCTGGCTTGTGATTTAGGAGGTACCAAGGTTCTATTGGGAATATTCGAAAGAGTAATAAATGATGATTCGCCTAAATTGTTATTCAAAAAGAAATATGTATCTTCTGATTGGGATTCTTTTGAACTGATTCTAGAAGATTTTCTTAAAAATGAATGCAAAAATATTACCCATCCTTCTTCTGCATGTTTCGCTGTCGCTGGTCCTTTATCTAAGAATTACGCAAAAATCATGAACTTGTCATGGAACATTTCAGGAAATGAATTAAAAAATAAATTTAAATTTGAACAATGCGAGCTTATTAATGATTTTGCAGTACAAATTTATGGAATACCTTTTTTAAAAAAAAATCAATATTCAACTATCCAAAATGGATCCCATTCTGAAGGTCCTAACAATGATTTGCATGCCATTGTTGGAGCCGGTACTGGTTTGGGCATAGCAAGAGGTTTAATATCAGGAAATAAAGTAAAAGTTCTAGCCAGCGAAGGAGGACACGTTGAATACTCTCCAAAGTCAAAATTAGAATGGGAATTAAAAATTTGGCTTAAAAATTACCTAAAAGTTGAAAGGATATCTTGTGAAAGAATTATTAGCGGCACTGGTTTATCAAGAATAGCCGAATGGAGACTAAGCAAACCTGATGCGCAAAACCATCCTCTGCAAGAGTATTTAAAAAAAATTAAAATTTTTGATACTGCGAGAAAAGAACTACCTGAAAAAATTTGTAAACTGTCAAAAGAAGGGGATCAGATAATGATTGAAGTTGAGAGGATTTGGTTAGGCGCTTATGCCTCTTTATTGGGAGATGTTGCTCTTCAAGAATTATGCTTTGGCGGGTTATGGATTTCTGGAGGAACCTCATCAAAACATTTCAAAAACTTTAAATCAGATTTATTTTTAAAACAATTTTTCGACAAAGGAAGATTAAAAGATATTCTTAAAACAATACCTATGAAAGTAATTTTAGATGAAGAGTTTGGACTTTTTAGTGCAGCCTGCAGAGCAAAAATGCTTTTGAAAACTTAAAAACAAAAAATGTCTATTCCTGAAGTAGGTAAAAAAATAAGGGTAACAGTGCCCTCCACAACTGCCAATTTAGGGCCTGGATTCGATTGTCTTGGGGCAGCCTTAGATTTGTATAATGAGTTTATTTTTACAAGAATTGAAGGTGGTGGAGATAGATTTGATTTAATAATGGAAAGTACAGATGGTAATCACTTAAGAGGAGGACCTGAAAACTTAGTTTTTAGAGCAGCTCAGAAAGTATGGCAGAGCGCAAATATGGATCCTTTTGCACTTGAAGCAAGAGTTAAGTTGGCAGTGCCGCCAGCACGCGGGCTAGGGAGTAGTGCTACAGCCATAGTTGCCGGACTAATCGGAGCAAATGCAATAATGAACTCTCCATTGTCCAAAGAAAAACTCCTTGAACTTGCCATTGATATAGAAGGTCATCCTGATAATGTAGTTCCCTCTCTTTTGGGTGGGCTTTGCCTGACAGCCAGGTCTTCTTCTCAGAGATGGAGAATCATTAGATGTGATTGGCACGATTCAATTAAAGCTGTTGTAGCAATTCCTGCAATTCGTCTAAGCACGAGTGAAGCAAGAAAGGTTATGCCCAAGAATGTACCTATATCTGATGCAGTGACAAATATGGGGGCACTTACTTTGTTACTAAACGGCTTAAAAGCAGGAAATGCAGAACTTATAAAAGAGGGTATGTTTGATAAGCTACATGAACCCTACAGATGGAAACTTATTAAGGGTGGATTAGAAGTTAAAGATGCAGCACTAGATGCTGGTGCTCTAGGATGCGCAATTAGTGGGGCTGGGCCAAGTATCTTAGCTTTGTGTAAAAAAGAAAATGGTAAAAACGTTAGTCAAGCCATGGTTAAAGCATGGGAGAAGTCAGGTGTAGCTAGCAGAGCCCCGTTCTTAAACGTTCAAACAATCGGCAGCCAATCTAGCACTATCTCTAGTAAGTAGTTTTACTTATGCATTTTTAATGTTATAGTCTCAAGCTAGTACAACTTCAACTAGAATAAAAAAATTATTCATTATATAAATGAATTTAGAATCTTTTCCTTGGCTATCATCTATTGTTTTACTGCCTTTAATTGGGGCATTAATAATGCCTTTCTTGAGTTCAAAAGAAGGAGAAGATAATACACTCCCTAGAAATATCTCATTAAGTTTTTTATTTATAGATTTTTTACTAATAATTGGCGTCCTTTTTCAAAAATTCAATACCTCAGATAGCTCTTTGCAACTGGTAGAAAGAACTTCCTGGTTACCATCAATAGGATTAGAGTGGTCTCTTGGCGTAGATGGGTTATCTGCTCCTTTAATAGCATTAAGTGGGTTAATTACATTTTTATCAGCTGCGGCTAGTTGGAAAATTAAGAAAAAATCTAATTTATATTTTGCTCTTTTATTAGTCCAAGCATCAGCACAGGCACTAGTTTTCCTTTCTCAAGATTTTCTATTATTTTTCTTAGCATGGGAACTTGAATTAGTTCCTGTATATCTTCTTATTGCGATTTGGGGAGGGAAAAAGAAATTATATGCGGCCACTAAATTCATACTTTATACAGCTTTAGCTTCTTTATTAATACTCATAAGTGGGTTAGCGCTTGCCTTGAGTGGTGATACCTTTACTTTAAACATTACGGATTTAACCAATAAACATGCAACGGGTAGCCTAGCTTTATTATCGTATTTAGGATTCTTAATTGGTTTTGGAGTAAAACTTCCTATCTTTCCATTACATACTTGGTTACCCGATGCACATGGAGAGGCTAATGCTCCTGTTTCAATGTTACTCGCCGGAATACTTTTAAAAATGGGAGGTTATGCCCTCTTAAGATTCAATGTTCAAATACTGCCTGAAGTACATCTTCAAATTGCACCTGCGTTAATTATTCTTGGAATCATTAATATTATTTATGGAGCTCTTAATGCATTTGCACAAGATAATGTTAAAAGGAGAATTGCATGTAGCTCTGTAAGTCATATGGGTTTTGTTCTATTAGGGATTGGTGCTGTAGATGCTTTAGGTATAAGCGGAGCAATGCTCCAAATGATAAGCCACGGACTTATAGCTGCAGCTATGTTTTTTGTTACGGGCTCATTCTATGAAAGAACAAATACTCTTTCAATACCAAATATGGGTGGTTTAGCAAAGGTCCTGCCAATAACTTTTGCTTTTTTCTTGGCAAGTTCTTTAGCCTCTCTAGCACTACCTGGGATGAGCGGATTTATAAGTGAAATTACTGTATTTTTAGGAATCACTAGTCAAGAAGGTTTCAGTTCTATCTTTAGATCAATCACTATTCTTATTGCAGCCATAGGTTTAGTTTTAACACCAATTTACCTCCTATCAATGTGTAGAAGAGTTTTCTTTGGCCCTAGAATTCCTGCACTAGCTCAAGTTAAAGAGATGAATGGTCGAGAATTGACTATTGGGTTCAGCTTATTGTTGCCTACTTTAGTGATAGGTTTTTGGCCAAAAATCGCAATAAATTTATATGAATCTTCAACGAATGCTCTCAGTCAGCAACTCACTTTAGCTAAATTAATAGGGCTAATACCAACTTTAGTTAATTAGATTCTTTTAATAAATGGATACCTCAATTTTTAAATATGGAGAATTACCTGAATTTAAGAAATTTACTCCCGAAAGCATAAGTAAACAATTTCCAGTAGTACTAGAAAAGATAGCTGAAGATTTTAAAAACATAGAGAGAAATTTATCTAACTATTTGATTCACAATGATTTAAATTGGGATAATGTAATAAACCCCTTAAATGAACTCAATGAAATTCTTAGATGGAGTTGGGGAGTAATAAGTCACCTAAATGCAGTAAAAAATTCTGAAAGTCTAAGAGAAATTTATTCAAAATTTCTTCCAGAGATTATTAGCTTGAGTAATAAATTCGGACAAAGTAAAATAATTTACAATTCCTTAGTCAAGCTTAAAGAGACAAATAATTTTGATCAAATCAAAAACAGAATTTTGGATAAAGAAATTCTTGAGATGCAACATAGAGGAATTTCACTACCAAAGAATAATCAAGAAGAATTCAACAACATTTCAGAAAAGCTTGGAAAGCTTTCAACAGACTTCAGCAATAATGTTCTTGATGCTACTAATAAATGGTTTTTAATATTAAATAAAAAATCTGAAGTCGATGGTCTTCCTGAACGAGTACTTGAGTTGATGGCAATTTCTGCACACAACCACTTAAAAAAAGATGAAGAAGTCGATATGAAAAATGGTCCTTGGAAATTAAGTCTAGATATTCCAACTTATACTTCATTTATGACATATGCCACCGACCGTAACCTTAGAGAGAAGCTATATAAGGCATTCGTTGGTAGGGCATCTCAAGGAGAAAAAAATAATTCTCAAATCATTGAAGAGATATTATCTCTTAGAACACAACAGGCTAATCTTCTCGGTTATGAAAGTTGGGCGGAACTAAGTTTGTCAACGAAAATGGCGAAAGAAATTAAAAATGTTGAAAACCTTTTAGAAGAATTGAGAGAGCCTGCATTCAAAACCGCAAAAATTGAATTAGAAAATCTCGATAAGTTTTCTAAAGCTAATGGATTTCCAAAATCACAGAATATGGAGCCATGGGATATTAGCTATTGGTCTGAACTTCTTAGAAAGGAAAAGCTCAATTTGGATCAAGAATCTTTGAGACCTTGGTTCCCACTAAATGATGTTTTAAAAGGTTTATTTAAATTAAGTGAAAAGCTTTTTGAAATTAAAGTAGTCGAGGCTACTAGTGAGGCACCTCTGTGGAATGATGACGTTTTATTTTTTAATATCCTCAATAAAGACAATGACAAAATAGCATCATTTTACCTAGATCCATATTCGAGACCTGAATCAAAGAGGGGAGGGGCTTGGATGGATGAATGTTTGAATAAAAATAATATTGGCAAAAAGACCCTACCGGTAGCTTATCTCGTTTGTAATCAGACTCCACCATCAAAAGACAAACCTAGTTTGATGAGTTTTGAAGAAGTTCAGACACTTTTCCATGAATTTGGCCATGGTCTTCAACACATGCTTACTACTGTAAATCTTCCTCAAGCAGCTGGCATCAACAACGTTGAGTGGGATGCAGTCGAGCTTCCAAGTCAATTTATGGAAAACTGGTGTTTTCACAAAAATACACTTATGAATATTGCTAAGCACTATAAAACAGGAGAAAAATTATCCGATGAGAATTTTGAAAAGCTCCTAAAGAATAGAACTTTTAATTGTGGTATGTCTACTCTTAGACAACTACATTTTGCAATAACAGACCTCAGATTGCACAGTAATATTGATAAAAACGAAGGAAAAACAGCGAATGAAATAAGAAGAGAAATTGCAAAACAAACTACTGTTATTGAACCGATTCAAGAAGATCACTTCCTTTGTTGTTTTAGTCATATATTTGCTGGCGGATATTCTGCAGGATATTACTCATATAAATGGGCTGAAGTTCTTAGTGCTGATGCATTTTCAATGTTTGAAGAAGCTGATCTAGAAAGCTCTGAAGATTTAAAGTTAATAGGAAAGAAATTCAAAGATACAATACTTAGCTTAGGAGGAAGCCTACCTCCATTAGAAATATTTAAACTATTTAGGGGAAGAGCGCCACAAACCGATTCCTTAATAAGGCACTTAGGTCTATCTGGAACTACTTAATAATTTCATCGATTACTTTGTCAACCACGGATTTATTTCTTACAAGGTTTCTATGTTTATATACTTTTACTGATATTTTTTTTCCAAAATTTAAATTTGTCCACCAGCCAGGGAAAACCATCATATCCCAATAAGTAAAAAAATTTATACACTCAATTTCATCAAGAAAAAAATCATTATTTGCGAGTTCTCTTAAAAACTTACTATTTATTTTCATTTCAGATATACCTCTAAAGGGGTATTTAGGTATTAATTGAGCCATCAAAGTTCCTTTGTGAGGGGAACCTATAGATATTAATCTTCTTGTTCTTTTATACCCATAAAATTTTTGAAGCCAGTGCCTACCAATTATTCCTCCCATAGAAAATCCCAAAATATCTATTTCTTTTTCTAAACCATATTTATCTAAAATTAATTCGTTTAATTTATTAGTCAAATCCAGAATTGAAGTCATTCCAAATGAATGCTCAAGAGTTGGGGCAAAATATTCAATGCCAATAGCATCAAGTTTTGATGTAATAGAAGAAAAAATACTTGAAGTATTCCAAAGACCATGAATCAATATAATGGGATTTCTTTTTTCCAATACTTTAATTATTTTCAAGAATTCTTACTATTGAAACCTTCCCATCGAAACCTGTGATTGGAGGATTGCATTTTGTCAGAATAATTTTAATTTTAGAAAGCTTAAATTCCTGATCAATGATTTCTAAAATTGAGTTTGAATATTTTTCGATTGTGAAACAATATATTTTCTTTGATTGTTCCTTTAAAATTTGAACTAATTTTGAATAGTCAACTGTTTTTTTTATATCATCACTTACTGTACATTTTTCAAAATCAGTCCACAAAAATATATCTAAAATAAAAAGTTGTCCTAATTCTCTCTCTTTATCAAGAACGCCAACCCTTGCCCAAAGTTTAATATTCTCAATTTTTAAAAAAGTTTCCATCTTAAAAAGTTTTAAAAATCATTATGTGTATAGATAGCTTTTCCTGATGAAAAATCATCAACTATATTACCATCACCTTTCAGGAAATATTTATAAGTTACCAAACCTTCTAGACCTACAGGTCCCCTTGGTGGAAGAGTTTGAGTAGATATACCAACTTCAGCTCCGAATCCATATCTAAACCCATCTGCAAATCTAGTAGAGCAATTATGAAAAACACCTGCACTATCTACTACATTCATAAATCTATTAGCAGTATTTGAATTTTCAGTAATTATTCCATCTGTATGTTTTGAACTATATTTTTGAATATGTGTGATTGCTTCCTCAAGATCATCAACAATTTTTATCGATAAAATTAAATCCAGATATTCAGTTTCCCAATCTTCTAGACTAGCCTCATACTTTAACCCTAATTCAACTGATCTCTTATCTCCAATTAATTTAACATCATTAGAATTAAATAAAGGTATAGCTTTTTCTAAAAAAGCTGGTGCGATATCTTTATGGACTAATAGAGTTTCGATAGCATTGCATGCTGCAGGATATTGAATTTTGCTGTCCAAAGCGACTGATAAAGCCATCTCTAGATTTGCATCAATATCTATAAACAAGTGACAAATTCCATCAGCATGGCCTAGCACAGGAATTCTTGTATTCTCCTGAATAAATTTAACTAATTCATTACTTCCTCTTGGAATTATTAAATTAATATATTTCTCAAGATTTAACATCGCCATGCTATCTTTTCTGCTTGTTAGTAAACATATTGCATTTTCATCAAGGCCTGATTCATTTAAACCTTCTTTCAATGCTTTCACTATTGAAGTATTTGTTAAATTGGCTTCACTGCCGCCTTTTAGCATTACTCCATTACCTGATCTTATTGCTAAAGAACTTATCTGCATCACAGCATCTGGCCTTGATTCAAAAATAACCCCTAAAACTCCAATTGGTACGGTTTTTCTCTCTAAGATCAACCCCTTCGAAAGCTCTCTTTTTATTTGAACTTGATTTACAGGATCAGCTAAGTCTCCAACTTTTCTTATTCCTTCAATTCCTGAATTTAATTTTGATTTTGATAACTTTAACCTAGAAAGTAAAGCCTTAGAAATACCTTTTTTTTCTGCACTTGAATAATCAGCATTATTAGCCTCTAATATTTCTTTAGAATTTTTTTCTAGATAATCAGCCATAGAATTTAAGGCTTTAATTCGATTTTGATTTTCAGTCTGACTTATTTTTATTGATGCCAAACGAACTTTCTCAGCTTTTTCTAAAAGATCATTACCTGGTTGAGGAACTTCAAAAATATTAGCCATAGCATTTTTTATTTAGTTTAATAATAATTCAAATTAACGATTCTTAAAAGTAAATTTCTTTCTGAGTCAATATCTAAAAAATAATTGAACCTGACTTTTCCAATCCCCATTGGAATCATAAGAACCTAATAATTCAAGGTTTGGATTTGCCTGAAAAGTCAAAATTCCTAAAGGTGAAATATCATCTCTACCTGGAACCGTTTGAAAGGCAAAATTTATCGCATCAGTAATATCTAGTCCTAGTTCGGCTACCCAAGCTTGAGAAGAAAATTCCTCATTAGAAGATGACTGCCCATCATTTTCTAAATCTAAATTTTCATTGGAAAATATATTATTTAATGAGTCATTATTTTCTATTAATGCTGGATATAAAGATAATTGAAATCTTTCACTAAAAGCATCAGCATTATTAAGTTGAGAAATAAATGCTCTATTTATTAAATTTGCAGAGTTACCTCCAATTAAACCAATTATTTGTGATCTGTTATAACTTGGCGTACTCCTTAATTGGATTCTTTTATTTTCATCTTCAAAAGATAATTGATCCAAAAATCCTTCGTAAGATGCTTCGATTTTTATAAGCCTCGAATTGCCAATCCCAAATGATCCAAAACCACTCGAAGCCGCATTTACGTCAAGATCATCTGAGATGTTTGAATCCTGATTATTTTCACTTATTGGTATTATAGAATCTGGAACTTTACTAACCAGAGAAAAATTAATATAAGGAACAACACCACTTCTTGATGCAAATAAAATATAATTATCTTTATTTTTATCAAGTTTAAATGGAGTAGTGTATAGATTAGCTCTACCTTTTTTAAGGTAAATCAGCCCCCTAGCATTTAAATCTTTTCCTACCTTTCCATTTATATTAAGGTCTAATTTAGTATCTAAATAAGCTTGAACTATTTCTGAATATTGAAGTTTAAAATCTGGACCAAGTTTTAATTTAAGATTATTAAAACTCAAATTATCCAAATAATTTGGTAATGTTTCTCCTAAAAGAACAGAATTTAAAATTGTTTCATTTGAAATTATTTCAATATTCTTTTTAGTATTCCAGTTAAGTTCTGGCCAGTCCTTTTTTTCTTCCTTTTTTATATTATTTTTATCTGATTTATTATTTTGATTATTGCTATTGAAGTTAATAAATCCGTTATTAAGAGATAAATTACCTCCTAAAACAGGATTTTCGAATGATCCACTTAAATCTATATCGGAATCTACTAAGAAATTGTAATTTTCTGATTTTAAAGTAAATTTATTTGTTATCAAATTAATCTCTTCCTTCCGAGAATCATTTTTAATATAAAAAGGCAAAGATCCTTTTATGAAAATATTCCCAGAATCTTCTGTCTTAGCTTGAAAATTTTTAATCTCTAAAGAATCAAAATCAAAAATTATCAAACTATTTATATCTTTTATTAATGTGTTGTAAAAATCGATTTCAGAATCCTTAATTACGACAAATCCATTTAATACGGGTTTTTTTATAGTCCCTTTTACTATCATTCTGAAATTAAAATCACCATTTTTAAAAGTGAAATAGTCCGCGGCAAAAATATCTATTAAATCAATAAATCTTTCATTTCCTACCAATCTTAGGTCTAAGTTATCTGATTTATTTATGGGTATTGATCCTTTTATAAGGATGGGGATTTCGGAATCATCTATCAGCAATGAAAACTCAACATCAAAAATAGAATTATTAAGTTCAATTAGACCTTCATCAAATAGTATTTGTTTATTTTTTATGAATGAATTATTAGAAAAAATTCTACTCGAGAAAGATTGTGTATCAAGATTATAAAATAAATTCATATCTAATCCTCCAAGAAAATCTTTTGGTTTATTTAAGAATATATTTGCAGAACTTATTGGTAGATTTTTGATATTTAAGGCGCCTTTACCGCTTAATAATCCTCCTTCCAAATCAATAGAAAATTCCTCTTTATCATTTTTGTGATCATCTCTAGAAACATCAAGATATCCATTCAATTTTACATTTATTTTATAGTTGAGTGCTTTATCGCCTTTAATAGCTATATTTGCGTTATATCTACTTTTGAATTTATTAAAATATTTTTGTAAATCAAATTTATCCTCTCGCAAATTATTATTTGCAATAATGTTATTTATAAAATCTATCTTTTCTTTAAAAGGATTATTATCTTTATTTATTTCCAGATCTTCTAAAATATTAGATTTTCTTGTTGGGATAACTTTTTTATTATCAAAATTAAAAATATCAATAGCAGTTAGTATTGTCCAACTGGTACTTATATTTTTGAATTCTGAATTTATTAAATTATTTTTATCTTGATCATATTCAACTTCTATTACTCCTCCATCGATTGGATACAATGAAGAATTTACATAAAAAGAATTATTTTTTAATCTGAAATTAAATAATGAATTCGCTAATTTTATATTTCTATATTCAGCTAAACTCCAAGCAAGTCGACCATCCAAATATGACTGGTCTGAAGATATTAATCCAGCACCATTAATAATTCCACTAATCCTATCGAATTGATTTTTGTTTATAGATAATTCAAGTTCATCAAGAGGAAAATTATCAGCTCTCCAATTATAACTTTCATTCTCTTTGACTATACTTATGCTCCCTTTATTTGAGTTGAAAACTCTAACAAAATTTGCATTATCTATTTTAAGTTCAGAATTAAACTTGACTGATAGAAATGAAGGGATTGGAGAATATCTATTTTTCATATTTAGGAGAAATTCTTTATTATCATTTTTAATATCTCCCTCCCATGTCTCTCTAATACGAATACCTTTATAGTGCGGATAATCAAGATTAAAGTTTATTGAAATATCAGGATCTCTAATTTTTCCTTTTAATTCGCCTTTAGCAGTAATGAACCCCCTAATATCATTTTTTCGAAAAATATTTAAATTTGATAATTGAGTTCTATTTATCTTAAAGTTAGACTCAATATCACCAAAATTAATACCCCTTCTATCAAACCAATAAGGAATTTTACCGGATAATTTAATATCTGGATTAAGACTATCAATATATCCAATACTGCCTTTTAGATTAATATTATTAGAACTTTTATTTAATGGTACATTTAGATTAAAATTTGAATTTAAAGTTCCATAATTTAAGTTTTGTGAATTTCCAATTAAATTCTTATCTTCACAAACAAACCTAGTTAAATCTGAATTTATACTCTCTGAGAAAGCTTCAGGTTTTATTTTTAAATTAGTAAAAGAGAATTTTCCTTTGCAAGATGTTTGATTTGATAATTTATTAAATCTAAAGTTAGATTCAAAATTTCCTTTTCTAAAACTAATTTTTTTGTTACCAATAATATATTCAGAGTTTTCAAGATCTAAACCCCTTGAGAATAAAACCAGTTTTAAAAAGTCTTGATTTAACTTTGTATTGAATTTTATCTTTAAAAAACCTTTCCCATCAAAATTAGACTTTACATTTGCAATGATTTGTCTATTAATTGACTTATAGATAAAATTACCCTTTACTTTTGTTTTTAATCCTGAATATTTAAGATTTAGAATTGAATATTTATTCAAATTAAAATTTAATTCATACTTTGATTTTGATTTTTTTTTGCTTCGAGATATTTTATAAGATTGATCCCTTTTAAAAAATTCTTTATCAATATTAATTTCAGCTTGCTCAGGCGTTATTTTTAATATCCATTTTTGTTTTAAAAAAGATCTAAAAGGCATAATACCTATATATAAATTCTTAGCTGTAATTCCAGAATCAATATTTCTTTTATCCACAATTTTTGAATTCCCCAGAGAGAAACCTAGAAATCTAATCCCAGAATAATCACCTAAAGAAACCTTTTTATTTAAAAAATTCTCAACACTTTCTTCAAGATCTGATTTCCTAGAGTTAAAATTATCCCTCAAAAAATTATTTAATAAAAAAGTGCCTAAAAATCCTGCGGACAAAAACATCCCTACTAATAGAATTTTTATATTAAAATTTAGAGATCTAATATTTTTCAAGTTAGAGCCCAAAAATAGAGTAGGCTTACAAAATATAAGAAATTAATCAGGGCAAAGCCACTAAATGTCTTTTTTTGAACTATTAGAGAACACACCAAAAATTTTTGGATTCTTAGGAATATTTCTTTTTATCAGCACCATAACAGCTTTTATATTTAATTTTGGCTTTAAATTTAGAATTATTGGAGCAACTATCTTTTCATTATTGCTTTCTTTGAGTAGTTGGGCATTTATACAAAGTTACTCAGAAAAAGTTTTAATAGAAGGTGCAAAATATGTACCAATTGTTTATGACAACGGGTTCGATTTGATTATTGCTAAAGCAGATGATGACTTCCCAGAAGAATCTATTGAACCAACTTTAAAACAATTATCGGAGAACCTCATGAAAGGAAGCCGGTCGGGTGCGAATATAAATATAAAGATAAGGAAACTTGAAAAAATTTCGGATGATGTAAGTAAGCCAGTCATAATAGGAGAAGTGCAAAAAAATATCAAAATGAATTTATCTCTTAAAAATGAAAATTAAAAAATTTTTAGACTTTTTGCCAAGTAACTTTAGACATGAGAAATCTTTTTTTATCCAAAATAATTTTACTGATTTTGAAAAGTTAAGTAATCTTTCAGACCTAGACATAAATGAGATTCAAAGAAAATCATCACTTTGTACATTGAATAATCTTAAGAAAATTAGAGCCATTGCTATTTTTAAAAAAGAAATTGGAATTTCTCCACCGCAAGCATATCTACTTTTACATTGTGGTATATCTTCTATCAAATCATTATCAGCATCTACTCCTTACGAATTAGAACGCAAAATTGGTAGATTAGAAAGAACTCTTAAGGTAAAAAGCATGTCAGATACAACTTTTACTCTCTTAAAAGAATGGATTAAAAAAGCTAGTCAAATCTACAAATCCATTTGAAATCTTGGTTAAAAAAATTTTTTAATGTAGAATTTAGAAAAAGTTAGTAATAATGAAATCTTTTTTATTTTTGTTATTTTTGTTTTCCAACTCTTTATACCCTGTTTTTAGTCAATCTAACTTATTAGAAAGTGTAAAAAAGAATCCAAACGAAGCTAGAAATTTATGTAATAAATTTAGAGATTTTAATTCAAAAGGTATTTCAGCTAGTTCAGATAAAGCTATAGAGTATGTATCAAACAAAAAAAAGTTAACTCCTGTTAATGCAGAGATCTTTTCTATTTACGTCATCGGGCTGCATTGTCCAGATATTATCTAAATCCTAAATGTCTGGTTCGATATGGTTTGACAAGTCTTTAGTACTTAGAGATGGAGTAAGGCTTATATCAAGGATTTGGCTACCTAATAGTAATGGAACATGGCCTGCATTATTAATGAGACAACCTTATGGCAGGGAAATAGGTTCAACTATTACCTATTCTCATCCTGAATGGTGGGCTTCCAAAGGGTATATGGTAATCATTCAGGATGTTAGAGGAATGGGCGCTTCTGAAGGAGTTTTTAATGGCTTCACACAAGAAGCTAGCGATACTTCAGAAACACATGAGTGGGTAAGGTCTCTAAAAGAATGCAATGGAAAACTTGGCTTATATGGTTTTTCATATCACGGATTTACTCAACTAACTGGTGAATTAAATTCAAAACCACCCGATTGTTTATCCCCAGCAATGACTGGGATGAATATGAAAGATCATTGGTGCTCAGATGGAGGAGCATATTGGTGGCACAACAATATTGCATGGGGACTTCAAATTGCAGCATTAAAAATGAAAAAAGAAAATAATTTGTATGAGTGGGAAAAGATAAGATCAGCCTTAGAAAATAAAAGATATTTGAGGGAAGGAGTTGATATTTTAAAAAAATATGATCCTAATAGTTTTGTTTTGGAATGGCTTAAAAATTTAAATAATTCTTGTCCCTTTGAAGAATTTAAGCCAATTTCAACATGGATTAAACAACCAATGTTAATTATTGGAGGACTTTGGGATCCACATTTAAAAGGTGCCTTTGATCTTTATAAAAAATCTAAAGAAGCTGGCGGAAATCCAGAGATGATTATTGGAAATGCTACTCATCTAAATTGGTGGGAGGGATCACAAGAGTCTTTATTAAAATTTTTTGATAAACATTTAAAATCAGATGAAAAATTACATTCTAAGAATTTAAAAAGCGAGAAAAAAATATGGAATATCTCATTAAATAAATGGGAAGAATTAGATAATAAATTTCACCCTGAATTTATTTTTGGGCTCAAAAGCGATGGGACAGCAAATGTAGATCTTGAAGATGGAAGTCTGACTATAAATTCAAAAGGATCAGGATGGTTCACAATAGTTAATGACCCTTGGAGGCCTACTCCATCTGACGGTGGTCATTTAGGTCCAAATCCAGGAAAGTTTAATAGAAATATTATTGATAAACGACTGGATGTAGGTGTTTTTCAAACCAATTATTTTGAGGAAGATCAATATTTCAGGGGAGTTCCTAGATTAGAAATCTCCGTAAAAAGTGATCAGCCCAATTTCGATATCTGCCTCGCTTTATCTCTAGTTGAAGATAATGATGAGAATGTAAATCAATTTTCAACTGGATTCTTAAGAGTTAAAAACTCCAAAATTTCTGAAGAATCCATTTATCAAATAAATATGCAACCAACAAATATTTGTTTTATTAAAGGTAGTAAGCTTCGCTTATCTATATCTGCAGCAGCTTATCCCGCTATTGGTGTTAATCCTGGATTTGGGGATGGAAATATTGGGGCCCCTTCAGCAAATCATAGAATTATTACTCTAAGTTTTAACCTTAATGAAACATTTATGAAAATGACCCCTTTTTTTTAATAAATAATTATTTATTTGGTTAATCATTTGATATTATTAATCCTTAATATCTACCAGTCATGATCGAGACAATTCAAGCAGACTGGATTAAATCAGAAGCTATCAACCTAGAAAATTGTTGCAATGATAATCCATTAAAAATATTAGGTCCTCATTTTTATGAAAAGCAATGGGTAATTAGGGTATGGATGCCTGAAGCGGACGAAGTTAAAATATACTTTAAAAATAATACCTACAAGGCTGAAAGCATAAACCATAAATGGCTATTTGAAGCAATCCTGCCTGAAAATCCAAACTCTAATTACGAAATAAATATTTCACGAGGAGGGATCACACACACACAACATGACCCTTGGTCATATAGAGAAGAGTGGATGGGAGAAGTTGATAGGCATCTTTTTGCAGAAGGTAATCATCATCATATTTGGGAAAAAATGGGGGCGCATCTCATTGAAGAAAAGAATCAAAAAGGTGTAATGTTCTGCATCTGGGCTCCAAATGCTAAATCAATCTCGATAATTGGAGATATAAATTCTTGGGATGGAAGACATCATCCAATGCAAAAAAGATTAGGGGGAATTTGGGAACTATTCATGCCAATAATGGAAGAAGGAGACAAATATAAATATGAGATAAGAACAACACAAGGTCATATTTATGAGAAAGCTGATCCATATGGTTTCCTTCATGAAATCAGACCTCAAAATGGTTCAATAGTTTCAAAATTAAAAAACTTTAATTGGAAAGATAGTTCTTGGATTTCAAATAGAGATTCTTCTAGTCAAATTAACAAGCCAATTTCAGTTTATGAAATGCACTTAGGAAGCTGGCTCCATGAATCAATAGATAACAGATATCTTGAAAAAAATGGTGAACCAAGAGATCCAGTGCCAGCAGCCGATTTAAAACCTGGAACAAGATTATTAACTTATCCAGAATTAACTGAAAAACTCATCCCATACGTTAAAGAGAGAGGATTTACTCATATTGAACTAATGCCAATATCTGAACATCCTTTCGATGGATCATGGGGATACCAGGTTACAGGTTGGTATGCACCAACAAGTAGATTTGGTACCCCAAATGAATTTAGAGAGTTTGTTAATAAGTGTCATGAAGAAGGCATAGGCGTAATTCTTGATTGGGTACCAGGTCATTTCCCAAAAGATAAGCATGGTTTAGCATTTTTTGATGGTTGTCATCTTTATGAACATGGAGATTCACGCATAGGTGAACACAAGGAGTGGGGAACCCTAATATTTAATTACAGCCGAAACGAAGTAAGAAATTTCTTAGTAGCCAATCTCGTTTATTGGTTTGAAGAGTTTCATATTGATGGCATTAGAGTAGATGCTGTAGCTTCAATGCTTTACAGAGATTATCTACGCCCGGATGGAGAATGGATACCAAATGAAAATGGTGGGAATGAAAATATAGAGGCCGTTAAATTTCTTCAACAGGCTAATCATGTACTTTTCCAACATTTTCCAGGCGCACTTTCTATCGCTGAAGAATCAACAACTTGGCCAATGGTAACCAAACCAACTGACATGGGAGGGTTAGGGTTTAATTTGAAATGGAATATGGGATGGATGCACGATATGCTCGATTACTTCGAAATAGATCCTTGGTTTAGGCAATTCCATCAAAATAGTGTAACTTTCTCAATAACATATAACTATACAGAGAACTTTATGCTTGCTCTTAGTCATGATGAGGTTGTCCATGGGAAAAGTCATCTTTTGCATAAAATGCCTGGCGATGACTGGAAGAAATATGCCAATACTCGAGCATTACTAACTTATATGTGGACCCACCCTGGTAAAAAAACGATATTTATGGGAATGGAATTTGGGCAAAGACAAGAATGGAATGTTTGGGATGATCTGCAATGGGAGTTACTAGAATTTGAGCCTCATAAAGGTATCAGAAACTTGATTGATGACCTAAACGTTCTTTATAAAAATGAACCTGCTTTATGGAAAAATGACTTTGATCCTTATGGATTCCAGTGGATAGATTGCAATGACAAATCTAATTCAGTTATAAGTTTCATGAGAAGGGAAAGTGATACCAATGAGTGGCTTGTTGTTGTTGCTAACTTTACACCTAATACTCATGGGTCATACAAAGTAGGTGTTCCTGTGGAAGGATTCTATAAAGAAATATTTAATTCAGATGGTTCTAGATACGGGGGCAGTAACAAAGGAAATATGGGGGGTAAAGAAACTATAAACTATAATATTCATGATTATCAAAATGCTCTAGAACTTGCTTTGCCACCATTAAGCGTGAGTATCTTCAAACATCAACCAAAAAAATAAGAAGGCTCATTTAACTTAGTGCTTCATATAAATGTTCATATAACGCTTTTGCTTTGCTTTGCATTGTAAGATTTTTAAGTTGCAATTTTTATTTTTTTTAAACATATCTAATTGAAAAATGGGTCAAGATTTACCACTACTACTTTCTGCCGCATTAGGTAAAAAAGTAAATAGGCCTCCAGTATGGATGATGAGGCAAGCAGGAAGATATATGAAAATCTATAGAGATTTAAGAGAACGTTATCCAAGCTTTAGAGAGAGGTCTGAAAATCCAGAACTATCATACGAGATTTCAATGCAACCTTTTCATGCTTTCAAACCGGATGGTGTGATCCTTTTTTCAGATATTCTCACACCTCTTCCAGGAATGGGTATAAATTTTGAAATAATAGAAAGTAAAGGTCCAATAATTGAGGACCCAATAAGAACTCTTAACCAGATAGAAGACTTAAAAGAATTAAATCCAAGTGAGAGTTTAAGTTTTGTTGGGCAAGTTCTTTCTTCCCTGAAAAAAGATGTAAATAATGAAGCAACAGTTTTAGGTTTTGTTGGTGCACCTTGGACTCTTGCTGCATATGTAGTTGAAGGTAAAAGTAGTAAAAATTATTCTTTAATAAAATCAATGGCTTTTAATGAACCAGATTTACTTCATAAACTTCTTGATCATTTTGCAAAATCTATTGGTGAATATCTTAAATATCAAATAAAATCTGGAGCACAAGTTGTGCAAATTTTTGATTCATGGGCGGGCCAACTAAGCCCAGAAGATTACGATATCTTTGCTGGGCCGTATCAAAAAAAAGTTGTTGAAATTGTAAAAGCAAAATATCCCGAAACACCAATAATCATTTACATTTCAGGCAGTGCAGGTGTTTTAGAAAGAATGGCAAAAACTGGAGTTGATATCATCTCATTAGACTGGACAGTAGATATTGAAGAGGCTTGTAAAAGAATCCCCAGAGGAATTGGAATTCAAGGTAATGTTGACCCTGGCATTTTATTCGGAAACAAAGAATCAATAAAAGAAAGGATAGATAATACTTTCAATAAAATTAAAGACAGAAAATATATTCTTAATTTAGGTCATGGGATTTTACCTGGGACTCCAGAAGAAAATGCTCAAACATTTTTTGAACATGGGAAAAAACTCACTTACTAGTCAAAGTCTTGGCAAATAAAAAATTATTAATAACAGGTGCGAATGGATGTGTTGGCCAATATTTAATTGATTGGTTTTTGAAAAACACAAAATTCAGTCTTTATCTCATGGTAAGAGACAAAAGAAAGTTGCCAATCGCTGTTCAAGAAAATAAAAAAGTCAAGTTAATGGTGTGCGATATTAGGGAATCAAATAGGTATAAAAAGGAAATTAGTCAAATTAATTACCTAATACATACTGCTACAGCTTGGGGAGATCCAAAAAGAGCCTACGAAGTAAATATTAAAGCTTTTGAAGAATTACTAGAAATGTTTGATATTGAAAAGTTAGAAAAGATTATTTATTTTTCAACAGCTAGTATTCTTGATACCCAAACAGAATTAATGAGGGAATCATTGATTTATGGAACAGAGTACATTCAAACAAAATATAAATGTTTCCAGAGACTTAGAGAAAGCTCATTTGCAGAAAAAACATTCGCTGTTTTCCCTACTTTGGTTTTTGGAGGGAATCTTGGAAAAAAAAGTAAATATCCTGTAAGTTATTTAACTAGTGGATTAAAAGAAATTGGACAATGGCTTTGGTTAGCAAGATTTTTAAAACTCGATTCTAAATTTCACTTTATACACGCAAATGATATCGCCCAGATTTGCGGGTTTCTAATTATAAATCACAAACAAGAGCAATACAAAGGCTTTAGAAAATTTGTTCTAGGTCAGAAATTCATTTCAATTGATGATGCCATAATTACACTTTTAAAAAGACATAATATGAGGAGATTTTTTGCGATACCGCTTACAAAAAAAATTCTAAAAATATTATTAAGAATTCTTCCCATCCAAACTACTCCTTGGGATAGCTTCAGTATCAAAAAATATGACTTTAATCATGTCCCCATCACTAATCCTGAGACTTTCAAACTTAAAAGTTATGCCAAGTCACTGAATGATATTTTAAGGTTATCAAAGTTACCAAGCTGTAATAACAATTAAAATACTCACAGTTAGGTTACCAAAGCCTTGTAATATATATATAAATAAGCAAATTTAATTATGTTTCGTTCAATCTTTGCAGGGTTATTTGCAATAGTTTTAACTCTAGGTCTAGGTATTTCGTCAGTTTCAGCTAAGACTGTTGAAGTAAAACTTGGAACAGATGCTGGAATGCTTGCATTTGAACCAAGTACAGTAACTATTAGTGCTGGTGATACAGTTAAATTCGTCAATAATAAACTTGCCCCTCACAATGCTGTTTTCGATGGGCATGAGGAATTAAGTCATGCAGACCTAGCTTTTGCTCCAGGAGAGTCTTGGGAAGAAACTTTCGATACTGCTGGAACTTATGATTACTATTGCGAGCCACATAGAGGTGCTGGAATGGTAGGTAAAGTTATTGTTGAATAAATTTTCTTAATAGTTAAATCCTTTGATCTAAAATTTATAACGATCATTCCTAAATTTTGATTGATGAAAATAGTTCCAAGCGAATTTTCAAATTTTGCTTGGAACTGTTTTATTTTTGCTAAAGAAAATGCTTATAAAAATTATCAACAGAACGTAGACTCTGATAATTTATTATTTGCTCTTATAAAAGAGGACAATGTTACAAAAAAGATCTTAAGTGAAAATAATGTAAATCTAAAAGATCTTGAGAGGCAAATAATTTCTTCATTAAATGCGAAGGCAAAAATGAAAAATAAACAAGATAATTTATATATTGGTGATACTCTTCACAAAATATTTTTGAGGGCGAATGATATTAAAAATACTTTAAATGATGTAGTGATATCAACAGAACACTTAGTTTACGGTTTCACTTATGATAATAAATATGGATTTCAAATTTTAAATCAAAAAGGTATTCCAGAATTTCTTGAAATCATAAAGAAAATGAAGTCTGATCCAGCAGTAAAAAATGAATTTAATAGTTCTAATGAGTCTTTGGAAAAATATGGTATTGATTTAACTCAATCTGCACGAGATGGGATTTTAGATCCAGTTATTGGTAGGGATGAAGAAATTAGAAGAACAATTCAAATATTGAGCAGAAGAACAAAAAATAATCCTGTTCTTATTGGAGAACCTGGGGTTGGCAAAACAGCCATTGTAGAAGGTTTAGCCCAAAGAATAATTAATGGCGATGTACCTTCTGCGCTACAAGATAGGAAACTAATTTCATTAGATATGGGTTCACTTTTAGCTGGAGCAAAATATCGTGGAGAATTTGAAGAAAGAATAAAAAATATTCTAAAGAAAGTGAAAGAATCAGACGGTAAGATTATTCTTTTTATTGATGAAATTCATACGGTAGTTGGTGCAGGCGCTAGTGGAGGTTCTTTAGATGCTAGCAACCTATTAAAACCAATGCTTGCAAGAGGAGAACTTAGATGTATTGGTGCTACAACTATTAATGAACATAAACAAAATATAGAAAAGGATCCTGCTTTAGAACGAAGATTTCAAAAGATAAAAGTTGATGCTCCTTCAATAGATGATACTGTATCAATCTTAAGAGGATTGAGAGAAAGGTACGAAGTTCATCATAGTGTGAGGATTTCTGATAATGCTCTAGTTGCTGCTGCAACCCTTAGCGAAAGATATATTAACGATAGATTTCTTCCTGACAAAGCAATAGATCTTGTCGATGAAGCAGCCTCAAGATTAAATATGGTCATAACTTCAAAACCCGAAGAAATTGATGAGATTGATCGAAAAGTTCTACAGTTTGAGATGGAAAAATTATCTTTAAAAAGAGAAACAGATGATTTTTCTATAGAAAGATTAAAAAAAATCAATAATGAACTTATATCCCTTAAAGATAAACAGTCAGAATTAGGCGCTCAATGGAAAAAAGAAAAAGATGAAATTGATGAGATTAGCACCATTAAAGAAGAAATTGAATCTGTTCAATTGCAAATAGATCAAGCCAAGAGGAGTTTTGACCTCAACAAAGCAGCAGAATTAGAATTTGGAACTTTAAATTCTTTACAAAAAAAATTGAAAGAAAAAAGTGAGTCCCTAGTTAATTACCAAAAAAATGGAGATACAAGTCTTTTAAGACAAGAGGTAACTTTTGATGATATTGCAGAAGTTGTCTCGAAGTGGACCTCTATTCCAGTACAGAACTTAAACCAGTCAGAAAAAGATAAACTCTTGAGTCTCGAATCAATCCTTAAAGAAAAAATTATTGGTCAAGATAATGCAATTAGGGCTGTTGCAGATTCCATTAAGAGATCAAGGACTGGTCTAAATGATCCAAGCAAGCCATTAGCGAGTTTCCTCTTTTTAGGTCCAACTGGTGTTGGAAAAACAGAGCTAAGTAAAGTAACAGCCAAAATTATATTCGATTCAAATTCTTCAATTACAAGACTGGATATGTCCGAATATATGGAAAAGCATTCAGTGAGCAAAATTATAGGTGCGCCTCCTGGATATTTAGGTTTCGAATCAGGCGGTCAACTAACTGAAGCTGTACGCAAAAATCCTTATTCATTGATACTTCTTGATGAAATAGAGAAAGCTCACAAAGATATTTTAGATATTCTCTTACAGGTTCTTGATGATGGAATCATTACTGATGGTCAAGGTCGTACAATAAATTTCAAAAATTCAATCATCGTTCTCACAAGTAATTTAGGAAGTCAATCAATAAATGATTTATCAGTTAGAAAAGAAGATACAAATGAAATTAAAAAAGTTGTAGATAATGAAATTAAAAAATTTTTCAAGCCTGAGTTTTTAAATCGACTTGATGAAATAGTTATTTTTAATAATTTAGAATTAAATGACATAAAAGAAATTGCAAAAATCCAGCTTCAACATTTAGAAAAAAGACTTAACAAAAAAAACTTAAAATTCAAAATTACGGATGAGGCAATTAACCAACTCGTCGAAAATAGTTTCGATCATGCCTATGGTGCAAGGCCTTTAAAAAGAATTATTCAAAAACAAATTGAGACAAAAATTTCCAATAATATATTGAATAATCATTATCTTAATAAAGACGAGATTAATATTCATCTGGTTAATGGAGAGATAATTGTTGATTAAAGATCTAAATTAAAGAATCCTATATATATGACTTTAGATTTACTAACCTTAATCTAAGATTTGAACCAATCAGGAATTTCCTCATAACTTGCTTTATTCGATTTATTTTCTTTCGATTCTGTTTTCCAACAACATGTTCTGCCCTTATCCTTATCCTGTAAGTATTCATTAGCCCATCTCCAAATTAATTCAGAGGTGAACTCCATTCCCACGTTATCCATAATTCTCAGATCTAAAGCATCTAAATCATGTAAATTTTCCCAGTAATTCAGCAAAGGGTCATCTTTATTTATTAAAAAAGTATGGTCAAATTGCTCCTTTAGTCTATTTTCTAGGGGCTTTAGACTTGAAAAATCAACAACAAAACCATTTAGGTCTAATTTTTTTGCAGTGAACCAAAAGGTGAATGATCTTGAATATCCATGCACAAATCGGCAGTGGCCTTCATGTCGCCATTGCCGATGTGAACAGGGAAAATCCTCGTAACTTTTGCTGCATGAAAATTTTAGAGAATGAATATACATCAATTAACTGTTAGGATAATTTTTAATAAAACACATTGAGCAGGATTTAACATAACGAACATAATGACTTATTCAACCAATTTTTCGATAGAGGATCTACGCTTTGATAATTATGGATTAATCCCTGCAATAGCACAAGATTGGCTTGACGGATCAATTCTTATGCTTGCTTGGATGAACAAAGAATCTTTAACAATGACACTTGAGACCAAAAACGTACATTATTGGAGTAGATCAAGATCCGAAATTTGGAGAAAAGGAGCTACAAGTGGAAGTACCCAAATACTTAAGGAGATAAGATTCGACTGCGATAATGATGCACTAATCCTTTTGATTGAACAAAATGGTTCAGGTGCATGTCATACTGGGGAAAAAAGTTGTTTTTTCAACGAAATACAAATTAATCAAATTGATAAAAAAGAGAAAAAAACAACTCCCTTCTCAAATATTTGCTCTGAATTATTCAATACAATTAACGAAAGATCAATAAATCCATCAGAAAAAAGTTACACAAATCATTTATTAACAAAAGGCAGTAATACTATTTTGAAAAAAATAGGAGAGGAATCTGCAGAATTTATAATGGCTTGCAAGGATAATGATAAAAATTCAATCTCAAATGAAGCTGCTGATTTAATTTTTCATCTACAAGTAGCCCTTATGCATAAAGGCGTTGACTGGAGAGATGTACTTGCTGTTCTAGAATCAAGAAGAAAAAAATAAAATTTAAAATTTAAACTCCATAACCTAAAAATTTTAAAAAAGTTGTTTTAACTAACTAATTAATAATTATTAATTAATTATTAATTAATTATTACATGTATGGCTTATTACTGAATTGATTATAAGTTAAATATATCAACAATGAGGTAAATCGTGAGTTCATTAAGCGATTTTCTTGGTGAAATAGGGCGTCATCAACTTTTGACTCCCGAAAGAGAACTCACAATGGGCAGAAAAGTCCAAGAAATGGTTGTGCTTGTTAATAGATGTCAAGAGGCGGGGGGAAAAGGCCCTGCTTGTGAATATTCCGAAGCTGAAAGAAAAAAGATCAAAATTGGTGAAAAAGCTAAAAACGAGATGATAACAGCCAACTTAAGACTAGTTGTCAACCTTGCTAAGAGATACCAAGGGAAGGGATTAGAATTACTGGACTTGATTCAGGAGGGAACATTAGGTCTTACAAGGGCCGTAGAGAAATATGATCCCTCTAGAGGACATAGATTTTCTACCTATGCTTATTGGTGGATTAGGCAAGGTTTAAATAGAGCATTGTCAACTCAAAGTAGAACGATAAGGATACCTGTTAACATTAATGAAAAACTTACAAAACTAAGATCAGCAAAATCAAAGCTTATGCAACTTAAAGGTATTCCACCTAATAGTGATGAGCTAGCTGAAGAAATGAAAATAACCAAAGAGGAAATTGACGAACTCCTTTCTTGTGAATTGAGAAGCATTACTGTAAGTCTCCAAGGTACTGTTAAATCAAAATCAGATCCGTCCGAGTTAGTTGATATTCTTCCAAGTGATCAGACCCCTCCAATGGAATTAGCCGAATTAGCCGAAAGGACAGCCTCGGCTTGGAAGTTATTAGATAAAGCAAATTTAACTGAGAAAGAGAGAAAGATAGTAAGCCTAAGATTTGGTTTAGACGGCTCGAATGAATGGAGAACTTTAGCTGAAGTTGCAAGACATATGAGTTGTAGCAGGGAATATTGCCGACAAGTTGTTCAACGTGCTTTAAGAAAACTTAGAAAAGCAGGAATACAAAATGGATTAGTTGATAGTATTAGCTAAAAATTCCATTAAAAATATTTAAATTTCATTTATAGGGATGAAAGAGAATTACAAAAACCAAGAAAAAATCTATGATGCTGAAGTTTTAGAGAGTTCAACATTTGATGAAAATATCATTATCAAGATTCTTATTAAAGCTGGAAGAACAATTGCAAAGCCTGCGTTAGAAGTTTTGGAGATGGCTTTAGATCCTTATACTCCAGCACAAGTAAGAGTTTCATTAATGGCTGCGCTAGCCTATTTAATTATGCCATTTGATCTTTTCCCTGACTTCATGCCTTTAGTTGGTTTTAGTGATGATTTTGTGGCCCTCACAGCAGTACTCAGTATATGGGGTAAATACATGACACCCTCAATAAGAGCAAGAGCAGAGAATAAGCTTAATAAGATATTTCCTTTTTATTGAATGAGTAAATTATCTATACAGGAAGAAAAAGAACTCGTCTCCTTCATGAAAGATTGGTTAAAATCTCATGGATTTACCCAGAAAGACTTAGCAAATGAATTAGGTGTTAAATCGAGCAGAACCTCTGAGATAATTCTCAAAATTAAAGAACTATATAAAAAAGGCGGCATGTTCAATATTGCAAAAAATCTTATAAAGATTGAGCAAAAATGGTTAAAAAATATCAAAAACGATTATCAAGAAACGAAACAAGCACCACCATATAATCAACTAGATATCGATTCATTAGTAAACCAGATTAATCTAGATACGAGTGAATAAATATTATTTAAAATTTCGTATTTTTAATTAAAAATAATATATCTTCTTAAAACTAAGCTTTAAATAAATAATTTTTAAACTCTTAAATATAATAAATAATTAAATTATTAAAGCAAAAAAAATATTTATTTTCATTTAAATTAATTCTTTTTCAATTAATAGTTATTAATTAATAAATTTACCGCAAATCATATTTAAAAAGCCTGAATCCAGGGATATATCTCATAATTAATCCATATACCTTTTTCCCAATATATATCTTTCTCAATAAGATCTTGCAACTCGTTTAAATCATTAGCATTAAAAATTCCAAACAAATATTTGGTACATTTTGTGGGCCCTAATGTAACTAAAATATCGCGTTCTTTTAAGTTTTTAAGTCTATTAAGATGTTGTTCACGAAATGGTTCCCTTTTATTAATTGCATCTTCACAGTATCTTCCAAAAACTACAAACTTTTCCATTTTTAAATATAAATAATAGAATAAATATATACTAAATAATTGCATGTATTACACGCAAATTGCTATGTTATTTAATACAACTTCCTTTTAATTAATTATGCTAACTGGTAGCGATCTCCTAGCAAAAGTTAAAGAACTTGGTGAGGTTAGCAAATCTGACCTAGTTCGCGCCTGTGGATATGTTTCCACGAAGAAAAATGGAGGTGAACGCTTAAACTTTACCGCATTTTATGAAGCACTTTTAGAAGCAAAAGGGGTTAATCTTGGTGATTCTAGAGTTGCAGGTATTGGGAAAGGTGGAAGAAAACTTAGTTATATAGCTACAGTTCAAGGCAACGGAAATCTTCTAATTGGGAAAGCATATACAGCACTTCTTGATTTAAAAGCAGGTGATGAATTCGAAATTAAGCTGGGAAGAAAACAAATCAGATTATTACCTACAGAAGAATCTTAAGGACAACAAAAATAAATTAGTTATACCGTTTTTAATTATTTTTTTATAATTGATTCTTTTTATTTATGAATTATCTTTGTACTTATTTTTTTTGATCAGCAGCTAAACGCATTTCTCTACAAAATTTACCGACATGATCGACAACATCTTTTTCACTTGAACTAGATATTCGTTTTACAAATGCACTCCCAATAATTACTCCATCTGCTCCCCACTCACGAACTTTATTAACATGTTCTGGAGTGGATATGCCAAAACCAACTGCAATTGGATTGCTATTTAAATCTTTTAATTTCGCAATAAGATTTTCTACTCTATTTTCCATTTTGTTTCTCTCACCAGTTACACCTGTAACACTTACTAAATAAGTAAAGCCTTTTGTATGATTTGATATTTGTTTCATCCTCTCAAAAGGAGTAGTTGGAGCTACCAATAAAATTAAGTCCAGAGAATGGTTACTAACTACTTTAGAAAATTTATAAGCTTCCTCTAAAGGGAGATCAGGAACTATTAGGCCAGAAACTCCAGCATTAGATACCATCTCACAAAACTTTTCAAAGCCAAAACATAGTAGTGGATTTAAGTAAGAGAAAAGGATGATGGGAATATTTAATTTACCTTTTAAAGACTCTAAAAGTTTAACTACTTTTCTTAGGCTAGTACCTGACTTTAAGGCGCGAGAGGCCGCCAATTGAATAACAGGTCCGTCTGCAAGTGGGTCACTGTAAGGGATACCTAATTCAATAAGGTCAGCTCCATTTTCTTGTAATTTTAATAAGATCTCAGACGTCATTTCAATATTCGGATCCCCAGCCATTATGAAAGGCATCAAAGCTAATTTTTTATTATTTTTTAACTCACAAAAAATCTGATCTATCTTAGATAAAGATTCGTTTTTAGTAATTTTCATTTTGTTATCTTTCATGATTTTTAGATATTTTTCTATGAAAAATTTATGGATTTTTCTCTAAATCTTCCATTAGTTTCTGCTGTTCTTCCTTTGACAATGAGTTGAATTTGATTTCTAGTTTATCATTAACAACTTTTTCATACTCTTTTCTATAACGCTTCCTTTGTTCCATAAAAGTCATTTTTCCATTTACAACTCTATAAACGTAAGATGCTACCCAAGTAAAAACAATCAAAATCAAGATAAAACTTGAAAGAGTATTGGCTGTAAAATTGTCAATACCAATTTGTGGTGCAAATTTATAACTAATTAATCCTATTAATGAAACAAATAAACCTATCTGTATAACTTTACCTTTAGTCAATTATTTACCCTTTTTCACTTCCTTTTAGTCTGAGATTTAAAAATGGAGAAAATAAAATTAAGCCTGGAAAGAAAAGAAATACAAGACCATAAATTCCTAATCTTTCAAATTTGCCCATAATATTCCATCTATTGTTCATCCAGTAAAATAGTAATAATGGGATAACCAATAAATAAGTAGAAATAATTCCAATATAAGCAATTAAAGTAGCGAATGAATTATTAAAAAAACTTTCCATTTTGATTTATGGTTGCTTAGTTAAAACATAACAACTATTGGAAGTTATCGTCAGAACTTAAAACAAATAATTAAATAATGGGAGTGGGGGGACTTGAACCCCCACGAGCTAAATCGCTCGACGGATTTTAAGTCCGGCGCGTCTACCAATTCCGCCACACTCCCTTTGGAATTTGCGCTATTTTATCGTAGCCGAAAGCAACCCATTTAACCAAGAAAAATTGGAATATTTACACTTTTAATTGTCAGATTAAATATGATTTTTTAATTTACATTCCCTTCTATTTGCCATTGTAAAGTTTCACCTGCATGAAATGGTTTTATTTGTCCGACAATATTTTTTTCTTCAACAACATCAATAAATTCTTTAATTTTATTAGGTCTAGACACTAATTTTAATTTTTCTTTATTTGGGGGCAAATTATAAAAATTAGGGCCATTCAAACTTGCAAACTTTTCAAAATTATCTAGAGCATCCTCTTCTTCGAATACCGTTAAATAGCTCTCTATTGCTACTGGCGAATTAAAAATACCTGCACATCCACAAAAAGCCTTCCACTTCCTAAGATGTGGAGCAGAGTCAGTGCCTAAGAAAAAACATTTTTCACCACTTGTCGCAGCTTTCCTTAAAGCGAGTCTATTATTTTCCCTCTTAGCAACTGGTAAGCAATAAAAATCACTATTTAAGCCTCCAAAAAACATTGCATTTCTATTTATATGCAAATGATGCGGAGTGATAGTAGCTCCAATATTATTTTCTTGAACAAAATGCACTGCATAAGAGGTAGTTATATGTTCTAAAACAATTTTTAACTTTGGAAATCTTTTAGTTATTTGAGAAAGTTCTTTATCTATAAATACTTCTTCTCTATCAAATACATCTACTTCAGAATCAGTCACTTCCCCATGAATTAAAAGAGGCATTCCAGAATCTTGCATTAATTCAAAGATATTATATAGATTTTCTATTTTCCTAACTCCATGACTGGAATTTGTTGTGGCATTAGCAGGATATAATTTTGCTGCGAAAAAAACATTATTTTTAAAACCATTTTTTAATTCCCCTTTATTAGTTTCATCTGTAAGATAAATTGTCATTAGTGGTTCAAACTTAGAGCCTCCTGGTAACGCTTCAACAATAGATTTCTTATAAGAAATGGCCCTATTAATTGACGTTATGGGACTTTTAGTATTTGGCATTACAATGGCTCTTCCAAAATGTTCTGATGTAAAATGAATAATATTTTTTAATACAAGCCCTTCTCTTAAATGCAAATGCCAATCATCAGGTTTTATTATAGTTAAAGACTTCAAAATTTTTACTATTTAATCAATTTTAACAGCAAATTAAAATTGACAATAAATTATAGATAATCAAGGATAGTTATTAACCAATTATGAAAATTTTTATTATCTAAATTAAAGCCTAAATATGAGTGATTTTTTATTTCCAATAATAGAAATAGTTTTAGGGGTAGTTCTTCTTTTTGCTGGAGGAGAATTCTTTGTTCAAGGAGCCATATTTTTATCTTTAACTTTAGGAATACCTCAAATAGTAATTGGTTTGACTGTTGTTTCTCTTGGAACAAGCTCTCCTGAGTTGTTGGTAAGTTTGAGTTCAATTTTAAAAGGCAGTGATTCTCTTGCGGCAAGTAATGTAATTGGAAGCAATATTTTTAATGTTCTCGTTGTTTTGGGCATAAGCTCATTGATAACACCTCTAAAGGTAAAAAGCAGAATAGTCAGAAGAGATGTGCCTCTTTTAATGGCTATTTCTTGTGCAGTTTGGGCTATGTCATCAACAGGCTTATTAACATTGCAAGCAGGGGTATTTCTAATATTTTGTTTAATCTTAAATACAATATGGGAAATCAATACAATCAATGAGAAAGGAGCGGAGACAAAAGATGCTGAACCAGAGATAGAAGAATTAAATGTTAACTATAAAGGGAAGATGAATATTTTACTAAAGTTAATTTTGGGAATATTTCTTTTAAGCTTTGGTTCAAATATTTTAGTAAATGGTTCTCAAACGCTAGCTACTCTTTTGGGTGTAAATGAAATTGTTATTGGTTTAACTATCCTCGCAACTGGGACATCTTTACCAGAATTAGTAACTTCAATAATTGCTGCATTTAAAGGCAAAACAGATCTTGCAATTGGGAATGTAATAGGAAGCAATTTACTAAATCAACTTTTAATCCTTGGAAGTTGCAGTATTTTTTCAGGATTTAAAGGTTTAGTAATTGAAAAGAGTCTAATAAAAGTTGACTTGCCTTTTATGGTTTTAACTACCTTTGCATGCTTACCAATTTTCTGGAGCAAAGGGAAAATCACAAGAATTGAAGGATTTATTTTGCTTAATCTTTATATTTTCTACATTCTCGATAAGATACTTTTCCTAAATGGATTTAACTTCCTTTCTGAATTAAGGATAGGTTTATTTTTTTACTTTGCGTTACTTATAGTGTTTCTGATTTTTCAAGAAAAATTAAAATTTATTAATTCATAATTTTATCCATACATAGTTACAAATTCCTCTGAGATAGTTGGGTGCAAAGCCATAGTAATATCAAAGTCTTTTTTTGTTATTCCTGCATTTAATGCAATTGATACCATTTGAATAATCTCAGACGATGTTTCTCCAAACATATGGCATCCTAGGACTTTGTCAGTTAGCTTATGAACTACAATCTTCAACATACATTTTGATTTATTCTTTTTAAAGGTATTAGACATAGGGGTAAATTTGCATTTGAAAATTTTTATATTTGTTTCAGAGTATACCTCTTTAGCTGTTTTCTCACTCAAGCCAACTGTTGAAATTTCTGGAATAGTAAAAACTGCCTTAGGGATATATTCATAATTTACTCTTCTTTTTTGGTCATTAAAAAAATTATCCGAAAAAACTCTCCCTTGTTCTATTGCTACTGGAGTTAAATTTGGTTTATTTATGATATCGCCAACTGCAAAAATATTTGGGTTGCTTGTTTGATTAAGTTCATCAACATCTAAATATTGGCCATCCATCTTTAGATTTAAAAAATCTAAATCTAAAGGCAAAAGATTTGGTTCTCTTCCCGTAGCAATAAGAATATTATTAGTTAGTAGTTTATCCCCCGAGTCAAGGGTAGATTCAAGATTTCCATTTACTCTGTTGATAGACTTTAATTGAGCATTGGAGATTATATTGATTTCAGTAAAAGTAGGTGATTCCTCTAGGCATAAAGAAAGATCCTCATCAAAACCATTAAGTAAATGTGAACCTCTAATTATTTGAGTTACTTCAGTACCTAAATTTCTGAAAACAGAAGCAAATTCACAAGCAATATATCCTCCGCCTACTATTAATATTGATCTGGGAAACTTTTCTAATTCAAAAATATCATCACTAGTCCATGCCAAATCTTCCCCAGGAATATTTAATTTCTTTGGTTTACCTCCAACTGAAATAAGAATTTTTTTTGAACTTATTTTATTTATAACTTTCTTCGTTTTTGGACAAATAATTTCTAATTCATTTTGAGTCGTAAATCTTCCTAAGCCCTCAAAAACAGTTACATTCAATTTATTTAAAGAATTTCTATGTAAATTACTTAATCTAGAAACCTCCTCTCTAACATTCGCCAATAAAATATTTGATTCAAAATTAATACCTTTATTTTTTAATCCATATCCTTCAGATGAATCCATATTTTTTTTACTTTTTGCTGCATAAACCATCAATTTTTTAGGAACACATCCTCTTATTACGCAAGTTCCTCCTATTTGATTTACTTCTATGATTGCAACTTTTGCACCATAACTTGCCGCACGTTTAGCCGCCGCGAGTCCTCCAGATCCAGCGCCAACAACAATTAAATCAAATTCAAATTCCAAGACTTTTTTTAATCAATTATTATAACGTTAGTTTATAGCTTTAATTCAAATAATGAATGGGATTTTGACATGGGATGATTTAAATAAATTTGAAATTGAAGATCTTGATAGAGTCCATGGTATAAATAATTCCTACGCAAATTTAAGATTATTTGGACATAGCGAAAATGATGTATTAGTTACCCTCTATAGAGATAGGCATTCTTGGTGTCCTTACTGTCAGAAGATATGGTTATGGCTTGAATTTAAGAAAATTCCATACAGAGTCAAGAAAATAAATATGTTTTGCTACGGCCAAAAAGAAAGTTGGTTCCTTGAAAAAGTCAGATCAGGGAAATTACCTGCAATTGAATTTAAAGGACAAGTTATAACTGAAAGCGACGATATCATAGCTTTTTTAGAAAATGAATTTGGAGCACTTGGATCTTTTATAACATCTAGTCACCTCATCAAAATTCGAGAGTTAGAAAGAGAAATTTTCAGATCCTGGTGTAATTGGCTCTGCCGAGAAAGCTTTAATTTTATAGATAACTCTTTTAGAAAAAAAAGATTTAAAGAATCCATTTCTAAACTCGATGAAATCTTAAGTAGCTCAAAATCAGGGTTTGTTGATCCATCAGTTTCTAACACGGGTGATATAGAGCCTGGTGTTGGAGATATAATTTTTATTCCCTATATGGAGAGAATGAATGCATCACTTATTTATTATAAAGGGTTTAATTTAAGATCTAATTATCGTCATGTAGATAACTGGCTTACCCTTTTTGAGGGGACAAGTGCTTATAGAGGCACTCAAGGAGATTTTCATACTCATTCTCATGATTTACCCCCACAAATGGGAGGATGCTATAAAGAAAGCAATGAACAACAGATTACTTTCTCTAAGCTAATAGATACCGGGGAGGGTTTAGGTAATTATGAATTAAACCAAAATTATGAGTCAAAATATTATGCAAAAATTGCTCTTAAAAGAGTGATAAAGCATAAAGACAATTTACTAAAGGTAAACCCATACAATAAAGAATCCTTTGACGAATCATTGAGATCAGCTTTGAGCCATATGATCACAGGTGAAGTATTAATCCCTAAAAAACTTTCAGGAATCTCTCTTAGTTACTTAAAAAATAGAATCTCAGTCCCTAGAGATATGCCAATTATTTCCGCAAGGTTATTAAGGCAATCATTAAACAAAATTGAATCGCTTAGTGAAATCCATGAAATAGATAAGATACCTTTCAGACATAGATATGATCAAGATCCTATAAATTTTATTTCTAGTTATTAAGACAGTAAACTATAAATTTTTTCTTGAATCTATTTGAAGTAAATCCCTTATTTTTTGAACTTGACTGGCAATATTAGGATCAATAGACAATTTTTTTTCAACTTGTTCAATAGCATACATAACTGTTGTATGGTCTTTGCCCCCAAACTCATCTCCAATTCTTGGTAGGCTTAGATCCGTTCCATGTCGCATAAGATACATACCTATTTGCCTAGCTTGACTAACTGGTTTTCTCCTACTTGAACTAATCAATTCATCAGAAGAAACTTTAAAGAAGTCTGACACTTTATTAATAACTTGTTTTGGAGTAACAACAACTCCAACACTATTTGGATCAAGCATTGGAGCAATTGATTGGACTGTCATTGGCAAGCCTGTTATTGAGGCGAATGCAACAGCTCTAGTAAATGCTCCTTCCAATTCTCTAATATTCGAAGTAAATCTTCCTGCTATAAATTGAATTAAATCTCTGGGAAGATTCATCCTCTCTTGTTCTGCCTTTTTTTGAAGAATAGCTGTCCTCGTCTCGAGGTCAGGTGGTTGAATATCGGCAGTCATACCCATTGAGAACCTAGAAATTAATCTCTCTTGAATTCCTGACAATTGATTTGGGGGTCTATCACTTGCAATGACTATTTGACTTCCCGATTCGTGAAGAGCGTTAAAAGTATGGAAGAATTCTTCCTGTGTATACTCTTTGCCTTCTAAGAACTGTATATCGTCTATTAAAATCAAATCTACATTTCTATATTTATCTCGAATAGCAGTCATTCCATCTCTACGGATGCCACTAATAACATCGTTAGTAAAAGTCTCAGTGGATACATACTTAACTTTTGCTTCTGGATCTATTTCTACTCGATAATGGCCTATTGCTTGCATTAAATGAGTCTTACCAAGACCTACTCCACCACAAATAAATAATGGATTGAATTCTCTCCCAGGAGATTCAGCAACTGCTAAAGCTGCGGCGTGAGCCAACCTACTATTTGGACCTACAACAAATCTTTTAAATACATAACGTAAATTTAAACCATTAGGATTTTTGAATTGATTTTTTGAAGGATTATTTTGGTTAATACTAGAAAAAGATCTTTTTTTATGATTACCGTTATTTTCGTTAGGTTTATCTTCATTTGTTAAATCGCTGGTGGTATTTGTTTCAGATTTAAAAACAACTTTTACATCATGGCCGCAGATTTCTGTTGCAGCTTTTTCAATAGTTTCACAATAATTCTTTCTTAACCAATCACTGGAAAATGTATTTGGAGCGATTAAGGTCAATAGGCCATTCTCAAAACAGTTAAATTTAGCAGGCCTTATCCATGTCTCAAATGAAGGCTTACTTAAAGTTTTTTGGAGTGATTGTTGAACTTCCGCCCAAATAGGATTTGTTGCTTGCAAAGTTTTATTCTGTAGATTATTAATCTAATTGGAATTTAATAATTGGCCATTATCAGATCACAAGATCACGACAAATTTAAAATTACTTAACAAAGCATCCACTAAATTTATCAAGATTAATTTTATATTTTTTAATAGGCATATAATTATTTTAAATCTCACTAAAGAATTGGATAAAGCATTACTTGTCATAATGGCAAAATGGCATGGTTTTGGAAGATGCAAAACAAGATTATCAAAAGATATAGGTAAAAGTAATTCTGCAAAAATACAAAGTGTGATGACCAAGCACACTATTTCAGTCGCAAAATTTCTCCAAGAAACTAAACCAATTGATATTTCTATTGCTATAGCTGGTTTGGGGACAAGTAATTGTAGAAGATGGTCTAGAGAATTAGGTATCAAAAAATTTAATTTACAGGGGAAAGGCTGCTTGGGAGAAAAAATGAAAAGGCAAATAATTATCAACAAAAAATTTTGTGCTAGAAATAAGATCAAAAATATTATTTTTATTGGTACTGACCTCCCAGATTTATGCCATCAGGATTTATTGAATACTCTAAAAGAGCTTCAAGAAAATGATCTTATTTTAGGACCATCTAATGATGGAGGATATTGGCTTATTGGTTTATCAGAAAAAATATTGTCATCGCATATATATTTACCTTTCATTAACATAAAGTGGGGGAGAGAAAATGTTCTTCAAAATACAATTGATAATTTTTCATCTGCAAAATTGAAATGCAAGTTTTTAGATAAAAAAATAGATATAGATACAATTGTTGATATTGAAAATAGAGAGTAATTGATTTGTCTAAAATCTCAATTATCATTCCAACTATCAATGAAGCCAATAATTTGCCATTATTGCTTTCAGATTTGTCGACTATTCATAAAGAGGGAGAAATTATTATTATTGACTGTGGTAGTGAAGATAAAACTATCGACATAGCAAATATTTATGGAGCGAAAGTATGTATTTCCAATGAGAGGAATCGAGGTTTACAATTAGATATTGGAGCTAAGAAGTCAAAAGGAGAGTGGCTCATATTTTTGCATGCAGACACAAGATTAACTCATGATTGGTTTAGAAAAACATCTCCATTTTTAAAAAGAAACAAGAGTAATGTTTACTATTTTAAATTTAAAATTAATCACAAAAAGATAATTTATAGACTACTCGAAGTTCTTGTAAATTTTAGAAGTAAATATTTTAAACAGCCTTATGGTGATCAAGGTTTAATAATTCATAGATCTGTTTATCTTAAGAATAATGGTTTCAGAAGTATTCCCTTAATGGAAGACGTAGATTTTTTAAGAAGATTAAACAATAAAAAAGATTTAAAACAATTAAATTCACCTATATTTATAAGTTCAAGGAAATGGGAAAGAACTAATATTTTTCTCCAGGCACTCAAGAACTGGCACTTTAGAAGAAGGTGGTTAAAAGGCGAATCATTAAAATCTATATATTATGACTACTACAAAAAATGATTAATTTGCATACCAAAAAGCACATTTAGAGCCTCTAGGTTCTAAAATCCAACCTTGTCTTTTGTAAAATGAAACCACTTCAGCATCGGCAAAAAGGGTTACTTTAGAAATTCCAATATTTTTTAATTCTTTTAGGATATATTTCATTAACTCTTTCCCCAATCCGATTCCTTGATAGATTGGGTTAATAGCAACATCCCAAACGGTTGCCTCTAGAATTCCATCACCAGTGCATCTTGCAAATCCTACTAGTCTGGGGAATTTATCATCATGACACCATAACCCAACCACCAAAATACTGAAATCCAAAGCTCTTTTCACTCTCCTTATAGGTCTTCTGCTCCAACCAACAGTTTGCAAAAGTTGATCGAGCTCTATTAAATCTAAATCTTTATTTTTACTACATACAAATATTTCTTCTTTATTTGTTTGAGTGAACTCATAAGAATTTAAACCATAGAGAGCTATCAGCTTATCCCTAGAAATACTGTTTGATTTCTTTATTGACGATCCTTGTTTTCTAAAAATCATTAAAAATTAACGAATCCTTTTTGTTGAAGCTCAGAGAGCTGAAAATATAAACCCTTTTTCAGTCTCAATTCACTATGTGTTCCCTCCTCAACTAATTCCCCCCCTTTTAAAACTAAAATCTTATCAGAACTTTCTATAGTCGCTAGTCTGTGTGCTATGACTAATGCTGTTCTTTTTGAGAGAATTCTTTCAAGATCTTTTTGCAAAGTAGCTTCTGTAGTGGGATCCATAAACGCTGTAGCTTCATCCATTATTAAAACAATTGGATTTCTAATCGCCACTCGAGCAACTGAAAGAAGTTGTCTCTCTCCAGAAGAAAGATTTCCACCTCTTTCTCTTAGAGAAGTATTCAAACCTTCAGGTAATTTTTTTAATAAACCGCTTAATCCTAGTTCATTACAAAGATTTTCTAATTCATGATTATCTATATTGGCACTTAGTTTTAAATTATCAGCAACATTTCCACTAAATATGAATGTATCTTGTAGAACTACTCCCAACATATTTCTAAGGGTTGCTAAGGGAATATTTTTTATATCAATGTCATCTATTAAAATTTGTCCTGATTGAGGTTCATACAATCTACATAACAACCTAATAATGGTTGTTTTGCCAGAACCAGTTGGTCCTACGAAAGCTACATGTTCTCCTGGATTGATCAAGAAAGATAAATCTTTGAGGATATGTTCGTCTTCATTATAAAAGAAATTAACATTCTTGAATTCAATCTTTCCCTTAAATTGCTTATTAGCAGTTTGAACATCCTTTGAAAAATTCTTTGCCGAAATAGAATCTTGAATCTGTATTTCTTCATCCAATAATTCATTGATTCTCTCAACCGCAGTAAGGCCTCCTTGAATCTGAGTAAATCTCTCTGCAAGCTGTCTTAAAGGTTCAAAGAGTCTTTGAGAATATAAAATGAATGTTGTCAGTGTCCCTAAACCAATATTTCCAGAGGTAACAAAATACCCTCCAACCGCTAAAACCAAGGAAACTGCTGCAAGCGAAATCCACTCTATAAATGCTGAAATACTACTGTCATAAAAAATAGTTCCATTTACTGCTTTCTTATATGCAACTCCAGTATTAGAAAATTTCTTACTATTAAAAGTTTCTCTTCTAAACATCTGCACAACTTCTAGACCTTGAAGATTCTCTTGAAAATCAGAGTTAAGTTGAGATAACTCTTCTCTTACTTGATAATTAGCCTTTCTATAACGTTTTTGAAGCCAAATAATAAAATATGAAACTGGAATCTGAGTTAGTAACAATAAAATGGCAAGACCTCGATCAATTGAAAGCATTGTCAAAGAAATTACTATGAGACTTACAAAGTCAGCAATAACTCCAACTGCCCCACTACCAAAAACCTCGGCTAAAGCATCAACATCATTTGTTAGTCTCGTTAATAATTTCCCTACAGGCATTTTATCGTGATATTTAAGAGATAAAGATATTGAATGATCAAAAAGTTCTCTTCTTATCCTTGCTGTCAAACGTTGACCCACTGCTTGAATATTGTAAGTTTGGTATCCTTGCAAAACCAATCTAAATAGTACAGTTATAAATAAAGTTAAGATTATGGCATTTATTGACTGCCCAAAGAAAGTTTTACTTAGCCAAACATCAGTAGTTTCGTTCTTGAGAATGGTAATTGCTTGACCAACTAATAATGGTTGAATAGCTCCAGAGAAAGAAACAGGTAACAAAAATATCAAGATTAGATAGATTGTTTTTTTGTCTTTAGTTAAATATTTACCTAACTTTTTAATCCTTCTAAAATCATTAAACATTAAATTATTCTTTTATAAAACATTAGTAGATTCTATTGATAAAATTGTATCTCTGAGATGATTATCATCTAGCCTCATAGATAAAGGATTTCCAATAAGCCTTGCAGTTGAGTAGAAAAGATCATCTATTTTAATTAAACCATTCTCTTTAAGAGTTTTACCGGTTGCCACCAAATCAACTATTGCTTCTGCCATACCTGTAATAGGGCCAAGTTCGACTGATCCTGTCAAATGAACAATCTCTACAGGAATGTTTAATTCTTCAAAATAAGATCTTGCTGTTTTTATAAATTTACTTGCTACTTTACAATTCGCTGGAAGATCAGTTGGTTTTGAATAATTGCTATTTTCCTTGACCGCCAACGACATATGACACCCCCCAAAACCTAAATCTAATAGCTTTGCGACTTTTAATTCAGATTCTCGTAAAACGTCATAACCAACAATTCCCAAATCAGCTTGACCATAACTAACGTAAACAGGGACATCTCCATTTCTTACTAATAAAGCTTTTGCCCGTTTGCAATTTGATTCAAAGGTTAATGATCTATTGTTTTTATCTAACGCATCAGAAAAATCTAATCCAGCTCTTTTAAAAGTTGAAATTGAATCTTTTAACAGAGCTCCTTTTGGTAAAGCTATAGTAAACATAGATCAATTTCTTCCAAGGATTATTCATTCTAATTTAACAATGGAATTAAATAAAGCTCGAATTATAATCGGACTTAGAGTTTTAAGTGATAACGTCATTTGGCTATGGGTAAAAGATAAATCGGTTGTGGTTGTAGATCCATCTGTTCACGAACCAGTAATTAGATATATTGATAAAAATAATTTTCACTTAAAAGCCATTTTCCAAACTCATCATCACTCGGACCATATTGGAGGGACGAAGTCTCTTATTGAAAGATGGCCAAATGTAAAAGTGATTGCTTCCTCCAAAGAAAAAAAGCGAATACCTTTTCAAAATGTATCTGTAGAGGATGGAGAAATTTTGAATATTTTAGATGAAGAAGTAAAAATAATTGAAGTATTAGGGCACACAAGCTCTCATATTGCATTCTTTTTGAATGGGGAAAATCCTGTCCTTTTTATTGGTGATACATTATTTTCTGGTGGCTGTGGAAGAATTTTTGAAGGAACTAATAAACAAATGTATTCTTCACTAGAAAGAATCAAATCTTTACCAAAAAATACTCTCATATATTGTGCACATGAATATACTAAGTCAAATATATTGTGGGCATTGAATCTCAAGCCGAAAGATCAAGATATAAAAAATAAACTTTCAGAAGTTGAAAAAAAAATTTCTCTTAATGAATTGACAATTCCATTTTTACTTGATGAAGAAATGAAAATAAACCTTTTCTTAAGAGCAAAAAATTTAGAGGAATTTACTTTTTTAAGAGCAAATAAAGATTTATGGGTTTAAATAGATAGGTATCTTCTTAAGCAAATGTCCCCCAAACAAGTAATTAAAACATCAAATGCTCCAGATCCTGTCGGTCCCTATAATCAAGCAATAAAAGCAGGGGATTTTATCTATTGTTCTGGTCAAATTGCTATAGACCCAGCTTTAAACGAAATAACATGTTTAGGAGATATAGAGAAGGAAACTATCCAAGTTTTAAAAAATCTTGCAGCAGTTCTTAAAGCTGGTGGAGCAAAGATAGAGGATGTAATAAAAACAACTATTTACTTAACCGACTTAAGTAATTTTCAAGTTGTCAATAAAATATATAGTGATTTTTTTAATGTAGAAAATCCTCCAGCAAGGGCCTGCGTGGAAGTGTCATCTCTACCTAAAGGAGTTTTAGTTGAAATAGATTGCGTCGCATTTCTAGATTAATTTCTAATTATTTAGAAATTTGAAATATGCCCCAATTGTGCACCATAGTTGTATAGATTATTAGTTGATAATTCATCTTTGATCTATGTCAGCAGCAAAGCTTAATATAGATGAACTAGAAGCAGGTTATCCTTTATTTTGCAAAGCTCTTAGACTATTAATTCTAAAAGGTAACTCAGTCAAAGATATACAAAAGACCGTGTGTTGGGGACATCTTGAAACTTTAAATAGATGTCTACCTGGTAGATATAAAGCACCAACATATCTAATGGCTTTAATCAAAAGAGATATTGCAAAGCCAAATAATTATTAAAAAGAACTAATCTTCTAAATAAAATTTATCAATATCCATTGAAAAGTCTTTTTCCTTATCTGATATTTCTTTGTTATCTAAAAATATTGAAAGACTTACAAAATTCTTACCGAAGCTGATATTTGGATAGATATCCCTTTCTTTGCATAATTTCTCAATTTCCTCCATGAATTTACTAATTTTTGAGTATTGATCAAATTCAAATCTTTTTTCAATCCTCAAAGGTGATTCTCTTTCATTCCACATTACATTCTTTATTCAAGACTAATTACACTATACATTCAACAAAATTTCTCAATAAATTTTTGAAGTTAAAATTTTTAGTCACTCTCCCAATAATCAATAATACCTCCAATTGTTAAATCCGTTTGAACTTCTGGGTTAGGGCATGCAAATCTCGCAGCAGAGCCACTGGCAGTAAAAACCCAGTTACCTTCTCTAGCACCAACAGGATCAACAGCAACTAATTTCTTGCCCTTATTATTTTCCAAAATTCTTAAATTCATATGTCCTAAGCCAGCGACTCTTTGAGTACATACCATTCTTCCTAAAACCTTCATAATTTCCATAATTTATATCCTCCTTTTTTATGACTTGTCAGGATCCCAATGATCAATTATTCCAACAATCGTTAGATCGCTTGGATAAGATTTGCTTCCAGCTGCTTCCCTAGCAGCAGAACTTCCAACACAAATAACCCAATCTCCTGGCTTACAGCCAACAGCATCAACTGCAACTTTTTTAGAAGAACCATCTAATACAACCTGCAGATGTTTATGTTCAAAACCAGGAATCCTATTGGTAGAAACAAGTGGTTTTACAACCTTGCAAATCAACATAATTAGTGAGCCTCCTCTGTTTTTTTATCTAAAGACATTCCAATAATTTTGGCGGAATGAATTTTGTCCCTATCTCTAATAGTAGAGCAAGTATGTAACAAACCTTGATCAACTAAATTTTTATATCTAATTGATATCGCATTATTAACTCTTTCACAATCTTTTATTGCCCTCTCTTTTGCACCAGGCACTTTTCCAGAGTAATCAAATCTTATTACTACTGGAATAGGTAGATCTTGAGAAACATTTAATCCAGAAAAAATCTTCACTCCTACATCTAAATCTGGAGCCCCTTCTTCGACTGTATCTAAATGAGCAAAATAAGTTAAATTTCTGAGATGTACTTCTTTAAAACCTATACCTACTCCAATAAACCTCTCTGCATGTCCAATATCTTCATAGGAACCATTATGAAAACTCTTAACATAATCAATTTGAGAAATATTATTGACGATTAATTTATACATAAATTTTTCCAGTCCACTGAGTTTATCTTTTGAAGATTGTTTAGAAATTATTTGACAAATTTCTCTCTCTGCATCCTCTTGTGAAAAGTTTATTGTTGAATTATAAATTTCCAAAGTAGAAATAGTTTTTTCTAAATCAATCCCTCCATCCCTTGTTGACAAATGTATTTTTAATGAATCAGTGTCTGTATCAAGTCCAATTAACATTAAATCCACAGAAGCACCACAGCAAAAGCTATTCTCTACAGCCTCTTTGAAAGCATATAGTTTACTTCTACCTTCTTCTGCTGCCAACTCGTCATTACTTCCATGAGCTGCACATCCCTGATGCAAAGGATCTACAGAACTAAAATGATAAGTTACAACTTTCAAATACCTGGTATCTTTATGCGCTTCATTAGGGATATTCTCTCTATATCTTTTATGTTCAGTTTTTACCCATCGATTAACGGTATTTTCAATATCAAATAGTGCTCCAGCATGGGATCTTCTTCTTACTGAACTAAAAGGTATTCTCATTACATAAGCAATTGAATGAGCTAATCTTCCATCTGAACAAGGAGTTATATCAAGTAAATGTATTCCACAATCTAAGAGAAATTTTTCAAAGTCTTCCGCATCCCTACTTCCAGCAGCACCGTCAAGTGGATCATTGTTAAAAAAATTGTCGCTGAGTTTCTCATGCTGTTTGAAAGCACACCATGCATATAAAGCCCTCATATCAAGAGGTTTAACCCAGGATTTATCTAATACATGTAGGGGTAAATCTATTCCCAAATTTTTTCTTGATATTTTCTGAGCCTTATTTATAAAATCTTCGTGATGTTGAATTCGAGCAATTTCCTTGAGAGTTGGAACAATTTCGTCAAAACCACCTTTTATTTTACTTTCATACCTAAATAGATTTTCATTTTGGATATTGTTGGTTAATTTATGAGACTTTCCAGAATTTGGGGAATTATTTGATTCTTTAGTTTGTATATGGATATTTTCAGTAAAAGTTTTCATTGGAGCTGTTGGCCCCAATGTGAAGTTCTTGGCTTTAGCCAGTCCTCTTAAAGGCATTATTTACTTAACCTCTTGCACCACCTGAAAAGGTAACAAGTTGTCCTTCACGAGTATTGCCACTAGATCCAGTTATCAAGAAATCTGGTTTTTCTGTTTCCTCATTTCTTTTAACTTCCATAGGGGGCATTGCGCTCATAAATCCTGCTCTTGATGGATTTCGCTTTCTAGAGGAAGCTCCTTCTGTACCTGTTACCTTATCACCGCGATCCCAATCATCTCCAGTTACGTTTCCTACTGATTGTCCTTCACCAGTAATCCTTGATGCGACTCTTTTTTCAGGTGTCTTTGCAGCCCGGTCTACCTCTTCAATTTCCATTTTTTGTTTATAAGTTATATTTTTATTAGGTTCAAATCTAAATTTTTCAGTCCCAGTGACCTTATCAACTGCCATATCAAAAGGTCCTGTTACCTTTGAACCATTTTCATATTCATTACCTGTAACTCCTTGAGTATTTTTTTCAGAATACTTATCTCTTGATGGTGATTTAACAGAGAATTCATTCCAAGAGTTACCTGCTGACTTTTCCTGGTTCGCATAAGCAGTATCATTTGGCGGATTATCACAAGCTTGTGAGATCTGATCTCCACCAACATAAGGAGTCCCTGTTAGATTTTTGCACGCACCTTTCTTAGCACCAGTCATTACTCCGCCAATTCCTGGTTGTTGTCCTGTAAGTCTGGCATTTGAATTATTTCCAGAATTAACTGTTGCTCGTGATTTCATATCTTCAGAAGTTTCATTATTACAATTCTCATTAATCTGATCTAAGCCTGCGTATGGTGTTCCCGTTAACACTTTGCATGAACCTGGTTCATCTCCAGTTACTATTTTTGATCTTCCTGTCATAGTCCCGCTTATTAAATTTGACTTTGAAGAAAGGCTTAAACCTACTTTTCTAGCTTCTGGTTTTGGTTTTGAACCGCAAAACTTCTCATATTGTTGAGATCCTATGTACTCATCACCAGTTACATTCTTGCAACTCCCATGTTCATTACCTGTCATATGGTCTGATCTACCTACCCCTGTACCAGTTACATTATTCCCATTAAGAGTGTTGTAACTGCCAACTTTTTCAAATGCTTTACCTTTTGGATTTGGCTCTGAGCCAAGATATTGATCTCCAGTTAACTGATGTCCAGAACCTGATTCATCTCCAGTAACCAGGGTTGATCTACCAGGAAGTGATCCAGATACTTTTAATCCATCAGTTGTAGTACTATGTTTAACCTTTGAAGGATTTTTGGGAACATCACCACAATACTTCTGTGATTGATTAGCAGATACATATTCAGTTCCTGTAAGATTTTTACAAGTCCCAGGCTCATCGCCTGTGACCCTCTCAGATCTACCAACTTCATTTCCAGTTACTTTATTACCTGATGTTGTAGAGGTAACAGTAGATCTAAGTGGCTGTTTATAACTTGGTCTATCTTGACAAAATTGATCAACGACTTCTGATCCCATATATTGAGTACCAGTTACAGTCCTGCATGTACTTGCTTCATTACCTGTGGTTTTCACAGATCTATTAGCTTGTGTTCCAGTAACTATTTGACCTGAATCAGTTTCACTTTTACCAACTTTCCAGCTAGCATCTGCAATATTTTGTTTGGCTCCATTCTTATTTGGACCACATGGTCTACATTTACCATTACCTTTTTTGCCTGTGGCACCAGTTTTACTTCTTAGCTCTCTCACTCTCTGAGAAATCTCTCTACTACTTAAATCTGGGTCTCCCCTTCTAGCTAAAGAAGCTGCACTGGTATTTTGTTTAGTTGCTGATTTACCATGCTTAGATTGAGCTTCTCTTCTAGCCAAAACAATATCTCTACTTGTATTAGTAATAGGCTTTCTCTTTTGTTTAATTCTTCTTTTAACGTTTGGTTTTGATGTTTGAATTTCTGTATTATGTGAGCTTTGAACTTCCTGATTTTTGCTTATGGAAGTTTTAACTGTGTTTACAGGACTTTCTTTTTTAACATCAGTACGAGTTCTATCGGATGAAGTTATTGCTGATTTCCCATGAGTAGACATTGCTTTTCTTCTCTCTATTACTAACTCTTTACTAGATAAAGTTGTTGAAGAAGACTTTCTACTTACCTGGTTTTTTGGAATATGTTTTGTAACTGGTTTAGTAATATTTTGATTATTTGAAGAAGACTGAGTACCAGAAATTTGTATATCTTGTGAAGATCGAACTCTATCTTTAGTAGTCGAAGAATAGGCAGCAGCTTTTTTACCGCTATCACTCATCGCCTTTCTTCTTTCTAATGCAATCTCTCTACTGGTTTTTTTTGACATAATCTTCAAATGTGAAACTCTTTTGAAAAAACTTTCTCCAAAAATATTTTTTGGAGAAAGATATTTACTACATAAAAGTAGATTTAACGTCCTTGGAAAACTACAAAAGCTGTTCCTTGGCTTTGAGTGTAAGCATCGTATCCGATGATTCTTACATGATGATCAGGGTATGCTCTATGACATGCCTCTAATTCACTTACAACCAAGTTAAGGTCTTTTTCCCCAAAGAATGGGAGCTTCCAATAAGACCAATAAGTTTGCATACTTCCACTAGGATGAACATGCTCAATAACAGGACTCCAGCCTTGAGCAATTATGTATGCAATTTGATCGTATATTTCCTCCTGGGTCATCGGTGGTAAGAAACCGAATGTTTCCAGGGTTGCAACTGTTTGATAGTCGCCTACTGTGCTCTGGAAAGGCATAATTAATTTAAATGTGAATGAAATTACTCGTAATAGAACGAGATTTGTAGAAGTTTGAGGAGAAGAATCTCCTCAATTTTGAAATCTGGTTTAACCCTGAACGTCTAGTTTGTCGACGGTATCAAATTCAAACTTAATTTCCTTCCAAGTTTCAAGAGCGATAGCTAATTCAGGACTGTGTTTAGCAGCTTCCATAAGAATGTCTCTACTCTCTTTTTCGATTTCGCGACCAGCATTACGTGCTTTTACGCAAGCTTCTAAAGCAACTCTGTTGGCTGCAGCTCCAGCAGCTGAACCCCATGGATGACCATGTGTTCCTCCACCAAACTGAAGACAAGAATCATCTCCAAAAATCGCTAGGAGTGCAGGCATATGCCATACGTGAATACCACCTGATGCGACAGCAAATACTCCTGGCATTGAACCCCAATCTTGATCAAAGAAGTTACCTCTTGATCTATCTTCGGGAACAAATGACTCTCTTAAGTTGTCAATGTAACCAAGAGTTGTTTGACGATCACCTTCTAGTTTTCCAACAACAGTTCCAGTATGTAGTTGATCGCCTCCGGAGAGTCTCAAACATTTTGCTAGAACCCTGAAATGGATACCGTGTTTTGGATGTCTATCAATAACAGCATGCATCGCTCTATGAATATGTAGAAGCATGCCATTTTTACGACACCAGTTTGCTAATCCAGTATTTGCAGTGAAACCGCCAGTTATATAATCATGCATGATGATTGGCATATCTAGCTCTTTTGCAAATTCAGCTCTTTCGTAAAGTTCTTCAGGAGTGTTGGCAGTACAGTTTAGGTAGTGACCCTTAACTTCACCAGTTTCCTGCTGAGCAAGCTTAACTGCTTCTGCAACAAACTCAAACCTTTCTCTCCAACGTTGGAATGGCTGAGAGTTTATATTCTCGTCATCCTTCGTTAAATCGAGACCACCTCTAAGGCACTCATATACAACTCGACCATAGTTTTTACCAGATAATCCCAATTTAGGTTTAATGGTACAACCAAGAAGAGGTCTTCCATATTTGTTTAAACGATCTCTTTCAACTACGATTCCATTTGGTGGACCACCGCAAGTTTTGATGAAAGCGATTGGGAATCTAATATCTTCTAGACGTAGGTGTCTTAGAGCTTTAAATCCAAAAACGTTTCCTACAAGAGATGTTAATACGTTTGTAATAGAACCTTCTTCAAAAAGATCTAAAGGATATGCAATAAATGCATAAAAAGCTTCAGGGTCTCCAGGAACGTCTTCAATTCGATAACAACGTCCTTTATAAAATTCTAAATCTGTAAGTAACTCGGACCAAACTGTTGACCAAGTACCTGTTGAAGATTCAGCGGCAACAGCTGCTGCAACTTCTTCTCTGGGAACACCTTCTTGACCTGTACATTTGAAACAGGCTAGTAAATCGGTGTCTAGGGGTACATATTCTGGAGTCCAGTAGGTATCTCTGTACTCCTTTACCCCTGCATCATACTTCTTACTCATAAGGATAAATTTAGGTCTGTGTAGGGAAAATAATTATTGTGCAAAATTTATAAATTTGCTTTATTTATTAGTCCTTTTGACCAAGAAATTCACCGTTACCAAGAGCTGGTTCAACTTCTCTATGAGGACGAGCAATAATGTGAGCTGCAACTAAACCGTCACCAACTCTTTCACAAGCATCAGCACCAGCTCTTACAGCTGCGTTAACTGCACCTGTTTCTCCTCTAACTAATACTGTGACATACCCGCCACCTACGAATTCACGACCAATAAGGCGAACTTCTGCAGCCTTTGTCATTGCGTCAGCTGCTTCGATTGCAGGTACAAGTCCGCGTGTCTCGATCATGCCGAGAGCGATACCCATTGTTTCTGTAGCCATTGTCTACTAATTACTAAATGTGGAATGTTCAATCCGAAGAATGCTTCATTAAGTACTTATAAGTCAAGCGTTTTCGATAAAATCTCCATTAATGTTTTTTCTATCATTCATAAGTTAAACTTATCACCCTTGGTACTATTGATATGTCAATACTTATGCAAATTAGTTAGTGCATCAAAACATACTGTTGTGTTAAGAAAAAATTTACATTATGTTATTTCCGTACGAGGCAGGCCCTGTCTACACAGGTGTGGAATGTTCAACCTTTCCTGTCTCCGTATCTAGCTTTGAAGTAAGATAATATCCTCAATAAATTTTTTTATTATTTTGAACCATCCAGTCCTTACTATTGCGAGTGGCAACAAAACTAAAGTTTCTGAAATTTCGGCAATGCTGGATGTTTTGTCTTTAAGGGTTCAGAAGCAACCAGAATATTTAAATGTCGAAGAGACAGGAGACACATATTTTGAGAATGCACTTTTAAAAGCAAAAGCAGCTGCTTTAGAGACAAAAACCTGGGCATTAGCTGACGATTCGGGACTTGAAGTAGATGTTTTAGATGGTCGACCAGGCATATATTCTGCCCGATATGCCAAAAACAACTCTGAAAAAATTAAAAAATTAATTAATGAACTTTCTGATAGTCCTTACAGGAGCGCGAGATTTATAAGTTGTATGGTTTTATGTGATCCCTCAGGAAACTTAGTGAAGGATTCAACTGGAATATGCTGGGGAGAAATTCTTAAGACTCCAAAATATCCTAATGGGGAGTTCGAATCTGTTTTTTGGGTAAAAGAAGCTAACTGTGTTTACGGTGAGCTATCACAATCACAACTAAGTAAGCTAGGAAGCAGGGGTAAAGCCGCCAGAATTATGTCACCTTACCTCAAAAAAGAAATTGGTTTAAATTAAAAAATTCTCAATAATTTGAAATTTCATCAATTGCTCTTATAGCAGCAGCTGCTGCTTCTTCTACATCTCCTTCTTTCCCAGCGAGAGTTAATCTACCAAAAGCGCCAACTGCCTTTACATCTACAACAGTTATATTTGATGCTTTTTCTGCTTCATTTGCTGCTTTTAAGACATACCCAGCTGGTTCAGTTTCTAATATAAACATGCTCATTCCAGATTGAATCATTGATCCACTTCTGTTTTGTCTATTTATTAAAACAGCATGGTCTGGAGTAATAGCTCGAATAACTTCTGTCCAACTTGTTGAAGGTTTGGTTCTTTTTCTAACTTCACTTCCAATAGCATCTAGAACAACATCCCCAGAATGTAAAACAGTACTTTGATCTTTGTGATAAAGAGCAAGAGAGCCAAATGCTCTTTCAACAATCATCTGACCAAGTCTTACATTACTTGCTTTTAGGGCAATATCAGTGACTCTATGAACGGCCATCCCTGGTGAAACTTCCATCCACAGGCATGAATCTCCAGGTATGGGTAAAAAACCCCTACTAACCGTCCCCATATATGCAGCTAATTGAGGTTGAAGAGAATCTAAAAAAACATATGTTCTCAACTCAATTTGCTCAACTTGACTTGCTTGTCTGGACACCAAAGACTTTTCTGAATCAGTTGTAATAAAACAGCTTGCACCACTGGCCTGAGATTGCACCTCAGATCCCGTGACTAGGGAACTTCCTTTTTTTCGTTCCCCTCTGTTTAAACTAGAAGTTGGTTCCATTCACGCGACTATAACGGATAATGGTTCATTTTTTCTATTAAATTTACTTGCATGCTTCCAACAAAACGATAACTTCAAGTAAAAGATATGCATTTTTATGGGAACTTCTCAAAAAAAAGAACCAAATGTTTCTGGTACTGAAAAAGAATTAACTCCTGATCAAACTCTTGGATTAGTTAGCCTTAGCTTGATGCAAAAACTATCTCAGAAAGATCCATCTTTTAGTTGGTTAGAAGAAGATAAAATTGAAAAAGTAAATCTTAAGAACCTTAGAGATAGATTGGAGTTAACCCAATTAGCTATAAATACTGGAGCACCTTTAACCACTTCAGAAGTGACAGCTTTAATTGGGGCAAAGCCCGGCAAATCTAAGTTAGAAAGAGCAGGATTATTAGCAACTAAAATAGCTAGAAATGTGTGGAAGATTTCGAAAATAAGTCAAGGAAATTCCTTCTACAGAAATTAAAATACGCCCCAAAAGTTTTTTTCATAATTCCCATTTAAGTATTTAAACATTCATATAAGTTTTTTAAATGTGTTCATTTTGTAAGAGAACTTATTAATTACTTTCTTAAATTAAAAAGTGTATGCAAGCTTGAACTATAAGCTCTTGAAAATTTTTAATGAGTAAAGTTGAATTTAATAAGGAAACTGGGCCCAGGGAAGTTTTTTGTGGGCTAACTTCAATAGTTTGGCTCCACAGAAGAATGCCGGATGCTTTTTTTCTAGTTGTAGGCTCAAGGACATGTGCTCATTTAATTCAAAGCGCTGCAGGAGTTATGATTTTTGCTGAGCCAAGATTTGGGACAGCTATTCTCGAAGAAAAAGATCTTGCTGGTCTTGCTGACGCTCATGAAGAATTAGATCGAGTTGTAAATGAGCTTATTGCGAGAAGACCAGAAATAAAAACTCTTTTTCTAGTTGGATCTTGTCCAAGTGAGGTAATCAAATTAGATCTTGCCACTGTCGCAGAGAAATTAAATAAAAGATTTTTAGGTCAAGTGAGATTCGTTAATTACTCTGGCAGTGGGATAGAAACAACTTTTACCCAAGGTGAGGATGGCGCCTTAAAAGCTTTAATTCCATTAATGGAGTCATCAAATGAGGAGAAATTATTATTAGTTGGTACTCTTGCAAATAATGTAGAGGATAGGTTTAAAAAGATTTTTAAAAATTTAGGAATTTCAAATATTGAGAGCTTCCCACCCCGTCAATCAACAGAATTACCAAAGATTGGCAAAAATACAAAAGTTTTATTAACTCAGCCTTATTTAAGTGATACCGTTCGAGACCTAAAACATCGTGGTTGTGAAATAATTTCGGCTCCATTTCCTCTTGGTATCGAAGGAAGTACTGAATGGTTTTTAGCTGCAGCGAAAGCTTTCAAAATTAATGAACTTAAAGTTCATGAAATTATTTCGCCTTTAATTAGTAGAGCAAAACTTGCTCTTGAATCTCATAAAGAAATACTTAAGGGGAAAAGATTATTTCTTCTTCCTGAATCGCAACTGGAGATATCTTTGGCAAGATTTTTGCATAATGAATGCGAAATGGATCTTGTAGAGGTGGGCACTCCTTACCTAAATAAAGATTTAATGAAAGAGGAGATTAATTTATTACCTGATAATACAAAAATTGTCGAAGGACAACATGTAGAAAAACAATTAGATCGTGTAAGGGAATCTAATCCAGACTTAGTAGTTTGTGGAATGGGTTTAGCTAACCCACTGGAGGCCGAAGGCATTAGTACTAAGTGGTCCATAGAAATGGTATTCAGCCCAATTCATGGAATTGATCAAGCCGCAGACTTAGCAGGTCTCTTCTCTAAACCTTTAAGAAGGAATCAAATACTGACTAAGAAAACTTTAGTAACTCATTAAAAACTATGGAATTAACTCTTTGGACTTATGAAGGACCGCCACATGTTGGTGCGATGAGAATTGCTTCTTCAATGAAAGATCTTCATTATGTTCTTCATGCCCCTCAAGGAGATACATATGCAGATCTTCTTTTTACAATGATTGAAAGGAGGGGGCAAAGACCTCCAGTAACTTATACAACTTTCCAAGCTAGAGACCTTGGAGGCGATACAGCTGAATTAGTGAAGAAAAATATTAAGGAAGCTGTCGAACGATTTAAACCCAAAACTCTTTTAGTTGGAGAAAGTTGTACTGCAGAATTAATCCAAGACCAACCTGGGGCTCTTGCAAAAGGAATGGGTTTTGATATGCCAATTGTTAATCTTGAATTACCTGCCTATAGCAAGAAAGAAAATTGGGGAGCTTCAGAAACTTTTTATCAATTAACAAGAACTCTTTTGAAAGAGAAAGTAAGTTCTTCAGAAAAAATAAGTCCTCTAAGGTGGAAGAAGTTAGGTCGCAGACCAAAAGTCAATATGCTGGGTCCTTCATTACTGGGATTTAGATGCAGAGATGATGTAATTGAAATCCAACGCATACTTTCAGAGCAAGGAATAGATACAAACGTAGTTGCTCCATTAGGTGCTAGTCCAGATGATATTGAAAGACTAATTGATGCTGAAATAAATATTTGTCTTTATCCAGAAATTGCGGAAGCATCATGCGAATGGCTTAAACGGAACTTTGGAATGGAATATACAAACACTATTCCAATTGGAATAAAAAATACAATTGAATTTATAAGTGAAGTTCATATCAAGTTGGATCTCCCCTTGACTAATAAAGAAGAATTAGAAAATAAATCAAAACTTCCTTGGTACTCAAAATCAGTTGACTCTAATTACTTAACTGGCAAAAGGGTTTTTATTTTTGGTGATGGAACACATGCAATCGCAGCCGCAAAAATTGCCAAAGAGGAATTAGGTTTTGAAGTAGTTGGTCTTGGGACATACAGCAGGGAGATGGCAAGACAGGTAAGAGCAACAGCAAAAGAACTTAATGTGGAAGCTTTAATTACTAATAATTACTTAGAAGTAGAAGATGCAATGAAAAAAGCCGCACCTGAACTAGTTTTAGGGACTCAAATGGAAAGGCATAGTGCCAAGAGACTTGGCATTCCATGTTCAGTAATAAGTACACCAATGCATGTTCAAGATGTTCCTGCAAGGTATAGCCCACAAATGGGATGGGAAGGAGCAAATGTGATTTTTGATGATTGGGTACATCCCTTAATGATGGGATTAGAAGAGCATCTTATCGATATGTTTAAACATGACTTTGAGTTTGTCGATGGTCATCAAAGCCATTTAGGACATACAGCGACAAACACAAAGGACATTTTAAATTCTGACGAAAAAGAAGAGAATAATCCTAAAGAGGACATTATTTGGACTGAATCAGGTAGAGCTGAATTAACAAAAGTTCCATTTTTTGTAAGAGGTAAAGTTAAAACAAATACCGAAAAATATGCAATCTTGAGAGGAATTCCAGAAATAAGCGATGAAACTCTTTACGATGCCAAGGCATATTTTAGTTAATTTTTTACTAATAAATTCTAAATTAGCCATGAGTATTTTCACTCATAACTTAACAGATTAAATTCTAAAAATGCAGTTATTACAACATATTTCCCGCTTTTAATACAATTGAATACATATTTGTTTAGAAACATATTTCATGTGTATATACGCTGCAAGAATATAAATAATAATGTGTTTTAAAGCTTTAAATGACAAGTACTATAAAAAAACCTCTTGATGGGGAAGGGAGTGTTCAAGTAAAGCAAGATCCTAAAATAAATATTGAAGAAGGGGCTTTAGTTATTGCCGTATACGGAAAGGGCGGCATCGGGAAATCAACTACATCATCAAACCTATCTGCAGCATTCTCAAAATTAGGGAAAAAGGTTCTTCAAATTGGATGTGATCCAAAGCACGATAGCACCTTTACTTTGACTCACAAAATGGTGCCTACAGTTATCGACATTCTCGAAGAGGTAGATTTTCATAGCGAAGAATTAAGACCAAACGATTTTATGTTTGAAGGCTTTAATGGCGTAATGTGTGTTGAAAGTGGAGGTCCTCCTGCTGGGACAGGATGCGGGGGATATGTAACCGGTCAGACAGTTAAACTATTAAAAGAACATCATTTATTAGAAGATACTGACGTTGTTATTTTTGATGTCCTAGGAGACGTCGTTTGCGGAGGATTTGCAGCTCCATTGCAACATGCAAATTATTGTCTAATTGTTACTGCTAATGATTTCGATTCAATATTCGCTATGAATAGAATTGTTTCTGCAATTAAAGCAAAAGCAAAAAATTATAAAGTCAGATTAGGTGGAGTAGTCGCAAATAGATCGAAAGACACAGATCAAATTGATAAATTCAATGAAAGAACAGGTTTAAAAACTATGGCCCACTTTAAAGATGTCGACGCAATTAGAAGATCAAGACTTAAAAAATGCACCATTTTTGAAATGGAACCAACTGAAGATGTTATTGAAGTTCAAAATGAATATTTATCTCTTGCCAAAAATATGCTTGAAAACGTAGAACCTTTAGAAGGTAATCCACTTAAAGATAGAGAAATTTTTGATTTATTAGGATTTGATTAGTCTAAATTAATCTAATCCAATCAATTGGCTTGTTAAATCATATGTTTGTTGAGAGGTCTTCGTATCAATTATTCTTTTTGACAACTTTTGAGAAAAAGCTTTTCTTCCAGTTTTCTGACGATTTCCCCAGCTCCAATGAACTGATGGTTTAGCAAATTCTTTATTAGTTGCCACTTGAGCGACTCTCTCTCCTGCCAGTCTTTGTGAAACATATCCTTTTGTTATGAATTTTTGAAATATCGGGAAAAGGAATCTAAATAACCAAGGTGTATCTCTAAAAAGTTTTGTATCAGCAACACATCCGGGATATAGAGAATTTACAATAATCTTCTCTGCAGGATATCTTTTTGATAATTCCTGAACGGTCACCATATTGCAAAGTTTACTATCCTTATAAGCCTTACCAGGTTTAAATTTCTTTCCATTCGCCATACTTATTGGAAATAAAAAACCATTTTTGAATCCAGATAAATCTCCCAAATCAGCTGGGGCAGGAATGGGAATCCTTCCTCCAAGTTCTGAATAATTAGCCGTAACAGTCCCTAACACAGTAATTCTTGGCTTGAATACAGTTGATTTGCCATTTAAAACAATTTCTCTTTCAGAAGATAAAATATTTTCCATAAGTAGGTTTATCATAAGAAAATGCCCAAAATGATTTACTGCCATAGAGTTTTCAAACCCCTGAGCAGACCTTTCAGGTCTCTTTAGTCTTGGTTTATAAACTGCTGCATTACAAATAAGAGAATTTATTGGTTTCTTAAATCTTTCTAATATTTCATCGCAACCTTTTCTTACGTCATCCAAGTCAGAGAGATCTATTTCTATAAAGTGAATATTTTTAACTTCCTCTTTTGTCAAGGATTCCTCAGCTATTTTTATAGCTCTTTTATTTGATCGATTAACTGCTATAATTTCCCATCCAAATCTTAATAGAGGTTTTAGAGTATTTAATCCAACTCCTGAAGTTGTTCCTGTTATTAGGACTAAACCCTTAATGTTCTTACTCACTAGCAAAAAAAGTTAATTGAAAAATAAAAAGTAGAATGATTCAAGATCATCCTTATCAACGCCATATTACTCTGATAATGTCCCTAGAAATTATTTGATCCTGATCCTTCATAAATCTTTGCTCACCTTCAGAAGAGAATAAATCATCAAACTTATCTGTCAAGAAATTAAATCTATATTTTTCGTATAAAAATGAGTCTTCAATTTCCCTTAGCCTGGTCAACCTTACTTTAGAACTATAGCCAAGTTTAATAAGGCTTATTATTGCTAATAGGGAAAAACTAATTTTTATAATTAAAAAAATCGAGGATACAAAATTATCCTGTTTCTGTTGACTTTTTATAGATATAGGAACTAAATATTTTTTGTGGAAAATACTATTTTTATTAAAAGATTTTGGCAAATTGAGTACTTGATATATTTACTGAATAAATCAATTCAGTTTTACTTTATTATTACCTTATAAATTTTAAATTTTCTAATAGAATTTAGTTCCTACCTAAACTAATTCCTAGTCTTAATGCTAAAACTCCTGCATGCATAACAACTATGAGGCTTAATGCAATAAGGTTTATTGTTTGAGTTGTCTCCATGGTAAAAAAAATATTTTCTATATTCTCCACCGAAAAGAGAAGATTTGAAACACTATTACAAAATGATGTTACGTAATTAACAAATTGAAAGAAAAAATTTTTTGAAAATTATCATAAATTAACCTATAAAGTTAATTTTGGGAATTGAAAATCAGGCTTTAATTTTTTCAACAAATAATTTACCTGGATTTGATCAAATGGCTCTAGATTTAAATTCTTTAGATCAGACAATTTCGAATCCTGAAATAATTCTCACACTGAGGTTTTACTATTGGACTGGGGATTGGCTTTCAATTGGCTATCACCAAAAGGAAATTCCTCTTCATTGGAAAAATTTATTATCAAATGGTGAAATTAATATTGTTAGACGTCCCTCTGGAGGGGGTGCTGTTCTTCACTCAGGAGGCATAACATATGCATTAACATTTAAAAAAACTTACTATAAATTCTTAAGTTATGAGATGGTTAATAATTGGTTAATTAAAAGTTTTAGAGAATTAGGTCTAAATTTACAATATGGTAATTCACGAAAATCAAACATTAAAACAAATTGTTTTGGGACTTCATTAATTTCCGATTTAGTTGATCAGGATGGGTTCAAGAGAATAGGTAGTGCTCAATTTCGTAAAAAAGGGGCATTCCTTCAACATGGAGAAATTCAAACAAATCCTTCAAGAGATTTGTGGTTCAAATTATTCAAAGAAGAAGCTCCTCCAAAAATAAATTTAAAACTAACAAATGACGAAATAGTTCGACATTTGAGAAATTCATTCCTAAAAAATAAATCAAATATAAATTTCAAAAATATTGCTTTAGATAATAAAAAATAAAAAATTTAATGACAAGAATTATTAAATATCTCCTTTCTGCTTCATTGAATTAACTATTCTAGGCAATTCAATTCCTAAGGGATAATGATTTTTAAAGTTTAATTTGTTAACAATATCTGAAGGTAAATTAAAACCTAATTTATTCAATACAAAGTTTCCAATTTTTGACCTATCAATTATCCCCAAAGGGATATTCGCAGCATTGAGAACCAATAAAAAACCTTCATTTGTTTCTTCAATCCTTTCTATAATTCTCCATAATTTATCGTTATAAGATACACTTTCAAAACTATTGATAGGTTTCTTAAAATCTCCAACAAAGTTCCTTTCCCATTTTTTTAAGGAAACATTTTTTAAAATATTCTCATCAATAAAACCGGTCCATCTACCATTGTTCGTAACGAAAAAATATTTATCCGATGCATCCTTCTTATTTTTTATTAATTTATTAAATTCTGAGAAATTTAAATCGTATTCAATTTTCCTCAAAGGCTTTAGTTTGATCTCAGAAACTTTACTAAATTTAAGTATGTTTTCAATTTTAAAAAATTGACTTTCTGATTTTGAAGAATTAACTCCAAACAACCCCAAAAAAGAGAGAATAAAACCAAAGTAAAAGTTTAATCTAAATAAACAAACTATCCCAAAAAATAAAACAAATAAAGATAATAATAAATTAACTTTATTGAGAAAATTTCTTCCTTTATTTTTACTTCCTGAAAAATGCCAAATAATACTTTTTAATAAATTCCCCCCATCTAGAGAACCAATTGGAATCAAATTTAAGAAGCCTAAGAATAAATTAAATATACCTACTCTAGAAATTACATTAACTGCTATTTGTTCTTGAGATGCACTGTTGTTACTAATTAAAAGTAGGGTAGATGCAGTAGCGAAACATAAAAGAGGTCTAACAATTGCAATTTTTATATTACCTAAAGCAGTTTGACAATACTTGTCTATTTGTAGAATTGCTCCTAAAAAATAAAAAGTAATTTTTTTTATTTTTACACCCTGATTAAGTGAAACAAAAGTATGAAGAACTTCGTGAAAAATAATTGAAGATAATAAGAAAAAAGAAGTTAAAAATCCTATAATCCAAGATTCTCTTATATTAAATATATCCCCTGAAGTTAAATTAACCTGATTACTTATACTCCATGAGAATAAAAATAGAATAGCAAACCAATAAGGATGAACTTTAAAGGGAATTCCCCATATTTTAAAAATTTGCCAACTTCTCAAAAATAATCTCCGCTATATTTAGCAATAATATTAATTTTACATAAAGGCTAATTATATGACCAAGAGTAATCCTTTAATTAAAATTTGTGGCATAACGTCAGAAGAACAAGCTCTTCAAGTAGCAAAATTAGGAGCGCATGCTATTGGCATTATTTCCGTGGAAGAGTCACCAAGATATATATCAGCTGAAATCAAGAAAAATATTTTTACAACCTTAGAAAGGTTGTATCCAAAAATCGAGAGGGTATCAGTTGTACAAAATTGTCCAATAGACTTAATTATTAAAAATTTCTTAGGAAACCCAAGTGAAACTATCATTCAATTACATGGTGATGAAGATATTGATTATTGCAAAAAAATAAGGAAAAAAATTCCCAATATTGGCCTTTGGAAGGCTTTCAGAATAAAAACGGAAAAGGACATAGATAAAATTAAACCTTTTGAGGATTTTGTAGATGCGATACTACTTGATTCTTGGAATGAAGAAACTTATGGAGGTTCAGGGAAAAAAATAAATTCTATTTATTTAAAGAATTTGCAATTTAGCAAACCATGGTGGTTGGCAGGTGGAATATCAATTGAATGGATTGATAAAATCCTCACTGAATTAAAACCAGATGGATTAGATATTTCAAGTAGTATTGAAATATCTCCGGGTTTAAAAGATATAAAAAAAACAGAAGATCTTTTTAATTATTTAAAAAGAAATTAGTAATTATTAGTAGCGGACTGCTGTTTTACAAGCTCAAAGAATTCTTGTTTTAAACTTAAATCGTGTCTAAAATCTCCTCTAACCACAGAATTAATCATACTTGTATTTGGTTCTTTGACTCCCCTCCACTTCATACAATAATGTTGGGCCTTTACAATAATGCCTAGACCTTTAGGTTCACAAAGTTTTTCAATTTCATCTGCAAGAATCATTACAGCTTCTTCCTGAATATGAGGTCTTGAAAAAACCCAATCAGCAACTCTCGCAAATTTTGAAAGTCCTATGACTTTTTTCCCAGGTTTAATACCGATCCAACACTCTCCGAGAATTGGAACTAAGTGATGTGAACATGCAGATCTGACTGAAATTGGACCAACTGTATAAATTTCATCCAGATTTTTGTCATTAGGGAAACTTGTAACTTTAGGTTGTTCATGATATCTTCCTTTAAAAACTTCATTTAGATACATTTTTGAAACTCTTTCAGCAGTTTCTTGAGTATTATGATCATTTTCAACATCAATTACGAGGGACTTTAATAAGTCTTTGACTCTTGAGGCTACTTCTTTTTCTAAAATTTCTAATTCACCGGGATTTATAAAATCAGCAATGTTATCGTTAGCACTAAACCTTGTACCAGAATTCTTAATTCTGTCTCTTATAATTTCAGAAATTAGTTTATTAGTAATCTGATCGTCAAAGTTTCTAATATTATCGTTGGGTAATGTAGAGGTCATAAAATTTTAAACAGAAAATTGTATGCAACTTAATTAACTGTATCTTCCAAAAGCTTAATTGCTCATATACTATATCACATTCTCTTGTTCAATCGGGTTCAAATAGCACTAAAAAAAATCACTGTTTTAAGATTAAGCAGATAAACAAAATGTTTAAAAGGCTCCGCCAGAAGGCATCAAAATCAAGTCTTCGATCAATTGCGATTCAGGTTTTTGAGCCATGTAGAGAATAGTTTCTGATACCTCGCTTGAAGAGAGCATAGAAGTTCTATCAAAATCAGAATTGATTGATTCGGAGTCCCAAAGAGGAGTATTTACTGAACCAAGAGTTATTGTGCACGCTCTTATTGAATTAGATCTCTCCTCCTCCCTCAAGCATTTAGTAAACATAGCTATTGCAGATTTTGAAACACAATAAGCTCCCCATTGGGGGAACGCATTATAAGAGGCATGACTACTAACATTAATAACTAAACCTCCATTTTTTCTCATTTGAGGAATTATTGAACTACAAATTTGAAAAACACTTGTGAGATTTATTTGAATAGTTTGTTCCCATTGACCTAATTCCATTTCAACTAAAGAGCCATTAAATGCGCAACCGGCATTATTTATCAATACTGAAGGGCACCCATACTTCTCAATTGCCTCTTTAACACAATGCTCTATTTCGATAGGACTAGATAAATCACATTTTACTAGGTTAATTTTTGATTTAGTAGTCAAAAGTTCGCTCTTTAGTTTCTCCATTAAATCCATATTCCTGGAGAGTAAAATTAAATCCCAGCCAGCATTGGCAAAAGTAATTGCGGTAGATCTACCAATACCTTTCGTAGCACCAGTTATAAAAGCTAGTTTCAAGTTATTCAGTTTTTTGGGGGATTTCACTATAAATCTCTTCAATATTATTTGCTTCTATAAACTTACCTAAAACCCTAAACTTTTTGTATCTTTCCTCAATTAATTCGTCTTCAGGCATTTGCAGTAAAGCATTAAGGTGTTTTTCAATAGCATTTTTTAGGGTGTTACCAGCATCTAAAGGAGCCCAATTATTCCCACCAGAAGGTTCTAGTAATACCTCATCTATTATACCTAATTTAAGTAAATCTTTACCTGTAATCTTAAGTGCTGATGCAGCTTCTGGTGCCTTCGCAGCATCTCTCCACAAAATTGATGCACATGCTTCTGGACTAGCAACTGTGTAAACACTGTGTTCAAACATTAGTAACCTATCGGCAACACCTATTCCAAGTGCGCCTCCTGAACCTCCTTCTCCAATGACAGTAGCCACAATAGGTACTTTCAATCCAAACATCTCTCGAAGGTTTCTTGCAATCGCTTCACCTTGACCTTGTTCTTCAGCTTTTAAACCAGCATAAGCTCCAGGAGTATCAATAAATGTAAGAATTGGCAAAGAGAATCTATTTGCATGCTGCATTAATCTAAGAGCTTTTCTGTAACCTCCTGGTTTTGCCATTCCAAAGTTTCTTACTACATTTTCTTTTGTATCTCTTCCTTTCTGATGACCTAACATCAACACTGGTCTATTATTTATCGAACCTATCCCCCCAATTAGTGCCATATCATCGCTACCATTTCTGTCTCCATGTAATTCGATCCAGTCATCACAAAACATTTGAACAAAATCCAAAGTACTAGGTCTTTGAGGATGTCTAGCTACCTGAATCTTTTGAGCAGGGGTGAGAGATTTAAATATTTCTTCTCTTCTCCTAGCAGCTAAGGTTTCAAGCTGCAGAAGCTGTTGACTAACATCTACTTCTGAATCTCTAGCTAATTCTTTAATCTGCTCTATCTGCTTCTCAAGTTCAACAAGAGGCTTTTCAAAATCAAGGAGGTAACGTTTAGCCATAATTTATACAGTTAATACTTTAGGCTGCTTATCAAGTCCAATCGCAGAAAAACCATGCTTTAAAGAGGCTGCTCCAATAAATTCCATCTTTTCAAGGGAAATGTTATTTCTTCCCCAACTAAAGTTTGTATGACACTTTTCAAATTCTAAAATCATAGCTTCTGCAAAACAAGCAAACATTTCTCGCTGAGGGTTTTGCATTTCCGCAAGTTCCATCATTTTCCAACCAATATCGTTGAAAAACTCTACTATACCTCCTTTTAAAACATGAATATTTTCACCCTGAAATTTCGCGCCAAGATTTTTGGGGTATCCGCCATCAATCATTAAACATGGTTTTTTTAAGTTATCTGTATCAATTTCAATAGTTTTAGGCATACTTGCAACCCATACAACGATATCCGCCTGAGGCAATGCCTCACTTAAGCTTGTAATGGTGCCACCATCTAATTCTTTTTGTAATAGCGCTAGTGGTTCTTGTTGTCTTGCCACCATAAGAAGTTCTGAAATCCCAGTTTTATTGATAAGCCATCTACAAACAGCACTACCAATATCACCAGTAGCACCAATCACAGCAACAGTCGCTTTTTTAAGGTCTATACCAATGCGAGGCGCGTTTGTTTCTAGTTGTTTACAAATAACCCAGGCGGTATGAGTATTGCCAGTAGTGAACCTTTCCCACTCTAATGAAGTATTTCTAATTTGTTTATGCTGTAGAAGATTAAAATTCTCAAAAATAATAGAAGTAAATCCTCCTAAAGCGGTAATGTTAATCCCTTTTTTCTGAGCTAGTTCCATAGCATTTAGTACTTTTCTTCTAGCCGTTTTAAACCTAGAAAGCATTTCAGGAACAAAGCACGAATCTATATAAGAACCTTCAATAGATATTCCAGTAGCACTCTTAACTTCTACATTTTCAACAAGCTGAGGAGGAGCAGTACACCAAACATCCAAGTCGCCATCAGCAATATGATCAAAGCCTAGCATCGAAGCTTTTCTTTTCGCATCTTCAAAACTAGTTGAGTGGCCTATTAACCCAAACATTTAAAATTTATAAATGGTTTCTATACGATGATATGAACAATAGCACAAAGGTAACTCCTAAAATAGGATTAATAAATTATTAAAATCCTTAATTAATTAGAAATGTAATTAGACGATAGCTGCCATAGCCATTCTTGCAATTTCTCTATTATCTAATCCTATTTCCATCAATGTATCTTGATAAGCAATCATAAATTCTTCCATTAATTCTTCTCTGTCCATAGCTAAAACGGATGCGTCATCTGCTACTTCATCTAACATCTTTTTAATTAATGGTAGATTAACCTTATTAGCTTCCATTAATTCCTCCTTACAAGTAGATAGATTCTCTTTGAGCCACTCTTGACCGTAATTTAAATGAAGATATTCATCTTTAACCACTCCCTCAGTTATTTTTTTTGCAAAAGGATCCGCAACCCTTATGTAGACGTTATAAGCAGAGATAGCAAACGCTTCAATTAAGATAGCTTGTATTAAAAGACATGTCGTTAAATTTCCTTTTTCAAGAGCAATTTGAAAATTACCATGTAATTTAGAGAAGAATTTTTTGGCAAATTCCATATCAGCAACTACACCTAAATTTCTTCCACATGCAGTGAAGCCTTTTTTATGTTTCATTTCCATTCTCGCCAATTTAGTTAACTCCTCTAACTCATTTGGAATTAAAGTTGCTATTGAAATGTAATTATCATGAGCCTCTTGCTCTCCCTCTATAACAATTGCATTTATCCTGCTATATGCATCCTTATAAGAATCTGTAGTGAAGTCGGGTAAATCTAAAGAAATCGGATTAGTCGATTCTTCAATAGTTTTTTTATTTGATTCTAGAGTTTGCATGTCAGTAATCTTTAGCTCATTATGCATGAATATTACATGATTATAGAGAGTTTATTTAAATATCATGAAAATAGTTTCAATTGTTAAGTCACATTTTTTACTTCAACATATTTAAGAAATGTTTGGCCAATCTGATTGCATCAGATTCATAATCAATTTGAACCAATGATTAATCAATAATTCCTTTAAATTTTTCCCTAAAGACTCATTTGCTCCTCTACTATCTCCTATGACTCCTGATTTACTGAGGTCGTCAGTAAGCCAAGCAGTAGGCGCATTGCCCTCTAGACTCCAACCTTCAGGGATCTCTGCTTTATTACTCTCATTTGGGCGTTCATCACCTACTAATTCTGGTTTTAAAGCCAGCATCAAACTTGTTTCAGCTAAAGAAGCATGAAGCCCATCCTCGATCTCAGTTTTTGTTAACAATTCACTTAATCCATTAATACCACTCCACAAGAAACAAGGAAAAACTGCCATCCCTGGAGAGAAACTTCTTAGCTCTCTTGCAGCTGTATTTAATAGTGAGATTTGACCTCCATGTCCATTAATCAGTATCAATCTTTTAAAACCCATTTCAGATAATTGACTTCCTACTTCCTTAATCATCGAGGTTATTAAATTTGAAGAAAGTGAAATTGTCCCCGCAAAACCCTTATGCTCTGGAGAAAAACCAATATATTGAGTTGGAAGTTTTTTTAATGGAATGTCGGCGGAGAATAATTTTAAAACTTCATTAATAATTTCATCAACAAAAATACTATCTGTGGCAAGAGGCAAATGCGGGCCATGTTGCTCAATTGCACCGAATGGCCAAATCACTGTAGATCTTTTGTGTTTTGCAACACTCTCAATTTCTTGCCAATTTAAATGTTCAAATTTATTAGGTATTGGTTTAAAGTTCATTAATTTTAATTTTGAGTACTAATATTTAGAGTATGTTAATAATTAATTATTCTTATTTTACCTACGATGGGAGTCAATAATAAAAATGCCCAAGAAAATATCCCACTAAAGGGCAATAAAAAACCTCTTCAGGTACTTCACATAAGCAAGAAAGATACTCAAAAAAAATCTCGAGACATAAACAATGATCAAACCAATTCGCAAGAAGAAACCAAAAAAGAAAATATCGCTATCAAACCTCAAATAATTAAAGATGATTCAGTAAAAGAAATTGATAACAGTAATGAAAACACTAATGATTTTGATATTTCTCAGCAAGATTTAACTCAACAGGACTTAAATAGACCCCTTAATTTTTCAGAGCAAAACACAGATTTCCAATTTGAAAGAACTGTTGATGAATTCGATTTTGATGAAAGTGCTTTTTTGGAGGCCTTAAATGCAAATGAGCCTATTGGGGCTACAGGAGAAATAATTTCAGGTAAAGTCATAGCAATCGAAAGTGATGGACTGTACGTGGACATTGGTGGGAAAGCACCTGGTTATATGCCCAAAAAAGAATGTGGTTTGGGTGTTATAACTAACTTTAAAGAAAAATTTTCCATAGGCCTTGAAATGGAGGTTTTGGTTATCAAAGAACAAAATGCTGATGGGATGGTAACAGTGAGCGCTCGAGCATTAATTCTTAGGCAAAGTTGGGAAAAAGTATCAGGTTCAGCAAAAAATGGAGAATTAATTAACGTTTTAATTAATGGATTTAACAGAGGTGGTCTTACTTGTGATGTAGATGGATTGAGAGGATTCATCCCAAGATCCCAACTTGAAAATGGTCAAGACTATCAATCTTTTGTTGGCAAAACTCTAAAAGTAGCATTTCTTGAGGTGAATCCAGAATCCAGAAAATTAGTGCTCTCTGAAAAGAAAGCTTCATTAGTCTCTAAACTTACAAGTTTAGAATTAGGACAATTAATTGAAGGAGAAGTTTTAGCAGTAAAACCATATGGCTTCTTTATAGATTTAGATGGAGCTAGTGGACTTCTTCATCAATCCTCACTAACAAATGGATCGATTCGTTCTTTAAGAGAAGTTTTTAGAGAAGGGGAAATAATAAAAGCTTTAATATCTGAAATTGACCTCGAAAAAGGGCGTATTGGTCTCAATACAGCACTCCTAGAAAACTCTGCGGGAGAATTAATTATTGATAAGCAAAAAGTTATGCAAGAAGCCACAGAGAGAGCACTAAAAACCAAAGCACTCTTCGATAAAAAAGAACAAGATAAATGAACATTAATAAAACAATGGAGTCAAGTCTTAAATTAAAAATTTCAGATTGGGAATTAGATTTTTACTCAAGACCAATCATCGAATCAAATGGAAAAAAAAGGTGGGAGTTAATTATTTGCTCTACAAGGAGTTATAAGACAGAAGATATTTTTTATTGGAATAAAAAGTGCCCTGCTAATGAAGTTAATTCACTATGGCTTACAAAGGCAATAAAGGAAGCAATAAGTGAAGCAAAAAAACAAGGGTGGGAAAAACCTTCAATAGTTCGATTCTGGAGGTCGTCAATGAAATCGATCATTAAGAAATCTCTGGAGGCCGTAAATATTGAGGCTCTTGTAAGTAGGAGAACTTACGATTTATTAGATAGAATCGAATTTCTTGAAAAAGAGATTTATCCAAAGGAAAAAGGGTATGTAAGAGGTGTATTAGCTCCTTCTTTTACTTCTAAAATGGAAAACCCTCCTACACCTTTACCAGAAGAAGTAAGGGGTGATGCTTTAAGTATCTCTGAAATATCAATTGGAGAATTAAAATCAGCAGAAAATTGGCCTATTGAATTTGGACAAATTTTCCCAATTCAGCAAGATTTAGATAATCATAGCTTAGTTCCAGGATTAAGACTTTTTAGCAAAGATAGATCTTTAGCACTTTCTGCATGGTTCAGTTGTTTAGAACCTGTTAAATTAGTCATCAATAAGAACCAACTCATACTTGAAGCTTCAGAAGACGATAAGTGGCTGGTAACAGATTTGCCAGAAAAAGATGCAAACTTTTTGAGTACAAAGTTTTTAGAGAATAAAAAAAATTCTTTTGATTATCAATTTATTTCCATACAGTCAACTCCATACATCGAAAAATTTGCAGGATTCTGGATCTTGAGAGATATTGAATTAATTTCATAAATTCAGCTTAGGAGCAGGAACTATTGCATACAAAGAAATATATTTCTCAAAAACTGAAATTTTTGTTCAAAACAAAAAATTTGAGTATTATTCATCACCTATCCTTAGTCAAAATAATTTCAAACATGCATATTTTACGAAGTCAAGCTCTGAGAAATTTCTAAAATTATTAGGGAATCACTTTAATGAAAATTATATAAATTGTGTTTCCAATCAAATTCACAGTAATGTGATAGTTTTTGGATCCAATCTGAAAAAAGGAACTAAGACTGACGCAGATGGTATTGTTGGTAATAAATGCAATCAAAACTTATGGGTTTACACAGCTGATTGTATGCCAATATTTTTTGCAGACAAAAGGACAAGAAATGTAGCAACCTTGCATTGTGGAAGAAAAGGTTTAGAAAAAAAAATAATAAAAAATCTTGTTAAAATTTTTGATAATTTAGGGACATCTAGAGATAACTTACTTGTTGCAATAGGACCAGCAATTTCGAAGGAGCATTATCTAGTTGATAAAATGACACTCAAAGAATTTTATAGAAAGGCCGAAAACAAAAACATAACTGTCAATTTAACTAAAGCTGAAAAAGATCTTTATTTTAGTGATTCAAATCGCTTCAAAGAGAACAACTTAAATAAACTTGATCTCAAAAGAACTGCTTTTAGACAACTTTTAAATGAGAACATTCCCAATACAAATATAGAAATCTCAAATTTATGTACATACAAATTAAAAAATGAATTTAATTCCTGGAGAAGGAGCAAAACATACTCGAGACAATGGAACTTTATCTGCTCATAGAGATAATTAACTTGGACAAATTTCACTAGTTAAATCTTTGGCGACTAATAATTCAGTCATCTCCTTATTACCTTTAATATTAAAAACTTTGGCTAACAAAACATTCTCTTTGAAACCAAAAGGTTTTATTTTCACTTTACTTCCCCGTGGAAATTCACTCTTAAGTAAATTAGTTGCTTCAAGCTCATCATTTTCATTTACATCTACACAAAATAATCCAATCGTTAAATTCCTATTTTGATCCCCCACCAAAATAGTATTTGAACTTTTAATTTGAAGAATTTCAGCCGAGTTAACTATTACAGGATTAAGAAGAATCAAGCTGACTATAATTATAATTTTTGATAATTTTTTCAATTCAGAAATATCTAAGTTTTTAAATTATTCTAAAGTTAATTTTTTAAAATGACGAATTAAAAAATTTAGTCTTCACAATTAACATAGCCAACCATTTGAGCATTACTTTTACCAGGAGGAACCATTGGATAACAATTTTCACCTCTTCTGACAAGGATATTAATTAGGGCAGGGCCATCATAATCAAGCGCATTTTTTAATTCATTCTGTAATTGTTTTCTATCAGAAATTAAATATCCTTTAACTCCAAAAGACTCAGCAAGTTTTACAAAATCAGGTTCACCACAACTCATATCAGATGAGGAATATCTTTCATCGTAGAAACTTTCCTGCCATTGTCTTACCATCCCTTGCCAGCGATTATTAATAATAATCACTTTCACCTTTAGACCATATTGAGATAAAGTTCCTAATTCTTGAATATTCATTAAGATACTTGCATCTCCTGCAATACAAATCACATCTGAATTAGGTAAGGCTGCTTTTACTCCAATTGCAGCTGGTAATCCAAAACCCATAGTTCCTAAGCCTGCACTACTAATCCATTTTCTTGGAGAATTCCTAAGGTATTGAGCAGCCCACATCTGATGTTGTCCTACATCTGTAGTTACATAAGCTTCTGGTGAAAGTTCCCTCAATTTTAAAAGAACCTCTTGAGGATAAATCTCTCCTTCTTTGGGCGGGTCATATAAAGGATGTTTATTTTTCCAGAAATCAATTTTTTCTAACCAGTTTTTCGTCTGACAAGTAAATTTGTTTTTAAGAGATTGTTCATTGATTTTTAGAACAGCTTTTGAAACATCAGAAACAATTGCAACATCTACACGTCTATTTTTATTAACTTCTGCTGGGTCAATATCTATATGAATTACCTTTGCATTAGGTGCAAAAGTATCTAGTTTTCCTGTCACCCTATCATCGAATCTAGCTCCAATAGCAATTAAAAGATCACATTCTGTAACAGCGAAATTTGCGTAAGCAGTTCCATGCATTCCTAACATCCCTACTGATAAATTATCTTTTTCATCAAAAGCTCCCTTCCCCATTAAGGTTGTGGTAACTGGTATTTGATAATTCTTTGCTAAAGTTTTTATTTCATCATGAGCACCTGAAGATATTGCCCCTCCTCCTACGTATAGAAGAGGTCTTTCAGAGTCTTCTATTAATTTAATTGCTTTATTGATATCGCAATCATTAATTTCTCCATTCCTTTTAAATCCTTTAGGAATAATCTCACTAGGCAAAACTCTTTGGTAATTAAAAAACTCCTGACCTACATCTTTGGGTATATCAATTAAAACAGGGCCAGGCCTTCCAGAAGAGGCTATAAAAAAAGCTTCAGAAACTACTTTCGCGATATCTGAAGGATCCCTTATTACCCATGAATGTTTCACTATTGGAAGAGTTATACCAAAAATATCAGTTTCTTGAAAAGCGTCTGTTCCTATAGCAGGTCTTGGGACTTGACCTGTAACTACAACTAGGGGGACTGAATCCATTTGCGCGGTGGCAATTCCAGTTACCAAATTTGTTGCACCTGGGCCTGAGGTCCCAAAACATACTCCTACTTCACCAGTAGATCTTGCATATCCATCAGCCGCATGAGAACCACCTTGTTCATGCCTAACCATATAGTGCTTTAACCAACCTTCTTGTTCCGCCTTATGAACAGCGTCATATATTGGTAGTATAGCTCCCCCAGGATATCCAAATATAACTTTTACTCCATGAATTTTTAAAGAATCCATTAGTGCATCTGCTCCAGTTATCCAAACTGGATTTTCATGTTTTGATATACCCTTTGAAAAGGATCTCGAAGTAAGGGTCACAAAATAAATTCAATATTTACTATAAATATTAAACTTAATTAAATACTTTTGCCTCATTTAGAAATGTAATGTCAGAAAAGTATTCAAAGTACTCTTTTAATAAATAAAAATTATCAAATAAATTTTAATTATTCTTTATAAAATACCTAATTTATGAAGGGGGCCAGACCCTGAAATAAGTTCAATAAAAAGCACAAGAAAAATAATCATTGCAACTCTTCCGTTCCACACTTCTGAACTATTATTCCAACCCCATTGCCACTTCTCTTGGGGATAAAGTTTAACTTTTTCAGGCAACTGTGAAGCCTCCTCTATATTAACAAGTGGGCCTTCCAAGCAGGAAATGACTAGATCACTAAGGCCTTCAATAAAAGTAGGATGAGTATTTAAAGCCTTAACTCTTCGAAAGTTTTTAATACCGGCCTTTTCAGCAATTTCTTTATATTCAATATCAATTTCTTGCAATGTTTCGATATGCTCTCCAACGAAACTTATAGGGACCACAATTAGATCATTAACATTTGACCTTCCAAGATCAGCTAAGACTTCTTCCGTGTAAGGCTTTAACCATTCAACGGGACCAACTCTACTTTGATAAGAGAGTGTATGAGGGTTACTATGCCCTAAATATTTTTCCAGCTCATTTATAATTAATAAAGAACAATCTTCAATTTGTTGCTTGTAAGGGTCTCCCGCTTCCTCTACGTAACTCTTAGGAACTCCATGAGCAGTGAAAAATATATGGGCTTTTGAAGGTAATTCGCAAAGCGAAATTTGTTCAGAAATTAATTCAACCATAGACTTTAAATAACCTGATTGACTGAACCAACTCCTTACGCATCTCATTGGAATCTTCTTAAATTCATCATCAGAATCACGCAATTTTTTTAATTCCCTAAAGCTGGAACCACTGGTACTTATCGAAAAATGTGGATACAAGGGTATTACAACAACTTGATCTATTCCATCTGCTTTCATATCAGCAATTGCTGATTCGGTAAAAGGATGCCAATACCTCATAGCAATATAGGTAGTAGCATTAAATCCCTTGTCCCTTAATTTAGATTGTAATTCTCTTGCTTGTTGTTCCGTTATCCTTCTGATAGGCGAACCTCCACCTATGGAAAGGTAGGCCTGTTGTGAAGTAGTACTCCTAAGAGTACTAATTAACCAAGCTAGGGGCTTTTGAAAAACAGGGAAAGGGGTCCTAATTATTTCTGGATCAGAAAAAAGATTATATAAGAATGGACCTACATCGTTAATGCGTTCAGGCCCCCCTAAATTCATTAGTAAGACGCCTATTTTATCCATCTAAAATTTACGAAGATTGAAAATAAACATTAAAAACGTCATTATAAGGTCAATTATATAAGTAAATGAACGTAATTCAGGAAATTAATAATGTCAATGATAAATTTGCTACTCAAGGAAGCAAGCTTAAAATTGAGAAAAGAGGAGAGAAATTAAATATTCGTGGTTCACTACCCTCCAAAGAAGATAAAAATAACTTCAAGATTCAAAGAATATCTCTTGGTTTAAAGGCTAATATTTCTGGATTAGAGGAAGCCAAAAAAAAATTACAATTAATCAATTTGCAATTGGAATTGAATCAATTTGATTGGATTAATTGGATAGGCAATCCCTATAAAAAGGGAATAAAAGATAGTTTTGAATTCCCAAATAGATTAAATCAATTTGAGGAATTTTTTTTTAAAGACAAAAAAGGTGATTTTAGAACAAGCACTAGGAAAACTACTTGGAGAAGTTCTTATAAACCATATATGAAAAGAATCCTAGATATTTATAATGATCACGAAAATGAAGCTTTAGAGAAAATATTTCAAAAGACACTTGAAAGTTACAAAGAAGGAAGTAGAAGTAGAAAACAATGCGCTACTTCTCTAAGTGTTTTGGCTAAGTTTTTGGATATTAAACTACCAGAAGATTGGAAATTAAATTCTAGAGGATATGGTCTAAACAAAGCAGGATTTAGAGAACTCCCGACAGATGAGTTAATAGAAAAACTTTGGGAGAAGATACCAAACAAATCTTGGAAATTTGTTTTTGGTTTAATGGCTACATATGGATTAAGAAATCATGAAGTATTTTTTTGTGATTTAAGTTCTCTAACTAATTTTGGGGACAAAATTATTAGAGTTTTACCTACAACTAAAACTGGGGAGCATCAAGTTTGGCCATTTCATCCTGAATGGGTGGAAAAGTTCGAATTATCAAAACTTGGCGAAAATCCAGAACTACTACCAAATATTAAAAGAGACCTTAAAATAACAACCTTACAGAATATCGGAAAAAAAATTACAGATCAGTTTAAGCGTTACTCTTTACAAATAAAACCTTATGATCTAAGGCATGCATGGGCAGTGAGAACTATTTTTTATGATTTACCTGATACTGTGGCAGCTAGAATGATGGGACATTCGGTTAGTTTACATACACAAACTTATCATCACTGGATTACAAAAAGAGATCAACAACAAGCAGTAAATAATGCACTATTAAAAGTAAAAAAAGCTAAAAATATTTAAAGATTTATAATCATTAAATAAAAAATTAGGTTCATATGCAAGAAAAACCTTCATCTTCCGAGAAAATATTTAATCTCGATAATCAAGCAAAAAAACTTGGAATGGGAGGAAAACTATCCCCTGATAGCAATGAGAGCTCATATAAAAAGAGAATGCAGAAGAGAAAAGATATTCAAGCCGAAAGACTACAAATTAGAAAAACAAAAAAAGGATTATTGATTGTTTTTACAGGAAATGGCAAGGGCAAGACAACTGCATCTTTAGGTATGGCTTTAAGGACAATAGGGCATGGCTATAAAGTGGCAATAATTCAATTTATCAAAGGAGGCTGGACCACTGGAGAAGAAAAAGCACTTAAAAATTTGTCTTCAAGCATATCTTGGCATTCATTAGGAGAAGGATTTACTTGGGAAACACAAGACAGAATAAGAGATGAAAAATTAGTTCAAGAAGCATGGCAACTGGCCAAAGAATATATAAAAGACAAATCTTATAAACTTATCATTCTTGATGAAATTAATATTGCTACAAAACTTGGTTATCTTGCACCAGAAGAAATTATCACTTTTTTAAATAGCTTAAATAATAGAAAAAATCATATTGTTTTAACTGGAAGGGGAGCATCTGATTCAATTATCGATTACGCTGATCTAGTTACAGAAATGAAACTAATAAGACATCCTTTTAAAGAACAAGGAATAAAAGCACAAAAGTGTGTTGAGTTTTAGTTGCACCAAATTATTATTTACATTTTCTTCAGGCAGGTTTAGAAATGTTTAAAGACGCAAGCAATATCTGAACAAAAAATAAATTTGGTGCATTTACTTGCTAAGGTCTTAAAAGTACAATTATTGAATGACTTACAAAAGAGTTCTCTTAAAACTTAGTGGTGAGGCACTAATGGGTGACAAGCCATATGGTATTGATCCTGCTATAGTTCAGTCAATTGCAGAGGATGTTTCAAAAGTAGTCGAAAATAATGTACAACTTGCAATAGTTGTTGGGGGTGGAAATATTTTTAGGGGGCTTAAAGGGTCTGCAGATGGCATGGATAGAGCTACGGCGGATTATGTTGGGATGCTCGCAACAGTAATGAATGCGATTTCACTTCAAGATGGTTTAGAAAGAGTAGGAGTTGCAACCAGAGTGCAAACAGCAATCGAAATGCAGGAAATTGCAGAACCTTATATAAGAAGAAGAGCCATGAGACACCTTGAGAAAGGTAGAGTTGTAGTCTTCGGAGGTGGATGCGGAAATCCATTTTTTACAACTGACACTACAGCGGCTCTTAGGGCAGCAGAGATAAATGCTGAAGTTGTTATGAAGGCTACCAAAGTTGATGGAGTATATAATTGTGATCCTAATAAATTTAAAGATGCAAAAAAATATTCCACTCTTAGTTATCAACAAGTTCTTAGTGATGAAATCGCAGTAATGGATAGTACTGCAATTGCACTATGCAAAGATAACAATATCCCTATTATGGTTTTTGATATATTCAAGAAAGGGAACATTTCCAAAGCTGTTGCTGGGGATCCTATAGGTTCATTAATTAGTTAAAGCTTATTTAAATTTTTTATTATGAAAGAAAAAGAAATTCAAGAAAATATGAATAAAAGTATTGAAGCAACTCAAAGAAACTTTAATACAATTAGGACAGGTAGAGCTAATGCTTCATTGTTAGACAGAGTAAGTGTTGAGTACTACGGAGCAGAAACGCCAATCAAATCACTTGCTACAATAAGTACTGTTGATTCACAAACGATTTCAATACAACCCTTTGATATTTCATGTTTACAAGCGATAGAAAAATCTATTTCTATGAGTGATTTAGGGGTTACTCCAAATAATGATGGGAAAGTTATAAGAATAAATGTTCCACCTTTAACAGAGGAAAGAAGAAAAGAATTTTGTAAATTAGCCTCTAAATATGCAGAGGAAGGGAAAGTAGCTTTGAGAAATATTAGAAGAGATGCTGTTGATAAAGAAAAAAAAGACGAAAAAGATGGCCTCATTTCTATTGACGAATCGAGAGACAATCAATCTGAAATTCAGAAAATTACTGATAAATATATTGCTTTAATAGAAACTAAATTGTCTGAGAAAGAGAAGGAAATTCTAAAAGTTTGAAAGGATTTGACGTAGTAATAATTGGTGGAGGTTTATCAGGTTCTTCCACTGCTCTTAACCTATCAAAGAAAGGATATTCAGTTTTAATTATTGAAAAAGAAAAATCCCAAGATTACAAACCATGTGCAGGCGGGATGGCATCTTCAATGCAAAAATTTCTTCCTTTTAATATAGAAGATTGCATAGAATCAAAAATTAAGAATGTTGAATTCAGATGGAAAGCTGCGGATAATGTAACTGCTGATCTTACTGGTGAATCTCCATTTTGGATTGTTAAAAGAGAAAAACTTGATCAATTATTACTTGATGGATCCTTAAGTAATGGAGTTCAGTTAATGAGACAGTTATTAATTAAAAAAATCATAAAAAAAAATGATAAATGGGAAATTACTTGTAATAACAAAATAAAATATATTACAGAATTTCTTGTAATTGCAGATGGGTCCCAATCAAAATGGGCTAGTTATTTCAATTTAGGGCCCAAAAAACCGAAATTTGCTAACACAATATCATTAAGACTGAAAGGGTTAGGTGAAATACCTAGAGATGCAGTTAGATTTGAGTTTGGATTTATAAAATTTGGTTTTGCTTGGGCATTTCCCTTAAGAGAAAGCTTAAATATTGGTTTAGGTACTTTTATAAATAATGGTCTCTTAGAAAATCAGGCTATAAATCAACAAGTTATCAGAAGCTTCGGTTTTGATGATTTTCCTCATAAAACAACTAGTAAGAAACTGAGAATATGGAATGGCTTCCACTCAATTAATGGTGACAAAGTTTTAGCAGTTGGAGATGCAGCATCTCTATGTGATCCTTTTTTAGCTGAAGGAATTAGACCTTCTTTAATTAGCAGTTTTTATGCTGCAGAATACATAGATCAGTGCCTGGCAGGAAAAGTAGATGATTTAAATCTTTATACGAAAAAAATTAACAACATTTGGGGGAAATCAATGGCTTGGGGACGGAGAATAGCCCAAGTATTTTATAGATTTCCAAGAACTGGATACCAATTAGGTGTCAAAAGGAAAACAGCACCTAAACGTATTGCTCAAATACTATCAGGAGAAATGAGTTATGAAGATATTGCAAAAAGAGTTATTAGAAGACTTTTAACACAAAGTAGAACTTAATCCTTTTTCAATTCAAACTTAAATTTAGTTAGCAGAAATCAATTTATGATTTTTAATCTCTGAATATCTCTTTAGCAACAGCTCTTCCAATTCTTCTATCGCCTTACTAAATCCAGTGATACCTTCACTAAGCTTTTCACTTGCCATTTGATCATCTAACATACTTAATCTGAAATCTTTTTCTTCAAATTCGTAATCAATAGAATTATTTATTGGGGTACTTACATCTAATTTTCTAACTAACTCTCCTTTTTCTTTTTTCAGTTCCTCAAGAAATTTTGGTGCGATTGTTAAAAGATCGCAACCTGCTAATTCTTTTATTTCATCAAGATTTCTAAAACTAGCTCCCATTACTTCTGTCTTTAATCCCTTTTCTTTAAAGTACTTGTATATTTGCGTAACCGAAATAACACCAGGATCTTCAGCACCAACAAAACTAGTTTTACCAGTTTTTGCTTTATGCCAATCCAAGATACGGCCAACGAACGGGGAAATTAGAGTTACCTTTGCATTTGCACAAGTTACCGCTTGGCAGAAGTTAAAAAGTAAAGTTAAATTGCACTTAATACCCTCTTTTTCCAAAATTTCAGCTGCCTTAATTCCCTCCCAAGTTGCAGCAATCTTAATCAAAATTCTTTCTTTTTCAATTCCAAAATTTTTATAAAGATTGATCAATTTTCTCGCTTTTTCTACCGTAGCTTCAGTATCAAAGCTCAGTCTTGCATCAACTTCTGTAGATACGCGCCCTGAAATAACTTTCAATATTTCTTTTCCAAAAAATACTGAAACTTGATCAACAGTTTCTTTGATTAATTCAATTTCGGAGAACCCTTGGGGCAAAGCATTTTCTGAACTTTCTAAAGCTTTATCAATTAATTTCACATAATCAGGGTTCTTAGCAGCAGCAAGTATTAGCGATGGATTGGTGGTGGCGTCCCTTGGTTGAAATCTTTTTATCGAATCTAAATCTCCAGTATCAGCAACAACAACGGTCATTGAGGACAATTGTTCTAAAATTGATTTCATATCTAAATAATCATATATATATAAACTAGCTTTTATTCCAGATGAAATCATCAGATAATGAACCAAATATTTATAAAATTGGAAAATTTTAGGGTTTTTTAACAATCATTTCATGATCTTTAATCTTAGGAGGTATCTTTTCAATTACTATCAAACTCTCGATAATTTCTTTAGCAACTGGTACGGCAACAGTTGAACCATATGCATAAGATTTAGATGGCTCATCAATAACTACTAGTACAGCATATTTCGGATCATTAACTGGTAAGGTCGCCACAAAACTGCAAACTTTTTTACTTGTATAGGAACCATTTAAAGCTTTTTGGGAAGTGCCCGTTTTCCCTGCTATCCTATAACCCTCGATTTTCACTCCAGATCCACTACCTTTATCAACTACGCTCTCCATCCATTCAAGAACAGTTTTAGAGACTTCGTGTGAAAAAAATTGTTTTTTTGGATTTTTATTAACTCTTTCTTTGAAAGTTGAAGTTACATGAGGAGTCACTTCAAAACCACCATTTGCTAAAGCCGCATGAAGTTGCACCAATTTAAGTGGCGAGATTGAAAACCCTTTACCAAAAGAAGTTACAGCAGGCTCAATTGATTGATTGACAAATAAATCTTTTTTCTTTAGTTGGCCAGGAGTTGATTCAAATAAGTCAGTCTCTAAATTTTGATTTATACCTATTTTTTTTAGCCTATCCCAGTAAATTGTAGGGTCTAAATTTTGCATTATTTTTACCATCCCAACATTACTTGAAACCTGCAATACTTTTGGATAGTCAATGTATCCATTACCTTTTTTATCCCAATTAGAAAGTGTCCATCCTCCAACATTAATTTTCCCAATATCTTCAACAAATCCATCTTTCTGAATTACTTTTTCTTCTAACGCTAAGGCAAGATTAATAGGTTTAAAAGTTGAACCAGGCTCAAATAAATCTTGAGAATACCAACCCCTAAAGAGTTCAGAATCATACTGCCAAAATTTATTTGGATCATATGAGGGAGCTGAAACCAAGGAGAGAATCCGACCATTATTAACATCCATAACAATGGCAAATCCCTTCTTTGCTTTCCATTTGCTTACTTGCTTTGATAATGCATTGAATGACGCTTTCTGTAATTTTGAATCTATAGTTAGGCCTAAACTTTTGTAATCAGAAATAAAATCACCTGGCGCCGAATTATCCGGTAGAGGAGTTCCATCTCCTCCCCGTTTTATTAAATTACTTTTATTAAAAACTTTAATTTGATTATCTAAATGAAGCTCTAAACCTGCTGAAGCTATATTCTCATCATTAACAAAACCGACAAGATTAGAGTAAAGCTCTCCTTGTGGATAATATCTCTGCGAATATCTAAACAAATCAAGTCCGCTTATTTGAAGATTCTTAATCTTTTCTGCTTTTTCTTCGGAAATCTTATCCAAAAGCTTGATACCGCTCATTTTATTATTAAATTTACTCAAGAGTATTTCATCATTAATATCCAATATATCTGACAATTTTTCTGCAACTTCTTCAATACTCCGAACTCTGTTAATTGAATCACCAGGAAAATTAAAATATTTTGGATGGGCCCATAATTTATAGAGCGTTTTATCGTAAGCAATTAGTCTATTATTTCTATCAACAATCGCTCTCCTTTTTTTTAAGGCGTTAGTTTTAGAAGACTGTATTAATCTAGCTTTCCTTTGCAAATCAGAGGCGTTAAAGACTTGCAATTTAACTAACCTACCAAACAAACAAAATATTAATAGTAAGCTAAAAATATAGAGAAATTTAAATCTTCTTTGATCAAGAGGTAATAGACGTACAATTTTCTTGTATTTTTTCATCAATATCCTCTTTGATATTTGCTATCACTAAAACCTTCAATGAAACTACTTAAATTTTCTTTAAATAAACTTTCTTTTTTTTCTGGAAGTTTATCTAGATAGATTAAATCTTTAGGTTTAGTTTTTCTATAGGTATTAATAGACTCAAGTTCACTAATATAAAATTCCTCTATTTTAGAAATATAATCGATGAGATTATTATTGATAGCTGTTGTTTTAGATAAGTTTTTATATGTATTTGACCATTTTCTTTGACTATTAAAAGACAAGAAAAATAAGGTGAAAATTAATACCAAAAGAGAGATATTAATAGTGTCGAAAATTTTATGTATTAATTTGGTATTAATTATGGATATTTTTTCAAAATTTTTTTTACTTTCATATGAAACTTTTTTTTCAAAATTAAGTTGATTCCCATAAGGTTTCATCTATGACTTTTTATTTAAATACAAATAAGTGTTATTAATTAAATAAACATCTTTTTGTTTGATTCGCAAGTAAAAATTTAAATTCTTTATGTCCTCAATAAGAATAAATTTAAGAAAGTCAATCCATTCCATAAAGAATGCATAATTACTGAGGAAAACAAACTCCCTGAAGCGATTCTTGTAATTGCTAATCCAATCCCTAGAACAAATAATGGAGGCATTTCTCCCAAACTTAAATGGGCCAATGCAAAGATAAAAGCTGAAACAATAATTCCCGCAATTACACCAAAATCTCTTGCAAGAGTTGGTAGTAGAATACCGCGAAATATAATCTCCTCAAATAGAGGAGCTAGTAGAGTTGTTGTTATAAATAATAGAAAAAATGATAAGTAATTATTATTATTTAGAACAATTTCTAGCAAAGGATTGCTACCATTCTGGTTATCTATCAGATAATCCATAATTAGAGAAATCAATAAAACAAAAGGAACTATTGTTAACCAACCTTTAATTCCCTGAATAATTGCATATTTTATTGGTAAGAAATTGAACTGTATATAATCCTTTTTAAAAGTAAATACACCATTCAAAGATTTAATTTGATAATAAACTATCACTAATGGGGGAATAGCCATAAAAAGATATCCAAAGAATATTTTTAAAGATTGAGACAATTCATTAGACATATTTTTAGAAAAAAGTTCAACCAAACTGATAGAAAACAAAGGTGATACCACTTCTCCTAAAACAACAAATCCACCTGCAATTAATAAAACCATATCTATTAATTCTAAATCTAAGTATTTCATTTCTTGCCAACCAAACTTTTTCAAAGATATGGTGTTCCATAAAATTTTTAAAGCCAGAATAGAGCCAATAAGTATTGTTAAAAGTGGTATTAATCTTATGGCTAATATTTTTAAAAACATTCTGCTGGAAAATGATTTTGTTATTAATGAACTATCGTCAAAATCAAATTTCCGGCTTAAAAGGTGATATAAAAATCTATCGCCTTTAAATAAATCAAATTTATCGGAATTTGGTTTATATAAATTATTATTGGATTTTTTTTCTATCTCATCGATCAGAAATTTAAAGTTTTTATTTTCAAAATCTTTTGATAGATTTTTATAGATTATAAGATCATTTGATTCTGAAGAAATTACTCGAATTAATTTATTTCTTTCTGTTAGCTCTTCAAATGGGACCTCAGAGAGTGACTTATTTATTTGATCAACAGGATCATTTATTATAAAAAACTTTTTAAGATCTAAAGGTATTGATTGGGCCGATAGTTCAGCAATTTCTTGCTCTTTTTGACTTATATCAAATGAAACAGATGGTCTATTTAAACTATCTCTTAAGCCTTGCTGCCATACAAAAAAGGTTATGACTATAGAAATAAACGCTAAAGTGAGTTTTGACTTAGAAATATTTTTAAAGGTCATAGCTTATTATATTGTTGAAAACTATACTTAGTTATCATGTAGTTCCTTATATTTTGTATCTATTTTAATCACGCCATGAGATGATTAAATAATCTTAATTTCAAATTTATATAATGGCTATAAGATTGGTTTTAGTTAGGCATGGGCTAAGCAGTTTCAATGCAAGAGGATTAATTCAAGGAAGAACAGATGATTCATTATTAACTGATGAAGGATACGAACAAGCCCGAAAAGCAGGAAAAGCATTATCAAAAATAAACTTCGATAAAATCTATTCCTCCCCACTTGTGAGAGCGGCAGAGACTGCTAAAACAATTAAAAAGACTTTTAATAAAGAACAAAATATTGTATTTGATGATAATTTACTAGAGGTAGATCTTAGTGGATGGTCTGGTCTAAAAATTGATGAAATAAAAAATAAATTTCCAGAAATTTACCCTATATGGAAAAATGATCCAGAAAATCTTATTTTAAAAAGAAATAATAATAAAACCTATAAACCAATTCAAGAGTTATTTTCCCAAGCAACAAATTTTGTAGAAGACATTTTAAAAATTTATCTAGACAAAAATGACGTAAATATTTTAGTTGTAGGACATAATGCGATTCTCAGATGTTTAATCCTTTTATTATTAGGGAAGCCTAAGCAAGGTTTTAGGAAAATAAGATTAGAAAATGCTTCTTTCTCGATACTCAATATTTCAAGGAAAGATAACTCATTTAAGACCCAAATTGAATGTTTAAATCAAACTTCCCATCTGAATAAAAATATTCCAAATCAAATTGGAGATTCCAGAATATTTCTAATAAGGCATGGTGAAACTAATTGGAACAAAGAGGGTAGATTTCAAGGCCAAATTGATATCCCTTTAAATGAAAACGGAAAAGATCAAGCTAGAAAGACTTTTGAATATTTGAGAAATATTTCTTTCAATAAGGCATTTTCAAGTTCAATGCATAGGCCTTATGAGACTGCACAAATAATCCTTCAAAATAGCAAAGATTTAAAAATAGAAAAAATAGATTCACTAGTAGAAATTAGTCACGGATTATGGGAGGGTAAACTGGAAGCAGAAATCAGAGAACAGTGGCCTGATTTACTAAAAAATTGGCATGATAAACCTGAAGAAGTAATAATGCCCGAAGGCGAATCTATAAAAGATGTATCAGAAAGATCCGTAGAAGCTTTTGACAAAATTTGTTCATCTCAAAAGGATAATGATCTAAGCCTTCTAGTGGCTCATGATGCAGTAAATAAAACTTTAATTTGCAACATCCTTGGCATTAATTATTCAAATATTTGGATGATAAAACAAGGTAATGGTGGGATAACTATAATTGATCTCTTTAATGATCCCAATAAGCCGCCTGTTATTAGCGCTCTAAACATAACAACCCACCTAGGAGGAATAATTGATTCAACTGCTTCAGGAGCACTTTAAATTAAAAATTCTTACAAAATTATTCTCATAAAGTTTTAGTAAGGAGTAATAGTTTATCTATTGAAAAAAACCAAGTTGACTAAGAGGCCAAAATCTGAAATATGCTTTACCAATTATCTCCTTTTTATGAAGAAATTTACTTCCTGGCCAATATCTACCATCCCAGCTATTTGACCTGTTATCACCTAATACTAAAAAATGATCTTTAGGAACTTTTATATTTTCAAATTCACCACATCTATTAAAGAGGGATAATGAGCACTTGTAAGAGACATATGGTTCAGCAATTAATTTATCATTAATTATTAATTCACCCTTCGTGTTTACACTCACAATTTCTCCTGGAAGTGCCACCACTCTCTTAATATATGCATCGCAAGCTTGATCCCTCAAACCAGGAATAAAAGACATCGGAGGAAAACTCATGAAAAAACAATATCTTTTTTTTGGTAGAGGCTTAGATCTTGATGAGATTAATTTGTCGTCAAAGGAGTAAGGTGAGTTAAAAACAACGATATCTCCTCTTTTTGGTAAAGAGTTTCGTAGCGAAAATTTTTCAATAATCAGCCTATCGTTTATTTGTAATTCTGGGAGCATTGAACCAGAGGGGATATAACGTGGTTCTGCTAAAAAAGATCTACAAGAAGAAACAAAAAAAGTTAATAAAATTAGTAGACCCCATTCTTTTAAAAAACTTTTAATAGCAGCATTCATAAGATTAATAAAGTTTTGATTTTTTAAACTTATGTAAATTGTTTAGCATATTCAATTTCGTTAAAACCTAATAATACTTTTTTACCTTCATAAATCAAAAATGGTCTTTTTATTAATTTGCCATCACTTAAAAGAAGTTGAATAATTTCTTCCCTTGATAAACAATAAATATCAAGATTAAGCGTTTTAAAGGCTTTACCTCTTGTATTAAAAAGTCTTTTCTTATCATCAGAGTTTTGTTCTAAAGCTAAATCTAAATAATTAACAAATGGTGGTTCTTTTACAATATCAATTAATTGGAATTCTAAATCTTTACTTTCAAGCCATTTAGCAGCTTTTCTGCAAGTAGAGCATTTTAAATAACTATAAAAAATTATTTTTTTCAATTTAATTTGCTAATTTTTGATTTCTTAAGTACTTTAAAGTTTTTCTTTTTTATGGGTATACAACTTTTCAATAAATTTTCAACCACATCAAAATCCCTCCAACCGTCAATTTGAACTGTTCTTCCATCAAGTCCTTTACTTGTCCTAAAGAATTCAGCAACATCCTCAAGCTGATTAGGAGCAATTTGATTAATACTCACTATATTTGCCTGTCTAGGATTAGCCATAGGGACACATAAAAGTTTTCCATCATATGAACCACAATCATGCATATCCAAAACTCCTATAGGTCTAGCTTTTATTAAACAACCAGCAAAAGTAGGCTCATCCATTATCACCATTGCATCAAGAGGAGCACCATCATCAGCGAGGGTATTTGGAATAAAACCATAATCAAAAGGGTACCTCACTGAAGAATGCAATACTCTGTCTAAAGCCATTATTCCTGCATCAGAGCAATATTCATATTTGTTCCTACTACCTGCAGGTATTTCAACAATGATATTTACTATTCCCTTCATTGGAGATGGAGGTATTGAACTAAGGTCCATCTTTTTTAAAATCGTGATTATGAATTATCTCGTTTCCTTGTGATAAAGGTCTTCCAATTAAAATGCTTATGGTAGGTAAAAGAATTGTCAAAATGGCAAAAATAATACCTAGAGATGTTATTGATAAACTCCTTATACTTAAAGGGTCATCATCATCTCTTTCGAAATCACTTCGTGCAGAACCATAAGAAGATTCTTCGCTTGATTTACTTTGAATAAACTGCTTTGATTTCGTGTAACTCAAGAACTCTTAATTGGTAAAGATTAAGGAGATAATTAAACACCATTATCCTACATTCAAAATGTCAATAAATCAAAACATTGATTAGTAACTTTTTAATTAATCTTTTTCCAGCAAAGACCTAATGGATTTTAGTTCATCTAATATTTGCACTAGTATATTCTGGGCAGCGGAGGAAGGCGTATTAAAGACCTCTACAGTAACTTCCTTAATTCTTAAAATATCTTTTGCAAATCTTGCTACTTCATTAGGATGAAATTTTAAAGGATCTTTTTGATCAGTTCTAAATTCGGGGTTTAATTTTCTTGGATTAAAATTAGGGTTTAGATTTCTTAAATCTGTATTTGTATACCTATAGACAGAAGCCCTTGATCTGTTTAAGAATTTTTGAACTTCATCAATACCTACTAATTCCTCTTCGCTTGAAATATTGGAATCTATATTTTCCATAAACTTAAGAAAATGTTTTAGTAATAGTTAACTTTTAAAAGATTTTGAACTTCATTACTGAAAAAGTTAGCAGAAACAATATTTTTAGACTAGCAGCGTTGAGGGACTCAAGACACTTTAAATTATTTTTTCATCTTAATTGATAAAATTAAGTATTATTAAGGATTTTTTTGTATGCGCGTGACAACCTCATTTCCTCTGGGGACACTTCGTGACACACCTTCTGAAGCTGAGATTATTTCACATCAATTACTTTTAAAAGCTGGGTTTATTCGCAGAGTTAACAGCGGTATTTATGCATATATGCCATTAATGCTTAGAGTTATTGAAAAAATATCCTCAATAATAGAAAGAGAACTTAATAGTATTGGTTGTACAAAATTACTATTACCCCAACTTCATCCTGCAGATTTGTGGAGAAAAAGTGAAAGGTGGGAAGGATATACTGAAGGGGAAGGAATAATGTTTAATCTCAAAGATAGGCAAGGTAAAGAATTTGGTTTAGCTCCAACTCACGAAGAAGTGATCACGAGTATCGCATCAGAAACCATCAACTCCTATAAGCAATTGCCTCAATGTTTTTATCAAATTCAGACGAAATTTAGAGATGAAATAAGGCCAAGATTTGGATTGATGAGAAGTAGAGAATTTATAATGAAAGATGGTTATTCTTTTCATTCTTCAGAAAACGATCTGGCTTCTTTCTATGAAAAGGTGGGCAATGCTTATGAAAATATTTTTAAATCTTGTGGTCTGCAGACAGTAGGGGTTGAAGCTGATAGTGGGGCGATTGGCGGGGCCTCCTCTAAAGAATTTATGGTCACTGCTGATGCTGGGGAAGATTCCATTTTGTTTACTCAAAGTGGTTCTTATGCTGCAAATATTGAAAAAGCTGTTTCTCTACCCTCTCAACCTATTCCATTAAAAGATAATATTGCAGAATGGTTAGAGACACCTCAACAAAAAACAATCCTAGAGGTTTGCGATAATAATAATTTAGACCCTAGTCAGATTGTTAAAGTAATAGTATTTCTTGCACAGTTCGAAGGTGAATTTGAGGTCCCAATTCTTGCATGCATAAGAGGCGATCAACACATTAATGAAGTAAAGCTCTTTAACTTAATCAATAAACGACATAATCTCAATCTCCTTAATCTTAAAAAGATTGAAGACAAAAATAATATCGAAAAAAATCTAATTGATTTTCCCTTAGGTTTTATCGGGCCAGATTTAGATAATAAAACTATTAAAGCAACTTCAAATTGGGATAAAAAATGGACAAGAATAATTGACCATTCTGCAAGTTGCCTTACAAAGTTTATAAGTGGTGGTAATAAAGTTAATTTCCATAAAGTTTTTCAAGAATTTTCTTTTGATTCAAAAGACTATCTAATTGAGGATATCAGGAATGCAAAAAAAGGAGATAAAATAAGCATTGATGATGATGAAGAACTTAAAGAAAAAAAAGGTATCGAGATTGGACATATTTTCCAATTAGGTCAGAAATATAGTGAAAAATTAAATGCAAAGTTCTCTGATAAGGATGGTCAGTTAAAAAATTTATGGATGGGTTGTTATGGAATAGGAGTCACAAGAATAGCTCAAGCAGCTATCGAACAGAATCATGATCAAAAAGGAATTTGTTGGCCTATCAAGATTTCTCCTTTTGAAGTTATTATTATTCCAACAAACCTAAAAGATCCTATTCAAAGTGATCTTACTGAGCAAATCTATAACATTTTTTTAATTAATAAAATTGATGTCCTTCTTGATGATAGAAACGATAGAGCTGGAGTGAAATTTAAAGATGCGGATTTAATTGGTATTCCTTTTCAGATAATTATTGGCAGAGATTCTATTAATAAAGAAGTAGAACTTTTATGCAGATCAAATAATACTAAGCTTAAAATTAGTGCTGATAAATTGTTGGAAACATTTATTTCCGAATCTGAAATAATGTACAATAAAAATTCTTAAAGCTTATTTTTTTTGGGAGCTAAAGTTATGTTAATGAAATGTACATCAAAACTATTTTCAAATTATCTTACCAAAGCTATATCTTTTGCATTATCCATAATTGTTGTTTTTACACTATTTAGTTCACCTTCCGTAGCTGCAAAAACATCTATGACAGGTGACTATACAAAGGACACAATTTCAGTTGTTAAAACATTACAAACAGCTGTTGATACTCCAAAAGATTCTCCAAATAAAGATGAAGTAAGAAATGAGGCTCTCACACTCATAACTGACTATATTTCTAGATATAGAAATAGAGGGATGGTTAATAAAACGCAATCATTCACAACTATGCAAACAGCATTAAACGCTATGGCAGGTCATTACAAAAACTTTGCAAGTAGACCTTTACCAGATAAACTTAAGGAGCGTTTAACCAAAGAATTTTCTCTTGCTGAAAAAATGGTTCTAAGAGAAAGTTGATACAATTCATTTACTTTTTAAAAGTAAACCAAGATTTTTGAATATATTAAATATTCGCACAAAAATAATGCTCTTCTAAAATTGGCCAACGTTGTTGTAATCGGAGCCCAATGGGGTGACGAAGGAAAAGGAAAAATAACTGATTTACTTAGTCGTTCGGCAGATGTTGTCGTTCGCTACCAAGGGGGAGTAAATGCAGGTCACACTATAGTAGTAGATGATAAAGTCCTAAAATTACATTTAATTCCATCAGGAATACTTTATAAAAATACTTCTTGTCTAATTGGTTCGGGAACTGTCGTAGATCCAAAAGTTTTGCTTAAAGAAATTGACATGTTAATTGATAGTGGAATTGATATCTCAGGATTAAAAATTTCATCAACATCACATGTAACAATGCCCTACCACCGAATACTAGATGAAGCGATGGAGGCTGATAGAGGCTCAAACAAAATAGGTACAACAGGTCGGGGGATTGGCCCAACCTATGCAGATAAATCACAAAGAAATGGCATTAGGATTAGAGACTTGCTCAATAAAGAAAGGCTAAGTGATGTGATCGAAATACCGTTGAGAGAAAAAAATGGTCTTTTAGAAAAAATCTATGGGATTAAGCCACTTAAATTAGAAGACATTGTTGAAGAATATCTTGACTATGGGAATAGATTATCGAAACATGTAGTTGATTGTACTAGGACTATCCATTCAGCCTCAAAAGAAAAGAAAAATATTCTATTTGAAGGTGCTCAAGGAACTCTACTTGACTTAGATCATGGGACTTATCCTTTTGTTACCTCTTCAAACCCGATATCAGGAGGGGCATGTATTGGTGCTGGAGTTGGTCCCACTTTAATTGACAGAGTCATAGGAGTAGCCAAAGCATATACCACAAGAGTAGGTGAGGGGCCATTCCCAACGGAATTACAAGGTAGTATTAATGATCAACTCTGTGATAGGGGAAGTGAATTTGGAACCACTACAGGAAGGAGGAGGAGATGTGGTTGGTTTGATGGAGTTATTGGAAAATATGCCGTATCTGTAAATGGTCTTGATTGTTTAGCCGTTACGAAACTAGATGTATTAGATGAATTAGATGAGATTCAAGTTTGTGTTGCCTATGATCTCGATGGCGAGGAAATAGATTACTTTCCAACAAATTCAGATGACTTAAAAAAATGTAAACCAATATTCAAAAAATTAAAAGGTTGGCAGTGCTCAACTGCCAATTGCAGAAAACTATCTGATCTTCCTAAAAATGCTATGAATTATCTCAGATTTTTAGCTGAACTAATGGAGGTTCCAATTGCTATTGTCTCATTGGGGGCAAATAGGGATCAAACTATAGTAATTGAAGATCCAATACATGGACCTAAAAGAGCACTTCTAAGGTAATTTACTTTCATATTCATGACGGAATCCTTTAGACATATTGAACAAAATAAAGTCTTTGACCTCATAGGTCTTGGTAATGCGATAGTAGATATTATTGTCAATATCGAAGATGAATTTCTACAGATAAATAACTTGGAAAAAGGATCAATGAATCTCATTAATTCTGATGAATCTAAGAAATTGTTAGAGAACTGCAAAGTGATCAAACAAATATCAGGGGGGTCCTCAGCAAATACGGTTGTTTGTTTAGCAGAATTAGGAAACCATGTGCAGTTTATTGGAAGAGTGAAGAATGATCAATTTGGGGATTTCTTTTCTTCTGATATTAAAAAAAGCAATACTATATTTAATACTCCACCAACTAATAAAGGTCCTTCAACAGCTCATTCAATTATTTTGATTACACCTGATGCTCAAAGAACCATGTGCACTTACCTAGGAGCATCCATAGAGTTTGAACCAAAAGATATTGATTTTACTGTGCTTGAGGAAAGCAAATACTTGTACTTAGAAGGTTATTTATGGGATAGTGAATTAGCTAAAAATGCTTTTCTTAAAGCCGCTCGAATTGCAAAAAATTCTAATACAAAAATAATCCTCTCATTATCTGATTCTTTTTGTGTAGATAGACATCGAGAGAGTTTCTTAAAATTAATTGATGAATATGTAGATATAGTTTTTTGTAATGAATCCGAGGTTTTAAGTTTATTTAAAAAGGATAAATTAGCAAACTGCCAAGGAGACCTCTCTTCACTATGTGAATTAGTCGTAGTAACTCTTGGAAGCAATGGTTCTCTCATAATTAATAAAAACGACATTGAAGTGATTAATTCAATGACGGGAGAGAAAGTTATTGATACAACAGGAGCTGGAGATATTTATGCCGGAGGATTTATTCATGGATTAATAAATAATTATTCACTCAAAAAATGTGGAGAGATTGGTTCAATTTGTGCTGGCCAAATAATTACACAATTAGGATCCAGATCCAATATCGATCTTAAAGAGTTAGTAAGAGAAATTTAATCAAATAGCTTCATTCAACCAATCATAATATTTCATTTCCGCATGGTATTTTTTGTAAATAATTTGCGGAACATCATATGTTGAAATTTTATATAAGAAATTAATTAAATTATCTTTAAATTCTGGTTTGCTTTTAATTGTTATTTCAAACTCTTTAGTTTCTTCAATATCATCATCCCACTCATAAATTGAAAAAATTTGCTTTATGGAAACACATGCTGCAAGTTTTTTTTGTATTAGCAATTTAGCTATTCGCAAAGCATTTGTTTTACTTGATTCAGTTGTGATCATAATCAACACTTCCATAATGAATTAAATATCAATTGTTTTTTTAATTATGTGATCTATCAAATTCTTGTATTCATTAAAAGAGTAAGAATAATCATTTTTAACTTTTGGCCTTTTAACCAAAAATAATTTCATTTTACTTGCAGATACAATACTCTCCCAGTTTTTTTGAGAATAACTTCCAGATTCTCTGCATAGGACATAATCTATCTCCCAAAAATCACAAAGTTTTTTTTCTAAGATGCTTTGATTATTTTTACTGGGTTCTAGTATCGCTATATTTGAATTTTTAATACATGAACCAAAAGCCTTAGTAATACTTTCAAAAGTTGGGAGTACCCTTGTAAAAACATTTGCTTTACGATTCATATAATAATTGGCAGTATCGTTAAGGAATCTTGATCCTATTGCTAGAAGAATGTTCTTATTTTCTAGATCAATGTTATTTATATCCTTTAAATCATCAATATAAAAAAAATTATTAGTGTTATTTATTAGAGATTTTCTCTCAAAAAGTAAAAGAGGTGTATTAATCTCTTTACATGCTTTGTCAAGATTTTTAGAAATTATGACCGCAAAAGGATGAGTGGCATCTACCACGAATTTGATTTTATTATTTTTTATAAAATTAATTATTTCACCTTTATTATTTAATTTACCTGTAATGATATGTAACTTTGGATTTTCAATGTAAGCTAGCCCTGCTTTATAAGTTAAAACACTTGCAAAAACTGAATAATTAAGTTCAACAAGCATATTAGCTATTACAGGTCCATCAGAAGTTCCTGAAAGGATCCAAACATTTTCATGGCAATTTTCTTGATTCTGCATCAGTATGTCTTTAATTAAATAGTAAAGTAATGAATCATTGTTTAATTCAAGCGGTAATTAATAGCGCTCCACAAATGAGGTATACAAAAGAAAACCAAACTCCTATTGCAGAAATGATTGTTAATTTTAAAGGATTGCGTAGTGAAGATCCAATAAGAGATCTCAAGATCATGGGATGGGGAAATATTGCACAAGAAATGGTAGATGAACTAAAGGAGGGGCAAAATATTGTTATTGAGGGACGTCTAAAGATGAATACGGTCACTAGAAAAGACGGAACAAAAGAAAAACAACCCGAACTTACAGCTTCAAAGATTCATAAAATAACGCCAGTAGATTTTATAAAATCTGATCAAAAAGAAAAAAATGGGTCAATTGATAAAAAAGAAATCACTAAAGACTCCAGTTGGGATAGCTCACCTTTGGTTCCCGAAGTTGACGAAATACCTTTTTAAATCAAATATCAACATTAATTTCTTGAACACTTATAATTAGTTTGCTTAGTTTTCTTTCAAGCGCGGCAAGTTCGCTTCTGATTTCTAGCCATTTACCCTTATCAAGATTTTCTAGTAGCCAAGCTCTATCTTGATCAAGTTTAAAAATTAAATCTCCTTGATTTGAAGTATTAGGATCTTGCATAATACTTTCTAGTCCTTTTAAAACATATTCTACTAAATCAAAATGAAGAAATACCTATCGCCTGGAAACTTAATCGTAACTGCTGGGGGGATATTAGCTTTTGTTGGAATGACTGCTTATTTTACAGACTCAGTAAATTTAAGTGTACCTACTTTTTTTTATGGAGTACCTATTTTTCTAATTGGATTAGGTTTAAAAACTTCCGAGATACCTCCTGTAGAGTTGTTAAACAAGGCAAATTTTTCGACAAATAAATTTAATAGACCAAAAGAATTAACAGCACTAGTTAAAGATGTTACAAGATGGAGGTATGGAATAAAAGCTCATCTTGAATCATCATTAGAATCTTTAAATTTGTGGGACGAGGATAATCCCCCTCAACTAAAAGAAATAGAAGAAATTACAAAGGAAGAAAAAAATGGTCTCAGAATGCGTTTCGAATTAAACGCTGTCCCTCTAGAAAAATGGATTGAAAAACAAGAAAGATTAAACAGATTTTTTGTCAAAGGGCTTGAATCAGAATTTATTATCGACGATAATAAAAAAGAATTTGATTTTATTCTCTTTTATTGAATATAGGGACACATTTGTAAAAACCTAATTTCTCAATTCGATCAAATTTTAATGATTTTTAATAATGAATGATTCTCAAAGAGTATCAATATTAAGCGAAGCACTTCCATACATACAAAGTTTCTCAGGTAGAAAAATTGTTATCAAGTATGGTGGTTCTGTTATGGAGGAGGAAAATTTAAAAAATGCTTTTTTTAGAGACATAGCACTTTTATCAACAGTGGGGGTGTGTCCGATAGTAATCCATGGAGGTGGACCCGAGATTAATAATTGGTTAAAGAAATTAGAAATATCTCCTAAATTCGAAAATGGATTAAGAATTACTGATCAAAAAACAATGGAAATTGTAGAGATGGTACTAATGGGTAGGGTTAACAAACAAATTGTAAAAGGCATTAATAAAACTGGATCATTAGCTGTTGGAATATCAGGTCTTGATGGAAACTTAATTCAATCTAGAGAATTAGGAAATGGGAGCCATGGGTTAGTGGGAGAGGTCACAAAAATCAATCCTGAAATATTAGATCCTCTTATTTCTAAAGGATATATCCCTATTATTTCTAGTATTGGATCAACCATGGAGGGTATTTCACATAACATTAATGCAGACTTTGTTGCTGGGGAAATTGCTGCTGCAATAAATGCAGAAAAACTTATTCTTCTTACTGATACTCAAGGGATCTTAAAAGAAAAAGATAACAAAAATACTCTTGTTGAAAAAACGAATCTCAAAGAGGCAAGAGATTTTATTAAAAAAAATATTGTTACTGAAGGTATGATCCCAAAAACTGAATGCTGCATAAGAGCTATAGCACAAGGAGTCAAAGCTGCTCACATAATCGATGGAAGAATAAAACATTCATTACTTCTTGAGATTTTTACAAATTCCGGAATAGGTACAATGATAGTCGCCTAACCTATGAAAACTTATGAGCAAGTTTTAGAAACAGTAGAACTTGCTTTAGCTAAAGGTGAGTATCATTATTGTATTGAATTTCTTTTGCCCAAAATCAATTCGTTTCCTTTGTCAAGCAAGGAGGGAGTAAATTTAAGAACTATTTTAATTACTGCTCTTTGTGGAATCAATAAAAAGGAGGAGGCTAAAAGATTTTGTAAAGAACTTCTAAAATCTTACGATAATAAGACGAGAGAAAATGCAAAATATTTGATGGAAGTTATAGATTCTCCCGAAATAAAAAAGCCAGAAAATTGGAACGTACAGTTTGAAAGCGAACTATCACTAAATAAAAAATCTCTTAACTCACTACGCAAAAAAAAAGAAGTATTGAAGAAAAAGAAATTTATTAACATTACTGAGACTCCAACTGGTGAAACAAAACCTTTTCAGAAAGGCTTTTCACTGATCATTTTTTTAATACTATTATTATTAATCCCACTCTTAAGTGGCTGCGTTAAAGTTGAAGATAATCTTGATCTAAGTGAACTTGATTCAATAACCAATAATTTAGTCATAGAAAGTAAATACATAAAGAAATTTCCTTGGCAATTAAACTTTGAGGAAAAAATGAAAGATATTTTTCCTGGCGCAGAAATTGAACAAGGCGAATCAACTTTTTCTTTGAAACATAAAAATCTCAATTTAGAAGATACAAAGCAAGTTCTTAAAATCACCCAAAGGACCGCCGGAGAGTTAGCGGGAGGATCAACAAATATAGAAATTAATACTATTCAAAAAAACTTCATCTTTTTAAAAAAATACTTTTACAGGGTAAATTTGGATCTCAAATCTATAAAAGATTTTGATAATTTAGAACTTATTTTTAAAATTATTACCCCAAATAAACCTACCCTTACTAGTAAAAATAATTCAAATTTTGAAATTGCAAAAAATCTAATAATTTGGAATTTAAATCAAGGGCAGATAAATAGTCTCGAATTTTCTTTTTGGAGCCTCAATAAACTTTTAATTGGGATATTTACAATTTTTATAATTATAATAATAGCTTATTTATTAAGATTCTATAGATTTAAATTAGGTACAGATTTACCCCAACTTCCATCTAAGTAATTATAGCTCTACGGGATTAACATCAATAGTTAAAAAAACGTTTTTTGGAATAAGTTTCCATAATACTGATCTATCAGGCAAAGGTATCTTTGTTCCTTCAGGGCCATGTATTAATATCTGCCATCTAAATTTTTTACCAACCTTAGCAACTAAACCAGGAGCAGGTCCAATTAATTTCCAGTTCTTTTTCTCACAAAAGTTGAGTAGATATTTTGCTAATTTAATTGCAATTGATTCAGTTAATTCATAATTTTCACCTGACAACTTAAGAAGACAAATCTCGCAAAATGGAAATAAATCAGCATCTTTTCTTAATCTAGAGTTTTCAATTAAGAATCTTTCATAATCTCTTTTCTGAAGATATGCAATTACCGGATGGTTAGGTTTATATGTTTGAAAAATCACTTTTCCTTTTTTTTGAGCCCTGCCTGACCTGCCGGCTAATTGTAAAAATAATTGTAATGATTTTTCTTCTGCCGAAATATCTGGGCGATGAAGTAACCCATCTGCTGCAATAACGACTGAAAGAGTAACATTGGGGATGTCAATCCCTTTTGCCAACATTTGAGTTCCGACAAGAATATCAGCATCACCTTTAGAAAACTTTGAAAGAATATCTCTATGACCATCTTTACCTGAGGTTGTATCTCGATCAAAGCGAAGGACTTTTAAGTAAGGAAATTCTTCATTTAAAAACTCTATCACCCTTTGTGTACCTATCCCAAAAGGCTTAAAAGCGTTCGAATTACAATCTGGACAATGATTAATCATTCTAGATTTATGATCACACCAATGACAACTTAACCATTTCTTTCCTTTTGATCCAAGATGTACTGATAAGGGGACATCACAGTTTGGGCAATTAACTAAATATCCACAATTTCTACAACTTAAAAAACCACTATGTCCCCTCCTAGGGATTAAAATTATTGCTTGCTCGTTTTTTAAGCGTATTTGGGACAACAATCCTAATAATTCACTAGAAAAAATCTTCATATTCCCTTTTTTAAATTCATCACGCATATCAATAATTCTTATCTCAGGTGCCTCATTTTTAGATATCCTTTGTGTCATTCGTACCAATTTAAAATTATTTTCGAAAATACACTTTTTCCAAGTATTCATTGATGGCGTTGCACTCCCAAAAATTAACTTGGCAGAATTCCTTTTTACTATTTCAACAGCAATCTCTCTTGCGTCATAACAAGGCATAGGATTATCTTGTTTATACGAAACATCATGTTCTTCATCCATTATTATTAATCCTAGATTTTTAATTGGAAGAAAAACTGCGGATCTTGTTCCTATTACTATTAGAGGTTCATTAGCATTAATAATTTTCTTCCAAACTAAAGTTCTATGGCTTGCAGAACAATTACTATGATATTCATAAACGACATTATTAAATCGCCGACTAAACCTATCAATAAGCTGAGGAATTAGTCCAATTTCAGGGGCGAGTATCAAACAACTTTTTTTCTTGAGAAATTGCTCTTCAGTAATTCTCATATAAACTTCTGTTTTACCAGAACCTGTTTCGCCCCATAAAAGTAATGCATCTCCTGGTTTCATTGTTTGAAATTCTTTAAATGCAATTTTTTGCTCATTTGTAGGATTTGGTTTTTTCGTTGCAATATGATCATTGGGAAAGGAATTTAATTTAGTATTAATATTTTTTTTTCTTTTAGATTTAACAAGGTAATTTTTACCGACCATTGAGTTAATCAGCGTGTAATTAAAACCAGACTTTATTAATTCATTTTGCCAATTCCCTTTTTCAAGTAATGTATTCATAAGAAAAAATTCTTTTTTGGTTAATCGATTTTTATTAATATCAAATTCTTTTTTGGTTTCAATCCATATTTGATCTCTTAAACCTTGAGGAATATTCTTATATTTACCAATCCAGCCAGGAGGAAATGCAGTTTTAAACATTTTTAAATTACTTACCATATAAAAAGAGGCCAGGGATTGTATCCATTCTCTCCAAGAGTCGTCAAATATTTTTTTCTGCAAAATACTTTCAACAAACAAATACTTTATACTTTTTCCTCTAGTAATATTTGATTCATCTTTATTAATTTTCGAAAATTTTTTTTTGGAGATCACCAACCCATTCAATAATCTCCCTCTTAGTTTCACACTTACAATATCCCCAACTTCTGCGCCAAGATTATTTCCATCTAAATAGTAAAAGCTATCATTACTGCTACCTATATCAAGCAAAATTTCCAATTTGTAGGAGATATTTAATAACTGATTACTTGCCGGCTTCAAAACTTTTTCTTAGTATTGGATTGTTGAACATTCCACAAAGTGTTTTTTGCACATTGTAAGTATCCTGCTCTTAAGGGAGACATGAAGCTTTGATCATTGAGTGAAAATTCAAAAAAATGATCTGCCTGTCTGAGAAATCCCAAGACTTTTTACTTTAGGTAATCTATAGCACTATTTAAATTTTTCAACAATTTAAAAAAACTTTTTTATTCATATTCCTAAAAAGTTCTTTTACAAATTAAGGGGAAATTTACTACTAAATGTACAAATTAGCCCTAAATAAAATTTTATCTAGTTAAATTCACCGTAGAAAGGAGTAAATCATGTGTCCAGTAGCAGCAGAATCAAAGAATTCCAAGCCCAGCTCAAAAAAGAAGATTAATAAAAAAATTAATACCAATTTAGAAAAAGTAGTTGAAGAAGAAAATAATATCAACAGCCAAAGTTTACAAACATCCTCTGATTCAAGGGAAAGCAGCATAGAAACCAATAATGAATTTAGTGATTCTGAGGAAGAAGATAAAGGGCTTGGGAATATAAAGCTTGGCCCTAAAGGGACATACACTGAAGATTCGATAAGAGTTTATCTTCAAGAAATTGGAAGAATTAGACTTTTAAGACCAGATGAAGAAATTGAACTGGCAAGAAAAATTGCTGACTTACTTCAATTAGAAGAATTAGCAACTCAATATGAGTCAGAAAAAGGGCATTTCCCCTCTGTTAGAGAATGGGCCGAATTAATAGATATGCCTCTTCCAAAATTCAGAAGAAGACTTCTTTTAGGAAGAAGAGCTAAAGAAAAAATGGTTCAGTCTAATTTAAGATTAGTTGTATCCATTGCAAAAAAATATATGAATAGAGGTTTATCATTTCAAGATTTAATACAAGAAGGTAGTTTAGGTCTGATAAGGGCAGCCGAAAAATTTGACCATGAAAAAGGATACAAATTCTCTACTTACGCTACTTGGTGGATTCGACAAGCGATTACTAGAGCAATTGCAGACCAAAGTAGAACTATTAGATTACCAGTTCATTTATATGAGACAATTTCTAGAATTAAAAAAACCACAAAAGTTCTTAGCCAAGAATTTGGGCGGAAACCAAGTGAAGAAGAAATAGCTGAAAGTATGGAAATGACAATTGAAAAATTAAGATTTATAGCTAAAAGTGCTCAACTACCTATTTCTTTAGAAACGCCAATTGGTAAAGAAGAAGACTCAAGACTTGGAGACTTTATAGAGGCTGACATTGAAAATCCAGAACAAGATGTTTCTAAAACCCTTTTAAGAGAGGATTTAGAAGGTGTCTTAGCTACTTTAAGTCCAAGGGAAAGGGATGTTCTTAGATTAAGATATGGAATTGATGATGGGAGAATGAAAACTCTTGAAGAAATCGGACAGATTTTTGATGTAACAAGAGAAAGAATAAGACAAATAGAAGCAAAAGCCTTAAGAAAACTAAGGCATCCAAATCGTAATGGGGTTTTAAAAGAATATATAAAATAAAAAAAGTTAAATAAAATTTTCAGCTTCAGAAACTTGCAAAAGAATAGCTTAAAATAAATTCGACTTTATTTTAATTCAAACTCAAAATAATATTTAATGACTAATTTTAAGCTGAAAATAGCTAGTAGAAGAAGTAAACTAGCAATGGTTCAAACTTTATGGGTTAAAGATCAACTAGAAAAGAATATTCCCAATTTAGAGGTTTCTATTGAGGCCATGGCAACTCAAGGTGACAAAATTCTCGATGTAGCCTTAGCAAAAATTGGCGACAAAGGCTTATTTACAAAAGAACTTGAAGCACAAATGCTAGTAGGCCATGCAGATATAGCAGTACATTCTCTCAAAGATTTACCAACCAATTTGCCTAATGGCCTTAAATTAGGGTGCATTACAAAAAGAGAAGATCCTGCAGATGCTTTAGTAGTAAACAAAAAAAATGAATGTTATAAATTAGAAACTTTACCTGGAGGTTCGATTGTTGGAACAAGTTCTCTAAGAAGACTTGCACAATTAAGAAATAAGTATCCAAATCTTGTATTTAAAGATATTAGGGGAAATGTTATTACAAGAATTGAAAAATTAGATGCAGGAGAATTTGATTGTATAATTCTTGCGGCCGCTGGTTTAAAGAGATTAGGCTTTGAATCAAGAATTCACCAGATTATCCCAAGTGAAATATCCCTTCATGCCGTTGGCCAAGGAGCACTAGGCATTGAATGTAAATCTGATGATAAAAAAGTTTTGGAAATTATAAACGTCTTAGAAGATAAACCCACCAGTCAAAGATGTCTGGCAGAAAGGGCCTTTTTAAGAGAGCTTGAAGGTGGTTGCCAAGTCCCAATAGGTGTTAATAGTAATATTGATAATGGACAACTTTACCTTACTGGGATGGTAGCCTCTCTTGATGGAGAAAGGCTTATTAAAGATCAAGTTATTGGCAATATTAATAGTCCCGAAGAAGTAGGCAAAGAACTAGCTAAAAAATTAAAGCAGCAAGGTGCCGAAGAAATACTAGGCGAAATATTTGAAAAATTTAGAGAAAAATTAAATTAGTTAATTTACTAATTTAGGATCAATTTCTTTTTTGTATCTCTCTTCACAATCTTTAATCACTTTCACAGCTTCTTCTATCCCAAAAAAACCATTGACAGTACATGTTCCTGGTTTTTTTAGATCTTTGTAGTGCTCCCAATAATACTTTGTTTCTTTTAACCAATGATCTCCAAGGTCTTCATAACTTGAGATATGATCCATTCTTTTATCATCCGCGAGAACCGCTATTACCTTATCATCGACCTCTCCACCATCATCAAATTTCATCACCCCAATAATCCTTGCTTCCACAAAAGATCCGGGTATCAATGGCTCAGTTACTCCAACAATTTCTACATCAAGTGGATCTCCATCTTCATCCCATGTCCTTGGAATACATCCATAAGCAAAAGGATAAGCAAGTGATGAATAACCTACCCTATCAAGTTTAAGATGACCCGTTTCTGTAATTAATTCATATTTATTTATGGTATTAGAGTTCAATTCAACAATAGTGTTTATTATTGAATTAGAGCTATCAGTGAAAGCATTTAGTATGTGCAATAAATTTGGGGTAACCCTGCTTGGGGGCTGATTTAGATTTGCCATCAAGAAATTATTTTTGTTTATCTTACATCCTCACACCTAACCAAATTCTTTAAAAGTAATGTTTCAGCAAAAATCATTTATTTTAGACCTTAAATGATTTATAAAATAGTTTGGCGATAGTTCTTCATCAGTTACAGCTTTTACCAACTCCATACAATTAACTGATCTGCCATATTTATGTATATTATTTTTTAACCAAAAGATGATCTTTTGATATTCACCATTTTCAATTAAGTTATCAATCAAACCTATGTCTCTTTCCATTTGAGAAGATATTTGCGCACTAATAACATGTCCTAACAAATATGAGGGGAAATATCCAAAAGCCCCTTCACTCCAATGAACATCTTGAAGACAACCTTCTGAATCATTAGATGGTTTAATTCCTAGGAGTTCATCATATCTTTTATTCCATTCTGTTGGAATATCTTCAGCAGGTAACCCTCTTTCAATTAAATCTATTTCTAGTTCGGTTCTTATTAATATGTGTAAGCCATAAGTCAATTCATCCGCTTCAACCCTATTTAATCCTGCTTCTAAATGATTAATAGATTTCCATAGTTCTAAATAATTATTAAGAGAACATCCAGCCGAAACAAATTTTTTAAAAAATCTTTTTGAAAAAGATTTGGATTTAACTATTCTATTTTCCCAAAATAATGATTGACTTTCATGTATACCCATAGAAGTTGCTTGACCTAAAGGCCAAGCAAACCATTGATGACTTTGAGATGGCAAACCCTGCTCATAAATAGAATGCCCCCACTCATGAGCAGTTGCTAAAAAACTTGATAATGGTTCCCCTTCAACAATTCTTGTAGTGATCCTAAAATCATTAGGTCCTAATGTAATCGAGAAAGGATGAGGAGATTGTCCAACAATAACGAGATCTCTATCTCTTCCAAACTCGTCAAGTAATTTAGAACATAAATTTTTTTGAGATTCTGGACTTAAATCCCAATGATTTTTTTTGGAATTGTTAATTCCTCTAATCAATCCTGGGATGGTTTCTTTCAAAGGTTGAAAAATTTTATTCAACCATTTCAAATTTAATTCAGGCTCAAAGGGTTGGGCTAATGTCTCCCAAGGTGAACATTGAATAGATATTTGTTTTGCCTCTTCAATCCGCAATTTAACTAATTCTTCAAAGGAAGGAAGAAAAATTTTAAAATCTGATTTTTCCTTAGCTTCTTGCCAGCTTTCATACCCTTTAGATTTTGCCTTTGCTAGAGACTCAACTAATTTAGGATCTAAATTTCTTTCTCTATTAAATTCCTTCAATAAAAGACTAATATTTCTTTCTTTATCTTTTATGAAAAGTTGATTATCGGAATTTCGTTCAATATCTGCCAGTTCATTTTTAGCAGATTTTATTAAATTAGAAAATTCCTCGGAAGAATTTCTTTGATGCAATACTTTTGCAATATAAGTAAGTTGTTCAGACCTCCAAGCAGCACCTTTTTTTGGCATTCCAGTATTCTGATCCCAATAAAGTGTATTTTGGATTGAACCTAATATTTGTGTTTCTTTAAGGTAAGCACCCAGCTTATTCCAATGAGTTTCAGCCAAAGATTTAAATGGAAATTGAATTTATCTTAAGATAAAAATTTAAATGTCTGCAGTAAAAAATGCATCTTTATCCATAATAGGATATTGATTAATTAAGTTTTAACTTATATGGAACAAATATTTTCAAAATTAAAATTCACAACCCATGGCGAGGGGTTTATTGACATCACATATGATTTAAATTTATTTGTTGAAAAAAATAATTTTCATTCCGGAATTTTAAATTTAACCTCACTTCATACAAGTTGCAGTTTAACTATTAATGAGAACGCAGATCCAAATGTACTGAGGGACCTAAAAAAATATATGCAATCGATAGTTCCCTATGATTCCTACTTAACCTTATCAAAAAATAGAGAAGAAATATCCTATAAACATTATCAAGAAGGGGCTGACGATATGCCAGCACATATTAAAACATCCCTAACAAACACTTGTTTATCTTTGAGTTTTCAAGACGGGCAAATTATGCTTGGCACATGGCAAGCAGTTTATTTATGGGAACATCGATTTGATCAAAAGGAAAGAATCATAAATGTACATATAATTGGTGAGAAAAAGTAAGACATTTATAATGTAATAAGTCAGATTTCTTATTTAATGGAACCCTACATTTTGCAAGATGAAGAATTGAATGAATTAGTTGTCAAAATACCTGGCTGGGAAATTAAATCTAAACAAATCCAAAGAGAATTTAACTTCGCTAATTTTATTGAAGCCTTTGCTTTTATGACTAAGGTTGCTTTAATCTGTGAAAAATATAATCATCATCCCTACTGGGAGAATGTTTATGCAAAAGTAATAATTAAATTAAATACACATGATCTAGGAGGTATTACGAATCTGGATCAAACATTAGCTTCGGAAATCAACAAAATTTTCGATCAATAAAAATATAAACTTGTTTTCAACTATTCAAAATGTCTAAAAATTTATTGCCAGTTACTATTATTAGTGGATTTTTAGGTTCTGGCAAAACTACTCTTTTAAATCATATTTTAAAAAATCAAGTTGGTATTAAAACAGCTGTTTTAGTCAACGAATTTGGAGAGATCGGCATAGATAATGACTTAATAATAGAAGGCTCAGAAGATATGATCGAATTAAATAATGGATGTATATGTTGCTCTATCAATGGCGAATTATTAAATACCGTATCCAAAGTTTTAGAAAGAGCTGAAAAATTAGACTATTTGATTGTTGAAACAACTGGATTAGCAGATCCACTACCAGTAGCCATGACTTTTGCAGCTGGTGATCTTAGAGAAAAAGTAAGATTAGATTCGATAATCACTGTCATTGATGGAGAAAATTTTGATTTTGAAATTAATAATACAAGTGTCGCCTATTCTCAAATTTTATACGGAGATATCCTTCTTCTAAATAAATCTGATTTAGTAAATGAAAAACAATTAAAGAAAATAGAGGAGTTTATAAATAAAATAAAAAAAGAACCAAGGATTTTGAGATCAACTAATAGTGAAGTTGCATTACATACAATAATGAGCGTGGGTCTATTTGAGACGGATACTTTTGAATTCGAGAAAAATAAAAAAAATATAGAACAAAATTCAAACGATCACTCTTCTCATTCCCACGATCACTCTTCTCATTCACACGATCACTCTTCTCATTCACACGATCACTCTTCTCATTCCCACGATCACTCTTCTCATTCACACGATCACTCTTCTCATTCACACGATCACTCTTCTCATTCACACGATCACTCTTCTCATTCACACGATCACTCTTCTCATTCCCACGATTTGATCTA
>NZ_JNAR01000017.1 GCF_000760095.1 Prochlorococcus marinus str. MIT 9401
TTTTAGGAATAGATAATTTCATTGTTCCAATTTGTTCAGCATTATTTTTTAATTTTTTTATAACTAACTAAGTGAATTGTATAGAATAGCTAGTAAATTTTTTGTTGTTTCTATATCTATACAGGCATCCGTAATGCTTCTGCCAAACTCGAGATCCTCTTTTTTTAAAAGTTTTTGATTCCCTTCCTTCAAATGACTTTCTAACATAACTCCTAAAATATTTTTTTCACCATTACTTATTTGAGAAGCTATATTTTTTAGAACTTCTGACTGTTTTCGGAAATCTTTATTGGAATTTCCATGACTACAATCAATCATCACTTTATATGGAAGATTACATTGCCTCAATTCAGCTGAAATTCTTTTAACGTGATCACTCTCAAAATTTGGACCTTTTGAACCGCCCCTTAAAACTATATGTCCATCTGGATTTCCTGTAGTATTTACAATAGAAGCCATTCCGTTTTCATTTACACCTAAGAAATGATGAGATTTTGAAGCTGACTGCATTGCATTGATTGCAGTAGTAAAAGAACCATCTGTTCCATTTTTAAAGCCTATAGGCATTGATAATCCTGATGCCATTTCCCTATGTGTTTGACTTTCAGTAGTACGCGCACCTATAGCTGTCCAACTTATTAAATCGGCAATATATTGGGGAACAATTGGATCTAGTAATTCTGTAGCAGCGGGTACGCCACGGGTAGCTAGATATGAAAGTAAACTTCTCGCCCTTCTTAAACCAGTATTAATATCATAAGAATCATCTAGATGAGGATCATTTATCAATCCCTTCCAGCCAATAGTAGTTCTAGGCTTCTCGAAATATACTCTCATGATTATTTCTAATTTATCATTATAAATTTCTCGAAAGTTTTGGATATATTTTGAATATTCCTTCGCCGCCTCTAAATCATGAATTGAACATGGACCAACAATGACTAAAAGCTTTTGATCATTATGATGCAAAATGTTTTGTATCGATCTTCTAGTTTTAGATACTGTATTAGCAGAGGCGTTATCTAAAGGTATATCATTATGTAATCTGCTTGGAGGTATTAATGGACGCGTTTCAACAACATGTAAATCTGACGTCTTTTCTAAAGCTGAATTATTTGATGATGTCGTCATTGATTAATTAAGAAGTTTGAATATTTAAAAAAGCATTTATGAATACTCTCCTTTTCAATATTAAAAATAACAATAGATTAGGCATTAAACCTTACTAATGAAGAATTTGGAAACATTGCTAAAAGATTATGCAAATCACGTAGCAGAAAGAGCTGCCAAAGGTATACCTCCTTTGCCTTTAAATGCTGAGCAAACAAATTGTATTACAAAATTATTGGAACATGATAATACTTACAATTCATCTTATTTACTTGATTTACTGATAAATAGAGTACCACCAGGAGTTGATGAGGCTGCTTATGTAAAAGCAAGCTGGCTTACAGCTATTGTTAATTCCGAAAAATATTGCAAATTAATTAATCCTGAAAAAGCAATTGAAATATTAGGAACAATGATAGGCGGATATAATGTAAATTCTTTGGTTGAAATACTTAAAAGAGAAGATAATTTACTCGCTAAAAAAGCGGCAGAAGTTTTAAAAAATATTATTCTTGTTTACGACTCAGCTAATGAGATTTATGAATTATCTCAAAATAATACTTATGCAAAAGAAGTTGTAAATAGTTGGGCAAATGCAGAATGGTTCAAAAATAAAAAAGTTCTAGGGAAAGAGATTACTTGTTTAGTATTTAAAGTTGACGGGGAGACGAATACAGACGACTTATCTCCGGCTGTACATGCAACAACACGCCCTGATATTCCGATGCACGCATTGGCTATGTTGGAATTTAAAAAACCTGATGGACTTAAGATTCTTGATAATTTAAAAAAACAAAATTTACCAATAGCTTATGTAGGAGATGTTGTTGGAACGGGGAGTTCTAGAAAATCTGCTATTAATTCGCTCATTTGGCACATAGGAGAAGATATTGATTGTGTTCCAAACAAAAAAACAGGTGGAATAATAATTGGTAGCAAAATAGCCCCAATTTTCTTTAATACAGCACAAGATTCCGGGGCTTTACCTATTGAAGCTGATGTATCTCACATGAAAACAGGAGATGTAATAAAAATATATCCATATGAAGGTATTATTAAAAAAATTGAAAAAGAGTCAAATACTGAAGAATTAATAAGCAAATTCAACTTATTTCCATCAACTCTTACTGATGAAATTCAGGCTGGCGGAAGAATTAATCTTATGATTGGAAGATCTCTTACGGACAAAATAAGAAACAAATTAGATTTTCAACCGAGTGAAATATTTATCCGACCACAAAATCCAACCGAAAGCACTGACGGCTTTACTCAAGCTCAAAAAATAGTAGGCAAAGCATGCGGCTTAGATGGAGTTAGGCCAGGAATGACCTGCGAGCCAATTATGACGACAGTTGGTAGTCAAGACACTACTGGGCCAATGACTAGAGATGAACTAAAAGAATTAGCTTGTTTAGGATTTACTGCAGATTTAGTAATGCAAAGTTTTTGTCATACGGCTGCATATCCTAAACCAGTAGATCTAATTACACATAAAGAATTACCTGATTTTATATCTCAAAGAGGTGGAGTAGCTCTTAAGCCTGGAGATGGCATAATACATAGTTGGCTTAACAGAATGCTTCTTCCCGATACTGTTGGTACTGGTGGAGATAGTCATACAAGATTTCCACTTGGCATTTCATTTCCTGGAGGCTCTGGCATTGTTGCCTTTGCCGCTGCAATAGGGTCAATGCCATTAAATATGCCGGAATCTATACTGGTTAAATTTAAGGGTGAATTATTACCAGGAATTACTCTAAGAGATTTAGTAAATGCAATCCCTCTATTCGCTATTAAAAAAGGACTCTTAACTGTTGAGAAAGAAAATAAAAAAAATATATTTAACGGCAAAATTATGGAAATTGAGGGATTGCCAAACCTAAAACTTGAACAAGCTTTTGAACTTACTGATGCTACTGCAGAACGCTCCTGCGCTGGTAGCACAATACTTTTATCCCAAGAAACTGTTCAAGAGTACTTAAGGAGCAATATTTGTCTGCTTGAAAAAATGATCGAGAGCAATTATGAAGATTCAAAATCGATTTCAAGAAGAATCAATGATATGAAAAATTGGTTAAAAAAGCCATCATTAATTCAACCAGATTTAAACGCTCAGTATGAAGAAATCATTGACATTGATTTAGCAAAAGTAACACAACCTATAGTTGCTTGCCCTAACGATCCAGATAATGTAAAAGAAATCGCTGATGTAGCAAATACAAATATTGACGAGGTTTTTATAGGTTCTTGCATGACAAATATTGGTCACTACAGGGCAGCTGCGAAAGTTCTTGAAGGTGTACAAAATTTAAAATCTAAATTATGGATTTGTCCACCAACTAAAATGGATGAAGAAACTCTAAAAAATGAAGGTTACTATAAAATATTCGAAGATTGTGGTGCAAGGTTAGAGTTACCAGGCTGTTCTTTATGTATGGGAAATCAAGCCAGAGTTGATGAAGGTTCCGTGGTATTTTCTACAAGTACAAGAAATTTTGACAATAGACTTGGCAAGAATGCACAAGTCTTTTTAGGGAGCGCTGAATTAGCAGCAGTTTGCGCACTGCTTGGAAAAATACCTGAAGTTGAAGAATATCAGGATATTACTAAAAATAAAATTAATCCATATTCAAATGAACTTTATCGCTATCTTCAATTTGATGAAATAAAAGATTTCAGCTTGACAAAGTAATCATGAACTATGCAAAACTTTATAAAAGATAATATTCAAAAAACAAGTAATAATTCTTCTCGTAGCATCAAAAAATTATTAAAGCAGAGATCTCTAGTAGTTGCATTTTCGCTTTTATTGACAGGTTTAGGGGCCTCAATTACAAGCATATCTTTTAAAACTGGAATCTATTTTATTAATAATTGGAGATTAGCATTATTAGACCAATTCCCATCTATTGCTGTCTTACCTATTTTTGGAGCTCTGGGAGGAGCTATTGCAGGATATTTGATCAAGAATATAGCGCCTGCTGCAAAAGGTTCAGGCGTGAGTCAAATCATGGGTTTCTTAAGACATAAAAAAGTTCCAATGAATTTAAAAGTAGGTTTAGTAAAGCTCATTTCAGGAATTATTGCTATAGGTAGTGGATTCCCTTTAGGCCCAGAGGGTCCATCAGTTCAAATGGGAGGATCAGTAGCTTGGCAAATGGCCAAGTGGCTCAAAGCTCCTACAGCATTCAGAAGAGTAATAGTTGCAGCAGGCGGTGGTGCTGGAATAGCTGCGGTATTTAGCGCTCCATTAGGAGGGTTTGTCTATGCAATAGAAGAGTTATTAAACTCTGCTAGACCAGTAATTTTGCTATTAGTAGTAATTACAACTTTTATTGCAGATTCATCTGCTGATATTATTCAAGCCTTGGGTTTAGATCCTAAAGCAGGAGGCTTTGATTTTAACCTGGGATTTTTGATTCAAAAAGAATATGACCCATCGGTTTTTTTCTTGCCTGTAGATTTTATTTACTTAGTTTTATTAGGAATAATTATTGGGATGTTTGCAGAATTGTACAGCAGATATGTTTTGTTAATGCAAAATCTTGGGAAAAAATGGTACAAAAATAAATTTGTTTTAAAAATGAGTATCTGTGGACTTACTTTAGGAAGTATCTACTCTTGTTTACCCAGTACATTTCATAATTTAGATGAATTACAGAAAATAATAGCTGAACAAAATACAAGTATTGGAATTGCTTTATTAGCAGTTTTAGTACTGTTTATCACGACAGGTTTAGCTGCTGCATCTGGAGCTCCAGGAGGATTATTCTATCCAATGCTTACTTTAGGAGGATCAATAGGACTAATAATGGGAAGCGGGGTAGAAATTGCGACAGGGCATGCTCCAAGTACATACATTTTTGCGGGAATGGGAGCTTTCGTAGCTGGATGTTCGCGAACACCAATAACAGCAATGTTTTTAGCTTTTGCTTTAACAAAAAATTTATTGATAATGAAACCTGTCTTAATCAGCTGCATTGCCAGTTTCTTGATAGCAAGAGCTTTTAATGAAGAATCAATTTATGAAAGACAAATACAAATAGAATTAGAAGACTAAGAAAGTACCTTCAATCAAAAACAGCGGTTTTGCTGTTATAAACAAATACTTGATGATTTAGATGTAATCTAACCGCTCTTGCTAAAGCTATTCTTTCAATATCTCTTCCTTTTCTTATCAAATCATCAACTTCATCCCTATGACTTACATTAACAGTGCATTGCTCTATTATCGGGCCTTCATCAAGATCTTCAGTAACATAGTGAGCAGTAGCACCGATTAATTTAACACCTCTCTTCCATGCTCGATGATATGGTTGTCCTCCCTTAAATGCAGGTAAGAAAGAATGATGAATATTTATTATTGAAGGAAACTTTTTTAAAAAAGAATCACTCAAAATTTGCATATATTTGGCTAATACAACAAATTCAATTTCATATTCTTTTAATAAATTCAAAATTTGATCTTCAACAATAGATTTATCAATTTTAAAAGTATCAATATGGACAAATTTTGCATTAAAGTCATTTGCAATATTTTCAAGATCAGAATGATTAGAAATTATTAACGGCACTTTCATTTTGAGTTCACCATTTCTTACTCGCCAAAGTAAATCAATCAAACAATGATTTTGTTTACTCACGAAAATAGCAACATTTGGAATTTCATCAGAATAATTTACGTTAAATTTTCCGTTTACTTCATCTGCAATTTTTTGAAATTCATTATAAATTTCATCTCTATTAAAAAATGCTTTATTACTATTCCATTCAATTCGACTAAGAAACAAACCCGCGTCTTGGTCCGTATGATGATCAGAATGCTTTATATTGCCACCATAGTTTGAAATCCAACTTGTAAGTAAACTTACTAGACCAGGACGATCGGGACAAACAATTTTGAATATAATTGAAGGATGTTCCAAAAAATCTTTAACTATTAAGTCAAATAAGCAAGTATATCTAATATATCAATGAAAAGCTTAAAAGAAAATTTTCAAAAAAAACATATAGTTATTATTGGATCAGGAATTATTGGAAAATTTAACGCCTTAGAATTGTCAGAATTAGGTTTTCAAATAACAATAATAGATCCATCTCAACTCCAAAATAGTAGCAATGCAGCTTTAGGCTTACTGATGGGTAATATGTATCAAAAAAGAAGAGGGAGGAGCTGGGACCTAAGGAAGCAAAGCATTGAATTATGGCCAAAATGGATTGAATTCCTGCAAAAATTTAATAATAAATTAAATATCGAAAAACCATTAATACAACTTACTACGAATGAAGAAAAATTTAAAAAATTAAAGAAATTTATTTATGAAAATAATAATCTAGACTTACAAGTTCTTGAAAGAGACTCGCCTATTATTGCAAAGATAAATAGAGCATTTCAGACAAACAATATAAGAGGAATGATGTCCATCAAAGATGGAAAAATTAATGCTAAATCATTACTTAAGACATTAGATAAATATCTAAATAATAAAAAAATAAATTTTTTAAAAGAAGAAATAATAAAAATCAGAAAATCAAACAAACAGTGGATTTCTACAACAATTAACAATGAAGAAATTAAATCTGACATAGTTATTTTGTGTAACTCTTTAAAAGCGGTTGATTTAATAGATAACCTATCTCATAACATCAAATTAAAGCCTGTCTTAGGTCAAGCTATAGAAGTTGATATAAATGATGCAGAAGTTGATTTATTATCTCTACCAAAACAATTCAACATAGATGGTAAAAATATAATTCCAAAATCAAAAAACAAGCTAATTATTGGTTCAACTGATGAAAATAGTACTAAACCCGAAGAAAATATATTTGAAAAATTAACAAATTTTCTCGATAAAAAACCAAGTTGGCTTGCCAAAGGTAAAGTCTCTAAAAAGTGGTTTGGTATAAGATCAAGACCAGATGGAGAACCTTCACCAATTATGAAAAATTTAGAAGATGGACTGATTATATGTACAGGTTTTTATAAAAATGGGATTTTACTTGCACCAGCTTGTTCTAAATGGGTCGCTAATGAAATTAAAAAATACCTTTCTTAATCTTTTGTTTCAGTAAAGTCTGCATCAATAACATCATCTCCACCTTTTTCATTTGAGTCATTCTGATCAGGCCCACCAGCTGCAGGAGGCTGATTTCCAGGTTGCTGATAAACAGATGAACCAACTGCATAAAGTTCTTGCTGAAGTTCTTCAAGAAGTTTTTTCATTGATTCATAATCTTCTTTAGATGTGGCCTCTTTTAAGGCATTGCTTTTTTCTTCAACCTTAGACTTTGCCTCAGCATCAATTTTATCTCCCAATTCACCAAGTTGCTTTTCTGTCTGATAGACAAGTGTTTCAGCTTGGTTTTTTAGATCAATTTTTTCTCTTTTTTCTTTATCTGCTGAAGCATTTGATTCAGCATCTTTTACCATTTTTTCTACTTCATTATCGGACAAAGTAGAAGCACCAGTGATAGAGATACTTTGCTCTTTACCACTTCCTTTATCTTTAGCAGTAACACTAAGAATACCATTTGCATCAATATCAAAAGTAACTTCAATTTGCGGAACACCTCTAGGAGCTGAAGGTATACCATCTAATCTAAAGGTTCCTAAACTTTTATTATCAGAAGCCATTTCTCTTTCACCTTGTAATACATGAATTTCTACATTTGTTTGACCATCCACAGCAGTTGAATATGTTTCAGACTTTTTTGTAGGAACTGTAGTATTTCGATTTATCATTTTTGTCATTACTCCCCCTAAGGTCTCTACACCTAAAGAAAGCGGAGTAACATCAAGCAATAATATATCTTTAACTTCTCCTGCTAGAACTCCTCCCTGAATTGCAGCACCAACAGCTACTACCTCATCAGGATTTACAGTTTGATTTGGTTCTTTACCTATTATTTTTTTAACTAAATCTAATACAGCGGGTATTCTAGATGAGCCTCCAACCATTACAACCTCGTCAATTTCAGTAGTAGAAATTTTTGCATCACTTATAGCTCTCTCAACTGGAGTCTTGCATCTATCAATTAATGAAGCGGCTAATTCCTCAAACTTTGCTCGAGTTAGGTTCAAATCTAAATGTTTTGGACCTTCAGGAGTGGCTGTAATAAAAGGTAGATTTATCTCACTTTGGGTGGCATTTGAAAGTTCAATTTTTGCTTTTTCTGCTGCTTCAGTAAGTCTTTGTAAAGCTTGCTTATCTTGTCTAAGGTCGATCCCCTCATTTGATTTAAAGGTACTAGCTAAATGATCAACGATACATCTATCAAAATCATCTCCCCCAAGATGAGTATCACCCGATGTAGAGAGAACTTCAGTTACTCCATCACCAGCTTCAATCACTGAGACGTCGAATGTTCCTCCCCCTAAATCAAAAACAAGAATTTTTTCATTTTCTTTATCTAAACCATATGCTAAAGCTGCAGCAGTTGGCTCATTGACAATTCTTAGAACTTCTAAACCTGCAATCTTACCTGCATCTTTTGTGGCCTGTCTTTGAGAATCATTAAAATAAGCTGGAACCGTAATTACAGCCTGTGTAACTTTTTCACCAAGGTATTTACCCGCATCATCTGCTAACTTTCTTAAAACTTGAGAGCTTACTTCTTCAGGAGAAAACTGCTTGTCTAAAATAGGGCATTTTAATTTAACACTTGAGCCAGACTTTTCAACAGAGTAACTAACTTCTTTAGATTCTTCATTAACTTCATCGACTCTTCTACCAACAAAACGCTTTGCAGAATAAAAAGTATTTTCAGGATTCATAACAGCTTGTCTTTTAGCAATTTGTCCAACAAGCTGATCTTGATTCTTTGTATATGCAACAACTGATGGAGTAGTTCTGAAACCCTCAGCATTTGCTATTACAGTGGGTTTACCACCTTCCATAACAGCGACACAACTATTAGTTGTTCCTAAATCGATTCCTACAACCTTACCCATGGGTAAATTCTTATATTTGATATTCTCCATAATCGGTCATCGGGGTCATTATTGTTACTCAGAGACGGGGTGTGGTTCCCGAACAGGTCTTTATTTTTTAAGAAAAAATTTCTAAAAATGATTTCAAGCAAAACATCTTTTATTGCATTAATCGGTAATCCAATAGAGCATTCTTTGTCACCGATTATGCAAAATGCTGCACTTCAATATTTAGGTCTTGATTTAATTTATATTGCCATACCTTGCAAAGATGAAGATCTTGAATTAGTTCTGAATTCTTTAAAAAAAATTAATTGCAAAGGTCTAAATATTACAATTCCCCACAAAGAAAAAGTATTTAACCTCTGTAGTGAAATTTCGCCTATTGCAAGAAAATTGAAAGCAATTAATACTCTAAAGTTAAATTCTGAAAAAGAATGGAGCGCAACTAACACAGATGTAGAAGGTTTTATTTATCCGTTAAAAACATTGAAATTAACAAAAAAGAAATCTATTGTTCTTGGCTCTGGTGGTGCAGCACGATCAGTTATTCAAGGATTAATAAATTTAAATCTTTCAAGAATTTCAGTAGTATCAAGAAATAAATCACAACTAGATGACTTAATAAAAAATTTTGAAAATCAGATTGAACTTGAAGGTTTGTTAAACAATGATAATCAAGCTCAAAATTTAATTGAAGAGGCAGATTTAGTCGTAAATACAACACCAGTAGGAATGAACACAGCAAAACATGAAATGAATGTATTGCCATATGGGGAGTCTTTTTGGAGACCTCTTAACTCAAAAACAATAGTTTATGATTTAATCTACAATCCTTCTCCTACTCATCTATTGAAATTTAGCGCTAACAAAGGATGTATGACTATCGATGGTTTGCAGATGCTTGTTGCTCAGGGATTGAAATCATTATCATTCTGGACAAATGGCTTAGAAGTACCTTTTCATATTATGAATGAAGCAATCAAAAATTATCTTTAAAATAAATGATGCTAATTTTCAAGGAACTGCACATCATGATGTATCGTTAAAGATGAACAGACGCTCATCACATCAATTCATGAGCCAAAGACCTTGTCTGAAACTATGAAAGATCAACAATCTTATTACGAAACCATGTACATCCTCCGCCCAGATATTGCGGAAGATGAAGTAACTAACCACATTGATAAATACAATAAACTTTTAGAAGAATTTGGCGGTTCCATTCTCGATAGTCAAATGAGGGGTAAAAGAAGATTAGCCTATCCAATTTCAAAACATAGAGAAGGTATTTACGTTCAACTAAGTCATCAAGGTGATGGACAACATATTTTCAAAATTGAAAAGGCAATGAGACTTAGTGATGATGTTATAAGATATATGACCGTTAAACAAGAAGGACCTTTGCCAACTCCAAGACCTTCTACTCAAAATTCAACTCAAAAAGATGATAAAGATAAAGAAAATCCAGAAGCCAAAGCTAAATCTAAAGAAACACAACCTTTAGCGAGCGCAGATACTTCAACTTCGGCACAAGATGATATTGCAACCTAATAAAATGCATAATCTTAAATATTAATCTTTTGTTTTTGAATTTAATTCAGCCCATATTTTATTAGACATACCCCACATATAAATAAAACCCTCTGCTAAAGAGTGATTGAAAACATCCTCTTTGTTGTAAGTTGCCAAATCTTCCCTGTAAAGTGAATTATTTTCCGACATTCTTCCAATTACTATTGCGTTCCCCTTATGAAGTCTAATCTTTACTCTTCCATTAACTGAAGTTTGCGTCGATGAAATAAATGCATCTAAACTATCTTTAAGAGGTCCAAACCAAAAACCTTGGTAGACTAATTGACCCCATTTTTTTTCTACTATTCCTTTAAAGTCGATAACGTCAGGGTTTAATGTAATGCTCTCTAATTCTTTGTGAGCTTTGATTAAAAGTAAAAGGCCAGGTGTTTCGTAAATCTCTCTACTTTTAATTCCGACTACTCTATCTTCAATCATATCTATTCTTCCAAAACCATGCGCACCTGCAAGATCATTTGCTTTTTGAATAATCTCTAATGAAGTTAAAAATTCATCATTAATTCCAACTGGAAAACCATTTTTAAAAATAATTTCTATTTCCTGAGGGGAATCAGGTGCATTATCAATTGATGATGTCATCGCAAATATATCCTCAGGCGCTTCTTGCATTGGGTCTTCTAAAATCCCCGCTTCAACACTTCTACCAAGTAAGTTAACGTCTATTGAATAAGGTGATTTTTTTGATACTGGGGCAGGAATACCAAATTTTTCTCCATATACTATCGCCTCCTCCCTACTCATATTCCACTCCCTTGCAGGAGTAATTATTTTCAAATCAGGGCCTAAAGCATTAATTGCCAAATCAAATCGAACCTGATCATTGCCTTTACCAGTACATCCATGAGCTACCGCATCAGCATTAATCTCTCGAGCAATATTTACTAGATTTTCAGCAATTAAAGGCCTTGCAAGAGCTGTAGACAAAGGATATTTATCTAAATATAGTGCGTTTGCTCTAATAGCTGGAAAAGCATATTTCTCAACAAATCTATTAACTAAGTTACCAACAATTGATTTAGACGCACCAGAATTTAAAGCTTTTTGTCTAATAAATTCTAAATCCTCGCCTTGTCCAAGATCTGCTACAAAAGTAACCACTTCTGAAATTCCATATTCATTTTTTAAGTATGGAATACAAACACTCGTATCTACCCCACCAGAATACGCTAGTACAACTTTGTTTGCCTGCTGCATCTAAATTTGCTCCATAAATTTAAATTTTTTACGTAATTAAGAATTTGAAAATTTATTAAAAACTAATATTATTGTAACTAAAAGAGCTGGACCAAAAACTAGTAATAATAGAAGAAAGTTATTAATTATTAAAACATTAGGATTCAAGTATCCAATAAGTTTGAATAATCCAGACAGAGACAATGAAATTAGCCAGATAAAAAAATATTTTAAATTTGCTTTATCAAACAAAGTTTTTCGTGTGCATCATTATGTATTATCTTATATATAGAACATAACCTTTAATGGACTCAAATACACTGAAACTTAGATTAGACGATATTTCTGAAGTCAACCCTGCTTTAACTTGCTACCACAGAGATGATCCAGCTCCTGTATTGCCATTAAGGGATGAACCTGATCTACTATCTTGGCTTGAAAATACAGGAAGACTTGTTGCGGAAAAAGAAGGTGATTCACAAGAAATTAGTACTATAGAAGAAGAAGAACTTTCAGCTCTTATGGGAGAAAAAGAAGATTATAAGACTGAAGAAGACCCTTCAGAGGATGATTGGGAAGATTAAAAAGTTTAACGCTAAAACATTAATAATATTAAATACTTTCGCTTTATTAATAACCTCTTATTTTTTTAATAATTTTATTCTTCTAGGAGTTTATACATTATTTTTTTTTATTTCTTTATTAGCAACAAAAAATGGTCTAAAAATAATTAGAAAATTTAATTTAATTCAAAATATTAGAACTGAAGGGCCCTCTAATCACTATAAAAAAAGTAATACACCAACAATGGGCGGAATTTTTATGATAGTTCCTTTTTTATTTTTTCTTTTGATAATAACTGTAAATTTAGGTTCTCAAGAATTATTTCTGTTATTTCTGACTGTTTTTGGTTTCTTTATAACAGGGTTTTTAGATGATTATTTAAGTATTAAATACAAAGAAAATACAGGGTTAAAAGCAAAAGAAAAATTTATTCTACAAAGTATTATCTCAATAGTTTTTATAATACTAGCCTATGAAAAAAATTTATTAAATCCATCAATAACTATATCTCAATCCTGGGGAATAAATATGAATATTTTCATATTACCAATTTCTTTTTTAGTGCTAGTTGGCCTTAGTAATGCAGTAAATTTGACTGATGGACTAGATGGATTAGCAGCTGGATGCAGTGCGATTGTCTTTTGTGGATTAGGAACAGAAATATTAATGAAAGAACAGCAAGAACTTTTTATTTTTAGCATCTTTTGTTATTCAATGTCCGGCATATGTTTAGGATTTCTCAAGTACAATAGTTATCCTGCAAAAATATTTATGGGTGACACAGGATCTCTAAGTATTGGTGCAATACTGGGTTCTATAGCGTTATTAACCGATAGCATTTTTACCTTATCTATTTTCTCAGGAATATTTATTATTGAATCATTGTCAGTAATGATTCAAGTAAGTTTTTTTAAAATCACAAAAAAATTATTTCAAAGAGGTAAACGCATATTTTTAATGACTCCACTACATCACCATTTTGAACTTCTAGGAATTAAGGAACAAAAAATAGTTGAAAATTTTTGGAAAATCAACATTTTACTTGTAATTTTAGGTATAGTTTTAAAAATCAATCTTTAGAAATTTGTTATGAGTTTTTTTACATGGAAAGATAATGGATTAACAAGTGATTGCTCAAGTCTTGATGCAATGGCATCAAGATTCGAAGAAACTGCCAACTTAATGAAAAAACTATCTAAGAAAGGTTTCAAACTAAAAAAAACTCATAACAATCAAGTAATTCTTCACCCTGATCCTAAAGTATTCGATCAATGGGGTTTTATTAGTGAAGAACTTCCTTTTAAACAACTCTGTTTAATATCAGATGAAGAATAACTATTTGATCTTGAAAACTCTTCTGTAAGTATTGATAAATAATTTCGTACATGAGTGTTCCAACTAAAATGCCTATTAACACCTTCAATACCATTTCTGCTCCATAATTTCCACTGATTATTGTTAGAAATTCCTTTTTCAAGAATAACTTTCAACTCATTAATATCAGTAACATCAACTAAAAGTCCATTTTCACATTTTGAGCGAATTTCTTTTGGTCCTCCATCATTTGTTGATATTATTGGTAACCCACATGACGAAGCCTCAAGAAGTGTCAAGCCAAAAGGCTCTGTTAAAGCTGGATTTACAAATACACCCCCTCTGCTTGCAGCCCACCTATATAAAGCAGGTATCTGACTTGGAAGATGCTGTTTTGGATAAGCCACTTTTCCATACAAATTATATTTATCAATCGTTTCAAAAATATTATTGAAAACACTTTTTTGTTGAGGATCAAGTTTTGAAGTATTATCTCGACAACCCAAAATTAAAATTAAATTAGCTTTTCTTTTTAATTTTTCAGATCTTCCATATGCCTCAATCAAAGAGGGGATATTTTTTCTTCGTACAGCTCTAGAAATATTTAATAATGGAGGTTTCGTAGGATCCTTTAAAAAAGGTTGCATCATATTGTCAATTTCGGCTGTCTCTGTAGTCGAGTGAATATGATGAAACTTATTATGGTCGATACCAGGAGGAATTACTCTAGCTTTGTGAGGTGAAAAAGAAGAATATTGGGAATATTGATACACTGACTCTTGTTTAGTGCTTGTAACAACAATATCTGCAGACTTCAATGCTTTTTCTTCTGCCTCAATTCTTTTACTTATAGAATAAAATTTTTCTATTTGATAATTTTTTAAACCAGTATCAAGCAGTTTCCTTTTTTTCTCTCTGCCTAAAGAATGACCAGTAAAAATAAGAGGAACGTTTAAGGATTTACTTAGTTTAACTCCTACATATCCAGCATCTGCATAATGTGCATGAATGAAATTAGGCTTTTTGTTTTTTTTATAGTAAGAAATTAGTCTTTCAGTTAAATGATCTAAATAAGGCCAAAGCAATTCCTTTCTTAAATATTTATTAGGTCCAAATTTGAATCTTAAAATTCTCACTCCAGGTTCTACAAATTCTTCTTCTTGAGAATATTCATCGTCTACTTTAGGGTCTGTTATTAAACGAGTAACTAAATCTACTTGATCAACTTCTGAAGTATTAGCCAAGCTTTTAATTAACTCTAAAACATATTGTGTTTGCCCTCCTGTATCTGCATCCCTGCCTAACTCAAGATTTTTAGAACGTATAAGACCATGTAAATGTAAATGTAAAAATTTCAACCTCATTCAGTAAAACCTCCGATCAACGGCCTTTAATACAAATAAGCTGATTTTTCTAAGGAAATATTAAGAAAGCATTATGATTTGAAATTTTTTTTACATGAAAGTTTTCAAAAACGCAGTCATAGAGGAATGTTATACCCCTTTAAAAAAGAATTTCATATTACTGAAATATTTAAAATAAAAAGAAATGCAACAAGGATTTTCTTATTTCAGAACCTTTTTAAGATATTTTGCTGTATGACTTGTAGGACTTTTAGCTACATCCTCGGGAATACCTTCTGCAATGATTTCTCCTCCTTTATCCCCTCCATCAGGTCCTAAATCGATAATCCAATCTGAACATCTAATAACATCTAAATTATGTTCAATAACAATTACTGAATTACCTTTATCTACCAAACGTTGTATCACATCCATTAATTTATGAACATCATAAAAACTTAACCCTGTAGTTGGTTCATCAATCAAATATAAAGTTTTTCCAGTAGCCCTTTTTGACAATTCCGTAGCCAACTTAACTCTTTGAGCCTCTCCACCAGATAATGTAGGAGCTGGCTGGCCTAATTTGACATATCCTAAGCCAACATCAACCAATGTAGATAATCTATCAGCAGCTTGAGGTATAGCAGAAAAAGTTTCTGCAGCTTGTTCAACAGTCATCTCTAAAACGTCAGATATATTGAAACCTTTATATTTCACCTGAAGAGTTTCCCTATTAAAACGAGCTCCTTTACATACTTCACATTGAACATACACATCAGGTAAAAAATTCATTTCAATTACATTGACTCCCTGACCTTTACAAGCTTCGCATCTTCCTCCTTTCACATTAAAGCTAAATTGACCAGCCTGATAACCTCTTGCTTTTGCTTCTACTGTGGCAGTAAATATCTGCCTTATAGGATCAAAAGCACCTGTATATGTAGCAGGATTTGATCTTGGAGTTCTTCCTATTGGAGATTGATCAATAACGATAACTTTGTCAATTGCCTTTATACCCTTTAACTCTTTTACACCCTGAGGAAAAGGGACTTTTAATCCTAGCGAATGACATAATGCAGGATGAAGTAATTCATTTATCAAAGTGCTCTTCCCACTTCCACTCACACCAGTTACAGCAACTAATCTTCCTAAAGGAAATTCAACAGAAATATTTTTTAAATTATTTTTAGAACAATTATTTAAAATTAAACTTTTTTTTACAGATGATCTACGTTCTTTTGGGGTAGGAATCGATTTTCTACCACTAAGATAAGCTCCCGTTAATGACTTTTCTGAATTTAAGACATCTTGATAAGATCCTTTAGCAATAATTTCCCCACCATAAACACCTGCCCCTGGTCCAATATCTACTAAATAATCTGCGGATTTCATAGTATCTTCATCATGTTCAACGACAACCAAAGTATTTCCCAAGTCTCTTAAGCTTTTTAATGTTTCTAATAATCTGTCATTGTCTCTCTGATGCAAACCAATACTTGGTTCATCTAGTACATATAAAACGCCAGTAAGACCTGCACCTATTTGTGTAGCCAATCTAATACGCTGAGCCTCACCACCAGACAAAGTCATAGCTGGTCTATCTAAAGTTAAATAATCTAAACCTACATTAATTAAAAACTTCAAACGTAAACGAATCTCTTTTAAAACCAATTCTCCTATCTGCTTTTGTTTTTCTGATAAATATACACTGTCTTTCTTTGTCTTACCTAAGCCCATGATGCGCTCTACGTGATTTAGGGTTTCAGAAACGCTTATAGAAGTTAAATCAGTAATGTTATAAGGACCAAGTTTAACTGCCAAAGCCTCAGGTCTTAATCTTTTTCCAGAACATGTCTTACAGGGAACTAATTCTAGATACTTTTCTAATTTTTGTTTAACTGATTCCCCATTGGCTTCATTTAATTGCCTTTCCAATATTGGCAAAATCCCCTCAAAAGGTCTTTCAAAACCACTAGAAGTTTTAAAACGACTATCAGCTTGAATTAATATTGGTTTATCTGATCCCAAAAGTAATACTTTTTTTTGCAAATCACTTAAATCTTTCCAAGGAGTTTTTAATTCAAAACCATAAGCTTGTCCTACAGAATAAAGTAAAGAGAAGTAATAAGTATTATCTTTTTCACTCCAAGGAGCTATTGCAGCATAAACAGGTAATATTTTATCAGGTATAACTCTATCAGCAGTAAATTTTTTTAAATAACCAATCCCATGGCAATCTGGACAGGCCCCATATGGGCTATTAAAAGAAAATAATCTAGGAGAAAGTTCTTCAACAATAGATCCATGTACAGGACATGCATAATTTTCTGAGTAAAGTTTTTCTCTTTCTAAGTTAGAAGGTAAGTTTTCTCCTTTTTTTGGAACAACTTCTACTATTGCTAAGCCATCTCCTCTTTTGAGACAAGTTTGTAGAGAATCATTTAATCTTTCTTGTATGCCATCTCTTGCAATTAATCTATCGACTACTACCTCAATATTATGAATTTGATTTTTATCTAATTCAATACTATCAGCAAGTTCTCTTACCTCTCCATTGATTCTAACCCTGGCAAATCCTTCAGCAGCTAGTCCGCTTATTAATTTTGTATGTGTTCCTTTCTTACCTCTTACAACAGGAGCCAACAATTGGTACCTTGTTCCTTCTGGTAAAAGAAGAATTTGATCCACCATTTCATCTATTGTTTGAGGCGCAATTGGAATCCCACAATGGTGACAATGCGGCTCACCAGCACGACCAAACAATAGTCTTAAATAATCTTGTATTTCCGTTACTGTTCCAACTGTTGATCGAGGATTATGACTTGTGGATTTTTGATCAATTGAAATAGCAGGTGATAACCCTTCAATATTGTCAACATCTGGTTTATCTACTTGACCTAAAAATTGCCTTGCGTATGCAGAAAGACTCTCAACATATCTTCTTTGACCTTCAGCAAAAATAGTATCAAAGGCCAAAGAACTTTTACCACTTCCACTCACACCTGTAAAAACTATAAATTTATTCCTAGGTAGAGAAAGATCAATATTTTTTAAATTATGCTGACGAGCTCCTCTAATATTAATTGAGTTATCTTCTCCAAAACCATTATCAACTTTATTAACCATGTTTAAATCTAAATTATGATTTAAAAAGGTTATTATAGTGGAATTTTTTTTATTTTACGCAGCGGAGCAATCAAGAAGTTTAGAAGCATATTCGTTTACTTCGCATGAACCTCCACCTATGAGTTCTATTAATTCATTTTTTCTTTGATTTTTTGTAGTTAGTTTTGCGATTGAAGTATAAGTTATCCCATTAATTACGTTTTTATTAACTTTGAAATGAGCTGATCCCCTAGCAGCGAGGAATGGCTGATGTGTAATACATAAAACTTGTTGATTTTTTGAAATTTCTTTTATAAGCTCCACCAAAGAAAATAGAGATTTACCACTCAAACCACTATCAATTTCATCTAAAAAGAAAGTATTGGGTTTTTTAGAAATACTAGATTTAATAGCTAACAAAAATCTTGACATTTCTCCGCCAGAAATAACATTTGATAATGGAGCAAGCTTCTGATCAGGATTAGCCGAGAACAAAAAATTTATATCATCAATTCCATCACCAGAAGGCTTACATTCAGAAAATTGAATTGAAAAATTTGCATTTTCTAAGCCTAAATTTCTTAAAATTGAAATTACTGAATTTTGTAACTGTTTAGCAATTTTTTTTCTTTCAGTAGATTGAATAACAAATAAAGAATTTAGATTACTTTGTAAATTCTCAATTTGAGCTTTTATCCTGGAAATCTCATTATCTTGATCATTTTGTTGAAAATACGTTTTTAATTGATCGCGCTTTTCAATTAATTGAGTTAAATCCAATGAAAAAGTTCTCTCTAAGTTTTTTAAAAAGAATAATCTTTTTTGTATTTCTGGAAGATTAGATTCATAATTTTCTATTTCTTGCAAATATGATTTTAGTTCAAAAATTAAATCTTCAATATCAGCATGAATATTTAATAACTTCTCTCTAAATTTTTGAATCTCTAAATCAAAATCTGCTGTTTTATTTAAAATCTTTAGTGATTGATTTATAAAAGAAGTTACTGAAGGTTCATCGTGACTGAAATTATTTAACTTTTCTAATGATGATTGAATTGAATTATTAATTTCAAGATTATTTACAAGTTTATTTTCTAATAACTCTAATTCTAAAATTTCTTCACTTGAATTTAAATCAGCTTCTTCTAAACTCTCCAACATATGTTTAATTGCCAAATTTTTTTCATCTAGCTTCTTAGAAAATTCTATTTTTTCATCCATTAAGCTTTTTAAAACTTTAGTTTCGCCCCATATACTTTTAATCCTTTCGCTAGTATCTCTTGATTCTTGAGAACATAAGTCATCAATAATTAGTCTTCTCTTATCTAAAGAATCAAAGATAAAAGTGTCAGATTGACCTGCGAAATCTATTAGAAATCGTCCAAGTTTTTCTAATAATTGTCTATTAATTGGTAGATCATTAAGGCTATATTTGGATATAATTTTTTTATTTTTTTTGTAAGATTTTCTTTTAATTTGTAGTTCTGAAGAAGATATTTCAAAACCATTACTAATTAACCAACTATTAATTTGAAAAGAAGAAGAAAATATCGCCTCAATAACGCAAAAATCTTTTCCTGGACGTAATAAATGTTTTAGAGGTATATTAGTTCCACCAAATAAAGCATTTAGGGAATCCAAAATTAATGATTTTCCTGAACCTGAATCACCAGTTATGATATTCAAACCTTTTTCGAAATTAATTTCTATAATTTCTATTAATGCAATATTTTCTATTTTTAGTTGTACTAACATGATAAATCTTCCATATAAAAAAATTAACTTCTTTTTTAAAAAAATAAAGGTTTTAAATATATAAAGTTATGAAAGAAGATTTTACTGATTTTATTGAGGTATCTGGACTCTTAAATTACGATCCAGATACAATTTCCAAAATTTACAAAAAAAATCCTAAAAGACTTTTAAAAAGACTTTGGCAAACACTCATACCTATTTTTGCTTACATATTCTCCGTGGGATGGGATAAATTAACTGGAAGATTGAAAAATGAACAGCAAGCAAGATTTAGAGCACGAGAATTAACAAATTTATTAGTAGAACTTGGGCCTGCATTTGTTAAGGCAGGCCAAGCTTTATCAACAAGGCCAGATATAATTCCAGGTATTCTTCTAGAAGAATTATCTGAATTGCAAGATCAACTCCCTGGGTTTGATGGTAATAAAGCTATGGAATTAATAGAAGAAGATTTGGGATACAAAATAAATGAGATTTTTTTAGAAATTGATAAAGAGCCAATTTCCGCTGCTTCTTTAGGTCAAGTACATAAAGCTAAATTGAAAAACGAAGAGATCGTTGCAATAAAAGTTCAAAGGCCAGGATTGAGAGAACAAATAACCCTAGATCTCTACATAGTTAGAAATATTGCTCTTTGGCTAAAAAACAATATCGGATTAATAAGAAGTGATCTAGTTGCTTTGATTGATGAATTAGGCAAGAGAGTTTTTGAAGAGATGGATTATCTAAACGAAGCTGCAAATGCAGAAAAATTTAGAGATATGCATAAACATAACAAAATGATTGCCGTGCCAAAAATTTATAAAGAAATAACTTCAAGACGAGTATTAGCAATGGAATGGATAGACGGTACAAAATTAACAAATTTAGAAGACGTAAAAAAAATAGGAATTAATCCAGATGAAATGATTGATATAGGAGTGCAATGCAGTTTAGAACAGCTTTTAGAACATGGATTTTTTCATGCAGACCCACATCCAGGTAATTTATTAGCCTTAGAAGATGGAAGATTATGTTATCTAGATTTTGGAATGATGAGCGAGGTTTCCAGAGAATCTAGATCAGGATTAATTCAAGCAGTAGTTCATTTAGTTAATAAAAACTTCGATAAATTATCTCAAGATTTCGTAAAATTGGGATTTTTATCAGAAGAAGTTAATTTAGAACCCATTGTTCCAGCATTTCAAGATGTTTTCATTAACGCAGTCGAACAAGGAGTTTCGAAAATGGATTTTAAAAGCGTTACAGACGATATGTCTGGTGTTATGTATAAATTCCCTTTCAGGCTACCCCCATATTATGCGCTTATAATTAGATCATTACTTACTTTAGAAGGAATAGCTTTAAGCGTTGATCCAAGCTTTAAGATATTAGGCGCGGCTTATCCATATTTTGCAAGAAGATTGATGGAAGATCCTGATCCACAATTAAGGGAAAGCCTTAAAGAAATGCTTTTTGATAACAAAAAATTTAAATGGGACCGTTTAGAAGATCTACTTTCTAACGCTGCAAAGCAAACAAATCTCGATTTAGAAAAACTATTAGACGAAGTTATAAATCTTCTCTTTTCTCCAAATGGAGGATTTCTTAGAAATGAGATAGTTGAAGGTTTAACAAATCAAATAGATTTACTTAGTCTAAAAATATTGAAAAGTTTGAATAACTATCTTCCGCAATCAATTAAATTAAATACTATTAACGAAAATAACAACTTGAATGACCTTGTAATGTATGTAGAGCCATTAAGAAACTTTTTAGAAATTTTACAAAAAGTACCCGGATATTCAATTGACATTTTTCTAAAAAGGGTTCCAAGACTTATAAATGAACCATATACAAAAGAAATGGGTATAAAAATTGCAAAAAAAGTAACTGAAAAAGGAGTAGTTAGACTTGTTAAGATTGCTGCTGGTGCAAATATCTAAATGAAGCTTAGTAAAATTTTAATATTTAAAATATTTTTAATTTTAGTAATTTCTCCATTATTTTTAAATGTTCCAAAAGCTAATACTGCTGAAGAAATTAAAATTACATACAGCATATTTTCTAGAACTATTAAAGTGAATTCTTTAAAAACTTTTGCTAAAGAAGGTAAAGCTACAAGAAAATTAAAAAGAATTTTGAAAGCAACTGGTTCTTCTGACAAAGAAATTAGATCAGTATTAAATAAAGATTTTGAGATTCCAATTACAATTGCAAGCAAATTAGTTTATTCAGAAATAGGTAATATTGTTTTATCAAGGCTTTCATCAATTATCCATCCACCCAGAGCAGATGACGAGAAAACGGGTGTATTAGCTCTCAGATCAAGCGTTATAAAAGGTATTGACTTGGGAAATGGCAAAATAAATCTGATCAGATTTTTTGAAGGTTATCCAACTAAAACTGTTATTTTAGATGTAAATGCTTTAAGCAAAGTTATGAATAAAGTAGAATCTATTTCAGAATTATTAGATTTTTTCACAAATTCTCCTCTTGATAAAATTAAAACAAATTAAACAATTATGGTGTTAATAAATAAAATCAAAAATAAACTTCGTATTAATTACAGAAAAAAAAAGTGGCCAGGTCTTATAGAGGCATACAAACAATATCTCCCAGTGACGAAAAAGACTCCTATTATTTCTCTAAATGAAGGAAATACACCCCTTATTTTTAGTGAATCAATTAGTAAATTAATTGGAAATGGAATAAAAGTTTTTTTAAAATATGATGGTCTCAATCCCACAGGATCTTTTAAAGACCGTGGAATGACTATGGCCATAAGTAAAGCAAAAGAAGAGGGTCGTCAAGCTGTTATTTGTGCAAGTACAGGAAACACTTCTGCTGCAGCTGCTGCTTATGCATCCAGAGGAGGATTAAAACCTTATGTTTTAATCCCAGAAGGATTTGTTGCACAAGGAAAACTTGCACAAGCTTTAATGTACGGAGCTGAAATAATCTCAATTAATGGAAACTTCGATAAAGCCCTTGAAATTGTAAGAGATTTATCTTCTGAACATCCAATAGAACTAGTAAACTCTGTAAATCCATATCGGATACAAGGACAGAAGACAGCAGCGTTTGAAATTGTTGATGATTTAGGTATTGCACCTGATTGGCTTTGTATTCCAATGGGAAACGCAGGAAATATAACTGCTTATTGGTTAGGGTTTAAAGAATATTCGAGAATAACAAGAAATTTAAAATTGCCAATTATGATGGGTTTTCAATCGGAAGGATCTGCTCCATTAGTAAAGAATATAATAGTTAAAGATCCTGAAACAATTGCAACTGCTATAAGAATTGGTAATCCAGTTAATAGAGAAAAAGCAAAAATCGTAAAAAAAGAAAGTAAAGGTGACTTTCAGTCTGTCACAGATGAAGAAATCATCAATGCTTATAAAATTCTTGCTAAAGAAGGAGTATTTTGTGAGCCCGCTAGCGCGGCATCACTTGCTGGACTAATAAAAAATAAAAATAGAATCCAAAAAGAATCAACCGTAGTTTGTGTTCTTACTGGAAACGGTTTAAAAGATCCTGATTGCGCTATTAAAAACAATGACGCTATTTTCAGAAAAAACATTGAACCATCGTTAAAAAACATAACAAAAATCTTAGGATATTAAAATCCAAAAAGATAACTGTCTGTGGAAATCAATTAAAAACGGTATTTTTTTGTGGAATAAAATATAAAAATTTATTCAAATTGTTGAATAATTATTTTTTTATTTAGAAAATTTACATTTAATAAACAAATTATAATATTTTTCCACTTGTTCAAATATTTATAAAGAAGCAAAACAACTGTTTTAATTCAAAAATTCCACAATTTCCACAGTAACTACTACTATTAAATTATTTTTTATTAAATAGTTAATTTATATTAGAAAAAAAGAAAAGAAGTTCATTGAATTTAATTTACGAAAAAAGTATATTGTGTTTGTAAAAAGTAAAAAATTCCGATGGAGATTATTTGTAATCAAAATGAGTTAAATAATGCCATTCAATTAGTGAGTAAAGCAGTGGCTTCCCGGCCAACTCATCCCATTCTTGCAAATATACTTTTAACAGCTGATCAAGGAACAAATAAAATTAGCTTGACAGGATTTGATCTTAATTTGGGAATTCAAACTTCTTTCGACGGAACTGTCAAAAATAGTGGAGCTATTACGATACCTTCAAAACTTTTATCTGAAATAGTAAACAAATTACCTAATGAAACTCCAGTTAATCTTGAAGTAGATCAGAATTCAGAAAATATTCTAATAAAAAGTGATAGAGGATCTTTTAACCTCAAAGGTATACCGTCTGATGATTACCCTAATTTGCCATTTGTCGAAAGTGGTACTTCTTTAAATATTGACCCAATTTCTTTTTTAAAAGCTTTAAAATCAACAATTTTTGCTAGTAGCAATGATGATTCAAAGCAATTGCTTACAGGAGTTAATTTTACTTTTAAACAAAATTATTTAGAGTCTGCCTCTACAGATGGTCATAGACTAGCGGTTGCTTTGATAGGTAATGAAGAATATTTAAAAAACATACAAAATAAAGATAACTTAACCTCAGATGAAAATGATTTATCAGTTACTATTCCTACTAGATCTTTAAGAGAAATAGAAAAACTAGTAACCTTAAGAAACTCAGAAAATTTACTTAAGTTTTTTTATGATAAGGGACAAGTAGTATTTATTTCTACTAATCAATTAATTACAACAAGAACTCTTGAAGGTAATTACCCTAATTATTCACAATTAATACCTGATACTTTTTCCAAGATTTTAAATTTTAATACCAAACGATTAATTGAAGCCCTAGAAAGAATAGCTGTTTTAGCAGATCAACAGAGTAGTGTTGTTAAATTTAAATTGGATAATACAGATTTAGCTTCAATAAGTGCTGATGCACAAGATATTGGAAATGCCAATGAATCAATACCAGTTTCTTATTCTGGAGATGATTTTGAAATTGCCTTTAATGTTAGATATCTATTAGAAGGTTTGAAAGTAATCACTTCTGAAAATGTAATTTTGAAGTGTAATCTTGCAACTACACCCGCTGTTTTCGTACCAGAAGATAATCTAAATTCTTTTACTTATTTAGTTATGCCTGTTCAGGTTCGTTCTTAAGTTGAAATTACCTAAAGAAATTTTATTAAGTGAATTATTAAATTATAATGTTAAAGGCAATATGGCCCTTAATTATGGAAATGGTGAAAATGTTTGGATGCATCCTCCTGTTCATCGAATTCTAGGATGGTTTTCTAGACCTTCAAATTTTAATTTAAAAAGAAATGTTTGGAGATTAAATCAAATTAGTCAAATAATAGATAATGAAATTTATGTCAAAGGTGATCCAGCTATTTCTGATTTAGCAACTTTAAATAGGTTTCCAACTTTAATTGAAGCTAATTTGATAAATAAAGATGGATCGAAAATAGGTTTAATAGCAGATTTTTTATTTGAAATAAAAACGGGGAAAATTAAATATTATTTAGCCTCTCGATCGAATCCTAAGATTCCAGGCTCTAGTAGATGGAAATTAAATATTGAAAATATTACTGATCAACAACCTGGTTTAGTATTTTGTAATTGCGATTCTTTAGATGATTTATCTTTAATGAAATCTAGTTTAAAAAATGAATTTTTCCAAAAAGGAAAAAAAATTATTGATAAATTCGATGATATGAAAAATATAGCCTCAAGTAGATTAGAAGATTGGCTTGAAGAAGATGAAGATATAAACCAAAACTTGGATTTTAATCAAAAGACTTTTTATAATGAAGAGATATCATCAAGATCTTTCAGAGATAATAGCGAAGATGACCCTTGGATCTAAATAATGATAAATTCAGAAAAAAATGATCTATACGATCTCAATGAAGTTCTTAAATTTGAAAATTTAACAATTAATGATTACGAAGAAATTTGTAATAGATTAAAGAGAAAACCAAACAGGACAGAATTAGGAATGTTTGGTGTTATGTGGTCCGAGCATTGTTGTTATAGAAATTCAAAACCTTTATTATCTAAGTTTCCAACAACAGGAAAAAATGTTTTGGTTGGTCCTGGAGAAAATGCTGGCGTTATTGATGTTGGAAATAATCAAAAACTTGTTTTTAAAATTGAGAGCCACAACCATCCTTCAGCAATTGAACCTTTTCAAGGAGCGGCGACAGGTGTCGGAGGAATATTAAGAGATATTTTTACAATGGGAGCAAGGCCAATTGCAGTATTGAATTCATTGAGATTTGGCAATCTTGATAAATCATCAAATATCGATCTACTAAGAGGAGTTGTATCTGGTATTGCACATTATGGCAATTGTGTGGGTGTGCCTACTGTTGGAGGGGAAATTGACTTTGATGATAGTTATTCTGGAAATCCGTTAGTTAATGTTATGGCTTTAGGATTATTAGAAACCAATGAAATTGTTTGCTCTGGAGCTAAGAATGTAGGATCGCCAGTACTTTATGTCGGCAATACTACAGGAAAAGATGGTGTCGGTGGAGCTAGTTTCGCAAGCTCAGAATTAACTAGTAGTTCATTAGATGATAGACCTGCTGTTCAAGTTGGTGATCCTTTTATTGAGAAAAGTCTTATAGAAGCTTGTTTAGACGCTTTTAAGACTGGAGATGTAATTGCAGCTCAAGATATGGGAGCAGCAGGTCTAACTTGCAGCAGCGCAGAAATGGCTGCAAATGGAAATTTAGGTATATTTATAGATTTAGATTTGGTTCCCTCCAGAGAAGATAATATGTCTTCCTATCAATATTTATTATCTGAATCTCAAGAAAGGATGTTGTTTGTTGTTAAGAAAGAAAAAATTAATGATCTTATTGAAAAATTTAATAAATGGGGATTATATGCCAATGTCATTGGTGAAGTAATAGAGAATAATGAGGTCGTTATTTCTCATAAAAGTAAAATTGTTGCTCAGATACCTACTTCTGCTTTATCAGATGATACTCCTGTAAATGTCCATAATGTAATTAATAAACCACCTGATTACTTGTTGAAGAAATGGGAATGGAAAGAAAATAATTTACCAGAAATTAAGCAGCAAAAAATATTTTCAATGAAGGAAAATAAGAATTTGTCTTTTGCACAAATTATATTTAAGCTTCTTTCAAATCCTTCGATAGCCTCTAAAAGATGGATTTATAAACAATATGACTCTCAAGTTCAATCAAATACAGTTTTTAAACCTGGAGAATCAGATGCAGCTGTTATAAGACTAAGAGAACAAAATGAAAAAAATAAAAATAAAGTATTTTCTGGAGTTGCTGCTTCAGTAGATTGTAATAGTAGATGGGTTTCTCTTGATCCTTATAGGGGTACCATTGCTGCTGTTGCCGAGTCTTCGAGAAACGTTAGTTGTGTAGGTGCTGAACCAGTTGCAATTACAAATAACTTGAATTTTCCCTCTCCTGAAACTGAAATAGGATATTGGCAACTTTCATCTTCATGTGATGCAATTACTGAAGCCTGTAAAGTTTTAGAAACTCCTGTTACAGGGGGCAATGTTTCTTTATATAACGAATCAAAAAATAAAGAGAATGACATTACTCCTATAAATCCTACTCCTGTAATTGGAATGGTTGGGAAGATAGATAATGTTCTAAATGCCGTAAGTAGTGGATGGAAAAATATTGATGATCAAATTTGGTTAATTGGTTCACATGAATCAGAAACAACAATAGCAGCAAGTTCTTATTTGGAATATATTCATGGAGAAATTACAGGTCGTCCTCCAAAATTAGATTTGTTAGATGAAAAGTTTTGCCAGAGTTTTTTAAGAAATGCAATTTTAGAAGGTTTTGTAGTTTCATCTCATGATATTAGCGATGGCGGTTTAGCTATAGCTTTATCAGAGTGTTGTATTTTATCTTCAAAAGGTGCAATGATAGTTTTACAAAAAGATATTAATAGAAATGATAATTTATTATTTGCAGAAGGTGGTTCAAGGATAATTTTTTCAATAGATAAAACGAAAGAAAAAGAATGGCTAAATTATCTTAAAAAAAATCAAAATAATTTCAAATCAAGTGTTTATGTAGAAAAAATAGGTAATGTTATTAACGAAAGTCTAGAAATAAAAGTTCAAGATAAAAATATATGCAATATTAGGGTTGAGGAATTAACCGAAAAATTTAATAATAGTATTTCAGATAACTTTTAAATATGAAGAAATTTTTTCAACTATTAAAACTTTTGAGTAATTAAGTTATGTGCGGAATAGTTGGAATCGTTTCTTCAGATGACGTAAATCAACAAATTTATGATAGTCTTTTGCTTCTCCAGCATAGAGGTCAAGACTCAACAGGCATAGCAACAATGGAAAATACTATTTTTCATATACACAAGGCTAAAGGTCAGGTTAATACTGCATATAGAACGAGAGATATGAGAAATTTAATAGGGAAAATTGGCTTGGGCCACGTTAGATATGCAACAAAGGGATCAGCAGAAAGTGTAGAGGAAGCACAACCTTTTTATGTTAATGCTCCTTATGGAATTGTTTTGATACATAATGGCAATTTGACAAATACAAGAGATTTAGAAAAACAATTATTTAGTATTGATAAGCGGCATACTAATTCTTCAAGTGATACTGAGATGCTACTAAATGTATTTGCGACAGAATTACAAGAACAAATTCATAATCAAGAACTAGAACCTGATATAATTTTTGATGCTGTTAAATCTTTACACCAAAGAATTCAGGGTTCATATGCTTCGATAGCATTACTTTCTGGACATGGTTTATTAGCATTCAGAGATCCTTTTGGGATAAGACCCTTAGTGATAGGAAAAAGAGTTTCATCAACCACTAAAAAAGAAGAATGGATGGTTGCTAGCGAATCTTTAGTGCTTGAGAACAACGATTATCAAGTGGTAAGAGATGTTGATCCAGGAGAAGCAATTTTTATAAATCTTAATGGCGAGTTTTTTTCTAAACAATGTAGTGAAAATCCAATCTTAGTTCCTTGTGCTTTTGAATATGTTTATTTAGCAAGGCCAGATTCAATTATGAATGGGATTTCTGTGTATAAAGCTCGTTTAAAAATGGGAGACTATCTTGCGGAAACAATAAAAGAAACAATAAATTCTGGAGATATTGATGTTGTAATGCCAATTCCTGATTCATCGCGACCTGCAGCTATGCAAGTTGCAAGGCAGTTGGGTATTGAATATAGAGAAGGTTTTTTTAAAAATAGATATGTTGGGAGAACATTTATTATGCCTGGCCAGCAGAAACGTAAGAAATCCGTAAGACAAAAATTAAATGCTATGAGTGCAGAGTTTAAAAATAAAAATGTATTAATTGTTGACGATTCTATTGTTAGAGGTACTACTTCAAAAGAGATTGTTCAGATGGCTAAAGATGCAGGAGCAAATAAAGTTTTTTTTACTTCAGCAGCTCCACCAGTTCGTTTTCCTCATGTTTACGGAATTAATATGCCTAATAGAGATGAATTAATTGCTCATGATAGAACAATCAGTGAAATTGCTAACCAACTTGCAATTGATGATCTTGTTTATCAAAGTGTTGAAAATTTGCGCAAATCTATAATAAGTGAATCTATTATTCAAGATTTGGAGATGAGTTGTTTTACTGGATCTTATGTAACAGGTACAGTAAATCAGGAATACTTAAATTGGGTTGAAAATGAATATAAATCTTAGTTGAGAATATTTTCAAGTCGAAAACAATTTTCAAGAAATTCGTCTTTATTTAATTCTAAAAAATCAATTAAAAAATTTGTTTTATTATATTTAAAATTCAATTTATCAAGATTTAATCTTGCAGATTTATTTTTATTAGTTTCAATATCAAGGTAATGTTTGCTAGGCAATATTTTTAAAAAGAAATCGTTTTTTAGTTGCGTTTTTTCATTTAAATATCCCAAACGCGATTCATTAGCGTTATAAATTTCATTACTACTTAAGCAAAAAATTGTGCCAAGCTTAGTAACCAAATAAATATTGTCTCCGTCTTGTAATGGACAACAAGAAACAATCTTTTCAGAAGGTAAAAGTTTTGCAAGCGTTAATCCTTGAGATTGTTTTGTAGTTGGGGTTAAGAATTTATTTGTTAAATTAAATTTAAAAATTCTTCCTATTGAAGTTAATATTATTAAATTTTTTTCTTCATTAAAAATAAATGAATCAATAGTCTTTACATCTTTTTTTAATTTTGTAATTGTGAACGATCTATTACTTTTAATCATATCCTTATCAAATAAAACTTTTTTGAATCTTCCATCCGAATTTAAGACACATAAATAATTGTTAATTCCTTTTTTGATTGAATGGAAATTTATTATTTCATTTGGATCAATATTTCCTAATATTTTTTTATCTATTTTAAAGTCATTATTAATATTAGACTCCCAATCAATGTTAAAAACTTTTCCAGTACAAGTGATTCCAATAATTTTGATATCCTTTTCAATATTACATATAAATTTTTGAATATTTTTATTATCTATCGCTTTATTCGTTTCATCAAATGATTTCTTATAATTATTTAAAATCATCTTCCTTAAATAAAGTCTATTGTCGATGCATAATTTAGTTTTTTTATTTATAAAAATTTCTAATATTTGATTATTTAGTGTTTCTAATTCCTCATTCTGATCAATATTTTTAAGTATTTTCGTTTTTCTTTTTACATTATATTTTTTCTTTAATATTAATAATTCTTCTATTAGTAATTCTAGTAATAAGTTTCTTTCATTCAATAACTTTTGATAATAGTTCTTTTTATCTTGTAAAAATCTTATATCATTTTCAATTTGATTTTTTTCTAGATTTGTTAATTTTTTTAGTGGCATATCTAATACCGAATTTGCTTGTTTTTCACTTAGAAAAAACTTATTAACTAATTTTGATTTAGCTTCTGCAGAATTCTTTGATTCTTCAATAATCTCAATAATTTGTTTTATGTTTTTTGTTGCTTTGGATAAACCTTCTGATATTTCTAGTTTTTCAAGAGTATTTTTAAGAAAATAATTTGTTCTTTTTCTAATTGTTTCTTCTCTAAATTTAAGAAAATAGTTTAAATATTGCTTTAGGTTTAGTTGAACAGGTTTTCCTTTAATTAAAGCTAAAAATATTGCGCCAAAGTTTGTTTGGAGAGTTGTTCTTTTATATAAACTAGAAATTATAAATTCAGCATTAGAGTCTTTTTTCAATTCTACTACTATTCTCATTCCATCTCTGTCGCTTTCATCTCTAATATCAGAGATTCCATTAATTTTACCGGAATTAACAAGTTCAGCTAGTTTTTCAATCCAACCTGCTTTACTGATTTGATATGGAAGTTCTGTAATTATTAATGCATTTCTTTTGTGCTTACCTTTACCTAAATTTAATTCTTCTGTATTTATAACCCCTCTTATTAATATTGATCCTTTACCCGTTTTATAAAGCTTTTCTATTTCTTCACTGTAAATTAATTCCCCTCCTGTAGGAAAATCAGGCCCTTTAATTATGTTAGAAAGTTTTTTATCACTTAAATCCTTATCCTTTATTAAAGCTATCAAAGCATCTACCGTTTCCCCTAGGTTGTGAGGAGGAATGTTTGTTGCCATTCCAACAGCAATACCTGATGATCCGTTCAACAATAGAAAGGGAAGTTGGGCAGGAAGAAAATCCGGTTCTTTTTGAGAACCGTCAAAATTATTTGAAAAACTTACCGTTTCTGATCTAATTTCCTCAAGAAATCCTTTATGGGCTATAGGCGCTAATCTGGTTTCTGTATATCTCATTGCTGCTGGTGGATCATTATCTACGGATCCAAAATTTCCATGTCCATCTAATGTGGGATAATTTGTTGAAAAATTTTGTATTAGCCTTACTAGCGCATCGTATACTGCTTGATCTCCATGAGGATGGTACTTTCCAAGTACATCTCCAACAACTCTTGCACACTTTCTAAATGGTCTATCTGGCGTTAAACCTAATTCGTACATCGCAAATAGTATTCTTCTCTGTACAGGCTTAAGTCCATCTCTTGCATCGGGCAGAGCTCGCCCAACTATCACACTCATCGCATATTCCAGGTAAGAACGTTGCATTTCTTCTTGGAGAGAGATAGAAGTAAATTTTTTCTTATCCATTAGAGAGCGAAATGAATATGTATTGATTAACTAAGTTAAGACTAATAGGTAAACAAATATTTACCAGTATTGAAAATTAAGAAGATGTATTGATTTTAGATTTCGCCAGTATTATATCTTTTTCAAGTTGTTCATTTGCTAAAAGTAATTCAGTTGAGGTTTGTATTTTTTCCCCCCATAACTGTTCTTTTCTATAATCATAATCAACATATTTGGGATCTTTAGATAATGCTTTTTTTGCTAGTTGGAGCGCCAATTCAGTATCTTTAACTCTTAAACATGAGGCAAGACCTAGTAATGGTTCAGCATTGTTTTGGATTGAGATTGCTTGTTCAAAAAGTTTTATTGATAGATTTATATTGTTTTTTTCGAAATATGCTAAACCTTGATTATTAATTGCTTGCCAGAAATCAGGTTTAATTTTTAAAGATTTATCAAAAATCATAATAGCTTTTGAGTAATTTTTTTCCATTAATAAAATATTTCCCAATTGAAAAATAGCTCTATAGTTATTTGGGTCAAATTTTAATCCTTTTTCTAAAGCAGTCTTTGCATTTTTTTCTTGTTTAATTTTTAAGTAAATATTACTTTTAGCAAAATATATTTTGCTAGTGTTTGGATTTATTTTTTCCGCATTATTTAAGGAATTTAATGCCTGTTTGTATTGTTTGTTAGCTATCTGTGTCTCAGATAAAATTAACCACAGTTCTAGATCGTTTGGATTTATTTTTACTGCTAATTTTGCTAAGTTAAGACTTTCTTCATAAAGTCCAAAATATAGAAGTTGATATGCATTTTTTCCCAAAGATAGGCTCTCTTTTTGTAAGTTTTTTATTGTTGGGTAATAATAATATGGAATAATTGACTGAACTTTTTCTATTTTAAAAAAGAAAAAACTAATTAAAAATAAACATATTATATTTTTTAAATACTTTTTCATATTTTTGCTTTTTTCTTCTTTAGATTTGCTTTAATGTTTCTTTTCCACATCCATGGTTTAATTCTTTTTAATGTGGTGTTTTTAAGATTGTCTTCCCAAGTTTTATCATCCCAATATAATGATTCAATATTAAGATTTTTAATCCATTCTTTTGGAGCAGTCTCAAAAGTATTGTTGTATGGTACTGATTTATTCCAAGGGCATACATCTTGACAAATATCACATCCCGCAACCCATCCATTTAATTTTTCTTCTATTTTTTTTGGAATAGTTTTTTCCCTGCTTTCAATCGTATGATAAGCGATGCATAGATCAGATTGTATTACAAAGGGTTCTACTATTGCCTTTGTAGGACAAGTTTCAATACACAAATCACATTTTCCGCAAAGTGATTGATGAGGTTTATCTGGTATTAAATCTTTTGTAAGAATCATAAAACCTAAAGTAAACCAAGAACCATTTTTCGTACTAATTACATTACTATTTTTACCTATCCAACCAAGACCTGATTCTTCGGCCCATGCTTTTTCAAGAAGCGGGGAGGAATCAACACATATCTTCCATTTGCAATCAGGAATTTCTAGATTAATCCAACTACCAACATTTTTTAATTTTTTGTAAATAACTTTATGATAATCTTCTCCTTGGCTGAATTTCCCTACTTTGAAGACGTTGTTATTGCTATTTGAATTAATGTAAGAAAAACCAACGCTTAGAACACTTTTTGCATCTTCAAGAAGTGAGTTTATATCTTTTCTTCTTTCTGCTTCCATCCATTTCATTTCAGCATGGTAGTTATTTGATAACCATCTTTCTAATGCATTTGTTCTTAATTTAATGCGCGAACTACCTGGAATCGAAGCAATTCCAGCCATTGAAAAACCCTCAAAAAGTGCTCTTTCTTTTAATTTGTCACTTATTTCTTTTTTGGTTTGAATGTTATCGATCATTTCTTTATTATGTATTGCATTTCTCATAACAGTTATTTTTTAAACAAGAAACTAATAAATAATTAAAAAAAACGTATCCTAACTAAGTAAAAACAGTTAAATTATTAGTAAAGTAAATATAGTTTGAAAGGTTATTTTGAGTGACTCTAATCAAAATCCAGATTTAAACCTAGGATCTAGGCTCCAACAGGATTTAAAAAATGATCTTATTGCCGGATTGTTAGTTGTCATACCCTTGGCAACAACAATATGGCTATCATCTTTAGTTAGTAAATTTGTTTTAACGTTAGTTACTTCTGTTCCTAAGCAATTAAATCCTTTTATTACTTTAAACCCTTTATTACAAGATTTAATTAATCTTACTTTGGGTTTAACAGTTCCTTTGTTAGCTATTTTGCTTATAGGTTTAATGGCTAGAAATTTTGTTGGAAGGTGGTTATTAGAATTTGGAGAGGGTACCTTATCAAAAATTCCCGTAGCTGGGGCGGTTTATAAAACGCTTAAACAATTACTTGAAACTTTTTTAAGTAATAAATCTAATCGATTTAGAAGAGTTGTTTTAGTTGAATATCCACGTGAAGGACTTTATAGTGTAGGCTTTGTGACTGGAGATGTTGGTCCGTCTCTTCAGCCAGAATTGGAAGAAAAATTGCTAAGTGTTTTTATACCCACAGCACCTAATCCAACTACTGGTTGGTATACATTGGTTCCTGAAACCTCTGTTAAGGATTTAAATATTTCTGTTGAAGATGCTTTTAGAACAATAATTTCGGCAGGGATAGTTAATCCAGATGAGAAAAATAATACTACAAATCCAACATTTTCAAAATTATTTTCTCAGTTACGTGCTTCCACTAATACTTCCTCTTAATTGATGTATTATAATAAATCACTTTCTAGAGAATTATCTTTAATTTCTCTAGGTCTGATAAAAGATAAAGGTAACCTCAAATTAACAAAAATTCAGATTGAAAATATTTTTGAATCTGCTTTAGATTCTCTAATAAACCACTGTAGAGATGAATTAGATAATTGTGAAATAGATTTAGAAAATGCATCACAAAAAATATTAGATAGTGAATTGCAGGAAGGATCAAATTCTTCTTTTTCAAACGTTAGAGACGAGTTAAAAAAATCTTTAAAAAAAATTGAAACTGTCATGAACACACTTTCATTAACCTTAGACTTTCCAAAATTAATTGTTTCTAGTGGACAAATTGATATTAGAGAAGATGTGAATAAGAGGATTAGCAAAATTATTAATAACCTCGCTACTATTGACTCTGATATTGATCAAGTCATGGATGGATGGAGATTAAAAAGATTACCAAGAGTTGATCGTGATATTTTGCGATTAGCATTTGTGGATATTAATTTTTTGGACACCCCTATTGCTGTTGCTTGTGATGAGGCTGTTAATTTAGCTAATAAATATAGTGATGTCCAAGGAAGAAAATTTATTAATGGAGTTTTAAGGAGATTACAAACAGTAAAATTGCAATAATTTTTTGATATAAATAAATAGTGCTTTAAAATTTTATTGATTACGAATAAAAATATAAATGACTAATACTGATTCTGATAATTCAAGAGAGTGGGCGGCAGAAGCTTATGCCCTCTTAAAAAAAAGACAAGAGGAGCAAAAACAAGAATTAAAGAATCAAGAGGAGCAAAAACAAGAATTAAAGAATCAAGAGGAGCAAAAACAAGAATTAAAGAATCAAGAGGAGCAAAAACAAAATATAGGCGATCCTGGTATTAGAGATAATATTCAGGAATCAAATAAAACTATATCTGAACCTGAGTTAGGAGAATTTGATGATAATTTTACTTGGTCGGCAATGGTTTTAGCTGCTCAAGGAAAAAAAAAGAATCAAATATCGCTAGATGAAATTAATTGGTTAACTAAATTAAGAAGAGGGTTAGAGGAAACAAGAAAAGGATTTGTCACTGAATTATTAGAAAAATTGGGAGATGATCCTCTAACTCCTGAATCTCTCGATGATTTAGAGACTCTATTGATAAGGGCAGATGTTGGGATTGATTCAACTGATAAAGTTATAAGTTCACTCAGAAAAAAATTAAACGAAGAAGTCGTGGGTGGAGAAGCAGGAATAAAATTCTTGAAGAGGGAATTAAAATTAATCATCGACAAACCAATAAAAAATTCTGGTAATGATCTTTTAGTTCCTCAAAAGGGTAAGCTAAATGTTTGGTTATTAGTAGGAGTTAATGGCGTTGGTAAAACAACAACATTAGGCAAATTAGCATATTTGTCTTCAAAAAGTAACTATAAAACATTGATTGCAGCTGCTGATACCTTTAGGGCTGCGGCAGTGGAACAACTAAAAGTGTGGGGTGAGAGAAGTAATGTTGATGTTATATCTAATCAATCAAAAAACGCTGATCCAGCGGCGGTGGTTTTTGATGCAATCAATTCTGCAAAAAAAAGAAATGTTGATTTATTACTAGTTGATACAGCAGGTAGATTACAAACGAAAAATAATTTGATGGACGAATTAGCAAAAATAAAAAAAATTATTGATAAAAAAGTACCAGATGCAATCATTGAATCATTATTAGTTTTAGATGCAAGTCAAGGCCAAAATGGCTTAAAACAAGCAAAAAGTTTTGCTAAAACAGCAAATTTAAGTGGAGCAATTATTACTAAGTTAGATGGTACTTCAAGAGGAGGCGTTTCTTTAGCCGTTTCTGAAGAAGTAAATTTGCCCATAAGATTTATTGGGGCTGGAGAAGGGATAAAAGATTTAAGGCCTTTTAATAGTTATGAATTTGTGGAGGCTTTGCTTGCAGATCAATAAATATTTAATCAAATTTTTTTAAAAATTTAATTTTAATGTTAAAACATATTTATCTATTTAATTTGTGGTGACAAATAATCAAAAAGAAAAATTATTTTCTAATAAATTTATTCAAAAATTTTTAGATAATGAATCTAAAGTATCTTTAAAAAATAAATATAAATTTTCTGAAATTGCTTCTTCATTGGCATATTATTTAAAATCTTTTTCCAATATAAATAAATTTTTAGATTATATATGCTTAATTTTTAAACATATTTTTAACGAAAAAATAATATTAATTATTCCCTTAAATAATAATAAAGATATATGGTATGAAAATATTAAAATTTCTGCTGATAATGAAAATTTTAAAATTCAAGAAGAAATTAATAGTTTTATCAAACAATTTAATTTTTCTAAAAACTTTAAAATAAAAGAAATTTTATCCTTTGAAAACTCTTTAAAAAATAATTTTTTAGGGTACAAAATCGAAACAGATAAAATATTATCCCGAGGTAAATGCAGAGGTTTTATTTATATTTTTAGCAAAGATTTTTCTAGTGAGTCCATTATAGATGATTCTAATTTTAATTTTATACAAAATTGTCTTGCCGTTGGATTAGAAAATTACTATTTAATAAAAACAAATAAAAAGCATGAAAATGTAGAAAGAGAAATTTCTACAGGAGCTGAAATTCAATCTCGATTACTTCCTGATTATTGTCCAATTATTTACGGTTTAGATCTTGCAGCTCATTGTAGACCTGCACTCCAGTTAGGCGGAGATTACTATGACTTCATGTGTTTGAAAACGAATATTTCTGAAAAAAGAAAAGAAAAAGCTAGATGGGCTTTGGTAATAGGTGATGTTATGGGTAAAGGTATTCCAGCTGGCCTTCTAATGACTATGCTAAGAGGAATGTTACGTGCCGAAGTTCTTACAGGTTTGCCCCCAGATAGAATTTTGCATGATTTGAATCAATTAGCGATAAACGACTTAGATCAATCGCATAGATTTGTGACATTGTTCTATTCAGATTATGATCCTAGAACTAAAAAATTGAGGTTTGCTAATGCGGCACATAATCCTCCTTTACTTTGGAAAAGCTCAGATCAGAAAATTATTAAATTAGATGCAGAAGGATTTGTTCTTGGATTACAAAAAGATGCTGAATATAATTGTGGCGAAATTAAGCTTCATGAAAATGATTTAGTTCTCTATTACACTGATGGAGTAATTGATACTTCAAATTCTTTAGGTGAAAGATTTGATGAGGAAAGGTTAATTAAAACGCTCACAAAATTATGTAAACAATCTTATTCATCTCAAGAAATCTTAAATAAAATCTTTAAAAAGTTAGATGACTTCACTGGACAAAATAGACATTTGGAAGATGATGCATCTATTGTTGTTTTTCAATTAAAGTAGATAATTTTTGTCACCTATATAAAAAAATGCTTTATTAGAGATATCTAAAGTTATTAGTTGATATGGCAAAAGTTTGGAGTAAAAGGTTTGATAATTCACTTAATCCTTTTATTGAAAAGTTTAATGCTTCAATTGGCTTTGATAAAAAGCTTATTTTAGAAGATATAGAATGCTCAATTGCACATGCAAAAATGCTTGGAAAAACTCAAGTTTTATCGTCTTCAGAGGTTTCGCAAATTATTAATGGTCTTGAGACAATTAAAGATGAGTATTTAGAGGGTAAATTTTCTCCTAACCCACCTTCTGAAGATATTCACTACTGTATTGAAGAAAAATTAATTAGTTTAATAGGTGAAACTGGAAAAAAATTACACACAGGCAGAAGCAGAAATGATCAAGTTGGTACAGATCTAAGATTGTGGCTAAGAAAAGAAATTGATATTATTGAAAGTTTAATAATTGATTTGCAAATATCCTTTTTAAATCTCGCTAAATCTAATATTTATACATTAATTCCTGGATATACACATATGCAAAGAGCCCAACCATTATCTCTGGCTCATCATTTATTGGCTTATTTAGAAATGCTTCAAAGAGACCGCGAAAGGTTTAAAGAAGTAAGAAAAAGAGTCAATGTTTCCCCATTAGGAGCTGCAGCATTAGCAGGTACAAAAATAAAAATAGATAGGAACTTTACAGCTAAAGAATTAGGCTTCGAAAAGATTTATAAAAATAGTATTGATGCGGTTAGTGATAGAGATTTTTGTATAGAGTTTGTTTCCGCATCTGCTTTGGTAATGTCTCATTTAAGTAAAATTTCAGAGGAAATAATTTTATGGGTAACTGATGAGTTTTCTTTTGCAAAATTAACAGATAAATGTGCTACTGGGAGTAGCTTAATGCCACAGAAAAAAAATCCAGATGTTCCAGAATTGATAAGGGGTAAAACGGGAAGAGTTTATGGGCATCTTCAAGCATTATTAACTATGGTCAAAGGAGTACCACTTGCATACAATAAGGATTTTCAAGAAGACAAAGAGCCAATTTTTGATACAGCAGAGACAATATCTTCCTGCATAAAAGCGATGACTATTTTAATTAATGAGGGGATTGAATTTAATATAAAAAATTTAGCTGCTTCGGTGGAAAATGACTTTTCTAATGCTACAGATTTGGCTGATTACTTAGTTGGTAAACATGTTCCCTTTAGGACCGCTTATCAAGTTGTGGGTGAAATTGTTAAGTATTGTTCAGAGAGAAAATTGTTATTAAGAAATCTTAAAATTGATGAATTTAAAAAATTTCATTCCGGATTTGATCAGGATGTTTTTGCGGAGCTTGAACCTCTTAATGTTGTTAAGTCTAGAATAAGTGAAGGAGGAACAGGGTTTACCCAAGTAGAAAAAGAGATAAAAAACTGGCAAAAAAAATTGTTAATTTGAATATCAATTGTTTTTCTACAACAAGGGTATACTTTGAAGTAGAATAGTAATGTAATGTTATAGAACTACTAAATGTAGTTTTTTTAATTAGGTAATTTTTCTTTGTTGAGTTTAAAGTGAGTATTTTTGTTGGCAATTTGCCTTTCCGTGCAGAGCGTGAAGATGTTTTACAATTATTTGCCCCTTTTGGTGAAGTTTTAAATTGTTCCCTTCCTCTTGAAAGAGATACTGGAAGAAAAAGAGGATTCGCATTTGTTGAGATGGCGGATGAATCAATTGAGTTAGCAGCTATTGATGGTTTGCAAGGTAGCGAGCTTATGGGTAGGCCTTTAAGAATCAATAAGGCTGAGCCAAGAGGATCTGGTGGATCTCGAAGAGGAGGAAGAGGCGGCTACGGCGGTGGAAATAATAGCGGTGGTTACGGTGGTGGCTACGGAGGTGGAAATAATAGCGGTGGTTATGGTGGTGGCTACGGCGGTGGAAATAATAGCGGTGGTTACGGTGGTGGAAATAATAGCGGTGGTTACGGTGGTGGCTACGGCGGTGGAAATAATAGCGGTGGTTACGGTGGTGGCTACGGTGGTGGCTACGGTGGTGGCAATTCTGAACACAATAACTCTTATACTAATAAATCTTCAGGAGCAGAAGGTTGGGAAGATAGAAGTTATGGAAACTCTTCTGAAAATGCTGAATATGAAAGTGGTAGAAGCAGGAGAAAAAGAGGCGTTTCTAATGAGAACAATGTTTCAAACGAGGAAACTTAATAGCCCATTTCTTTAAGTCTAGTTGTTATTTTCAGCAGATATTCAATGTCTAATTCTTTTTTTATAGATTTATTTGAAATTTGATTCCTCCAAATTTTTGCTTTTGGAATACCTTCAACTAAATTTATTAGATGCTTACAAATATCCCAAGATTTTCCTCCATTACTTAAGTGTTTTTCTATGTATGGAATCAAGGAGAATATAATTTCTGAAGCAGATTTGGCTTTTTTGTTAATACCATAAATTTTTTTATCAATTTCAGACCATCTTAAAGGGTGTTTATATATCGATCTTCCAATCATTACACCATCAAAATCACATAAAGCCTTTAAGGATTCATCGATATTTGTAAAGCCCCCGTTGATTTCTATTAATAATTCTGGATTTAATTTTTTTAATTTTTTTACTACATCGTATTTAAGTGGAGGTATAGTCCTGTTTTGTTTTGGATTGAGACCTTTTAATATCGCTTTTCTTGCATGAACTGTAAATCTGTCTGCACCAGCATTTGCTACATCCCTTACAAAATTATTTAAATTTATGAAACTATCATCGTTATCCACACCGATTCTGTGTTTGATCGTGACTGGTAAGTTGCAGTTATTTTTTAACGATTCTATGCATTTTGCTACTTTTTCAGGATCTTTCATTAATGAAGCGCCAAAATTGCCTGAGCAGACTCTTGGACTTGGACAACCAACATTAAAGTTTATTTCGTCATAACCCCAATCTTGTGCAATGCGAGCAGCTTCTTTAAGAATTACAGGATTGTCTCCACCGAATTGAATCGATATTGGGTGTTCTTCATAATTAAAATCTAGAAACTTTTCTTTTTCATTTGTATAAAACAAACTTTGGGCCACAATCATTTCCGTATATAAAAGGGCTTTAGAGCTTATTTTTCTCATTATCATTCTGAAATGTTTATCGGTACAATCCATCATTGGAGCAATACTTAATTTATGAATATTTTTCATAGAATTAGGTTGATACAAATTCATTACTTTTATGTGATTTAAATATATGAATCAATTTCAAACAAGAAGATCTTTTATTCTAATCCCTATTATGTCAATCTTAAAAATAATCTTTAAGCCCATGAAAGTTTTAGCCTCTTCAATTGGTTCTAAAGAAGAGTGGAATTTATCTAAAGATGAATGGAAATCTAGGCTTAGTTCAGAATCTTATTATATTTTAAGGGAGGAAGGGACTGAAAGAGCTTTCAGTAGCCAGCTAAATTCCGAAAAAAGAAAAGGGGTTTTTCACTGCGCAGGATGTGATTTGCCACTCTTTCTTTCTGATAAAAAGTATGATAGCGGCACAGGATGGCCAAGCTTTTGGGATTCAATTAATGGATCAGTTGAAACGAAGGTTGATTTCAAACTCATTGTCCCGAGAACCGAATATCATTGTTCTAGATGTGGAGGCCATCAAGGGCATGTCTTTAATGATGGTCCAGCCCCCTCAGGAAAAAGATACTGCAATAACGGGTTAGCATTAAGGTTTGTTCCTGATTAAACATTTGTGCGGCCTTCCGCAACTTGTTTTGTGCGTCATTTTAATGGAAAATAGTCTTATTAAATTTTTAGAAAAATGATTGAAAATCAATCAGACAATGTTGAAAATAAAGATAATGATATTTCTGATCAGGATAGTCCTCCCGAAGTTACTCCATCTCCAGAAGATGCATCGATTGAACTTGATGAATCATCAAATCAAAAATCAGAAGAAATAAATACTGAAGAACTAAAAAATACTATTTCTAATAATGATGCAAGGTTAGAACAGTTAGAAAAAGAGCATGAAACTTTAAAAAATCAATACGTAAGAATTTCAGCAGATTTTGATAATTTTAGAAAAAGGCAATCTAGAGATCAGGATGACTTAAAAATCCAACTTGTTTCTAAAACTATAACTGCAATTCTTCCTATTGTTGATAATTTTGAGAGAGCAAGACAACAACTTAAACCAGAAAGTGAAGAAGCTCAAGCTCTCCATAGAAGTTATCAAGGATTATATAAACAATTAGTAGAGGTTTTAAAACAACAAGGAGTTGCGCCGATGAGAGTTGTTGGTCAGCAGTTTGATCCTAATTTACATGAAGCTGTATTAAGAGAGCCTAGTGAAGAGTTTAAGGAAGATGAGATTGTAGAAGAATTACAACGAGGATATCATTTAGAAGGTAAGGTTTTGCGTCATGCTTTGGTTAAAGTTTCCATGGGACCTGCAAAACAAAATTCACAAGACGAATTAGAAAAGGATAAAGTTGAAAGGGATATTGATTCAGAGGAAAATACTTCTGAAGATGTATAAAGTTCAAATTTTTACTTGAGTATTATCTAATGGCTGATTTTTACCAAATACTTGGAGTCTCAAGAGATGCTGATGCGGATACCTTAAAAAGGGCTTATAGAAAATTAGCTAGGCAATATCATCCTGACGTAAATAAAGAACCTGGTGCTGAAGATAAATTTAAAGAAATTGGCAAAGCTTATGAAGCGTTGGCCGATCCTGAAACAAGAGCTAGATATGATCAGTTTGGAGAGGCCGGCCTTGGAGGTGCTGCTGGAATGCCTGATATGGGTGATATGGGCGGCTTTGCAGATTTGTTTGAAACCTTTTTTAATGGCTTTGGTGGACAAAATCCACAGGGTGGAAGAGCTCAAAGAAGAGGCCCTCAACAAGGAGACGATTTAAGGTACGATTTGAATATTGACTTTAAAGATGCAATATTTGGTCAACAAAGAGATATTAAAATTCCTCATCTTGAGACATGCGAAATTTGTAAGGGAACAGGTGCCAAGCCAGGAACAGGTCCAAAAACTTGTTCAACATGTGGAGGAAGTGGACAAGTTAGAAGAGCTACGAGAACACCTTTTGGTAATTTCACACAAGTTGCTGAATGCCCTTCCTGTAATGGAGCTGGTCAGATAATTGCAGATCCCTGTATAAGTTGTGGCGGTAATGGAGTAAAGCAAATTAGAAAAAAATTAAGAATTAATATACCTCCGGGAGTTGATACTGGTACTAAATTAAGAGTTTCCGGAGAGGGAAATGTTGGTTTGAAAGGTGGACCACCTGGAGATCTGTATGTTTTTATCAAAGTTAGGAATGATTCAAAACTTAAAAGAGATGGTGTGACTATTTACTCAGAAATAGCTGTGAGTTATTTACAAGCTATTTTAGGAGATACTGTTGAAATTAATACAGTTGATGGAAATGTTAATTTAAAAATTCCAAGTGGTACTCAACCAAATACAACTCTCTCGCTTGAGAATAAAGGGGTACCTAGACTTGGTAATCCAGTTGCAAGAGGAAATCATGAAGTTTTAGTAAAGGTAAAATTACCAACTCGTATAACTGACGAAGAACGAAAGCTTTTGGTGGGTTTAGCTTCACAATATTCAGATAAAAATATTAATTCTAGTACTGGATTATTTAGTAAATTATTTGGAAAAGAATCCTAATGGCTTTTTTAAAGCACTTGGATCTTAAATCGGTTCCATGTCCTTTAAATGTTGTCAAAATGAAATTGGCTTTAGAGAAGTTATCCAAAAATGAACAACTGATAATTGAACTCGATAAGGGGGAACCAGAAGAAATGGTATTAAAAAATTTAAAAGATATGGGAAGTTTGTTTAAACAAATCAAAGAAAATGAAAAATTTATAACAATAAAAATATTTAATGAAAAAAAATAGTAAATACTTAGGTTTAGTTACAAAAAAATTTAATGAATTTTTTTTAGTTGACTTAAAAAATCAAGGAAATTTCGGGGATATTGAGAGGTTTTTATGTAAGGTAAGAAAGTCTATAAATTTCAAAGATCAACTCATTTATGTAGGAGACCAAGTAGTAATTGATAATATTGATTTAATAAGCAAACGCGCAGTAATAACAAGTGTAAAAAAAAGAAAAAATTTATTAGCTAGACCCTCAGTTGCAAATATTTCTAATATTTATATTACTTTTTCTGTTGCAGAGCCAGAGTTAAATTTATCTCAAGTTAATAGGTTTTTGATATCAGCAGAATCGATGGGAGTTGAAGTGTCATTAGTTTTGACGAAGTGTGATTTAATTTCAGATAAAAGAAGATTGTTCTTGCTTGATAAATTCTATAAATGGGGTTATCAAGCAATAACTTTAAATTTAAGGAAATCTGATCATTTTAAAAATTTATTAGCTGAGTTAAAGGAAAAAGAGTGTTCAATCTTTATGGGCCCATCCGGTGTTGGTAAAACTACTTTGCTAAATATGTTAATTCCAGGCTTACAAAAAAGTACTGCTCCAGTTTCCAATAAAATCAAGAGAGGTAAAAATACCACACGAAATGTTGAGTTATTTTCCGTCTCAAATCAAAGTTATATTGTTGACACTCCTGGTTTTAATATGCAAGATTTTGAGGTTGATATTAGGTTGTTGCCAAATCTTTATCCAGAAATATATAAACAAATACTCGATGAAGAAATTAAGTGTAAATTTCGTAACTGCTTACATGTGAATGATGAAGGTTGCAATTTAAATAAATCTTTCGAAAGATATTCTTTTTACAAAGAAATGATCGAGTCTTCTAAGAGTCACTATTATCAAAACCAGGAAGATTAAGATTTAATCCACCAGTCAAGTCATTCATCCTTTCTTTCATAGTTGTAGTAGATAATTCATGAGCTTTTTGAATAGCTTGTAAGATATTTTGCTCTATTTTTTCTTTATCTGAATTTAAAATATTTTCTTGCACTTCTACCTTTAAAGGTAGTTGGTTGCCACTTATCCAGACTTTGATCATTTCATCATCACTTTTTCCTTCAATCTCCATATTTTCAAGTTCATCTTGTAATTTTTGAGCATCTTGCTGAATTTGTTTTGCTTTTTTAAAAGCTTCTGTAAGTTGTCCAAAGTTAGGAAGTCCAAAACCCGCCATTTTGTAAAAAAGTTTCTTTAATTAGGATAGTCAAAACCAATCATTCTTACTTCAGGTTGCAAAAAAATTCCTTTGTTTTGTAGTACTTTTTGTTGAATTACAGTTATTAATTCATAAATATCTTTTGAACTTGCTGACGAATTATTAATTATAAAATTTGAATGCATTGAAGAAACTTCTGCACCCCCAACTTTAAATCCCTTTAAACCTATATCGTCAATTAATTTTGCTGCATAATTATTCTCAGGATTTTTAAAAACACTGCCAAAACTTGGTTGGTGATATGGCTGTGTTTCCGTCTTTAATTTAAGGTTATTTTTGGTTGTTTGAATTAATTGTTCCATATTTCCATTAGGCTCAAAATGAAGTTTTGCACTAATAATTGTTAAATCATTTCTTTGAAAAGAGCTAAATCTATATTGAAACTTAATATCTTTTTTATCAATTTCAAGTTTTTCATAAGTTGTATTATTAATAACCGTCACAGAAATAAGATTTTTCGCTAACGATAATTTTCCTGTCCCAGCATTCATATAAATTGCACCTCCTAGTGTCCCTGGAATCCCGACAGCCCATTCACCTCCTTGTAATCCATTTTTAGCAAGAGAATTAGATAATGTTGGGAGCATTACACCTGCTTCCGCTTCAACAATTCCTGAATATGGCTCTATAGTTAATGACCTCAATTTTTTTGTACATATAACTAAACCTTTTATGAAAATATTATTGATTAAAAGATTTGAACCCGCACCAATTATTTGGCATTTTTGTTTGTTTAAATGAGCCCATTTTATTAGATATGAAAATTCGTCTAGATTTCTTGGCTCAGCAAAATATTCAGCTACTCCTCCCACTTTTATAGTCGTATAACTACTTAGATTAAAGTTCTCAGAAAAAATCTTTTTAATCATAAATTATTTAAGCTTTTAAATTTTTTTTCATTTAAAATCGACCAGAAATTATGACAATCCCCAGCCCCCATATTTAAAATTAAATCCCCTTTTTGAGTTAATTCGTAAAAATTCTTAGCAATTTCATGATAATTATTTATATAACTAACATTTTTGTTTTGTTTATAAATTAGATCAGCGATAATTTTTGAAGTAATTTGATCTTCGTTTTTTTCTCCTGCTCCATAAATTCTTGTTAAGTAAATAACATCTGCTTTTGATAATTCTTCAGCAAATTCCTTACTAAATTGCTTTACTCGAGAGTATCTATGAGGCTGAAATATTGCTATTAATCTACTTTTTTGAGGTTCATTATTATTCTTTTGCTTAATAAATAATCTCCCTAATTTGATCGTCTCTTTTATTTCGTTTGGGTGATGTGCATAATCATCATATAAATTCCTCTCATTAAGTTGCCCTTTAAATTCAAATCTTTTTTTTGGGAGCTTAAGGTATTTTATATTTTTCTTAATTTCTAAAAAATCTACACCTATCATTCTTGAGGCTGCTATGGCAGCAGTGATATTCGATAAATTGTGTAGGCCTGGAATTGGAATGTTTATATTACTTATGAAATTTCCATTTTCATAATATTTTCCAATAGTGTGGCTTTTATTAATTTCAGTAGGAATTAAGGCATAAGCAACGTTTATTGCTCTAGTGTTTGACCACTTATTATCAGAATTAAAATTGTTCCTTATGATTTCGCAATCAAAATTAATTAATAATTGTTTAGAATTTAGAGCGAAGTTTTTAAAGGAAGATATTACTTCTTCTAGATCAGAGAAATGATCACAATGATCAAAATCAATGTTATTAATTATTCCAATTTCAGACTTATAGTTAATTATTGTGCCATCAGACTCATCAACTTCAGCTACTAAGAATTTTGTATCTTCTAAATAACAATTAGAATTGTAGATAGGAATTATTCCCCCAGTTATTGAAGAAGAATTATGTGTACATAAATCAAGCAGTGTGGAAAGAAATGTACTTGTTGATGTTTTTCCATGGCTACCCGCAACAGCCAATGAAGTATAAGACTGCATTAAAAGTGAGAGAATCTCTGAACGATGTTTTACTGTTAAATTTTTTTTTCTGCAATACATTAATTCTTCATTTTCTGGCTTGATAGCTGTGCTTACAACAAAATTAATCAATTTGTTGTTAAATTTTGAAGTTATAAATTCAATATTTTGTCCAATTTGAGAATTAAAGATAATTGCACCTAATTTTTCTAATTTATTCGTTTCATTGTTTTTAACTAAATCAGATCCTGAAATTGAATATCCCTTTTTTAGTAAACCCATTGCAACTGCTGACATTCCAATACCTCCCACTCCAATAAAATGAAAATGATTTTTAGGTATTAATTCTTTGTCCAATGTTTATCTTTTCCTTAAATTAAAAATAACTTCAAAGTAAAATGTTGGTATTTTTTCTTAAAAAAAAATGATTTTTTTTCTGGAATTAATACAAAACTAGACTTATTTGCTTAATAAATTAAAAAAACCTTACGTTATTGCACAAAATTCAGTATGATCAGCAACTTAGGTTAATCATTTGGAAATTATTAGTTATGACTTTGCGTGTTGCAATTAACGGGTTTGGCAGAATTGGTCGAAACTTTATGCGTTGTTGGCTCAGTAGAGGTGCTTATACCAATATTGAAGTAGTAGGTATTAACGTAACTTCAGATCCCAAGACTAATGCTCATCTTTTAAAATACGACTCAGTCCTTGGTCAGCTTGATGGCGTTGAAATTCAGTATACTGACGACACTTTTGTAATAAATAATAAGACAATCAAGTGTTTTTCTGATAGAAATCCATTGAACCTCCCCTGGAAAGACTGGGGTGTAGATTTAGTTATTGAATCAACTGGAGTTTTTAATACTGATGTTGGAGCAAGCAAGCACTTAGAGGTGGGAGCAAAAAAAGTTATCTTAACGGCTCCTGGGAAAGGGGCTGGTGTCGGTACTTATGTAGTTGGGGTTAATGCTGATACATATAATCACAAAGACTATGATATTTTGAGTAATGCTAGTTGTACTACCAACTGCTTAGCTCCAGTAGTGAAAGTTTTAGACCAAACTTTTGGGATTAATAAGGGTCTGATGACTACAATTCATAGCTATACAGGTGATCAAAGAATTCTAGATAATAGTCATAGAGATTTAAGAAGGGCTAGAGCCGCTGCAACTAATATCGTTCCAACCTCTACAGGAGCCGCCAAAGCAGTTGCATTAGTTTACCCAGAAATGAAAGGCAAATTGACTGGAATTGCAATGAGGGTTCCAACACCCAATGTTTCTGCTGTGGATTTCGTTTTTGAATCTTCTAAATCTGTCACAAGCGAAGAAGTAAATAATGCTCTTAAGGAAGCATCTTTAGGTTCAATGAAGGGTATTATTAAGTACGGTGATGAACCTTTAGTATCAAGCGATTATGCAGGTACCAATGAATCATCTATTGTAGATAGTGACCTTACTATGTGTATCGGAGATAATCTTGTTAAGGTTCTTGCATGGTACGACAATGAATGGGGTTATAGTCAGAGGGTTGCAGATTTAGCAGAGATTGTTGCTAAAAATTGGGAATAACTTAAAAGTGTTTAAAAGGTGTATTTTTTAATAACGCATCCTTTTTATTATTTTTAAATTCTATTGATGGTTCACCATTAGCAAAATAGCCGATTTTGGTAATATTTTTATCTAGTCTAGTTAAATTCTTTGCCCATTTTTTGGGCAATGAGAAAACTAATTCGTAATCTTCTCCACCAAAAAAATAATATTCGTCCCATTTATCTCCTTTTGGCCAATCTTTATCCTTGGGTATTTTTTCATAATTCAAAATTGCTTTACATTTGCTAGCAATTGCTAAATCTTGTATGGCTTGAAATAGACCATCACTACTATCAGTACAACCTAATTTGTTAATCGTTTTATTGGAGCGAGTTTTAAGAAGATTTTTTAGAAAATCTGGGTAAACTTTAGGCTGACAAAAATGTTCGATTGACTTATTGATTAATCTCTTATTAAGAGAAACATTATCATCAAAATTTATTTTACTCTGTATCATAAATCCTAATTTGCTAAGACCATGAATTCCTGTAGTTAAGATAATATCCCCTGGTTTACAGGCATTTCTTCGTAATTGAAGTTCTCCTTGAACCCCAAAGGCTGCTATTGATATAGTTTTTTGATTACCCTTGGAGCAATCTCCTCCAAGAATTATCCCACCATAATTTTTTAAAGCTTTATTGATTCCTTTATACAACTCTTCAACCCAAATCCATTCAGTGTCAGCTGGTAGAATTAAACTTACTGTAATTCCTATAGTTTTCTTACTGCCACTGGACAATAAGTCAGAGATGTTGCTCACAACTGCTTTCCATCCAAGGTCTTTAGGGCAAATAGTAAGTTCATTGAAATGAATATTTTCAACCAAAGAATCATTATTGACAAGTAAGTCGTTATTATTAGATTTGATTAGAGCGCAATCATCTAAAACTTGATTTTTAGGCATAAACTTTCCAAGCCTATTAATTAGTTCTTTCTCCCCTATATCTTCTATTGTTTCTTTATGCATTTAACTTGAGGTACTCAATCCCCTCCAAAACATCAATTGAGATTATTGTGTCATCTTTGGTTAGCTCTTCTAATACATCAAAACCATCTACTACATAACCAAAAGCAGCATTTCTTCCGTCAATTAAATTGCGACCTGCTGGATTTAATTCTGCTTCATATAAAAAGAAGAAAAATTGTGATGACCCGTCATCAACCGCCGTATTTGAATGGGACCAGCCAAGAGTTCCAAGTGTTGCGAAAGGTAATGTTGGTGTTTCTGTGTAAAGACCTAAATCTTCAAAAGTTTGATTATAAAAAGTTTCTTTTTCATCAGGAATTCTAATTTCTAAAGGAACGTGACGTTCTTCATTTGTTTCGGGATCTACATAACCAATTGCCTCACCAATTGGATCGCCTGTTTGTAGTACAAAAAATTCTTCTGCTCTATTGATGGGTAAATCTTTATAGAAATTTTTTGAGGATAAATCTATAAATGCTCCTGCTGTAAGTGGTGCATTAAACCCATCTACAATAGCTTTCATATCTCCTTTAGAGGTTTTAATATTAACTTTTGCTCGACCTAATAATCTTGGAAGATTATCAAACTCTTCTGGAATATCGTAAGGAAATTTATTTGGTAGGAAATATTCTTCTAATCCCCCTATTTTGTCTAAAGCTTCTTTTCGTGTTGCTATAAATGAATATTTATCTTTCGATTTCGAATAATCTTGAAGGCTATCAAAGTTTTCTTTGAGTTCCAAAAATGTTTTCTCAGCAATCTTCTTTTTTTCAATTGGTAATTCTTGGACTATTCGATTTTGATATTTTTTTAGCAAAGATTGACATTTTGTAACAGTTTTCGCAAGCGCTGGCCATCTTCCTCCTCTAACAAGGTCACTTGTTTCTTCCAGTTTGTGTTGAATTTCTTGTAACTCAACTTGCTTGATGGGGAGTGCGTTTCTGAGGATTGCATTAGGGTCTTTTACTGCATTTCCAGTAGGTAAATCAGCTAATACTTGAATTGGTTTAAAGAGAAAAACGTGTAAAATTACGATTAATAAACTCAAAAAAAGTTTGTTCTGATTTGATAAGAATTTTTGCATAGCACTCTTGCAGGTTTATGATCCTTGGGGATGTAATACAGGAATGATTTCCAGTAACGATTTTCGCACAGGTACCACCATTGAATTGGATGGACAAGTTTGGCGTGTTGTAGAATTTCTACATGTCAAGCCTGGCAAGGGTTCTGCTTTCGTGCGAACAAAATTAAAATCAGTTCAAAGCGGCAACGTAGTTGAAAAAACTTTTCGTGCCGGAGAATCAGTACAGCAGGCTATCCTTGAGAAGTCTAACCTGCAGCATACTTATGTGGAGTCTGGTGATTATGTTTTTATGGATATGTTGAGTTTTGAAGAAACAAGACTATCCTCTGAACAAATTGGTAAAGGCGCAAAGTATTTGAAAGAAGGTATGGAAGTTAATGTTATTTTCCATAATGGTAAAGTTTTAGAAGTGGAACTTCCAATATCTATTACCTTGAAAGTTACAGAGACCGATCCTGGAGTAAAGGGTGATACTGCTAGTGGGGGCACGAAACCAGCTATTCTAGAAACAGGTGCTCAAGTTATGGTTCCTTTATTTATTTCTGTGGGAGAAATGATTAAAGTTGATACTCGTAACGATAGTTATCTTGGACGTGAAAATTAATTGCTATGAAATTAGATCATGAAGACTTAGATCGCATAATAGAGAAAATCTCTTCTAGCGATTTTCAGGAATTTTTACTAGAAGGAGAAGATTTCAAACTCGAAATAAAACGGCATTTATTAGATCAGAATCAAACTACTACTAATTTGGTTTCTAATACTGCATTTGATGGACAAAAAATTGCTAATCAAAAATCCATAAATGATAATGTATCAATAATTAATGAGCCCGAGGTGCCTCAAGTGGCTCCTCCTGGACGCTCAGATCTCACTGAAATTACTTCTCCTATGGTTGGTACGTTTTATAGGGCCGCAGCGCCTGGGGAGGACCCATTTGTTGAAGTGGGAAATATTGTTAAGGTCGGCCAAACTATTTGTATTTTGGAAGCTATGAAGTTGATGAATGAAATTGAATCTGAATTTAACGCTGAAATAGTAGAAATTCTGGTTGAAAATGGAACGCCAGTGGAATTTGGTCAAGTTTTAATGCGAGTTAAACAGTCTTGATTTTCTAGATAATTCTATTGCCGCTTTTATAGCCTCAATCATGCTTTGAGATTGAGCGATTCCTTTACCTGCAATATCAAATCCTGTCCCGTGATCTGGAGATGTTCTTATAAAGGGTAAACCTATCGTGGTATTTACTGAGTAATTAAGAGCTATAACTTTCATTGGTATTAAACCTTGATCATGATACATAGCTAGAATGCCATCATGTTTTTCAGCATCTTTGTCTCTCCAAGCTTTTGCGGAAGAATTCCAACAACTATCTGGAGATAAAGGCCCTAATAATTTAATTTCTCTATTCTTTTTATTCCAAGTGACTAATGCGTCATTGAGCCAATCTTTTTCTTCATTCCCCAAAATACCTTCTTCGCCAGCATGAGGGTTTAATCCGGCAACTTTGAAAGTAGGTTTATCAACATAGGCACTACAAAAATCTTTGAAAAGATTTAATTTAGAATGGATTACTTCTATATTTAATTTCTTGGGGACTTCTTTAAGAGCTATGTGGGTTGTAGCGAGTAAAGTATTGAATCTCCAACCTGTAATAGGTGATTTTGCTGTGAATAACATTCCAACATTGTTTACTCCACAAGATTTCGCTAATACTTCAGTTTGCCCAGAAAAGTAATGACCTGCTAAAGACCATGATTTCTTGCAAATTGGGCCAGTTACAAGTGCTGAATCAGGAGTCTGTTTTACAATCTCAATTGCTTTTTTTAAGTAATAAAAGCTTGAATTACCATAATTTGATTTCTGATTATTACCAGATGAAGAAACTTCGAGATCATAAATTTTAAAATTATTAGGGTTTGCGAGGTTTTCTAAACCTAATGATTTAAGGTGATTATGTGTATTTTGTAAATTTTTTTTTGAACCTACTAAAATGTATTCAATGTTTTTAGGTACTTCATCAGACCAAAGAGCCTTCAAGATTATTTCAGGTCCAACCCCAGACTCATCTCCCACGCTTAAAATTATTTTAAATTTATTATTTTTATTCTTAAGATTCATAAAAAGTTCTTGAATTTATTTTTTAACCATTCAAGTAGCAATTTTTTAAGCCAATTTTATAGTTTCTATAAATTAGTTTATATCCCAGTGTTTCGCATAAAAGTTTATTAGAAACCCTTCTATTTTCCATCCAAAAAGATTGAGCAATTGGGGATAATTCTTCCTTAATATCTTCAAATAATATTGGCTTTGGCATTTTTAAACCGAGTAAATCGTAGCAATATTGGATAACTTCAATTTGAGAACAAGGTTCGTCATCTGCAATATTAACAATCTGGTAAAACTTTAGGGAATTTTTATTTTTTAATAGATAGATAATTGCATTTGTAATATCAGCAACATGAATTCTTGAGAATACCTGATTTTTTTTAGTTATAACTCGAATTTTTCTATTTTTTATTGCTTCAAAAGTGGATCTTCCAGGTCCATAAATACCGGGTAATCTAAAAATTTGCACAGGTAAACCAGATTCAATCCATTCTTTTTCACAATTTAATCTCTTGTGGCTCCTTTTTTGAAAAGGGTTAGGTTGATCAATTTCAGAAACCCAACCACCTTTGGTGTTCCCGTATACTCCTGTTGTAGATAAATATCCAACCCATTCAAGAGATAAACTTTTTAGTTTATTTTTAAGACTTCCTAATACGGGATCATTACCATTTTTGTCGGGAGGCACGCAACTAAGAATATGTGTAGCTCCATCAAAAATTTTTTCATTAGGAATAGTACCGTTTTCACTATTAAAAACGAAACTATTTGGATCTTTATTTTCAGTTCTCGAACTTGTTAAAGCATTACAACCTAATTGTCTTATTTTTTTTGCAAAGAAACTACCGCTAAAACCACATCCAAAGATTAAAAACTTAATTTTATTATTTAGTAAACTTGCTGTGTTCTTCATACGGAGCTAGGATAGTACATATGTATTAATTAATCATGAAAACAGCTCTTAAACCTCATTTAAAATCAAAAACATTCTGCATTAGCAAAAGTTATGTTCGTTTGATAGAAAAAGAAATCAATGCAATTAAATTTAAATTCTACCAAAAATTATTTCTCCTACTCATTTCATTTTTGACAATTTTAATATTCCCAGAATCTCCAAAAGAATTGGGAAATATATGTGAGAGCTATAACTCTAGAAAAATATGTAACGTTTGGTAGTTAAGCTGCTTTATATTCTGATTTATCTTTTTCGTAAGTTTTATTATTTACTTTGAAAGTAGGATTTGCCCATTGCAGTAATCTTATGGCTAATCTTAAATCTCCTTCTAGCCAAGCTCTTATAGCCATCGCTCTTCGAGGATCATAAAATTTTTGTCTCCTATACCAATACAAAGCATTTTCATTTGATTTATCACCATTACAGGAAAGACATGCAGGTACACAATTTTCTGTTGTACTTAAACCTCCTTGGCTACGTGGTAGTACATGATCTATAGATTCAGATGGTTTTCCACAATATATGCAACTTTTTCCAGTAAATCTATGAATTGATTTTCGCCATTGTCTGAATCTGAATTTAGGACATAAATCCTCTAAAAACACCGCATCATTAATATGCATTCAGGCTATTTAATTACATGAATGATGGCTTGTAAATATCAAAAGTCAATATTAATTTATTATTTTTAGTTGAAATTAGTACTCAAAAATAGAATTTAGTGTTTATGGATACAAAATAAAATTAACAATACGTAAAAAAATTTAAAATTAATAACTATATCTTTCTATAGTTTCATCTGAAAAATCTTCATTAGCTTCTTCTAATTCTTTTTCTAACCTTTTCCTATTGTTTTCTCTTTCTTGAGCTTCTTTTTCTTTTCTCTCTTCTTCTTTTTGTAAATCTCTTATTAGTTTTCTATTCGGATGAAGTTGATCTAGAAATTCAATACAATAGCTAAAGGCTTCTCTGTCTCTTATCACTGATTCAGTAATTTGTGCTGCTGCTTGTTTGGGTGAGACTTTGAAAAACCCTCCTTTTTGCTTTTTTATATATGTATATGCTGCCTCCCAACTGCTTTCATGATCATTACCTCCATCTCTCATAGTACAAAAAATTTCTGCACCAAAAGAGCCTGCGTAAACTTTAGATGTTTGAAGTGATAGGGTAGGAATCATCCCAAGGGTTAGAAAAATTAATTTTTTTTTAAAATCTTTCATTCAATTTTGCCTCCCATTTAAAAATATCTTTTATTGGAAATATGTCTATAGAGATTTAAGATTTTATTAATCCAAATAAGTTCAAGCATTTTACAACTAAGGGAAGAATTAGAAGAACAGTAATCAACCTTACTGCGTGTAGAGTTGCAACTGCAGCTCCTACGCCATATTCAGACCCTACAAGACTCATACCGCTGATTCCTCCTGGTGCAGCCCCAAGAATTGTAGTAATTATATCTATATTAAGTAATCTGCTTGTCCATAAACCAATTGCTAAGCCAGTAATAACTAAAGTAAAAGTTATTAAAATTGCTGGCCTCCATAAGATTTGAAGATCAACTAATGATTCTTTAGTTAAGGATGTACCAATAACTGTACCAATTCCAATCTCTAATATTGTTCTTGTTCCAGTTGGCCACTCAGCTAAATTTACTTTACCACTAATGCTGAGTATGCTTGCTCCTATTAAAGCGCCTGCAAGAGGAGCTGCTGGAATGCCTGTTTTTAGAGCTAATGTACCAAAAATGGTACCGGCAATTAGATAATAAATTAGATTTATGTTGGGCATAGATATTAATGATGTTTGGTCATAATATTAGAAAATTATTTTTTTGCTTGGGTTTATAGTCAAATTATATTTTTCTTTTCCTCTCATAATGTCCCTTTTTTTTGGCATAATATTTAACAAAGGATGAATTTTTATGTCTTCACAAATTTCATACAAAGATAATAAAAACCGTATAAAGAAAAAATTATCTTTTTTTGAGGGTGGCCATCAGCTAGAAAAATTAGAATTTGCACTTGCAATAGCACAAACTAACGGTGATGAAAAAAAATCAATCGTTCTTAGAAAAAAAATTGTTGAACTAGGCGGAAATGTTGAAGAGCCAGGAACCTAAATTAATTTCCTTCAAGCAATCTAGATGCTACAACTAATGCTTCACCAGCTTGTTGGGCTGTTATTTTACCAAGGCTGAGAAGCGTATGACTTATAGCAGAAATTACAGTAATAATATCTCTATCATTAACATAACCTAAATGTCCGACTCTAAATATTTTCCCCTTCAAATGATCTTGACCACCAGCAAGTAAAATATCAAAATTAGTCTTTATTATTTTTCTAAATTCTTCAGCATCTACTCCTTCTGTTTTTATTGCAGTAATTGCAGGGCTTAAATAATTTTCATCAGCAAATAATTTTAGATTTAAAGCCTTTACAGCATTGCTCATTGCTAGTTTATGTTTATTGTGTCTGAGGAAAATGTTATCTAAGCCTTCTTCTCTCATCATTTTTAAAGCTTCATCTAAAGCAAAAACCAAATTAACTGCTGGAGTATATGGATTACTATTACTTAAAAGACTTTTTCTGTAGGATTTTAAATTTAAATAAAATTTTGGTAAATTAGATTTTTCTGCAGCTTCCCATGCTTTTTGGCTCATTGCTATAAAACTAAGCCCTGGTGGTATCATATATCCCTTTTGTGATCCTGAAGCAACAATATCTAATTCCCATTCATCTACAGGTACATTGCAAGCTCCAAGACTTGTAACGCAGTCAACAATTGATAAAGCTGTCTTGTGTTCCCGAATATATGAACTTATAGTTTTAAGATCATTAATTACACCTGTTGAGGTTTCAGAATGAGTCAAAATAACCGCCTTTATTTCTTTTTCTTTATCTTCCTCTAATAACTTTTTGAATTCTTCTGGATCAAGTGGAGTTCCCCATGCGGAATCAATTTTTATTACATCTAAACCAAATTCTTTAGCAACTTTTACCCATCTTTCGCCAAATTTTCCATTTTCTCCACAAATTACTTTATCTCCTCTACTCAAGGTATTAATTATTCCAGCCTCCATTGCGGCGGTCCCACTACCAGTGATTGTTAGAACATCATTTTGAGTTTGATGAAGCCATTGCAAATTTTTAGTAGTACTCTCTACGAGATCTTGGAATTCTTTACTGCGATGGCCTATTGGATGCTTACTTAATGCTTGTAAAACTTTTTCTGGAACTGGTGTGGGTCCAGGAATCATCAATGATAATTTTTGTTGTATGGCCACTTTTTGTTAAATAGGTCATTCTTAGATTAGTTCTCATTAAATATTTTTCAATTACTTGATTTGAAAAAAGGATTTTCTTTACCTTTGTGGGTTGCTGGAGCTGCTAAGTCAGCATTAAAAAAATTAGTAGGGTTACCATTTGAGAATTATGAAGTAATAAAAATTCCTAATGGAAAAAAAGAAATAAAAATTGAGATTCATTCTGTTGGTTTACTTAAAGATGAATCGCATGCATTAGGAATAACCTTTGCAAAGTCAGGCTTAGATCTTGACATTACACAAAACTTAGAAATATGGACAATAGCCTCTTTAGAAAAAATTTCTTTTAATAAGTCTGTTCAAACAATTCCCATAAATATTATTGCAGGATCCGGTGTAGGCATAAAAGAAGATACATCAGAGATATGCATTTCTAATTTTGCAAAAGAAGTTTTATATGCAAATTTATTAGATATTATTCCTGAAGGCTTTAATTTGAAATTAGAAATTATTTTCCCAAAGGGTAAATTTTTAGCTGAAAGAACTAGTAATAAGTCATTTGGTATTGTTAATGGATTATCTATTATTGGTACTTCTGCTGAGACTTATTCGAGTGCTTCACCGGATCAATTAGAAAATGCTAAGACTAATCTAGCAAAGTTAATTAAAAATGATTTTAAAGGGAAAGTTGTTTTTGTTATCGGTGAAAATGGGTTAAATTTAGCCAAAACTTATAATGTTAATTTGCCAATTATCAAAATTGGAAATTGGATAGGCCCATTATTAGTTGATGCTGCGATAAAAAAAGTTAAAACTGTAATTCTTTTTGGTTATCACGGAAAATTAATTAAATTAGCAGGTGGTATTTTTCATACACATAATCATTTAGCTGATGCAAGAATTGAGATTCTTGTTTATTTAGCAGTTAAAGAGAAGGTACCACCTGAAATAATAGTTGAATTATCGCAGTTAAATAATCTTGAGGACGCATTACTGCTTCTTGAAAGATTTAATCAATCTTTAACTGATAAATTATTCAAGAATTTATCAAATACGATTGAAAAGCGTTCCTTTAATTATGTAAATAGGTATGTAAAAACTGATATGGAAATCGCCTCAATTATTTTTGATAGAAAAAGGAAAATAAGGTGGGCTGGAATTCAAGGTAATAAGTATATTTCTTATTTTCAATGAGATTATTTTTGAATCATTATGCTTTTGTAAATAAATTGAGCTAACTTTTATACATGAGTCAAACATCTTTAAAAAAAGAACGAGATCCTTCAATATTAATTTTAGATTTTGGATCTCAATATTCTGAATTGATTGCAAGAAGAATTAGAGAAACTAATGTTTTCTCTCTTGTAGTAAGTAATTTTATTTCAATTGAGGAAATCAATAAAATTAATCCTAAAGGGATCATTTTGAGTGGAGGCCCAAATTCTGTATATGAACAAAATGCTCCTAGATGTGATGAAAAAATTTTTAATTTAGGAATTCCTATTCTTGGCATATGCTATGGAATGCAATTAATGGTAAAAGAACTTGGAGGATCTGTTATTTCAGCAACCAAAAAAGCTGAATATGGAAGAGCACCACTAAATATAGATCAACAATCTGACCTCCTGTTTGATGTCAAAGATAAATCTATAATGTGGATGAGTCATGGCGATTCAATTAATTATTTGCCTGATGGATTTAACAAGATTGCTCATACCGAGAACACACCCCATGCAGCAATTTCAAGTGATGTAAAGAAATTATTTGGCGTGCAATTTCATCCTGAAGTTGTTCATTCAGAGTTTGGAATGACGGTAATCAAAAATTTTGTTTATAAAATTTCTTGTTGTGCGCCTGATTGGACAACCGAAACATATATAGATGAAACTATTCCAAGAATAAGAGAGCAAGTTGGCAACAAAAAAGTATTGCTTGCCTTGTCAGGAGGAGTTGATTCATCAACTCTTGCATTTCTTCTCAATAAAGCAATTGGAAATCAGCTTACTTGTATGTTTATAGATCAAGGTTTCATGAGAAAAGGTGAACCAGAATTTTTAATGAATTTTTTTGATAAGAAATTTCACATTAAAGTTGAATATATTAATGCAAGGGAAAGGTTTATTGCCAAATTAAGAGGGATTACTGATCCAGAACAAAAAAGAAAAATTATTGGTGAAGAATTTATAAGAGTATTTGAAGAAGAAAGTAATAGATTGGGACCTTTTCAGTATTTAGCTCAAGGTACTCTTTATCCTGATGTTATTGAAAGTGCTGGTACTAATATTGACCCGAAGACTGGTGAAAGAATAGCTGTAAAAATAAAGAGTCATCATAACGTGGGTGGGTTGCCAAAAGATTTACAATTTAAATTAGTTGAGCCATTAAGAAAACTTTTTAAGGATGAAGTCCGAAAAGTGGGAGCTGCTTTAGGTTTGCCGGATGAAATTATCAAAAGGCATCCATTCCCAGGACCTGGATTAGCTATAAGAATTTTGGGAGAGGTAAATAATGAGAAACTTGATTGTTTGAGAGATGCAGACTGGATAGTAAGAGATGAAATTAAAAAAGCTGGTCTTTACGATGATATTTGGCAAGCTTTTGCAGTATTGCTGCCTGTTAAAACTGTGGGAGTGATGGGAGATAAAAGGACTTATGCATGGCCAATAGTTTTACGTTGTGTATCAAGTGAGGATGGTATGACTGCCGATTGGTCAAAAATTCCTTTTAAGATTTTGGAGAGGATTGCAAATAGAATCGTTAACGAAGTAGATTCAGTAAATAGAGTTGTTTATGATATAACAAGCAAACCTCCTGGAACTATTGAGTGGGAGTGAAGAATAAAGAGAATAAATATTGACTGAAAATTAGTTTTTTAGTTTTTTAATTTTTTCTAAATTCCATTTATCAAATATTAATTTCATTTCTCTTTCGTAGTATCTTACTTTCTTAGAAAAAGGTAATGTTTGAATAATTATCCCAAAGGGAAATTTTAAAAAAGAAGAAACATAAACAATATAAAACTCGACAAATGAAGGTTTTGGTGGGAGAGGTAAATTTTTTATATATGCCCATTCAATGCATGGTTTAAGTTGCTCATCACTTGCAGTAATATTTTTTCTACATCTCCAGTAAGAGAATAGATAAATTCCTATAAAAATCGGTAGTGGAAGAAGTCGCAACATTAAATATCAAGGATAATTTTTCTCCTCATTAATTCATATTAAAGTGATAGTTTATTTTTTATGAAAATTCCTGATAATACCCTAAAGCAATACCTTTCCTTCTTAAAAATAAAATAAGAGGGCATTTGTTTGCCCTCTTCGAGTCTTATGCACTTCACTGTCCACAAAGTCGATGAAGTACTTTTGACTCCTGAGTTATTTCTACTCCTACTGAATAGAAAAAAGATAGTCGTACAAACCACAAAGCACTTCTACTCGGGTAATAATACTCTATGAATTTATAGTTAATAGGAGGACAATATAGATATAGATCTAGGAGGTCTTATGAAACTATTTAATCAATTCAATGTCCTTCCAAGATACCTAAGTGCATTCAATTATGCAGGGTTAAACTTGAATGAGACTCCACAAGAATTACAAAAATGTACTTCGGAGTTGCAAAACTTTTGGGATAAAGAATGTAGAGAACATCCAACTAATCAAAATTGTTTAATTTACTGTGACTGAGTAATTAATTTTTAGTTTTTTATTAAATAATCTCGATCTAAAAAGTGGTTTAACACGGGTTTCACACGAAATAATATTGAAAATTATGCCTTGAGATGTATTGATATGAATGACTTTTTCTCTTGCATAAATTGCAGGATTATAAATTGGGAATAAACTGATTATAAGAAACTAGTTATAACCTCAATTAATCGGTTTTACGTGGATTTTACGTAGCACTTTTTCTATGTCTCTTAAGAGAAATCGTGTTAAGTCAATTTTCTCTACAATTAGTCCATATTATGATAAACATAATTTATAAGTGTTTATGAAATTACGCCTTTAAATTGATCTGTTGCAGATAATATTGAAATAGCAGGTTTGAGCATTTCTTTGTAGTTTTTCCATCCTCCTATGGAGTTTGGATTAATTGGGGATCGAATTTGTACATCACTTGCAGTTAAAACTGTTCTTTCATTTTTATGAGGAGATAAATAATTTTCATTCCATTGCCATCCCAACCAATTAATTAATGATTTAATTGTTGATTCTGGATTAGTAACTAATAAATCATAATCCATTTCATAAATACTTGAACTGAATAGATTTTTATAGGTGTTCATTACGTTGTTTTGATTTAAATAAACCTTGGTGCAATCTACTAATGAGGAGGAATAGGAATTTCCAGTTGAAAAATTTGCTCTTGTAATAGAGAGAATATTATCTAAAGGGTTTCTTAAACAGTGTATTATTTTTGAATTTGAAATTTGATTAGCAATAATTCCAGCGTAAAGATAATTATATAACCATTTATTTGTAGTAATAGAGGGATTTATCCCTAATTCAGCTATTTTTTTAAAATATAAATCAGTCAAGGAAAGTGCTTGATCATTTTTTATGCTTTCTTGATATGCTTTTTCAAATATATTAATTTCTCCAAGATCTTGTACTTTTTCATTAAGAGAAATAATTGATTCAACTAAAGTTGTTCCACTTCTTGGCATGCCTACGATAAAAATACTACAAGGGTATTTCTTCTCGTTTTTAACATTTTTTCCAGTATTGGATTTATTTAATAAAAAATTTGATCGATTTATCAATGTATCAACATTTGAAGGATAAATCTTAAGTTTTAGTTGATTTGCAATTTGCAAATTTTCAGCACTTTCTTCATATCTTCTTTCTTTATGTAGAACGTTTGATCTTGCGAAGTAAATTTCAATTTTATCTTTCACATTCTTTTGCTCTAAAATTTTCTCTGAAAGTAAATATTTTTGCCAACTAATATCATCGCTATTCAAAGAAAGTTTTGAGAGTGAATAAAATGCTTTAACTAATGATGGATTAATTTCTATTGCTTTTCGAAGTAATTTTTTTGCCTCTGCTAATTGCCCTTTGTTTTTTAAGATATCTCCAAGATTGGCGAGCGCTATACTTGAATTGGGGTCTATTTGTATTGCTTTTCTGAGCATTATTTCTGCTTCTTGGAATTTTTTCAATTCTCTCAAAACATTTCCTAGATTTAAATATGCAAGAGCAAAATTAGGATTAATTTCTATTGCTTTTCGATGATACAATTCTGCTTCATTAAACTTTTTAAGATCTTTTAATATAGATCCAAGATTTGAATGCGCACTATCGGAATTAGGATTAATTTCTATTGCTTTTCTAAGCAATTTTTCTGCTTGTATTAAATTGCCTGAATTTTTTAAGATCAGTCCGCAGTTAGAAAAAATTCTGTAGTCATTAACTCCTGCCTCGATACAATATTTGTAATATTTGAAAGCGTCCTTAATATTTCCTTTTGAATGAGATAAGAATGCTTGACTAATTAGTTTTTCTTTATTTTTATCAATTTTTGATTGTGAATTTTGTTTTTTATTTTCAAATTCATTTCCGAAACCTTTCATTTTTGAATTTTTTATTAACTTATACATTTTCAATTTTCAGTTGAAATTAAAAACGATTTATCTAGAATAAGATCATATTAGTAAAATAGAAAACACAAAATATGGAGTTAACTTGTTTTAGGTGGATTTTATATGATAGTTTTGCAGTCAATCAAGTCAAAGATACCAATTTTTTTAAAGGATTAAAACCGTTGAGTTTTATTGTTTGGAAGTAAGTAAAAATTTTTTAAAAAAATTTAAAGTCTTTTAACTAATATGAGAATTTTCAAAATAGATTTAAAATGTGATGAGTGAGATTATTAAATTAAGTCGATCTACCGTTGAGAAATATCTTAGTTGTCCAAGATGTTGTGTGCTTGATAAAAAACATCAAATAAAACCACCATCATTACCATTTACTTTAAATATCGCTGTAGATCATTTATGTAAAAATGAATTTGACAAATACAGAATAATTCAGAAGCCACATCCTTTATTTATTGAATATGGTATTGATGCTGTTCCTTTCAAACATAAAGATTTAGAACGTTGGAGAAGTAATTTTCAAGGAATACGATATAGGTCGATTAAACATAATTATGATTTTGGTGGAGCTGTGGATGATATTTGGCAGAAAAAAAATGGCGATCTTATCATTATTGATGTAAAAGCAACATCCAGAAATAATTTTGATTGGTCTGAGACTTTTAATAAATATGAATACGCAAAAGCTTATAAGAGACAATTGGAAATGTATCAATGGTTATTTAAAAAAAATGGTTTTAAAGTCGCTAATGAAGCTTATCTTTTATATTTTAATGGCAGGAAAAATGAAGAAGTATTTAATAATCAATTAAATTTTGATGTACATCTAATTAGATTAGAATGTTCTACATTATGGGTGGAAGATAAGATTATTGATACGGTAAATTTATTACGATCAGATACTTTCCCTAAATCTTCACCAAAATGTGAATATTGCAATTATTTAAAAAAGCGTTGGCAGCTTTCTATTACTTAAGAGTAAAAAAACTATTTGATATTTCTGGAAAAATAGTGAATAAAAGATAATCTTTAATTAGATTATTAATTTATCCTTTTGATTAAATCGAAAAATTCTGAAAGAAACATAACCAATCATCTTCAACAAGATGTAGTCAAAGTATCAGGTAAAACAATTTTTATTAACCCTTTTTTGTATTGGCGGAGGTTTGATGAAAATACCAATAGGTGGCTTAGAGAACCTGGTCAAATGTCAGAGGATCAAATTCAGCTTAATAGGAATCGTTTTTATCCAGAAATAGAATGGGCTGATTTAAGTCATGAGCAAAAGCTTATAAAAGACGCAACTGTTGAAATGTTTTTAAAGACACTTGAGTTGATAAGTACATTTCATCCTTATCTTAATTCTGGACAGCTATTAGAAGTTGAGAGAAAAATGGCGATTATAAAAAAGATCCCTTTTGAAAAGTGGGTTACAAAAGCTTTCGCCAAAAAAGCAAGATTATTAGAAAATGAAAAAAGAAAATTTCAAAGAGAAAGGTTTTTTAGTAGCTGGAGGGAATGGTTTAGTCTTGAAAATACTCAACAAGCTATTTTGCCATTGATTGTTACGATATTTATTTCATCATTTATTGGCTGGTCTTTAGGAATTTCAAAAAATAGTTGTAATCCTTATTTTGAACAAAATATAGATCAAATAAATTAAATGGTTTATGATAATTCTTCCTTATAGTACTTAGAGTTAAAATTATTTTGAAAAATTAAATTTTTTATTTAAAATTAGATTATTAGAAATTGTAATCTTAAAAAATCAAGAGTGTTATGAGTGAAAATTTGAATTCAAATAATATTAAAAATGATGATTTAAATTTGAGCGTTGAAGATAGTGATTATAAAAATTTAATAACTAGACTTAAAGAGATTAAAAAAACCATCACATTATTGGAAAAAAAAATTAAATAAATTTATTATTTTTGACAAAAATTAATCCTAATAAAAAACTGATTTCATTTAAAAGACAACCTTTAGTATTACTTGTTTTTTCTTCTATCTCTTTTTTATTGATTTTATTAAGGTTAATTTTTCTACAACTTTTAAATTATGAAACTTTTAAAGAATTGTCTGATGAAAATAGGATTAGACTAATTGCTTCGCAACCAATAAGAGGAAGAATATTGGATAAAAATGGTTATGTAATGGCAGATAGTAGAGTTCAATACTCCTTAATAATTAAGCCTCAATCTGTTAGTAAAAGCAATTGGGAAACACAGAAATTATTCATTTCCAATTTGTTAAATGTCGATAGTAATGAAATTCAAAATAAATATTTTAATGGTCTCATAAACCAAAAACTCTCAGTAACTATTCTTGATGATTTAAATGGAGATGAATTAATTAAATTTAAGGAAAATGAAGATAATTTATCTAGTTTTGAAGTGGCGACGAAAGTAATTAGAAATTATCCTTATCAATCTGTTGCTGCTCATGTAATTGGTTACACTCAGCCAATTACTGAATCAGAATATAAATTTTTAGCTAAGAAGGGTTATAAATTAAATGATTTAATAGGAAGAACTGGAATTGAATATGTTTACGAAGATTATATAAGAGGTGAATGGGGTGGAGAAATGGTTGAAGTAAATTCTTTAGGCAATTTTCAAAGATCATTAGGTATAAAACCTTCAATACAAGGTAATGATATTGAATTGACAATTGACATGAATTTACAATTAGTTGCTGAGGAAGTTCTCAAAGATAAAAAAGCTGGAGCGATAATAGTTATGGATCCAAGCGATGGTGCAATAAGAGCGATGGCTAGTAAACCTACTTTTGATTTGAATTTTTTTTCGAAGGACTTTAAGCCTGAAAAAGAATACAATAAGATATTTAATTCTCCTCAAAAACCTCTTTTAAATAGAGCTTTAAATGCTTATGATCCAGGAAGTGTTTGGAAAATTGTAACTGCTTTAGCTGGCTTAGAAAGCGGCAAATTTCCTATTGAAACTAAGTTAGAAACGAAACCATGTATCACTTATGGGCGTCAATGTTTTAGAGAGCATAATGATTTAGGTTTTGGGGTGATAGGTTATGAAGATGCTTTAAGAGTTTCAAGTAATACATTTTTTTATCAAGTGGGATATGCTGTTGGAGTTGACCAAATTCATGAAGTCTCTAAAAAGCTTGGTTTTAATTCTTTATCTGGGATTGAAATCTCTGAACAAGAAAATATAGGTTTAGTTGCCAGTAGTCAGTGGGCAAAGGGAGGAAGAGGATGGGGAGAGCCCGGAAGAACTCCGTGGGTGCCAGAAGATATTGCTAGCATGTCTATAGGACAAATGGTTGTTCAAGTAACCCCAATGCAAATAGCAAGGGCATATGCTGCGATTGCTAACGGAGGTTATTTAGTAACTCCTTACTTAACCAAACAATATAAAGAATCTTTGTCTGATAAATCAAGAACTAGACTTGATATTGATCCTAAGCATATCCAGTTATTAAAAAGTGGTTTGCGAAAAGTTGTTGAATCTGGAACAGGTGTAGGAATTAATACTGGAGTTTCTAATCTTCCTCCAATCTCTGGCAAAACGGGAACCGCTGAAGATTGGAAGACTGGTTTGGACCATGCTTGGTTCGTTTGCTTTGCTCCTTCGGAAAAGAGCGAGTTGCTTATAGTAGCTTTTGCACAAAATACGCCTGGAGGAGGTGCAGTACATGCCTTGCCAATGGCAAAAGAAATTTTAAAAGTTTGGAATAAGAAAAAATGAGATTAATTTTTAGCCACTAAAAGTTTATGTTTTTAATTTTTTCATTTGTAAAAGTCTTTGAATAATATCTTCAATAGTTTTTGTATCTATAGGTTTACTATATGATGACAAAAGTTGTCTTCCTAATACTTGACTTCCTAAATGCACTAATTGAATTCGTAATGAGGTCAGTAGTTCTAACCCTATGCCACCAGAAAATGTTGCAATTGCAATCGGTTGACCATTAAATAAATTCCTAAAGTCATCGCCCGAAATAGAAAGCCATGCTATGAAGTTGGAGAGAATGGGAGGTATAGATCCATTATATTCAGGCGCACAAATAACCCATCTTTCAATCTTGAAAAGCTTTTTTTTTAATTCTTCTATTTCATTTGGAATATTTTCCTTGCTGTGAATTCTTGGATTAAATAATGGAATATCGAGAGTAGTAAGATCTAAAATTTCAGAACTTATTTTAAGTTCATTACTTTTTTCAAGAAATTTTTCAGCAAGTTCTAGATTTTTACCACAACTAGCCGTAATGATTATAAGATCTTTTGTTTCAGTCATAAATTAGATAAATAAATTTAATAATTAGCACCTGTTTTGCGGTGATGAACTGCCGTTAGACTATCGGATTTTAGTATATTACCGTGTAAAACTTCGGCGTAAATTACCCAATGATCTCCACATTCCATTCTCTCTTTTACAGAAGCATCTAACCATGCGAGCGATTCAGGAATGATTATCTGTTCATTAGGAGTTAATTTAATATTTATTCCTTCAAATCTATCTTCTCCAGGTGCAAAGGGTTTTGTGAATCTTTTTAAAGGTTCTTTAAAATCTTTTTCACTAAGAATATTTAATGCGAAGGAATCTCCTATTTGCAGAAGAGACTCTACCGATCTATCTTTGGCAACTGCAATACTTAACCCAGGCGGAGAAAAACTGGCTTGACTAACCCAAGAGGCAAGCATGGCACCTTTGATATTATTCTCATCTTTGCCTTTAGAGGCTGTCAGGACACAAAGTGAACCAATTACTCTTCCAAGGGCCTGTAGCTTTGGATCAGTTTTGCTAGTAATCATCCCAGTATCTGATTTTCTGGGTTTTTTCTTTCCTTTTTTTATAATTTTTCTTCCAAAGTGAGTTCCTATTTCTTCTAACTCTTTAATCTTTGGTTTATTTGGACTGAATTTAATCCTAATAGGGTCAAAACTAAATTTAAAACCACCGTCTTTTAATTTTGTTTCAAGTAAATCTATAGCTTCGCCGCTCCAGCCAAAACTGCCAAAAATTCCAACAGGCTTATCTCTATTGCCCTCTGCTAACAATGTTCCTAGCGCACTAACTATTGGAGTTGGGGCGTGACCACCCAATGTGGGTGAGCCTATTAAATATCCATCAGCATTTTGGATGGATTTTACAAGTAAATTATTAGGTGTAAATTCACAATTAATACTTTCAACTTCTACAGAGGTTCTATTTATTCCTCTAGCCAACGCATCGCCTATAGAGGCTGTGTTTCCATATGCACTTGCATATATCAGAGCGATCTTATGGTTATTAGTTGAAAGATTCTCTCCCCATCTAATATAGTCGTTTAAGAAGCTTTTTAAGCTATATTCGATCGCGGGACCATGTAATGGTGCAATAGTTTTAATGTCATAATCTGCAATTTTTTCAGTTATTGATACTACTTGATTAGACATTGGTGCAATCAAGCAATCATAAAAATGTTTCCTATCAATTTCTGTACTAACTCGATTTGTTTCAGACCAATAATTAGATGCAATATGTGCAGAGAAAATTTTCTCACTAAGAAGTATTTCTTGATTACGTTCATAAATTATCAGGCCACCAGGCCAACGTGCTGTTGGAATAGGAATTAACTCTAGTGAGATGTTATCTAATTCTAAATTAAGTTCTTTTTTGATTATGTTTATTTCAGGTAATTGAATTTCAATAAAGTTTTTTAAGGTAGGATTCCTTTGATTCCAAAGTTCACTAATAAGTTTATAACCTGGATTAGAGCAAGTAATAGTTGTGTTTTGAAATTGGGTACTTATACACTTTATAGTTTCAATAATTTGGGGATTAATATGACCAGAAATGAAGTTGATTTTACCTAATTTAAATTGATCGCAAAACTTAGAAATTACTCTATTAAAAGAATCTAAATATTGTTTCTCAGGTGGATGAATAATAAACAGTTCTTCATGATTTCTAATGAAAAAAGTATTAAAAGAGGTTCCTTTTTCAAGGTTAAATTCAAGTTCAAATCTTTCTTTATTTTGGTCTAAGAATCTTATACAAGAAAAATTTTCAGTAATTTTAAATTCTGATAAATTTTGATTTTCTGCAAGGAAACTTATATTTGACATTTCAAAGACTTATTTTCTAATAATGATTAGCAACTTTTCTGTGATGAACTGCTGTTTTACACGATAAGTCAGAAACATTACCATTTTCAACAATTCCGTAAATTATCCAATGGTCTGGAGTCTCCAGTCTTGAACTGACTTTACAATCTAAAAAGGCGAGTGAATCTGAGAGAACTGGGCCTCCTTCAGCGATGTTGCTAATTACATCTACATCCGCAAATCTATCAGCTCCAGGGGCAAATCTTTTTAAAAAATGTCTGAACATTTTTTGATAGTTATCTTCTCTTAAGATATTCACAACAAAACCTTTCCCAACTTGCATATATGATTCAATAGCTCTATCTTTTGCAACTGCAACTGTAATACCTGGTGGAGAAAAACTTGCTTGACTAACCCAACTTGCGACCATTGCACTTTGTCTAAATGTCGAGCCTTCCCCTTGGCTCGCTGTTACTACATATAATCCTCCACTTAATCTACCTAACGCTTTATCTAAATTTGAATCAAGACTTTTCATAGAGGCAATATTCTTTTTTTTATTGATTAATTGACCCAAGTCAGTTCCAGCTTCTTCGAATTGTTGATAAATAATGGGATCTGGAATATTTTTAACTCTTAAAGGGGAGAAAGCTTCTTTTTGGCCAAGTTCTCTTAATTTATTTGCTAAGGAATCTATTGGTTCATCATTTCCACCAAATGCATCATAGACTGCAGTAAATTGTTTTGGTTTAAGTGCAGCAAATAAAGTACCGAGAGATTCTTTTAATTCATTATCTGAGTCCACTGGCCATGTGGGAATGACTACCGCTTTTGATTCGGAAATTAAACTTGTTAGTTCTTGCGGGTCAGAAGATCTTAAATCTATTAATTGAACTTGTGCATCTGCTTTACTTATTCCATGAGATATAGCTTGACTTAGTCGATCACAAAAACCATAGTCGCTTATGTAGCAAACTGACACAAAATCATTACCTTTGCTTTTATTGCTACTCCATTCTAGATATTTTCCTTTCCAAAAATTGACCTGATTATGTAGCAAAGGTCCATGACCAACAGCAATTGTTTTTAATTCAGGTAGTTTATCTATTCTTTTAATTGCTTGCAGAACGCTTCTGGCGTTTGGACCCATAAGGCAATCGTAATAAAACCGGAAATCTTCGTATATTTCTTTTTGATCAGTGTCATAAAATTCATCAGAACAATAATGGAGTCCAAATGCATCGCATGTATAGAGAACATGCGTGCTGTGATCATATGAAAATATGGTATCTGGCCAATGTAAATTTGGTGCACTTATGAATTCAATATTATGTTCTAAACCACTATTAGGATTAGTTCCGAGATTTAAAAACTCTCCACTCTTAACCTCTAGACGCTTAAAGGGAATATGTATTTGGTCTTCAATAAATTTTAGGGCTAATTTGGATCCAACTATTGTGATATTTTGGTTTAATTCTAGAAGATTACCTATTAAGCCAGAATGATCAGGTTCTGTATGGCTTGTAATTAAATAATCAACTTCTTGTGGATTTATATTTTTCAGTAATTCTTCAAACCATAATTCTTCGAACTTTGCGTGACTAGTATCAATTATTGCTAGTTTTTCGCCTTTAATAATAAAACTATTGTAAGTAGTTCCATTTCTTAAACCAAATTCAATATCAAATCTATTGCGATCCCAATCCAAAGATCTTATGGCACAAGAATCATCGGCAAAGTTTTGAGATTGAACCGTCAGCTTGTTATTAGTTTGTGCCAATTTAGAATTACTTGTCTGGGCAGAGGTTATCATAAAATAATTAGCTTTATATTTTAACTTTAGTTATATAGAATATAAATTCGCGTGATTGTTTTTGCGAAATAACCGAAATTACGCTTTTCTTTAATTTTTAATCTACTTATTCTGGATAAATGACATCTCAACTAATTAAAAAAATAGTTACTGGAGATGAGATAAGAAATGCTTTTTTAAAATTTTACAGTGACAAATTACATAAAATCATTCCAAGTGCATCTTTGATTCCAGATGACCCAACAGTTATGCTCACAATTGCTGGAATGCTACCTTTTAAACCAGTTTTTTTAGGTTTAAAAGAAAGACCATCAAAAAGGGCTACATCTAGCCAAAAGTGCATCAGAACAAACGATATAGAAAACGTTGGAGTTACAGCTAGACACCACACTTTTTTTGAAATGCTTGGTAATTTCTCTTTTGGAGATTATTTTAAACGAGAGGCTATTCAATGGGCTTGGGAATTAGTTACTAATATTTATCAACTTTCTGTTGAAAATATAATTGTGAGTGTTTTTCACGAAGATGAAGAGTCTGCAAAAATTTGGAGAGATGAAATTGGTATTCATCCAGATAGGATAGTGAAACTAGGTGAGGAAGATAATTTTTGGTCATCTGGTAAAACAGGTCCATGTGGACCTTGTTCAGAACTTTATTATGATTTTCATCCTGAAAAGGGTCTGCATAATATTGATTTAGAAGATGGAGATCGTTTTATTGAATTTTATAATCTTGTTTTTATGCAATATAATCGTGATCATAATGGAAAATTGACAGATTTAAAATTTAAAAATATTGATACAGGAATGGGTCTTGAAAGGATGGCTCAAATACTACAAAAAAAGCAAAATAATTATGAGACAGATTTAATTTTTCCTATTATTCAAAAAATTTGTGAAATTGCAAATATTGATTATTTTTCTTCAGATGATAAAAACAAAATTTCTTTAAAAATCATTGGTGATCATACAAGAGCTGTTATTCATTTAATTTCTGATGGAGTAGCAGCAAGTAATCTCGGCAGGGGATATATATTAAGAAGGCTTATTAGAAGAATGGTCAGACATGGCAGATTATTAGGTATAACAAATGAATTTTTACCTCATATTGCTACTGTCGGGATCGATTTAATGCAAAATAATTATCCTGATTTAAAAAATAATAATGATTTAATTTTGAATGAAATAAAAATTGAAGAAATAAGATTTAGGGAAACTCTTGAAAGAGGAGAGAAATTGCTAGATGAGTTAATTTCTTCAGGGCAGAAATTAATTTCTGGTTTTAAAGCTTTTGAACTTTATGATACTTATGGATTTCCTCTAGAACTTACTGTAGAAATTGCTGAAGAAAATAGTATCAGCGTTGATTTAAAGGGTTTTGAAGAAGAAATGAATGCACAAAAAGAGAGAGCTAAAGCTGCTTCAAGTAATATTGATTTGACGTTAGAGGGATCATTAGAGCGAGAAATAGATCTTTTTAATAAAACTGTTTTTAATGGTTATAGTTCACTCCTTTCGGAAGCTGAAATAAAGGGTATATTCTTGGATTCAACATTAGTTAAGCAAGCAAGTGAAGGTCAGAAAGTTTTAATTGTTCTTGATCAGACAACTTTTTATGGAGAATCTGGCGGGCAAGTTGGTGATATTGGAACGATATTTTCAAAAGATGTGGAGGTCTTGGTTGATAATGTTATGCGAAAGAAAAATGTTTTTTTACATTATGGAACGGTCAAAAAAGGAATATTAACTATTGGACAAAAAGTGAAGACTAATGTTAGCTCCTCTAATAGAGCTAAGGCTGCTGCAAATCATACAGCTACTCATTTATTACAATCTGCACTTAAATCAGTTCTTAATGAAAGTGTTGGACAAAAAGGGTCATTAGTAGCCTTTAATAAATTACGATTTGACTTTAATTCCTCTAATCCTATTTCTAAAGATCAAATTTCTAAAATTGAGACTTTAGTTAATTCTTGGATTATGGAAAATCATGCCCTAGAAGTAAAAAATATGTCTAAGAGTGAGGCTCTTGAAAAGGGCGCAGTCGCCATGTTTGGAGAAAAATATGATGATGAAGTGCGTGTCGTTAATGTACCAGGAGTTTCTATGGAACTTTGTGGTGGCACACATGTTAAAACTACATCCGAATTAGGTTCTTTCAAAATAATTAGTGAGGAAGGAATCTCAGCTGGAGTCAGAAGAATCGAAGCATTATCAGGTCAATCAGCATTAGACTATTTCAGTAATAGAAATGCTTTAGTTAATCAACTAAGTGATTTGTTAAAAGCAAATCCTAATCAACTTTTTGAAAGGGTTAATAATTTGCAAGCAGAGCTTATTAATAAGAATAAAGAGATACAAAAAATGAAAGATGAAATTGCATATTTCAAATATTCTTCTATAAAATCATCCGCAGAAATAGTAAATTCTTTTTCAATTTTAGTAAATCAGATTGATGGCTTAGATGGGAATTCTTTGCAATCTGCAGCACTTAATTTAACTTCTCATTTGGGAAATAAAGCAATAGTGATTCTTGGGGGAATACCAAATCCACAAAATAGAAAGTTGTTATTTGTAGTTTCTTTAGGTGATGAAGCAGTAAAAATAGGATTGCATGCAGGTAAATTAATTAATGAGATTGCAAGAATTTGTTCGGGAGGTGGAGGAGGAAAGCCTAACTTTGCTCAAGCAGGTGCTAAAGATATTGATAAGTTAAGTGATGCTCTAGATTATGCTAAAAATTATTTGCAAAAAACATTAGATAGTCATTCTGATAAATAACTACTTTTTCTAAGACTAATTTCGATTTGATCCATTAATTTTCTTGCTTCTTCTATAGTCAATTTTTTTTGATCAATTGCTGATTCAGTATTAATTCTTATAGATTCAACCAAAGAAGCTGAACTGTAATCTAATAATTGTAAAATTTCAGATTTACTGTCCTCTCTAATTATATTTTTGACTCTATATGAATCATCTTGATTTATGTCTATATGAACAACATTTGTACTGCCAAATAAATTATGCAAGTTTCCTAATGCCTCTTGATAGGCTCCAGTCATAAAAATTCCAATTAGATAATCTTTATCTTCCTCTGGCTTATGTAAATTTAGTAAAGATTTAATTTTCCCATCATTAATAAAATTATTTAGTTTTCCATCTGAATCACAAGTTAAATCTGCAAAGTTGCCCTTGCAGAACGGCTCCTCTAAGTGCCTATGTATTGGTACTATTGGAAAAATCTGATTTATTGCCCAGCTATCGGGAATAGATTTAAAGATAGATAAATTTGCATAATATGTTGATGCAAGAGTTTCTGTAATTTCAGATAAATCAGGATGATTGATTTCATCATTATTCAGGTTATTAGAAATTTCTTTTGCGCAAGCCCAAGTAAGTTCTTCGGCATAAGCTCTCTCTGCCAAGCTTAAAAATCCTAATCTAAAAGCGACTAAGCAATCTTCTTTAAACTTTTTTGCATCATTCCATAGTTCAATTATTTGAGATAAATTTACTTTTTTATTTTTAAGTTTTTTTAATGCATAGAGAGTTTCAAGTAAATTTGAAATTATTAATTGTTGATTTTTTTTATCAAAAATTTGTAGTTTAGAACTGACATGGCTTGTTCCTAAGACATTAAAAATTAAAACTGAACAATGACTAATTATTGCTCTTCCACTTTCTGAGATTATGGTTGGATGCTTGATATTATTTAATTCACATGAATCCTTAATAGTTGCAATTACATCGTTAGCATAATTTTGAAGAGAATAATTAGTGGAGGTGTTTGAGGAGGTTTTAGTGCCATCAAAATCTATTCCTAATCCTCCTCCAACATCGATATATTGCATTGGGGCTCCTAGTTTGCATAGTTCAACATATATTTGACTTGCTTCTTGCAATGCATCTTTGATCACGGCAATATCACTTATTTGACTGCCTATATGAAAATGGAGCAATTTCATTTCGTTGATAAGATTTGCTTCTTTTAGTTCTTTTATTGTCAACATAATTTCTGGGATTGATAATCCAAATTTGGAATTATCTCCAATAGATTTACTCCACCTACCACTACTTTTACTTGATAACTTTGCTCTAATTCCTATCAATGGAGTCGCTTTAAGTTCTTGAACTGCTTGAATAATTCTTTTTACCTCATCTCTTTGTTCAATAACTATTATTGGATTTTTGCCGAGTTTTCTGGCCAAAGTAGCAATCTCAATATATTTTTTATCTTTATATCCGTTACATACTAATAATGAATTTTGGTTTTCAAGAAGTGCAAGGCCAATTAATAGTTCTGATTTACTTCCTACTTCTAAACCAAAATTCCATTGGCTACCAAACTCTATTATCTTTTCTAGGACATTTTTCTGTTGATTACATTTGACAGGAAAAACGCCTTGATAAATGTTCTTATATTTATAGGTTTTTATTGCTTTTAAAAAAGAGTCATGTAATGCATATATGCGATCTTTCAAGATATCATTAAATCTTATGATTAATGGAGGATTTATTTCTCTACTCTTAAGTTCTTTGACAAGCTTAAAAAGATCAATCTTATTTTCAGATTTGATATCTTTAGTTACTGATATATTTCCTTTGGAATTTATAGAAAAATATTTATCTCCCCATTTGTCTATGTTATAAGTCGAAATACTATCTTCAATAGTCCAAATATTCTTTAATTTTTTCGGCTCAAAATTGGTCAATTTATGTCTTAGTGATTAATAAATGTTTTTGAAAATAACTCAAAACATTATCTTTTATTTTAATGATTACTTGCCAAGTTACCACCCAAAAGTTGAATATACATAGAGTGATTATTAACTAAATGACCAAAGACAGAACCTTTATTGCAATTAAACCAGATGGAGTTCAAAGAGGATATGTTTCTGAGATTATTGGCAGATTTGAAAAGAAAGGATTTAAATTGGTTGGATTAAAGCAATTAATTCCTTCAAAAGAACTTGCTCAAAACCATTATGGAGTACATAGAGAAAGACCCTTTTTTGGTGATTTAGTAGACTTTATTTCAAGTGGGCCAGTTGTAGCAATGGTTTGGGAAGGAGAAGGAGTTATTTTGAGTGCTAGAAAACTAATAGGTGCAACAAAACCTCTAGAAGCAGAGCCTGGAACAATTAGAGGAGATTTAGCTATTGATATTGGGAGGAATATTATTCATGGTTCTGATGGAGAAGATACAGCAAAATTTGAAATTGATCTATGGTTTAATGAAGAGGAATTATGTGAGTGGGAAACTTCTGATTCGAAATGGCGATCTGAAAATTAAAATTTAAATAGAAAATCTATCTAAACTAAATTTTTTTAAAAAGCTTTTTTCTATTTCTTTGAGATTTTTATTTTGGACTATTTTTAAAAGAAGATCACTTGTTATTGCAGAAAATAAAACCCCATTTCTGTAATGTCCTGTAGCTATAAAAAGATTTTCAATTTTTGATTTTCCAATTATTGGTTTTAGATCTGGTGTGCAAGGTCTAAATCCCCACCAATGTTCCATTTGTGGCCAATTAATAGCTTCTGGCAATAAGGAGCGAATGCCTTCTTGCAGTTTTTTTATTCCATTAGGAGTATTACCCGGATTAAATTTTGAATCTTTTTCAACTGTCGCTCCAACTATAATAAGTCCATCATCACGGGGAACTAGATAAGTTTTTGGACCAAAAATAATTCTTTTCAAAAAATTTGTTGGACCTTGTATTGATAGCATTTGTCCCTTTACGGGAAAGACTGGAATCTTATTAAAAATTTTTTTACTCCAAGCACCGCTGCATATAATTGCTTTTTCGCAGTTAATTTTTTTTATTTCCCCAGTTGCACATAACACTGTTGCACCTGTAATTTTGTTTTTTTCGAATATCAAATCCTCTACTTCTGATCCCTCTTGAAATTCGACTCCATGCGAGGAGCATGCTCTCTCAAGAGCACGCATCAGTCTTCTTCGGTTATCTATTTGACCATCTTGTTCGAAAAGTAAACCATGTTTCCAAATAGAATTCATTCCATTAATTTCTGTTTGAAGATCTTTGTGATTTAAATATTTTCCATATTCATAAGTGGGAAACTCTTCAAGATCTTCTTTGTTTTTAAAAGGCACTACTATGCCACATTTTTTTAAGCCGCATTTAATATTACTATCTTGTTCAATATTTTTTATCCACTTTGGAATTAGATTTTGACTTTCTTGGCCAAATTTTAGTAATTCATCTTCGAGCCCTTCGGCATGAGTAGCTAACATTCCTGCAGCAACAAATCCAGCTGATTCATTTCTGTTTTTGCTTAAAACTAAAACTTTGAAGTTGTTTTTAGAAAATTCATAAGCAATAGATAAACCTAAAAGTCCACCGCCAATGATTAATATTGAATTTTTGGTTTCTTGATCCATTTAAGAATTAATATTTTTATTTGTGATTTGGTCCTCTTTTCCTTTATATCCAATATTATTAATAAAGAGACTTTTGATAATGAACAATTTGGAATCTTGGGAAGCTGTGATTGGTTTGGAAACTCATGTACAGCTTAATACGAAAAGTAAAATATTCACATCTGCGTCAACAGCTTTTGGCGATGCACCTAATACGCATATAGATCCCGTAGTTTGTGGTTTACCAGGAACTCTTCCCGTTTTGAATGAGACTGTTCTTGAGTATGCTGTAAAAACTTCTTTAGCATTAAATTTAAACGTTGCAGAACATTGTAAATTTGATAGAAAACAATACTTTTATCCTGATCTACCTAAAAATTATCAAATTTCACAATTTGACGAGCCACTAGCTGAAAATGGTTGGTTAGAGGTTGAAATAATTGAAAAGGACAAAGAACCTTATATTAAAAAAATTGGTATAGAAAGGCTCCATATGGAAGAAGACGCAGGAAAACTAGTCCATTCAGGCAGTGATAGATTAGCTGGCTCTAAGTATTCTTTAGTTGATTATAATCGTGCCGGAATAGCACTTTGTGAGATTGTAAGTAAACCAGATATTAGATCAGGTAAAGAGGCATCTGAATATGCCTCAGAGATTAGAAGAACAGTTAGATATCTAGGAGTATCAGACGGAAATATGCAAGAGGGTTCATTACGCTGTGATGTCAATATTTCAGTTAGAAAAGGACCTAATGCTCCTTTTGGTACCAAAGTGGAAATAAAAAATATGAATTCATTTTCTGCAATTCAAAAGGCTTGTGATTATGAAATAGCCAGACAAATAGAAGTTTATGAAAATGGAGGAAAAATTTTGCAAGAAACAAGGTTATGGGATGAAGCTAAGCAATTAACGAAAAGTATGAGATTAAAAGAGGGTAGCAGTGACTATAGATATTTTCCTGATCCTGACTTAGGTCCAGTTGAAATAACAAAAGCCCAACAAGAAATATGGTTTAAAGAACTACCTGAATTACCTTCAAAGAAAAGAAATAAATATGTAAGTCAATTTGGGTTGTCTGCATATGATGCAAGGGTAATTTCTGATGAAATAAGTATGGCAAACTTTTTTGAAGATACAGTAGCAAATGGTGCCGATGCCAAACTAGCTTCAAATTGGGTAACAAGTGATATTGTGGGCTATTTAAAATCAAACAAACTAAGTTTTAGTGAATTAAAGCTTAGCCCTGAAAATCTTGCTGAAATGATTGGTATGATTTCAAAAAATATAATTAGTGGAAAAATTGCAAAAGAAATTTTACCTGAACTTATTAAAAAAAATATTTCTCCGAAAAAATTAGTTGAAGAAAAAGGGTTGGCAATGATATCTGATTCTTCAAGTATTGTACCAATAATTGATGAACTTATACATGAACATCCAAATGAAGTTCAAGCATTTAAAAATGGCAAAACTAAGTTACTTGGTTTTTTTGTTGGTCAACTTATGAAAAGAACAAAAGGTAAAGCTGACCCTAAACTTGCAAATAAACTTCTTATGGAAAAATTAAATAGCTAAATCCTAAAGAAGCTCTTTTATCTTATTGATCCATTTATTTTGATCATCCGAGTTATCTAGAATAATATCTGAAAATTTTCTTTTTTCTTCAAAACTTAATTGAAAATTTATCAATTCATCTGCTTCTTTTTCGCTAATTTTATCTCTTTTGATAAGTCGGTTTTTTTGTAGTTCTTTAGGACATTTAACTAACCATATTTCAGTACAAATATCTTCAAATTTTGCTTCAAACAATAAAGGAATAACCAATACTATAGTTTGATTATTTCTGTATTGACTGCATTCTTCTATCATTCTTTCTTTAATTAAGGGGTGAAGTAGTTTTTCAATCCATTTCTTGCTTGCTAAATTTTTAAAAATAATGTTCCTTAAAAGTTTTCTGTTTATTTCCCTTTCTGAATTGCTCTTATTATCAATAATTTTATTTCCAAAATAATCTAAAATTTTCTTATATCCATATGTGTTTGGTTTGATTAATTCTCTTGAAAAATGATCTGCATCTAATATTGGTATGTTTTTATTTTTTCTAATGTAATTAGTTATGGTTGTCTTCCCACTTGCAATACCTCCTGTTAAACCAATCCTTCTTTGGTTGTTTTTTGATTTTTGAAGAATATTCATATAATAATAATAATCTAATTACTTGGTTTCTTTAGTATTAAAGAGTGGTTAGTATGAATTAAAATACTAAAAAATTTGAGCCGGTTAGATTCCAATTGGTCGTTTGTTGATGACAGTAAGGTAACACCCAAGGGGTTCCTTTTTGCTGGGATATCTGCTGGATTAAAATCTTCCAATAAGAAAGATTTAGCACTTATACTCGCTCCAGAAGGAAGTATTTTTAGCGGGATGTTTACCCAATCTATAGTTCGTGCATCATGTGTGGATATTTGTGAGAAAAGGATAAAAAAAACTTCGGGCTTCCTAAGAGCAATATTAATTAATTCTGGGCAAGCCAATGCATGCACGGGAGATCTTGGTATTAAACATTTTCAAATTGCTACAGGAAAGATTTCTGAACTTTTAGGAATAAAAGAAGAAGAAGTTTTAATGTGCTCAACTGGTGTAATTGGTGTCCCAATACAAATAAATGATTTAGTAAAAAATTTACCTAATTTAGTAAGCGATTTAAAGGTTAATAATTTTCAAAATGCAGCAGAAGCAATTTTAACTACTGATTTGACTTCGAAAAAAGTGTCAATAGAGACGATAATTCAAGGTAGAAAAATAAAAATAGCAGGATTTGCAAAAGGTTCAGGAATGATTTACCCCAATATGGCGACAATGCTTGCCTTTTTAACCTGTGATGCGGGTATTGAAAAGGCAGAATGGGATAAGATGATTTCTATTTCAGTTAAGAGATCTTTTAATGCCATATCAGTTGATGGAGAGACAAGCACAAATGACTCATTTGTTGCAATAAATTCTGGGGAGAAAATCGATAAAAGTTTTTTCCCAATTATCCAAAAAGGGATTGATATTGTGTGCCAAAACTTGGCAAAAAATATTGCAAGAGATGGAGAGGGAGCAAATTGTTTATTAGAAGTTTTGGTTCAAGGAACAAAAAATACTGATGATGCAATTATGGTTGCTAAATCTATTTGTAATTCCTCATTAGTAAAAACTGCGATACATGGCTGTGATCCTAATTGGGGAAGAATCATTTCTGCTGCTGGTAATTCCGGAGTTAAATTTAACTTAGTTGACGTTGATCTTTATATAGGTAACGATCAGATTTTGGGAAAGGGGAAATTAAAAAAATATGATTCGCAGAAAGTAACAAACTATATTAAGAATAGAATGAAAGGAAAATATTTAGTTGATGATATTGTACAAATTGTGATGAATTTAAATTCTGGCAAATCGGAAGGTACTGCTTGGGGATGTGATCTTTCTAAAAAGTATATTGCAATAAATAGCGAATATACGACGTAGAAAACGTGATCTCTGGAAGCACTTGATATGAATATATAAAGTCTCAAAAAGATTACACACCTTTTGAGACTGTGATAATAATGTGATTATTATTTCTACTCAACTAAGGTAGTTTTATAGTCGCTAAATCTTTTGAATTTGTTTCATTAATCGCTATTTTCTCCAGTCTTTCTAATCTTGCTAAAAGTTCTAATTTTTCAGTTTGGAATTTTGTTATTTTTTTATTTAAAATTTTATTTTCACTTTTTAGATCAGTTATTTCATTAGTTAGTTTTTGCTTATCTTTCATACTTATCAGAGAAGGTTTAACAGACTTTCCTAATTTCCAAACAAATCCTGCCCTTGCAGAAAATGTATCTTCGAAATCTCCTGCATAATCTTGACCTGGCATAGTCATTGATGCTGCATAGTTAATAGAAAGTTTTTCATTAACCTTAGAGGCACAACCCCCAGAAAAAGCGAAATCACCACCATGAGTTCCAGTTCCTAACCCACAAGCAAGGGTTGTGTCAGTTGGAACTGCAGGTAATCCAGTTAGAGCAGCGCTTAATGCTCCTACATTATTTATTGATTGTTCTACATCTCTTCCGTTGATAAGTAATTTAGTTCCATTTGTATAGTCAATTGGAATTGGGTTTCCATTAGCATCTTTTGCGTAAACTTTTTGTCTTCCATTCTCTTCTTTTGTTATCCAAGAATTATCTCCAATATGTATTTCTCCATTACTTTTTCTTTTCACGCTAAGTCTTTGATAAACAGAACCACTTGAATTTGTATATGTTGCTTTCCAAGAAGTACCTTCGTTAGTCCATGTATCAGTATCTAAATCATAAGAATGTGTTTCACCATCAGCATTTTCAAGGAAGAACTTACCTGTTTCAGGGTCTACATATGTATTAGTTCCGATTTCCTGTTTACAAGGATTTATTCCTGATTGAGGAAAGCATTTTGTTGTCCTTAATGTTGCTTCCCCAGTGGCAGAATTAACTGTATAAAACTGTAAACCGGTAGAACTAAGAGCATCTGATGCTTTAATTGCCCAATGATCCCAGGTATCTGCTTTTACAGAGTTCCATCCCATTATGAAACTGGAACTGAGAATTCCAATGGTCACAAATTTTTTCATTTTAATTTTATTTTTATTTTATTTTGACAACTTTTTTATTTTCGTTTTTATCTTTTTATTTTTTTTTAATCAATTAAATAAGAATAACTATCCAACAAAAATTTCCTATATATACCTTTGGCATAAATGTGATTATTCTGTGATTAATCCAAAGATCACATAAATTAATCCTAATTATTTCAATGATTTTTATTCAAAATTCTAAAAATGTGATTATTATTTGCCGGACTGTGACTATGGTGTGATTATTTTCTGGCAATTTGCTCAAGTGATATCAATGGATTACAGCAAGGTGAATATACTATTTGCCCTAGGTGGAAATTAATAGCGAACATATTACTTAGCCCTAAATCCATTGTGGCAGATGCGATAACAAGGGTGCTATAAAACAAGATACCACTAAACTACTATTAGCTTTTTTTATATCAATTATTAAAAATTATTTTTTTCGAGTTCTTTATTCAGTGACTTGAAATTAATTTTATTCGATGCTAAATCTTTGGATTGAATACTTCCAAGTGCGACTTTTTCTAATTTTTCTAATCTTGCTAAAAGTTGTTTATTTGTTTCTTCAAGAGTATTAATTTGTGTCTCGAATTCTTTTTTCTCTTTCATACTAATTAGTGTAGGTTTTACTGGTTTTCCCAATTTCCAAACAAATCCTGCTCTAGCAGAAAAAGTATCTTCAAAATCACCAGCATAATCTTGTCCTGGCATAGTCGTTGATGCTGCATAATTAATTGAAAGTTTTTCATTAACTTTAGAAGCACAACCACCAGCAAAGGCAAAATCACCTCCATGGGTACCTGTTCCAAAACCACAGGCGAGAGTAGTATCAGTTGGAACTGTTGGTAGTCCAGTTAAAGCAGCACTTAATGCTCCAACATTATTTATAGATTGTTCTACATCTCTTCCGTTAATTAATAATTTAGTTCCGTTTGTGTAATCAATAGGAATCGGATTTCCTGCAGCATCTTTTGCGTAAACTTTTTGTCTACCACCCTCTTCTTTTGTTATCCATGAGTTCTCACCAATATGAAGTTCATCGCCTACATATTTCACAAGACTCTTACCAGTTGAACCTCCTTGACTAATTCCATCATTATCTATTCTTAGTAATTCATCATCGCCATCTCCTCCTAAAGATACAAATTTTGTATCTGAAGTATCATCACAATCACTATCAGATGATTCACATTTTTTCTCGATAGTGTCATTTAGTTTCTGGATGACACCCATTAAATGTGGTTCTCCACCTTCAGGTAATCCTGTTATGGTTATGTACCCTTCAAATTCATTATTCTCGATATCATATTTTCTATATCTTCTTGGCAAACCACCACTTCTTTGGTTTTCTAAAAAATAAATTTTCCCTTCGCGCTCATCAACGGTAAATTGGCTTGCAGAAAAAGAGACAGTAGTATTATCTGGAAAAACATCTGATTGTAATCTTGTAACAGATCCATCTGAAGATAATTTATATAATCCAAGTGTATTATTGCTACCATCTCTCGCAACTGTTGGATCTTCCGCAACGAAGAATCCCAAATCTGTTGTGTTAGTAGAAATCTCCCCGGAAAAGGATGCTAAAGGTGATAAAAGTATGGTAGAAGTGAAAAGAGAACTAAAAAGTTTTTTTGTGATTTTTTTCATACCATTGAATAATTAAATAAGACTTATCATACAACAAATAGGTATTATTACGCAGTCACAAAAAATACTATTAATTAAAGGGGATTGTATTAGGTTAATTTCTATAATAATAATATTGATCTATACATTTATGTGCCACCAAGATACCACCGTTCAATTTATCAATGGAGTATCAAAGATTAAAATATACTAATATCACCAAGATACCACTAATTTTGAGAGTCTAAGCTTTGTTAAAGCAATGTTTTTAGAGGCATGCGGAAATAAATAAAGAATTTACTAATTAAGTTTGATTAGCTCTATTGGAAGGTAGTCATTTATAAAAAGAAATAGTATTGTTAAAGTTCCAATTACGGAGCCTATAAAACCTCCAAAAAAATTAACTAATAATCCAGATTTTTTAATTGTTGTTTCTTCGTTTTTTTCTTCTTCAAAATCAGGAGAATCAACTACTTTTAAGCGCTGATTGGTTGTTGGTTGTTTAAGTTGTTGGTGTCGGATGAGGGCTTCGAAATCAGGCATGGAATTTGTGAGGCAATTGAACAATAAGCAGACCAGCCCGTCATTCGACGAGGATCTGATCTACCTAAATCGTCTACAGCTTCAAATACAGCATTTCCCGAGGCTTCTGCTTTGTCAAATGCTGAAAGTAAGGGTATAAATGTATCAAAAACATATAAACCAAAATTTTCTAGAGCTGCTTTTGCTTGTTGCGCTGCTTTTTGTTGTCTAAAATCAACTTTTACTATTACTACTGCATGGTTAACTTTTAAGTTACTTAATAAATTAGCTAGTTCAACAGTTAATTCCACTGATCTTGCTTTTGCAGTTGTGGGTAAGATAACTAAGTCTGAACCATACGCTAAGTGTTTGAGTTCTTCTTGATCACTGCTAGCCTGACCATCGGTTATTACAATTTCTGATGATCTTGATGCTTTTGCAGCTGAACTGACGGGGAAAACTGGAAATGGAAGATTGCCTCGTGATGCATATGCTAATGCAGATCTATTCTTGTCAGCGTCGACTATGCAAACTTTTTTTCTTTCAGAATGCCAAACACTAGCTAGGTGAATACTTGTGCAGGTCTTTGCCACCCCTCCTTTTTGTCCGCAAACGGTAATAAACAATTTTTTATTTTTATTTCTCTTACTTTGAAGAATAATTTCTTAATGTCAAGAGAAATTGATTTTTAATGCTTTAAAACTTATTTTTTGAAATATTTTAAAGAAGTTAATGTTTTTAGATAACCTTATAAAGTTCTTTATTTAAATTGGCTAATGAAGAAAAGAATTGGATTAGGTACGTGGTCTTGGGGGAATAAGCTTTTTTGGAATTACCAATCTACAAATGACGATGATTTACTTGAGACATATAATGAAGCGTTACGAAGAGGTTTCGATTTAATTGATACTGCGGATTCTTACGGAACTGGGAATCTTCAGGGTAGAAGTGAATTGTTGATAGGCAAATTTTTACTAAATACGCCTTCAGCAAAGAAAAAAAGAATTCAAGTAGCAACCAAACTTGCACCTTATCCATGGAGAATAGGTAACAGAGGTTTTAATAAACCTTTTTTGAAAAGTTTAGAAAGACTTAATAACAAATTAGATATAGTGCAATTACATTGGTCAACTGCAAAATACAATCCTTGGCAGGAATTTGGGCTGTTGAATAATCTTTGCGATTTAAAAGATGAAGGCTTTGATTTTCAAATAGGCTTATCAAATATAGGTCCTAAAAGATTAATGAAATTAATTAATTTCTTGGCAAAAAGAAATCAGAGCCTAAGGAGTGTCCAGATACAGTTTTCTTTGCTTGCTCCCGATTTAGGAAAACAATATCAAGTAAAAAAAATTTGCGAAGAAAATAATATTGATTTCTTTGCTTATAGTCCTTTGTCCTTTGGAATACTCTGTATTGATCCAGATAAAAAAGAAAATAAAGAAAAAAGTTTTATTCGTAATGTATTATTTGAAAACTATAAAAAACCAACATATGAATTGCGGAGATGTTTAAAAAGAATTGCAAATAAAAGATCAGTTTCCCAAGCGCAAGTAGCAATTAATTGGTGTTGTTATCAAGGCGCTATTCCACTCGTTGGAATGCGAACAAAATCTCAAGTTATAGATGTATCCAATGTATTCAAGTGGAATTTAAATAAAAGTGAATTTAATGAACTTCAGGAATTTTCAAAAAAATGTTTAAAAAAAATGCCTAAAAATCCTTTTTCAAGTATTTAATAAAATTTTTAGCTAGATATCTTTTTATTTTTTTTCATTTGAAAACTATTATTCCATAGTTCAGTGGGAAATTTTTTGCCAGTGAATCTAATAACTTTAGGTTTCAGATTTATTATCAATTCATCTAGGTTTTTATTTGGTTCCATTTTGCAGGTTTTGGGTTTCTAATAAGATAAATTAATTCACAATCAATCTTCTCAGTATTTATACTCATAAAATTAAAAAATTTTTTTTTAATACAAGCAACTGCAGCAATGTTTACACATCAATAAATTATCTACTACAACTTTTTATTTATTTAAAAAAGTGGAGTCCTTCCAGACTCCGAGCATCATTTGGTTGATAAGGCTGATATGACCCCATCTCCTTAAGGATCAAGCAGCAACTGGTGCTGTTTGACGGGAGAAACTAACGATTTTGTTAGCATTTGTGTTTTTGCTCTAACCGAGCCGGCTTCAGTCACCTTCCTTATGCCCCGTCGAAACCATTACAACCCCAAATAGTGGAGTTGAGCGGAATCGAACCGCTGTCCGAAACATCGGTTGAGATCACCTAGTCCAATTGGACATTTATATTCTGACAGGCAAAATGAGTATTGAATAGTTTTTTTAAGTTTTTATCGTATATGAATGTAGTGGCATCAACTCCAGAGGGACTAGAGAAATATTTAGCTAAAGAAATTTCAAATTTAGGTGGCTTTAATATTAATACTTATAAAAGATTCATTAATTTTGAATGTGATTTTGAAACTTTTTATAGAGTTCATTTTTATTCCAGATTAGCTTTTCGTTTTTATAGAGAAATTTCCAGTTTTAATTGCTATGACAAGCAATCTTTATATGAAGGGGTTAGGGATTCATTTGATTGGTTAAATTGGTTGCACTATGAAAAAACGTTTAATGTTCAAGTCACTGGCAGAACATCTTCCTTAAGTCATTCACATTTTACTGCTCTTGAAGTTAAAAATTCTATAACTGATTTGCAAAAGGATGTTTGGAATAAAAGATCAAATATTTCTTTAGAAAATCCTGATTTTATCATTCATCTTCATTTAAATAATAATAAAGCAATTATTAGTCTTCAAAGCAGTGTGGAAAGCTTACATAAAAGAGGCTATAGACCAGCAGTTGGAAATGCCCCATTAAAAGAAAATTTAGCTTCTGGATTGATAAATATGACTCAATGGAATGGCAAAGTCCCTTTAATTGATTTTATGTGTGGCTCAGGAACTTTTTTAATTGAGGCAGTTAACCAATTTCTTGAAGTTCCCATAAATATTGAACAAGAATATCTTTTTGAGAATTGGTTGGACTTTAAGAGGGATATTTATCTTAATGAAAAAAATAAGGCAAAAAGTAAAATTATAAATTATGAAAAATTACCAAAAATAATAGGGTGTGAAATTAATAAAAAGGTTTTTGAACAGGCAGAAGTAAATATATCATTGGCTGGACTCGAAAATTATATTGAACTTATAAATAATGATTTTTTAGAACTCAATTTAAAATGTATACCTGGGATCATTTTGTGTAATCCTCCATACGGCAAAAAATTGGGAGATGAAAATGAATTGATTTGTTTGTATGAACAAATGGGAGTCTTCCTAAAGAATAATTTTTCAGGTTGGGAATTTTGGCTGCTAAGTGGAAATCCAAAACTAACAAAATATTTGAAAATGAAATCTTCATTGAAAATTCCCGTTAGCAATGGGGGAATAGATTGTAGATGGATAAAGTATTTAATAAGGTAACTTATTTTTTGCCTAAAACGGCTTTTGTTGTTTTGCCTAAACCCTCTAAAGTTTGTGGAAGATAAGGTCCTTTGGCTAATTTTCCTCCAAGCTTCAAACTTAAGCCTGCAAGAAATAAATCGATAAATATTATGAGTAATAAATTATATTCAATATTCCAGCTATAATATTTCGATAGAAAAAGATAAAAAATAATATGTAAGCAGATTAGTACTAATAATAATAATGTGCTGCCAATTGCCAAAAATATTCCACCACTTATTAATCTTCTTTTTTCTCTATCTACTTCTTGAAGAGCTATTCTTACATGCAAATCCATCACTGAACTTGCGATCGCTGAAATTCTGGAGGCGGTATTTGAAAAGCTTTTATTTTTTGGTTTTTCCATATTATTTTCTTCCACTGTTAAGGATACTTCCAATAAGTAAACCAATACCAGCTGCAATAGCAATAGATAATAGTGGTTTTTTTCTTATTGGATTTTCTATTTTTGGTCTAAGTGTATTGTTAAGTTCTTCTAATAATTCTTCTAATTGACTTTCGATAGGTTCAATTTTTTCTGATATTTCCCATTTGTTTTCTTTTATTGAATCAATGATTTCAAATAGTTGGCTTTTTATTCCAATTACTGGGGTTCCACTATGGCTAGCTATTACTTCAACTAAATCATCAATACTCCCTTTTGTCGCTTCAAGGGTTTGTTGTGCAATGTTAGGCCATTTTTCTTTTATTAAAGGTATTAAACTGTCAATTTTTTCAAGTAACCATTTTTCTGAAATAACTTCTTTTTCAGGAAGATCAGAGTTATTTTCTTTGTCTTCTATTTCTTTGGGAGGATGGTAAGTCTCCATTATTCGAACTTATTTATTTTAAGATTAGACCCTATTTTCTTAATTTGGAACCCTTATCTAAAGAATTGTTCGATTTATATAGAATAAAAACATATAAAAGTTTATTTACATTTTATTTATCTACTCTATTCTGCAAGAAGGTTTTGTTAAGCTATTACTGAATTTATTAAATAAGTTTAAATTTCATCATGGATATTACATTTGCATCATTAATTTTTGCATCTCGCACAATCCCTACAGATTTTGGATTAGTAGCTGCAGCTATTGCTGGAGCTGGAAGTTTGCTCTTCATTGCTTTAAGATTTGTTCCTGATGCAAGTAATTAAATAAAAGGGACCATCTTTAATAAAATATATCTTTAGCTCAAATTCGTTTTGAAAATAAATTCGATTTATTTATCAATTAGATTATGAATAAATGGGTTTTGTTGGAACATAAAGTTTATTCTGCTAACTCTTTCGATATTCATTATGATTTTCTTGTTGAAAATGGCATAGATTGTTTAACTTGGAAATTATTAAAACTTCCTTTATTAAATCAAGCCTCTATAGAAATTATTAGGCAGCCAAATCATAGACTTATATGGTTATCCAGATTAGATCATGAACTTTCTGATAATAGAGGGTTTGTAAAAAGAATTGATCATGGAATATTTAAAAGTGTTCATGATAAATTGGAATCGGAATATTATCGATTCATTTTGGATGGTGAACTTCTTTATGGTTTGTTTGAAATTTCGGGTAATTTTTGCAGATTGAGCAAAAATTATTAATACTCATTTATAAATAAACGTAATATTTCTATTGAGAATTTTTGCAAATTAGTTATTCTTATTTAGCTATTGAGACTTGAGATTGGTACATATCAATCAGGTCGAATTTGAAAATTTTAAATCTTTTGGGGGAAATGTAAAAATTCCTCTTGAAGAAGGTTTTACAGTGGTTACGGGTCCTAACGGTTCTGGGAAAAGTAATATTTTAGACGGAATTTTGTTCTGTTTAGGTCTGGCTAATAGTAGAGGGATGAGGGCTGAAAGATTACCAGATTTAATAAATAACTCCAAAGTTAAAGAGGGTAAAGCTTCAGAAACATTTGTATCGGTGAGATTTAATATTCAAGATTGGTCTCCCAGAGAGGACCTTCCGCCTTTGGAATTAGAAGAAGAAGAAATTGCCCTTAATAAAGGTCAAAAAGAATGGCTAGTTTCTAGAAAATTAAGGCTTATGCCAGGTGGTTCTTATGCTTCTACTTATACTTCTGATGGAAAACAATGTACCTTACAACAAATACAGAGAATATTAAGAGATATTAGTGTTGATCCTGAGGGCAGCAATGTAGTCATGCAGGGTGATGTAACAAGAATAGTATCAATGAATAATAAGGAGAGGAGGAATCTTATTGATGAATTAGCAGGAGTAGCACTTTTTGATACAAGAATAGAACAAACTAATGCAAAATTAAATGATGTATTCGAAAGACAAGAAAGATGTGAAATTTTAGAAAATGAATTGCAATCTAGTAAAAATAAGCTTGAAAAAGAATGTGAAAAAGCAAAGCGATATAAAGAGTTAAAGGCAAAACTATTACAAATAACAGAATTAGAGAAAGTTCTTATTTTTGATAAACAAGTTAAGCATGTTGAATCTATAGAAAAAAAGGAAAGTGAAATTGAAAAAAATAAAATTTTATTTAATAAACAAAAAGAATCTATTAGTAAAGAAATATCAGTCTTAGAAGATGCCTTGAAAATACTTGTTGATGAGCTTAAGGATAAAGGAGAAGATAAATTGATAAAAGTGAATTCTGATATTGGAAGTATTAATTCGAGCTTGAGAGAACTTGATAGGATATCAAGTCTTAATAAAGAAGAGGGTATTAAATTACAAAAGCAGAGAGATGAAATTGCAGTTTCTAAGAGGAATATCGAGTCAGAAAAGATGAGGCAAGAAAATTTCGATGATAATTTTTTAAATCAATTGAATTTGCAAATTGATGATCTCACTTTAAAACACAAACTATCCAGAAAAAAACTTTCTGATGCGGCTGGTGAATCTGGAGAATTCTCAAAACAAAGTATTAAATTAAATGCTGAGCTCGAAAGTATAAAAAATCAAATTAATCCTTTGGAAATCAAAAAAAGGAAAATTGAAGAAGAGACTATTCAAAATAATATTCAAAAAGATGAGATATTGTCTCAGATCGACTCCTTAAACTTAGAAAAGCAGAAACTGTTTGAGGGAAATCAAAGAAAAAAAGAGACATCCGATATAAATAATAAAAACTTGGCAAGTAATCGCGAAGAAATTAATTCTTTAAAAAATGAAATTGATTTATTAATTAAAACTAAATCAAGGCTAAATATCGAGCAATTAAGGCTTGAAAAGGATTTATCTAGATTCGAAAGCAGAAAGGAAGCTTTAAACGAATCTAGAGGTTCATATGCTCTCAGAATTCTCTTAGAAGCAGGGTTAGAGGGTATACATGGTTATGTAGCTCAACTTGGAGAGGTCAGTGAGAAAAATAGATATGCATTAGAAATTGCTGCTGGAAATAGATTAGGACAAATTGTTGTTGATAATGATCATATTGCTGCTAAAGCAATTGAAATTCTTAAAAAAAAGAAAGCGGGAAGATTAACTTTTTTACCTTTAAATCGAATTAAAATTCAAAAAAAGAATTATGCAATTTCAAGATTTGAAAATAACAGGGAGAATGGATTTATTGATAAAGCTATTAATCTAATTATTTTTGATGAAGTCTATTCAGATGTTTTTCGGTATGTTTTTGGAGATACTTTGGTTTTTTCAGACTTATCCTCTGCTAGGTTATCTACACAAAAAAATAGGTTAGTTACCCTAAGTGGTGAATTATTAGAAGCAAGTGGTGCTATTACAGGAGGCAGTAAGCTAAATAAAGATTTGGCTTATAGGTTTGGAATTAACAATGATATTGATGATTCCAGTCCTGTAAAAGAAAGATTATTAGTTATCGAAGAAGCTTTAAAAGAGTCAAATAATGATTTGATAATAAAAAACAACATACTTAGTAAATTAAATTCTAACCGCAATCAAATAATTGAGAATTGTGCTTCATTTAATAAAGAAATTGAGGTCAATCAAGATTCTCTTAAGGTTGTCTCGCAAAGAATTGATGATTGTAAATCGAGATTAAATAAACTTGATAATGCTAATAATTTATTAGTTAAGGAGTTGAATGATTTAAAAAATGAATTAAAGCCTTATTATGATAAGTCTAATCAATTACAAACCATTCAAAAGGCAAATTATGAAAAAAATCAAAAATCCTCATTAATAGCTTTTAATAACGATTTTAATAATCTTGATAAAAAACTTGAATTACTTATTCAGGAGAGAGATACATTAATAGATAAAAAGAATCAATTTGCTTTAAATAAAGAGCGCATCGATAATTCATTGAAAATTACTTTGCTGCAAGAAAAAAACTTGCAGAAATCTATTAAACAACTCGCAATTGCTCATAGTGAATGGATAGAAAAAAGAGATGAATTTAAAAAAGAGCTTTTAGATCTCAATAATCAAAAAAATTCCCTTGAAAAGAATTTAGGTTTATTGAGAAGGAAAAGAGATGAATTAAACTCTTCAATTTCAAATAAAAGGCAAGAATATAATAACTATCTGTTGAAGCTTGAATATCTTGAAAGGGATATGCATTCTCTTAAAGAAGAGATGAGGAGCGAGAAAATAAAATTAGAAAATTATAAAAAAGATCTACCGAATCCTTCTCCGAAGTTTGGAGAATATGAAGGGAAGAGTCTTGAATCTTTGCAATCAGAAATTTCGATCATAAATACAAAATTACAAAGTTTAGAACCTGTTAATATGTTGGCTCTTGATGAACTAGAAGAACTAATTGAGAGATTAAATGGTTTGCGGGAAAAATTAGAAATTCTATCTAATGAAAGATCTGAATTATTGCTGAGAATAGAGACTGTATCTACGATGCGTCAGGAGGCTTTTATGCAAGCATTTAAAGAAGTTGATAGACATTTTAGAGAAATTTTTGCAAATTTGTCTGATGGTGATGGATTTCTTCAACTTGAAAATCCTAATTTTCCTTTAGAAGGAGGGTTAACTTTAGTGGCTCATCCTAAGGGAAAAAATGTTAGAAGATTAGCCTCTATGTCAGGTGGTGAAAAATCTTTAACTGCTTTAAGTTTTTTATTTGCTTTGCAAAAGTATAAACCTTCTCCTTTTTATGCTTTAGATGAGGTTGATAGTTTTTTAGATGGTATTAATGTTGAAAGGTTGTCAAAACTAATATCAGATCAGTCATCAAATGCTCAATTTATAGTCGTAAGTCATAGAAGGCCTATGATTAGTGCGTCTGAACGAACAATTGGGGTTGCGCAAGCAAGAGGTGCTAACACTCAAGTTCTTGGGTTACCAAATGCTGCATAAACACACTTTTTTAAATTTATACGTCAGAATGATAAAAAGAAATTTATGAGCTTGTCTAACACATCTGCTAATAAGAATCTCCCTAATTCAGTTCCAAGTGAACGTTTATGGTTAAGATCAGAATTAATGGGAACACAAGTTATAACTACTGATACTGGTAGGCGGCTAGGCGTAGTTGGCGAAGTTGTTGTTGATATCGATAGAAGAGAAGTGGTCGCTTTAGGACTCAGAGATAATCCACTTACAAGATTTTTACCAGGTTTGCCAAAATGGATGCCTTTAGAAAGTATAAAGCAAGTTGGAGATGTCATATTAGTTGACTCACTAGATTCTTTGAGTGAGAGTTTTTCTCCAGAAAGATATGGGAAGGTAATTAATTGTCAAGTGATTACAGAGTCTGGACAACTTTTAGGAAGAGTTCTTGGCTTTTCTTTTGATATTGAGACTGGGAATTTGATATCTCTTGTTATGGGTGCTGTTGGTGTTCCGCTTTTAGGAGAGGGAGTTTTAAGTACTTGGGAAATACCTGTTGAGGAAATTGTAAGTAGTGGCACTGATAGGATTATTGTTTATGAAGGTGCGGAAGAGAAATTGAAGCAACTAAGTAGTGGACTACTTGAGAAACTTGGAGTCGGTGGTTCTACATGGGATGAAAGGGAAGCAAATGGATACTCAGCAAATCTTGTACCTGTTGAGAATCAGTTACTTTCAGGTTCTGAATCAGAACAGCAAAACAATTTGGTTGAGGAATATGAAGAAGTTGTTGAACAAGATGATTATGAAGATGATTATGAAGATGAACTTGAATATGTTGAAATAAAGGCTTCTGCAGAGGAAACAAATAACAGAAAAAAGCTATACATGGATAATGATTATTTTGATCAGATTGAGAATCAAAAAAGTGATAATCAAATAGATGAAAAAAACAATATTGAGTTTAAGCAAAAGAAACAATCAACTACTAATTTAGCTTCAAAAAGACCAATTCAAAATGCAACTGAAACTCTAGATATTGAACCAATAGATGATCAAAATTCATTTCTTGATAATAAAAAATCAGAAAAGTTTGAAATTGATGATCCCTGGTAATTCTTAAAGTCTTTTTATTGAATTAACAATTATAGAAGCAAGTTTTTTGGCAGCACCTTTATCGCCTCTTTCTTTGTGTAGCTTATCCCTAATACTTTTTAATTGATCTCTATTTTTAATAAGAAATAATACTTCTTTTGCAATTTTTCTTGGCGAAATATTACCTATCCTTTCAGGGACAATCATTCTTTTAGCTTTAATATTAGGCCAAGCAAAAAACTTCTTTTTTTTAAAATAAAAATTTTTAATTATAAAAGTTAGGAATCTATTTATGAATGAAATTTTTCCAACTACTCCAAAAATACCATCCCAGGCATTCATCATATTTAAATGTTGAGTTGGTAGAACAACTAACATTGGAAGAGAAATTGCTGCTAATTCTGCAGTATTTGCTCCTACAGTTGTAATTGCAAGGTCACATTCTTTTAGTATTTCATAGCAAGGATGTTTCTTGATTAGATAAATCTTTGTATTTTTTGATGTTTCAATTACATAATCAAAACGAGAGTCTTTGAAGTTTTTAATTGTTTTGATTTTTGATGAGTAATATTTCGCAATTGGATTTTTGTTGCTTTGAAAAAATAAATATTCACTTTTATCAGTAGTTGGGGCAATGGGAATTATAAAATTTATATTTTGATTTTCTTCAGCGATATGATCTGCAACTTCTAAGAAGAAAGGAATTCCAATAGAAAGCTTTGCTTTCTTCGAACCAGGTAACAATGCTATGTAATGTTTTTCTTTATTTTTAAATGATATTTCGCTATTAAGTTTGATATCTGCCATCAAATCGCCAATTACTTTACATTTATATTTATATCTTTTAGGTATAAACTCTTTTACTTTCACATTCATAGCAGCAATTTCGTTAGTCCATTGAGGCCATCGCGAAACCCATTCAGCATAAGTGATATTTAAATAACCTAATCTTTTAGCTAATAAAATGCTCCATAATTGATCCCCACCAAGGAAAATAACTACCCCTTTTTTTGGCCAATTAGCAAAAGAATGTGGTTTTATTAATAATTTCCAAAAACTTTTGGATTTTGTAATTAATTCGAATTTATTCCATGAATTTGCAACTAAAAATTCTTTACCAGTGGAATTTGGGCAAGGGACAAGGACTAATCTAAGAATGAAATCTTGTTTATCGTAATCATATAGTGATTTTTTTATTTTGTTGAGCTCATCCACTACAGGATTTACCCATGTAGTTAATTCACCAGGTCCATTGGAAATTATAACTACTGCAACTGTTTGTTTTTTCATTGCAGTTAAAGCAGAATACATTAAATGCGGACGGCGAGACTTGAACTCGCAAGGCCGAAGCCACACGCTCCTTAGACGTGCGCGTCTACCAATTCCGCCACGTCCGCAAAGGGTTTTCAGCAACCAGGGGCTACTTAAACATTAAAAATATAATACATTATTGACTGAAATAAGCATGTAGTTCTAGAAGAGTATTTTTGAATGTAATGAATAATTTTTCTATTGCATAAAACAAATATTTTTACATATATAACGTTTTAGGCTGTATTGTAAAAAATGTCCTCTGATCAGTAAAAAATTTTGTTGAATACTTTGGCAAATCTTTTTTTATTTTAAGTCATTTCATTTCTTCAATTTAATTTTCATAATGGTTGAAAAAGTTTTAATTGCTAATCGTGGAGAAATAGCTTTACGAATTGTCAGAAGTTGTAGAGAACTAGGTATTGCAACCGTTGCAGTTTTTAGTACTGTAGATAAAAAAGCATTGCATGTTCAGCTTGCTGATGAAGCGGTTTGCGTTGGAGACTCGTTAAGTAATAAGAGTTATTTAAATATTCCAAATATACTTGCTGCTGCTACATCGAGAGGAGTTGATGCAATTCATCCTGGTTATGGATTTCTTGCGGAAAATGATAAATTTGCTGAGATGTGCAACGATCATGGCATAGTTTTTATTGGCCCATCTCCTAAAGCTATTAGATCTATGGGAGATAAATCTACAGCTAAAGAAACTATGGAAGCAGTTGGAGTCCCAACAGTACCTGGTAGTAAAGGCTTGTTATCAAATGTTGATGAGGCTTACAAATTGGCAGATGATATTGGCTATCCGGTAATTATTAAAGCTACTGCTGGAGGAGGTGGAAGAGGTATGAGGTTGGTTGAAAACTCTGATAATCTCGAAAAAATGTTTAAAGCAGCTCAAGGCGAAGCAGAAGCAGCTTTTGGTAATGATGGTTTATATATGGAGAAATTTATAAAGAAGCCAAGACATGTAGAAATTCAAATTTTGGCTGACAGGTCGGGTAATGTTGTTCATTTAGGAGAGCGAGATTGTTCAGTTCAAAGAAGACATCAGAAGTTGCTAGAAGAATCTCCTAGTCCTGCAATTAACACTGAGCTAAGAAAAAAAATGGGGAACGCAGCTATTGCTGCTGCAAAAAGTATCGGCTACGAAGGAGCGGGGACAGTTGAATTTTTAGTAGATGATGATAATTTTTATTTTATGGAGATGAATACTAGGATTCAAGTTGAACATCCTGTTACTGAAATGGTTACAGGAGTTGATTTAATAGCTGAGCAAATTAAAATCGCAAGCGGCGCAAATTTGGAATTTAATCAGGATGATATCCATTTAAACGGTCATGCCATTGAATGTAGAATTAATGCTGAAGATCCTTCTCACAATTTCCGGCCATCACCTGGAAAAATAACTGGGTGGCTTCCTCCTGGCGGCCCTGGTGTAAGGGTGGATAGTCATGTTTATACAGGATATGAAATACCTCCTTTCTATGACTCATTAATTGGTAAATTAATAGTCTGGGGAAAAGATCGTAATACTGCAATTAAACGTATGAACAGGGCTTTAAATGAATGTGCAGTAACTGGTATTCCTACAACAATTAACTTTCATCTAACCTTACTGAATAAATCTAAATTTAAGCAGGGTAAGATACATACTAAATATGTAGAAGAAGAATTACTGCCAAATTACTGAGAAATAATTAAATGATTTCTATGAAATATTTGTATGCAATGCAAGTTTAATAAGCCCTTGCTGACCGACTAAAATTTCTCTTAAAAAGCTTATAACTCCGATCCAAATTACGGGTCCAACATCAACGCCTCCAATAGGAGGAATTAGTTTTCTTGTTAAATTTAGAACAGAGCTTGATGGTATTGAAATTAATAACCATAAACCTTTACTTAAATCAATTTTTGGGTACCAAGTAAGTATTAATCTTATTAGAAAAACTATAGTTAGATATGAAAGAGAAATTCCTAAACTAATATCTAAAATTTGAAGAAAGTGTACAAGCAAGGAAATCACAATTATTTAATTCATCTTAATAAATAACCCATTGAAACGTATTTAATTCGTATTATAAATTGAGAATTTAATATTTAAAAAGTGTTTCAAATCTCAAATTTATTACTAGCCGCAGATTTTTCTGCTGAAGTTGCAAATAATTCCGCAGTTGGAATGATAGGTAGTTTTATTGCCGCTGCCTTACTTATTGTTATTCCAGCAACTGCATTTTTGATTTTTGTCAGCCAGAAAGATTCCCTCGATCGTACTTCTACTGGAAGACGCTAGTTTTTGTAGAAGTTTTAAGTACACTATATATAGGGGGATATAAGTAACCCTTTTAAAAAATAAATTTTGGAGAAAGAATGTGGTCAATGCTAGTCTCAATTGGGCCAGTATTGTTGGTATTGTCCTCGCGGTATGTGGAGGAGGCCTTTATTTTTTGAGGTCCTTTAAGCCTGCCTTGGCGAGGGATTATGATGTTTTCTTCGCAGCAATTGGGCTTTTGTGCGGAGGAATATTATTTTTTCAAGGCTGGAGGTTAGATCCTATCCTTCAGTTTGGTCAGTTTTTATTAGCTGGAACTACAGTTTTTTTCGCATATGAAAGTGTGCGTTTGAGGGGAGTTGCTACTGATCAAGCTAGAAGATCATCTTATTTTGATGATGATCCTATTTCTGATGTTCCCAGAAATTCTAGAGGCCGATTTAATGATGATTATGATAGGTTTGCAGAACCTGAAAGACCATCCAGAAGATTTAAACCTCAAGAAGATGAATTTGAAGAAGACTATGCGGAGGGCAGATCTCGTAGGAGGAATGTTTCAAGAGCTATACCCTCTGCTGCAGCAAGTAGAAGTAGGCCATCTACAAGGGAAATAAGTCAGTTTGAAAATGACGAACCTGTAAGGAGAAGAAGACAGACTTCTGAAGATAGAAATAGTAAACAACCAAAAACAAATAATTTTGGTGAGAGAAGAAATTTATCTCGTGATGAAGTTAAAACAGGGTCAAGACCCAGAATGAATCGTACAGTTTCTAGACGAGATAATACCTCTACTCCTGATGATTCTTCTCCATTACGAAAGAAACCTAATAGATCCCCTATTAGGCAGCAAACTTCAACAACTCAAGTAGAAGATGCTTTATTTAAAGATGCTAATCAAGCAAAAAAACCACGTGAGACTCGTAGAGTAAGCTCTTCAGCTAGATCAAGTGTAAAAAATCAAAATAGTAGATATAACGTTGGAACAAACAAGAAGAAACCAAGAGATAACAGTTCTAGATTTGATGATTAATTATAAGATTCCTGCCCATTTTAAAAAGGATTGTTTACTAAATAATTCAATCAATATTATTGCAAGGAAGCCAATCATTGCGAATCTGCCATTAGTTATTTCAGAATAACTGCTCCATCCAAACTTATATTCATCCTTAATTTCAATAGATTTTTTATCTAATTTATTGTCTCCAATTTGTTCATTGATGTAATTTGGATCTTTCTGCTGTTCTATCAAACTCTCATTCTCTACATTAGTTGCTTCTGAATTTGTTTGCTCTTCTTTAGAATTCATTTTTTTTGTTAATCCTTAAAATTATACTTATCAGAAGTCAATAATTTCCAGTCTCCTTGTCCATTTAATTCTAAAATATTCTCGTGAAAATCTTTTAAACTAGGCCTATGTCCTACGCTTATAAGAGAAAGTTCTCGTTCTTTTAGTAAACTATATAGTTTTTTTTCAGTGTTAATATCTAAAGCACTTGTTGCTTCATCAAGTACTGCAAATCTTGGAGAATTTAGTAAGAGTCTCGCAAAAGCTAATCTTTGTTGCTCGCCCAGGGAAAGAATTCGTGGCCAATCTTGTTTGATATCAAGATTAGGATACCGATCTACTAAGGTTTTTAAATTTACTTCATGAAGTACAGAAGTAAGGTGTTCATCAGTAAACTTCTTAACTTCTGTGGGATAACATAATTGTTCCCTTAAAGAACCAAGTAACATATATGGTTTTTGAGGTATGAATAATAATTCCCCAATTTTTGGTTTTTTAATTACTCCCTGATCGGGTTCCCATAAACCACTAATCATTCTTAGTAAAGATGTTTTTCCGCACCCAGATGGTCCTACAACCAAAAGTGATTGGTTATTGTCGATGCTCAAATTTAAATTTTTAATTATTGTTTTATTTGATCCTGGTGGGCAAAGGTCAGCATTATTGATAAGAATTGAGGGGTAATCTGAAATAACGTTTTGATTGCTTGTCGGGTTGGTTTGACTAATGGATTCAACTTTTGATTGGAATCCTTCTAATCTGCCAATACCAGCAGTAAATTTTGCGAGTTCTTCGATTTGATTAACAATGAAAAATAACGAACCTTCAACCATTCCAAATGCAAAACTTGCCTGAATAAAGCGTCCATAATCAATATCACCTTTAAAGTAAGGGATTGCCATTATTAAATATGGAAAGAAATTTCCAGCATAATTAATGGATCTTCTCATGACGTCTATTATTACTCTCCATATAATCAGTAAATTAAAGTTTCTCACTACTTCTCCTAAGCGTCTTTCAGTTTCACTTCGCTCAGGATTCTCCCCAGAGTAAAAGGCTATTGATTCAGCATTATCTCTAATATGTACTAAGCCATATCGAAAGTCTGCTTCATATCTGAGTTGATCAAAGTCAATCTTTACAAGATTTTTCCCAGCAATTAAAAGGATAGAAGTTGCAAATGCAGCGTAACCAAATAAAGAAAAAGTAAGTGTTGTACTAATACTCCATAAAATAAGAATATTAAGTGAAAATGTTAGTAGGGCATCAAAAATACCTAATGTGAACGAGAGACTTTGCCCGGTAAAAGCTCGGGTATCATCTGTGATTCTTTGATCAGGATTATCTACATCGGTTTGTTCTTCATCATTGGGATTTAATTGGTAATAAGCTTTATTAGTCATGTAATCTTTGACTAAACTTTTTGAAAGCCATTCTCTCCAAATTATTCCTAACTTATATGTAAAAAATATTTGGGAAACACGTATTGGTAGTGCCACAGCAAAACAACAAGCGTAAATCCCCAATATCCGATAAAACCCATCTTCTTGTTTTTCTACTAAAGCATTTGTTAAATCTCTCGCAATGAATCCAATACCTGCGTTTATTCCGTTTACAGCTAAAAGCATTAATACAATTATCGCAAGGAATAACCAATGTAACCATCTACGGTTTTTTAATTGACGTCTTAAGCTAAAAAAGCTTCCTGATCCAATTAGAAATAATGCAGAGAAAAGCAATCCCCAGCTACCAGCCCATATTGAATTGACAGTACTTACTACACCTCCGAAATACTTTTCAAGAAAAATTGGTTGAAAGCTTTCAAAAAAACTTATTATTCCTGTAAGACCAACAAGTACTACTCCACCAACGCAGAATAAAAGAGAAATCAAAAGCCATATGAATTGAAATCCATTACATTGGTCTATCGGAAGAAAAAATGGCTGAGATAACTTCCTTAATTTTTGTAATTGGTACAGTATTTTGGATTTATTATTAACTGCTTTATTCATCACTCGACAAGTTTTATAAAGTAAATTATAACTTTTAGCAGTCTATTGACCAAAGCCAATAAATGAAAGTGCCCAGTCAGGTAAATTTAAGTAATTCAAAATTGTTATGTCAAATTGGTGAACTTTTGGAGAAGATTTATCTAATACCCACCATAAAAGAAAAGGTAGATTAAATAAAATTTGTAATTGCCATTTATAAGTTAAAACTCTCCAAATTTTAATTAACTTAGATTTAAGTGAATCGTCTAGCTCTTCCCAATTTTTTGATATTAAATTGAAAAAATTTTTGGAATCTGTATTTAAGGAATCGGGTGTATTCATTTTGTTTTTATTTATTTATAACCCATAAACATTTCTTTCGAGAGTTTTAACCTGGGGGCCAATTCATTTTTCTTCCAGATAAAAAATGAATATGTAAATGAAAAACTGTTTGTCCTGATTCTGCTCCAGTATTAATTACTGTTCTCCAATTAGTTAAATTTTTTGATTTAGCTACTTTGCTACCAACAAAAAGTAAATGCCCTAGTAAATTTGTATCTTCTTCAATACAATCTAATAAACTAATAATTTGCTTTTTTGGAATCACTAGAAAATGGACTGGCGCTTGCGCTTGGATATCATTAAAAGCAATACAAAACTCATCTTCATAAAGCTTATCGCAAGGTATTTCTTCATTAATTATTTTTTGAAATATTGTAGTTTCAGTCATTAGATTAATAAAGAGAAATCACATCTTTTTTGTTAAACCCTTCTTTTATAAGTTCTTTGTTCAATTCATCTTTTGATGTAACTCTATCTACAAATAATATTCCGTTTAAGTGGTCCATTTCGTGTTGAATACACCTCGCCAGAAGTCCATCTGCTTTCATTTTACGCGGTCTTCCCATCTCATCTCTAAATTTTAATTTTATAGTTGATGGTCTTACTACATTCAAATAGACACCTGGTATACTCAAGCAGCCTTCTTCGTATGAATTAAGGGTTGTTCCGTAGTCGGTAATTTCTGGATTGATTAATATTAAAGGTTCTGCTGCTGAATCTTCAAAATTTACATCTATGACAAGAAGCTCTTTGTTGATACCAATTTGAGGTGCAGCAAGTCCAATTCCTTTAGCTGCATACATGCTTTGAAGCATTTCTCTAGAAAGTTTTCTAATCGATTCGTCAACCTTAGTTATTCTTTTGGAATTTTGTCTTAATACGTCATCACCAAGTTTATAAATGTCTAGAGATGGTTTACCTGTTTGTTCTTTTGCAATTTTTTCTGAGCTTCCATTTGTTCTTGACTTTTTTGCAAGTTGTGAAAAATGGTTTGCCACGTTAAAAAAGTTTTTAATTAAGAGTTTAGCTATAAAAATACTAGCACTTTAATTTACTTTCTTTATATTTTTTTTAAATGATTAATGATGATAAGTTAAAAGTTAGGCAAACTGAATCTAAAAAAAATGCTTTCAATGAATTAACTATTATTAGGGATATCATTTTTTGGATTGATGTTGTTGGTGAAGGTCAAAATGAAAATGCTATTTTTGCAAGACCATTCAATGTCAAAGAAGCGTTTCCCCAGCAATTAACAAGTAAAAAATATAATATTAAGAATAATTTTCATGGATATGGTGGTAAATCTTATAAATGTATAAATTTTAAAAATAATTTTTATTTAATATGGATAGATCAGATTACTAAGGCAGTATGGTTTCAAATTTTTAAAGAGGCAGCGTCAACTTTTAGAAGCCAAAATAAATATCTCATTTCAGTTCAAGAACCTAATCAACTATCTAAATCAATTGATGGAAATTTTGATTCTTCATTTGTCATTTCTGAAAAAAACTTATTGTATGGAATTTGCGAAATAAATAATAGAGATTATTTATTTTCTTTAAATTTAAAAAAAACTAAACAAGATATTCATCGAATAAAAAAATTTAAAAATTTTGCTGGAGAATTATCCTCTAATACATCTGCTAACTTACTTTCTTGGATAGAGTGGGATTCTCCTTATATGCCCTGGGAAAAAAATGAGCTGTTTTTTGCTCAAATAGATTTAGATGGCGAGATACAAAAAATAAAAAAATTCTCAAATAAGCTGATCAATTCCAAAAAAAACGTTTCTTTTTTTCAACCCTATTGGATAAGTGAAACACATTTGGTATGTTCGGAAGATAGTTCTGGATGGTGGAACTTATTGTTTTTAGATGTTAGTCAAATTGAGAATATTTTTATTAAGAAAAGGGTAGAGAGAAATTTGATTGAATATGGAGCACCACAATGGGTCACTGGAATAGCATTTTTTTCAGGGACTATAAAAAATTTATTTTGTGTAGCAAAAAAAGAAAATAGTTTAATACTGGAACAATATAAAGATCTTGAATTTGTTGAAGAATTTTCTACTCCTTTTACCTCAATAAGTGATTTCAGTGTTTTTCGGAAAAAAGTTCTTTTAAAAGGTTATGGATCTGATTTTTTGGGAATTGTATTTGAAATTGATTTTGCAAAAAAAGTTTTATCAAATTTTTCAGAGCAGATATTTTTTGATCAAATAAAAGATTGTTCAAAACCTGAAACATTTTGGTTTAAAGGTTTTGAGGATCAATCTACTCATTCTTTTCTTTATAAGCCCCTTGTTGAAAATTTTAGAAAGCCACCGCTCCTTGTTAGAGCACATAGCGGACCAACTTCATGTTTTGATGGATCATATAATTCTGAAGTTCAATATTGGACTTCGAAGGGATTTTTTGTTGCTGAAGTCAATTATGGAGGATCATCAGGATTTGGCAAAGTATATAGAGAGAGGTTGAATTATAAATGGGGTATTGTTGATTCTTATGATTGCAAAGCACTAGCTCTTGAATTGATTAAATCAAATCAAGTTGATAGTGAAAAAGTAGTAATTTTTGGGAGTAGTGCTGGTGGGTTAACTGCCCTGAATTGTTTATTATATGGGTCTATTTTTAAAGCAGCAATTTGTAAATATCCCGTTATTGATTTGAAGGATATGCATTACAACACTCATAGGTTTGAAAAAGATTATTTAAATTCTTTGGTAGGAAATTATGCAAAAAACCATGATGATTATATAAATAGATCACCGATAACTCATATTCACAAAATAAAAAAACCTATTTTATTGTTTCATGGAAAAAAAGATAAAGTTATTTCTTATAAACAAACTTTAAAAATTCAAGAAATTTTGATTAGGAATAATAAATATTCAGAAGTTATTTTTTTTGATAATGAAGGACATGGTTTTAGAAATATTGAAAATAAAGGAGTAGTAATGCAAAGATCTCAGGAATTTTTAAAAAATGCTTTGAATATTTAAGAATTGATTTTCAGAAAATCAATAGTATCTTTTAATTTTTCTATAAACATATCAATTTCTTCCTTATTGGTTGTGAAATTCATGCTGATTCTAGCGGTTGATTTAATTCCAATGTATCTGTGAAGAGGTTGACAGCAATGGTGGCCACTTCTGATGCAAATTCCTTTTGAATCAAGAATTTCAGCAATATCATTTGAATGTATATTTTTTATATAAAAGGTGGCAAGTGAGGCTCTGTCTGGATCTATCTCCGGCGATGGTCCTATGATTTCAATATTTTTAATTTGATTTAATTTTTCAAATAAATACTTAGTAATAGTCTTTTCATATTTATGAATTTCATTCAATCCAATATTGTTAATATAATTAATTGCTTCTGCAAGACCTATTGCTTCTGCAATGGCTGGAGTTCCAGCTTCAAATTTGTGTGGTAGCTCTGCCCAAGTACTTGTCTCTTCAAAAACATCTTGAATCATTTCGCCACCTCCAAAGAGAGGAGGAATTTTTTCTAGGATTTCTTTTCTTGACCAGAGGAATCCAATACCTGTAGGACCGCATAGTTTATGTCCTGATCCAGCTAAAAAATCTATATTAAGATCAATCACATCCAGTTTTTGATGAGCTAAACTTTGGCATGCATCTATTAATACTAAAGAACCTTTTTGTTTGGCTAATTTAGTTATTTCTTTGATTGGATTACAGCAACCTAAAGTATTACTAACATGTACTAGGCTAACAAGTTTAGTTCTAGATGTAAGTTTTGATTTAAAGTCATCTATATCTAATTTCCCATCTTTATCTATACCTATAAATTTTAATTTGCATTTATTTTTTGCTGCAATCATTTGCCATGGAACAATATTGCTATGATGCTCCATTATTGATAAAAGAATTTCATCGTTTTCTTTTAATGAATATTCGCCCCATGATCTAGCTACTAGATTGATTGCCTCAGTAGCATTTCTTGTGAATATAATTTCTTTTGCTGAATTTGCTTTTATATATTTGCTAATTAAATATCGTGCATTTTCAAATTCTTCTGTTGCTTTAGCACTTAATTGATGTGCCCCTCTATGTACATTGGCATTAAAGTTTTTGTAATATTCATCAATTTTTTTTAAGACTTGTATTGGTTTTTGTGTCGTTGCAGCATGGTCTAAATAAATAATTTGCTTATTACTTTTTAAGTTCTTATTTAAAAGAGGAAAGTCTTTTTTCGTTATTTCAGGAAAATTTTGAATCGTTTCCATTAATTCTCATTTAAAAGTTTATCAAGCAAATCCCATTTATCTTTTGAAATGGGAATAAATGAAATTATTTCTTGAAAGTAAGAACTTAATTGTAGTTTACTTGCTTCTGTTAACGTGATCCCTCTTGTTCGCATATAAAAAAGTTCTTCTTCATTTAATTGCGAAATTGTAGCTCCATGTTTGCATTTGACATCATCAGCAATTATTTCTAATTGAGGTTTGGTATCTATTTGTGCGAGATTTGATAAAAGTAAATTTCTGCTTAATTGGGAAGCATCAGTTCTCTGGGCAATTTTCGGAACTATTATTGAACCTTCAAATATTGCATGTGATTTATCATCAGCAAGTGATTTATTTATTTGATCTAGAAATCCATTTGGACCATTAAATTCTATTTTTGTATAAGTTGATATTTGCTCATCTTTTTTTGTTATTTGCATACCTTTGATATTTGTTTTAGCGTTTCCCGCAGATTGTTTAATACTAATTTCAAATCTTGCGTAATTGAATTTGAAATGTAAAGATCCTAAGTTGTATGCACTATTCTTTTGTTGAATTACATTGAGAGAATTTAATAGATTGGATCTGTTTTCACCGTAAGAAACAACACCATGATTTACGGAACTATTTTCTTTCAAGCAAAAGAAAGTTGATTGAGATAATGAAGAGTTTTCTTTACCAAGATTTACTTGTAATAATTCAACATCACAATTCTTTTCTAAAAATATTACGAGGGTTTTTGCGTTTAAAGAATTAATTGATGCATGACTAAAAATTTCAATAGGAGGAATTTTTGATCCATTTATTTTTAATCCCAAAATATTATTTTTACAACTTAAAGACAGATTTAGTAGGTCACTCCAATTTTCGTTTTGCTTAAAAAAAGATATCTGTTCCTTGATATATTTTTGTAATTCATCCTCACTTAATTGCTGTATTGAATAATTTTTCTCTGTTAAATTAATTTGGAAATTTTCACCGATGATTAATCTAATAGTACTTTGAGAATTTTTCGGATATGGCATATCAAATTTTGAATCTTTTTCATTAACTGAGTAATCTAAAAAGTTTGATAATTTTGATTTATTTGAAAGCCTCCATAGTTCACTTTTAGGATTAGGGAGGGGGCTCGATTGTAATTTGTGAAGACAGATTTTTTGTATTTCTGTTAGGTTATCGTCGGATTTATTATTTTTTATTTTTTCAATAATTTCCATTTTTTTAGGTCTCTTTTATAAAGTTATCAGTCCATTCATACCCTTTTTTCTCAAGCTCTAGAGCTAGATCACTTTCTCCAGTTTTTATGATTTTTCCGTCTGACATTACATGGACATAATTTGGTTTAATTTCATCTAATAATCTTTGATAGTGGGTAATAAGTATAATTCCAGTTTGTGCATTAGATATTTTTTTAATTCCTGATGCCACTATTCTTAGAGCATCAATATCTAGACCAGAATCGGTCTCATCTAATATTGCTATTTTGGGCTCAAGTAAAGCCATTTGCAGAATCTCATTTCTTTTTTTTTCACCTCCGGAAAAGCCTTGATTTACACTCCTTGATAAGAATGCGTGATCCATTTTCACAATTTCTAACTTTTCTTTAACTAATTCTTCAAAATCAAAAGTATCTAATTCTTCTTTGTTGAGGAATTTCCTTCTAGCATTAGTTGAAACTCTAAGAAACTCAAGATTACTTACACCTGGAATCTCAATTGGATATTGAAAACCAAGAAAAATTCCTGATTGAGATCTTTCTTCAGGTTCTAGTGAGTTAATGTTTTCACCTAAAAATTTTATGTCGCCATTTGTAATATTATAAGAGGGATGTCCTGCAATAATTTTCGAAAGAGTACTTTTGCCACATCCATTTCTTCCCATAATGGCATGAATTTCTCCAGGATAGACAGTAAGTGAAACCCCTTTTAAAATTGGAAGATTATCGGTAGATGCAAAGAGATTTTCAACTTCTAAAATTGGATCTGATTCTTTCATTTTACTTTGCATTGCAGTTTAGAAATTGATTGATTAACCTACTGAACCCTCTAGTTTAAGTGCCAGTAACTTATCTGCTTCAGCAGCAAATTCCATAGGTAATTGATTAAATACATCTCTGCAAAATCCGCTGACCATCATAGATACTGCCTCCTCAAATTCTATACCTCTGCTTTGGAGATAAAAAAGTTGGTCTTCTGAGATTCTACATGTGCTTGCTTCATGCTCAATTTCAGAATTGGATTGTTGAGATTTGATGTAAGGAAATGTATTTGCAGAAGCTTGATCCCCTATTAACATTGAATCACATTGACTGTAATTTCTTGATCCTTTAGCTTTTGTTCCCATTTTGACAAGACCTCTATAGCTATTTTTTGAGTTACCTGCACTAATACCTTTGCTAACAATAGTTGATTTGGTCTTAGGACCAATATGGATCATTTTTGTGCCGGTATCTGCTTGCTGAAGATTATTGGTGAGAGCCACTGAATAAAATTCTCCTACAGATTCTTCTCCTAAAAGAAGACAGCTAGGATATTTCCATGTAATTGCAGACCCTGTTTCAACTTGAGACCAACTAATTTTACTTCTCTTACCTAAACATTTTCCTCTCTTGGTGACAAAATTAAAAATTCCGCCAATACCTTCTTCGTCACCAGCATACCAATTTTGCACTGTTGAATATTTGATTGAGGCGTCGTCTAATGCTATGAGCTCTACAACTGCTGCATGTAAGGTATTTGTATCAAACATTGGAGCTGTACAACCTTCTAGATAACTTACAGAACTTGATTCTTCAGCAATGATTAGTGTTCTTTCGAATTGTCCTGAATCTCCACTATTAATTCTGAAGTAGGAAGATAGATCCATAGGGCAGGCAACACCTTTTGGGATATAAACAAAAGAACCATCACTAAAAACTGCAGAATTTAGTGCTGCAAAATAATTATCACTAGCTGGAACTACTGTACCTAAATATTTTTCAATCAAATCCGCGTGATTTTTTACTGCTTCACTAATTGAACAAAAAATAACTCCATGTTCAGCAAGTTCTTCTCTGAAAGTTGTGGCTATAGAGACACTATCAAAGACAGCATCTACTGCTACATTTGTCAGTTTTTTTTGCTCTGTGAGGGGTATCCCTAATTTATCAAAAGTCTCAAGAAGTTTGGGATCAACTTCATCTAAGCTAGAAATTTTCTCTTTTTGCTTAGGAGCAGAGTAATAAATAATATCTTGATAATCAATTTTTTTATATCCTAATGCTGCCCAATCAGGCTCTTTCATTTTTTGCCATCTTTTAAAGGCTTTTAATCTAAAATCAAGAAGAAATTTTGGCTCTTCTTTTTTCTGTGAAATTAATTTTATGATATCTTCATTTAGTCCCTTTTCTATTTTTTCAGTTTCAATATCAGTAATAAAACCATATTTGTAAGGCTCTTTTACTACATCTTTAACTAAATTTTTGTTGACCATGTTATCAAGAATAACTTATTACAATTAGCTTTATATACTCTAACGAAAGATACCCCCAATATTGAGTTTTTTTCCTTTATTAAAACTAAAAATTAATGTCTAATCATCTTGATCCCTTGTCTAATCCATTAAACATAGAAACTATTCAAGAAATTGATAATCTTGATCTACCTATAATGCAGAAACACCATTTAAGAATACTCGCTCATTGCCTTCAGATTTTAAAAAGTATCAATGTAGATAATAGTTTGGAAAATCAAAATAAAAATCTCTTGAGAGAATGGTGTGATAACCAATCCAAAAAGTTTGATGATAAAAAATTTAGTGATCTTTTTTATGAGCAGTTAGAGTCTACTTCGAAAAAATTAAGTACTTTTTCAAAAAAAATAGGTAAAAGTATTGAGGATTTAGAGATAGATGATTTGGTACTTCTAATTGAACAACGTTGAATTCTCTCTTTTTTAAGTGATCCCGAAGAAAAAATATATTTTTGTTGAGTCGTTAACAAATTCAGGTAATAAAATTTAAAAAAAAAGAAAATTAATTTACATTTCATAAAGATCTGAAAATCAATTAATTGCTTTGATACCAACTGTTTTGAAGAGAAATATCAATTTTCAGAATTTTTGAGTAGTCAGAGGATCCTGACGACAGGCCAAAAAGACACACAATTCCAAAAAAAAAAGAACATACTGATCCCAAACAAAAACGGAGAATTTAAAGTGGCTGATGGGATCATGAATAAAGATCAATTACTCTCACTAACCCTCAGACAATTACGTCAAGAAGCAAGTAAACTTTCGGTTCCGCTATACAGTCGCAAAACAAAAGCTGTTTTAGTTGATTTAATACTCAAATATCAAGAAAAATCTACAAAAAAAACATACACGACACCACCTGAGTCAAAATTCGAAGGAACTTCTGAGTCCAATAATTACAACAGTAGTGAAGAAGTTAAAACAAATGTAGTTTTCCTACCCCGAGATCCAGATTGGGCTTATGTTTTTTGGCAAATTTCTGATGCAGATAGAGAAAAAGCACAATCTTTGGGAGCTAGTAAATTATGTTTACGATTATTTGATGCATCTGGTTCTAAAGAAAGCAACTTTAATCAAGGAACCTTAAGGGAGATAGCCGTTGATAGTTACAGTACCGAGTGGTACTTGCCAATCCCACTTGCTGATAGAGATTATAAAGTTGAATTAGGTTACAAATATGGTTTCAACTGGATGTCATTGGCATTTTCTTCGATAAGCCATGTTCCTGGGTCTCATCCCTCTGAGCAAATTCTTGATAAATTTGTACCTTTTAATTTAGATTCTACTTCTGAGTCAATCCCAGATATTTCTAATCCTGTTGTTTCAGAACAAAATGGTATGCATGAAAGGTTATACCAAGCAGCAACTAACATTCCTCTCAGAAGAAAAGTGGGTTCTGAAGAGTTCATGGAAAATTTAAATTCAGCAAATTCCAATAATAATCTTACAGACTCAGGTGCTGGTAAATGGTCTTCAGGCTTAAATGATTCCGGGAGCGGAATTGTTAAAAATAGATCTTTTTGGCTCGTTGCTGATGCTGAATTAATTGTTTATGGAGCTACAGAGCCTTCTGCAAAACTGACAATAGGTGGAGAGGATGTACCTCTTGCCGCAGATGGTACTTTTAGAATTCAAGTTCCATTTAGAGACGGGACTCAAAAATATGATATTAAAGCTATTGATGTATCTGGTGAGCAAGAAAAAAGTATTTCAATGAAATTTGATAGAACTACACCACTTGACGATACTAATGAAAAAGATAATGCTGAGACTGAATGGTTTTAATAGATAAAACTGATGCTGAAAAAAATTGTAGCTTTTACTCCATTGTTTGGGGCATTAACTTTTCCGCTAATAGTTCCAATTACAATTTCTAAATTTGGTGTTAACTATGGAATTCTTAGTGCATTATTAATTTCTTCATTATGGTTTATCGCTATGTTAAGAACTTCCGAAATGCCTCATTAATTTAGTTAGATTTTTGGAAGTTTCTTAAGAATATGAATCAAGTTAGTGTAATTAATATTAATTCTCCTTTTCTAGATCAAAAACCAGGTACCTCTGGATTAAGAAAAAGTACTTTAAAGTTTCAGGAAGAACATTATCTAGAAATTTTTATTGAAGCAATCCTCCAATCGTTAGAAGATTTAAAAGGTTCAACATTAGTAGTTGGTGGTGATGGCAGATATGGCAATATTGAAGCAATAAAAAAAATTGTCCAAATATGCATTGCTCATAAAGTTCAAAAGATTATTGTTCCAAAATACGGTTTATTATCTACTCCTGCGGCATCAAATTTAATTAGAAAAGAAAATGCAATTGGTGGAATTATTCTTTCTGCAAGCCATAATCCTGGTGGGATTGATGGCGACTTTGGAGTGAAATTGAATATCTCTAATGGTGGCCCTGCTCCTGAGATAATTACTAATAAGATTTTTAAGGCTTCACAATTACTCACTAGTTATAAAATTTGTAAAATCCAATTACCTGATTTTAGTGAATATGGAATTTATTCTTACGACGAAACTACTTTAGAAATTATTGATGGATTAACAGATTATTCTAATTTGATGGAGAAAATTTTTGATTTTGATCAAATTAGTGATTTTTTAAAAAAAGACTTCTCGTTAATCTTTGATGCAATGAATGCGGTTACAGGCCCATATGCAAATAATATTTTTGTTGAAAAAATGGGTCTTGTACCTGATTGTGTCATGAATGGTAACCCATTAAAAGATTTTGGAGGTTTACACCCTGATCCTAATCTTACTTACGCATCCCATTTGGCTGATTTGTTATTAAATAAAAAATCTTATAGTTTTGGTGCTGCATGCGATGGAGATGGAGATAGGAATATGATTTTAGGAAGTGGATGTTTTGTAAATCCTAGTGATAGCCTTGCAGTTATCACTGCTAATACAAAATGTGTCCCTGGTTATAAAGATGGTATTACAGGTGTGGCACGATCCATGCCAACCAGCTCAGCTGTTGATAATGTTGCTCGAGCATTAAATATACCTTGTTTCGAGACACCTACTGGCTGGAAGTTTTTTGGAAATCTTTTAGATTCTAATTTAATTACTTTATGTGGAGAAGAAAGTTTCGGAACAGGCAGTAATCATGTTAGAGAGAAAGATGGGCTGTGGGCAGTTTTGTATTGGTTACAAGTTTTAGCTGAGAAAAAATGTTCGGTAAGTGATTTGATGCAGAATCATTGGAAACAATTTGGTAGGAATTATTATTCAAGACATGATTATGAGGCAATTCCCTCAAATATTGCTAATCAAATCTTCGGTAATCTAACTTCTATGCTCGAAAATTTAAAAGGAAATAGTTTTGCTGGGCATTTAGTTAAAGTTGCAGATAACTTTTCATATTTAGATCCCGTTGATAATTCTATAAGTGAAAATCAAGGTTTAAGATTGGTCCTTGATGATAATTCGCGAGTAATTGTGCGCCTTTCTGGAACTGGAACTAAAGGTGCAACATTAAGACTTTACTTTGAGAAATTTTTCGATCCTCAACAGAATCTTTCGTTAAATCCTCAGATCGCTTTGAAACCTCTAATAGATGATTTAGATACTTTATTGAATATTTCAAAACTTACTCAAATGGAAACTCCTACAGTAATTACATAGAATTGAAAGTAATGATTTTTTGATTTTATTTATATGCATTCAGAAAATTTATTTACTAATTATTCTCAAATAGAAAATAATGCTCCTTTGGCAGATAAATTAAGACCAAAGAATTTGGAGGATTTTTTTGGTCAACAACCAATCCTGAATGAGAATTCGCTTTTAAGAAGTGCAATATTAAACGATAAGATTAGTAATTTTATTTTTTCTGGCCCGCCGGGTGTTGGAAAAACTACTCTAATTGAAATTATTTCTTTTAATACGCGGTCAAAATTAATTAAGTTAAATGCAGTATTTTCAAGTGTCAAAGAATTAAGAAATGAAATCGCTAATGCAAAAGATAGATTAATCAATTCAAAAAGAAAAACAATTTTATTTATCGATGAGGTTCATAGATTTACATCAGTTCAGCAAGATGCTTTATTACCTTCAATAGAAAATGGAACTATAACTTTTATTGGTGCTACAACTGAAAACCCTTTCTTTGCTGTTAATAAGGCGCTTGTTAGTAGGTCTCGTATTTTTACATTACTTCCTTTGGCAGAAAATGATTTGCAGAAAATAATACAAAAAGTCATCACTCACTATTCAAAACAAAAAGATTCAAAAAAGGTTTATTTAACTCAAGATGCTATAAGTCATTTAATTAAATATTCTGGCGGAGATGCAAGGACATTAATCAATGCGCTAGAGATGGCCATAGAAACAACTGCTGAAAATAATGCTAAAGAAATCGCCATTAATCTCTCAATAGCAGAGGATGCACTACAAAAGAAAAATATTGTTTACGATAAAAATGGTCAAAATCATTACGATGTAATAAGTGCCTTCATCAAGTCCATTAGAGGTTCTGATCCAGATGCAACTTTATTCTGGCTTGCGAATATGGTGGAGGCTGGTGAAGATCCAAATTTTATTTTTAGAAGACTACTTATATCTGCCAGTGAAGATATTGGAATAGCAGATCCTAATGCCATAGTAGTTGTACAATCCTGTTGTGATGCTTTTGATAGAGTTGGTTTTCCAGAAGGATTATATTTTTTAACGCAAGCTTCTTTATATTTAGCTATTTCTCCAAAAAGTAATAGTACGAAAAGTATTTTTAAAGCAATTGAAAAAATCAAATCTACAAATGTTTTTGATGTTCCACTTCATTTAAAAAATAATTCCAATAGTTATGTCAATCCTCATAATTATCCAGATAATTGGGTCGTACAAGAATATCTTCCTAAATCTTTAAGAGGTTTAAAAATATGGGAACCAAATAATAATGGATGGGAAAAAACTCAATATGAAGAACTGCTTAGAAGAAAAAAAAATTAAAAATTTTTCGAACAGCAAATAATCTCAGGATTAAAAGAAGTTTTTTCTTCGTAGGCTAAAGCTATAGTCCAATTATGGAAGTTTATCTGTGAATAATTTAAATGTATATTTTTCTTCTTGTGAATTAACTCTTTTGGCTTTTCAAAAAATTGCCAATATTGAATGTCGTTAGCTATTTTTCCATGATCCCATTTTATAGCCGCTTCAACAGCACACCATTGATTTAATATCATATTTTTTGTTAAATAATTATTATGGTTTGATTTATTGGTATGAAAAAAATATTTTTTTGCAAATTTTGTATGGTTAAAATCTCTATCTGTTCTCTCAATATCAATCCCTATTTTGCCTTTATGCCAGACTATAATGATGGCATCCTTGCAATGACTTAAACTGATATTACCCATACCTGAAGGTAAACTTGGAGGTTTTCCAGGTTGAGCATTAATTGGAATTTCTAGGGGGTCTAAATCAAAAAGTGTTGAAAGTGATTGTCGTAAATAAGCTCTTGTTTCTAAGAAAATCTTTGATCTTGAATTTGTTAGTTTTTTTGCAGTTTTAATTTCTTCTATAGTTGCGACATCTTGCACACCTTTAATCTCATAAAACCAAATTTTTGGTATTTTATATTCATACTCATTTAATAATTTCAATGGCTCTTAAGGTTGGCGACAAAGCACCAGAATTTAAATTAAAAGATTCTTTTGAGAAAGAAGTTTCTCTTAGTGATTTTAAAGGTAAAAGAATAATACTATATTTTTATCCAAAAGATAATACTCCTGGATGTACTAAAGAAGCATGTAATTTTAAAGAGAATTGGGATTTACTCCAAAAAAATAATATTGTTGTCCTCGGTATTAGTAAAGATAATGCATCCTCTCATCAGAAGTTTATAGAAAAATTTAATTTACCTTTTATTCTTTTAACTGATCCTGAACCTTTTAAAGTTTCTTCTGATTACGATAGTTATGGACTGAAAAAATTCATGGGAAAAGAATATATGGGAATGATGAGAAATACTTTTTTAATTGATACTGAAGGTAACATCGAAAAAATTTACTTAAAGGTAAAAGCTGCAATAATGGCTGATCATATAATTGCAGACCTTGGGTTAAGCTAATTTTTTTATGGACAAGTGGTGAATAATCATCCCCTCCATAACTAAATTAGGAGCTTTGATAATATTTTCTTTTTTAGTTTTTAGAGATTTTGTGATTAATTGAGAGTCTCCTCCACAGATTATTAAAATATCCTTTTCGGGATTAAATAAACTATTAATTACGCTAGTAATAGAGTTGATTACTCCTTTTAAGATTGCATCTTCTGTATTAATTAAAAAATCTTTGAGCGGAATATCATATTTTTTGGGAACTTTAAGATTTTTTGTATTTTGTTCCATTGATTTTAATTGTGTTAGAAAACCTGGAATAAGTTGACCTCCAATAATAGACCCATTTGAATTTAATTTTGTTATTGAAAATATTGTTCCAAAATCTGCAATTAGCAAATCTTTTTTGCAAGGGTTTTCAATAATTTTTAAAGCGGCAATAGAGGCAAGAGCTCTATCAACTCCAAAATAATCAGGAAGATTTGATAATTGGATATCTTTAGTTTTTATTTCATTTTCTTTTTTCAGCAAAAAATTTGGTAATTTTCCTACGGAAGCCCAAATTAATTGATCAAGATCTATATTTTCGGGAACTTCTTGCTCTTTATTGGTATGGAAGAATTTAGATTGATATTTAGAATATTTAGCCCAATGAAGCCTACTATTGCCTACTAATAGAAAATTTATATCTGAGACCATTATTCTATGATCAATTTAATTATTAGTATGTATTCCACATTCTTGTTTAATCCCCCCAAATCTTGTATCTCTGCCTTTTGTTTCAGTACCATCGGGACTGCTTGAATGCCAATCTCCTACGGAAGAATAACCTTTGATAAAAAGTGGATGGGCAGGTAAATTATTCTCTTCCATATAATAAAAAATATCTTTATTTGTCCAATTTAATAAAGGTCTTAAAGATAGTCTTTGACGAATTAGGTCTATGAATTTCATTTTGTTTCTATTTTCTGTTTGACTAGATCTAACACCGCTTGCCCAGCAGAAAATATCATATTTTTCTAGACCATTTTCTAAAGGTTTTATCTTTCTCAATTCATGATACTTATCTAAATCACTCTCTTTTTTTGTTTCCCATAGTTTTCCGTATTTGGCCTCCATTCTTGCTGGAGATAATTCACTTTGCAGAACTTCAACTTCTAAAGATAAATTATCGATAAGCTTTTCAGCGTAATGGTATGTTTCTGGAGGAAGGTAACCTGTATCTATCCAAAATATTTTGATTTTTTTTTGTAGAGATAATTTACTGACCATATCTAAGAGGACTGATGACTGTATGCCAAAACTTGTTGTAATAGCAAATTGATTATCAAACTTTTCATAACCCCAAGTAAGCATCCCTTGAGGTTTCATATCTACAAGCTCTTGATTATATTTCTTCAAGTTAGTTTGAATATCTTTGTGGATCTTTTCAATCATTCTTCAGTTTATTTAGGAGTTTAATTTTATTTCGCTCAATTTAAAAATTATTCGTATAGTTTAATAATACATTTACGCATAACAATATCTCTCTAATGAAATCGATACAAAAACCAATAGTAATAGTTGGAGCAGGTTTTGCAGGTATGACATTTGCTTTGAATTTAAAGGATCTTAATCCTTCTTTACCCATTCTTGTGGTTGATTCTGAAACTAACTTTATTTTTAAACCTTTAATGTACGAAGTTTTAAGTAAAGAAATAAGAAGTTGGGAAGCCGCCCCAAAATTTGCAAATATTTTTTCTGATGCCGGTATAACTTTTTTAAGAAATTGTTTAACCAAGATTTCCTTTAAAGAAAATATTCTTGAATTTAGTGACGAATTAAAATTAAGCTATCAGTATCTCGTTCTTTGTACAGGATCTATTCCAAATAGTTTTTTTATAAAAGGTGTACATGAAAATTGTTATTTTTTTAATGATTTGAATGATTTAAATAAATTAAATTCTTTTTTAAAAAAATCACAAGATACTGCGTTGCATAAAAAGTTATTCATAGTTGGAGGTGGTCCCTCTGGCATCGAGTTAGCATGCAAAATTAAAGATATATTTACAGACCAATTTGAAATTAATGTAATAGAAAAATCAAACGAAATCTTAAATAAAAACAAAATTTTCAATAGAGAACAAGCAGAGAAGGCGTTAGAAAAAAGAAAAATCAACGTTCTTTTGAATTCCACAGTTAAAGAAGTCTCAGAAACTAAGATTAGTATTTCTAGCGAGGTTGGAATAACTTCCTTGGATAAGGATATTGTTATTTGGACAGCAGGTGTTAAACCTAATTTGTCCTATTTGGAAACTGATGAAATAACAAAAAAATTTGGAAGAATTTTAGTTGATAATAATTTTCAAATAGAAAACTATAAAAACTGTTTTGCTATTGGCGATATTTCACTTATTGAAGGAATGGAAGATTTACCTATAACAGCTCAAGTTGCTATGCAGGAAGGGAATCATCTGGCTAAAAATCTAGAACTATTAATTCAAGGAAAGGATCCTTTACCTTTTGAATTCCAAGACAATGGTGAAATGATTAGCTTAGGAATAGGCGAAGCTTCAATTTCTGGGCTTGGTATTACGTTATGTGGAAAATTAGCTTTTGAGACAAGAAGACTTATATATAATTCCAAGTTGCCTGATATTTCAGAACGCTTAAAATCTGCATCTTCATGGATATTCCAAAAAAAATCTATTTTTAAAAGGTTTCTTAAAAAAGATAATTCAATTTAAACTTTTTTGAGATATTGTTTTTGGGTATATTGAGCTAAATAAGTTTCATATGAATTTAATTGCATTAGTTAGTAATAATTTTGATGCGTTTATAACGGTAGTTGTTTTAATAATGTCAATAATTTTGTTTATCAAAAATACTATTGCTCCAGAATTGACTGGCTTGTTATGTGTTGGAATATTTATAGCCACAGGGGTTCTTTCTCCTGAAAAAGCTTTAGCCGGATTTGGTAGCCCATCTTTAATTACCCTTATGGGTTTATTTGCAGTTTCTTCTGCATTATTTAAAAGTGGTGCGTTAGATAGAGTAAGAGAATTGATTTCTTCTGAAAGTATTAGAACGCCAAGGAAATTAATTTCTTTAATAGCTTTTTTGATTGCTCCAATATCTGGAATTGTTCCTAATACTCCTGTAGTGGCATCTTTGTTACCTTTGATTGAAGGTTGGTGCGAGCGTAGAAATATATCACCATCGAAAGTTTTATTACCTCTTTCTTTTGCTACTTTACTAGGTGGAACTCTGACATTATTAGGCAGCTCAGTAAATCTTCTTGTAAGTGATATTAGTCAACAGTTAGGTTATGGAGCTTTGGAATTATTTAGTTTAACTTCAATTGGAATTCCTGTATGGCTTATAGGTACAACTTACATGATTCTAGTTTCTGATATGCTTTTGCCAGATAGAGGGCGAGATAAAGAGTTTATTAAAAATGGGGATATGAATATATACTTTACTGAAGTTACTATTCCCTCTACTTCAGAATTAGTTGGGCAATCTGTCAGAAACAGTAGATTACAAAGACGATTTGACGTTGATGTTTTGGAATTGCAACGAAATGGAAAAGTTATTCTTCCTCCTTTGGCAGATAGAAAGATTGAACCAGACGATAGATTAATAATACGCGTTACAAGGGCAGACTTATTTAGGTTACAGCAGGAACATACCATTCTTTTAGGAGAAAATAAAACATCTTTCGACGGAGCTAATGTGTTCTCAGATGATGAAGGTACCAAAACCTTTGAAGCTTTGTTACCAGCAGGCTCAACTTTAGCTGGTGCAAGTTTGAGAGAATTAAGATTCAGGCAACGTCATAATGCAACAGTTTTAGCACTGAGAAGAGGTCAACAAACTGTTCAGGAGAGATTAGGCCAAGCTGTTTTAAGAGCAGGCGATGTCTTATTATTGCAAGCGCCTTTGGATTCAATAAGAGGTTTACAGGCTAGTAACGATTTGCTTATTTTAGATCAATTTGAAGATGATTTACCTGTCTTGATAAAAAAACCAATCTCGATTGCAATTGCAATAGGAATGGTGGTTTTGCCTTCGGTTACTAATATTCCACTTGTAGGGTCAGTTCTTTTGGCAGTGATTGCAATGGTTGCGTTTGGATGTTTAAGACCCGCAGAAATACAAAAATCTATCAGGTTAGACGTTATTTTATTGCTGGGATCTTTATCGTGTTTTAGTGTTGCTATGCAGGCAACAGGATTAGCAGATTTAATTGCAGTTAATCTTAATTTTGCTCTTGATGGGCTGCCTTTGTATTTTTCATTAGTCGTAATTTTTGTATCGACCGTTATTCTTACACAATTTATTAGTAATGCTGCTTCAGTTGCTTTAATATTACCCGTCGCTATTGAATTTTCAAATGTTTTAGGGATTTCACCAAATGCTTTAATAATGCTTGTTTTATTTGGAGCAAGTCAATCTTTCCTTACTCCAATGGGTTATCAAACAAATTTAATGGTCTACGGGCCTGGTAGATATAGATTTTTTGATATCGCAAAATACGGAGCCGGATTAACACTTATAATGTCACTAATAGTTCCAGCATTGATAATTTTAGATTTCAAATAAATAAAGTGAAATTCACAAGTAATGTTTACAGGTTAAAAGATTCTTACAGAAAACTATCTGTACCTCAATTTACTATTGTTACAGGATTGGTTATTATTTTTTTTGGAACTTTAATTTTAAGTTCTCCTTTATGTTCATCTTCAAAGGTTGGATTGTGGGAAGCATTTTTTACATCTGCCTCTGCTATAACGGTAACTGGCTTGACCATAATAGATATTGGTGTTGATTTGACTTTTTTTGGCCAAGTTTTCTTGGCTTTAATGCTTTTATCAGGTGGTCTTGGATTAATGGCCATTACCACATTTCTTCAGGGTTTCGTTGTGAAGGGGACAAAGCTAAGAACTAGATTAGATAAAGGAAAAACTCTTGATGAATTCGGAGTTGGAGGAATTGGCCGAACTTTTCAAAGCATTGCTATTACTGCAACTTGTATCATATCTTTAGGTGCAATTGTTTTGTATTCTTTTGGATTTGTAGATATTCAAAATAATTGGGAAAGACTTTGGTCCTCAATTTTTCACAGCATATCTGCATATAACAACGCAGGTTTCTCTTTATGGACCAATAGTCTTCAAGACTATAGAACAAATTCTTTGGTTAATATTGTATTTGTTTTTCTCATTGTCATGGGTGGACTGGGATGGCGGGTGATTGATGATATTTGGAGTCATAAAAAAAATCTTTCATACAGAAAATTGAGTCTTCACTCCAGACTAGTTATTAGGACAAGTTTGTCTCTAATATTATTCGGATCATTAGGATTCTTTATTACTGAATCATTGCTAAATAGTCAATTTTTTAATGATTTGAATTTGTTTGAAAGGCTATTATCTTCAATCTTTGAAACAGTTAGTGCAAGAACTGCAGGCTTTACAAATTTTCCGATTTCTTTGAACTCAATTTCAGATACCGGTCTCTTGTTATTGATGACACTGATGTTTATTGGAGCAAGTACTGGAGGAACTGGGGGAGGTATAAAAACAACTACATTTATTGCTTTGATGGCTGCTACAAGATCAACTTTAAGAGGTCAGAAAGATGTAATTATTAGTAATAGATTAATTTCCGATAAAGTTATTCTAAAGGCAGTGGGAATCACAGTAGGATCTTTGCTTTTCGTAATTTTAATGGCAATGTTGCTAAGTACAACTAATAGCTTTATTGAAAAAGAATCTTTCACCTTCTTAGAAATTCTCTTCACTTGTATATCTGCATTTGCAACAGTTGGTTTTGATATTGGTTTAACTGCAAAATTAAATCATTTTGGCCAATTTATTCTTATTTTAGGTATGTTTGTGGGGAGACTTGGTATCCTTTTACTATTAAGTGCACTTTGGCAGGCTCTTTATAAGAGTAGAATTGATAGACAAAAGAGAATTGGCTACCCTAGGGCTGATCTTTATGTTTAGGATTCACTTATTTTTATTATGGCTGATTGGTGGCAGTGGTCTCAAAAAAGAGAAAAAGAAGTCCTCTCTTTTGCAGTTGTTGGCGTTGGAAGATTTGGAACCGCTGTTTGTAGAGAGCTTATAAGTAATGGGGCAGATGTTTTAGCTGCAGATTATTCAGAAAAAGCTATTGATGATTTAAGACAATTGGAACCCTCTATAGAAGCTAGAGTTGTAGATTGTACTGATGAAGAGTCTATGAAGGAATCTGGAATTCTTGAAATGAATACTGTTGTTGTAGGTATAAGCGAACCCATCGAAGCTAGTATAACTACAACTCTTATCGCTAAGGACAGTGATGGTAGCAAAGTGAAAAGAGTTATAGCGAGAGCTACAAGCGATTTACACGAAAAAATGTTAAAGAGGGTAGGTGCAGATAAAGTTGTCTTCCCCTCCAGAATGCAAGGAGAAAGATTAGGGCTAGAACTGGTTAGACCAAATCTAATTGAAAGATTGGAATTAGATAATCAAACTGGTATAGATGAAATAACTGTTCCAGAGGAATTTATAGGAAGATCGTTAAGAGATTTAAATCTGAGGAAAAATTATTTAGTAAATGTTCTTGCAGCAGGACCTGCAGAAGAGTTAACAGTTAATCCTCCAGCAAAATATATCTTGGAAAGAGGAAATATTTTGGTAGTTATGGGAAAAACTGTAGATTTACAGAAATTGCCCCAGGATTAATTATTTCTAATCAGATTTTTTATAGTATTTAATCCTTTGATGAGCTCTATTTAATCTTCTGACGCTTTGTTTTTCTAGGTTGTCTCTAAATTTATCGGTAATTAAATTATTTTCTGAGACGAGTGATGTTGCCTCTTTCTCGAAGTATTTTTTTATACCTTCTTGTATTAATACCTTTGCCATATTACTAACTGTTCGTGATTCATTACTGGCTAAAATTGTCAGTTGCTCACATATAAATTCTGGAAGGACTACTTGAATCCTAGGGGATTTAGGCTTCCCATTTGTTGAGTTTTGGCGGGTAGCCATGAGTCAAAGTTGATAACTGTTACTTATTAGTATACACAGTTAGTCAAGGATACTATCTTTGTGTATATTATTAGTAAGGAAATATATGTCCGCATCAATTCATTGTTTTTATAAAGCTATGAAAAATTCAAGAAAAATTGATTCACCTAAAAGGTCGATGATTGATAAAAAGAAAAAAAGATTAGTTAAATCTGATTCCTATGATCATGAAAATAGTGATGTTTTGGTCTCAGCTGTAATTAGTCCATATTTGTTAACTCATCTCCACCATATTCTTCAACAGTCTGAGTATTATGCTCAAAAAGATGGCAGAAAATCTCATGCAGCTAACTTTGCGAAACTAAGGAAGGTTTTATGTTTAGACGCAAGAAGTATGGCAGATGCATCAGCAAAAGAAATAAAAGAAACTGATAATGATTTATCTATTAATAAATATAATGAACAAAATGTAGCTTGAAGTAATAATCTATTAAATAATAGATTTTTAAAAAAATGTCCAGTAATGCAGAAAAGCTCTATCAGTTAATAGCAGGCGATTCAAAAAAGAAACAAAGTTTGTTTATGATAGCTTTGACTAATCCCAAAAAAGCATTAGATAAAATATGTGATATTGGCAATGAGTTAAATATTTCAGTGACTAAAGAAGAGGTTATTGAATATTTGAGTACTATTGACGATGAGGCAACTAAAATGTGGTTAGTTAAGGCTCGAGGCGGTCTTTAGAAATGGGTTTCGAATAATTATTGTTTTGATTTATTTTGGGTTTTATTCTTTTGTTGTAGCCTCCTCCACCAGCTAAAGTCCAAAAAAACCAATAACTTGGAATCGCAAGAGCTGCAGCTATGAAAATCACTACAATTTGTTCTATTCTTTTCATAATTCAATTTTATTCCACAAAATATTTTTTAGTAAATAAGCCTCAGATTTTGTAAATTCAATTTTTAAAACAGTGATTAGATTTGAAGGTGTCAGCAAAATTTATTCTACAGATGTTGTTTTAAAAAATATTAATTGGGAAATTAAGAAAGGAGAAAAAGTTGGCTTAGTTGGTTCTAATGGTGCAGGTAAATCAACTCAATTCAAGATTTTAATTGGAGAGGAAGATCAAACAAGTGGAACAATTATCAAAGAAGGTAATCCTAAAATTGTCCATTTAAGACAGGAGTTAGATTGCAACTTGAATTGTTCAGTGAGAGATGAATTAGAGAGTTCTTTCAGAGATATACAAATTGTTGCGAATAAACTCTTGTTAATTGAGAGTAAAATGAAATCGTTGGATATAAAAAAACATTCCGATGAACTTGAAAATTTAGTAAATCAACTCGCAAAATACCAAGCAAGATTTGAAGCCTTAGGGGGCTATAAAATGCAATCAGACGTAGAAAAAATATTACCAAAACTTGGTTTTTCTACAGAAGATGCTGATAAACTAGTCGGCAATTTTTCAGGTGGTTGGCAGATGAAAATCGCTCTGGGAAAAATAATCCTACAAAACCCTGATTTACTGCTACTTGATGAACCAACTAATCATTTAGATTTAGATACAATTTTCTGGCTGGAAGAATATCTATCCTCACTAAAGATTGCAATTATTATAATTAGTCATGATAGGTATTTTTTAGATAAATTATGCAAAAAAATAATTTATATAGATAGGGGAATATCTGAAATATATAATGGGAATTATTCTTTTTTTGTTGAACAGAAATCTTTAAATGAAGAATCACAAAATAAAGCATATCAATTACAACAAAAAGAAATTGAGATACAAAAGAAGTATATAGATAGATTTAGAGCTAGTGCCACTAGAAGTTCTCAAGCTAAGAGTAGAGAAAAACAACTCAAAAAAATTTCTAAAGTTGAGGCAATAAGAGCAAAATCAAAAAGTCCTGTTTTTAATTTTCCAGAGTGTCCTCGATCAGGAAAATTAGTTTTAAATATCAAAAATTTGTCTCACAGTTATGGGGATAAAATTCTTTTTTTAGATGTTAATTTAAAGATTTCTGCGGGGGAGAAAATAGCAATACTTGGACCTAATGGCTGTGGTAAATCTACATTGCTTAAAATTATTATGAAAAAAATATCTCCTGAAATTGGAGAAATTAATCTTGGTAAACATAATATAATTACAAGCTATTATGAACAGAATCAGGCTGAAGCACTTTCACTTGAGGAAAGAGTTATTGATTTAATATGTAATAAATCTCCAGAATGGTCTCAAAAAAAAGTAAGAACATTTTTAGGAGGTTTTGGTTTTACTAATGAAACTGTTTTTAAATATATTAAACAACTCAGCGGTGGAGAAAAAGCAAGATTAGCATTGGCGCTAATGATTATTAATCCTAGTAATTTTTTATTATTGGATGAACCAACTAATCATTTGGATTTGGAATCTAAAGAAAACTTAGAATTAGCAATTAAAAATTATAAAGGTTCATTATTAATTATTTCTCATGATCGATATTTTATTTCAAAGGTTGCAAATAAAATTGTCGAAATTAAAGATTCAAAGTTATTTTCATACGATGGAAATTATGAATATTTTTTAGAAAAAAATAAATAGCAGAATTAAATTTTTAAATAATAAGCTTTTTGCAAAAAATGTTGATTACTTTTAAAAAAGTTTACATTTAGCTAGGCAATAGCACTCATTTATCTTTACACACTTTACCTCCTTTGTTTAATCTTAAAAATGCAAAGATAAGTTAATAAACTATATGAAAAATTATGATTTCCAAGAATCAAAGTTTCAAATTTCTGATCCTATTGAAAGTTATTTTGAATGTATTTCATCCTGTGATTTGAAGGATGGTAATTGTATCTCTAGATGTGTGGAAATACTAAAACAGAATGAAGGTTGAAAAATTTATTAGTTTTGTAAATTTGTAATATCAGTAGGTTTTACTTTTAACCTAATAATTTTATTTCTTCGCTTCAATATTATATTTATTTCTTTATTAATACCATTTTTACTTATCTGGCTTATAACGTCTGAAGCTGTTTTAATTTCCTTTCCCCCTACTTTTATGATTCTGTCATTTACTATTATTCCACTCTTTGCAGCTGGACTATTAGGTACTACATAGCCAACTTTTACTGCATTGTTATTTGTTTTAGCATTAATTTCATCTATGAGACTTATCCCAATCATTGGATGTATTACTTTTCCATTATTAATTAGTTGATAAGCAATTTCTTTAGCTTTATTAATTGGGATTGCGAAACTTAAACCTGCTCCTGGACCAGATCTGATCAAAGTATTAATACCAATTACTTGTCCGTAGCTATTCAATAATGGACCTCCAGAATTTCCAGGATTAATAGCAGCGTCTGTTTGTATGAGTTCAAGTTTTTTATCATATATTCCTAATTGAGTGACGTTTCTATTTAGATTACTAATAATACCAAGGGTAACTGTGTTCTCCAGTCCGAATGGATTGCCAACTGCAATTGCCCAATCACCAACCTTAATTTTTGTTGAATCACCCAATTCTGCTATTGGCCAAGGTCCTTTACCCTCAATCTTAAGCACAGCTAAATCAGTAAAAAAGTCTTGTCCTATAAGTTTTGCGTTTAATTTTTGGCCATTTGTTAAACCAACAATTAACTTATCCGATCCATTTACGACATGAGAATTAGTCATGACAAGTCCATCTGCGAATATAAATCCACTGCCTTGGCTTTGCTCTATCCTTGGTTGATTGTCGCCAGGTAAATCTAAACCAAAAAATCTTTCAAAATACGGGTCTAAGAATATTTGAGAATTTCTTGATAAATTTTTTTTTCTTACATATCTTTGAGAATCAATTGTCACAACAGAAGAACCTGTTTTTTCTACAGCTTTAGTTATGAAAGATTTGTTTGAATTTATATTTACTTCATTAATTTTTGGTTTAATTAATGGTTGGGATATTACATTTGCGGGAAATAAAAAACCCAATGTAATTACTGAAGATAATATTTGCTTGTGTTTGCCGAGTTTCAATTGATTTTCTTATTTTTTTCTGAAAAGATTAGATCCAATTTTATGAATGTAATTTAAATATAACTATAAAAAAATTAATTTACTTGGAGAATAATTTATTAACTTAAAGTAGCTAATTTTCTTTTTTTCGGGCTATGATAATAATCATAAATCCTAATACACTATAAGTTTGATGGCTATTTTATTCCCAATAATCTATTCAGCAGCCTTAACCTATCTTGTCTGGAAGGCTTTTAAAGTAATGGCCAATGGTTGGAGTATATCGGGCGCTGAAAGAAAATCTTTTACTACGTCTAATTTAAAACAAAAGAGGTACACAATACATCCAGAACTTTTAGATAAATCAGGAAATATAACAGAAGAGGAGTTATTAACTGTAAGATTTTCAAATGATAATGACTCTTCCTTAGAAGAGAAGGGTTCAACAACTGATTAATTAAATTTTAAGGAAAAAAAAATTGGAATTAAGAACAAAAATTGTCTCAGCGGTTATAAGATCTCTAAAGTTACCACCAAGGTTTCGTTTAAAAATGGTTAAAGAAGATCCAGTAAGGCTTGAATTAAGTCTTACCCCTTCTTATGGTAAAAATCCAGTAATAGTTGGTTTAGTAGAATCTTTAGACTTAGTCGCTCGAAGAGATAGAGAAGGTAGACTACCAAGAGATCTACAAGGAACTTGGGATTGGACAGTAAGACATGGAAAAGTAAGTACTGGAGGCTGGAACCCTATGCTAAAAGAAGCCTTGCAAACAATGTTTGATACTGGATTACCAGCTATCGTGTATGAAGAATTAACTGGAGATGAGTATAGACCTGTTGATGGCATTAGACATGTTAAATAAATTATTTTTAATTTTCATAAATTCTTACTTGAAACGTTAAAATAATAAGATTAATCATCGAGTAAATTATGAATAATGACAATCAACCAAGATTTGGCTTTGTAAACTTTGCAGAAACCTGGAATGGACGAATGGCAATGATGGGCATCTTGATTGGTCTCGGTACTGAACTAATTACTGGACAAAGTATTCTTAGACAAATTGGAATAGGTTAAAAATTATTTTATTTCTTCTGCTTTTACTTCAATAGTGCTTTCACTAGGTTTTTTTTCTAACTGATTGTTTTTATTAATATTTTCTAAATCTACACCACAATTCATGCAGGTTTTACTTAAACCTAATGATATTGACCCACAATTATTACATGTATTAATTTTTAATTTATAAAAGTTTAAGCCAATAAAGACTAAAAGTAATAGAAAGATTGGAATTAGAAATAAAAGGATTAAGATATTACTAATAAAGCTTAGGAAAAATTTTAGTCCAAAAATAGGAATAACTATTAAAATCAACAAAGAGTAAAAAAGAAAATTTTTATTAGCTTTAAGAAAATAAATCATACTATTTACTATATTTTTTTCTTCTTTTATTAACTAAGGTCATACTAGCAATAACAACACTCCAGCACTGTCCAAAATACAAAATTACACCTAAAAGCCAGACCCACAAAGTAAGTACAAGAAAACCTCCAATAAAACCATATGCTTGGAATCTTACGCCAAGTGAAAGAATACTTTTACTTACTGCTAGATTCAACGTAGTTAGGCCAATGCCAATAAGAATAGATCCTGGCAAAAGAGGTTTTAGAGGAACTTTTCTGCTAGGCAAAAGGGCTTGTAATAATAGAGCCATCATAGTAAAGCCAATTAGAGGAATTGCAAATTGACCAACTTGTAAAAGGGGTAACTTTAATAATAAATCTGAAATTAGGTTATTAGATTTTGAGAGATTTTCTAGAACGTTACTTGGTATCATCCTGAGATTTGCGCTAATCTGATCTAATACCATTAGGAAACCAATAAAGAATACAATTAAAAAAGCTTCAATTCTATTACGGAGGAACCTAGAAGCTTGCTCTCTCCAAGCAGCATTTGCCTTTTTAGAAGGAAGTTCGTCCTCCCAAAGCCTATCTGCACCTCTTTGAAGTGATAAATATGCATTTCCTGCTGTAAATAGCAAAAACATGGCCCCTAGGATACCTGCTCCAAAGCCTTGATCAATCAAATTAAATAATGTTGTTTCTACTAACTCAACTACTGAAGGAGGTAAAAGCTGAGCAGCAATAGAAATTATTTGTTGATCTAATCCCTCTTGTTTTCCAAGGAACCATGACGCTATTGATAAAGAAATTAGAAGAATAGGAAAAAATGATTGTAGCGTGTAGTAAGCGAATGCTGCACTTAGATCAATACAATCAGATTTGCTCCATCTTTCGCATGCTCCCCATAAACTTTTCAGTATCCATGTTGAACTTCTCTGCATATTAATTTTCTTCAAATATTTATTTATTTACTTAATTTTTATTGTATCTGATAAAGAAATTTTTCAAACAATTTTTTATTTATGATGCAACTATTTTTCTAATAATAAGTTACCCCATGGCTTTAAAATTTCAAATTTTTCTATAGATCTACAAGCAATTAATGGAAAATTAACACCGCTTAAGTCTTCTCCTGAAACTAAATTTAAAGGATCTTTTTCTAGCCACTCTATAGAACAATTGAGTTCTTCTAATAGTAGCCAGGCTGCTGCAATATCCCATATCTTAGGGGTTGATTCTATTGCGCCGAAAGTTTGTCCCATCGCTACACTCGTAAGATTTAAACTCGATACACCTAAGAGTCTAATTTTGCCAGGAAAAACTGAGTTTGGTTTTTTTTGTAAAATTTTTATTGATCTACTACATAAAGAAATGCATTCACTTTGACGATTATTTTGGCTAGGATCTATTTTTTTGTTATTTAACCAAACCCCTTTACCTTTAATGGATACAAACTTTTTTTTCAATGTAGGAATTATTAAAAAAGAAGATTGTGGTTTACCATCAACGAACCTTGCTACAGATATAGACCAGTAAGGAATACCTGCAGCAAAATTTGTTGTACCATCGAGTGGATCAACCACCCAGTAAGCTTTTGAATTTGGAATTAACTTTTGCCCTTCTTCACTAAGGACACCTTCACCTGGGGCTATTGAAGCTAAGCCATCTACAATTGTTTTGTCACTCCATAAATCACAACTTGTTAATAATGATCCATCTGCTTTATTACTGGCGCTAATATTTCCAAAATCTTTTGTTTGCCTTTGACTAACCAATTCAAATAAAGAATCTAATTCAAGTAGTTGTTTATTAGTTAAATCTGGTCGATTCATCTTTATATATTGCAAATAGATTCTGTATCTTCAATTTTAGTATTATTAATACCCAAACAATTTTTACTGATATCAAGGAAAGTTAGTCTTTCTAATTCATCTATATTCAAATTGTAATTATATATTGCATTAATATTTTTTGATTTCGCATTACTTAATTCACTTTGCCGAACAAGAACATCTTTTAGAGTTGATATTCCGACATCATATCTAAGTCTGGCAAGCCTTACAGACTCTTTGCTAGATTCAATTTCTTTAATAGAAGAGATTATTTTTTCTTCATTTAATTTAAGATTTAAATAGGCTTTGCTAATACTTGTGGTTAAAACATTTTTTAGATTTTCATAAGCATATTTTTCGGCTTCTGCATCTGCTATTTTTGATTTATAGGAGTTATTATTTTGTCCGCCATCAAAAATACTCCATGCAAAATTTAGACTTATGGTATTTGTATAATTAGATCCAGATTTTTCAGAGTCGATATTAGTTGCTAGGGAGTCACCTTTTGAAAAGGTACTAGATAATGAATTACTGATATAGATATTTGGCTTATTTTGAGCTAAAAAGCTCTCAGCTTGGCTTTTTTTGACTGATTTTTGAAGAATAAGGTTTTTTAAGGAAAGATTTTTATCCAAACCTTGATTAATATTTTTATTCAATTTATGGTTCCAAAACCCTACAAGAATTTGCTTTTTATTAGTTTCTATATCTCCCTCAACATTAAGAATCTCTTTAAGAGAAATTTTATTAATTTCATGTTCTATTTTTTTTTCATTAAGTGTTTGTTGATCTCGAGATAATTGAGCTTCTGCTTCAAGAACTTCAAATTTTGTACCAATTCCAGCATCGAGCTTAGCTTTAGCATTTTCTAAACTTGTGATTGATAAATCAAGTATGAATTTTTTATTTTGAATATCTTGATATGACTTTTTGTATTTGTGATATCTGATTCTTGCTTCTTGAATTAAATCTTTTTTCTTAATCTCATAGTTATTTTCTGCAATTTTGTAATTTGTTTTGGCAATTTTAATTTCAGACCCTCTAAGTGGGGCAATTACATCCCATTTAATATTCAGGGAGGGATTAGCTGTAAATTGTGATGTTTTTAAAGTAGGTAAATTGCTATTGTACTTTTTACCTGCAACATATTTTGGTAACCCATTTGCTTGTAAATCTAAGGATGGGTATCTTTTGGCAATTTGACTGGAAATATTAAAGCTTGCAGAGGCTACTAAGTTTTGTAGTGATTTTAATTCTTGATTATTTAATACAAGTATTTCTATTTCTTGATAATCAACAAAAGTAATATTTGATTTTTCTTCTAAAACATTATCAATGTAATTTTTTGTTTCGCTCGATAGAACATTAAGGGTATTCATACTTAGGGTAAGCGGCAATAATAAGAAAGGATTTATTACTCTTCTAAGCATGTTTTATAGTTTTGAAAATCTTCGATTAACCAATCAAAGTATTAATAATATCATTTGAATCATCAAGAACGTGAATTTTAGTATTTATTTGATTCTCAACTTCTTGAATATTTTTATCATCTAAAAATAAATCAGTATTAATTTTTAACATAATAGATGGTATGTAAACAGCTTCTCCTAAATCCTTATTTTTCAGTCCGAAAATTAAATCTTCTCCAGTAAGAAGACCTGTAACTACTTGATCCTGACCCCAATAAATACTTGGCAAACCATATAAATTAATTGTTAATCCATTAATTAAGTTTAATTTATTCACTGTAGGAATTAGGGCTTCATAAACTAATTTGCCAACAATCCAACTAACTTTTTTGGGCTTTTTTACTTTTTGGGGTAGATTTTTAGTCCTCTCTCTTAATACTTCTAGAAAGTTTCTAATAGTCCCAACTCCATTAGATTCTTGCGGCATATTTTCGTAGGTTTTGTAACTAGGCAAATTTGTACCAGCAATTAAGTACCATTCGTCTGCTAGCCAACAAAAACGAGTCCCAAGAGTAATTTGTAGATAGGCTTGAATTCTTTCTACTTGTTTAATAGTTTTTTTTGCGTATTCTGGGCTTATTGATTTCAACCCATCATTTTCAGGCCTAAATTTTGTAAGTCCCACTGGAACTATTGCGACTGAAAGTACTGTCTGAGAGGTTTTTTTGTAGAATTCTGCAAGGTCTAAAATAGATTTCTCAAGAATATCCCCATCATTTATATCTGGACAAACAACAATTTGAGCATGTATTTGAATAGAGTTTTTTTCAAACCACGAAATTTGATCAAGTATCACTCCTGCTTTTTTATTTTTTAATAATTTTGCTCTTGTGGTAGGATCAGTAGCATGAACTGAAATAAAAAGTGGGGATAGTTTTTGCATAGAAATTCTTTCCCAGTCTTCTTTTTTTAAATTGGTAAGAGTTAGATAAGAGCCATATAAGAAACTTAATCTATAATCATCATCTTTTATATAAAGGCTTTTTCTTTTACCACTTGGCTGTTGATCAATAAAACAAAATGGACATCTATTATTGCATTGCTTGATTGAATCAAATAATGCATCTTTAAAATTTATACCTAAATTAACGTCTTGATCTTTTTCAATATTTACATTGTGAATCTCATGATTTTTATCTAAAACTGATATGTCTAAAAATTCTTCACTAATTAGAATCTGATAATCAATTAAATCTCTTGGTTTTTTCCCATTAATACTAATAATTGAATCACCCGATTCAAATCCTATTTCTTCAGCAATGGAATTAGCTTCAATACTTTCAATTTCAGCAGGGTTTATTTTATAAGTAATATCAGGAACCAAAAGATTATTGGGCTCTTCCTTGTAATTAATTTCTTGCCACACAATTTAAGGTAAAATTATCTTATTTATACTTATTCTAGACTTATATATGACTCTAAGTGTATTAAATACTTTTAAAAAACCAAATATAGGTGTGAAATTATGGCCCTTTTATTTATTAAAATATGGCATTCGCAGTTTTCTAAAACACGATTTAGATTAGTTAAAATAAAATTTGTCATTGAAAGAATTAATTACAAAAAATTTAGAAGTAAAAGATAAATTCAACTATGAATCTCATAATAAAGTTGATTCTTACGAAAATAGTTTTTTATCAAATCCTATATCCTTAAGATTGTGGTCTTCTTTTTTTGTTATTTTACCTATTTTTGTTCAAGCCCCTTGGGTTAGATTAGAACCAATAAGTGCTCTTTGTTTTACTTTTGTTATTGTCTTAGTGGCATTTGTTTTGAATCAGAAAGGATCAAATAAGTGGTTTATTGTCAGTTCATTATTACTTGGAGTATCAGGTAGTTGGCTTGGTGGATGTTTGTTCTGGGGATGGTTAAGTCCATTTCCTATCCTACACATACCTGTTGAAGCGGTAGTTTTCCCATTAGCATTAATTGGATTTGGTACTAATTGGAAAATAGGTTCAAGTTTTTATATCTCTTCTTTATTTGGAACCGCAGTTACCGACATTACAATATTTTTAATCGGAATCATGGATCAATGGAGGCAGGTAATTACAGCAGATGCTGAAAATGCACCTATGATTCTTCAAAAAACCTCTGAGAGTCTTATTCAAATAAAATCACTATCTATTATCGCATTTGTTGCTCTTATACTTTGGTTTATTTCAAAAGAAATTTTAGATTCTGCCACAATTAATACTACTAGTGGTAAAGCACTCTTAGTTTCTGGTTATGTCATTCAAACAACATTAATTGTTGATGGTATTTTTATTGTTTTAGCAATCCTGCAACCAACTTTTAGTGGATTGGTTTAATGTTAAGGCCTCCATTTTCGCAAGAACCGATACCAATAAATAATTGGGATGTAATCGTTATAGGCGCTGGAGCTGCTGGCCTTATGACTTGTCTTGAATTACCCTCAAATTTAAAAGTGCTTCTTTTAAATAGAAATACAAGTAAGACATCTTCTAGTAGATGGGCTCAAGGAGGAATCGCATCTGTTGTTAGACAAGATGATTCATTTGATCTTCATGCTGATGATACTTTAAAAGCAGGAGATGGACTATGTGATTATCAAGCTGTAGAAATGCTTGTTAAAGAAGCTCCAGGTTGTGTAGAAAGATTGCAGAATTTAGGGATGATTTTTGATCAAAGTTCTGATCAACTATCTACTACCTTGGAAGCAGCCCATTCACGAAGAAGAGTCTTACATGTTAAAGATCGTACTGGACGAGCATTAGTTGAAGTTCTAGAAGATCATATTGAGAATCAAAAAAATATTCTTCACTGCAGGGGTGTAAGAGTAACTGAACTTCTCATTGAAAATAAAGAATGTAGAGGAGTCCAGGTTCTTGATGGAGCAAATTTATATTGGATTAAATCTAGAGCTGTTGTTTTGGCTACAGGTGGGGGTGGGCACTTATTTACAAATACAACTAATCCTGCTCAATCCTCTGGGGAAGGGATTGCACTTGCATGGAAAGCAGGAGCTGCTATCGAAGATTTAGAGTTCGTGCAATTTCATCCAACGGCTTTAAAATTTTATGGTGCACCTTGTTTTTTAATATCTGAGGCACTTAGAGGGGAAGGAGCAATTTTAGTTGATAAAAATGGTGAAAGTCCAGTTAAAAATCTTGAAAATGGTGATTTAGCTACTAGAGATCAGGTAAGTAGAGCAATTATGAAAAATATGTATGATAATAATGTAGATCATGTTGGCTTAGATCTTCGGTATATTGACCCAGAAAAAATTGTAGAGCGCTTCCCTACGATCTTAAGTCGATGTCAGGATTATGGCGTTAACCCTTTAAATGAGGTTATTCCCGTAGCTCCTGCAGCTCATTATTGGATGGGAGGTGTTAAAACTGATCTAAATGCATCTTCAACAAGAAAAGGATTGTATGCCGTTGGAGAAGTTGCTTCTACAGGTGTCCATGGTGCTAATAGACTGGCAAGTAATTCACTAATGGAGTGTCTTGTTTTTGCAAGAAAAATGTCTTCAATTGTTTTGAATGACCTTTCTAAATTTGAAAAATTTGATAGATCATTTCGAGAGTTTGATATTGAAGATCCTAAAGAAGATCAAATTTCTATAATCGCTGAAAAAATTGATGAATTAAGAAAACTATGCTGGTTAAATTTAGGTGTATCTCGAAATAAGGTAAATATGATTAAATTTTTAAATTACCTTCAAAATGATATAGATAATTTATATAAAAATGATTTACTAAATAGTCTTGAAAAAATAAAATTTGATCAAAAAATAAAACTTAGTGAACGCAATAGGAGAGCATTAAATCTTTTACTTGATTTAAAGAATAGACAAACAACTACGATAACTTTATTAAAAGCTTGTCTATTTAGGGAAGAAAGTAGAGGAGGTCATTATAGAGATGATTTCCCTGATAAAGATAAAAATTGGGAATGCCATACTAGACAACAGCTAAATCAAAAAATTCAAAAAAGATTTATTAAAAATTAAGATCTCCCTGATAGTCGGTTTTTGTCGCTAATTCAGTTAAGTCACGAGTACCACTAATAATTTCTCCATCTATTTCCCATGACGGAAATCCACTGATTCCTTTCGTTTGGCATAGCTCATACTCATTATCTTTGCCATCTTTAGCACATTCAACTACTTTTAATTCTTTAACTGCTTCTTTACCAAATAATTGTTTCTGATCGTGGCAATGCGGGCACCAGTATGCACTATACATAACAATATTCTTTTCACTTAAAAATTTTGCAAACTTTACCTTCTGGGGAGAGCTTGAGGTGGTAATTATTGGCGATACATTTTCCGTGGGGTTTGCAACATCAATAGCATTAGAGGGGTCAACGTTTGTTGACCAAATTAGACCTCCCAGGAGGACACTTATGGCTACAACGAAACCTCTAAAAATCATAGGTTCTCTACTTTCAAACTTTGCTCCAATCATAGAAATTATAAAGATAGAAAGCGATAAAATTGCTGAAAGTATACAAAAAAAGCAATATGCTTGAATCTTAAAAAACATAATATTTATCAATAAAAAGCTAAATGTTGATGACGCACAAGAGATTAGAAATACTAACCACCATAAAAACTTATTTAGTTTTTCTTTTGGGGAAATTAAATTAAGCGAGAGTATTATTGTGATAACTAATATTGATAAATATGTTATAAATCCAGCTAATGAGAGAGGTATATTAACTTGATTATTTTCAAATAAAGTACCCCAAGGACTATTTAAAACTGTTTCACAACCATTTTGTATCCCTGGGCATGAAAGCGAAGTAAATAAGCCCCAGTTTTTTAAAGTAATCGAACCTGTGTCAACTATGCCTATAGTGCTGAGAATTGCGATTATAATTTTTGGCCACTTTAAGTCTTTTTTATTTCTTCTGTTTAATGTCTTAAGAGCCATGAAAAATGAAAGTTTGATATTTACATTATCTATCTTAATATTATCTTGGCATGAGAGTTTTATACGAAATGCTGTTTAAATCTTTTAATTCTTATTTTTCAAGTTGTGAAACAAAATAGTCTCAATGTAAAAGAAAAAAGACTATCTAAGATTGCTTTCAGTCATGTTGGTTGTGAGAAAAATCTTGTTGATACTGAACATATGCAAGGCTTATTAGATAAAGAGGGTTATGAAGTAGACAGCAATATCAATGAAGCAAATGTTGTTGTTGTAAATACTTGCAGTTTTATTGAAACAGCTAGAGAAGAATCTATTAGAAAAATTCTAGAATATACAAATCAAGGAAAGGAAGTAATAGTTGCAGGCTGTATGGCTCAGCATTTTAAAGATGAGCTTATAAAAGAAATCCCTGAAATAAAAGGTTTGATTGGAACAGGAGATTATCAAAAGATAGCCAATGTTTTAGACAGAGTGGAAAAAGGGGAAATCGTTAATGAAGTTTCAAAAATACCGGAATTTATTGCAGATGAGGAAATACCTCGTTTTGTAGATAAAAACAAATTTGTTGCTTATATTCGTATTGCTGAAGGCTGTAACTATAATTGCGCTTTTTGTATTATCCCTAAGTTGAGAGGTCCTCAAAGAAGTAGAACAATAGAATCTATAGTTTCAGAAGCCAAAAGTCTTGCTAAGCAGGGTATTCAGGAAATCATATTAATTAGTCAAATAACAACTAATTATGGACAAGATATTTATGGAAAACCATCATTAGCCAAACTTTTGAATGAGCTTTCTAAAGTTCCAATTCCTTGGATAAGGATACATTATGCTTATCCAACGGGTTTAACTGATGAAGTTATTAGAGCTTTCAAAGGTTCAAAGAATATAGTACCTTACTTTGATTTGCCACTTCAGCATAGTCATTCAGATATTTTGAAGAATATGAATAGACCTTGGCAGGCTTCTTTGAATGAATCAATTTTGGCGAAAATCAGAGAAGAAATTCCATCTGCTGTATTAAGAACTAGCCTCATTGTTGGTTTCCCAGGAGAAAAAAAAGAACATTTTGAACATCTTCTCGAATTTTTGGGTAGGCACAAATTTGATCATGTGGGAGTGTTTATTTTTTCTCCTGAGGAAGGGACTGCAGCTTTTGATTTACCAAATAAAGTATCCCCAGAGGTCGCAGAGGCAAGAAAAGATAACGTTATTTCAGTTCAACAAAATATCTCTAAAGATAAAAATCAGTCATATATTGGTTCAAAAATGAAGATTTTGGTAGAAAAAATATCAGACAATAACGAATTAATAGGTCGGTCTTACAATTTCGCGCCTGAAATTGATGGAAATGTGATTTTGTCTATTAATTTAAATAATGATTTGAAAAATTATATTGGTAAATTTGTTGAAGCAAATATTTATTATGCTGATGCATATGATTTGTATGGAGAGACTATTAAAATTTTGTAGTTTTTTTAAATTAATTTAACTGCACGTAAGAGCTTATCTAGTGCAAAAGCAGCTGCAAAACCAAAACCAATAAATGCAAAATAGAAAACGATGTTCATTAATTTTTTATTTTTATATAATCTAACATCAGATGAAAAGATTAGATTTTCTTAGTTGAATTTCTTAATCTTGGATATATGGTAATTTTTTGTACAAACATTCTTCTGCTTTTTGTAGTTCTCGGCCTAAATATAGAGCATGATCGAATCTGGTTATTAAGTCATTTCTTTCTTCAGTGATCAATATCCCCAGTTGTTTAGCACTCATACCTTCAAAAACTTCATTACTAACTCTTTTATTTTGAGAGTTGCATTTAAGTGGTTCATTTGTTTCTGGGTCAAGTGCATATCCCTCCTCATCGATGTTATTTAAAAAGTGCTCTAAAATTATTTTATTTTCTTCCAAATCTACTTTTATAATAAAATAACCGTTTGGATCTAAGTCTATATGTCGGCTGGATAGATTATTATCAATCTTTATTTTTTCATCGAAACTTTTACTAGAATCCATTCTTAGAAGCTAATTAAAACTATATTACTAATATAAACTTCGGTAAAGCCAAATAATTTTTTATTTAAAGGGTATAGATTGATTTTCAAAATCAATTTCCATCTCGTTTTGTTTGTTAATTTCATTAAGCCAAGGATTAATTATATTTTCCATATTTTTGTCAAACCACTTATGCATGCTAACGGTGCTTTTTGCAAAAAACCCCCTCCGCCTTTTATGTTTACCACCCGCTCCAGGATCAAACAAATCTATACTATTTTTTATTGCCCATTCAATTGGCTGGTAGTAGCATAATTCAAAATGTAGATTAGATATTTCTTCTTGACTACCCCAATATCTACCCCATAAATTGTTTTTATTTTTAACGCACATCGACATTGCAAAAATATCATTTGAATAATTTTTTGATGCGCTAAAAAGTAAAAGATTTTTTTTATTTTCAACAATTTTTTCGAAAAATGAAGATGTTAGATATTTACTTCCCCAAACTCCCCATCTCGAACAATGTCGTTCATAAAAATAATGCATTTTTTTGAGGATTTCTTGGTTGATATCATCTTCATTAAAAATTTCTACTTTAATATCTTGTTTAATAATTGATTTTCTCTCTTTTTTTATATTTTTTCTCTGATTAGAGTTAAATCTAGAAAGAAAGTCATCAAACGTTTTTTCTCCATTACTCCTCCATTCACTGCTGGAATTTATCCATTCATGGTATCCCAAGGATTTAAGATGCTTGCTCCAGCTTTCATCAATATATAAAAAATTACAACTTAAAATTTTGTTTGTAATCGCAAAGCTCTCGATATGGCTTATAAGTAAATTTGTAATTTCTTTCTTATCTTTATTTTTTTTATAAAGAAATTGATATCCATTTACAGGACTATAAGGACTCATTCCAATTAATTTAGGGTAATAATTTAAATTCAATTCTTGAGCCAATCTTGCAAATGATTGATCAAAAACGAATTCTCCATAGCTATGATTTTTTAAAAAAAGTGGAGCAATGCCTAATATTTCTTCATTTTTATAAGCAATAAAATATAGAGGCTGCCAACCAGTATCTCTTGAAACACTTTTTGATGTTTCAAGGTTTTTAAGCCAGGTCCATTCATAAAATGGATTATTGATTTCATTTACCAATTCATTCCATATCTTTTTAGATATTTCTTGAATTGACAATTTGACTTCAACTTTATGTTTTTTTTGGTTCATTTAATAATGAATTTATTTTAAATTTTTTTGTAATGAATGTGGATTTCATTATTCAATAAATTATTAATTGATTTTATTTCCCATAGTCTTTTGAGATTAAAAATTTCATTTGTTTGTTCTGGAGGGATCCACGTATATCTACCTCCAATAATTCGTGGAATTATTGTAATTTTTATATCTGTTATAAGATCCTCTTTGATAAATGAATTTATAAGTTTTGCACCTCCTAAAAGAGCTAGATCATTTATCCCTTGTTTTTTGAGTAAATTTAATGTCTTTCTCCATGAATCATCGAAAAAAAGTTGTTTCTCAAAGTGATTATTAGACGAATCACAAACTTTACTTGAGCTTATTAGCCATCTTCTAATTGGTTGACGAAAGTATTTCCAATTTCTGTTAAATTTTTTGCTATTTGAAGCAACTATAGAAATTGGTTGGCTTTTGGATATCTTTACTTGATCATTATCATTGAGATTTTTTATTAGGTAAGTTGATTGATGAGCTATTAAAGTACCTAAACCAAAAATGGTCGCATCAACTTTTGATAAGTTTTGATTTAACGTTTTTTTATCTTCTTCGCTTCCAAGATGCGATTCTCCACCTCCAGGAAATGCAATTCTCCCATCAAGACTAGATGCTATAACAATTAATACTCTTGGGATACTCAAGTTTGTGTGACTAAACTATTTTCAAATTTTAATTTCAATGAATTGGTTAACTTCTGATCAACATAAATTTCTGCAGCATTATTTGGACTCTCTTGAAGTCTTATTTTGTGTAAACTTGCACCAAGTTCATTTATCGGTTTTTTAAGAATATCAGAAATATATAAAGCTATATTTTCAGCAGTTGGAACACAATTATGGAAAAATTCAATGTCTTTATTTAGAAAAGTATGATCTAGTTGCTCAACAACCAAATCATTGATTATCTCTTGGAGTGCAGATAAGTCGCAAACCATCCCTGTTCTTTTATCAATGTCTCCTTTTACAGTTATGTCTACAAGATAGTTATGACCATGTCCATTAACTCTGGCACATTTCCCATAGATTTTTTTATTTTCATCAAAGGATATCTCTTCTTTTGCAAGTCTATGAGCGGCTGCAAAATGAGTTTGTACTGTTAAAAATGCTTCCATGTTTTTTCCAAAATAATCTGCCCATAAATTTGGGTTTTCATAAAGCCTTAGACCTGTAAGAGGTAAATCATCTTTTAGACGACTCCAAATGACCTTTACTAATGCTTCAGTTGTGGGAAGTATACCCTCTTGATTATTAACATCAAATTCTGGCCAGACATCATTTAAAAAACGAAAATCTAATTGTCCAGTAACCTTATTTTTAATAGAGTGTTTTACATCAGAGAGATTAAGTACCATTCCATCAGAGTCTAGTTCTCCACCCATTGAAACAATCAGTTCATAATTATGACCATGTCCTGGTGCAATACTGCACTTTCCAAAAAGAGATAAATTTTCTTCTGGGCTTTTTTCAGGAAGCCAATAACGGTGACTAGAACTAAAGCAAGCACGTCGAGTTATGACGCATTCACGTCCTTTTCCATGTAATGGTTTGGATTGTGTAGAAGTCATAGCTGTCTGCGATAATACTATCTTAAGGTTTTAAATACGCTTTTGTCTTTATGGAACAATCCATTATTGAAAAAACAGTTCATACTATCAGGGGCAGAAGCATATTTTTAATAGGAATGATGGGTTCTGGCAAGTCACAAACTGGTTTGAAGCTAGCTGAATTATTGAAGTACAAATACATTGATTTAGATCCATTAATAGAGAAGTTAGCAAAAAAATCTATCAATCAAATTTTTAATGATGAAGGAGAAGAGAATTTCCGTGAATTAGAAGCAAACTGCCTTAAAGAAACTATCAAAATTCCTTCATTAGTAATCTCAACTGGGGGAGGAATAGTTACCAAATCAGAAAACTGGGGAATCTTAAGACAGGGAATAGTTGTTTGGATAGATCTCGACAAAGATATAGCAATTAAAAGATTGAAAAATGAAATTGAAAATAGGCCACTTCTTCAGGGAAAGAATCTCAATGATTTATATATGAGCATTTTTCAATCTAGAGAAAATTTGTATTCTCAAGCAGATTTAAGAATTCAGGTAAAAAGGGAAAATATTGAAGAAGTCGCCATGAAAATAATTAATGCAATTCATAAAGAAATAATTAGTTAATCTGGTTCAATTCTTACTGCAAACCATTTGATAACGTATCCTAATTTAATTTCTAATTCATAAGTGCTCTCCAATAATTCTTCAAAAAATTCCTGATCAAGAACTTCTATATTTTGATATATTGTTTGTGTTTCTGTTTTACTAAGCCAATTTTTCAACCATAAAATTGCTTCTTGCTTTGATACAATTTTTTCTTTTGAATCTGGCTCTAATAATACATAATGATCTGATGCTCTTATTAGTGGATTTGACATAATGAAGATTATTCTTGGATTAATTCTTTGCTTGATTTTTCAAGTAATTTTTTTAGAAAATTCTTTTGCTTTAGTAGATTCTAACGTACGAGAGTTTTTGGAAAATCGTGAAAATCAATGGCCGGAATTATATTTGCCAAATTTTAAATTATCTGATATTTCTAAAGATTTAATTTATCCTAAATGGTTCGAGGGGAATTGGCTTGTTACTTCTCAAGATATAGTTAATGATTCAGAAGAGCCAGTTATTTATAAAGTAAATTTCTTTAAGAATGATTCAGATTTAATTGTTGGGAATCGTGCAAAAAATTCTGAATCTATTGGAAAAGCAATATTTGGTGACACATTAATCAAAGTTGTAAATGATCCTCAATCTATTAATAATCAAATTACTTATTTAAAAGATGATTTTTACATCGATTCAAGAATTACAGGGAGAAATCAGATACAAGATGATGATATTTTTTTCGCAGATGAGCTAGTTATACAAACAGCTCATAAGCCAGGTGCTTCAAGGATTAATCAGGTAGAAACCATTAGTAAATTTCAAAAATGTTCCGAAGAAATATTGGAAGTTGATAATTCAATCAAACCATCAATTTGTGGAGTGCAATATGTTGCTTCTTATGGTTCAAAAGTTGGTGATCCTTCCATTCATGCTATAAAAACAAATAAATATAAATTGACGTTTGAATTTATTGAGAGTTAGCACTAAAAAGATATTCTTCTAAATTGTTCCTCCACATAAAAAGATTTTCTAAATAAGGGTTATTTATGTATTCTTGGCTCCCCTCTCCTGAAAGAATTGGTCCTGCAGACTTTGGAAATTTAAGAAGAGATAATTGAGCAGCAATTGAAATATCTGCAATTGATAAACTATCTCCTACTAAATATTTTTTGTTAATTAAGGATTTTGATAAAGCTTCCAGTAATTTTTGGAGTTCTAAATTATCTTTAGAAGACAAAACTACATTAGAAATTTTACTAAGATTTTCAAAAGGTAATTTATCAACAATACTTTTAAATGAAGAAGGTATTTCATCAGGAAGTAGTGCAGTTCTTAGCTGTGGATTTTCTATTGCAGATTTTATTAATGTTTTTCTACAAGTTGTAGCCATTGTTGTATCAGCCCAGTCTTCAATTAGTTTGCATTGTGCAAATAATATTGGGTCCTCTGGAAAAAGTGGATTGTTATCATTTTTTTTATCAATGTATTCGCAAATAGTTGATGAGTCATGAATAATTTGATCATTACTATCAACTATCACAGGGACTTGTTTTTGACCTGATAATTTAAAGATTTCAAATTGACCTATTCCTGGTGTTACTTCTTCAACTCGATATTGTAGTTTTTTTGCATGAAGAGCCATTCTTGTTTTTAAACAAAAAGCACTATGCCTAAATTGATATAATGTAATCATGCTGTTTAATGTTTGTTAAAACCTAGCTAAAAAAGTAATCTATTTGTGGAGCTGATGGGCGAATTTTTCTCTAATGTTGCAAGATATCCCAAGTATTTAATATCTATCATTGTTGGGGGACTTGTTGCATTGCTTGAACCTCTATTTAAGAATAGATCAAATCCACTCACAATAGTAGGTTTAATATCTTCTGTCTTAAGTGCCCTCATAACCGTTTATTTTGTCTTGCAAGCAATGACAAACCCAATTAATTTACAATCATAATGCCAAAAAATTACCGTCTTGCAAAAGTTTCTTCTCTTTTGAAGAAAGAAATAACCCTTATTTTGCAGAATGATTTGGAAAATGATCTTATTAGAGATCATTTCGTCAATATTTCTAAGATTGATTTATCAGGAGATTTGCAACACTGTAAAATTTATATAACTTCAACTGCTCAAGATAAATTGAAGAAAGAGATTGTGGAAAATTTGAATACTGCTAAAAGTTTTATAAGACATAGTTTAGGTAAAAGAATAGAGATGAGAAGAGTTCCAGAGATAATTTTTAAAGACGATGTTATTCTTGATAAAGGATTATCCGTATTGAAACTTCTCGATGAATTAAAAAATAAAACTCAAGACAATAATAATGAGGACAAGGATGCCAATAGTTGATCTTCCCCTTGATCAAAGAAATATAATTATCACTCGATCAAAAGAAGGGATATTGGATATAAAAAAGATATTTACAAGCAAGGGTGCTAATGTATTTGATTTGCCTGCAATAAGTATTGGTGAACCTGATGATTTGAATCCTCTTGATGAAGCATTAAATCAAATAAATGATTTTCATTGGATTATTTTTTCCAGTAGTAATGGGATTAAATTTGTGGATAAAAGACTTAAATATTTTAATAGTTCATTAAAGGAGTGTTCTAAAACAACAAAAATCGCTGTAGTCGGAGAAAAAACCTCAAAAACTCTTGATGATTTTGGTATTAAGGCTGATTTCATACCTCCGGAATTTGTTGCTGAAAGTTTAATTGATAATTTCCCAGTATCTGGTTATGGACTTCGAGTCTTTTTACCAAGAGTTCAAACAGGTGGTAGAGATCTAATTGCAGATCAATTTAGAAAGGCTGGTTCACGTGTATATGAGGTTCCTGCATATGAAACAAGGTGTCCTGACTCAATTCCGGGAGAAACAATTGATATTATTTCTAGGCGAGAAGTTGATGCAATTATTTTCTCGAGCGGTAAAACCGTATCAAATTCTGCTTTTTTACTAGAAAAAAAACTTGGTAAACAATGGTTAGAGTATTTTGATCAAATTAAGTTATTAACTATTGGACCTCAGACAACAAAAATATGTAAAAAGATTTTTGGAAGAGTTGATAGTCAGGCACAAAAATATACTTTTGAAGGGCTACTTGATGAAGCAATTAATATTTTTAGTTAGAAAAATTTTTTGTATAGTTTTTTTCAACTAAATCTTTGAACCTATCGATATTGGCCTGTAATTCGTTTGTAACCATTTTGCCTAAAATATTTTCTTCCATAAATCGTGCAATCATTTTAGGTAGCTCATAAGTTATGGCTAAATTTACCGTTGTGATTTGATTACTTTTACTTTCGAAAACTACTGACCCCTCAGTTGGTAAACCTCCTATAGATTTCCATTTAAGTTTGCTTTTTTCGACCCTTTCTGTAATTTGAGCTTTCCATTTAAACCTAAAGCCATTAGCAGCTAAAGTCCATTCTGTTAGATCTGGTAGCTTATTAGTTTCTTCATCAACTGTTTTTACAGATTCAATCCAGCTCATCCAAAGGGACATTGAGTCTAAATCGCTCCATGTATCCCAAACATTTTCAAGAGGTGCATTAACAACTGTTATTACGTCATGTTTTAGCCAAGTACCCATCAATCAACTTACTGCAAGATTTTTTGCTAATTCCGCTTTCTTCTCTAAAATTGCAGCAGCGGCTAAATGACCACTCATTGTAGCTCCCTCCATAGAGTCTATGTAATCTTGTTTTGTGTAACTACCAGCCATGAAGAAATTAGGTATAGATGTTTTTTGATCGGGTCTGAAAGGTTCCATACCGGGAGATTCTCTATAAAGTGATTGTGGAATTTGTACTACGTTACTCCAAAGCAATTTAAGGTTTTTTGAGGATGGGAATAGACGACGAACCTCTTTATCTATTTCTTTTGTAATTCTTTCTGTAGATCTTCCCATCCATCTATCCCCAGGAGTTAAAACACATTGGAGGAGTGATCCCATATCTTTTTTTCTGTAGTCTGCTGGACTTGCAAGTGCTAAATCCGCAAAACAACTGAAAGAGGCATCAGCAGAATAAAGAAGATTATCTAGTCCAGTTGGTGTGTTTCCAGTATTATCTTTTTGTAATTCGGTAACCCAACCGTCGTATCTCAATTGGATTGTGGCGACAGCAACTGCTCTAAGTTTTTTTAAACCTTCAAATTCTTTAAATTGATACCATTCTTTTGGAATTATTTTTTTTATTCCAGGAACATCACATGCAGCAAGAAATTTATCAGCAAACACTGCCTTAATTCCCTCTGGAGAAGATATTTTTAACTGATTAACTGAATAAGAAGTAGATTCCTTTTCATGAATTATTTCTTCTACCTTGTGGTTAAGATATATTTTTGCCCCTTTGTTTGTTATGTAGTCCACAATAGGTTGAGTTAACCACTTATGTGGAGAACCTTTTAAAAGATTTAGTTTTGAGGCTTCTGTTTTTGAAGCAAACATCATGAAGATAGTTAGCATGCATCGTGCTGATATATCTTTGCAATTAATAAAACCTAAAGCATATGCAATAGGATCCCACATTCTTTCTAAACTTTTTTCACTTCCGCCATGATTTAAAAACCATTCTTTAAAACTAATTCTATCTAAATCTCTTATTATTTTCATTGCTCCTTCATAGTCTATCAACCCTCTAACTATTGGGCTTGTTCCTAGTGCTAAGGCATTTCTGAACTTATCTACCCAAGTAAGTTGTTCGGTGGTAAAAAAAGCTTTTAGTCCATTAAATGGAGCACCCAAGGGGAATCTAAAATCTAAAGATTTCAAATTCCCACCATTATTGATAAATAGATGAGTATGATCTTTCGAGAGCAAATTATCTAAAGCTCCCACTTTTTTCATTAATTTGAACAGATTTGCATAATTATAAAAAAATACATGTAAACCCATTTCTATATGGTTGCCATCTTTATCTTCCCAACTGCCTACTTTGCCTCCCCAAAATGACCTGCTCTCATAAATTTCTACTTCATGACCTTCATCAACTAAATTGACTGCAGCTGTAAGACCAGCTAATCCCGAACCGACTATTGCAATTTTCACTTTTTATTAAAATTATAACAAATCAAGTTTGGATAATGTTTGTTCTATGCATCCTATCGATAAAGTTTTTATATTATAAATAGTAGAAATTCTTTGTTTATGGAAAATGTAGAAGTTAAACAGGAAATTAAGAATTCTGATGATGGGAAAGGTATTTTAATTACGAATGATGCCATAGAGCAAATTTCAAATTTATTAAAGGGCCAAAGTGATAAAAAAGCACTCAGGGTAGGAGTCCGATCAGGTGGTTGTAGTGGCATGAGTTATACGATGGATTTTATTGGGAGTAATGAAATAGATCCCGATGATAAAGTTTATGATTATTCATTAAAAGCTGATCAAACATTCCAAGTGGTTTGTGATCCTAAAAGTCTCCTATACATTTATGGAATGCAATTAGATTTTAGTAAAGAACTTATTGGCGGTGGCTTTAATTTTGTAAATCCTAATGCTTCTCAAACTTGCGGGTGTGGAAGCTCCTTTGCTGTTTAATTAATAATGAATAACGAAATTAATCCCATCGAAGAGGATTTTAATGCAGCTCTATCAAGATATAAAGCTGGGCAAGATTTAATTCCAATCGTTCAAGATTTTCAAAAAATTATACAACAAATACCAAATCATTTTGCTGCCTGGACTTGTTTATCATGGCTTCAATTACTTTTGAAAAATAATGAAGAAGCTTTGGCAGCTGCCAGACAAGCTGTTCGATTAAATCAGCAAGACCCACAAGCAAGAATGAATTTGTCTTTAGCTCTTTTAGCCACCAATAATAAAGGTGTTAGGGATCATATTGAGTTAATAAAAAAAATGTCTATGATGATGCCTGATGTGAAAAGTGAGTTAAAAGAATCTGTTGAGGATGGATTTAGTAGATATCCTGATTGGCCTGAATTAACCAAAGTAAAAAAATGGTTGGATTTTTAAATTGTCTAAAATTTTAGTATTAAGTAATGGACATGGAGAAGATTTATCTGGAAGTTTAATAGCTAAGCAATTTCTAAAAAGTGGTTATTCTGTTGATGCTTTGCCAATTGTTGGCAAAGGAAACAATTACGAAAAAGAAAAGATTAAGATTATAGGTAAAACTAAAGAATTTAGTACTGGAGGAATTGGCTATAATTCTCTTAAGGGAAGATTAAGTGAGATTTTTGGAGGAGAAATACTTTATCTTTTAAGAAGATTATATTTAACGTATAAACTAAGAAAAAATTATGACTATTTTTTTGTAGTTGGAGATATTGTACCGGTTTTTTTTGCATGGATTTGCAAGAAAGATTTTTTTACATATTTAGTTGCTTATTCCAGTCATTATGAAGGGAAGTTAAAATTACCATGGCCTTCTAAATTTTTCTTGCTCTCACAGAGGGCAAAAAAAATTTACACAAGAGATTCTCTGACAGCTAATGATTTAACTTTGCAATTAAAAAAGAAAGTATCTTTTTTAGGAAATCCATTTATGGATAAGTTTTTTGCCAGAAATAAAGAATTAAAGAAATCTGAATTTAGTATTGGATTATTTCCAGGAAGTAGATTCCCTGAAATAATAGAAAATTTTGTTTTGATTTTAGAGGTATTAGAGCACCTTTCAGATTTAAGATATTTTCAAAAAATTGAATTTAATTTTGCAATAGTTAATGCTTTATCTGCAGCAAAAATTAAGGAGATATTTAAAAAAAGAAGATGGTTTAAATTAGAAAAAATAACAGAGAAGGATCTCTTGAAATTCCAATATAAAACATTAGAGGTGAATATATATTGGAATAATTTTGAAAAAATATTATTGAAAAGTAGATGCTGTATTAGTATGGCTGGAACTGCAGCAGAGCAAGCGATTGGATTAGGTAAGCCGGTTATTCAAATTGAAGGTAAAGGCCCACAATTTACAAAATCTTTTGCGGAAGCACAAAGACGTTTGCTTGGAAAGTATATTTTTTGTGCCAGTAATTATAAAGATAAGAATGATCAAATAAATCAGACAATTAAATTGATCATAAAAGTAATATATCTAATAAAGCTAAACAAGAAGTTTATGATCTCATGTAATGAAAATGCGAAACAAAGACTAGGTGAAAACAAAGCTTGTCTTAAGATGGTTGATGATATGAATATTGTTATAAATAATGACTAAGGAAGATAATCAAAATAAGTTACAACAAATAATTGATAATTTGTTATTAATAAATTTATTTACAGTAATTTTTTTTGCAATATTTTTTATTTTTGCAATCATCATGCAATTAAATGGGATATTTGTTTTCATTAATTTTATTCAGATAGTTTGGAATCCTCTTATAGTTCCATTAATAACAATTCTTATCATTGGTGCTTTAGTAAACGGTATTAATTCTTGGTGGAGGCGTAGATTGCTTTCTCAAGAAGAGGATATTTAAAATCATAATTTTTAAGTTTACTGCTTATTACTTTTTGCCCCTCTAATACAACTTTTGCTCCATCTCCTAACAATATTTTTAAAACCGCACCTGGCACTGGAAGTAAATTAGGTCTATTCAGACATTTGCCTAAAGTCTGAGAAAATTCTCTCATTAATATTGGATTGGGTGCAACAGCATTAAATACTCCTGAATATTTTTTATCTACTAATGCTTGAGTTATTAATTCACATAAATCACTTCTGTGAATCCAACTCATCCATTGCTTACCATCTCCAATTGGACCACCTAATCCAACTTTAAATATAGGAAGCATTTTCCCTAATGCTCCTCCATCTGACTCTAGAACAATGCCAATTCTAAAAATAACCAACCTTGAGAAAAATGGTTTTTCAGCTGCGACCGCTTCCCATTTTTTGCAAAGATTAGCTAGAAAGTCTTCTCCTCCAATACTATTTTCAGTAAATTCATCAGACAAACTTGTACCGTAATAACCTATTGCCGATCCATTTATAATGATTTTTGGGTTGATTTTGAAATTCTTAAGGGTCTTCATCATAAATTTCGTAGTTTTAATACGACTATTTTCAATTTCTTGTTTTTGTGCAGAAGTCCATTTTTTTTCTGCTATGGGTTCTCCCATTAAGTTAATAATTCCATCTGTCTCTCTTAAGATATTTAGAAGATTTTCATTATTCCAGTTTTTTTCTTTTGATAAATCTATTTGAAAAAATTTAAATTTATTGAAATCTAAATTAAGCTTTAACTTACTTATGGGTTTTCTACTTACAATGTATATTTCATGATTTTTATTTAGTAATGTTGGTACCAATTCTTTTCCAACAAATCCAGTGCAGCCAAGTAGTAAAAGACGCATATTTTTCAAGATGTTTATCATTTAAGGCTATTAAATTTTTTAGACGTTTGTAATTATTATTCCGTTATCAATTTTTTTAAATATTTATTAAACAAGTTTTTGTATAATAAATTTCAAATAACTTTGTTGTTTTTATTATGACAGACTCTATTCCAAAGAAACCTCTCAAGAAAGGAAGCTTAGTTTTTGTCGATAGAGAAAATTATATAAAAAGTATCGAGGCTTTAGCTAGTGATCATGATCTACCTAACTATGTCTTTGAAGGTCCTGGAGAGATTCTTTCAGTCAAAGACGAATATGCTCAGATTCGATGGCGCAGACCTGTCCCAGATGTTTGGTTGAAATTAGATCAACTTAAAGAATATATTCAATAAATTTTTATATCTAAAAGTTTTTATTTTTTTTCTCTTTAGACATCTTAAATTGGATTCTTTTTGCTTCTTTAATCATTTCTCTACCATCAAATAAATAATTATCAACATATCCTTGGGTATATCTATCAAATTCTGAGAGTGCATCTTTAACTTGTGAAAAACAATGATAAAGATCGATTCCTAAAGCTGAAATAGTTTTAGGAACTATTTGCTTGTGATAAATTTTTTCAACTTTTTCTATTTTTTTTTGTGAAATACTTATGTAAATACAAAAATTTTCCATTAGCTGGTCATCATATGGATCTGCAGATAGTTCTTTTATTTCGTTGTTCAAAGGTTTAATTATTTGACTAATTAATCTATTGATCGGAGTATAAATTTCTTTAATCCATGTTTCAACTTCTTTATCTTTAATTGACGAATTATATTTTTTTGAATTAAATTTCTCTTCCCAATTTTCATTTAACGAATCAAATGATGAACTGGAAGCGAAAAGACTTCTATCATATTGTTCTTTTTTGATGGGGTCATTTAGAGTCTCCCAGGCATTTTGTATTGCAAGAAATCGTTCTTTTTTTCCGCCTGTATCAGGATGATGTTGCTTAACTAATGAACGATATGAAGACTTAATTTCGGTTCTGGTTGCATTTTTTTTGAGTCCTAATTCCTCATATAAATTTTTTTCCATATTTATAAATTATGATTTAAAGATAACCATCTGCCCTGGCTTGAATTGAGGTATTCGATTCAAACATTGCTGTTGATAAATATCTTTCACCAAAACTTGGAAGAATAACTATCAATCTTTTATTCATCAGTTCTTTCCTCTCACCGATTTTTATAGTTGCTGCTAAAGCTGCACCGCTGCTGATGCCAGATAAAAGGCCTTCTAATCTAGCTAATAAACGCCCATAATAAAATGCTTCATCATCATCTATTTGTATAATTTCATCAATTAATTTAGTATTCAGTACTTTCGGTACGAAACCTGCTCCTATACCTTGAATTGAATGAGATCCTGCTTTTTCTCCAGAAATCACAGCACTTTTTTTGGGCTCTACAGCATATATTTTGCAATTTGGATTAACTTTCTTCAGAAAACGAGCGCAACCAGTAATTGTTCCTCCCGTGCCTACTCCTGTAACTAGCCCATCTAAATTGTTATTGGATTGGGACCATATTTCTTGAGCCGTTGTTTTTTCATGAATATCTGGATTGGCAAAGTTTTCAAATTGATTAAATTGATAGCTATTAGCAATGCTTGAAGATAACTCATTAGCTAAATCTAAAGCTCCTTTCATTCCTTCTTTCCCTGGTGTTAACTGTAATTCAGCTCCATATGCTCTCAACATTGCTCTCCTCTCAATACTCATTGTATCGGGCATAGTTAATATCAATTTGTAGCCTTTTGCTGCAGCAACCATTGCTAATGCGATGCCAGTATTCCCACTTGTTGCCTCAATCAACGTTGTTTTTTCTGGTGTTATGAATCCTTCTTTCTCAGCTTTACATAACATTGAATAAGCAATGCGATCCTTAACGGACGCTGATGGATTGAAACTTTCAAGTTTGGCTATTATTTCTGGATAACAATTAAAATACTTTCTGATTCGATTTAATTTAACTAAAGGGGTATTTCCAACAAGAGAAGTTATATCATTTGCTATTTCCATGAAACGATTTTTTAAATTGCAAAATAAAATAATCCACTTATATAGTAATTGTATTTAAAGATCTTTTATATAATTTTCTCAAAAGAAATTAATTTAAAATAACTTTCTGCACAGAAATATTTACTATTATAAAAAGTAGTTTTTATAATAGTTATGTATTTGTTGGAACTCAGCCTGAGATATTCACCTTTTCCACTTTCAGTACAGAAGAAAGAATTTGATGACGCTAAACGAATTTATGATCAAATAAAAAATTCTATGAATGAAACTTTAGAATCCTCAAACTTGATTGAATTAAAGTGTGACAAAGTGCAAGATAAATTAATTGCAGTCAGAGCTAAAGAAATCATTTCTGTTCAGATATATGAAAAATCTTCAGTAGCAGGAGGAGCTAAAAGGCCAGGTTTTTTCTCAACATAGATTAATAGAATTCATGCGAGATTCTCTTGAAAATGAAATACCTCAGATTCAATTCAAAGATGTTTTTTTTTCATATCCTGGGAAAAAAGAACATTTAATTTTTAAATGTAATTTTTCAATAAAGAAACCTGGATTTTGGATGATCGTAGGTAAAAACGGTAGCGGAAAAAGTACTCTTTTAAAATTAATAAATGGAATAATCAAACCCCAAAATGGAGTTATTGATTCTAAAGGAAATATTGGTATGGTATTTCAAAATCCTGATCATCAAATATTGATGCCGAATTGCAGAAGTGAACTTCTAATTAATATTAATCATAATTTAAGTCAAAATGAAATCAATAAAAAAATTGAATATGTGCTTGATAAGGTAGGAATGACTGGTTTTGAAAAAAGGCCAATTCATACACTAAGTGGTGGACAAAAACAACGTTTAACTATTGCATGCTCTCTTATTAGTAATAGAAATTTTATTCTTTTGGATGAGCCTACTGCTTTACTTGATCAAACCAGCCAAATAAAAGTTTTAAAAACTATTAAAAATCTTACAAATGACCATAAAAAACCTTTATCTGCTTTGTGGATTACTCATCGTTATGAAGAATTAACTTATGCTGATGCAGTAGCAGAGTTGAAAAATGGATTTTTATCTAGCTGGCAAGATCCATCAAATTTTCAATATAATTAATTCTTGTACTTGTCATAAGGTACTTTAAAGAGCTAAATTCATTGTATATTCCTCGGTAGCTCAGCGGTAGAGCGATCGACTGTTAATCGATTGGTCGCAGGTTCGAATCCCGCCCGGGGAGTTATATATCTTTTAAAGCATAACAAAGATCCCACAAGGGTCTTTTTTAATGTCTGCTACTAGCTTCTCAGGGTATTACGGATATACAACTAATTATAATATAGGACATCTTGACTAGAACATTACTAGTCTTTTACTAGTCTTTTACTAGTCTTTTACTAGTCCATATGGTGATTGAATTTCTGATGCTATTACTAGTTTCTACTAGTCTCGCAAACACGCTTGATGAATATCCTTTAGATGAGAAAAGATGTATGAAACAGGCGACTGTAGAAATGAGAAAAATAGTACCGCCCAGGAATATAGGGTTATGTACTTTGAATGCGGAATATGTGAAATGTATGAATTCAAATCATCACTTTTAAACATTTAACTACTACTCAATGAAATATATTAATTATAGTTATTGCTCATTTCTTAGTTAAAAAATATCCTTATTTTGCTATTGCAATACTTGGTAAATCTCTTTTTTGGAATATTGCTTTTCTTAAATAATTTTTCTATGTAATTATTTGCTAAGAAATAATTCAAATGTTACTTAAATAAAAAAATAAGAAATAGTATAACCTCTAAAATTTTAGAAAAAACTATGTGGTTTATTGTTTACCCAAAAGAATTTTCATTGCTAAATTAAAAATGGGTTTTCCTTTGGGTTTGTTCTATAAATTTTTATGGATTTAGTGCTTCAGTATATGTGATAAATGCTCTTGATAAGTTTCTTATAATCCCGCCTGAGGATTTGATACATTTCAAAAAGTATGAAAATTCCCCTGAAAAGGTTATTTGTTTTATTTATAAACCTCTTTTTTGTCAAAAAAATGTTTTGCCGATGTATAATCTGAAAAAATAATTAACTATTAATAACAGTAAATAGAACACTTAATAAATATATCACAACTTAAATTACTACTAATATACATAAATTTTATATGTTTCAGTAACAGTAATTAGAACATTCACTAAATTCTTCAAATAATAAAAATAAGTTAATTTTTGTACTGTATAAATTACACTTTGCAGAAATTCTAATCATCCCACATATCCGTTTTGTCTTGATCTAAATTATTATTCTTGAGTAATTCTATTCTTTTTTTCTGAGAATCTATCTCTGTTTCAGGAACGTTTTTCTCGTCAATGTATTTTGTTTGTATTTCTAGGATAACTATTTCAAATTGCTCTCCAAAAAAATCTGACATTTCTCTCCATGCTTCTATTTCTTCTTCTTTGTCGATAGTATCGTTTATCTGATGAGAAATAATTTCTAGTACGTATTGTTTAAGCTCTTGATGACTCATTGAGTCTACTTTTTTTTGAATGTAAAATTCTTTAAGTTTTTCTAGTTGCTTTTTTGATAAATCAGAATAGATAAATGATTTCTTTTTCATAAATACTTAAATTTTTTTTAATATAAACAAAATTATTACTTAAAACACTCAGAATAAATCAAAAGCTCAACCCAGTTTAATCTTCTTTGAAAAGCGAGAATCACCATCTTTTTGAGTTGTGAAATAATTTACTATTGCAATAAGGATTAGGTATTATTCATTAATTTTCTTCTAATACCCCTCTAATTATTAAGAAAAAGTAAATAGAATCCAAAGAAAATGTAAAATTTAAAGTTTTTAAAAATTTGTAATTTCTCTTTAATACCTTGCTATTATTGAATAAATCGATAAAACTAATTGATAAAATTGTTTACATTAATTCTGCAATCTTTATAAATTCTTGAGAGAATCGTATTACCAAAAATTTAATTTTAATTTAATAGTATATAAATATGAAAATTTCCATCCTTTTAATTGAAGATGATCGTGATATGCGTGATTTAGTTGCTAGGCATTTAGAACATTCTGGCTTCGATGTTCAAAAAGCTGAAGACGGAATTAAAGGTCAAGCATTAGCTCTTCAATACGCACCAGATTTAATATTGTTAGATTTAATGCTTCCAAGTGTTGATGGATTAACTCTTTGTCAGAGACTTAGAAGAGACGAGAGAACATCTAACATACCAATTTTGATGATAACGGCATTGGGTGGTCTCAAAGACAAAGTTACTGGATTTAATTCCGGGGCTGATGATTACATTACTAAACCATTTGATTTAGAAGAATTACATGTGCGTATAAAAGCTCTACTAAGGAGAACCAACAGAGCTCAGTTGAATTCAAGTAATCAGCAAGAAATATTAAATTATGGACCCTTAACTCTTGTTCCTGAAAGATTTGAAGCTATCTGGTTTGAATCTCCTATTAGATTAACTCACCTTGAATTTGAATTATTGCATTGTCTTTTACAAAGACATGGGCAAACCGTATCACCTGCATTGATTCTTAAAGAAGTTTGGGGATATGAACCTGATGATGATATTGAGACGATAAGAGTCCATATAAGACACTTACGAACCAAGTTAGAACCTGATCCACGTAAACCTACTTATATTAAAACTGTATATGGAGCAGGATATTGTCTCGAGTTACCGATAGGTCCTCAAGTTGAAATTGCTAAGCAAGAATTTATTCAATCAAAAAAACCTAATTTAATAAATTCAGCAATAGATTAAATTTTAGATATCTTTCACTGCAATGTTTAAAAAAGTAGTCTCCCAAGACAATCTTGGTTGAATGTTTTTTTTCAGGTGAAATTTTAATTTTTCAAGTTTTTTCATCAAATCAATATTTCTTGTCTTTCTCCACCAAATAATTTGAATGAAATTTACCAAAAAAATTTGTTGATAAATTTCTAACTGTTCAGTTATAAATTTAGATACCTCTAAAATTTCTAAAGTATTTTTTAATGGAGAATCTAATTTACTAATAACTTCATCAGATAATGTATTTAAAATTTCAATATTCTTCAATAATTGACCAGGGGATCCATTTGCAGATTTTACTAAATCTTTAATTTTGAACTTTCTATCAATAGCAGCTGTAGAAGGATCTAAATAATCTCTTAAAATAGAATTTATATGTTTACTAGAAAAGGACCTAAACCTAATTATTTGACATCTTGAGATAATGGTATCTAAGAGAAAGTTTAATTTGGATGTTAATAAAATGAATATTCCATTATTTGGTTCTTCTAGGATTTTTAGAAGGCAATTTGAAGCTGGTTCATTTAAAAGATGTGCATCAAAAATTAAAACTATTTTTTTTTCTGAGTTTATTGATTTTTGACCTAGAAAAGTTTTGATATTTCGTATTTGAGAAATTTTAATAATCTCAGATCCACTTTTTGTCGTTTTTTCAAGATCGGAATTTTTTAATTTTTTTGTGTCCGAAAGAGAATTAGGTTCGATAATTAGAAAATCAGGATGGTTATTGTTGGTAATTATCTCATCAATATTTCTGCTTTGGGAAGATTGTTGGAAAATATCTTTTATGAATTTAAGAGCGGTTTGTTTTTTTCCTACTCCTTCAGCACCATAAAATATATAACCATTTGCAAATGATTTTTCTTTTACTATGCTCTTAAGATATGCATTGACTTCTTGATTAAAGATTAAATTATTTTTTTTTAACTCAATCATTTGTTATTAGAAAATTTCTCTAATAGAGTCTCTTTGATTTGTTTAGAAATACTTTTAATATTTTGTGAAGCAGAAATTACTTTCCAGTTTTTTTCTTTCGCAATTAATTTAAATCCTTCATTTACTTTTTCTAAAAATCTGATACCTTCTGATTCAATTCTATCTGGAATTTCATTTTTCCTTCGTAAGATACTCTCTTCTGGAGAAATTTCTAAGAAGAAAGTTAGGTCGGGATATGCTCCTTGACACACAATAGATTCAATATTTTTAATTATTTCTAAATTTATGTTTCTTCCATAACCTTGATAAGCCAGGGTGGAATCTGAAAATCTATCACTAATAACCCAATCATTTTTTTTTAAAGCGGGCGAAATGATTTTTGAAACGTGTTCAGCCCTGTCAGCTGAATAAAGCAATAATTCTGCAAGCGATGAAGGCTTGTTATTCTCATTATTATCAAGAATAAGTCCTCTAAGCTTTTTTCCTAAAAGACTGCCTCCCGGTTCTCTAGTTGTGATTAATTTAGACCCTTTTTTTATTAAACCACTATTAGGTAGCCATTTAGATAGTTCATCGATTTGGGTAGTTTTACCACATCCATCGATACCCTCAATAACGATAAATTTTCCTTTCATTTAATCCAAAGATAAAGCATTAATTACAACTGTAATAGAGCTAATAGCCATCAATAATGCTGCTATTGAGGGAGTAAGAAGAATACCGTATTTAGGGAACAAAATACCTGCTGCCAAAGGTATAGCAAGTAAGTTGTAACCAAAAGCCCATGTTAGATTTTGCTTTATTTTTCTTATAGTTTTTTTTGCAAGATTTAAGGCGTAGGGTAATCCATTTAGTTGATCTCCCATCAAAACTACATCAGCATTTGCTTTTGCTATTTGAGTCCCTGATCCCACTGCAATTCCTAAATCTGAGGATGCTAAGGCTGGAACATCATTAATACCATCACCAATCATTGCTACTTTATTATTGATTTTTAAATTTTCTATAGTTTTTAGTTTCATTTCAGGAAGAAGATCCCATTTTACTTCAGTTTCTTGACAACCAATTTTTTTTGCCAAAGCTAAAACAGTTTGTTTTCTATCTCCACTTAAAATATTAATTTTAAATTTGTTTTCTCTCAAATTTTGAACTGTTTTAATTGAATCATCTCTAAGTAAATCTCCTAACAAGATAAAGCCTAATAACTTATCTTTGATACTTACTCCAATGATAGTGTTAGTTTTTGTCTCTTTATTTTCAATTACTTTTTTTGCATCACTTTCAATAATTATTCCTTTGCTTAGAAGCCATTCAATACTTCCAATATTTATAAGCCCTTCAATTGAATCCAGTTCTCCAGAAATACCTCGACCAGAATGGGTGATAATTTTTTTTATTGGAAATAAACTTAAATTTTGTTTTTTTGCCTCTTGAATTAAGGCATCCGCTATTGGATGTCTGCTTTCCCTTTCTAAACTGGCAGCTATTCTTAATAAAAATGAATGATCATTATTATTTTTATAATCAACAATGAAAAGCTTACCTTTTGTTAAAGTACCTGTCTTATCAAAAATGATGTGATTAATTTTTGAAGCCATCTCTATTTTGTCTCCTCCTTTAAATAAAACCCCTCTTTTTGCCGCTTTACCTGATGCGACAGTTATTACAGTTGGGGTAGCTAAACCTAATGCACAAGGACAAGCTATTACTAAAACAGCAATTGTCAATTGAATTGCTAAACTCAGGAAATTCTCAGCATTACTACCAAGAGAACTATGAAGTGTATGGCTTGAGTGAGTGATTAATTGATTATTATGACTTAATAAATCAGGCCAAATCTTACTTGCGCCCTTCCACCAAAAGAAGAAATTTAAAGTAGCAAATATAAGCACAAAATAAGTAAATTTGCCTGCAATTTCATCAGCAATTCTTTGAATTCGAGGTTTTCTAGAGTTTACAGATTCAATGAGATTTACTAGTTTTGCAAGAGAAGAATCCCCTCCAACCTTTTGTACTTTAAGTCTAAGAGTTGAATTAAGATTTAAAGATCCAGTAGATAGATTTTCGCCTTCTTTTACTTCGATAGGTTTGGACTCTCCAGTAATATGAGAAACATCAACATATGAATTACCTCGAGTTACAATGCAGTCAGCAGGTACTCTGTCTCCTGCTAAAACTTGAATCTCTTGATTAGGTCTTAAAGTGTTTACTCTTATTGACTTTATTTGATTATCTTCTGTATATATATTTGCCATTTCAGGTTGAAGGTCTAATAACTCTCCAATGGATGAACCAGTTTGGTATCTTGCTCTTTCTTCTAAGAAACGCCCAATCAGAATAAAACCTAAAAGCATAACTGGTTCATTAAAAAAACAAGGAAAACCAGTTTTAGGAAATATTAAGGATAGAAGACTTGTTGTATATGCGCTAATTACTCCAAGAGCTACTAAAGAATCCATATCCGGACGGTTCTTAATAAATGATTTAAATCCATTAAAAATTATTTCTCTGCCAGGAAATAATAGAGCTAATGTGGCGATTGAAGCATGAAAAAATATATTACCTAATATTGGAAAATTTACATATCTTCCTTCTGCTAGATGACCTAATCCAGAAAATAATAAAAGTAATAGGGCAAAAGTTAGTTTTTTCCATTGATTATTCCATCTCTTTTTTTTTTCTAATTCTGCTTTGTTTATTTTTTTTGAAAAGTCATTTATGTAAATCTTTGATGGGAAACCATTCTCTTTTAGATTTTCGAGGACAGTTTCTATTTCAATATGTTTCTGAGAAATTTCAAAATATGCACTCTCAGTTAGTAAGTTCACAGAAACATTTTCAATACCATCAGAATTATTCAATATTTTTTCAACAGTACTAACACAACCTCCGCACTTCATTCCTGTAATACTTAATTGAATTTTCTCCATATTTTTCACGATAGAAGCAATTTAATGCTTGGCCTCTTTTTTATCTATAATAATAAATGTAATAGATTTTTAAATAGTTATTTTTTAAATTATTATATTATTCTTATTAGTTTTTGAGCAGTGCCTAGTAATCAAAACAGAGACAATTTTATTGATAAAGCTTTTACTGTAATTGCTGAATCAATAGTAAAAATAATGCCTATTGCAGAGAAAGAAAAAAAGGCATATATCTATTATAGAGATGGCTTAGCTGCACAAAATAATGGCGATTATTCGGAAGCATTAGAGTATTACAAAGAGAGTTTACTGCTTGAAGAAAATAAAATTGATAGGGGTGAGACTCTAAAAAATATGGCAATAATATACATGAGCAATGGTGAAGAAGATTTGTCTATTGAAACTTATGAAAAAGCATTAGTAGAAAATCCTAAACAGCCATCATGTCTTAAAAACATAGGTTTAATTTATGAAAAAAGGGGAAGATATGCCGAGCAAAATGGTGATTTAGATCAGAGAGATATTTGGTTTGATAAAGCTGCTGAAGTCTGGTCTAAAGCAGTTAGATTATATCCAGGAGGGTACCTAGATATTGAGAATTGGTTGAAAAACTCAGGAAGAAGTTCAATCGATATGTATCTCTAATATTTTACTCTGATAAAGAATAATCAACTGCTTCTTTAATATTGGAAATCTCTTTGATATTTATTAAATTCTGAAAATTATTATTTAGTTTATCCTCTAATTTTGGAACTACGATATTTTTGATCCCTAGTCTTACAGCTTCTTCTATCTTTGTTCGAAGGTTATTCGATTTCCTAACCTGACCGCTTAGACCCAATTCCCCAATAAATGAGCAACTTGCCAAAGGAGGAATATTTTTCAAACTTGATAAAATTGATATTGCTACGCCTAAGTCAGATGACGGATCATTAATTTCAAAACCTCCTCCAGTAGCTATGTAACAATCAAATTCAGATAATTTAATGCCCACATGTTTTTCAATAACAGCTAAAATTTGATGCAATCTATTTATGTTAATTCCAGTTGTAGTTCGTCTTGGGTTACTGTAGAAAGTCTTATTTACAAGTGCTTGTATATCAACGGCTAATGGACGACTACCTTGATTTGTAATAGTAGTTGTTACACCTGAAATATTTTCTTTATTTGTAAAAATTGAACTTGGGTTTTTTATCTCTAGTAAGCCTTCTTCAAGCATTTCAAAAATTCCAATTTCAAAGGTAGATCCAAATCGATTTTTTATACTTCTTAATAATCTATGTGAGGAAATATTATCTCCTTCAAAGTTTATTACTGTATCAACTAAATGCTCAAGAGTTTTAGGACCAGCTAAAGCACCATCTTTGGTGACATGACCAATAATAAGAAGCGCAATATTATTTTCTTTTGCAAGATTTTGCAATTCAGATGAACATGCTCTAACTTGAGAAACCGATCCTGGCGAACTTTGCATCTCATTATTATGGATGGCCTGAATACTATCAATAATTGCGAAACTTGGATTTACATGTTTGATCTCTTCAATAATCAGGGATAAATTGGTTTCTGCAAAAATTTTTAGATCAATACTGGTTTGATTTAATCTTTCCCATCTTATTTTTACTTGTTCTAAAGATTCTTCTGCAGTTATATATAAAACTTTCTCACTGAGAGATATTTTTCCTGCTGATTGAAGAACTATTGTGCTTTTACCAATACCTGGTTCTCCTCCTAATAAAACAACAGATCCAGGTACTATTCCACCTCCAAGGACTCGATCAAATTCCTTAAAACCAGTTGTAAATCTTGTTATTTTTTTTGATGAAATCTCATTAAAGGGTATGGATTTTTTACTACTTTTTATAACTTTTGTTTCTTGATATTGAGATCTCTTACTTTTTATTTCTTCAACAATGGAATTCCATGAGTTGCAATTAAGGCATCTACCAAAATATTGAGAAGTTTCAGATCCGCAATTCTGACAAATAAAAGTCGATAATTTGCTAGACATTAAGTTTCTGAATAAAATAATGGAACTCGAATGTTTGGGATATTGCCCCTCTACAAGTTAGATTAGGATAATAATAAATTCTCTTACTGATTAGCTAATAGAAACAAATGGCTCAATCTAGTCAAACTAAAGAAACTATACTTGTCGCAGATGACGAGGCGAGTATTAGAAGAATTCTGGAGACACGTCTCTCCATGATTGGCTACAAGGTTGTAACTGCAAGTGATGGTAAAGAAGCACTAAAGTTATTTAGGGATTACGAACCTGATCTAGTAGTACTTGATGTCATGATGCCAAAGTTAGACGGTTATGGAGTTTGCCAAGAACTACGGAAAGATTCTGATGTACCAATTGTTATGTTAACTGCATTAGGAGATGTTGCAGATAGGATAACAGGCCTAGAACTAGGTGCTGATGATTATGTAGTAAAACCATTTAGTCCTAAGGAATTAGAAGCTAGAATTAGGTGCGTTCTAAGAAGAATTGACAAAGAACAAATTCCTGGAATGCCTAATTCAGGATTAATTTTGGTTACTGATATAAAAATTGATACAAACCGTCGACAAGTTTTTAAAAGTGATGAGAGAATTAGATTAACTGGTATGGAATTTAGTCTCTTAGAGCTTTTAGTAAGTAGATCAGGAGAACCATTTAGTAGAGGAGAAATTTTAAAAGAGGTTTGGGGATATACACCCGAGAGACATGTAGATACAAGGGTAGTCGATGTTCACATCTCAAGATTACGATCAAAACTGGAGGCTGATCCTGCAAATCCTGAATTGATATTAACAGCAAGAGGAACAGGATATCTTTTTCAAAGGATCGTCGATATTTCTCCTTTTGATGGTAAATAAATGGCTAAAGAATATGTACCTAAAATTAATAAGCCCAGAGCTATCAGAAGATTAGTTATTTGGTATAAAAGAAACTCTGCTGTAACTTCAATAGTAGATTCTGCTACTAGTTCCGCAGCAACAGCTAGTAATGTGGCTGGTAACGTAGTTTCTGGTGCTGGATCTGTTGTAAGCACAGCTAGCAATGTTGCTAGTAATGTAGCGGGTAATGTAGCAGGAAATGTAGTTTCAAGCGCTGAATCAGTTGTTAATACTGCAAGCAGTGTTGTCTCAAATGCTAGTTCATTGGCTAAAAATACATTACAGCCACTAGTTTTTGACCCATTAAAAAGATTACAAAATAGCGATAACATTTTAAATAAGGAACAAGACTCGAAATCTAATAGAATTTGGATTGCAGTTGACGGTATGGGTGGAGATCATGCTCCTGGGCCAATTCTCGAGGGTTGTCTTGAGGCGATAAGTAGATTTCCAATAAATATAAAATTTGTTGGCAATATTGAAAAAGTTAAAAATGCAGCAGAGCTAATTGGTTTACTAGAATTACTTGAAAAAGAAATAGAAAATAATCGTTTTGAATTAGTTGATAGTGGAAATCCAATTGGGATGAATGAGGAGGCTACTGCAGTTCGAAAAAAGAAAAACGCAAGTATAAATGTTGCAATGGATTTAGTAAGAAATAATAAAGCCCAAGCTGTATACTCAGCAGGTAATTCAGGAGCTATGATGGCTTCTGCGATATTTAGAATCGGCAGATTGAAAGGCATTGATAGACCTGCTATAGGAGCATTATTTCCAACAAGAGATCAAACTCGCCCTGTATTAGTTTTAGATGTTGGTGCAAATACTGATTGTAAACCATCTTATCTACATCAGTTTGCTCTTCTAGGTAATATTTATGCAAAAGATGTTTTACAAGTAAAAGAACCAAGAATTGGCCTTTTAAATATTGGAGAAGAAGAATGCAAAGGTAATGATTTATCACTAAAAACATTTGAATTACTATCTAATGAAAAAAATTTTAATTTTGGAGGTAATTGTGAAGGTCGAGACGTACTTTCAGGCAATTTTGATGTAGTAGTTTGTGATGGGTTTACAGGTAATATATTGTTAAAATTTCTTGAGTCTGTGGGAGGTGTATTATTGGATATTTTGAGAGCTGAGCTGCCAAGAGGTAGGCGGGGGAAAGTGGGTTCAGCTTTTTTAAAAAGTAATTTACTAAGAATTAAAAAAAGGTTAGATCATGCCGAACATGGTGGAGCTTTATTACTTGGCGTCAATGGCATTTGCGTTATCGGTCATGGTAGTAGTAAGTCTTTATCAGTAGTTAGTGCTCTTCGTTTGGCTCACTCGGCAGTGAGTCATGACGTTATGGATAATTTAAATCAACTTCAAAAGCTTCAAGTTTTAAATTCTTAAAACATATTGCGTCTAATTTATGTTTGACTTATATAAGTAACTAAAAAACTCTTTTGGAAGGAATAAAATTTAACCAGATTGGAGTCTCATTTAGAGGAAGTGGTAGTTATGTACCTGAACAAATATTAACCAATCAAAAAATAAGTCAAAAAGTAGATACAAGTGATGAATGGATAAAATCAAGAACCGGCATTTCTGAGAGAAGAATTTCTGGCATAGGGGATGATGTCACAGAGATGGGTTATGAGGCGGCACTTACTGCGATTGAGATGGCTAATTGGGATATTAAAACAATTGATTTGATTGTCTTAGCCACTTCTACTCCCCATGATTTATTTGGTTCAGCCCCTTCTATTCAAGCAAAATTAGGGGCAGCTAATGCTGTAGCTTTCGATTTAACTGCAGCATGTAGTGGTTTTTTATTCGCTTTAATAACAGCCTCACAATTTTTAAAAGGTGGCAGTTTTAAAAGGGCTATTGTTATAGGAGCAGATCAATTATCAAGCTTTGTTGATTGGAATGATAGGAGAAGTTGTATTCTCTTTGGAGATGGTGCGGGTGCATTAGCAATTGAAGCTACAAATGAATTTGATAATTTAATTGGTTTTGATATGAAAACTGATGGGGTAAGGGGCTCATTTCTTAATCTTCCATCAAAAAATAATAAGGATTCAATAATTGAAAATGTTGATTTTTTAAGTGGAGGCTTTTCTTCAATTCAAATGAATGGTCAGGAAGTTTATAAATTTGCAGTTAGAGAAGTTCCAATAATTCTTGATAAGTTATTAAAAAAAACCAATTATAGTTCGAATGAAGTTGATTGGCTTGTATTGCATCAAGCTAATCAAAGAATATTGGATTCTGTAGGAGACAGGTTAAAAATTCAAAAAGAAAAAATTCTTAGTAATTTAGGAAAATATGGCAACACTTCAGCAGCAACAATTCCACTAGTGATGGATGAGGCTATAAGAAATAATAGAATTAAACAAAATGATATTATTGCTACAAGTGGTTTTGGCGCTGGGTTAAGTTGGGGTGCAGCCCTCATTAAATGGGGTTAAAAAAAAAGGAGCATTATGACAGTTGCATGGGTATTTCCTGGACAGGGTTCGCAAAAAATTGGAATGGCAAAACAAATCGAAAATTTGTCTAACGCAAAAGAGAGGTTTGGTTATGCATCTGAGATATTTGAGAGGAATTTATTTGAAATTTGTGAGTTAAATTCTGAACCAACAAATCCTCTTATGGATTTAAACAATACAAGAAACACACAAATTTGTCTGTTTTTAGTTGAATCGATCTTATTAGATGCATTAAAGGATAATGGATTTAAACCAACTTATGTTGCTGGGCATAGTCTAGGAGAAATCACTGCATTGTATTGTGCGGATGTTTTTTCATTCAAAGATTGTGTTTCACTAATAAAAGAAAGGTCTCAATTAATGGTCAATGCCGGGAAAGGATCTATGGCAGCAGTAATTGGTTTTGATAGAAATCAACTGGATTTATTAGTACAAAAAAATAATGATATTGTAATTGCTAATGATAATAGCTCTTCCCAAGTTGTCTTATCAGGATCTACTGAAGGATTAGATAATTTATCGAGAGAAATTTCTTGTAAAAGATTCTTGAAATTAAATGTTTCAGGTGCATTTCATTCACCATTTATGAATGAACCTTCATCAAAATTTTCTGAGTATTTAAAAAAGATTAAATTTAACAATCCCTCTATTCCAGTCATAAGCAATTATGAACCCTCTCTTTGTAGTGATTCAAAGGAGCTTAAAATTAGATTAGAAAAGCAAATGTGTAATGGAGTGAGGTGGCGGGAAACTATGGATATCATGGCAAATGATAGTGATCTGCATATTGTTGAAATTGGCCCTTCTAATGTGCTTAGCGGTTTAGCAAAAAGACATCTAAAAGATGTAAAAATTTCTCAAGTTTCGTCTTCCGATCAAATATCTTATTAATTTGTATGAAAAATGATATTTTACAAAAATTAATCTATGAATTAGTTAGCAATCTTTTTGTATTGCCTATTTATAAGTTTGTATTTAAAGGTCATTTAATAGGTAGAGAAAATATTCCTAAAAAAGATTCTTTTATAATGGTTTCTAATCATGGTTCTTTACTTGACCCTCCATTCTTAGGACATGCTCTTGGACGTAATATATCTTTTATGGCCAAGGCAGAGCTTTTTAAAATTCCTTTTCTTGGTTTTATTATCAAGGCTTGTGGAGGATATCCTGTAAAAAGGGGGATTGCTGATAAAAATGCAATTAAAAATGCATGTAAAAAATTATCAAATGATAATTGTATTGGAATTTTTATAGACGGCACTCGTCAAAAAAATGGTCGAGTTAATAAGCCCAAGCAAGGGGCTGCATTATTAGCCTTTAAAAATCAAAAATTATTATTGCCTGTTGCAATAGTTAATTCACATAGATTAATAAGATTTAAATTCTTTATTCCTTTATTTTCGAAAATAGTTATTAAAGTGGGAAAACCTGTTCAACCTCCACAAAGCTCATCAAGAGAAGATCTATATTCTGTAACATTGCGCCTCCAAGATAAAATTAATAAATTGATAGGATGAATACTTAGTTAATTGGGGATATCGGATAAAGAGGCAAAACTTTTTGCCATGAATCTAAATTTGTTTTAGATAAACTTTTATTTGATAAATCTAAAAGTTCTTTTAAATCTTCTTTATCTTCATAAATAGCCTCAAAAAAAAGTTCTTTATTGTTAATTTCTTCAATAACTTTTGGTAAAACAGTTTCCTGAATGAATATATCATTAGGATTTTTTTTGTCCTGACGAATTTCATATTTACCTGCAATGAAACCCTTTCGTTTTAATTTTTTATAAATCCAGAATGATTTTTTGTTTGTAAAGATATTATTTTTTAATGCAATTCTTTTTGCAATTATTTCAAATGAACTAAAACTATCTAAAGGGCAATTTATTTGTTGTGAGATAGTTCTTGCTAAAACTACAATAAGTCGTGAAGCATTAAAATTCGCTGGCCCTATGCTGACAGATATCTTATTTACTTTTTGTAAATCTTCTTTAGAAATGAATTTGTCAAGATCATTAATTAAGTTGTTGCAAAGGTCATTATTAAAATTTTTGATAAATAATTTATCAGATTCAATTTTATTGTTTTTTCTATACCCAAAGCCAAAAGAATTGTCTGTACTATGAATAACTAATGTAGGGTAATTTTCTCTTTGTCTGGGTTTATTTGTCATCAATTACCCTAAGCAGGTATTTCCATACCTGGATTACACTTAGACCATTTACCAAATTCATTTTCAAAACTTTCACAAGATTGAACATCCCAATCAGTTTTATAATTACCATTATCTTTAACTATATTGACATGAATGTATGGTTTTTTTGCTTTAAAATCAGGTAGATCACAAATATGATTAACACCATGATTACTTTCAACATCATGATACGTGATACATCTATCAACCCATTTACAGTTGATGCAAATGCACATAATTAATAAATAAAATGAAAAATGGTATCCTCACCGATCATACACTAATAATTGATGAATTAGAGACAAGTATAAAATTTCATAATTTGAATCTTATATTAGGTTTTTTACCTAGAGGTTCATACTTGGTTGGAGGTTATATAAGGGATATTATTTTGGGAAGAGAAACTGAAGAGGTAGATTTTGATATTGTAGTCCCTTTAAATGCAATTGAAATTGGAAAAAAAATTGCAGATAATATTGGATCAAAATTTATAATTCTAGATGAGAAAAGAGAAGTGATAAGAATTATTTTTAATGATATTGATATTGATATTGCAACTCAGGTTTCATCCACGATTGAAGGGGATTTGCGTTCTAGAGATTTTTCTATTAACTCGATTGCTTTTTTATTTGATAAGAAGTGTTTGTTTGATCCATTAAATGGCCTTAAAGATCTAGAGCTTTCTATTCTTAGAACTCATTCTGAAATAAATTTACTAAATGATCCTTTACGAATATTAAGATGTTTTCGATTTGTTTCAGAGTTGAATTTTAAAATTGATCTCAATTTAATTACTTTTATAAAAAAAAATAAAGCCAAATTATATCTTGTTGCTAGAGAGAGGATCAATTATGAAATAGAAAAAATAGTACATGGAGCTAATGCTCTTGATGCGGTTCTTATGATAAAAAAAATTAATATATTTGGTATTGATAATTTATCTGGAGATTCTTTTTTTTTGGATTTAGAGAAAATTAATTATGCAGAACTTGATCATCAAGAAAAAGAAAAATTTTTACCATTATTTTTTATTGGGCAAATTTTAGATGTTTTATCTTTAGAGAAACTTAAAATAAGTAAAGCTGAAATTAAAAAAACTAAGTTACTACGAAAATGGTACTTTTTTTTGCAGAACAAAAATATTTCTCAGTTAAATGAATTGGATAGATTTAACTTACATAAGGAATTAGAGATGTTTCTTCCAGCTTTTATAATTTATTTACCTCAAAAATTACACTCTAATTGGCTAAAAAGATGGCGTGACAAGGAAGATAAATTATTTCATCCCTCAAATTTACTTAATGGTAATGTAATAAAAAAAAATCTAAAAATAGAGGATGGACCTACTTTAGGAGAGCTTTTACATTATCTTTCAAAGGAACTTGCTTATAAAAGATTGAATAATTTTGATGAAGCTATTTATAAAGCAAAGCAATGGATTGAACAAAATGCGCCAAAATGTGATTAAATACACATAGCCTAGTTTTGTTTAGAAGTTCAGACTTCAAAATCAATTTTAAAAATTTATGAGTATTCGCATTTACATTGGCAACTTACCACAAGGATTTAATCCAAAAGAGTTTGATAAGGTTTTAAAATCAGTATCTGATTCGATAAGATTTAAAGCAGTTTTAGATAAGGAAACAAAAGAATGTAGGGGCTTTGGATTCGCGACCACAAATAATGAAGAGAATGCTAATTTACTAATTCAGAAATTAAACGGTTTGGAATTTAATGGTTCTAAATTAAGAGTAGAGTTATCAGAAAAAAAAGATTCTGCCTCAAATAAAAAAGGCGCAAACTTTAACAAAAATAAGAAGAAGAAAGATTTCAAGAAAATTGTACACAGTGACGCTCCTAATCTTGAAGCACCAGATCCAAGATGGGCTGGAGAACTATCTAAGTTAAAAGATTTGTTAGCTAATCAGAAGACACCTGCTTAATTATTTAATACGAGAAATTAAAAAGGATATAGGTATTTCAAATGCTTTCACTGAATTTTTTACAAAAGCCCTATTATTAAAAACATCATAGTCTAATCTTTCAATAGAATCTAAAATTCCTCTGTATAGACGTAAAGATGTCCAAACTGGCCATCTCGCGTCAGAAGATAACCACTTAATCCCATCTTCAGATTTTTTGAACCAGTCTCGAGCTCGCTTTAATTGAAAGTCCATCAGCGCTCTCCACTGATTATTTATTTCGCCTTTTAAAAGTTGCTCTTCAGAATAATTAAATTTTTTAATATCTGTTTGTGGGAGATAAATCCTACCTCTTTGCCTATCTTCTCCGACATCTCTAAGTATATTCGTTAATTGATTGGCTATACCTAAAGCTATAGCTGCTTCTGAGGGGTCAGGCATAGCACTCCATGGCGCAGATGTATAAGCACTATCAATTCCCATGACATTCTGAGTCATTAAACCAACAGTCCCTGCGACTCTATAACAGTAAAGTTTTAATTCATCAAAATCTTTGTATCTAAATTTATTAAGATCCATCCTTTGACCATCAATCATATCTAGATAGGGTTGAATACTTTGTGGGTATTGTTCGATAGTGTCAACCATTACGGCATCTAATTCAGATTTAATATTGCCTTTAAATATATTCTTTGTATTTTCTTCCCATTCATCTAAGTTTTCTGAAAGCTCGTCTTGCGATTTAGTTGAAGCTTCTAAGCTATCCATTATTTCATCTGTTCTTCTACACCATACGTAAATAGCCCAAATAGCTTTTCTCTTTTTGAGAGGAAGAAGAAGAGTTCCCAAGTAAAAGGTTTTAGCCCATTTTTGTGTTTCTTTACGGCATACCTCATATGCTTGATCAAGTTGAGAAATTGAATTTTTCAAAAAAGTTTTAGCTCAATTTTTAAATACTTTAAATGTTTTCAAGAAACATTTTGAGGAGTTTTGGAATACTCTTTATTAATTGATTCTGCGCATAATTTACCACTTAAGACGGCTCCTTCCATAGATGCTAAATATTTTTGCATTGTATAGTCGCCAGCCAAGAAGAAATTTTTAATGGGAGATTTTTGGCTTGGTCTGAACTCCTGGCATCCGGGAACAGCTTTGTAGACAGATCTTGGAGTTTTGACTACTTTATATTTTCTTAACTTTGTCTTGTTATCACCCATGAAATGTGTTGGGAATAATTTTTTTAGTTCTTCCATAGTGGCATCAACAATATCTTGATCACTACGATTTATCCAATCTTTTGCAGGTGCAAAAACTAATTCAAGCATTGACCTATTAGGATCTTCATATTCTTTACATGTGATACTCATATCTGCATAAACACTTAGAAGCGGTGATCTGCTGAATAGTAAATGGTCAATATCTGTTAATTTTTTGTCAAACCATAAGTGAATATTAATAACTGGTACACCGTTTAAACCATCTAGTTTAGAAAAGGCGTCTAGGCCTTTCCATTGGTTAGGTATCATTAATTTAAATAGGTCAACTGGCATTGCACTGACATATGCATCGGCAGTGATCTCTTTCTTTTCTTTTTCATTTAATGAAGCAATAGTAAAACTTTTAACAGTGCTGTCTTCATTAAGATTGATTTCTCTTAATGGACTATTCATATGCACTTCTCCTCCTCGAGCAGTAATATAATCCACCATTGGTTGGCAAAGTCTTTCTGGAGGTGCTCCATCAAGGAATGCCATTTTTGATCCATTTTTTTCTTGTAAAAATCTATTTAGTGCTGTTAATAAAACAGTAGATGAAATTTCATCTGGCCCAATGAAATTTAGAGCTTTACTCATTGCTATAAAAACCTCGTCATTAACTCTTTCTGGAATATTGTGCTCTTTGAGCCAATCCGTCCAAGATTTGGTATCACATTTATCTAGGTATTTTTGACCCCTTAACATTGCAGGCACTAAACCCAATCCAAAAAGAATTTTTTCATTCCAAGAAAGCATGTCGTTATTACTAAGTATGGCTGAAACTCCATTTACGGGCGCTGGTATATCGGGAAAGTCAAATCTGCTGTAAGTTCCTGGCTCGGATGGCTGATTAAAAATCATTGAATGGCTTTTCCATTGAAGCCTATCTTCAATATCTAATTCCTTGAAAAGTTGCAACATATTGGGATAAGCCCCAAAAAATATATGTAAACCAGTTTCATACCAGTCTCCATCTTCATCTTTCCAGGCAGCAACTTTGCCTCCTAGAACATCCCTAGCTTCTAAAACGATTGGAATGTGTCCATTATCAGCTAGATATTTAGCACAAGATAAGCCCGCTAAACCAGCACCAGCAATTACAACACGCATTATTAAATCAAGAAATAAATAAACACTTAATAATAAGCTACATTAAAGTTAGAACATTATAGTTTTTTTCGTTGATTATTTCGCAAAATTATGGAAAAAATGCTTTTGAAGTCAACAACTCGACATGTAAGGATTTTTACTGCTGAAGTTGTTGATAAAGAATTGAAATTTCACCCAAACAAACTGACTCTTGATTTAGATCCTGATAATGAGTTTATTTGGAGCGAAGATTCTTTAAATAAAATAAATAAAAAATTTAATGAATTAATTCAAGAAAGAGCAGGTAAGGATTTGGATGATTATGAACTTAGAAAGATTGGCTCAGAAATTGAAGGTTTAATAAAATTTTTGCTCCAAAACGGCAAATTAAGTTATAACCCAGATTGCAGAGTAATGAACTATTCAATGGGTTTACCAAAGACAACTGAAATACTGTGAATAGACCTCCCTCAAATAGAAGACCTGGTAGAGGTACAAATAGAAACTATTACTCTCCAAATCAAAGAGATAGCGATTCTTATAGGCAGAGAAATACTAGGTTGCCCGCCTCTTCTTCTGAACAGAAGATTAACTTTAGTACAGGAACCATAGCTGTACTTGCAGGAGTATTAATTTTAGGGGTTGGTATTGGTAGCGCGATTACTAGTACTACTGATGGAGGACAGGGAAATATAGCTAGTCAACAACAATTAGATATGGCAGTTCCAGATCCAGAATTTTGTAGACAATGGGGCGCAAGTGCATTTGTTATTGATGTTGAAATGTATACAACTCTTAACCCATCCACAAGCTTTGTAACACAACCAGCTCTTCAACCAGGTTGTGTGATTCGAAGAGAGAACTGGACAGTTTTACAAAAACAAGGGGCGATAAGTAATGAAGATGTAAGAGAATGTAAGCAAAGAATGAATACTTTCGCTTATATAGGATCTATACGAGATAAACCAATAGTGAAGTGCGTTTATCAAACTGATGTTAACGAAAATAAATTTATAATTAAGGGAGATGGACAAGCCGAAGATGGAGGAGTTGGAATTAATAAAGAAGCAATTCAGTTTTAACCAAATTTACATCTGTCTTAATGGACTTTCTAAGCTGGCAAATTGAGGCAAAATATTCTTCTTAAATACTTCTGATGCCCTTGAAGTGTATCTTGATGGATTAGTAATTAATTTTAATTCTCTTTTAACTTCTAGGTCAGCAATAAATGCCTTGTGTATCGTTCCAGCTGCTAATTCTCTTTCAATTGAAACAACAGGTAAAAAAGAAGCACCTAAACCTGACTGTACAGCATTCTTGATAGCTTCGAGAGAGTTAAGTTCCATCTCGATTTTTAATCTTTGAATGTCAAGTCCAGAATTTTGAAGAAGTTTGTCAACAACTTTTCTTGTTGTAGATTGAGAATCTAATGTCACGAAATTTAATTTATATAAGTCTTCTTTTAAAAGCTCTTTTTTGTTAGAAAGTTGATGTTTAGTAGGTAAAACTAGTGCTAATTCGTCCGTTGCATATGGAATTACTTGTAGCAAATTTTCTAAATCACTAGGTAGTTGCCCACCAATAATAGCTAAGTCAATTTGTCCATTGGCAACACTCCATCCGGTTCTTCTTGTGCTATGGACTTGAAGTTGAACAGATACATCAGGATATTTTTGTCTAAAAAGTCCAATCATTCTTGGCATTAAATAAGTTCCTGTTGTTTGGCTGGCTCCAATTATAAGAGTCCCACCTTTTAAACTATTTAGATCTTCTATAGCTTTACAAGCTTCGTCGCATTGATTCAAAATTCGTTCACAATATTCAAGAAGAAGTCTTCCCTCTTCAGTAAGTAAAGCTTTTCTACCACCTCTGTCGAAAATTGTAATTTCGAGTTGTTTTTCTAGATTTTGTATTTGTAGGCTGACAGCAGGTTGAGTTACGTACAACAAATCTGCAGCTTTTTTAAAACTGCCTTGAGCTGCTATAGCTTTTAATATTCTTAATTGATCAAGAGTAAATGGTAATTCTGGCATCTAATGTGCCTACAATTACTTATAATTCTAATGCTTAGAAGTATTCTTGTTAAGAACTAAATTTTTTGAATAATTTGAATTTTATGGAGACTCATAAAACTTCTCTAATAATATTGTTTTTGATCTTGATTTTTGCAGTCATTCATAGTGGAGGAGCTGCTTTAAGAATAAAAGCAGAATCTTTTATGGGTCCAAGATTATGGCGTTTATGTTTTGTTTTTTTAAGTTTGCCTTCAGCAATTATTTTGATTAGTTATTTTTTAGCTCACAGATATGACGGGATAAGATTATGGAATTTACAGGGCAATAGTTTCATTTTTTTATTGGTTTGGTCTTTAACTGCAATAAGTTTTTTGTTTTTATATCCTGCTACTTACAATTTGTTGGAGATTCCCTCAGTTTTAAAACCTAAAGTACGAATTTATGGAACCGGGATAATGAGAATAACAAGGCATCCACAAGCGTTTGGTCAAATAATTTGGTGTTTTGCTCATACTTTATGGATTGGCTCATCATTCACGTTAATAACTTCTGTAGGGTTGATTTTGCACCATCTTTTTGCTATCTGGCACGGGGATAAGCGATTAGAGAAAAGATTTGGAGAGGAATTTGAAAAGTTTAAAAAAAATACTTCCATTATCCCATTTATGGCAATAATTGAAGGAAAGCAAGAATTAAAAATTAAAGAATTTTTTAGATTATCTCAACTTGGTATCTTGATTGCAATAGGAGTGCTTTGGTGGTCCCACCAGTATATAAATATTGCTGTTAAAACATTTAATTCATCATTTTTGTCGGAATTTTTCAATTGACAGTTTAAAATCGAAGATATAAGTTTTTTAAAAATGCCTCAAGCTTCAGAAATTGCCTGGTTAATTCCTGTTTTCCCACTTATAGGGGCAGTCCTTTCTGGCTTTGGACTAATAAGCATAAATAATAAAATTAATAATTCTAGAGAAATAGTTTCTATAGGTCTCATTTCTTTCGTCGGAATTTCTGCAGTGATAAGCTATAAAGCTTTGATTGAACAGATTAATGGTTATCAAACTGTAGAAAAATTATTTGTATGGGCTAATGCTGGGGATTTCACAATTCCAATGGGTTTTGTTCTTGATCCTTTGGGTAGTGTGATGCTTGCTCTAGTAACTACAATAACTCTGCTAGTAATGATTTACTCACACGGTTATATGGCCCATGACAAAGGATATGTCAGATTTTTTACTTATTTAGCTCTATTTAGTAGTTCAATGATGGGATTGATAATTAGCCCAAATTTGTTAGAAATTTACGTCTTTTGGGAATTAGTTGGAATGTGTTCTTACTTATTAGTTGGGTTTTGGTACGACAGAGATGGTGCAGCTCACGCTGCACAAAAAGCATTTGTTGTAAATAGAGTAGGAGACTTTGGTTTACTACTAGGCATACTAGGTCTTTTTTGGGCAACAAACAGCTTTGATTTCAATGAAATAGCTACCGGAATTTCTCAATCATTATCTGATAATTCAATACCCCTCTGGGCTGCTTTACTTCTTTGTTTTTTGGTTTTTTTAGGTCCAATGGCAAAATCTGCGCAGTTTCCTCTTCACGTATGGTTACCTGATGCGATGGAGGGCCCGACACCTATTTCTGCTCTTATCCATGCAGCTACAATGGTTGCCGCAGGAATATTTCTAGTGGCAAGGCTTCAACCTTTGTACTCAATATTCCCCTCCATACAATTCATTATTGCTTTAGTTGGTACCATCACTTGTTTTTTAGGGGCTTCAATAGCTTTGACCCAAATGGATTTAAAAAAGGGTTTAGCATACAGTACTGTTTCACAGCTTGGTTATATGATGCTTGCCATGGGTTGTGGAGCACCAATAGCTGGAATTTTCCATTTGATTACTCATGCTTGCTTTAAAGCGATGCTATTTTTGGGATCTGGCTCTGTAATACATGCTATGGAAGAAGTAGTAGGTCATCAGCCTGTACTAGCTCAAGATATGAGATTGATGGGCGGTCTAAGAAAAAAAATGCCATATACATCTGCAACATTTTTAATAGGTTGTGTAGCAATTAGTGGTATTCCTCCATTGGCAGGTTTTTGGAGTAAAGATGAAATACTGGGAAATGCATTTATATCATTTCCAGCTTTTTGGTTTGTAGGTCTGTTAACAGCTGGAATGACTGCTTTTTATATGTTTAGGCTCTATTTCTTGACATTTGAAGGTGATTTCAGAGGGGAGAATAAAGAATTACAAAAAGAGCTTTTAATCGCCTCCAAAATAAATCTAGATCAAGAAAATGAAGAACAGCATGAAGAACAGCATGAAGAACATGGCTATATTCATGAGTCTCCATGGTCAATGACATTTCCCTTAGTATTTCTCGCAGTACCCTCTTTAATTATCGGTTTTATAGGACTCCCATGGGATAGTAAATTTGCAAATTTATTAGATCCAGAGGAAGCAGAGGTTGCTTCAAAGGCTTTCGAACTCAAAGAATTTTTGCCTTTAGCTATAGCTTCAGTTTTTATTGCATCAGCTGGAATCATTATTGCTTATCAAGCATATTTTGTTAAGAAAATTAATTTGTCAATATTATTTGCAGAAAAGTTTCCAACAATTAA